>NZ_AOHX01000063.1 GCF_000337735.1 Natronorubrum sulfidifaciens JCM 14089 | reverse complement strand
GTGCAGTTGCAGTATGTGAACTCGATTTATCGTGAGGGACACAATCGAATGAAGCAAGATGCTTGCCTTGTTCTACAAGCGATCTACAATATTCTCCTTCGTGAGGGTGGGATCGACCGATCTACAGCACTTGAACGGGGTTGGGATAGGACGATTGAACACTACAACAGGTTGAAAAGCGCCCAACAACGGAAGGAACCGATTCTGGACCATACCCAAAACCTTCTCAATCGGCTACAGGAGG
>NZ_AOHX01000062.1 GCF_000337735.1 Natronorubrum sulfidifaciens JCM 14089 | reverse complement strand
TCCTTTTGACCGAGTTCGTTCATCCACGCCGACAGCGACGGCCGCGCTAAGACGTTCTCGAGCGACCACGCCGTCGCCATCGAGAGATCAATCGCCCGGACGTCCAGCGATTCGAAGGCGTCGACGTTATCCGGCTGGTTGACCCGCGAGGCGACCTTCGAAATGTCGAAGGTCGTCTTCGAAAGCTGGCAGACCAGTAGGTTGACGTCGTCGTCGGGCGTGGTCGCGATGACCGTTTTCGCGTTCGACGCGCCGGCGCGCTCGAGGACGTCGGCGTCGGTGCCGTCACCCTCAACTGCTCGGAGCCCCCGTTTGCGCGCCGTTTCGACCGCATCCGGGTCCACATCGACGAGCAGCACGTTTTCGCCGTCCTGTTCGAGCCGTTCTGCGAGGGAGAGGCCGACCCGTCCCCCACCGACGATGAGTGTACGCATTGGTGAAACCTCGAGGTAGTTTGCGATCTGTCGTGCGAGGCCGGCCTGGAGGACGACCGTCGCGAAGATAATCAAGAAAACGGTGCCAGCCAGCAGCTGAGCCTCCTGTGTGCGGCCAAGCGCCTGCAGTTCGACGGCAAACAGCGTTGCGACGCTGGCAGGGATGATTCCCCGCGGGCCGACAGCGCTG
Organism: Natronorubrum sulfidifaciens JCM 14089; assembly: GCF_000337735.1. Classification (GTDB taxonomy): domain Archaea; phylum Halobacteriota; class Halobacteria; order Halobacteriales; family Natrialbaceae; genus Natronorubrum; species Natronorubrum sulfidifaciens. Next base: position 10,995 of record NZ_AOHX01000062.1, on the reverse strand, counting down.
AGAAAGAGCCGTTCGTTGCGCGTAAAGCGCTCAGCGGTCGTCGAGAGATAGATCACTGCCGGACGAAGAACGAGTGTAATCGCGGCGACGATGGCGATGCCGGCGATGCCGAGTTGGAGGATGTCTCCGAAGTCGATCAGCGCCGCCAGCGCGACGAAGACAAACGAGAGGACGACGACGGAGAGATCATCGAGAAAGTCGATCACCGCCTCGTGGTGTGGGAGGTCGACATTCCCGAGGGCAAATCCCGCCATGGCAGCGGCGGCGATCCCCGTCTCGCTGGCGATGATTTCGGCACCGCTGTATGCGACGACGATCCCAGCGAGAACGATCAATCGCGCGTGCAGCGGCCCGGTTCTCGGCGTGAGGGTGCTACGGCTAAGCGCTAGCCAGACAAGCCCGGCAACCAGCGCGCCGAACGCCAGTCCGATGACCAGCCGCCCGACGAAATCCACGACGAGATGACCGAGACTGCCGTCACCTGCAACAAGGACCTCGAAGACGACGACCACCAACACCGCCGCCGTCACGTCGTTGATCACTCCCTCGCCCTCGAGGACTGAAGCGACGTGATCCCGGACGGTGACGACCTGCAAGATCGGGCCGATAACCGTCGGCCCGGTCGCGATCAGCAACGCGCCGACGAGTAATCCGACCTCGAGACTCGTCTCGAGGAAGAAAACGACGGCGGCAGCCGTCCCGAGCCACGTGATCGCTGCGCCGACGGTGGTGAGTCGAAACAGCGCTGTTGGACTCTCACGAAGTTTCTCGAGACGGAGGTGATAGCCACCCTCGAAGAGGATGATCGCGACACTGACACCGACCATCGCCGGGAGCCCGTCTCCAAACGTCTCCTGAGAGACGAGACCGAGCAGTTCGGGACCGATCGCGATCCCGGCGAAGATCAGAAAGAGGACACTCGGGATCCGCAGTCGGTCCGCGAGAACGCGGGAGGCAACACCGAGTGCCAAGATGAGCGCGACGAGTGCAACGAGCATCACAGCCACACACGCAGCAGTGTAACGGTGGAATCACCGGTTTTTTCGGCGCTGTGCTGTCGCTCCCCCGAAGACATCAGTCACCCCCTTCGGGAGCGGTTTGCGTGGGCGATCCGTCCGTACTGACCGTTTGTGCGACCTGATACAGGATCATCAAGGCGACGAAGAACGACGAGCCGACCAGCAGGAGGACACTCAGCATCTCGAGTCCACCCATGCCGATCCAGTCGGCGAGCTCGCTCAGTGCGATCCCCGCACTGGCAAACAGCATCATCATCCCGAAATAGACGATGACGTCGTTCTCTTCGACCATCGTGGTCGCCGCCGAACCGATCTTCGCACCGAGGGCGCTCCCGATCAGCAGCATAGAGACGACCGCGAGGTCGACGCTGCCGGACATCCCGTAGGTGAACGTCCCGAACGCACCCGAGAACAGCCCGGCGAACAGGCTCGTCCCGACCGCAGCAGTGAGTGGCGTCCCGATCAGGTAGTGTATCGCTGGCATTCGGATGAAGCCGCCACCGACGCCGATCAGCCCCGAGATAAGGCCGACACCGCCGCCTGCTCCGGAGATCGTCCACAGCGAGGCCCGGCCACCCGAAGTCAGCGAGATCATCGGCGGAACGTTGTACGACTGAATCTTCTGACCGATCGGTGGAATATCGTCGTCGGCGTCCTCGTCAGCCTCGTCGTCATCGTCGTCCGTGAGGTTGTAGGCTCGCCGCAGGAACAGCAGGCCGATCCCTGCCAACAAGACGATGTACGCGATTCCGGTGACGAGTTCGGCGATCCCCAACGCCTCGAGGCCGAATACGAGCCGACTGCCGAGTTCGATCCCGATCGAGAGGACGACGAACAGGACCGCACCGAGCTTGTAATCCACCTGCCCCACGTCGTAGTGTTTGATCACGGCGATGACAGAGGTGCCGAAATAAAACGCCAGTCCGCTCCCGATCGCGACGGACGCGGGATAATCGAGGATCAGGAGGGTTGGCGTAATCAGGAATGAGCCACCCATTCCGAAGAAGCCGAACAACACCCCCACCATAAAGCCGAAGCTCACGAACAACACGAGCAGCGGCAAGGTGAGTCCGAGTATCTCCATCAGTTAGTCCACCTGTTTCGAGCGTATCGTCTTCGCGACCGACTCGAGCAAGCCGTAGGCGACGTAGAGGGCGACCGCTTGTACGAGGATGAAACCAACGACAGCGAATGCGCCGGTTACTCCACCTTCGATTCCGAGCATAGGCGTATAGATAGGCGTCTCCTCGTATCAGTCATCAGCTACGGCGCTGTCTTCAGTTGCCGCACAGCGGTTCGGTCCGAGCTCGAGTTCGTTGCGCTCGTCTTCGTCCTCGGGCTCGTAGACGCCGAGGTTCGTTTTGATGACCTTCTCGTAGTTCGGTGGCTTCGATGGGAGATTCTCGAACATGTGCTCGACGAACTCGTCCTCATCGAGCGAGACGATCTCGTTTTTCGCCCAGATGTCGCCGACGGTCGAGAACATCGGCATGCCGGGTTCGACATCGATGTACTCGCCGTCGTCGGTCAGCGAGAAGTGTCCGGGGAGGATCTTGACGTGGTCGGGCATCGTGGCGATCTTGTGCTGGAGCGTCTCGTACTGGACACGAGCACCGCTTTTGGCGTCCTCGCCGGCGAACTGCAGTTCGGTTCGACCGATCGATTCGACGAACAGCGTGTCACCGGTCAGCAACGCCTCGTCTTCGACGAGATAGGAATTCATCCCGGTCGTGTGACCCGGCGTATGAACGGCTTTGATGGCGATGTCGCCGACCATTACGGTTTCGTTCGGTTCGAGGCCGTCGAACTCGAACTGCGGGTCACGCGTGTTCGCCGGCTCGCCGAGATGGTACGGGACGCCGTACTTGTCGGCGAGATCTCGGCCCGCGGAAATGTGGTCGGCGTGGATGTGCGTATCGAAGACACGTGCGATCTCGTAGCCACGGTTAGCGGCAGCTCGCTCGAACGCCGCAGTCGCGCGAGTAACGTCGACGAGCGCCGCCTTGCCCGTTCGCTTCGAACCGATGAGATAGCCGAGACAACCCTTTGCACGACGCTGGAGTTGGAGGATCTCGAGGTCGTCGCGTTTGGTCGCGATCGGAACAACGTCATAGACCAAGCTCCAGTCTTCCATTCCACCGTCGACGTACGCGACGTTGTCGAAGCCTTCGACCTCTTCTAAGTACGCGGCGAACTTCCCAGCGGAACGGCCGGTCGCACACGTGATGACGACCTCGTCATCGGTCTCGTACTCGCTGGGATCGAACTCGCCGACGAGTTCGTCGTCGGAGCCGGAGTACTCGACGTTTTCCGCCTCCGAAATCCGCCAGTCCTCGTAGTCGTCCGGTGCTCGAGTATCAAAGAGCACGTCCAGTGTTCCTGCCTCGATTCGGTCCCGGAGGTCCGCTGCCGAAATGGTCTCAACCATACGGGAGAGCCTTTGAGAGGGGAGATATTAAGGGTTCGAGCAGCCAGAATAATTGTCCCCTTCGAAGCACACCGCCAGTCTACCGGAAAGAATCTACAGAAGGTAGTGACGACTAATACGGACAGTAGTTCGTATGAAACACACATCACACCGAATCAAACGACAGTTTTGGGTTTGCAACTCACTGCAAGACTTTTACGGAAACGAGAACAGTCGGGATGATAATCGGAATCGTCAGTATCGCGCCACTGATGACCACGAATGGCGCAACCGCGTGAACAGGATATGCGAGGAAATCCACCGTCACCCAATTAACGATGTTCACGGTGACAGCGTACGCGACAGCCGAAAGCAACAGGATGACGCCGAACGATCCCAACACGACACTGGTGACACGACGGGCGGATCTAGAGACAGGTTCCGTCTCAGTTTGAACGCTCATATTGTTGTCCACAACTCCAGTAATAACCTGATGGAGATAAATGACTCGCATTCATATTTTGGCGAAATCCAGCGGGTGCCGTCAGTGCAAGTACGCTGTTGATCGCCCCGACTACATGAGTCGGGACATCCGCAACGACCTGTGAGCCCCCTCGAAATCAAGTGGTTCGAGAGAAGTTGCTCTCTCGTCATCACGGAATACTCAATCTTCTGAACGATCCCGAGGCACTCGACCTGCTTTCTCTGTAGACCAAAACGATACATCGAGGATCCATGACAGCGGTCCGCCTCAGTCGTCGGATGCGGATTGCCCAGCAGAACCGCCAGCGTGTCCCTCGTGATCGACAGCAGTCGACTCGAGCGCCGACGAGATTGCGGGGACGTCCGCAGCCGTCACTTCGCCTTGCGACTCGATTTCCTCAAGCGATCGCGGAAACGCCCGCAAGTCCTTGTGGACGGCGATCCCCACGTTTGCCCCCTCACCCATCGCGACCGGAATCTGGTTGTGACCGGGCGTGAGGTCGCCGACTGCGTACACTCCCGCAACGGAAGTCCGACCGTCTTCGTCGACAGCGACGACCCCATCGTCGTGACGCTCGAGGCCGAGCGAGTCGACGATATCGTCGTGATAGTCGGAGCCGTACATCGGGAAGCCGCCACTGTACGCTCGAACCTGCCCATCGTCGAACTCGAACGACTCGAGCCAGCCGTTCTCGCCTTTGTTCATCCCGGTTATCTCTGCAGTGACGACGTCGACAGGGTGATGCTCGAGCATCGTGGCGGTCTCGTCGCTCCATTCGGGCTCCTCGCCACGGGTGAGCAGATCCACGTCGTCGGTGTAGTTCAGCATGATCATCGCGACGTATGCCGCAGCATCGCCGGTTCCCATCACGTAGACGGAGCTGTCGACGAACATGTACGCATCACAGTGGAGACAGTAATGCAGCCCCCTGCCAGTCGGGGGCAGCGGTGGCTCCGGGCGGTTGTCAGTAAAGCCCATTGCGAGGATAACACGACAGACGTCGTAGCTCTCGTCGCCCGTCGACACGCGGTAGCCGTCGTCCGCATCGTCGCCGAGTGGCGTGACATCCTCGACGAGGTCACGCTGGTACTCCGCGCCGTAGCCCTGAATCTGTTCTCGAGCGGTCTGCAACAGTTCGTTGCCCGACGTCCCCTCGCCGATCCCGATGACGTTGTGTGTTTCGCGCATCATCGCTGCGCGACCGCCGCCACGGTCGATGACGATCGTATCGAGCCCCAGCCGCGTGGTGTAGAGCGCACTCGTCAGTCCGGCCGGCCCACCGCCGACGACCGCAACGTCGTAGTCAAACCCGTTTTCCGTGTGCATTCGTGCTTAGAGGCTGTTGTCCGGGAGATAAAAATGTGTCCTCAGCGGGTCTTCCGACGCCTGAAAGCGGTGTCCGCAAGAGCGAAAGCGGGACACGTCACCGGTCTCGAACGCACTGCGTCTCCATCACTGCGAGAATTGGAGACAGCATATAAGTATCTTCCCTCCAGAGGATGGAGTATGGCAGATCCTTCCAACAGCGACCGTACTCGCTCGCTTTCCAAGCGGATCAACCAACTGGCAGCCGACGGTACCGAGAACGACGATACGGCGAAACAGCTCGCACTCGAGCTCGTTCGGACACACCACGATCGGATCAACGAACTCTACTACGAGGACGGGCTCTCAGATGCCGAGGCGGAAGCCCTTGCACTGGACGAAGCCGACGTCACCACGGCCGGAGCCACGCTGGTCATGACGGTAACAGGACGGAGTGACGACGACGTGGAGGCAGCCATCGAGTCCATCCAGCAAAATACGGCAGCCTGATTCTCGACTCGACAATAAAAACGGATTGGACGGTGTTCGGATCAGTTTCATCGACGCGACGAACAGCCCACGGCATCGACACGAACGGACACGGACAGACTCTGGTGGGTGTGGATCTGGTGTCCACAACGTGCCTGCCAAACCGCTCGAGTCCGCGATTCGCTCGCGGTCGTGCACAGAGATTGGATCGAACGGATGGTTGACGGTCTCGAACCGTCCGGCGGACAGGACGGCGCCCCTACGAAGTGCGTGTGCGACGTGACGGAATCGAGCGTCTAGATCTCTTTCAGGGTGAACCACCAGTCGTAGGATTCATAGCCCTCTTGGTCTGCTTCTGCGGTGCGTGCCTCTGCATCCTGGACCGTACCAGGTGGTGAAAGCAGCGCCTTGTCGCCGAAGTTGTCGTTCTCTGGCCAGTTCGACGGTAGCGCGACGTTTTCTTCGTCGGAGGTCTGGAGTGCCTCGAGCGAGCGGAGGACTTCGTCGACGTTGCGGCCGATCTCTTTGGGGTAGTAGAGGACCTGTCGGGTGACTCCCTCGGGGTCAACGATGAAGACGGCGCGGACCGTCGAGGTTCCCTGTCCGGGATGAACCATACCGAGTGCATCGGCGACGTCGCCGCTCTCGTCGGCAATGATCGGGAAGCCGATGTCCTCGTCGAGTTCTTCGTCGATCCACTCGGTCCACTTGATGTGGGAGTGAACACGGTCGATCGAGAGACCGATCAGTTCAGCGTTGAGTGCTTCGAACTCCTCACGGCGCTGCTCGAAGCCGACGAACTCAGTTGTACAGACCGGCGTAAAGTCGCCAGGGTGACTAAAGAGGACGAACCACTGGCCCTCGTAGTCGTCAGGGATCGTCTTGGGTCCATGCGTCGTTGCTACCTCGAGTTCGGGAAACTGGTCCCCGATAAGCGGAAATCCACTCGTGTCGCTTTCGTTTTCGGACATTACATCTTCGGTTAGGTGCCTAGCAACTATAACTCCTTTTCAAAAAGATATTTTTTCGTATTCCGAATGGAGAGGTGGGGAATAGCGAAATAATACCCCTGCCCTTTTCAAGTGACATACTATAGAGTACCATACACATGCCACGGCCAGCAAGGAAAAGCGGCAGCCAATTCGGTCGAGCGCCCCGATGACTTCGGGAGACACCCCAAGTCAGTCGACCCGTAGTTGGTCACTTCGCTCTCGAGGCACCCATGCGGCGGAGGAACTCGATGAGTACACCGAGCCCCTGACGGACGTCGTCATCTCGAAGCGCACCGAGCATCCCGAGCATACCGACCTTCTTCGGCGGTTCCTCTTCAGTGAACGCACCGAGTCCCGACTCGACAGCATCGATTAGCTCTGGATCACCAAGCTGGCTGCCAAGCACGAACATGTTACCGAGGTTCTGTCCGAGTTGGTGTGGCTCAAGCTCGGCCTCGGAGTACGTGCTACAGAAGCCGGCGACCATCATCCGCAGCTCCGCGATCGGTTTTCTGTTCTCGCGCGCGACGTCGACGGCCTCCGGGATGATGTCCTCGGCGAGGTCGTAGGTGACGTCGAGCAACTCCAACAACTCGATGAGCGTCTCGGTATTCTCACCGAGGCGCTCGAGCAAGACAAGCATCTCCTCGCGCTCTACGGCAACTCGAAGTCGGGCGAACGTCTCGCGGTTCTCACGAACGACTGTCTGAAACTCGGGAGCCAGATCGCTCACGAGGTCGTCTGCAACCTCGAGCGTTTCGAGGAGTTCGACGAGCATGTCAGCGTTCTCACCGACACGCTGGACGAGGACGAGCGTGTCCTCGCTCTCCAGAGCCATACGCAACTCCGCGATCGGCTCCCGAGAGTCGTGTGCGGCCTCGCGAAGTTCGGGCGCGAGGTCCTCGGAGAGTTCTTGGACAACGACGAGGAGTTCGAGGAGTTCCGCGAGTTCCTCGTCGTTTTCGTCGAGCGTCCGAGCGAGTTTGTTTACTTCGGCGGACTCGAAGGCGGTGCCATCGAAGTCGCCGTCGACCGATTGATCTTTCTGTGCCATTGGTTACGGAAGCGGATCGTAGCCTTTCATCCAGGCATCCCAGTAGACGGATGGAAGGACATTGACATCCATGATCCAGTTCATCTTGCTCTCGACAGGCGCGGAGATGGCACCCTCGTAGTCGAACTCGGCGATCAGGGCCTTTCCCTTCTTCGTCAGCAGAGGACAGGCAGCGTAGCCGTCGTACTCTGCTCGAAGCGGCATGTCACGGATAGCCGACGTGAGGTTCTTGCCGACGATGTGGGCCTGCTTTCGGGCGGCTGCGGCCGTCTTGGAGTGTGGTGCGTTCTCACAGTCACCCAGCGCGAAGACGTTGTCGTACGCATCGTGTTGGCACGTGTGCTTGTCGATGGTGACGTACTCGCCATCCTCAGAGCCTTCGGTCAGCGGCGAGTTATCGGTGATCGGCTCCTGACCGAACTGTGGGGTAACTGGTGCGTAGAGATCGTATTCGATCTCTTCACCGTCCGCACCGTAGACGACGCCTGCATCGGGGTCGACCTTTTCGACCGAGAAGTTTTCCTTGAACTCGATATCACGGTCGTTCCAGATCTCATAAAGTTTGTCACGATACGGCTGGACGCCGAAGTGGTGTTCGGCGTTTCGCGTCATGATGACCTCGACGTCGTCGCGAATGCCCTGTCGCTGGAAGTAGTCCTCCGCAAGCATCGTCATCTTCAGCGGCGCGCCAGGACACTTGATCGGCGTGTCGGGCTGGGTGACGAGGAACGTCCCCCCATCGAAGTTCTCGAGTGCGTCGCGCATCTCGAGTGCTGCCTCGTAATGGTAGAACGGGTAGACATCGTCGTGGTCTTCCCAAGCCTCGGTCAATCCGGGCATCGCACTCGGATCGAGTCGGTGGCCAGTCGCAACAACGAGATAATCGTACTCGAGGTCGTCACCATCCGCAAGGGAAACGGTCTGTCCGTCGGGATCGACACCCGTCACGGCGTCGTGAACGAACTCGACACCCGGCTTAAGGAGGTCATTGATATTCCGAGACTGATCAGGCTCGAGGTACCCGAACGGAACCAAATAAAACGACGGCTGGTAGAAGTGGTCAGTGCTTTTATCGACTACAGTGATCTCAGCTTCGTCGTTATCCAGTTTGCGACGGAGAAGATTTGCCGTCATGGCTCCGCCGGAACCGGCACCCAGTATGGCTATTTTAACCATGTACACATGAATATTACAGTCTCGGGCATCTAAACACACGTCTTTGAGAAACAATTGTGTGAGAAAGAGCGCAACGACGATCATAGAGAAAATATTGCCTAGTCTTCCGTCGCGTCGACGTGGCAGTTGCTGATCACTATCTGATCAGGTCACATCCGCTGCAGATATCGACAGATCGTTTTCAGGCAGCTAAAACGCTCATTTCGAGCCCACTAGGGCTCTTCCGTATCGGATTCGACCGGCGCATTGATGAGGTTCCCCCACTCGATCCACGAGCCGTCGTAGTTAGAAACTGACTGATACTCGAGCAGTTCTGAGAGTACAAACCAGACGATCGACGATCGTTCCCCGACATGGCAGTAGACGATGGTCTCCGTCTCAAGAGTGCTACCGTGGTTTCGGAACAGTTGCTCGAGCGTTGATTGATCTTTGAACTGTCCGTTTTCGTCAATCACCTCGGACCACGTTATGTGGATCGTGCCCGGGATATGACCCGCAGTGCGAGCCTCGGGAAGATCCTTGTTTGGCGGCTGTGTCATATCACCATGATACTCCAGTGAGGAGCGCACGTCAACGATAGCGACATCCTGTACGAGCGCCGCTTCGATGTCGGTTCGATATGCACGAATCCGCTCATCGGGAGCGTGTGCGCTGTACTCCTGTGGAGTAACCTCAGGCTCTTCAGTCGTCATCGGATAGTCAGACTCAGTCCACCGTTGCTTTCCACCGTCGAGGAGTTTGACATCGGTGTGGCGATAATACTTGAACAGCCAGTAAAGATACGCCGCGTACTGATTGTGGTGGGTACTGTAGATTACGACTGTACTCTCTTTCGAGATTCCACGCGCACCCACATACTCTTCGAAACACCGCTTATCAGCGACCCCACAGCCGTCAACGTCGACAAGATCACCGAGGATATCAACCTGGACAGCTCCCGGGATGTGTCCCTGGTCGTACTCGTCGTCTGCCTCCACAAGTCGAAGTTCCGGATCATCCTGTTCAAACTTCGAGAGACGGTCTTCTACCCACTCCGGCGAAACAAGAACTGAGGATCCAGAATTACTCCCAGCTCCGTAAGAATCGGTAGTAAGCTTGTAACAGGTCTGACGCCCATCGTGAAGCGCTGGGGACGAATCGATAAGATCAGCGTCGTCGAGTTGATCCAGCCCATATCGCGCCGTTCGCGAAGAGAGCATCGTCTCCTCCGTTAATCCCTTGAGTGTCATCGGGCCGGCGTCTTCGAGTGTTTTATAAATAAATTTTGAGCTCGGCGGTAAATCCTCGAGTGCGGCTTCAGTGTGGTTATCCGCCATGGCTGGTCTATGATGGACTAGTGCGTCCGCATATACAGTTCTTTCGTCACCGACCCAAGACCTAACCACAGCGACGATTACGAACTGCCTTCGTATTGAACCGGTCGTTAGCGTACCAACTTGTGAAAATATTGCAGTTTCTTTTACATGCATACCCATGTAATCCGATACTTGTTGCCACAATAATTTCATCTTCCTATCAGAGAAGGTCTCGATAGATATTATAATTATTAAATATTGTGCGTTAAAGTGTGGTAATTAATGCCATCACAGTTCATTTTCTCAAGGGTAGGCGTTCGAATACTAAACCATTATGCTGATATTCACATCGGATAAATAAACAACTGCCGTTGAAGGTATTCACCTCTTACGCGCAGTAATCACAAACTGCTCGTGGGCCAACAACGGTCCTTCACCTTCATATTAACAACCTCCCGCAGCTAAAGGCGCGGGTATTCTCCTTGTTCTTTATAAATCCGAAGAGCGGCATCCGTTGTCCACTTCGAGAACTATAGTAACAACTGAAACTGTTTACACACTGATCACATAGCCGTCATGCGACCGGGTGCGCACCGACGTTCAGTGGCTACACAAAAAGATCAAGCTAACCGTATTGCGATCGCTGGCTGGTTCAATAAATACGAAAACCCCAGCGAGCCACAGCCGTGGCTCACTGAGGGTGAAGTATGAATGAAGGCGGCGAAACGGATTTCCCAGAGGCTCGCGCACTCCAGTACTCGCCGTAACGCAGGC
>NZ_AOHX01000061.1 GCF_000337735.1 Natronorubrum sulfidifaciens JCM 14089 | reverse complement strand
ACTCCAATAGCAATGACCTCCGGCAGGATCAACCGGAATGCTATATACTCCCGACCATTGTCGGGAGGGTTCATTTGGCGGTGAATGTTAAGATACACACTCACACATAAATGGGTCCACGTTCGGTGACCGCGATCGACGACCGATCAGGCGTCACCGAACTACCAAGGCTAACATCAGACCCCATCTATACGGCGGACCGCAGGTGTGGAGTCCTCATCTTCTGCGTATTATATCGATAATCCCCGGTTACTATATAAGGCCTACGAACCGACTCCCTCAACGTGTGTGTGTACCAACCGCATATATAACACGTGCAGGGACGATTACAGCACGAATATAAGTATGTTCGAACGGTCTAGCGCGGCAGATAGATGGCTGACCGACTAATGAAAGTCAACGCGTACACGACGCTCGATCTCGTCGATGCTGTCGCAAAAGGACACGACTTCGAAATGGAAGCGTTCGCTGTCGTGAACGCAACAGCAGACAAGAAGAATCCTGATTGTGTTCAGTTACAGTTCGAACTCGACAACATGACCGAGGAACATCTCCCTGCGCACATGGAAACGATTCAGTTAACGCCCGCGCAGGCGCGCGAGATCGCAACAGATCTCGAGAAACACGCAAAACGAGTCGAAGAAGCAACCGGGGACGACGAAGAAACGGCTTGAGCGCCATCGACAGCTGAACGAGTTCGTCTGCCGAGTCGGTAGTGGTTAGGACAGTTGGGCGGCAACGTCGGTCGAAGAGACCATACCGATGTAGTCGTCGCCGTCAGTAACCGGAAGGTGTTTGATACCGAAATTGGTCATCATTGCAGCAACCTGCTGGAGGTAGAGGTCTGGTGGGACAGTCTCGACTGACTTTGTCATCACGTCAGACACCAAGAGATCAGCTGGTGCATGCCCATCAGCAGCAGCAGCAACGATATCAGTACTCGTAATGATAGATGCCGGATCCGTCGAGACAACGAGCGCACTGATTTCATGATCAGTCATCAGTGTCGCAGCCTCCTCGAGTGTCGCATCTTTCGAGACCATCTCCAACGGTGTCGACATTACGTCGTCCACAGTTTTATTCGTAGTAGTCACGCATGCCTATACGAAAGCCACAGTCATGTTTTTTCCGAATGGAACAACTCGGTCGGACTACGCTGTCAACGCCACCCTAGTTTTGCCTGTGTGTTAAGAAAAATAGGCAGTATCCATAGAATAGCGACCGATCAGTCAATTTTTACCCAGTGTTAACGATATTGAGTAATAACAGATAGGGTGAGGATGAACGCCAATGGACATGGCGTGTCTGTCAACCACACACTACAGTCCGTGACCGTGGCGACCGAGCACCCGATGGACCCTGATACCGTCAAACGAGGATTCATACTCGAGTGGAGTCTCAAAATCGTAGATAGACGGTTAGCTTCGCCAATAAGCAGCGGTCAACAACACGAGAACGGGGAAGATCTCGAGGCGACCGATCCACATATAGAGGATCAGCAGCAGCTTCGAACTGATGGGGAAGTCGACGTAGCCACCCATGGGTCCGACAACACCGAACCCCGGACCAATATTTCCAATCGTCGCGAGTGATGCAGTCACAAGGTCGATCGTGCCGATATCGAATCCGACACGCGTGGCATCCGCAGCGAGCAAGAGGAAACCGACGAAAAAGATTGCGAGATACAACAGCGTAAAAGCGTAAATCCCGCGGATCGCTTCCTCTTCGAGCGGTTTCCCGTTCATCCGGACCGGGCGAACTGCTTCGGGATGGATCGTCGTAAACAGCTCTCGTTTGAGCGATTTGAGAATAACCAGCCAGCGGAGGATTTTGATGCCACCACCAGTCGACCCAGTCGAACCACCAAGGAGCATCGCGAACAACAGCACCACCTGCGCCGGTCCGTTCCAGGCGTTGAAGTCCATATTCGCGAATCCGGTCGAGTTGGTCAGCGATGCGATCTGGAAGGTCGCATAGCGGGCGGACCGCTCGAGGTGGCCACCGATTTGTCCGGTCTCCGGTGTCGACAGAGCGGCATCGAGAAAGAGCATTACCGTTCCGAGCAGCGACAGGACGGTGACGGCAGCGAGATAGAACCGGAACTCATTGTCCCGGAACAGCGTTCGTGCGTCACCGGAGATGACGTGCCACCATAGCACGAAGTTGACTCCTGCAGCGAACATGAACGGGACGATCAGCCACTGCACTGCAGGCGAGAACGCCTCGACACTCCGAGCCTCGGGCGAAAAGCCACCCGTCGGGAGCGTCGTGAGACCATGAGCAATGGCGTTGTAGACGTCCATATTCGGTGCGAAACCGAGCAAGTGGAGTCCGTATAGAAGCGCCATCAAGAGAAGCGTGAGCGCGATATACGCGAGCCAGAGCACTCGAGCGGTTTCGGCGATGTGTGGGGTCAGTTTCGAAATGCCAGGCCCAGGCGTTTCGGCCTTCATAAGCTGTGCGCCACCGACAGCCATCTGCGAGAGGATAGCGACAGCGAGAACAATGATACCCATCCCACCGAGCCACTGGGTGAGCTGGCGCCACATCAGCATCTCTCGAGAGTGGGTCTCAAAGGAGATATCGCCCATCACGGTTGCACCCGTCGTCGTGAAGCCGCTCATACTTTCGAACAACGCGTTGACCGGGTGGGCGAGCGTCCCATTGCCAGCGAGAACGTATGGGACTGCACCGAACACCGAGGCTAACAGCCACGTGAGCGCAACAACCATGAACGCTTCTCGCGCCCCCGGAGTCGGATCTGGGTCGAGTCGTCGAAGTAAGAGCCCAAATCCGGCAGTCAGAACCATCGATGCCACGAACACCCACAGGTCCTCGGCGCCGTACTGTACGGAGACGACAATCGGAATGACGAATGCGAGCGAAAGAGCCGCGAGGACCGTTCCAACGAGGCTCAACCCTGCCCGCCAATCCACTCGAAGCTGTCTTCTCATCTACAGTGCCTCAGATCGTTGACCGCCTTGACGGCGACGAGATGTTCATTTCATTCGCTCGGTGTTCAGTTTTGAGAGCGTGTCTCATCGTTCTAACCGTTGGATTACTGCCTGACGAAGTGTTCGCGGTGTTCGTTGTTCACCACGTGTCATAAGAACTGTTCCAGTGCTCTCGTCGACGATACGCTGTGGGATCGATCCGTACAACGCTTGGGCGACAGCGCTGGACCCCGTTGCACCGACACAAACCGTATCGTACTCCGTGACTTCTGTGACGAGCGTCTCACTGAGATTGTCGCTGACCACGACCTGAGATTCATATTCGTGTTCCTCAAGTCCACCGGCTGCTGCGACATCAGCAATCATTTCGCGACCGACATCAACCGGATCGACGTCATCGTCATCCGGTTCTGGCTGGACATTTAGCAGCGTCAGTGTACTCTCTGGGAACGCTCGCATGAGTTCACGGGCGCGTGCTGCAGATACCGGCGCATGTGGCCCGCCCCCGGCGAGCGTTACAATGTCACCAAGTGAGTCGCGCGGATCTTTGACGAGCGTTACGTCACACGGAGCGCGCTCGAGGACGGGGTCGATCGTCGAACCGAAGAGGACATCTCGACGACGCCGTTCACCGCTCCACCCAAGCAACACGTGATCCGCATTTTCTTCAGTGAGGACTGACAGAAGAGTATCTCCAGCATGACGGCCAACAATCGCCCGTGTTCTGACTGGAACATCGAGTTCCTCAGCGACGTCACGAGCGTTCTCGAGGAGTGCCTGTTGGCTCTCAACCCGCTCTTGTTCGAGTTCGATCTGTGCTGGCGACATCTGTGGCGGGACTTCGATTACGTTGATAGCCACGAGTTCGGTTTCGCCGTCCTGACTCGCGGCACTGGCCGCTGCGTATTTGATGAGCAGTTGCTGCGTTTCGGGGTTCGAAATCGGGACGACGACACGATAGACGTCCTCGTCAACCGTTGTCTCAGACGGTGCAACGGCCTCACCAATAAGCGTCGTGGAGAGTGCCTGCTCTTTCGCATAGAACTGATACCAGAGAATCCCAACGACGACGACTCCGGCACCGATCAGCTGGACCTCCCACGCCATCTGTAGCATGACGATGAGGCAAGCGAGTGAACCAAGAATCGGAACGATGGGATAAGCGACCGAGGGAATCTCGAAATCCGGCTCATATCCGTCTGGTTCCGCTCGGCGGAGTACGATGACGGCAACGTGAACCAAGGCGTAGGTGATCAGGAACATAAAACTCGCCACGTCGGCGAGCGTGTCGATCGGCAATGGACTCGCGATGAGCGCGAGGATCACGCCGCCGGTAACGAGGATCGCCCGATAGGGCGTCCGGTACGTCGTGTGGATCTTATTGAGCCAGTTCGTGAGAACTCGATCACGTCCCATCGCGAAGTTGACGCGCGCGGCGGAGAGGATCGATGCGTTAGCCGAGGATACCGTCGCGAGAATCGCTCCGACGATCATAACGAGCGAGCCGACAGTCGCAAACTCAAGAGTGTACTCGCCGACGGAAATCGAACCGAACATTCCCGCTGCAGCGGCCGCAACAGTCGCAACGGGAACGGAGGAGTCTGCCAAATCCGGAATTTCAAGGATTCCCGTGCTCACGAGCATAACGAGCACATAGAGGATCGTCGGTGTCACAACGGCAGCAATCATCGACAACGGAAGGTTACGCCCGGGATCTTCAATCTCCTCGGCGCTGGTGGCGATCACCTCAAAACCAATGAACGTGACAAACACGGTCCCAGCGGTTGCGCCGACAGCCGGCCAACCCTGGGGTGCAAACGGATCCAACAGTCCGGGATCGATAGCCAGCAATCCGACGAGAATAAACACGATAATCAATCCGAGCAACAAGACAACAATGACGTTCTGTAACGAGCCAGTCTCTTTGACGCCACGATAATTAACCGCGACGAGCAGTGACGCCATCGTCACCGCAGCGAAAACGACGAGCAATGCGTCAGATGGCTGATTTAGAAGGTACTGACCAAACCCGAGCATATAAAATGCCGTTGCGAACATCAGGCCAGCCCACATCCCCCAGCCAACGATCGTCCCGAAAAAACTGCCAAGTGCGTGGTTTACGTAATAATAGCTGCCACCGGCTTTCGGCATTCCCGTCGCAAGTTCCGACAACGAGAGCGCAGCGAGCAGGGCAACCACGCCACCGATCATAAACGAAATCATGCTTGCCGGCCCCGCACTCTCCGCGACGATTCCGGGGAGCACGAAGATACCTGCCCCGATCATCGTCCCTAACCCGAGCGTGTACGCCTCGAGAAAGCCGAGATCTCGAGCGAGATCTGCACCGTCATCGCTCATGGCTATCGGCCTCCCCCATCAGCCCCCACAAAGGGACACCGACGAGATACGGTTCCCGGTTGCCAGTGAATCATGCAGCATCGTATCCCCGTATCCAATATAAAACCACCGACTATATTTCTATATCAAAAATAGAAGGGGTACAATATTTCGAGATAGAAGACAGAGTGCTTAGTAGCTTGTTACGCAAAAATCTAAACGAGATTCTCAGACAGCTAGCCATACAAGAGAGTCGAAAAAGAGCGACCATGATCGAGCGTAGCTATAGTAACAACTGAAACGGTTTACACACAGATCGCACAGCTATCGTACGATCTGGTGTGCAGTGACGTTCAGTGGCTATTATAGAACCCTCCTTGCTTTTCGTATTCGAAAACACCACAGGTATATGGTTTTGCTTCACGGATAATGTCCCATGACTGGTGGCTCGAGAGAAGACTATCGACTCGACCAGATAGATCGGCAGATCATATACAAACTGATGGTCGACGCCCGGAATGCATCGGCTCCGAAAATAGCCGAGGAGGTTGGCGTAACCGGGGCGACAATCAGAAACAGAATCACCAACTTGGAAGAACACGGGCTGATCGAGGGCTACCATCCGACTATCAA
The DNA here is from genome assembly GCF_000337735.1 of Natronorubrum sulfidifaciens JCM 14089. Classification (GTDB taxonomy): domain Archaea; phylum Halobacteriota; class Halobacteria; order Halobacteriales; family Natrialbaceae; genus Natronorubrum; species Natronorubrum sulfidifaciens. The sequence continues at coordinate 26,906 of NZ_AOHX01000061.1, read as the reverse complement.
TTTCGAACGGGCTGATGACTCGCTGATGAACCTCTTTCTCTGTCATACTGCGTTCGGCAATGTCGAAACTGCCGCAAGACAACTGGGAGCCGTTCCTGGTGTGATCAATGTACGGGAATTGATGGGTGGAAGAATAAACCTCCACGTGCTCGCAGTCGGCTCCGACACGACGGATCTTAGACGTATCGGCCGTGAGATTGAGAACCTAAACATCGAAATCGAAGACGAGTACCTTTTGCAGAAGGACCATCATTTCCCCTACTCACCCTATGGTCCCGATAACGGACGACGCGTGGAGCCACTGGCAGATTACATCAGCCTCACTGGCGGTGCAGAGGTGATCGAAGTGACTGTACACGAAGGTGCGCCAATCGCTGAAAAGACACTCCAAGCCGCCGCCGAAGAAGGTATCTTGGATGATGATACACTCGTGGTCGCAGTCGAGCGTGATGACGACGTCCTCACACCACAGGGCCACACCACGATCCAGCCCCAAGACATCGTAACAGTGTTCTCACCGGACAGTTCCGGCGACCCTGCGTTAGATGGGTTCCGAGAGCCATCGACGACGGATCTAGAATCCAATTGATATTGCCGAAAAGTCGGTACTAACGGTCTGTTTCACTGATATGGAGCTGTATCACCGACCCGGAGGGGGTGTTCTCTCGGACAGCGACAGCGATTCCAAACCTCGAGATGATCATCGATGCCAGCTGCAGTCCAACATTCCCTCGAGGGATCGTGACGTCCGTGTCATCACTTGCTGTCAGGAGAGTTTTGTGTTCCGCTGCCAGCTCCGACCCAGTATTGCTGATGGTAACGACTGCATCACCGTCGACAAGCTCGGTTGTAATCGAGACAGCTCCCGACGGAGAAGTACGGTCGACTGCGTTGTAGAGGAGAGAGGTGATCGCCATCCGAAGCGAGGGTGGACAACCAAAACTAGCCGCGTCGGAGTCCGTGTGATGTTCGATCGACGTGCCGGTTGTCTGCTCAACACGGCTGATCGCAGTCGAGACAAGCGCTCCAAGCTTATGCGTCGGACAACCGTCACCAGTTACAGCTGAGTCAGTAAACTCAGCAGTGATATCGATTGTCTCTTCGATATCGCGTGCGGCATCGAGAATCGACGTGATCGATCGATCGCTGTACTGATCGGACTCAGCGAGTTGATCGACCTGTCCGACGATGACGCTGATATCGTTTCGCAGTTGACGCCGAACAATCTGGTTTGTGAGCCGAAGGCGGTCGGTTGCATCGAGCAGTCGGTGTTGTATCTCGTGTCGTTCCACCGCGTATCGGATCGTCCGAGCCAAAAGCGCGTTCGTGAGATTGCCTTTGTAAATATAATCTTGGGCACCACGCTGTATCGCAGCGACTCCGAGTTCACCCTCGTCTCGGCCAGTAAGAACGACAACCGGAACAGGCGGGGTACGACGAACAAACCGATCAAGTGTTTCGATACCACGACTATCCGGCAAATCGAGGTCAAGCAACACGACATCTGGAGCCTGTGTGTTAGCGTGGTCGATCGCTTCGGAGAGCCGTCTAACAGGCGAGAGGTTATTCAAATCGAGGAGTTGGTCGCCTTCGGTACCGTAGTGCTGTGACGACGGTGATTGGCCGTGTGGATCAGGGGCTGCCGAGAACGCCCACTCAACGAGGCGGATGTCGTCGGGGTTGTCTTCAACGAGCAAGACATTGAGTGGCGACGCAGTAGATAATCTCGACATAGCCCCTTTCAAATAAGAGTACTACTTGAGAAACACATATATGTTAGTTAGCCGGTAACACCGTATGGATCGTCGCACGGTGTTGGTGCCACCGAGTGATCGGCTCTCACTCGAGGTACTTGAATTACTTTCAAATAAGTGGGAACCCGCAATCATCCTCACGCTTCTCCATCACGAGCCGCTTCGTTTCAACGAACTTGAATCGGCATTGCCAGATATCTCTGCAAACATGCTCACGACAGCGCTTGCATCGCTCGCCGAACACGGATTGGTTCAACGACAGACCATCAGCGACACACCACCACAGGTCGAATACGAACTGACGGATTCCGGTCGTCAGTTGAAACCGGTCTTTTCGACACTCAGTACGTGGGGACAAGACCACCTCGAAACACCGACTCCAACGGCTGTCGTCGCCGATTGTGACGACCGACTCACGGAGTTGTACGGCGAGTGGTTAGCTGCGACCTTCGATGTCACATCCGTCAACACCACCGCAGAGCTCCGTGAGTCGCTGGTCAACGCCCCGGAACTCGTCGTTGTTGATATCGCTCTGTGGGACGGTTCGATGTACGAATTCGAGACGTACTGCCCGACCACAACCCGGCGGATGTTGCTTGTCGGCGACCGTCCAGACCTGTCACTGGCAGCGTGGCACTGTGATGATGTTCTACGGAAGCCGATCCGGAAAACAGAACTCGTGAGCCGAGCCAAAGCCCAACTCGAGTGCATTGGCCAGTCAGAAACTGAACGCGACTGTGCCGGAACCGAAGCGAAGTTATCGATTCTCGAGTCGATCTATCCACAGTCACAACTGAAAGCGGAGGATCTTACTGCTCAGTTTTACGATGAGTGAGCGAGTTCGCCGCCCCACCGTGGGCGGGGATGAAGCGCGTGCACTCGGTTGCGTCACATATAGTACCAACTGAAACGATGTACACACTGGTCACACAGCCAGTCGTTTCTCGACACCAGCTGCAGTATGTTTGCTGTGCTCGAGTGGTGATCCACTCAGCACGAAACTTCCGGATGCCCTTGACGAGTCTCTGATCCAGATCCGAGACCTGCTCTTGACGCGTCGTCTTGGTCAACCAGCAGGACTATATTTTGCAACTGTAGTCTCCCAGTATGGCTCGAAGAAGATCAAAAGATGCGTCGGGTAGTATTAGACTACCAACCGGTGAGCTGAGATTTCAAATGAAGGCGGTGGTTCAGTATGCAAAGTGAGGATACTCGAGCGATTTTTACTGCTCTCTTCGCCGGCTCGGTCGTTCTTGCGAACGTGCTGGCGGCAAAACTGACGTGGATCGAGTTACCTGGCATCGGTGGCGTCGCCGTCCCAGCTGGGTTCGTTGCGTTCGGCGTCGCGTATCTGGCGTCTGACTTGCTTGTTGAATACCACGGACGTGAGTACGCGGCATCAGTCGTCAACGGGACCGTGTTCACCCTCGCGATATCGTACCTGCTGGTCTTTTTGGCGATTTGGATGCCAACGGCACCGTTCTACGACGGGCAATCGGCGTTCGTGGCTACGTTGGGTGATTCAGCGTCGATCATCCTCGCGTCAGTCGTCGCATTGGCGATTGCTCAGCACATGGACGTACGGTTGTTCTCGAAGCTCAAAGCTCGCACAGCCGGTCGCCACCGATGGATACGGAACTGCGGATCGACCGCTATTAGTCAGGGCGCGGATACGGTCGTATTCATCACACTCGGGTTCGCAATCTTCCCCGCTCTCGGGCTTGGTAGTGATCCGACATGGGGATGGGCGCTAGTCTCGATCGTCGTTGGCCAGTACTTGGTCAAGTTGCTGGTTGCGATTGTTGATACGGTGCCGTTCTATGCAGTGACGGAACTCATCGAGCAGAAGGCCTGAGACTATTCGTTCGCTGCAATTTTCACTCACAAACAGCGGCGGAAATTGGATCTGAATGGCACAAGTACGCTCACAAGGTGGCCCACTGCTCATCGAAGGAGGGTTCCGGATAACTGCAGAGACACCAGTGGCGAGTTTGGTCAACGCCAATAGTAACAACTGAAACGAGTTACACACTGACCGCACAGCTGTCGTGCGGTCAGGTGTGCAGTGAATTTCAGTGGCTACTATAGATTCGTACGTTACACAACTTCTCGAAGAATCGTTTCTAACTCATCTTCCAACTCGGAGGCCTGAAGGATCGCTATTTCTCGATCGGATTGTGCCTCGAGTGATGCAGTCTCCTCAGCGAGATCTTGGACTACCAAGAGCCCGTTCCACCCAGAGCCGAAGTACTCGCCATCGTCACGACCGAACACGAAGTCCTCGTTGACTCGCAGGAACGCGAGGTACTCGAGTGTCTCCTTAACACCCCGTCGAATCGTGTCCTCGTTGGTGCTGTTTTTCACCTCGACGATCAGGTACTCATGCTCGTTCTCGTCCTCGGAGATGATCTCGAGGACGATAACGTCGGGGCGACCAGTGTGGTTCTGATAGTCTTTGCCGAAGTAGTTGCCCGCAACCTCCTGTGCGACGAGTTGGACTTGATCTGTTCGTGAGGGGTTCTCCGTGTCCGCATCTGGAACAGCGACAAAGGAGAGATCACGGTCTCGAGCGGAGTTGTCGTGGTAGAGTGCAATCTCTTTCTCGCCTTCGAATCTGGCGACTTCCTGACGGTCGGTCGCGATCGTTTTGAACTGTGGCTGACTCTCTCGCATCTCCTCGAGCGTGGCGACGAAGCGAAACAGGACGAACAGCTCGAAGAGCGCGTCCGTGTCGTCCGGGGCGATAGCGGTTTCCTCGAGCAGTCTGCGGATCTCGTCAGGTTCACCCCGAAGCAACCGTTGGCGGCCTCTGAGCAGAGCGGCTGCGTTTCGATACACTCCGTGGCGCGAGTCGGCGGCCGTCGTCAGCATCCGCTCGGTTGGCTCGTAGGTTTCGGGGTCGCGGATCCGTCGAACGTGGACGTTCCGGTCGACGATCCGTTGGAGTTCGTCGATCAAGTCCTCGCTTCCCTTCCACGTCTCACTCACCCAGTCGTAGTCCGCGCGAAGATACTCTTCGGCCTCCCGAATCGTGCGATGTACGACGGAGATGAGTCGCTTGAGAACGAGGTTTTCGGGGATATCGTAGTCCACCGAGCGATTGTCGCAGACGAAAATTGAGCTATCTCGAGGGTACTGTGAGTAGCGCTTTTTGATCGTGTCGCCCCAGTTGATTCGTCCGTCAACGGTCCCGCGTCTCGTACGCGACGTCGTGCGGGTCTCAGTGCGAATGCTGCGCAGGTGTTCCGGGAGTTGCCTGACGAACTCGACGACGTCGTCCTGAAGGATGAAGTGGAGATCGAGGAGGAGTTCGTACTCCTCAAAGCGCTCGTCTAACTGCTCGGGCTTGATCGAGCGGGCAAGCTCTCGCTCTGGGAACGACCCTTGCATCGCGTATGCGAGGATGTCGCTGGTGAGCTGCTCGAGGAGTTGGTCTCTATTCATTCGTGGCGAGTGAGACCTGGAGCATCTCTCGGGCTGCACCGTGGAGCAGCGACGTTTCGATATCCGGAACCGAAGCGAGTTCTCTGACGATCGTGTTTCGCTTTGGAACGCCCTCTAGCTGTGGGAAGATGTAGCTGATAACTGCCTGTGTGAGGTGGTATGGAAGGTGGTCGTCGGGATGTTGGGTGACGTACTCGAGAACGTCTTTGATGATCGCGGGTCCGATCGAGCGTTCCTCGACGGCCGTGTTCGCCTGGCGCCACACCCGACCGACTGCGCCAGCTTCTCGTCGCGTGATCTCAAGGTCCCAGGCCTCCGCGTAATCCAAGACGATATCCTCGACTGGATCATCGGAGTCCGTTGCCTCCGGGAGCGTTGGTGCTGGAACGCGGACGAACGCGAACCGGCGCATGAATGCGTAGCTCATTTCGTAGAGCGAGGTCTTGTCGTAGGCGTTCATCGTCGCGAAGATGCGCCACGAATTGGGGACGATGTACTGATTACTGGTAGGGACTCCCTCGAGGTCGTCGTACGTGGTGAGTTCGACTTCGCGCCCTTCGACGGTGTATGGGAGTTGGACGGATTGACCCGAGAGAAGGGTGAACAGTTGGCCGAAGGCCTTGTCGATGTCCGCCCGATTGAGTTCGTCGATGACGACCAAGTCGTTCGACTGTGTGCCTGTTTGCGTGTTCTTGAGACGGTTGAGAACGATCCCGGGCGTAAACGAGAGGTCCTCGCCGTCCTCGGTGGACTCGCTTGGCATATAGCCGCCGACGGTATCGAACGTCGACCAATCTGCGGTCGCCGTGGTCATCTCGAAATCCGAGTACAGGTATGGGTGTGTTTCTGCGAGGTGTTCGCAGACGCGTTCGGCGATTTCGGTCTTCCCCGTGCCCGGCGGTCCCGTGAGTAGGATATGTTTTCCAGCTCGGAGCGCAGTCGAGATCTGCTCGAGGATTTTCTCGCCGAGGTCGTCTTCGAAGTGCAGCCCTTCGAGGATGTCATCCGGGAGTGTGCTCTCGAGTGGTTTGTGTGGGTTGATCGGTGCGACTTCGGTCAGATCGGTGGCCATCGCCTCGAGAAGCGCTATGGGGCGATCATAATCGATTTTCCCGTCATCCGTGCGGAACGCACCGAACATCGATTGGACGGGGAACGCCGTTCCGGAGGCATTCATACAAAGCTGGTTGGCCGATTCGATCGGAAGGCAGTCCGCGGTGAGTGCACTGAGTTGATGCTCGATGACTGCCGGTTCCTTTTCGGTGATGTTTCGCGTGGTATCGATGTCTTCGACAGCACCGGTGAGGAACATTCGCTCGAGGCTTGCGACCATCGGAAACGTTTTCGTTTCTTGGTGTTCGTCCCACCACCACGGGTCAGACTTTTCGAACGTTTCGCCGATGATGCCGGCACCGATTACCCCGCTTGGTTGGTCCGAGTGATCGGTGTTCGCTGGTTTTGCTCGAGAGTGGAACAGAACAACGTCGCCGTTCTCGAGCCGATCCCATTGATCGCGGGAACTCGTTTCGAACGAGATCGACGCGAACTCGACTGCCGTAAGCCAGTAGTCCGGTGGTGCAGTGAACTTGTAGATCCCCGGTTCGGTGGTCTGGATATGGGTCGCCAGTGGATGATCTACGTTCGATGGTTGATCGGGACGTTCGTCGGGCGTTGTGTACGCTTCCTCGAGAACGCTATTCAGACGGGGCTGATTGAACGGTCCCGACATGTCGGAGTCGTCTTGGACGAGACGAATCCCACAGAGGAATAACGTCTGGGCGGGTGTAAACGCATCGAGCGTTCCGACCCCGAGTTCGGCGGCTTTTGTCTCTAATTCCGACTCGAGGTGCTCATACGTGCGGCGGATCTGATCGAGTTTCGCGGCGGTGTCGGGGTCGACCTCGTCCGCCGGTCGGAATCCCCTGAGTGCGTCGGACCAGTCTTTGATGACTGCTTCACCGATGTGGTTTTTCAGCCACGCCGACTCGTCTTCCCCGTGAGTTAGCTTCGAGTGGACGTCCTCGAGTGCGTGCTCGAGGGAATCGTACTCGGAGATTGTGTCGTTGTTCTCGGAATAGAGTTGCCGTCCTTTGATCTGGTCAATGAACGTCTTGGTCGAGGCATACTCATCGTGGAAGGTGGATCCGTTCCGATCGAAGTTGATCGCGCTGAACGTGTCGTTCGGCCAGCCTTTGAACCCAAGCGTATCCCAGAAGGATTCTCGGTCCAGTTCGGCCTCGTAGATCGGCTCGAGGAACATGACATGGGGAAAGACCACGTCGGTGACATCACCCCAGCCCACTGCGTCGGTGAATGCAACTGCCCTTTCTTGATCCAAAACCGTTGCATGAGCAACACGGGCGATAATCGTATATTCACCTCCTCGACGTCCCTCGCGGTCAGCGAACAACAGACAATCTCCCTCCGTGGCGGGTTCGTCTTCCTGATTTCCCCATACTCGGAGGGTGTCGTGTTCGATCGGCGGATCGTAGACGGCTTCCACCTCGCTTCGTGGAACACCCTCGATCACCGTCCGGTCGAAATTCGTTCGAATCGGGCCATCGCCGTTCTTCACGGGTACCTGATAGACTGTCGGATCGGTGAACTGGCGAAGATCGGAGTTTCTCGAGGGGCGGTCGTCTGTGGCTGTTGGTTGATGGCTGGTCTGATCGGTTGTGACCGGTGCGAGTTTGAATCGGATCCCGTTCCGAGCGTTGCCATTCGAATCGGAAATCTCCTCGAAGAAGTGGCCGGCGTACATGAACTGGCCGACATACTGCACACCTTCGGTTTCCATCGTGAAGAAGTGCAGTTCCCGTCCGTGCTCGAGATGGCTTCGAATTGCGCGGTTCCCGCGTTTCATTTCCATGTCGCCGACCTGCCCTTCACCAGTGTAGATCACGGTCCCGTCCGAGCGAATCACGTCCTGATAGCCGTGCTCCTCTCCAGTGCCGCCTGTGAAGAGAAAGACGACGGGTGCGTCTCTCGAGGGCGCGATTCCGCCCTGGATGCTGCCACCGTATTCTGTGTGGAGAGTCTGACGGTTGTAGGTTGAGCCGGGCTCTAGCTCTACAGCAGAGACACCGTGGAGTTGGTCGGCGACTGCCTCACCGGCTTCAGTGAGTTGGTTGTGCTCGTCTGTTCGCTCCACGTAGCCGATCATCTGCAGCCACTCGCGGTGGCGTGTCACCACGCCCGGCGTCTTCATCTGGCACTCTTCGAACTCGCCAACGAGCAGTTCCATGAGGTCCTCGTCGGTTCTGGACTCGAGAGCTAACGCACGAACGATCGTATCGAAGCCCTTGACGCTCGTGCGAAGCGCGTTGTACAAGACGATCGGATCTCGCTCCCTGAGATAGCAGCGACCGGTTCGTGTACAGGAGTATGTGTCGTCTTGGCTCTCGATGAGTCCGAGTTCCTCGATGAAATTCAATCGGTCCGCAACCGAATCGGGCGTCTTCGCGTTCGTCTCGGCGATGATCCAGTCGACGACCTCGTGTCGTGGTACTCCTTCGGTGTTCTCAGTAGATTGAGTAAGGTGCGAGAGTAGATCCGTAAAAATATCCAACCGTTTCTCAATACCTCCGTAGAACCGAACGGTAGACATTCGGCGCTCGTCTGTCATTCTTTCGTAACACGAGACAGCAGCTTCTCATAAATCCTGTTGAACAACCGATCAGAGGAACAAACCTCGAGCAGAACAGTTCAGCCGTTACGATTCCCGGACCGTTTCGAGCAGGTCTTCTGCTAACTGGTTGTTGACATTCTCGAGAACAGCCATCAGCGTAGACGTGACCCGGTTTTCACCCTTCGTATATGTCGAGATGAGAGGATTCGTCAAGGAACACTCGGTATCGACTGTAACAAGTACTTTGTCCTCTAGCGGAGTGGGTCACGTCGTCAGCAAAGCCATGGACTCACAGTCTCGCGGGGAATGTCGGAAGACAATGCAGATCCGGCGAACAGTCTCAAGTCATTCTTCAGCAGGCTCAAGTTCACTCGCGTCGAGTTCCTCGTCGAGAAATTTCTTTCCGTCTTCTGTAAGCCGATAGAGGCCGCGGGATAGGCGCTCAACGAGCCCATATTGACTCATTTTTGAAAGTCGGTCGCGAGCATAGTTTGCAACAGTAACGTCGAAGTCCTCGAGTGCACGTGGTGTCATGTTCCCTTCTTCACGCAGTGTCTCGAGGATTTCTTCATCGACCTGCGTCATCCAGTCAGCTCGCTTCCTGGGCACATTTTGTGATCCTACTGTGTAACTCATAGCTATATCGGTGTCATACTGTTCACAGTGCAAGCACTTGTAGCTATTCTCTAATTACTATCTTTGGCTGTGGATTGCACAGTAAGATTTTTGTGATGATAGCCTAAACAACCGATTGGAAGCCAAGTCACGTAGAGCACCCCCAGAAGTGCCGACGTGTTGCAGCACGTCGGGCGCAGCTTCCAGCCCCTACCAAGGGAATCCAGAAGCATGCGACAAGAGAACTCCCGGACCCATAATTGTAGGGTCCACGACCCACGAGTGTCGACTGGCCGTCACGACGATGGCCGTACAACCACCCGCAGTGCAGACCAAGACACACGACCGCGTGACACTTCTCGCCCAGTAGAATCCCCCCGCGCGATCACGCACGCCCATCCAGACGACAGGGGTGTCGAGATCCTCAGTCCAAGCGATCACGAGGAGGTAATCATCGCCGGCGAGGATGCCGTCATTCTCGAGCCCACGCGAGGTGATCAGTGATGGCCCACAGCAACCGCAACACCCGGCTGTGCACCACGAAGACAAGGTCGAAATCGGGCTGCCGGATGCTCCAAAGAAAGCCAAGCGTGCTGGCCGCGACGAGATGATCCGTCGGATGTCCGCTCACGGCATGGCACACACGCAGATCGCCGAAATCACCGGCTACAGTCGGAGCACCGTCGACATAGCCGTCAATCGCGCCCGTGCACTCCGGATCGACGATGACGACGACATCGAAGTCGACCTGGCGGCGGTCGCCACCCGGCTCTCGGCACTCCTCGAGTTGATCGACCAATCGCAGTCGCGATCGGGCAACGGAAACACCACGATCGCCAACGCCAGCGGGGACTGATCGCTCGGCAAGAGGGAAGACACCCGCTGGGTGACTGATCCACCGCCAGTACGTGCTGGTTAGCTGTGAGTCTCGCATCCTCAGTGTTCTCAGCGGCCTCGTTTTCCTGATTCAGGGGTACCGCCCGCTCAGTAGTTCGAGTATTGAGACCAATGTCCACAGACACTACCGATTCAACGACTGCATCACTCTCAGACCAGTTCGCTGCCGAACTCGCCCAGCTTCGCGATCGTATCGATGCCCTCGAGACGGAACTCGAGAAAAAAGACGCCCGGATCGAGGATCTCGAGACTGAACTCAAGGCGACTCAAAAAGAAAACACAGACATCGAAGATCGCCTCAAGGACCTCGAAGACGCACAGACGCCCATCGAGGCACGCCTCGACGCCCACGAAAAGAAACTCAACGCGACCAAAGACCGCGTCGGTGAACTCCAAGCACGCGAACTCGAGAAGGGCGCCCATCTCCTCGAGGAGCACGTCGACGAAGATGAGATCGACGTCGTGGATGGTCGTCTCGAACGCATCCGCAAAGACGACGGCGAGCGCTACTTCCGACTGCCCGAGAGCGATGATCCACTCGAGCGTGGCGGGGACGTCGCCCTCGCACACGGCGATCTCCTGCCGATTCAACAACTCGCGAAGCTGGACGAGGATATGCTCCGGGCCACGACATCTACACTCCCCTCACGGCTCGCTGCGAAGCTCTGGAAGGCGCGTGCTGACCCAACGGTTGGAGACAACCCGTGGAAGCAAGGGAGCGCAAGCGTCCGCGAGTACGTCACTGCTGGCGATCTGAAACACTGGATCCGTCGTCAAGAGGAGGGAATCAGCGACGAGTACGCCAAGAAGCTCGTCTCTCGGACGATCGATGCGATCCTCACCCTCTCCAAAAACCGACTCGCGATCCGTAAACGAACCCAGCGCAAGAACGGCCTCGAGTACACCGAACGCCGACTGGTCCTCGGGACAGACGCTGCGATCCCCGGTGAGATGACGGGCTCGAACGGAGAGAGTTCCGGAGACAGCTGACGTCTGCGGCTAGCCACCGACACTGGCTCGATTCCAGCCTCGGGAGAGGCCAAAAACTCTCAGGAAACGACGTTTGATACACACGACCGCAGTTGGTTGGTGGGTTGGTTAGTTGTGGGTCTCCCTTCTCGAGCAGTCTCGGCAGTCTAGTCAGTAGACGGTCTTAGATGGCTATCTGAAGACGACGGCTGTCCACGGGACAACAATCTCGTCAAAATCGAACTCGAGTTCACACCACCGCTAGACACAGTTTCTTCCCTTCCCAGTCGACCAACAGCAGTTCCAATGGGGACCCCCTGGTCTTTCTCACTTGGTTTTTGCCGTAACAGACCCCGGTATCGAGAGAATTCCTGTGCTATAACGCCTCTACAGAACGTACGGCATCGCCTCGCCGAAAGAGCAGTGTTACAGCAAACGCAAATCTGCCGTAACACCGTCCCGTCTGGCGTTTTTTCGATAGCACGTTCGGGCACCACGGTCTGTGCCGTAATTCGCTCGGGAAATGCTGTACAACGACTTCGCGACCGGTTTCAGCAGAGCTCATGCTATTCCTCGAGTATCCCTTAGTGACTCAGTCTCAGCCTCTCGCAAAGTTGCGGTTTGACAGAACATTGAGGAAAAGTCCACGACTTCAGTCGTGTGGAGCCTGTCAATCGTTTTCGAACACCGCCGTGTTGTCCTCGGCTAATTCGCTCGTTTCGATATGCGAGTACATTTCACTCGTCGTCTGGGGATCAGCGTGGCGAAGCGTCCGCTGGGCCTGCTCGTGGCTCACCTCTCGATACAGGAGTTCGCCGACGCCACGCCGCCCACCGTGAAGCGTGAGATACTCGCCGTCCTCGAGCGCCAACCCGGGGACGGCCGCCTGCCTGCTCAGTCGCTTCAGCACGGATCGACCACCCTCAGTCGTGATCGCAGGCGGCGTAACGCCATACTCGAGCGCGATCTCCCAGTGATGGCGCTGTGCAACCAACCGATCGCGTTCGCCAGCACCGAGCGCCGTCCGAATCCGCCTCGAGAGCGTCGGAACGTGCATCGAGGGAAAGACCGGCCACTCGCCGCTTGGGGGATCGTAGGCCTCACGCCAGCGCTCGAGCGGCCCGACGACCTGCCCGGGAAGTTGGGCTGGCTCACGGTTCTGGTTCTTGCCGAGAATCCAGCAGACACCCTCCTTGAGGTCGACGTCGTCCCACTGCAATCCAGTTCGGCGTGAGTCAGCCGGGTCCTTCAGGACCTCGCCCCCACGGACGCCCGAAAAGGCGATTGTGGCGACGAGTGCGCGATCCCGAAGGCGCTTGTGCAAGATCGGTTTCGGGGCGACGGGATCTCGATAGGCGCTGGCAGCGCGTCGTCGAACGTACTCCAAAATGGTCTGGCGTTGTTCGGGTTGCCAGAACTGCCGGTCGTACTCGCCACTCGAGGGGCGGTCGGGCATACTATCTCGAGCCTGTGCTTTCTCGGCTGGGTTGTCAGCGATGTAGCCCCATTTGACCGCCCACGACAGGAACGCCGAGACGTAATCGTAGTACGTCCAAGCGGTTGTCTCAGTGATTCCACCGTCGACGTCGTTGGATTTGCCGGCTTCGATGCGGCGAGCGAGGTGGCTCGCGTAGCCGGCCATCGTTCGGTCGGAGACATCGCCGATCGTCTCGACGTCACGACGCTCGCAGAATTCGATCCAGTCGATGACGACTCGCTCGAAGTTCTGGCGGTAGTTCGGCGAGAGTGTCCCTTTGTTCTCGAGACACGCTGACAGCACGTCCTCGAGTCGCGCCCCCTGTCGTACAGCCCCGGAAGTGCTGGAATCCATCGACTTCGATGGCCGTACGGCGTCGGGGACAATAAGGGTACTTGTAATTACTCGCCTAATCTAAAGTAGGGTATATCTCTCCACTACTCCTACGAATACACTCGTCTCGAGTGTTGTGAGCGTGAAATCCGTGTTCAGCAGTAGCTTATAAACTGTATACCGATATAACGAATGTGACCCGCAGGAGAGCTGCGACTACAGGGAGTCGCAGAGCCGTGTGTGTGGTTTCGGTCGAATCTGTGGACAAGAGCGACAGCAGGTCATGTCTCGAGCACGCGTTTTATATCAAAATGCGAATTATTACGGGAGAAGGAACGGTCCGATCAGGCCGTGCTCGTGTCACGGATACGTACTGTGTCGGTCTGAACGACCGAAATCGTATACTCATCGACCGTGAATTCGACGCTGATAGCGGTGTCAGCATCTTTCGCATGTCGGTGAAAGCTGATCAGCGCATCCGGGCTAATATGGTTATATAATGGCTCGAGTTCGGTAACGGGGACGTCTTCGAGCACAGCTAACCCTCTCAGAATCGTGTCCAAGATCGATTCCGTATGACGTCGTTCGGCCTGAATTTCAACCTGAGAGGAGTTCTGGAGACGGTTGTGAGGATCCATAGAACCCGTTCTCGTTGTATCCTAAAGAAGTTTGCTGCAGATATGTTGTTTTACGTTCGAGTGGTTTAGAAAGTGGTTGAACTGAGTTTTATCTACAGGGCTAACGACAGACCAGAGTTCCAATTATTGTTATAGTGCTGTGTTATATTATGTTTCGTTGATAAAGAGATCGACAGCAGTGCTCGCGGAGACTGCTGCCACAAATCCACCATGCCGAACAGAGTTGGAGCGTAAACGAAAGTACGCCAACCGCCCGGGTGAAGTTCCGTGTCATCTGCCTTGCAGTTCTAACACTGTCGGACAGCAGTCAGTGAAACAGGAAGCGACGCCAACAAGTGAGATATATCAATAGATTCCTATACTGTTCTTACGAACTGTCCGTGATCGCAATATTGAGTACTGGACTCCGAAGAGTGTTTTCGTCGAAACGGCGTGCAGGGGCCACAATCGGCGGTATCGGGCTGCTGTTAGCTGTTGTTCACAGCGTTCATCTCGTAGCGCACGACAAGCCACCGCTGGCACTGATCGTCGGTGCGGTCTTTCCGCTAGGCCTCTCGTTGCTGATCAGCTACCTTGGATACTGGACGACACAGCAGGATTTCTCACAGCAGTACGTAGCCACGTTGACGACGTGGACGGTGCTGGGTGGGGCTGCGATGGGAATGCTCATCGGGACGATTTCGTTCCATCAGTACCTTGCCGGAGAGCTCCCATCGGATGCCGTCTTCCAACTCGCAGTGGGCACGACTGGAGGCGTTCTCGGGGGATTCCTGCTCGGGCGATACGAGATACAGATGCGACGACGGTCGAATCGCATCGAAGCACTCCAGAAAGCGACGAGTACGTTCGTCGATGCGAAGACCAAAACGGACGTCTGTGAACAAACAGTCCAACTGGCAGTATCGGAGCTTCAGTTGCCGCTCACTGGTGCGTGGCTGTACAACGAGGCTGAAAATCGCCTCGAGCCAGTGGCAGTGGCTGCGGAGGGTCGGGAGACATTCGATGAGCATCCGACGTACGAGGAAGGGGAAGGGCTCTCATGGGACGTATTTATCACGGGGGAGCCACAGGTGTACGATGATCTGCGTGACCATCCAGAACGCTACAATCCGGAGACGCCCGTCCAAAGCGAAATGATTCTGCCGCTTGGCGCTCACGGGATCCTCAACATCGGCTCGAGAGAACCCAACGCGTTCGATTCGGTCGACGTTTCGACAGCCAAACTGCTCGCCTACGCCGCGGGCGCGGTCCTCGACCGAGCAGCACGCGAAGAACAGTTGCGCGCACAACAACGTGAACTCGAGGACCAAAACAATCGGCTCGCCGAGTTCTCGAGTGTCGTGTCGCACGACCTTCGAAACCCACTGACCGTTGCACAGGGGAACCTCGAAGTGGCGAAAACGGAGTGTGATAGCACATCCTTGTCCGAAATCGAGGCTGCACACCAGCGAATGGATGAGCTGATCAGGGATTTACTGGGGCTTGCGCGTGCGGGACAGACAGTTGAAAACGAAAAGCCAGTGAGTCTCAGGCCGGTTGCGACCGACGCGTGGAAGATGGCCGAGTCGGAGGCGGCCAGTCTCGCGTTTGCAACCGACGGGATGATGTTCACCGCCAATGAGAGTCGCATTCGGCAACTGTTCGAGAACCTGTTCCGGAACGCGATCGACCACGGCGGGCCTGATGTAACAGTCCATGTCGGAGAACTCGACGACCAAGCTGGATTCTATGTCGAAGACGACGGCCCAGGGATTCCACCGGACGATCGCGACCAAGTGTTCGACGCAGGGTATACGACCCACCGGGACGGGACCGGACTCGGGCTCGCGACTGTCCGTCGCATCGCGACTGCCCACGACTGGTCGATAACAGTAACGGAGAGCAAGGCTGGCGGGGCTCGATTCGAATTTCGGATAAACCAGTGATCAGGTGATCAGGATATCACGCCTGTCGGCGCGTCTCGAGGATCTGTTCGGGTACTTCGTCGATATGCTCGAGGGCGACTTTGAGAAGCGCATCGTGAACCTCTCGGGTTTCGTCGTCACGGATGCCCATCCGTCGCAGTTCGGGCGTGACGGTGAGTCCGAGTTGGTCCTCGAGGGCGTCCCACGTTTCACCGCGTGCGTACAGCGGCCGCTGGCGGACAGCGCTGTATTCGAACGCCGGACCGGATACTGCAGGCTCGTCGTCAGATGCCTGCTCGGACGCTGTCCGGGCCGGCGGCGATGTCGGTTGGCTCGAGTCATCGTCAGTAGCCGGTGTCGCTGCGGTCACGTCAGTGTCGTCGTCTTCGTCATTTCCGAGATCGTCAAAGGGGTTCGTCATCGGTCGATCCCCCCATTGGCAACGATCGTCGCGAGTTCTTCATAGTGTTCGATCTGATCACTGTCCGGATCGTACTCCTGCAGCGGCTTGTTTTCCTGCAGCGACCGCGAGAGCGAAGACCGATGTCGAATGCCCGGTTTCGGCGCGGAAACCTCACCCGCATCGACTCGGGCGAACTCGGTGGCCGTGATCCGGGCGAACGACGGCACGGCTTCCTTGAGTGGCTGGCCGGGGTTGACCTCGTAGCTCGCCGTATTCAGGTTCTCGAGCAGCTCCCGATCTTCGGTCTGCTGGTCGATTCGATCCGAGAGTTTGTTCGGGACGACCGCGAGGACGTCGACGTCGATGTACTCTCGAGCCGGCTCGATGAGCCGTTCCATCGTCCGTTTGTAACCTCCGATCGCACTCGAGCCCGGTTCGATCGGGATCACGACGTTCCCCGTCGCGACCAGCGCGTTGTTGTTGAGCATCCCGGGATACGCCGGACAGTCGAAGACGACGTACTCGTACTGCTCGCCGAGAAGCGGATCGACGATCTTCGATTTCACGCGGGCCGATCCTTGCATCGCGCCGGCGAGATCCTTCTCGACGTCCTCGAGCGTGTTCGAGGACGGCAACAGGTCGAACCCGTGCTCGGTCGACTGGATGAGATCGTGGGGTGTCGCCGTCCCCTCGAGAATGACATCACCGAGGTTCACGTCGCCGTGATATGCATCCTCAAAACCGAGACCGTTCGTTGCGTGACCGTTCGGGTCGAGATCCGCGAACAACGTCTCGCCGCGTTCGGCGAGCTGTCGGGCGAGATTCATCGAGGTCGTTGATTTGCCGACGCCGCCTTTCAGAATAACGACGCTTACTGCGCGTGGCTCAGTTGCGGTTGCCATAGTGAGGTTCTCTCCGCCGCGATAGCAATAGGCACCTATTGTATACAGAATGCCTGCTTTAGCGGACATTCAGTATACTTTTACGGTTCATCTTAATTCTACCGCAGGTAGCTTAGATAGGTGGCTCAGATACAATAGGTGACTCAGGTTCAATAGGTGGCTCAGGTGAGCGAGGTGACTTGCCTAAACCACCTATTATAGCTATTGTACCTATTACAGCCACTGAGCGAGAGATAACTATCGAGCCTACTACACCTATTATAGCTATTGTAGCTATTCGACCTGTCTGATGGCGGTATGGAAGGTTCGTTTTCCAAGCTGGTGTCGCTACTCGAGAAGAACGGACAACCGCCGATCGACAATCGATAGCAGTCTTCGCTCGCGCTCGAGGGGCGCGGACGTGTTCAAAAACGCCGGCCGAAGCCGGCAGCCGACTCACCCTCGTTGGTGGTGTGTCAATCGAGAGGTGATCAGCGACCGGAACGATCAGTGGGACACTGATGGCCGGTCAGTGGCGAGAATACGATGGTGTCTCGTACAATCGAACGAATTCCGTCGGAACGACCGAATTCCTCCCTACTCGCCAGATAGGCAATTCGGTTGACCCTAAATAACGTTGTTGGCCAGCGACGTCACCACAACGAGCGTGGGCCACTGACCGTCACTACACACCTGTCGTGCGACGAGAGTGCGGGTCGGAGCGTGCGCGGGTCAGAGCGAACGACGTAATCGAGACCCGCGGGAACGCGAACGGGGAGGAACGATTCATGAGCGAGGACTCGAGCGAGAGCCACAGACAGTGCGATGGGTGGAGATCAGGTCAGTTGTTACGGGAAGGTCGAAGCGAAAGTCTCGTCCTGCCAACACCACCATGTCCGCTGTTCTCATGAGAAAGCAAACCAGAAACAGCGGACATCATGGTGTCAAATACACACCATCAGCGAGCGGATGGTATCAATGGAATTCAGTTAGTGACGTGTTCTCGCCGGGTGAATCGAGTTCGGAGAAATGGCTTTGAAGAGAATCATGAACACCAACGTCGTCGAGAACGTCATCGAGCGCCGATAAGATGAGATCGAGATCCATATCGAGCGTGTATTCCCGATACGTCCCGCCACGGCGACCCTCATTTCGCTCAGTGACCGAAACGAGCCCGAGCATGGCGAGTTCCGAAAGGTGATCGCGCATCCGGCGCGGGACGAGTGGATCACGGCCAGCCCGCTGGGCGAAGCTCGTATATCGCGGTCTCACATCCCGCGATCGGATCGGCGTCTCGTCTTGAAGATGAAGCGTAAGCAGCGAGTATAGAACGAGATGACCGTGTTGGGTGAGTCCGCTGATTCCCTCTTCGATACGCCCACGTTCTAGGTCATGACGACCGGATTCAACGTGGGTTTCGGTGACTGTAATCGTCTCTTCTTCCTCTCGAGCGAGATCGCCAGCTTTCATCAGCAGGTCGATCGACTGTCTGGCGTCGCCGGCGTCTTTTGCACCGTAGGCGGCACAGAGTGGAATCACCGCATCGTCGAGCACACCATCGTGAAACGCAACAGCGGCACGCTGCTCGAGAATTTTCTGGAGGTCTCCTGCGTCATAGGCTGGGAAATGGATTTCCTGTTCACACAGCGAGCTTTTCACTTTAGGTGAAAGGTCATCACGAAACGAGAAGTCGTTCGAGATCCCGATGATCCCGATCTTCGCACTGGAGAGGTTATTGTTCGCACGAGCACGCGGGAGTTGATAGAGGATCGAGTCGTCTTCAACGTGGTCTACCTCGTCGAGTACGATGAGATTCGTCCCAGCGATTTCGTCGAGATCTTCCCACAACATCTCATAGACGGTCGCCCGCGGATAGCCGGTCGTGCTGATCTGGTTCGTTTCATCTCGAAGTTCATTGACGAGACGTGTCGCGATCTGGTACGAAGACGTGAGCCCATCACAGTTGAGAAAGGTGAGGTGAAGATCGATATCGTCGTACTGGCTCGCGTCTTCCTCGAGATGAGAGAGGAGATACCGGGTGGCTGCAGTCTTGCCGACACCAGTTTTGCCGTAGAGAAAGACGTTGTTCGGTTGTTCGCCGTTGATTACCGGCTGGAGTGCAGTCTGGTACATCTGGATCTCTTCGTCACGCCCGACGAGCTGTTCCGGTTGATAATCCTCTCGCAGTGCATCCCGGTTTTTGTAGATTTCAGTATCACGCTCGAACAACCCCATTCACGATCACTACAATACTGTTCACCGGTAGCTTTTATAAAACCACCGTGTCCGCAGTGTCCGCTGTTCTATTCATTTATTACATTCTCTGGAACACACCCCCCCCACTTTGTCCGCAGTAACTAGCTCCGAAGGTGGGGGTGGGGGTCAACGGGGATCTCTAGAAGGGAAAGTTTTAGTATAGTACAGCGAGAGTTAGTCCGTACTGCAGTATCATTGTATCTTGTGTGGGGTTAAGAGATATCTTAACCCCATACAAGATGAAACTATCTTTCCTCTCACCCCCCACCCCCTCTTTTTCGGTAGAACAGCGGACAAAGTGGGGGGGGTGTGTGAAGCACATCTTGTACGCCACAGCTCTCATGTGTTGCTCTTTCTTTCAGAGATACGATCCCGTTTCGGATCCATCATCCTCTTCGCTAAATCTGGCATCTCAGACACTCTAACACGGGCTCCCGTGTGTTGCCTCTCTTGGCTCTGTTACCGATCTCCGATAGCTTTCTTGCTCTTACTTTCCGCTGCCGCATCTTTCATCCGTCTACCACACCACTATGTCCGCTGTTCCTGCCATTGGAACGTCTCCTTCTCGAAAGAACAGCGGACATAGTGGTGTGTTGTCCCAGTCTCGAGACGCACTGCTCGTCGAGTACCTTCGTGGCTGTTGCTCCGAGCCAACCTTCAAAGAACGGAACGTCTGCCGCCACTGTTTTAGACGGATTCACAAGCGGAAATAAGAGACTGTCCTGGGGCTTGACTTCGAGGTAATTCACTCAGTCATTGTTTATCGTGAACGGACTGCAAGTCGGACACGTCTGTGGATCCTCACAAGCGATCGTCTTGATGGACTCTCGATCTTGGTCTGGCGCGTCCGTGGCGTGTTCTCGTTTCGTTTGCGGTTGCGCCACAGCGTAGGTGGTCGTTCTGGATTGAGTGTTGGTAATCGAGTAGAGTCCATCTCTTGACCGGGTGTTGGCGTAGATTCCATGCTGGCTCGGTTTCTCAACTGAGGGGGCTGTCAGTCTGTCGCGCAGCTTTTTGATGACGCTTGTGATTCCCGCCATTTGTCTCTACTCTTCAATTGAGGCTTTATTCAGATAACTCCTTCGACTGTGGGTAGGGATATGAACTAATACGGCCTTCTGCTGTTTGATTAGGATTCTCTTTCAGATTCAGCGATTGAATATACTCAAAACTAACACTCTCATCTCGCTGATATCGCAGCCGGTCCAGCCGACTGTTTGTTGGTGAGTGTGATGGCATCCTGTGCAAGCAACACCGGGCTGATAGACGTCGTGTCGATGTCAGCGTGACCCGTCGAGAACAGTGAGAAGCGCACTCGCCCGGCTAGTTGCGCGATATTTCCGCCACCGGCCGTCTTTCCGTTTCGTCACAAGTCCAGCGTCGACGAGCTTCGAGAGTGCATGGCTCACAGCGCTGTCACTGACGTCGACGAGTGGTGTGATCTCACAGACACACAGTTCGTTGTCCGCCTCTACCAGCAACCGGACGAGTCGATATCGCGTCTCGTTACCGAGCGCTGACAGCGTTTGTACGTCGTTCGAAATGATCTCTTCATCGAGCAACCCCTCGAGGGTATCGAGATCGTCGAGTCGCGCCTGCAGATCCTC
The DNA here is from genome assembly GCF_000337735.1 of Natronorubrum sulfidifaciens JCM 14089. Taxonomy (GTDB): domain Archaea; phylum Halobacteriota; class Halobacteria; order Halobacteriales; family Natrialbaceae; genus Natronorubrum; species Natronorubrum sulfidifaciens. Next base: position 6,100 of record NZ_AOHX01000061.1, on the reverse strand, counting down.
GTTCTGGCACTCCCCGAGCTCATCCTCGAGGTACCGTTGAAGCCGATCTGCTGTTTCAGACATTGTCCGATAGTTGTAGACACCTTCAAATAAGCGTTCCGTAGGGTAGCATCCCGATGTTCTCGAGTTCATGACTGTGTTCGTGGAGTGTGACTGTTCTTGAGCCAGCTCTTCCGATGGCGTTTGCGGCAGTGCTTGTATGGCTTGTATGGCTTGTATGGCTCCCCTTCGCTGATCTCGAGACGGTTCAGTTGTTCCGATAGGGGGTGTCTGGTGGCTCAATATGTTCTTTCGATAACTGTCCAGTACGCATCACTTATAAACAATAGTCTCAGTCGCACTACTAATCGAGTGGATTTTAGCTTGACATTTTAGATTGAAACCGTTCTTGGGTTTCATATTACTGTTCGAGATGGCTCTCAACTGGGTACCATGCCGTAGCGGAAGCGAGTTGCCAGCGTTGGAGACGACGGGACAAGCAGTTCTGATACGCAGTACCCACCATACAGCAACGACACCAATCATGAAACGCGCACTCACGCTTGTACTGACTCTTGCATTGATCGGCAGCCTCGCATTTATGGGGTTCGCTGGAACAGCAGCTGCGGACGCGACCATCGAGAACAACGCTGACCTCGGACAGGACACCAATGCGGAGACTGATCAGTCTCAGGACTCCGATCAGGCCGCTGATCAAGATGCAGTAAATTATCAGGATCAAGGCGCTACGCAGTCCAACACGGCTTGGTTAGGCGATAGCATCGCCCTCTCGGTCCACGGCAATGCCGACGCGTCGAACAGTGTCGATCAGCAGAACGAACTCGATCAGGAGCAGAACGCTGACATCGACCAGGATATCGATCAAGACTCCGATCAGGATCAGGACGCTGACACTGAGGCTGACAGTAACTTCAACCAGTTCCTCGAGATACTGGACGCCATCAACTTCGGCTTCTGATACTAGAACTGCCGTCTAGTCATCATTTCCATTTCCTGTTTTATTAAATCGGTGTTCGTCGGCGTCGCAACGTCGCTATAGTACCAACTGAAACGAGTGACACACAGACCGCAGAGCCGTCATGCGATCTGGTGTGCAGTGACGGTCAGTGGCTACTATAGTGTGCCACGTAGTCGTGCAGCCGATTGGCCATCTTTATACCTGAGCAGTTGTTCATACGATGTATGGGTCGCTCGAGCAGTAACGAATTTTCACAAACGACGCAATTGGATAGTGGAAGCAATCGAAAGCACGACGAAATGAGTCGTACCGGGGCGTTCGAGAAGCGACTCGATAACTCCGACATCGCCTCTCTCGAGGGATCTCTTCCCGAAACTATGGTGATTGTATTGAATGGTCGTTCAACCAATGGGCGGACTTCGACTCGCTTCGACGGGCCCGGAAACGCTCTCTCTGCGAAGGGACTGGAGCTGACGAACGCGATGAAAACTGAGGGACAATCGACCGAGCTGGCCGATCGGGGCGTCGTGGACGACCCGTCTCACTCCCCGCCCGGTGGCGAATACCCATCGGGAACGACGGCTGGAATCCGTTCGCTTCCCGCTGGTGCGGCTGTACAGTTCGATATCATCGCAGCTACAGCACAATGACGAGACAGATGTATACTCGAATAGGGCCACTGGTGGAGCCTCGAACGGACAACTGGACGAATCGTTACCGAGGTGGTGATCGCTGATGAGTGGCCTCGAGCACGAACACGGGCCGGACTGTGGCTGTCCGGACTGTGGTGATCCACGGTCGATGGATTTCCTCGATAAGTACCTCACCGTCTGGATTTTCCTCGCGATGGGGATCGGTGTCGGCTTGGGCTACGTTGCACCGTCGGTTGTCGATCCGATCCAGGACTACTACCTCGTCGAGATCGGGTTGATCGCGATGATGTACCCGCCACTGGCGAAGGTCAACTACGGCCAGTTGCCGCGGGTGTTTAGCGCGTGGCGCGTGCTCAGTCTGAGTCTGATCCAGAACTGGCTCATCGGCCCGACGTTAATGTTCCTGTTAGCGGTGGTCTTCTTCAGTGGACTCGTGCCACCGTTTCCGGCCCACCCCGAGTACTTCCTCGGACTGATCTTTATTGGGATGGCTCGGTGTATCGCGATGGTCCTCGTCTGGAACGACCTCGCTGACGGCTCGAGTGAGTACGCTGCGGGTCTGGTCGCGTTCAACAGCGTCTTCCAGATCATCACCTACGGGGTGTATATCTGGTTCTTCGCGCTGTTCCTGCCGCCACTGTTGGGAATGGACGCGCTGGTCGCCGGTATCGGGACGTTCGACATCACGATCGAACAGGTGTTCTGGGCGATCGCGATCTTCCTCGGGGTCCCCTTCGCCGGCGGGATCGTGACCCGTCTGGGCGGTGTTAGATCGAAGGGCGAGGAGTGGTACGAGGAGCAGTTCGTACCGAAGATCAGCCCGCTGACGCTGATTGCGCTGCTTTTCACCATTATCGTGATGTTCGCCACACAGGGCGACAACATCCTCGCGCAGCCGACCGATGTCGTCTGGATCGCGGTCCCGCTGACGATCTACTTCGTCGTGATGTTCCTCGTGAGCTTTGCGATGGGGCGTGGAATCGGCGCGGACTACTCGACGACGACCGCGATCGGCTTTACCGCCGCCTCGAACAACTTCGAACTCGCGATTGCCGTCGCCGTCGCGGTCTTCGGTGTCGGCTCCGGCGTTGCGTTCGCGACCGTCATCGGGCCGCTGATCGAGGTTCCCGTCCTGCTCGCGCTGGTCCACGTGGCTATCTACTTCCAACAACGGTTCGATTGGGGTGGCTACGAAACCGGCCGACTCGAGGACGTGACCACAGCCGAAACCGATCCCGCAGAGTCCAGTACAGACGACTAACCGCACACAGACCATGACAATCGAAACACTCCTGATTCCGACCGATGGAAGCGACCCGGCCGAAGCCGCTGCCCGACGTGGGTTCGACCTCGCAGCCCAGTGTGATGCGGCTGTCGACGTCCTCTCAGTGGCAGACGACACCATCGCGACCGGTGCGGGATACTCGGGAGACTCCCAGTCGATCCGAAAGCGACTCCGCGAACAGGCGACCGCTCGAGCGACCGCGCTTCGAGACGACGCGACAGACTGTGGGCTCGAGGCCACCGCTGTGACTCGTGAGGGAATACCGAGTAAGGAAATCGTCGACTACGCGGACGAACACGCCATGGACGCCATTGCCATCGGCACGTCCGGTCGCGGTGGTGTCTCGCGTGCCGTCGTCGGTAGCGTCGCCGACAAGGTCGTCCGAACCGCGTCGGTTCCAGTCGTGACGATCAACCCGGAGGCAGCCAGCGAAGCGACCCGGAAGCTGACTGTCGACTCGATCCTGCTTCCAACCGACGGAAGCGACACTGCCGAGGCAGTGATCCATCACGGCATCGAGCTCGCAGCCCAACTCGATGCAACGGTTCACCTCCTGTCGGTGATCGATAGCGACCGTGCACAGGTGTTTTCGGCGCTTGCCAACGCGGACGCCGACATCGCGGCTGAACTCCGCGAGCGGGCGACCGACGCTCTCGATGAACGTGCTGCCGAGGCTCGAGCCTGCGATATAGATGTGGTTACAACAATCAGAGACGGCGATCCTGCCGAGGAAATCGTCGACTACGCTGACACAGAAAGCATCGATCTGATCGCGATGGGGACCGCCGGACGTGGTGGGTTCGAACGATTCATCGTCGGCAGCGTGACGGACGACGTCGTCAGAACAGCATCAGTGCCAGTGGTGACGATGCGATCGAACGAAGCCGACCAATACTAGTCTTCAAAACAATTGAACAATCTTTCAGACGCACACTGTCTTGTGTCTGAGGATGAGCCACGAATGACGGCTTTGTGACGAATACCTTTCTGGAAGGCTAGTGGCAGTATCCTTTCAATATATTGGTCGAATCCGAGAACCTGAATCGCTTCGAGAACGCCGACACAATTATTTTAATATATACTCAGTTATTCTGTGGAGTGTTTAAACAAGCTAGGGTCGTCAACCATTGACATACTCCTTGTGGTGATTTGCCCATCATGAATCGCTTTTGAACGGAAATCTGCAACGGATCTGCTACCTACAATGGTCAGAGAGATATTTGTGATAACCCGTTGCAAACACCACTGCGTCCGCTGTTGTACTGTCGCTTGAGTCCGTACACTGACTCCGTTGTGCTCTGATCGAGAACAGCGGACAGAGTGGTGTATCAGTGTTTCGATTTCCATGTTGCAGAAACTGTGTGAGCCAATATCAGAGGCTCTCGCGTTGGATCAAGATCACGCCCGTGATCACTAGCGTTCCACCCACGACTGTCACGATCGTCACCGGTTCTCCCAACAGGAGCGCGCCCAGTGCAACTGTGACGGCGGGTTCGGCGGTGCTGATGACACTCGCCCGACTCGCCCCGATCTTTGCGATGCCGGCGAAGAAGGTGAGGACGGGAATCACTGTCGCGACAACCGCGATCGCAACGGTGACTCCCCAAGCGGTGACTGTCGCCGGCATCGTTAGTGTGTCCGTTCCAGCTCCGAACACGACGAAGGTCACGGCCGCAGCGGGTAGCACGAACGCCGTCAGTAACTCGGCGTCAACCGTCACCAGCGCCTGCTGGCTGACGACAATGTACAGTGAGTATGCAAGCGCCGCACCGAGCACGATTGCGATCCCTCGAGGGTCGACACCGGCTGGATCTGCACCGGTGATGAGTGCGACACCGGCTACCGACAGACTCAGTGCGATCAACAGGTGTCTGGTCACCCGCTCCGGGTTCGTGATCGCGACGATGCAGACGACAAACGCGGGGTAGGTATAGAGGACGATTGCAACCATTCCTGCCGTCATAAACTCGAGGCCAAAAAAGTAGAGCCCGCTCTGTGTGGCATAGCCGATACCGCCGAGAGCGAGTGCAATTGCCAGCGTCCGTCCGGTGAGAAGTCGAAACCGCCCTCGAATCCGGAGAATCGTCCAGACGACGACCGTTGCGATGCTGAACCGCAGTGCGAGCACTGCTGGAATCGAGAGTCCTTCTTCGGCGGCGAGCACACCGAAGATACCGAGCGTCCCAAACCCAACCGCAGAGATGAGCACGAACACGATCCCGATCGTCTCATCGTCCATACACTGTTGCTGTATCTATTCTTCAAAAGGCCTCCGCCTTGGACGACGGTCACTCCTCCGTTCGGTTTTCCCCTCAGTCTCTCCAATATCGGATCGGTTCCGAGACCAGTATTCTGTTTCGCCCTGCCTAATGCCAGACCACCACGATCGGTTTCGATCGATCGCGTTCGAAGCGGTTCCCGCTTGTGAACAGTGTGTGAGAACCGAACAAACACCTTAGACGATCCACCCTCTCCTTGTTACCTGATGACGACCGATACACTCCGTGACTATGGCGTGGTTCGAATGGACGACGACGAGATTCGGAACTTCCTCTCGAGTCAGAGCGTCGGCGTGCTTGGACTCCCGACGGACGACGCTCCGGTTCTGCGTCCGATGTCTTTTTGGTTCGATGGGGAGTCATGCATCTACATTCTCTATGTTCTCGGATCCAGTAGTCGGAAAGCCGAACGCACTGACAGTACAGCTGCCGCTCGATTCCTCGTCTACCGCGCCGATACACCGTTCAACTGGACGAGCGTCCTCCTTACTGGATCGATCACTGCCGTCCCGGAGCGCGAACGAGAGACGATCCGCGAGGACATGGAGATTCGATGGCGACCGGACGTGTTCGAACAGGCCAGCACGTCGGCAACGACCGAACTGTATCGACTCGAGATTGAAGAGCAGGCGGGTGTCAAACATCTTGGGCTACCATCCGGATTCGAACCAGACTCGTCCGATGATCAGTCGGCTTGATCTTCTTAAACGATCAATCTTTACTATAAACGTGCGCGCACGCTCGCGACTATAACAACTTACTTCGTTGTCACGAGTGACATCCCACAACTGATCGTGTGTTCGTCGACGAGCCATTGCTGAGGTAGTCACTCACACACGTTGAGGGGGTCGGTTCGTAGGCCTTATATAGTAACCGGGGATTATCGATATAATACGCAGAAGATGAGGACTCCACACCTGCGGTC
>NZ_AOHX01000060.1 GCF_000337735.1 Natronorubrum sulfidifaciens JCM 14089 | reverse complement strand
TGGACGGTCTTGACATCACGATCGAGCCGCTCAGCCAGCTGGCGGATGCTGTCCGGTCGTTCGGTCATAATGCTCCGAAGAAGCTCAACACGGCGGTCAGTGAGCAACGCCCGGAGATCGCTCGGATTCTGGAAGTTGATGACGTGCGGAACTTCCTCGCCAGCGTCCCAGCGGTCAAGGCGGTCAACCGCAGCCTGGCGGTGGGCCTCATCGGAGTCGGACGTGATCTGCAGCCCCGAGGGATAATCCTCGGGATCGCGGTTTTCGAGGAAGTCCGCTTCGTCTTCGACGTCGTCCATCACGATATCCTCGTCGTCAGAACCGATGCTGTTGCCGTCGTTGGTATCGTCGGGTGTGTTGGGGTCGTCAGGCATTGTGGGTCACCTCTCGCGGCGG
>NZ_AOHX01000059.1 GCF_000337735.1 Natronorubrum sulfidifaciens JCM 14089 | reverse complement strand
CCGCCGTTCTCGAGGCGTTCGCGCAGCTCCTGTTTTTTCCGTTCGCGGATTCGCTCCCGTTCGTCGTCTGCGGAGTCACTCATCGGATGACTGTACGGCTTCGGCAACCATAATAGTTGTGTGCGGAGCGAACAATATTGGATCGCGACGAACGGAGACGGTTTCGTGGTCAGTCACGCAGTAGTCGCTCTCGTGGCGGCCGTAACGAGTGACTCGAGGACAGAGACGGACAGCGGTATATTCGGGGCGAGAACGGAACGCTGTACGGTGGTCTACGCCGTTCGCTCCGGTGGCACGAGCATCACGTTCCCGTTCGCGCGGGCAACCAGATCCTCGGAAACGCTGCCCAGCAACAGCCGGCGCAGTCGGCTGTGTCCGCGCGAGCCAACGAGGGTCGTCGTCGGTTCGTACTCGGCTTCGGCGGCGAGGATCTCGTCGGCCGGATCGCCCTGACGGATCTCCGTCCGTGTCTCGATGCCCCATTCCTGGAGTTGGTCCGCGAGTTCGGCCAGCTGTGCTTCCGGATCTTCGCCCTCCGGAAGTCCCGGATCTTTCGGCGTTTTGACGTGGACCAGCGTCACCTCTTGGGTCGCATGACGCAGATATGAGAACGTCTCGAACGCCTGTTCGGCGTTCTTCGAGAAATCCGTCGCGTACAGCATCCGCTGGAAGAGATGTTTGCGGACCATACTCGGCTCGTCGGTCTCGCGTTCGATGCGGTTGACCAAAAGCGGCGTCACTGTCGTTCGGGAGAGGTTGCGCGCGGTCGAGCCAATCACCCGGTTCTCGAGTGGGCTCTTCCCGCGCGAACCGACGACCGTTAGGCTCGCGCCGATCGTCTCCGCGATGCCTCGAATCCGCCGGTGAGGTGTCCCTCGGACGACGTGGGTCTCGACGTCGAAGCCAGCGCCCTCGATGACCTGTCGGTAGCGATCGAGCGCCTTCCGACGGCGTTTTTCGAAGTCGATACCGGGCATTCCGGCGTGGACGTTCGACGGCACGACTGTCACCAGATGGATCTCCTCGATGCCGATCCGCCCCAGACACTCGAGACCAGTCTCGTTCTCGATTGTCGCCTCGCTCGCCGCGGACAGATCAGTTGCCAGCACTGCTTTCATACCCGTCGTAGGTGCCGACGGTATAATATTGTTTGGATACCCCAATATCAAATCCGATGAACGCGCTCGAGGCTCAGCTCTACTCAGCCACTCAGCCGGCGTAATCTCGGCGACTCTCACTCGAGTTCGGCTGCTCGCCCACGTCGTGTGGGTGGGTGCGCGCGGTGTGCCGGCGCTATCGTCTCGCTCGAGTCCTCATATTTAGAAAACTTATACAAATATCTCCGTAGGATAGCTATGAGATAGCTCGCAGTAATATTGTGCGACAGTCCCAAAAGCGTTATACGCTCCTCTCGAATAGGGAGTAGTGAGCAACAATCCATGATCCGCACACAACCGGGTTCAAACGGGGGTCGACACGCGTGATCGAATTCAGCGCGTACTCCCCACTCGTACAGGCAACGCTCCTCGTCGGTGTCGTCTTCCTACAGGCAGTTGTCCTCTACGTGGGCTACGGTGCCGTAGAGCGAGTCGCAACGCCACTGATCGAAACGATCACGGACGCATAATCGATGGAGCTACTGGGACTCAGCTTGCCGCTGTTGCTGTTGTTCGTGAGCTTCGGCTTCATGGTCGGGGTACTGTTCGGCTTCTTCGGAATGGGTGGTTCCTTCCTGATTACGCCGACACTGTTGATCCTCGACTACCCCGCCTCGGTTGCGATCGGGAGCGGGTTGGCGTTTTATTTCGGGNCCTCCGTGATCGCCGTGTTGAAACACTACGACGTCGGGCAGGTCGACTACCGACTCGGCGCGATCCTGTTCGTCGTCCTCTCGATCGGGATCGAACTCGGCAGTCGACTCGTGTTCGGTCTCGAGGCGTTGGGGATCGCCAACCTCGTCACCGGTGTCGCGTACGTGGTCTTGCTGGCCGGAATCGGTGCGCTGTTCCTGCGCCGAGCCGCCAATCTCGATGACGATGACGACGAGGGGGACGACGTCGACGACGACGAGATTCCGCCAGTCGCACAGAAGATTCAGTCGTACAACGTTCCGCCGATGATCTCGCTGACCTCTGGCGGCCGGGCTTCGGTGTGGACGATCTCCGGAGCGGGCGGCGGTGTCGGCCTCATCTCGGGGCTGATCGGCGTCGGCGGCGGTTTCATCCGGATGCCCGCGATCTACTACCTGATCGGGACGCCGTTGACGGCCGCTGTCGGGACCAGCCTGTTCGCCGGGCTGTTCTCGGGCGCGTTCGGGACGTTCACCTACGGGATGTCCGGCAGCGTCGACCTGACAGTCGTCTCGCTGCTGTTAGTCGGGNCCAGCCTGTTCGCCGGGCTGTTCTCGGGCGCGTTCGGGACGTTCACCTACGGGATGTCCGGCAGCGTCGACCTGACAGTCGTCTCGCTGCTGTTAGTCGGGAGTGCGCTCGGAGCCAGAATCGGTTCAGCAGCGACGACGATGGTCGAAGAGGACGACGTGATCATCTACTTCGGGCTCATGATGCTGTTCGCCAGCGCCGGCATCGCGCTCAGCGAACTCGCCAACTGGCTCGGAACGGACGCGCTCGATATGGTGAGCGTTCTCCTGCTCGTCGGCTCGTCGTTCTTCGTCGCGTCGATGATCCTCTATCAGGTCGTTCAGTCGGTCAACACGGGCGAATCGAACGCACACGTCACCCCTGACGGTGATGACTGATGCCGTCGGCGAACTATCCGTACAGAGCCGGAACGGACGGGTACGTAGCTGGCTCGCAGACACGTAACTGGCCGTGAACCTCATTGCGATCGTCGCACTCGTTCTGGCACTCGGTGTCGCCTCCCGCGTTCTCGCCGACCGACTGCGAATCCCGAGTGTTCTCTTTCTGATCTTCGCCGGGATCGCGATCGGCCCCGAACTGCTCGGCCTCGTCTCCCAAGAGACGTTCGGTGACGGCCTCTCCGCAATGGTCGGCGTCAGCGTCGCGATCATCCTCTTTGAGGGCGGCTACCACCTCCGCCTCGAGAAACTTCGCGAGAGTCCAACAGCGCTGTTTCGACTCACCACCGTCGGTGCAGCGGTCACCTGGATCGGGACGGCTGCCGCCGTCGTCGTCTTCCTCGATACCGGTCTCGAGGTCGGCCTGCTGGTCGGCGCGTTGCTGATCGCGACCGGGCCGACGGTTATCGGTCCGATCTTGCAGGTCGTCACCGTTCGCGATCACGTCGCTGCCGTCCTCGAGGGCGAAGGGATAATCAACGACGTCACGGCGGCGATCCTGGTCGTCGTCGTCTTCGAGGTTCTCGTCGCTGGGAATGGCACGCCGGCAGCACTCGTCAGTGACTTCGCGAGACGGTTGCTCATCGGGCTGGCAGTCGGTGCACTCGTCGCCGGCATCGTCTGGCTGGTGATCAGTCGCGGGCAGTCAAGACCCTGTGCAGCGCCACTGCACGCGCGGTTGATCGTCCTCGCCGGGATCGTCGTCGCGTACGCCGGTGCCGAACTGCTCGCCAGCGAGACGGGGATCGCCGCCGCCGCGATGGCCGGTTTCGTCCTCGGGAACGTCGACCTCCCCCACCACGAAGCGGTGATCGACTTTCTCGATGACCTCTCGGTCGTCGTCCTCTCGTTTATCTTCGTCGCGCTGGCGGCGCTGATCGACTTCGCGGATATCCTCTCGCTCGGGCTGGCCGGTCTCGCAATCGTCGCCGCGATCACGATGGTGCTCCGACCGGCAGTCATCTATCTATCGACGACAAACGAGCGCTTTACGCACAACGAACGGCTCTTTCTCAGCGCCGTCGGCCCACGGGGAATCA
>NZ_AOHX01000058.1 GCF_000337735.1 Natronorubrum sulfidifaciens JCM 14089 | reverse complement strand
GCCCAGCTGCTTGCTGGAACTGTCTTCTTGATTATCTTCGCGACGGTCGTCCTCCAGGCCGGCCTCGCACGACAGATCGCGAACTACCTCGAGGTTTCACCAATGCGCACACTCATCATCGGCGGGGGACGGGTCGGCCTCTCCCTCGCAGAACGGCTCGAACAGGACGGCGAAAACGTACTCCTCATCGATACCGATCCCGACGCGGTCGAAACGGCCCGCAAACGCGGGCTCCGAGCGATCGAAGGCGACGGCACCGACGCCGACGTCCTCGAGCGCGCCGGTGCGTCGGACGCGAAGACGGTCATCGCGACCTCGCCGGACGACGACGTCAACCTGCTGGTCTGTCAGCTCTCGAAGACGACCTTCGGCGTCGAAAAGATCGCCTCGCGAGTCAACCAGCCCGACAACGTCGACGCCTTCGAATCGCTGGGCGTCCGGGCGATTGATCTCTCGATGGCGACGGCGTGGTCGCTCGAGAACGTCTTAGCGCGGCCGTCGCTGTCGGCGTGGATGAACGAACTCGGTCGAACTGGCGACGTCCAAGAGATTGAAGTTACAGCCGGAGATCTCGTCGGAAAGACAATCGCCGAACTCAACGCGGAGATCCCTGACGGCTGCATCGTCGGCTTGCTCACCCACCAGAACGGAACGACCGAGGTCCCGACTGGCGACCACCGGCTTCGAGACGGCGACCGAGTGACGTTCCTCGGCCAAACGGACGCAGTCGATCGAGCCAGCAAGCGGTTCCATCCGCACGACTGAGACCGCTTGACTCGGTGTCGATCACAGCGACACAGCGCGAAAGCTACCCTGTTCGGAGTGGGAGAACGCACGTCTTTCCGTTGCACAGCCCACGAAGCACACCAAAAACAGGGATCGGCTCAGGCGATTCGGTTCGGTGGCACGATGAACACGTTTCCGGCTGCGTTTGCGACGATCGATTCGGAGACGCTGCCAAGGAGGAGCCGTCGGAGTCTGCTCTGTCCGCGTGAGCCAACCAGCGTCGTCGTCGGCTCGTGGGCTGTCTCTGCTGCGAGAACTTCGTCGGCTGGACTGCCCTCTCGGATGTCGATGGTGACGTCGATCCCCCATTCTTCGAGCCGATCAGCGAGTTCAGCGAGTCGTTGCTCAGGCTCGCCGTCGCCGTCAGGGCCCGGGTTCCCCGGTGTTTGGACGTGAACCAGCGTCGCTTCTTGGGTCGCGTGACGGAGATAGGAGAACGCCTCGAAGGCCCGATCGGCGTTCCCGGAGAAGTCGGTCGCATACAGCATTCGCTCGAACAGGTGTTTCTCGACGAGTTCTGGCTCGTCGGTGTCGCGCTCGATCCGGTTGACGAGCAACGGAACGACCGATGTTCGTGCGAGATTCCGTGTTGTCGAGCCAATGAGGCGGTTCTCGAGCGGGCTCTTCCCGCGGGAGCCGACGATGGACATGTCGGCATCGATCATTTCGGCGATCCCATTAATGCGCCGGTGGGGTGTCCCCCGGACGACGTACGTCTCGACATCGAAGCCGGCGTCCTCGATCGACTGCTGGTAGCGCCGAAGCGCCCGACGCCGTCGTTTCTCGTGGTCAATTCCAGGTGTTCCGGCATGGACGTTGTCCGGAACGACCGTAACGAGGTGGAGTTCTTCGACACCGATTCGTCCGAGACAGTCGAGGCAAGTCTCAGTCTCGATGGCGGCTTCACTAGCCGCAGATAGGTCTGTTGCATAGACCGCTTTCATACGTATCGATCCATTCGGACGGCTAATATTTGTGGTGGTTCGGTTGCCGAACGCCCATGATCGCGGCTGAGAGAGCGTCTACTGNCTGTTGCATAGACCGCTTTCATACGTATCGATCCATTCGGACGGCTAATATTTGTGGTGGTTCGGTTGCCGAACGCCCATGATCGCGGCTGAGAGAGCGTCTACTGTCTGCCCATCTAGTATGTGCAATATTTTCTGATAGCGCTATCGTTCATACGTCACCCCATCGAAAATCGTCCGGTTCGAGCCCTTTAGGCGTTGTAAGCGACTAGCTTCGAATGGGATGGTCACTACCGCTACGTTCGCCGATGGGTCGGATCGAACGACACCACTGCTGTCGAACCACGCCCCGACTGCGTTACTGCTCCAACGGGTAGTACGATGAGTGTCTCAACAGATCGTCTCCGTGAGTTTACGTTTACACTCGAGTACAACCCCGGCGAAGACGAGGTTGCGGACCTCTTTCGTGACCATCCGAATCTCAGGGCATCGATGATCGACATCAACACCGGCGACCGGTCGTACGTTCGCCTCGTGCAACTCACTGGCCCACCCGAAGCGACCGATCACCTCCAGACGATGCTCGAGGACCGAGAGTATCTTCCGCGTGCGGTCGGCTCCGATCGGTGCTGTGGTACGAGCACGGCCTATCGCCTCGAGTGTGCGCCGAGACAGCGACTCGTGTATGCGTACGTCGATAGAATCTGTGACTGCCAGTCGATACACAACATTGCCTCGGCGTATCTCGATCGGGGGACCATCTTCGAGTGCAGACACCACGCTGGTCGAGAGCGGTGGCGTCTGTTGATGCGTTCCGACGAGGCAGTCGGTGAACTCCTCGAGCATATCGAGGCTGCCTGTCGAGCTGGCGTCTCCGTCGAAGTCGGCCATCTCGGGGAGGCGACAGAGTGGCACGGTGAGGCGTTCGTCGATGCTGANCTCCTCGAGCATATCGAGGCTGCCTGTCGAGCTGGCGTCTCCGTCGAAGTCGGCCATCTCGGGGAGGCGACAGAGTGGCACGGTGAGGCGTTCGTCGATGCTGATCTGACGGGCTCACAGCGGGAGGCGATCGCGCAAGCGGCTGCCAGAGGCTACTACGAACGTCCCCGCGAAGCCACGATCGGCGAACTCGCGGCTGAACTCGACATTCCGGAGTCGACGCTTTCCTACCGGCTTCGAATGGCCGAATCACGGCTCGTCAAACGCTCTCTGAATCGATATGCCGAAGACGACGACGCCCCGCCCACGTGAGCGATGGACCAGCGACACGCCAGCGGCGTGCCATCGAACTCTGTCCGTTGTACTTTGAGACGCGAGTCACTCCTCAGTCATCGAGCCATCCGAGCTCGAGGTGGTCGTTGTCGACCGACGGCACGTACGGTTTCACATCGAGGACCGGCGTTCCATCGAGGAGGTCGAGTCCTTTGACGGTCAGTCGTCTTCCATCACGGTTGTACAGTTCGACGACGGTCTGTGCGATCGGGTTCGGGCGGTGTGGACTCCGCGTTGCGAACACCCCAACCTCGACATCGTCGGCGTGTGGCGGTCGGGAGGTCAGCTGTGCCACTTCGACTTCGTCAAGATGGGCGACGATAACGATGTGAGAGAACTCCTCGAGTCCGTCGAGGCCGCGTTCGTACTCCATCTCGAGGACGATTTCACTCGTCGTTTCATCGACCTCGTCGTGTGGGACGTCAGCAGGAGAGTCATAGGGCGAGCGAACGTGTCCGATTGGCGTGTAGCTAACATCGACTGTCATAACTGAACGTAGTCAGCAGCTNGAGCGAACGTGTCCGATTGGCGTGTAGCTAACATCGACTGTCATAACTGAACGTAGTCAGCAGCTCCAGATAAACATCTGGTTGGTCCCCAATATGGTGCCTTCGAAGACGGGAGCGGAAAGAACTGGCAACCCGTGGCAGAAACAGCCGTTTTGCCAGCGTCACTCCCCACCGGCCGAACCGTCATCGAGCCGCGAGAAGTAACGCTTTGTGGAATATAGTTGTAGTTCATACCTCGAATATGAACTCTTTTAGCAGTATTAGTTCTGGTTTATGCATCGAAACTTGGCGATGACCGAAGCGTTGCTTACCGTCCCTGAATCCCTATCGGCGACTAGCAGGTGAGCATGATATGCACGCGAGTCGAACGATAGTGGCAACCGATCCGACACTCACAGCAGTGATAACCGAACTTGGGCCGCTGCTGGCGTTTCTCACACCGGAGTTAGCCAGCAGGATTCAGTTTGGCTGGACGATTACGATCCATATTATTTTTGCAGCGCTTTCCGTCGGACTTGCGCCGTTTCTCGTCTATTTCACTGTCCAGGAAGTTAGGACCGGCGAGAACCGATACGCACGTCTTCGGAAGTTCTGGACGAAAATCTTCGCGGTCGGCTTCATTATGGGTACCGTTACCGGTATTCCGATGGGCTTTATGTTTGGCACGAACTTCGCGGCGTTCTCGACGACCGCCGGTGAGATGATCGGTGGGCCGCTCTCGTTCGAAGCGAAGATGGCGTTTATGCTCGAGGCCGTCTTCCTCGGTGTGTTGCTGTTCGGCCGTGAGCGTGTCTCCGATGGGTTCTACGCGCTCTCGTCGTTTCTCGTCGCGCTCGGCGCGTGGCTCTCTGCGTTCTGGATCCTCGTCGTCAACTCCTGGATGCAGACGCCACGTGGGTACGAGGTCGTGATGGAAGATGGGGTTCCGATTGCACAACTTACCGACCCGATGGCGGCGTTTTTCAATCCTCGATTCCCGTGGATGTACGTCCACATGCAAAACGCCGCGATCATCTCAGTGACGCTTGTCATCGCGGGGATCGCCGCCTACTTCGTCTGGAAAAACCGAGAGAGCAAGGTGTGGCGGACCGCGCTGCAGGTTACCGTTGTCGTTTTGCTGGTTTCGTCGGCCTTTCAAGCAGCCCACGGCGATATGTACGGCCGACACGTCGCCGAGACCCAGCCACACAAGTTCGCCGCGATGGAGGCCCACTACGAGACTGGCCAGGCTGATCTCCACCTCATTGCGATCCCAACCGATCTCGAGGCGATTACCGATCCTCGAGCGGACAATCTTTATACGATCAGCATTCCCCAGCTCGCGTCGTTCCTTGCAAGCGGGGGTGATCCGACCGCCGAGGTAACCGGCCTTAACGACTTCGAGTACGAGTCACCGCCCGTGGCGTGGGTATTCTGGTCGTTCCGGATCATGGTCGGGCTCGGCTTTTGGTTCATCGGGCTGGGTGCCTGGGGCACGTATCGTCTCTGGCGCGGTGGCCTCTACGATGACGAGCGCTACCTGCAGGCGCTGATGCTCTCTTCGCCACTGGGGTTTGTTGCCCTGATCACTGGCTGGTACGTCGCCGAGATCGGCCGCCAGCCGTGGATCATCCAGGATGTGCTCACGACTGCGGACGGCGTCTCCCCACCGTTGTCTTCGACGGAAGCGACGCTGACGCTGGTCGCGTTCGTGATCGGCTATCTGTTGTTGTTTGGCGTCTTCCTGTACGTCCTCAAGCGGATTCTCGATGAGGAGGCCGACCGACACACGGTCGGTATCGAGGAAGACGACCGACCCGACACACCGGGGGTGATCGCTGATGACTAACATCCTCTCTGATTCGGCGTACGTAGTCGAATCGCTGCCCGAACTCTGGTTCGGCCTTGTCATGATTAGCCTCGGCGTCTATCTGCTGCTCGATGGCTTCGATTTCGGCCTCGGCATGCTGTTTGTCGAGGCCGACGAAACCGAACGGGAGCGCATGCTCGCTGCCTTCGGCCCGCTGTGGAAGGCCAACGAGGTCTGGCTCGTCCTGTTCGGGACGGTGCTGTTCGCCGGCTTCCCGGCGGTCTATGCCAACATCCTGTCCCGTCACTACCTGCTGGTCTTTGCAATCTTGCTGGCGCTCGGTCTCCGTGGACTGGGGTCGAAACTCCGTGAAGAACACGACGACGACCAGTGGGTTCGCTTCTGGGACGCCTGTTTCGTCGTCGGAAGCACCACTGCGCCGTTCTTGCTCGGAGTGTTCGTCGCGAGTTGGGTGCTCGGTGAACCGTCAGCGCTCGCCGTGGCCCCGATCGTTGTCGGGATTACGGTTGTCGCACTTTCTATCGTCCTCGGCGCGGCGTTTCTTGGCATCAAGACCAGAGGGACACTTCGCGAGCGAGTCGTCCGCCGGGGCCGGGCGGCGATTGCAGTCTACGTCGGGCTGTTCGCACTTACAGCGGTCGTGTTGTTCGTTCGCTACCCCGAACTGCAACCGGTGCTACAGTCGATCCCGACTGCGGCGATGGTTCTCGCCACGCTCGTGTTTGCTATGCTCGGTGTCGGTACCACGTCCAACGGCTACTACCACGGTGCGTTTCTCTCAGCAGCAGGGCTGGCAGCTGTGTTCGTCCTCTTTATCAGCACGCTCCTGTATCCCGCGGTCGATCCCGCAGCAGGTCTCTCGATCACCGACGCAGTTGTCTCCCCGCTTTCGCTTAATCTGACGGCCGTTTTTGCAGTCGTGTTCCTCCCGATTATTGGCTTCTACTTCGTGTTTCTCTATACACTGTTTAGCGGCCCGGCAAGCCCCGAAACCAGCTATAGTAGCCACTGAACGTCACTGCACACTGCATCGTACGATGGCTCTGCGATGTGTGTGTAAATCGGTTCAGTTGTTACTATATCACTGACGCAGGTTTCCATCTCGATTGGTTTTGAACTGTGCTGATCGGTTCTCTGATCCGCAGTGTGGTCTCTCTGCTTGCAGTCTGCGCTTGACTGTTGTGCTCGAGAATGCCCTCGAGCAACTCACCGACCTCGCGGCGAAAAGAGCGACGACCTCCGTGTTGATTGACTGGCAACAGTTGGCTTTCTAATCCACGTTAGATACATTTGGTAATTAACTCTTCAAAGAACCACTCAGCTTAGGAAATAGATAGAAAGACCGAGAAATAGATGTTGAATGACAGTGTCTACCATCCCCACGAGCGTGGCCCACAGCAAATCCGTGGAGTCGACTCAACTCACATCTCGCTCGAGCGGAGTCTGAACTGAAGCGATGATCGACAGCACTGGTTGGGTGTTGTTGTCGATTCGAAGCCGGATAGTATCCGCTGATAAACGGCTTTACTCCGAGTTCTCGGCGCTTTTAGACGGAACAGTTGCTTCGCGTAACTGAAAACAGTCTGTCGAAGCGACGGTAGTTCTCGTCGAGAGTCCATGCCGACTCCAGACGGATCTTGATGGTGAGCGTCTCGATTTTGGAGTTGGAAACGAAGAAGTCGGAACGCTACTAACTGTGTACATTCCTGATGAGATACCAAATATATACTTTCCCATAACATATACTATATACGATATTACTAACTCCTGAACTGTGTTCAATAGCAGCGCAATTTAAGGGGCATCTCAGTACGTGGCTGGTCCGTCATCGGAATCAAAATTGTGGCATTTGTTTCCGGCTTCTGTTTGAATGGGTAAGCGTTGCACGAGACGATGGAAGCAGACTACTGGACGTTCTACACTGCATATGTCGATCGCACTTCGAACGTTAGACGACGGGGCGTGGATCAGCGTCAACAATTCTCGCCAGGTGAGTGTCAGTGACGTCTGGACCCTTTCTCGAGGCGTGTTTTGTGACTGTAAACCTGCGTATGTTCTGCTCGAGGCGTTCCTCGACGTTCGTGTCGATGGGCCGACCGTGGTCGCGGAAGCAGTCGGACAGTGTCTCGAGTGCGGTGTACGTGAGACGATCACGTATCTTCCCGTCGGCCGAATCGTTGACGGTACATTCGAACCCGTTGATCCTGAGACGGTGCAGTCGGTCCTCGAACCGGCGGGTAAGCACTGACAGTATGTGTCGCAAAAATTGCCACCTCTCTCAACTAACAGGCAAAACTGCCGTGAGAGACGAGATGCGGGGAGAACTGACGGGACAGGGAGACGGTTATGTATCCCCCGTCATAGAACGGATAGAATGGCCAGCGATGTCGAGAAGTGGAAGGACGAACTGTACGGGACGGAGATCCGTGCGGAAATAGAGCGCTTCGCCGAGGCAGGCTGGGAAGCGATTCCCGACGATGAACACGACGCCTGGTTCGAGCGGTTCAAATGGTATGGACTGTATCACCAGCGAGCGGGTCAGGAGTCGTATTTCATGATGCGGATCGGGCCGCCAGGCGGCGTCCTCGAGCCGGGGCAGTTCCGACAGCTCGTCGAGATCGCGGATGACTTCTCCCGTGGTCCGGCCGAGAATCCCGAATTCGGAAACGGCTGGATCGACGTGACGACCAGACAGGCAATTCAACTGCACTGGATTCGTCTCGAGGACGTCCCTGAAATCTTCGATCGACTCGAGGCGGTCGGTCTCTCGACGGTCCAAGCCTGTGGAGACTCGTGGCGGAATATCGTTGGCTGTCCGGTTGCCGGCAAAGACAAGCACGAACACGTCGATGCCGATACCCTCGCGACGGAACTCCACGACACGTTCAAGCGAAACGAGACGTACTCGAATCTCCCGCGAAAGTGGAAAGTCTCGGTAACGGGATGTGACGAAGGCTGTGGGCAGGGCGACATCAACGATCTGGCCTTCGAACCTGCCGAGAAGGAGATCGATGGCGAGTCCGTGACGGGATACAACGTCCGTGTCGGTGGGGGCCTCTCGCGCAACGAGCCACGGCTTGCCCGTGATATCGACGTCTTCGTGACGCAGGAACAGGCAATCGAAGTTGCGGGTGGCATTTCCGGACTGTTCCGTGACCACGGTGACCGAGAGAACCGTTACAACGCCCGTATGAAGTTCCTCGTCGACGAATGGGGGCCGGAGGCGATCCGCGAAACGCTGCAAGCGGACTACGTCGATTTCGAACTCGAGACGGCTGGAGAGGACCTTCGAGACTCGTATTCGTACAACGCCGGTGAAGCTGACGGGAAACACGACCACGTTGGTGTCCACGAACAGGATGACGGCAACTATTACGTCGGACTAAACGTCCTCGTGGGGCGAATCGGCGTCGATGACGCGTATGAACTCGCCGACGCGGCAGCGACGTACGGGTCGGGCGAAGTGCGGCTGACCCAGCGACAGAATATCGTCTTCACCGACGTCCCGGCGGAGAATCTCGATGACTTGCGCGGAGAGGCAGTGCTCGATGACTACAGTCCCGACCCACATCCCTTCCAGCGTGGCTCGATCGCCTGTACGGGAACGGAGTTCTGCTCGCTGTCGATCGTCGAGACGAAAAACCGGCAGGTCAGATTCGGTCGCTGGCTTACGGACAACGTCTCCCTCCCTGAAGGGGTCGAGAATTTCCACATTCATCTCTCGGGATGTACTGCCTCGTGTGCACAGCCACAGATCGCCGATGTCTCCCTGCGCGGGATGAAAACGCGCAAGAACGGCGAGCCAGTCGAAGCACTCGACATTGGTCTCGGCGGCGGACTCGGAGCTGAGCCCCAGTTTGCCTCTTGGGTCGCCGAACGGATTCCGGCAGACGAGGTCCCCGGAGCGATCGCGAACTTGATCGAAAACTTCACCGAGGTACGCGATGGAAACGAGAGCTTCCGTGAGTTCGTCGCTGCTCGAGACGCCGACGAACTCGCCGACCTGATCGAACCCGAGGAGACGGATTACGACGATCCGTACCTCCACAATACGAAGCGAACGTGGTACCCGTACGCTGACGAGGACGACCTCGAGGCGAGCCCGGCACCCGCTCGAGCGGATGGAACACCGATCTCGTCCGATGATTAGATCGAGTCTCGTCTGACGGATCGCTGGTATGCCGTGCGGTGCTGTTCGAGACGCTCGCGAAACCGCGACGTGTCTTGCTCGAGGAGTGACCAAAGCGACCGTCTAGATGCGTCTCTGTCATTTCACCCACGATATAAAAACGCCACAGCACGCAGAGGATACGCTCAAGTACGTGTTCTGGTCACTCTCGTCGGAATTCGGATTGCTCTATCTGAGATTTATCACGCAAATCAATGGTTTTTGGAATGTATTCGGCCACCATTCGATTCGCGATCAAAGATTACACCTGAGTCACTCAAACGGGTGTTAACACCGTGTTGGTACTGACTGGCAGCGAAACAAACGATGTTGTTTATACGAAAAGTCGGCCAAGCAGTGGGTGCCCAAACAGGGCAGGAGAGAGACATGAGAGAAAATCATAATGCAGACGGCGATTCGCGACGGTCGTTTATGAAGAAAGGTGCATTAGCAACAACTGCACTCGCAGTCGGTGCTGGCGCAACCTCCGGAAGCGTGGCGGCACAGGAAGACAATGGAAACGGAAACGGCGAGGGAGAAGTGGTCGTGTCCGGTCACGATTACTACCCTGATGTCGACTTCGATGTCATCGCTGAGTTCGAGTCCGGGACGAGAGACGACCTGTTGGAGAACTTTGACGACGAGTTCGAAACGCCCGGCGACTGGGATGCGTACGCTGTCAACTTCGACATCGGGACGGGAGGTTCGTTGGGATACATCTTCGTCGATGAAGACGATGCTGACGTGAGTGCTGGCGACTCCGGAACGATGACTGGAACTGCATCGTTCCGGAACGCAGAGCTGAACCTCCTTGAGGTTGATATCTCGACTGAAGCCGGCGCTGACGACGAGGAAGACGACGAGGAAGACGACGAGGAGATGGACGACGAAGAGGAGGATGACGAGGCAATGGACGACGAAGAAGACACCGAACCCGAAAACGGGGCTCCTGAAGATGATGCCGCCGAGAACGGAAACGGAGAGGAGGAAGAAGAAAACGGGATCTTGGGCTAACGTAGCTAGTCGCTGTAACAGAGGGCGCTAAGCCCCCGTCCTCAGGGTCTTTATCTCGATAGTTCGAAGCGATTGACAAGCCGTCTGATCTCTATTGTCCCCGGTTCAGATTGGGACTCACCGCCGAGCAAGGTGAGCCGTTGGACTGGACGAGAGTGATACTGTCGGACAAAACTATTCGAAGATCGGTCGCGAATTCACGACCGACTTCTTACTGACTTCTGTCCGACAGTATGACCGTCACGGACTGCCGAGCATGACCGTGACCCTCGTTAGGGGTGTGTCCTGTCCGAGCTCATCTGACGACCATGACGGGAGTCGAGGCTCGCTTGACGACCGTTTCTGCAACGCTTCCCAAGAGGAACCGTTCTGACCCTGATCGGCAGTGGCTCCCCATCACGATTCTGTCAACATCGTGTTTGTCACTGTACTCGAGAATGATGTCTGCTGGTTTTCCGAACTCGAGGGCGGTTTCGATCGCATGGTCGTGGTCAGCTGCGTGCTCACGAGCCTCCTCGAAGACCGCGTCGGCGTTTTCCTCGGCCTGTTCGTGCCACTCGCGCCAGTACTCGATCGAAACGGTTCCTGGTGGTGCACCGTCGTGAAACTGTGGGCGCATCACGTCGATGAGACCGAGTCCTGAACCGATGGGGTCCATGACGTGTAACACCGTGATCGCCGCGTCGGGGTAGTCCGTCAGCGCGATATCCAGAGCCTTCGTCGAGAGCGGTGATCCCTCGGTCGGAACGAGCACATGTCTCGTCATATTCGACCACACGATTGCAGGGGGAAAATAGCCACAGGCTGACGTTCGATCGCAGACGAGCGCGACGTTGGGTCCCTGCACGACTGGTCTGGATTCCGTGACATCGACAGTGATCGTGACCGATCGGTGCGCGCAGGGATCGAGGGTGTCGGTTGCCCCTCTCGTGGACTGGTGTCTGGTTCGGCCTCGGTGCCTGTCGGGAGGTATATAAACCACCCAATTCGTTCCATCGATGAACGGCCCTGTTATCCCCTTCGTGTTGGGATAATATCGTATTTCTCCTCGCGGATCATTCAGCGGCTTCGACGCCGTCTTCGTGGCGTGGGAGGTACGATCCGATGCCGCCCTCGGTGAGGACCTCGTTGTCCTCGACGACGAGTTCGCCGCCCTTGATCGTGTGTGTCGGAGCGCCAGTCAGTTCGCGGCCGAACGCCGAACACCAGCGGTTGTCCAGTCCATAGAGGTAGTCCTCGTCGACGGTAAACTCCTTTGTCAGGTCGACGATAACGGCGTCGGCGTCCGCCCCCTCGACGAGTGCGCCTTTGCGTGGATAGATGCCGAACCGTTTCGCGTTGTTCGTCGAACAGACTTCGACCATCCGTTCCATCGAGATTCGGTTTTTGTTCACACCCTCGCTAAGCATGAGTGGGAGGAACGTCTGAAGCCCCTGATCGCCCGGCGGTGCCTCCCAGACGCTGCCGTCGCGGGGGCCTTTGAACTCGAGTTGGTACGGACAGTGGTCAGTGCCGACGTGGTCGAACGTGCCGTTTCGGAGGGCCTTCCAGAGCGCCTCCTGGTCCTTTTTGTACCCGATCGGGGGCGAAATCTTCCCCCAGAGACCGACGTCCTCGTCTTCGCAGTGGTTGGCGAGGAAACTCGGTAACGTCTCGCCGTGGATGCTGACGCCACGCTCGTTGTACCGTCCGAGTGCGTCGACGGTTTCTTCCATGCTGTTGTGGACGACGTACGTCGTCGCGCCGGTGTGTTCAGTGAGCATGCCGATCTGTTCGATCTGCATCGCTTGGCTGATCCCCGGTGAGGCGTCGGCCCACGCACTGAGATCGTCTCGGCCCTCCGCTTTGATCTCCTCGACTTTCACCGGCCCGAGATCGTCGTTTTCGGCGTGGAACATGACGACTGCGTTCTCCATCTCGGCTGTCTTTTTCAAGACGGTGTAGACGCGCCCGGCGTCGGAGTGGCCGATTCCCAACTCCGGAGCCGATGTCTTGTACATGTTGAAAAACAGCTTGAACGATCGGATCCCTTCCGCAGCGAGATCGTCGATTTCCTCGACGTGGTGATCCTGATGAACGATCGCGTGGAACCCGAAGTCGATGTAAGACTCCTGTTCGCCGGTCTCGACGAAGAAGTCCATGTCGGGAACGTACGGCTCCTCCTGAAGAAGGAACGTAAAGAACGACGTCACGCCGCCGGCGAGACAGGCTTTCGTCTCGGTCTCCATGTCGAGTTCGTACTGAGTGTGATAGTCGTTCTCGTAGCGAGAGATCCCCATGTGGTTGTGCGGACAGATGAATCCCGGAATGAGATAGTTCCCCTCGGCGTCGATTGTCTCGTCAGCTTCGGGCAGCGAACTGTCCGATCCGATGGCGACGATTTTCCCGTCTTTGGCGGCCATTCCGCCGTGGATCGTTCCGGAAGGTGTTACTACTCGTGCGTTAACAACTCGAGTGCTGGCTTCTACCATACACCATACAGAGAGCGAGTGGGGGCTTAACTGTACAGGAAATTAACACCGGAATGATACGTTTGGCGGATCTTGACGTGAACAGTTATACCGAGTGTGAGACGTTATTGATCATGGGACGAGTAGACGGCACACAGGCGTTAGTCACGGGAGCAAGCAAAGGTATCGGACGCGGCATCGCCGAGGGGCTGGCTGCGGAGGGGGCGACCGTCGGCGTCAACTATCCGCCACAGGAAGAATCGAGCCACGCTGACGACGTCGTCGAGACGATCGAAGCGAACGGGGGCACCGCACGCACGTTCGAAGCTGACGTCAGCGACGCCGCCGACGTCGAGTCGATGATCGACGCCTTCGAGATCGCGTTCGGGACGATCGATGTCCTCGTCAACAACGCGGGGATCTTGACCCAGTCACCGCTCGAGGAGATGCCGGTCGCGATGTGGGACGAAACGATCGCGGTGGACCTGCGCGGGACGTTTCTCCCGACTCGGTTTGCCCTCCCGATGATGCTCGAGTCGGGCACCGGCTCGATCATCAACGTGGCCTCACAGCTCGGCATTCTCGGCGGCGAGGAGTTGGTCCACTACTCGGCTGCCAAAGGCGGCGTGATCGCGATGACTCGAGCGCTCGCCCGCGAGGTGTCGCCGACGGTCCGGGTCAACGCCGTCGCGCCGGGGCCGGTCCAGACCGAACTGTTGGACGACATCAGCGAGGAGTGGCGCGAAGCAAAAGCGGCACAGCTTCCGATGGATCGTCTCGGCGAAGTCGAAGACATCGTCCCGACAGTTGTCTTCCTCGCCTCCGAGGAGAGCAGCTACTATACGGGACAGACGCTCAGCCCTGACGGCGGGGACGCGATGCACTAGCTCGGTTTCAGGCGTCGTGCAGATACTCACACACCTCATCGACCGGTTTGACGTCGCCGTACTTCGCGTGGATATCGAACAGGTTCGCCGCGTGTGGCTCCTCGAGCCGATCGCCGACGCTCTCTTCGGGAACGATCACACGAAAGCCGTGGGCACAGCCGTCGACGGCTGTCGCGCGCACGCAGCCACTGGTCGTACAGCCGGCGACGATGAGCGTATCGACGCCCCACGCGGACAGCATCGACTGAAGTTCGGTTTCGTGAAACGCACTCGCCTGTCGCTTGTCCAGTCGGTGGTCGCCGTCTCGAAGGTCGAGTCGGTCGTCGAATTCAACCCACTCCGAGTCCGCGGACAGTACCTCGAGCGTCGGGATTTTTTGCACCCACGTCCCAAGATCGGCTGCCTCCGGGTGGGTGGTGATGACTCGGGTCACGATGACGGGACAGTCGGCGTCGTGGGCGGCCTCGAGGAGTGCGTTCGTTCGCTCGACAACGGCTGTGAGGTCGCCGCCGAGCGGACACGACGGATCAGTAAACCCCTGTTGCAGATCGACGACGATCAGTGCGGGTGAATCGCCGTAGCCGATTTCGTTGTCCAGTCCTGCACGGTCATACACGTCCGGTGTGTCTGCTGGCATAGTGGGTGGTCCATCGCGGACGAGTCCGGCGGCGGTTCGTCCGAGTGGATACCACGATGTCGCTCGAGGGAGGCAAAAAGATTCGCGTCGGCGAGTCCGTCATCGGAGCCGGTGGAACGTCCAGTTCGAGTCGGCCAAACGGTGGTTCATTCCATTGAACTGTATAAGGAACTCCCCTATTACCCCGCCTCGAACAGCGAAACGGTGATTTAGCTGGAGTGGTATTGTATAACATAACATGGCAAGCGTCGAACCCAGTTCGTCAGTAAAGTCCGTTGATCGGTTGTTCGAGATCATCCGCATTCTAGACGAACTGAACGGCGCACGTGTGACCGAAGTTGCGACGCGACTCGAGATGCCAAAAAGCACCGTCCACGACCATCTATCGACGATGCACCAACACGAGTACGTCGTCAAAGAGGGCAACGAGTACTACCTCAGCCTCCAGTTTCTTCAACTCGGTGAGCACGCGCGATGGCGAAAGAAGGCATATCGGCTCACGTACGAAAAGGTGAGTCGACTGGCCGAGCGGACTGGCGAACGCGCACAGTTCATCGTCGAAGAACATGGACAGGGAGTCTACGTGCACCGCGAGACGGGTGAGTACGGCGTGAAAACGAACTCGGATATCGGCGAACGCGTCCCGCTCCACGCGACTGCCGCAGGGAAAGCGATTCTCAGCGCGCTTCCCGTGCCGTACATGGAAGCGTTGCTCGAGGACCTCGAACTCGAGGACTTCACCGAGCATACGGTCACGGACGTCGACGAGCTGCGAGCGGAACTGCAGGCTGCGCGGGAACGGAACTACGTGTTCAACGAGGAGGAGTATACGAAGGGATTGACCGCCGTCGGCGTGCCGGTGCTCGAACAGTCGGGGGCGGTGCTCGGTGCGATCAGCCTCTCGGGACCGACGTATCGGATGCAGGGTGAGTGGTTCACCGAAGAAGTGCCGTCGATGCTGCTGGGTACGGTCAACGAACTCGAACTCGATATCACGTTTTCGTAGCGACGACGTGTCGGTTTGTGATGAATATGCGTGTTGTTTCCACACAAAGGCTTATCTATGATTCCCGAGAGGTAGCTGTATGCCCATTTCGTTACAGCGAGAGCGCTTTGTATCGACGATGAAAGAGCAGGCCGAAATTGGTGGGACTGCTGACGGTGGCCTCCACAGGCTCACCCTCTCCGACGAGGACAAGGAGATCCGTGACTGGTTCAGAGACCAGATGACCGACGCCGACCTCTCGGTCCGGGTTGACGAGTTCGGAAACATGTTCGGACGCCGTGCGGGCACCGACTCCGACGCAAAGCCGGTCTTGGTCGGCTCCCACCTCGATTCGCAGCCCTACGGCGGTATCTACGACGGGGCGCTCGGCGTCATCGCCGCGCTCGAGTTAGTCCGGACGCTCAACGACACCGAGATCGAGACCGCCCATCCCATCGAGATCGTCAACTGGACTAACGAGGAGGGGTCGCGATTCCAGCCGGCAATGCAGGGCAGCGGCGTCTGGGCCGGCGCACACGACCTCGAGGAAGAGTACGCCAAGACCGACGTCGACGGCAAGGTGTTCGAAGACGAACTCGAGCGCATCGGTTACAAGGGCGAGGAACCCTGTGAACCCCCCGAGGAGTACGAGGCGTATCTCGAACTCCACGTCGAGCAGGGGCCCTACCTCGAGGAAAACGAGAAGGACGTCGGCGTGGTCACGGGAATCGTCGGCTTCACGTGGGGTGCGATCACGTTCTACGGCGAGGCCGACCACTCCGGGCCGACGCCGATGCACTATCGACAGGACGCGCTGGTCGCGGCGGCCGACGTCATCACCCAGATTCGGCGCATTCCGAGCACGCTCGGCGAGCGCACTGTCGGCACCACGGGCTACATCGACGCCAAGCCGAACTCGATCAACATCATCCCCGAGGAAGTTACGTTCACGTGGGGCTTTCGTGATCCCTCCGACGACGTGATTGACGAGGCTCGTCGGCGCGTCCTCGAGGAAGCCGAGTGGGCCGCCGATCGGGAGGGCCTCGAGTGGGAGTACGAGGACCGAATGCGCGCCCCGGCGGTCGAGTTCGCCGACGGGTGTGTCGATGCGGTCCAGACGGCAGCGGACGACCTCGGGTACGATAGCATGCAAATCTTCAGCGGCGCGGGACATGACGCAACACATATGCACAGCATTTGCGATACGGGAATGGTGTTCGCGGTGAGCGAGAACGGCAAGAGTCACAACGAGTCGGAGTACACGAGTTGGGACGACTGTTATGCGGCGGCCTCGACGATCGCGAACGCGGCGGTCGACCTCGCTGGAGGTGCACAATGAGCGACCCGACGTTCGACCGCCTCGGCATCTGGAACTGGGAGAGCGAGGACGTCGCCGACGAGATCGAGTACGCGAAGTACGCCGAGTCGAAAGGATTCGACTCGGTCTGGCAGGGCGAGTCGCGGCTGGTTCGTGACGCCATGACGATCATGGGGGCGTACACGCAGGTGACCGATTCGATTAAGTTCGGGCCGGGGGTCACCAACTGCTATACGCGAAACGTCGCCCTGATGGCCCAGACGTTCTCGACGCTCGACGAACTGTCGGGTGGTCGGGCGATGCTCGGCATCGGCGCGTGGTGGGACCCGCTTGCGAGCAAGGTGGGGATCGACCGACAGAACCCGCTTCGGTACATGTGGGAGTACTGTACCGTGCTCAAGAAACTCCTCGACCTCGAGACCGTCACCTACGACGGGCAGTACATTCAAGTCGAGGACATCGAACTCGATCTGGTGCGAGCCAACGCCGAGCCGCGAACAGTGCCGATCTACATCGGGGCGACCGGGCTGACGATGAACAAGATGGCGGGTGAGCTGGTCGGCAACGGCACGATTGACGGCGTCTACATGAACTACCTGATCCCGCCGGAGCACAACGAGCGGGCGATGGAGAAGCTCACCGAGGGCGTCGAGAAACAAGGCGGGACGATCGACGACGTCGACCGGCCACAGCTTATCGCCGTGTCGATGGACGAGGACGCAGACGTCGCCATCGACAACGCTCGCGGACTGGTCACCCAGTACATCGGCCAACAGCCCCACATCACGAAAGCGTCGGGGATCGACCCCGAAGTGGGCGAACAGGTCGGCGAGGAACTCGGCGGCTGGCCCGCTTCGGCCGAGGACATCGAGCGCGCCAGCCGACTGGTGCCCGACGAGGTCGTCACGAACATCGTCGCTGCTGGCACACCCGAGGACTGTGTTCAGAAAGTCGCCGACTACTGTGAGGCCGGCTGTACCGAGCCGTCGCTGTACTCGCTCGGCCCGAACGTCACAGAAGTGATCGACGTCTTCGCCGAGTTCAAAGCCGAGTAGCTCGAGCGATCGACGGGGTGTCGACTTCGAGGCGAGTTGCGCCCCATCGACGACACGCCGTCGCCCTCGCGGCTCCGATGTGGCGATGGATCGGTGACCGAGCGCCCACGTTGCCCGGCGGCGCGGAATCGTGGACTTAACTTTCTCCCCACGAAGTGTCCGATATGGACCACAACGACCGACCCGCCATCGACGAAACGGACGTCGCGATCCTCGAGCGTGTCGAGCGCGATGCTGACGTCAACCTCGCGGATCTCGCTGCAGAACTTGATCTCTCGAAATCAGCAGTTCACTATCGGTTGAACAAGCTCAAAGACGCTGACGTCATCGCGTCAGTTTCGGCGGACGTCGATCCGCTCGCGCTCGGTCTCGATATGGTGGTCATCACGGAGGTGTCGGTCGCACATGAGAGCGGCTACGCCGACGATATCGGTCAGGCACTCACCGAAATCGACGGCGTGTTTCAGGTGTACTATACGATGGGCGACGTCGACTTCATCGTTCACTCGCGGGTCCAAGACCGCGACCAGATGAACGACCTGATCGACGAAATCGTGACGATCGACGGCGTCAACGAGACGTCGTCGACGTTCGTGATGAAAGAACTGCAGACGAACCCGAAGACGGTCGCGAACATGTCCGACACAATGATCGAGACCGTTATCGACGGGACGGAGTGAGGGCGTCGCTGCGCTCGATCACTCCCTGTCGCCGTCGTTCGTGAGGTCGTATTTAAACGAGTAACAGTACTTCTCATAGCCGAGTGCGTCGGTGTAGAATCGGTGTGCATCGTCACGCCAGAGCCCCGACTCGAGTTCGACCGCTTCACAGCCTTCCGTCGCTGCCCAGTCGTGGACAAACGAGAGGAGCTGTTCACCGAACCCTTCCGAGCGCCGGGATTCGGTCGTCACCAGATCGTAGACGTAGGCGTGTTTGCCGAGATAGAAGTTCGTCGAGACCGTGACGCCGGCGACGGCGACGATCTCCTCGTCGTCGTAGAGGCCGAACAGTCGATACCCTTCCTCGTGCATCTGCTCGTACAGTTCGAAAAACAGGTCTTCGTCTAGATGTGTCCGCAGTTCGTTCAGGATTGGAAACCCCGTTCGCAGGTCGTCCTCGGTCGACAGCTGTTTGATAGTGGTCGTGGTGCTCATCTGTGTCTCGCTTCGAGTCTCTGCCGTCTGCTGACTGACAACTGTCATGCCGGCAACGGTAGACGGTCGATAGCAGTGTGGTTGAGACAGTCTACCACAAA
Source organism: Natronorubrum sulfidifaciens JCM 14089 (assembly GCF_000337735.1). GTDB lineage: Archaea > Halobacteriota > Halobacteria > Halobacteriales > Natrialbaceae > Natronorubrum > Natronorubrum sulfidifaciens. The sequence goes on along the minus strand of NZ_AOHX01000058.1, from coordinate 61,263 downwards.
AAACGTTTCGTCGCGTCACCGACAGGTCGAGAGGAAGGCGTTCAGCGCCACTCGGCCACGGCTCGCCGCTCGAGCATCTCGCGGAACTGGGCCGTCGTGCGCCCGAGGAGTTCGCCGGACTCCCACTCGAGGATCACGCCGTACCGTCGGACGAGATCCAGCTGGTCGAGTTCGCCTGCGCGGTACCGTTCGGCGACCGACTTGGGGTCTTCCTCGAGCCAGCCCTCGCGGTGCTCGCGGATGTGGTCGCGTTTTGCCGCCGTCGCTTCGTAATCGATCTCGTACTCGCACAGATCTGGATCGATCGCGTCGATCACCACACCGTAATCTTTCGCTGCGCGTTCGATCGAGACGTAGTCGTCGATGACGTCCTCGCGGACCGCGTCGGGGTCGCGCTCGAGCGGATCGCCAAAGCCGCCACCGCCGGAGGACGGTCGGGTGAACTGATCGCCAGTCTCGATTGGCCTGTTCGAGAACACGGTCCCGAGGTCTTTGGGATCCCCGTCTGCACGCGTGAGGGTAACGCCGTGGGGCACGCCCGGCAGGCCGCCGTCTAACCCCCACGTGACCGAGTACGCCCGGTCGGAACAGTAGGAGATGACACTGTTTTCACACTCGAGCAAGCGCCCACCTTTCTCGACGCCACAGCCGCCACGGAACTCCCCGGGGCCGGCCGAATCCGTGACGATCGAGTGTTGGCTCGTCAACAGCGGTGTGTCCCGCTCTTGACCCTCGAGCGACTGGACGGCCAGTCCGGCACCGAAAACCGGCGCAGTCGCGTTCGCGCCGTCTAAGCCGTCGCGACCGCCCCAGCCGCCGGCCATCCAGTCGTACCACATGAACTCCTCGCCGTCGCGGTCGGGGCGACGATCCGTCCCGCCCGAAAGGAGGTACTCGAGGTTGAAGGCACAGGCCATCGCCCGTTCCGGAAGCACTTCCGACCACATCTCGAAGATGGCGTTCATCACCTTCTCGTATGCCCCCGCAACCGACCCCGTGACGGGGACGGGCTCGGGGGCGTTGACCACGGTTCCTTCTGGAAGCGTCGCGTCGACGACACGGTACATTCCCGAGTTGAGCGGTACATCCGGGAAGAACATCTTCGTCCCGGCGATCACCGCCGAAAACGACGTCCCATACGTGGAGTTCAGGAAGTTGCCGATGTAGTCGTCCGATCCCGAGAGGTCGTAGTGTACTTCGTCGTCGTCGATCGTCATCTCGACGTCGATCGTGACGAACCCCTCTTCGTCCGCCGGGTCGCCGTCGATGTAATCCTGCGTTCGCCACGTGCCGTCTGGCAGTTCGCGAATCCGTTCGCGCATGATCCGTTCGACGTAGTTTTTCGACTCGTCGAACGCCGTTTTGACGGTGTCGATGCCGTACTTCTCGACGAGTTCGAGCAGGCGCTCCTCGGCGATTCTGGTCGCTTCGGTCTGGGCGCGCAGGTCGCCCATGCGGTCCTCCGAGAGGCGCATGTTCGTCACTAACAGGTTGGCGACGTCGTCTTGGAACTCGCCGCGGTCCCAGATTTTCAGCGGCGGAATCCGGAGGCCCTCGGCGAAGTGACTGTTCGCCTCGATGTTGAACGAGCCCGGCGACGGGCCACCGACGTCGGCCCAGTGACCGTTCGATTGCGTGACGGCGATCAGTTCGTCGTCGTAGAACACGGGCCGCATGATCCGGACGTCGTTGATGTGTGTCGCCCCGAGATACGGGTCGTTGACGATGTAGACGTCGCCCGGGTTGATGTTCCCCTCGAAGTACTCGAGGGTCTCCTTGCAGGTGTAATGCAGCGTGCCGACGTGGACGGCGATGTCCTGTGAGCCCTGCATTACCGTATTCCCTTCCGCGTCGTTCAGGCAGTTACTGAAGTCGCGGTTGTAGATCACGAACGAGTAACACGTTCGCTGGATCTGTTCGGCCATCCGGTCGACGAGGTTCGTAAACGAACTCCGCAGAACTTCGAACGTGACTGGATCGAGGTCGATATCCGTGTGTGCGTCGGTCTGTGACATGGTTAGATTTCGATGATCAGGTTCCCCGTCTGCTCGACTTCCACGCTGGCCTCGGGGGGAACGACCACGGTGGAGTCCATCTGTTCGACGATCGCAGGGCCGCTGAACGTCGCCCCGGCACCCAGTTGCTCGCGCTGGTAGAGATCCGTCTCGATGAATCCGCCCGCGTCCTCGAAGTAGACCTCTCGAGTGCCGAGGTGAGCGCCCTCGACGCTGCCCGATTCGATTTCGGGGAACGACGGCTTCTCGACGAGACCGCGTCCCGTGACACGAATCCCGTAGATTTCAACGGTCGCATCGCGGTCCGAGTAGGCGTAGACGCGCTCGTGTTCTTCGTGGAACCGTTCGCGGATCTCATCGACGCTCTCGATCGGCAGCGAACAGGGCACGGCCAGCGATCGCCACTGGCCTGCATAGCGCATCTTTACCTCGTGCTCGAGGCGGATCTGGTCGTCTTCGATCTCTTCGGCGCGCAGTCGCTCGAGGATCTCCGATTCGACCTCGGCGAGCGTCGCTTCCAGGTCGTCGGCGATCTCCTCGGTTGCGTTCGCGACGAACGTCTTCGAGAGGTCGTGTTCGACGTCGACGAGCAGACAGCCCAGCGCGGAGTTGATTCCGGGGTACGGCGGGACGATAACGTTCGGAATGTTCATCTCGCGGGCGACGTGGGCCGCGTGCATCGGGCCGGCGCCGCCGAAGGCGACGATGGCGAAGTCACGGGGATCGTACCCTTTGCTCGTCGAGACGAGTCTGACGGCGTTGCACATGTTTGCGATGGCGATCTGCTCGATCGCGGAGGCCGCCTCGGTGACGTCGAGGTCGAGCGGGTCGGCGACGTCGCGTTCGATTACGTCTCGAGATGGGCCAGCCGTGGCATCCATCTCGCCCCCGAGGAACTTGTCGGGGTCGACCCAGCCGAGCAACACGTTCGCGTCGGTTATCGTCGGCTTGTCACCCCCGCGCATGTAGCAAGCGGGGCCGGGGTCTGCCCCCTGACTGCGTGGCCCGACGCGAAGCGAGCCACCCTCGTCGATCCAGGCGATCGAGCCGCCGCCCGCGCCGATCGTCTTGATGTCCGTCGAGGGAAACATGATCGGGTAGCCGTACTCAACGGCCCACTCGTCGGTCATCTCGATGTCGCCGCCGTAAGTGAGCGAGACGTCGACGCTGGTGCCACCCATGTCGAAGCCGATCGCGTTGTCGAACCCGCACTGTTCGGCGATATACTGGCCGGCGATTGCCCCCGCCGTCGGGCCGGAGTTTGCGATCCGGGCCGCGTAGTAGGCGATCGCTTCGGTGGTCATCACGCCGCCGCCGGAGTGCATCGCGAGCACGTCGTTTTCGTAGCCGCGGGACTCGAGCTGGTCGGCGAGATCAGTCAGATACTCCCTGACGACCGGCACCAGCGCCGCGTTGACGATCGTCGTGCTCGTCCGCTCGTGTTCGAACATCTCGGGGAGGATTTCGTGTGAGCAACAGACGAACGCGTCGGGGTGTTCGTCCTCGACGATCTCCTGGACTCGCCGTTCGTGGTCGCCGTTGACGTAGGCGTTGATCAGCGAGATCGCGATCGTGTCGATGCTTCGCTTTTTGAACACCTGCACGACTTCCCGAACGTCGCCTTCGTCGAGCGGCGTGACGACTTCCCCGTTGTAATCGATTCGTTCGGTTACCTCGAGTCGATCCCGCCGCGTTACGTAGGGGTCTGCGACATCTGTATAAGCGTCCCAGACGTCTTCTTTGGTCGCATCGCGAATTTCGTGAACGTCGCGAAAGCCTGCGGTCGTGATCAGGCCTGTTCGCGGCAGGTCGCGCTCGATCAGGGCGTTGGTCCCGACCGTCGACCCGTGCGAGAAGAAGTCCAGATCGCTGATCGCCGTCTCCGCTTTGGTCAACCCGTTGATCACCCCCTCCGCGGAGTTGTCCGGCGTCGACGGCGTTTTCGTGATCTCGATACGTCCGGTCTCTTCATCGAAGATTATCAGGTCGGTAAACGTCCCACCGATATCGATACCCGCTCGAGTCATGGTACCATCTCACGCTGTAGAACACGGAAGGAGTATATAACGTTTTACTCGCCGGAATCGCTGCCTCCACGGCTGTCGATACGACTAAGCACATTGAGTGTCATTCGAACGCATGACTCGACGTGTCAGCGACCGCCGACAGTCCGGACAGCGCCGAGAACGAGTGCCCGACGGAGGTATCTGCCAATGACCGACTCCGACCTCGCCGAGATGCAGGCGCAGGCCGAACGCCTCGGCTTCGACCTCTCCGAATCGCTGCTCGAGGAGATCCTCGAGACGGCGACGGCTGGCGACTCGGAGGCGACGGAGACGATGACACCATCGGCCGAGGGTGTGGGCCACCGTGCTGACGACGACGAAAACGCCCTGCTCGCTGTCTTCGACGAACCACGCACCCGAACAGATTCGGGCCCACTCGCGGGGACGACCCTCGCGGTCAAAGACAACATTGCCGTCGCCGACCTCGAGATGACCTGTGGCTCGGCAGCCTACTCCGTCGTTCCGTCGGAGACAGCGCCGTCTGTCGAGCGCCTCCTCGAGGCGGGGATCGAACTCGTCGGCAAGGCCAACATGGAGCCGTTCGCGATGGGGCCGACCGGCGAGTTCAGCGACTTCGGCCACGTTACGAATCCGATCGATCCCGACATCGTCGCCGGCGGCTCCTCGAGTGGCAGCGCTGCGGCCGTCGCGGCCGGTACCGTCGACGTTGCACTCGGAACTGACACAGGCGGTAGCGTCCGCATTCCGGCGACCTGCTGTGGTATCGTCGGCGTCAAGTCCTCACATCGACTCGTCCCGCGGAACGGCTTCGTCGACTTCGCGCCCTCGCTCGATACGATCGGCCCGATGACGCGCGACGTCTCGACGGCGGCGAGCGCGCTCGCGGCTATGGCCGGTCCTGACCCTCGTGATCCGACAGCTGCTGATCGCACACTCGAGTTCGAGACGCTCGACGATTTAGACGACGCCGACGGGCTGACCGTCGGCATCCCGGAGACGCCGTTCGAGCGATCCTCGGACGAGGTCGCCGACGCCGTTCGGGCGGTCACCGACCGGCTCTCGACGCTCGGTATCGAGACCGTCCCCGTCGAACTGGATCTCGGCGACACCGAAGCGGCCTACCTGAACATCGGCGCGGCGGAGTTCTCGTGGCTCGTCTCCGGTAACGGCGTCACCAGAGGGCAAGGAACGGGCTACGACGAAGAACTGCGGCAGGCGTTCGCGGCTGCCCGCGAGGACGGCCTCGGCGAGCACGTCGCGAGACGCATTCTGCCGCCCGCGTTCCTCGACATGACCAGCGGTGGGGCAACGTACGCCGCTGCTCGAGCCGAAGGTATCGAGTTCACCACCCGACTCGAGGCAGCGTTCGAATCCGTCGACGCGCTCGTCATGCCGACGCTTCGCGTTCGGCCGCCAGCCGTCGAGACGGTGACGACGCGAGCGGATCTCATCCCGATCCTCGGCAACACGGCTCCGTTCAACATCGCCGGCACGCCGGCCGTCACCGTGCCCGTAACGTCGCTCGATGGGCTGCCGGTGAGTGCACAGGCGGTCGCCCCGCAGTTCGAGGACGGCCGGGCGCTTCGTGTGGCACGCGCACTCGAGCGCGTCGCTGACTGAGCTGGTTCGTCGCTCGAGCGCTCTCTATCTCGATCGTCAAAAATAATTGCCGACTACTCGTTTCGCAGTTCGTCCGTCGCCGCCGTATCGAGCGTCCCGTCTTCGATGACGACGCCGTACTCCTCGCGGGCGTCGGTCTCCGAAACCAGCCCGTCGAGATAGTCCTCGTAGACCGTGTCGGCTGGCCGCTCGTGTGGGTCACCGTAGCCGCCGCCGCTTGCCGTCTTGATGAGCACGCGGTCGTTGGCTTCGAACTTGTAGCCGGACTCCTTCGAGTGAAGATCAAGCACCTCGCCGTCGGCTTTGATGTGCTTCAGGTCGCCGTGAGTACCCTCGCCGCCGCCGAAGAGGCCGTGTGGGCGGTACGTGTTCCCGTCGCCTTCCATCGTCATCACGGCGTCCGTGAGGAACTGCGACTCGCGGACGATCCCGTGGCCGCCTCGAGTCCGCCCGGCACCGTGGCCGTCCTCCCGGAGCCCGTACCGTTCGACTCGCATCGGGTGGGAGAGTTCGATGTCCTCGACGGGCCGATTCTTCGTGTTGTGGACGAGCGCGTCGACCGCGTCGAGGCCGTCGGCTTCGGGCCGACCACCGTAGGAGCCTTCGTTGACCTCGAGGTAGACCCAGTACTCACCCTCGTCGTTCGTCCCGCCGTAGCTCACGAAGTACACCTGTCCGCAGGTGCCCGCACAGACCTTCTCGGGGATCGCATCCGCGAGCGCTTTGATGATGAGGTCGCTCATCTTGTCGACCTGATTGATGCGGGCGAACGCCGACGTCGGCGGCGTCGGGTTGAACATACAGCCGGGCCGGGCTTTCGGATGGACGGGGGCGAACGTCCCGGAGTTCTGTGGCAGATACTCATCGCGAACGAAAGTGTCCATCAGCAGCGACCGGATTGTGAAGTAGATACAGACGTCGGTCGAGCCGTGGAACGGAATGTTGTAGCCCGTCGGCGTCTGATCGGCCGATTTGCTCATGTCGACGGTGATGTCGCTGCCGTCGACGGTCACCTCCGCGGCGATCTTCAGGCGCTGGTCGCGGTTGCGCCCGTCGTCGTCGAGATAATCCTCGGCGTAGTACGTCCCGTCGGGGATCGTCCGGATCTCGTTGCGCAGGAGCGCTTCGGCGTACTCCATCAGCGCCTCGCCGGCCTGCTGGATCTCCTCGAGTCCGTACTTTTCGACGAGGTCGAGATACCGCTCCTCGCCGACGTGACACGAGGAAATCTGAGCCTGCAGGTCGCCGATAACCTCCCGTGGCGTCCGGACGTTGTCCTCAATGAAGTCCCAGATGCCGTCGACTCGTTCGCCCTGATCGTAGACTTTCGTCGCCCGGAACAGGCTCCCTTCCGCGTACATGTCCTCGAGGTCGATGGCGAGGCCGGGCGTTGCCGAGCCGATGTCGAGGTGGTGGGCCGTGTTCGCCGCCCAGGCGATGTGTTCGCCCTCGTAGAAGATGGGGACGGCGACGGCGATGTCCGGCGAGTGGCTTGCGCCGTAGTGAGGGTGGTTGTGGATGAAGACGTCGCCTTCGTTGATGATCTCCTCGCGGTCGACGCCGCGTTCCTCGAACGTCTTGTACATGCCGTCGAGGTAGCCGATCAGCGAGCCGACGTGCATCGGCGTCGAGTCGCTCTCACAGAGTTCGCGACAGTCGGTCGTGAAGATCCCCGCCCCCATGTCCTCGCTCTCGCGGATAATCGAGGAGTACGACGAGCGAATGAGTTTGTACCCCATCTCTTGGGCGATCGTATCGAGTTCGCCGCCGATGACCTGCATCGTCACCGGATCGATATCACGTTCGCGGAGAACGTCCGCCGCCGTCGTGTCGTCGTGTTCGTCGTCCGGTGCCGTCTGGTCCGTGTGGTCTGGATGTGTCGTCATCGTTCCTCCGTCGTCAGTATGATCGAGCCGTTCGTTTCGATCGTCGCCGTCCAGTTAGGGTTGACGACGACCGTGCTGTCGAACTCGTCGACGATCGCTGGCCCATCGATCTCGGTGCCGGCTGTCAGTTTTTCGCGCTCGTATCGTGGAACAGTTAGTTTCTCGGGGGCATCCGGGGTGCCGAAGACGACCGTCGACTCAGTCGTTTTGGCCGCCTCGAGCGCGCCGTCGGCTGCAATCTCTGGTGGCGCGTACGACTCGACATCGCCGATTGCGGTCACGCGGACGTTGAGCAGTTCGACCGGGTCGGCTTCGAAGTAGTGACCGTACTCGGCCTCATGTCGCTCCTCGAAGCGTTCGCGGAGTCTGGCGTGCCAGTCACCGTCGGTTCCGTCGAAGTCGATGTTCAACTCGTAGCCCTGCCCGTCGTATAGGCAGTCGACCGACGATCTGAACTCCCAGCGCGAGGGGTCGATCTCGTCGCGCTCGAGTTGCTCGCGGCCACGAGCTTCGAGTCGCTCGAATGCATCTTCGATAAATTCGCCGTCGACTTCCTCGAGCGGGCTGCTGATCGTCTGCTGGTAGTCGTATTTCACGTTCCCCGTCAAGAGTCCGCGAGCCGAGGCGATCCCCGGTGACGGCGGCACCAGCACCGTCGAGACCTCGAGTTTCTCGGCAATGCTCGCGCCGTGCATCGGCCCGGCACCGCCAAAAGCGACCATCGTGTACTCACGTGGGTCGTAGCCCCGCTGGACGGTCTGTTCGCGAATCGCCCGGTACATGTTCGTGTTCGCGACCTCGAGTGTCGCAAGCGCGGCCTGTTCCGGCGTCTCGAACTGTGCCTGATCGGTGCGAGCACACAACTGCGTCTGTAACGCCTCCCGGGAGCGCTCCGGCTCGAGGTCGAGGTCGCCGCCGAGGAAGCTGTCGGGGTCGATTCGGCCGAGGACGACCTGTGCGTCGGTCGTCGTCGGCTGGTCGTTGCCGCGAGCATAACAGGCCGGCCCCGGATTCGCGCCAGCGCTTTTCGGGCCGACGTTGAAGCCCATCGCGTCGTCGAACCAGGCGATCGAGCCGCCACCCGCGCCAATGGTTTCGATGTCGAGCATGGGCGTGATCGTCGGATAGCCGCCGACGGTGCTGTCTCGAGGATCGCGCTCGAGGACGCGCCCGGGGACTACAGAGATATCCGCACTGGTGCCACCCATGTCCAGCATGACGAGGTTCGGCTCGTCGACGTGTTCGCCCTCGAACGCCGCCGAAAGCACGCCCGCGGCTGGCCCGGAAACGAGCGTCGTGACCGGCCGTTCGGCGACGTTTTGCACGCTCGCCATTCCGCCGTTGGACTGCATGATGAGCACTTCGGCGTCGAAGCCCTCGTCGGCGAGACCATCGCTGAGCCGCGTCAGATACGTCGACATCACGGGCTCGAGGCGGGCGTTGACCGCCGTCGTCGTGAACCGCTCGAACTCCCGGAACTGGGCGACGACCTCGCTCGAGGTCGAGACGCTAACGTCGGGGAACTGCTCGTGAATGAGTTCTTTCGTCCGGTCTTCGTGCTCGCGATTGAGATAGGAGTGGAGATAGCAGACGGCGATCGATTCGACGCCGTCGGCGACGAGGTCGCCGGTTTGTTTCAGTACGGCGTCTTCGTCCAACGGGGTGATAACGTCGCCGGGCGGGTAGATTCGCTCGGTGACCTCTTTGCGGTGTCGTCGTTTGACGATTGGCTGTTCCTGCCAGGAGATCGTCTGCTGGAGAGAGAAACTGTGGGGTTTCCGATGCCGGCCGATATGCAACACGTCACGGAACCCGTCTGTCGTGAGCAGACCCGTTTTTGCCCCTTCGTGTTCGATCAAGGCGTTCGTCGCGACAGTCGTGCCATGAAGGATCTGATCGACGTCGGCCGGTTCGACTCCGGCGAGTTGACAGACTTCGACGATTCCGGTGAGCGTCGACTGCGATGGGTCCGCCGTTGAAGGGGTTTTGAACGTGAACTCGTCGTCCTCGGTGACGAGAATAACGTCGGTGTTCGTACCACCGACGTCGACGCCGACACGGGTCTCACTACTGCTGCCTGTACTCTTGCTAACCATACACAAACAGTCTCTCTCTGCTCGAGGATTTAATCGTTTCCCTCGGCCTGTGACCGATCTGTCGGCAGGGAACTACAAAATCGCTGAGAGGGCGTAGCTTTATCTGGACGAACTCAGAAGGAACAGTGATGGTCACAGTAGCGACGGATACCGTAGAGCTATCAGCACAGCAACAACTCGTCAGAGAGAGCATCCGTGATATCTGTAGCGAGTTCGACGACGAGTACTGGCGGGAGAAAGACCGCGCCGGCGACTACCCTGACGAGTTCGTCACGACGTTAGGCGACCACGGCTGGCTGGGTGTGCTCATCCCCGAGGAGTACGGCGGTGCAGGGATGGGAACCGCCGAAGTCGTCGTCATGATGGAAGAGATCGCGGCAAGCGGTGGCGGCTTTGCAGCAGCACAGGCGATCCATGGAGGGATTTACAACTCCGTGCCGATCGTTCGCCACGGCAGCGACGAACTGAAAGAACAGCTGTTGCCGGATGTCGCCGCTGGCGACGTGGCGATCCAGTCGCTTGGACTGACCGAGCCGAACGCGGGCTCGGATTCCACGTCGATCGAAACGGTCGCCGATCAACAGGGCGACGAATACGTCATCAACGGACAGAAGATCTGGACCTCACGGGTCGATGCGAGCGATTACCTGCTCGTCGTTGCTCGAACCACACCGAAATCGGACGCGGAAAAACGAACGAAGGGTATTTCGATGTTTCTCGTGGAAATCCAGCCTGCGATTGACGCTGGCACACTCGAGATACAGTCGATTCCAAAAACAGCCAGTAATGCCGTTCACGCCTACGAACTCTGGTTCGACGACCTGCACGTCCCCGCCGACAATCTCATCGGCGAGCGTGGAAACGGCTTTTATCATCTGTTGGATGGGCTCAACGAAGAGCGGCTGGTAATCGCAGCGGAGTGTCTCGGCCTCGGCGAGCTGGCGATCCAGAAAGGCGTCGACTACGCGAACGAGCGCGTGGTGTTCGACCGACCGATCGGGCAGAATCAGGCCATTCAACATCCCTTGAGCAAGGCCTACGCCGAAATTCAGGCGGCAAAGCAACTGACGTACAGCGCTGCGACCGCTGTTGAGGGTGAGTCGGGGGCTGCCGTCGGTGCACAGGCAAACATGGCGAAGTATCTGTCCGCTGAGGCCGCGTTTGCGGCCGCCGACGCTGCTGTTCAGGCCCACGGCGGCTTCGGTGTCGCACGCGAGTACGACGTCGAACGCTACTTCAGAGAAGCACGGCTCACTCGACTCGTCCCGATCACACAGGAACTCGTGCTCAACTACATCGGGGAGAACGTGCTGGACTTACCGCGGTCGTACTGATACTGTCGGACAGCCGTCAGTGAAACGTCGGTCGTCAATCAGTACGGCGTTTTTCTGCTCTCTCTGGCGTTCACTCTGTCGACCGTCTCATCCGATCGACTGCCAGCGAGTTCGGGCGATCATATATATTGTTCGCTATCGCCGGATTGAACCGTATCTCAGTGAGAGATTCAGACTCGAGCCCATGTCCGCTTCGAGTCGTCATCGGATCGATCTTGGCTTGTTGCCACACCACACGAAACTGGTGGCAGTAAAATAAATGCATTTTCTAAGAAAATAACTGCTATAGGACTACATATAAGGAACTTTCAGTACGTTATCTCGGTATACTTCTTTGACAATGCAAAATAGCCGAGTGATCAGCAAAACAGACACGGAATCCGGACACTCTCGAGAGTAAATATGTCAGATCAAGAGCAGTTGTATATAAAGTACGGTACTACTGAACACAGATAGCATGGCTCGATGTCCGAAAACCGAACGGCTGCGGGCTGATCGCTGTCGACAGCGGTCGAAATTCGAAGAGGAGTACCGAATCTGAGATCGTCTCCACCAATGGTATTACAACTGTATTATTGTAAATCCAGTCAGACGGTCACATACAGCATATGTTCGATCAGCTGCTGATCTGCTTGGCGCACCATAGTCTTACAATCGTATGGCCGTAATGCAAACGGCGGATACTGGCTATCATCGTTCATTGAAGGCGTGAAAATACCGAAACGGGGGCTGTTGTATATATAATCCGGCGTTGCCGAACAAGTGTTAGCAATCAACAAGAAATAGTCGCCACCGAACGGCAGTGCATACCCGATCAGTCGACTGCCATGCGACGGTGTCCAATCCGACCGTGTTTGCCACTCCTCTCCAGTCTCGAGTGCACTCGTTCGGTGCACCGGTCGGCAGTGTCGTGGGAACACAAACAGGAACGTGTCGTCAAGTGACGCGATTCACGCCCGGTCGTCAGACTACGTCTGACGGGCAATCAGGAATCAAAGATTTCTGATGACGGCGTAAACGCCGGGATTCTCCCGCTGTCTAAAGATCGTCGCCACTGAACGGCAGTGCACATCCGATCGCACGACAGCTGTGTGATCGGTGTGTAACCCGTTTCAGTCGGTACGATAACTGACCGAGGCCGGCCTTATCGCTGGTAGCGGTCTGGGTAACCGATGATCTCCTTCGACTCCGGTGGCTTATAGGTCCGGATCGTGCTCGTCTGCTTGCCCAGTTTGACGAGCGCTTCTGCGAGGACCGCACCTGCCCCGACGCTGTCGATGACAGGGACCGGGAGTTCCGCCTCGAGCGGGTCGTCGAGCCCGCCCATGCCGGCACAGCCAAGACAGATCACTTCAGCACCGTCTTCCTCGATCGCCTCCCAGCTCGCCTCGAGGAGCGCCTCCGCTGCCGCGTCACGGGTGTTTTCGGTTTCGACGACGGTCAACTCGGTACAGCGCACCGACGCGCAGTGGCCCTCGAGTCCCGTCTTCCGGACGGCTTCCTCGATAAAATCGCGCGCTCGGGGGAGGATCGTGACCACTGAGAAGTTCGCGCCCAGCATGTTCGCGACGTACATCGAGCCCTCGGCGATGCCGACGACCGGTTTATCGGTGACTTCTCGGCACGCATCGAGCCCCGGATCTCCCCAACAGGAGTTGACGAACGCGTCGTACTCCTCGTCGCCGTCTTCGGCTTTGAGGATTTCGTCGAGAATGCCTGGCACGGCGAGGTAGTCGTCGTAGTACGATTCGATACTGACCGGCCCACGCTCGGGCGAGACGGCAACGACTTCGGTCTCGTCGCTTGTGTACTTGTTCGCGACCGTGCCGATGTTCTCGGTCATCTCGAGTGTCGTATTCGGATTGATAGCTTTGATCTTCATAGCTCGCGCCACGACGAGAGGTTCACGGGAGCGAGCAAAGCTGTTTCTCCGGGCTACTGACAGCGAGCGGTCAGGACTGCCAGAAAAACGCCGACTCGAGATGATGCGGGATGTGGCCGCCGTTTGCCTCGCTCCGCTCGAGATATGCCTCGAGATCGTCGACGAACTGCGGGTGGGCGCACTCCTCGATGAGTAGCCGGCTACGCTCGCGTGGGGAACGTCCCCGCAGGTCGGCGATTCCCTGCTCGGTAATCACAACCGAGATGTCGTGTTCCGTGTGGTCGACGTGCGGACACATCGGGACGAGACAGGATGTCTCCGTCCCGTGTCTCGAGGGTAGTGTCGTAATCGTAAGCGGAGAATTGCGATTGAAATCGCCGCTGCCACCGACCCCGTTCAGGACGCGCGAGCCGCCGACGTGCGTCGAATTGACGTGCCCGTAGAGGTCGACTTCGACGGCGCTGTTGATCCCGACGACGCCAAAGCGGTCGATCAGCGCCGGGCTGTTCGAGAGCGCTGCCGTCCGGAGGATGACCGACTCGCTGTATCGATCGATGTCGTCGAACAGTCGCCGTTGCCCCTCCACGGAGAGCGCAAACGACGTCGCGCTGGCACCGGTGAGCGTCCCGTTCTCGATCATCTCGAGGAGACCATCTTGAAACACCTCGCCGTAGTAGTAGACGTCTCGATCGCCGAAGTCGATGTCCGACAGTGCACCCATGAGCGCGTTGCCGAGGCTGCCGACGCCGAACTGCAGCGCGATCCGATCGTCGAAGATCGAACAGCGCTCGAGTTCGGCCTCGAGAACCGTCGCGAGATTGGTTGCGATCTCTCGGTCGGTCGCCGACGGCTCGCGGAAGCTGTAGGGGTCGTCGGGCGTTTCGGTTTCGACGACGGCGAGGAGGGTATCCGTATCGAACCGAATCCGGGAGTCGCCGATCCGATCGGCTGGATGCTCGAGGGGGATCGGCTTCCGGTTCGGTGGCAGTTCGCGTTCGTAGACGTCGTGGAACCGGCCGATCTCACGAGGGATCGAGCCGTTGACTTCGATGATCAGTTTCGGTGCGGCTCGCACGTAGGCCGCCGTGTGGCCGATCGACAGCGACGGAACGAACCAGTCTGCGCCGACGGCCACCGCTTCGACGATCGCGACGTCGGGCTTCGGGAGATGTCCCAGCGCGACTTCGTCACCGACCGCCGAGATGAACCGATCCTGATAGGCGATCGTCCCGTCGTTGACAGCCTCCCGCGCCGCAGGTCGGGACTGGTATGGGTAGCGACGGGCGATTGCCCCTGTCTCGACGAGCGCCGTGTCGATCTCCTTACCGACGCTGCCGCCGCTGACGACCGTCAGTTCGAGGTCTCGGTCGTCGTCGGCGAGTGCCAGCGGCAGCGCCTTCGGGTAGCCGACCGCGCCGAACCCACTGACGGCGACGACCGCATCGCTGTCGACGTGGGAAGCGGCCGTCTCGACGTCGACCGGTTCGATCGCGCCCTCGAGTCTATCGCTCATTGGTCGGGTTCCGGCTGCGTGCCGATGCCCTCGGGCCAACCCGGCGGCTGTGCGGCCGAGGGCTCGGCGTGACTTCGTTTGAGCACCATCGGCGTTCGCTCGAGCGAGAGCACGAGCTCGTTGTCCTGATTGTACGCTCGGAGTTCGGTCGTGACGATCCCGACGTGGTCGCGGGACTCGAGTTCGCGTTTATGCAGGACCTCGCTTTCGGCGAAGATCGTATCGCCGTGATAGACGGGGTTGTGGTGTCGAATGTCGTCGTAGCCGAGGTTTGCGGTCGCGTTGACCGAGATGTCGATGACGCTCATCCCCACTGCGAGTGCGATGACGAACGTCCCGTCGACGAGTCGCTCGCCGAACTCCGTTTCGGCCGCGTAGGCCTCGTTGAAGTGCATCGGATTGAGATTCATCGTGACGTTCGTCATCCAGACGTTGTCCGTCTCAGTGACGGTGCGCCCGAACGGGTGTTTGTAGACGTCACCCACCGCGAAATCCTCGTAGTAGCGGCCGTGCCACCCCTCGACAATGTGCTTCTCGCTGTCCGTTGGTTCGTCTGCTGTCATAGATTGCTCTGGATTCGCTCGACGTGCTCTCGAGCAGCTGGCGGCTTCGCCTCCGTGCGAATCACCGGCTCTCTCTGCCGGCCGTCTCCGCGCTGTCACTGGCTGTCCGACAGTCTCGTCGATTGCGTTACTCCGTGTCGTGGGAGTGATACTCGTTCTCGTTGAATCGGTATAGCTGTTACTGCTGGGGACACGCACTCGCCGAGCACCGCCTACGACCCGTGGGCGGCAGTCTGTGAGTCGCCACGCGAGAACGTATATACGTCTCCGTGTCTTCCGCTGTGTGTATGCCAATCGACGACCGAACCGACGCCCGAGACGCCCCCGCAGCCGGCGGCGACGTGCTCGCCGAGCAGGCTGACGATGCGATCGAACGGATCGGCCTCGACGAAGCGGATCGGCGTGCCTTCCTCGAGCGGCTCGATGTCGACGAACAGATTCAACACGTCCTTCGCGGGCGGCTCATGGATTACGAGACGAATGATCCGGACCGCGAGCGTCGTGAGGAGAGCCGCACGCGCAAGATGGCAAGTCACGGTCGTGACCTGCTGACGGTCGTGACGAACCGGCGGCTGCTGGTCGTGGTCCAGCGAAACTCACCCGCCGATCACGAGTACCGATCGATCGCTGACGACGACATCACAACTGTATCACTCGAGACGGCAAACGGCAACCAGCGGCTGGTGATTCAGGGTGGGACCCGATACTACATCGACGTTGGACGAAGCTCGGCCGACGCCGCCAGCGCCGCCTCCACGCAGCTTCGCCAGCGGCTCGAGACCCAGCCGGCGGCCGAGCAGTCGACGGACGCCACGTCGGCTGCCGAACAGTCGGCTGACGACCCGCTCGAGCGCCTCGAGCGACTCGCAACCCTGTTCGAACAGGGATATCTCACGGAACGGGAGTTCGAGGCGAAAAAACGGGAGTTGCTGGATCGAATCTGATCGGACGCGGCCGGTCGATCAGTTATTCTCGCGGAATTCGGTGGCGACGGTGTCCATCTCTTCGAACTCGACATCGTCGTGGCTTTTCATGTGTTCGATCAGTTCCTCGAGTCGCGAGATGCGGTGGGCCTGTCCGATGACCTGTGGGTGCAGCGTCAGAATAAAGACGCCGTCGTCGACGTTCTCGTGCATCCAGTCGAACTGGTCGTAGTAGCGCTGGAAGAGCGAATCCTCGCTCACGTAGCCCATGCGGTGTGGGCGCGCCCACGTAAACGTCAGTGCTGGCCAGTCGTCGCGCTGCCACGAGACAGGGAGTTCGACGATATCCGTCGGTTCGCCGCGGTCGTACGGGCCGTCCTCGGGTGCGCTCCAGTTACCATAGAGCCAGTGGGGTTCGAAATCCGAGGCCATCTTGCTCGAGTCCCATTCGATGCCGACTTCATCTAAGATGTCGAGCGTGTTCGCCGAGTAGTCCCACGCAGGCGAGCGGTAGCCGGTGGGTTTGCGACCGGTGAGGTCGACGATCGAGTCGATTGCCCGTTCGACGTCTGCCATCTCGTCTTCTTTGGTGTCGTACGTTGCGGGTCCGGTGTGGCTCCAGCCGTGGTGTTGGATGTCGTAGCCGCGGTCCCACACCTCGGCGCTGATCTCCGGGAAGCTGTCGATCGTGTGGCCGGGGATGAACCAGGTCGCGGGAATGTCGTGTTTGTCGTGGAGATCGAGCAGGCGCGGAGCACCGACGTTGGCGCCATAGACGCCTCGAGAATGCCGTGTCGGCATATCCCAGGAGTCGTATGACCACAGCCACGTCGATACCGCGTCAAAGTCGTACGTAAGGCATACTTTGGACGTCATTGCGAATTCGAGTTCGAGAGGTATCTAAAAAGCCTTTTCTTATGTTTGGTTGATAGTATCACACATACTCTGGACTCCGGAAACGCATCACGGCGTTCCAAGACGCCGTCAGGACTGTCTGGACCCGTAGACGACGAGACCGCCTGCGACGAGCAGCAGGATCGTCGAGAACACCGTTGTCACGCTTCCGAGAGCGAACAGCTCCGGCGTTGCACGCTCCGCAGAGGCGATACTGAACACTTCCATCGGCATGGTTCGGTCACGGCCAACGAGGAGCAGTCCGCGTTCGGCTTCGTTGTACGAGAGCGTAAACGC
The DNA here is from genome assembly GCF_000337735.1 of Natronorubrum sulfidifaciens JCM 14089. Lineage (GTDB taxonomy): Archaea > Halobacteriota > Halobacteria > Halobacteriales > Natrialbaceae > Natronorubrum > Natronorubrum sulfidifaciens. Next base: position 44,213 of record NZ_AOHX01000058.1, on the reverse strand, counting down.
GAAGACAGCTGCCCCGAGAACGGTCGGCGCGATCTGTGGCAACACGATCTCTCTGAACGTTGTCTTTCGATCCGCACCCATGACTCTCGCTGCCTCTTCGTTCTGTGCGAGGTTCGGTGGGAAGCCGGCGAGCAAGACGATGACGGCAAACGGGAGCGTCCAGACGACGTGGGCGGGTAGCGCAAGCCACATCGATCGGGAGAATCCAAGAACCTCGTTCAGAAGCAGCGTTGAGCCGACGCTGAACGCGATTCCCGGAGTGATGATCCCGAGCACGATCAGATACAAGAACAGTTTGCGGCCACGGAAATCGTAGCGGTATGCAAGCGCTGCGGCAGTACCCAGTATCGTCGTAATCACCGTTACGACGAGTGCAAGCTGGATCGACCGCATGACGGAGGTGAGAATCCCCCGATTGGAGAGCAACTCACTGTACCACGCCAGCGTAAACCCCTGATACGGCGGCGAGATCCCGCCTGCGTTGAACGAAAACACGATCAGGGAGATCATCGGCGCGTAGATGTACAGCGAAATCAGGATGAAATACGCTGCCAACAGCCGCTTCATATCGAACCACTGTACGAGCCGTGTTAACGCAGATTGCTCCACCTGCGTCTCAACCGAAGAGTGCTTTGTCGCCATCTACCCTGAGTACTGGTGGCATATGATATAAAGATACTGCGCATGACTCGTGTCAACATACTTGAATCGGCGACAGAACACGGCTATTCGTGGATAGGTTTTTATCCGCTGCCCGACGGAATGACAGTGTTACACATGGAAGACGGAACCGAAACTGGTGGGGAGTTACAGTTTCCACACGCAAACATCGTCGCTGCGCGAGCGGTAACCGGCGTTCTCGAGAGTTCCGTCGGCCCGCTGTCCCACGAGACGCTGATCACGGGCCGCTCGTCCACCGAGGATCGAGAGCCGGGAGAGCCAGAAACGCGAGTCGATACGGTTAGCAGCGACGGTGCGACGGTCCTCGAGGAGTTACCGATCGAGCACCCGATGGGGCCGATTATTCGCCGCCTCGTCGTGCCGGAACGGCCGGGAACGACCGATGTCGTCGGCGAACTCGTCCCTGATGGGGTCGGAACCACCGTGGTACTGCTCGGGGCGCTGTTGAAAGAGGGCGAGCGGCTGATCGAACGTGGCGTGCACCCGACGACTATCGAAGAGGGGTATAGTGCCGCCCTCGAGACGGTCGAACGCACGCTACAGTCGCTTTCGAAACCACTCGAGGAGTTCGACGATCCGACTGCTGCTGCCGAAATGGTCGCGCGCTCGGCGATGACGGGCAACGACATCGGTGGGGCGCGAGAGATCTGGGCAGCAGGTGCCGTCGAAGCGGCCGCGCAGGTCGGAATGCCCGACGAGGAGACCCTTGCCGTCCGTCAGATTCGATCAGGATCGATCGACGACTCGCGGCTCGTCTCCGGAACCGTCCTCGACCGAAACGAGATCTGTGACGAGCGGATGCCCCGTCGGATCGAGGACGCGAACGTGCTGGTACTCAGTGGGTTCAAACGCGGCAAAGCGAACGACGGCAAAACGGGTGGGCTGCAAGACCCTGACTTCCAGCAAGACGGCGAGCGGATTATCGTCGACTCGCCGGACGACATCGAGGCGTTCGACGACGTGTTCGTCCGCCGCCGCGAGCAGGTCGTCGCCGGTCTCGTTGACGCTGGTGTCGATGTCGTCGTAACCAGAACCGGAATCAACGACGCCTACCAGGAACTGCTCGTCGAACACGGAATCGTGGGCATCCGTGGCGTCAACCGGCTCAAACTCACACAGCTGGCACGGGCAACTGGTGCAACACCCGTCGTCGATTCGACTGATGTAACGCCGGCCGATCTCGGCTCCGCTGGCCTCGTCGAACAGCACGTCATCGATAAGCGACAGGGCCGCCGAAAGCGCCGGCGCATGGTCGTCTTCGATGACTGTCCCGACCCGGAGTCGGTGACGTTTCTCCTCCATGGTGTCCACGGCCAACTCGGCGAGCAGGCGGCGACGGAGGTCAGAAAAGCTGTCGCCGCGGTCGCAACGGCGACCGGCGAAACGGCTGCCCCAGCAGGGGTACTTCCCGGCGGCGGGGCGACGGAACTCGAGGTCGCACGCGAACTCCGTGCGGCCGCACTCGAGGCGGACGGACGGGCGCAACTCGCTTTCGAGGCCTTTGCCGACGCGACGGAGCGGTTCGTGTCGACGCTCGCCCGGAACGCGGGGATGGACCCGCTGACGACGCTGACGAACCTGCGAGAGGCGACCACGAATACGACGAACGGTACTGCGCCGGGACTCGTCTTGCCCACGAAAGAGATAGACGACGTCCTGGATGCTGGTGTACTCGATCCGACTGGCGTTCGACGACGGTGTTACCGCCACGCCGTCGATGTCGCGTTGCTCGTACTTCGCGTCGACGATGCGATCGATGCGACGTTTACCGACGAACCGACGGAGCCGGGCGATGCGATTTACGACGAGCACGCGGAACGCCATCAGGAGTACCTCGAGGAGCGGGACGATACGATCTGGCACCAGTGACGGCGGGCACTTTCGTTGGCGTTGGCTCTTCTTCGTTCGGGTTGCTTGGATCACTCACAGGCGCTGTGTTGGTGTTTTTGACCGACAAAAAACAGTGTTCGGAATCAGTCTTGGCTCGCGATCTCGGTGATGTCGACGACTCTGAACAGCAGGAAGACGAACGCGAAGATGACGACGAGCAGTGTGATCGAGAGCGCCGCAGCCGATGGGTAGTTGAGTCCCTGACTGTAGCGGCTGAAGATCAGCGTCGGCACCGTGTTGGCACCGCCACTGAGAAACGACGGCACGGTGAAGTTCCCGATCGTCAGCACGAACGTGAACATACAGCCGATCGCGACGCCGGGCAGGCTCAGCGGCCATGTGACGTTTTTGAACGTCTCCACCGGGTTTCCGCGCAGCGTTTCGGAGGCGTTGAGCAGTCCTTCATCGATCTGTGACAGCGAGATGTAGATCGGGGCTGCCATGAACACCACGTAGTTCTGGAGATAGCCGACTGCCTGTGAGAACCCGGAAAACAGGAGCCAGCCGATCGGCCCACTGGTGATCCCAAGCGTCATCAACAGCCCGTTGACGACCCCGTTTCGTCCCAAGATTGGAAACCAGCCGAACGTCCGGATCAGCTCAGACGTCCAGAACGGGATGACCAGAAACAACAGCAAGACGAGTCCAACCATCGGCGTGGTGTGAAACCGCAGGTAGTACGCGAGCGGGTAGCCGAACGCGAGCGTGATTATGGTCACGATGATTCCGACGCCGATCGTTCGGACGAACGCACCCCGAACCGCACCGGAGCCGAACACGCCATCGACCCACGCCGAGAGCGTGAACTCGTTTATGACGTTGAACGACTGGTACGTGAGGAAGCTGTAGTAGAAAATGACGAGCAACGGCAACAGTAAGAAGACGGCAAACCAGAGCACTGTTGGTGCGATCAACCCCGTTACTTCGTTGATCAGATCATCTCTGTCAGTCCCCAACAGACTCGAGCCGCCGGTTTTTGATTCAGAACTCATGTGGTACGTGTCTCCGATTGCAGTGAGATGGTCGTAAGCATACTCGAGTTAGGCAGCCAGGAAGTCCTCCCAACGTGAGACCATGTAGTCTGCCTCACTGGGCCAGATCTGGAAGAAGCCAATGCGGTCGATCCGTTCTTCGATCGGCCCGCTGTCACGGGTGCCGCCGTTCGAGTCGGGAGAGCCTTCTTCCATCGACCAGTCGTAATCGAGCGGATCGAACAGTGACGGTTCGTCGATCTCCTCGTACGTCGCCTCGCCGCGGTATGCCCAGTCGTAGTACTCCGGCCCCATTCCTTCGCCGGATTCGTCCGAGCCATCACGGACGAGTTCCTCGTTTTCGTAGTGTGGAACCGAGTAGCCACGACCTTGGACGAAGCCGGGGAACCACGCGCCGAGGTGGACCTGATCGTACAGGAACGTGACCTGCTCGACGTTTTGGCGCTCCCGTGCGCCCTCGAGGGTCGCCATCCCGCCGTACCAGTAGCGGTAGCCCTGAATGCCCTCGCTCATCGTGGCGTAGGTACATGGCGTCCCTTCTCGACGAACGTCCATCGCTGCCGGCTGCCAGATGTCGCCGATGACTGCCTCTTCGCCAGCCATTAGCGTCACGGACTCGCCGTAGGCTTCCCACGTCGAACGGAACTGGCCGGCGTCTTTCTGCTCGATAAGGAAGTCGATCGCCGTATCGAGTTGGTCCTGCGTCGGGTTGTTCAACTGGCCGATGTCGCCGTCGATCATGTCGTTATCGAGCAAGTGCATGATCGCCTGTGGGATGGTGATCGCCGCCGTTTCGCCGACGATGACCTCTCCCTCGTACTGTTCGTCGAACTGCGTACTCCACAGGGAGACGTCGTCGACGAACGATGGGTTGTACCCCATCGCGTCGAAGTTGTACGCGTATGGTGAGAACAGAATCTCGTCGCGCGTGTCGCCGTCGACCCACAACTCATCGTTGACTGTCTCGACCTGTTCTCCGAGATGGCTCAGCCGCTCGGCTGGATCAGTGAACAGATCGGAAATCTGCTCTTCATCCCAGTTCTCTAGGTCGTCGACCGGCATCGGGATCGTTACCGGATTGTCTCGAGTAAGTGCCCCAGATCCGGTCGTATCCGAAGTGAACACGTCCGTGTTTTCGGACCCGCCGCCGAGGAGTTGTGCCTGCGTATCACCGATCGTCGCGATCGTCGTGTTCACCTCGACGCCCGACATCTCCTCCATTTTCGCAGCCTGCTCGTCACTGACCGCCCAGTCTGGCCCAATCCACTCGAGTGGTCGTGCCGGACCATCATCGCCACCGACACATCCTGCAAGTGCTGCACCCGCTGCTGCGCCACCGTACGCCACAAAGTTTCGTCTACTGATACCGTCTGGCATTACAAGCAGTCACATACCCTGTGCCGTATTAAACGTTCCTCTTATGCAGACGTAAATCGAGGATTTTCCACATACCAACGCGTATCGGTTGAATATTCCTAACTCTCGTTCGCGTGTACAAAAGAGATATCCAGTCGCAGAACGATCGACACATATGCTACCAACGGTCGCAATCCTCAGCACGGGCGGGACCATCGCGAGTACGAGCGCCGAGGGCGGTGCAACACCGAGCAAACGAGGCGCGGATCTGGTCGAGGCCGTTCCTGAACTCGAGACACACGCTGACCTCGCGGTCGAAGAGATCGCACAGGTGCCAAGCTACGACATGACGTTCGACACCATGATGGACCTCGCCACAGCCGTCCGTCGCGTCGCCGCTGACGGCGCGGATGGTGTCGTCGTCACTCACGGTACGGATACGCTCGAGGAGTCCGCCTATTTCCTCGATCTCACGCTCGAGTGTACGATACCGGTCGTCTTCACCGGTGCACAGCGCCGTCCCGATGAAACTAGTCCGGACGGTCCAGCAAACCTGCTCGCAGCAGTCAGAGTCGCAAGCCACGAGCAGTTCTCGAGTGGCGTCTACGTGGCCACGAACGACGAGGTCCATGCCGCACGCGATGTCACGAAGACGCACACGAGCGCACTCGAGACCTTCGACTCGCCGAGCACGGGTCCAATTGCCGCGCTGACTCGCTCCGACGTGCGAGTGATCCGCGAGCCACGAAGCTACTCGGCGACGTTCGATGTCGGGTCCGTGACGAGCGACATCGCAATCGTCGCTAGCGGCGCAGACATGGGCCGTCGGCCGATCGACCGAGCACTCGAGGACGACGTCGATGGCATCGTCGTCAACGGGACGGGTCTCGGAAATACGACCAGCGATCTCGGCGGCGCAATCGCCGCTGCAGTCGCCGCGGAGACGCCCGTTGTCGTCGTTTCACGGTGTCAAGCCGGTGTGACGGCACCAGTGTACGGCGGCGGTGGCGGTGGAACCACCTTGCAGTCACACGGCGCGATCCACGGCGACGACCTGCCGGCTCACAAGGCACGGGTCAAACTCGCGGTCGTCTGTGCTGTGGCCGATGCGTTCGAGGAACGACGGCGACTGTTCACCGGGGAGTGAGCCAAACGATAGGTATATACACTCTGTCGCGGTCATTGATACCGAATGTCAGAAGGACGCTTAGCGGGACGTGTTGCACTCGTCACGGGAGCGAGTTCAGGTATTGGAAACGCAATCGCAGCGAGATTCGGAGCAGAGGGTGCCAGCGTCGTCGTCGCCGACGTCAGACGCGAGCCGAAACTCGAGGACGAACAGTCCGTCTTCGACCACCTCGAGGCCGTCGACGCCGACTACGAGTTCGTCGAGATGGATGTCACGGACGAAGCCGACATCATCGCCGCCCTCGAGACGGCACAAGCCGAGTTCGGCGGGCTGGATATCCTCGTCAACAACGCGGGGATCTATTTTCAGAATCAGGCCCACGAAACACCGGTCGACGAGTACGACACGATCATGGACGTCAATCTTCGGGGGCTGTTTCTCACGAGCAAACACGCCATTCCAGCGCTCAAAGAGAGCCCCCACGGAACGATCATCAACCTCTCGTCGATCTACGGGCTGGTTGGCGGGGAGAACAGTGCAGCCTACTGTGCGTCGAAAGGCGGGGTCTCAAATCTGACCCGGCAACTAGCGCTCGATTATGCAGCCGACGAAATCAACGTCAACGCGCTTGCGCCGGGGATCATCGAAACCGCCCAAAACGCCGAGTGGCGTGAGACTGATCCGGACCTGCTCGCCGACTGGCAGGCGTCGACGCCGTGGCCCCGGTTCGGACTGCCCGAGGACGTTGCAAACGCCGCACTGTTTCTCGCAAGCGACGAGAGCGAGTTCATCACCGGCCACGTACTGCGTGTCGATGGCGGCTGGACGGCGCGGTGACTGCCGTGAGTGAACTGCAACTCACCGTCGGCGAGCAGACGTACGTCGCGCCGCTGCTCGAGTCAGAGGCCCCTGAGTCGATTCGCGCGCTGAAAGTGGTCCTACCGCTGTCCTCGGAGTTGATGCACGTCCGGTGGAGTGGCCATGCGACGTGGATTAACATCGACGAGGTCAAACTCCCGGACCTCCCTCGAGAGAATCACACTGTCTACCCATCCCGTGGCGATATCCTACTGTATCCGGGCTACAAGAACGAACAGGAACTCCTGATCGCGTGTGGGCCGACGTGTTTCAAGAGTCCGGCTGGTGAACTCGCCGGGAACCACGTTGGAACGCTCGAGGCGACACGTGCAGAACTCACCGCACTCGAAGAGCGCACACTCAGAGACGGCGTCCAGCCAGTGACGATAACGATTCGAGAGTAGCACGGTACGAGGGCGAAACAAGATAGACGTCAGCCCGCAGTTGCCAGCCCGGTCATACTGTCAGACAGCACTGTTTGAAGATCGGTCGCGCGACTGCGGCCGTCACGCCCGAGGACGGCCGCGAATTCACGACCGACGTCTCACTGACTGCTGTCCGACAGTATCACTCGCCGAGGATGTCCGTCCCGAGGTCGATTCCGTCGACGACGCTCGTCTGCTCGAGCAGAGTGGCGTGATCCGCACTCCAGCCGACTGAAACGGTGTCCGATGGCTCGATGCGATCGAAGGACTTCAGTTGGAGTTCGTGTGGCGTTCCGTCAGTCGTCGTCGCCTCGAGGATTACCTGCGTCCCCGAGCCGGGTTGATGGATCACGTCGTCAACCCGGCAGCTGACACTGTTGTCGAGTTCGTCAGTGACCTCGAGATACTGTGGCCGGACCGAGAACGGGATCTGCTCGCCGACGAGCGACGGTGGATCGGAGCGAAGATTCTTCGTCGTCGCAAGAAACGTGCCAAGCGGTGTTTCGATGTGGGCGTAGCTGCCGTCCTCGCTGACATCGGTCAGTTCGCCCGTAAACGTGTTCGAGTCGCCGACGAACGCCGAGACGAACGCCGTCGCCGGCTCGTTGTAGACACGCTCGACGGAGTCGGATTGCTCGACTTTCCCATCGTTCATGACGACGATCTGGTCAGCAAGCCGCATCGCCTGTGTCTGGTCGTGAGTCACGTAGACGAACGTCGTATCGAGCTCGCGGTGGAGCCGAAGCAGCTCCCGCTCCATGTGTTTCTGGAGTTTGTAATCCATGTCCCCGAGCGGTTCATCAAGCAAGAGCAACTTCGGCTCGAGGACCATACTCCGAGCGAGTGCGACGCGCTGTTTTTGCCCCGCGGAGAGCTCTTCTGGTTGTCGGTCGGCAAGCGACTCGAGGCGCATCATTTCGACGATGTTGGTGACGCGCTCCGCTCGCTCGTCCGCATCGACCTGAAGGCGTTGCAGTCCGTACTCGATGTTTTCCCCGACGGTCAGATGTGGAAACAGCTGAAAGTCCTGAAACACGAGCCCGATATCGCGCTCGTACGTGGGTGCGTCGGTGATATCGACGCCACCGAGTCGTACTTCGCCCTCAGTCACCGGAATTTTGCCGACAAGCGAGTGCAGCGTCGTCGACTTCCCACAGCCGCTGGGGCCGATCAGCACGCAGAAATCCCCGTCGTTGATGCTGAAATCGATGTCATCGACGGCGAGCGTCCCGTCGGGGTAGATTTTCGTCAGTCCCCGGACATCGAGTGCGACGTCGTCCGTCACGTCGGGTGTCGGTTCGGCTGCCGATGTGTCCGCCCCGGAGTATTCTGTGTCAGACATTATCACTCACCAAGGAGGTCGCTAGAGGTAACCGCATCGGTTACACTGAGTTTCTCAAAGTAGAGGGCGTCGTCGATATTCCACCCCAACTCCATCGTCTCGCCGACCGAGCCAATGTCTGGATCGTTCGGGACGACAACGTAGAACTCACGGTCGAGTCCGTCGATCGACAGTGCAAACTCGGTCGTTTCGCCGGTGTACGTCCGTCCCTCGAGAACGCCGGTCACCGTCGTCTCACAGTCGGCTGTGTCGAGCGAGACGGCCTCGGGGCGAACGATCACGATACCGGTCTCCTTCTCGGTTCCGTTCTGTGTGGTCGCCGTGATCGGCCCGATCTCGGTTTCGACATCGACGACACCGTCGCCGACATCGGTCGGCACTCCCTCTGTAACGAGCGCGTTCGAGTCACCGACGAACCGACAGACGAACGCCGTTTGTGGGTTGTGATACACCGATTCCGGCGTTCCGATCTGTTCGATCATCCCATGGTTCATCACCACCAGTTTATCGGCGAGTTTGAGCGCCTGATCCTGGTTGTGCGTAATGTAGAGGAACGTACTCTCGAGGTCCGCATGGAGACTCCGCATCTCGAGTTCCATCCGTTTTTGTAACTTGTAGTCGAGGTCGGCAAGCGGATCGTCGAACAGCATGATCGGACACTCGCGGCTTAACTGGCGTGCAAGCTCTACGCGCTGTTGTTGCCCACCTGAGAGCGCGCTCGGAAGATCATCCCGTGTCTCCTCGATCGCCAACAGCGACAGCATGTCATCGATTATCTCGTCGATCTCTTCGGGGGATCGCTCCTGTTCGCCGTGCTCGAGCCCGAACGCGATGTTCTCGGCGACGGTTTTGTGGGGGAACAGCGTCTCCTCGAACTCCTGGAACACGTAGCCGAGATTTCGGTCCTGCACCGACATTTCAGCCGTGTCACGACCATCGAGTGAGATCGTCCCGTCATCCGAGTCGATCAATCCGGCAATGCACTTGAGGAGCGTACTCTTCCCACAGCCACTCGGTCCGAGAACGACACAGAACTCCCCATCCTCGATCTCGAGTTCGATATCTCGAAGTACCGTTTCCTCACGAAACGATTTAGTCACTGCCTCGAGCGAAATTGCGCTAGTCGTCATCACGTCACACTGTGTGTAGCGAGCATTTAGCTCTATCTGCTCCGCCACGACCTACCGATGGCGTCTCTCACCGATACTCGAGGGGCATTTACTTCCAGTACAGAGTGGAGATATTATCCTTATTCGCCAGATTAGATAGCATTAAAGTAGGCTGGTAGTTTAGACGGCGGCGTGTACAACGAACGAGTGGCAACGCGGATCGTCTATCCATTGGTCACCTGATGATTGACCGGCAGTCGACCGGAGCGCTGCCGCGATCAGATACCGCCTAAACCGTGGTTCGTATACGCTCTCTCGAGATTTCAGTATCATCTCAGTCACGTTGTGTCGAGTCTATAGAAATAGAGAAAAGCGGTCGATTAGTGGTAATACTACTGCAAGCTCTCTTTTAGCCCCCTTTTATCCAACTAACGCTGATAACTGCCGACTATATTGGTAAAGTGAAAGATAACAATGGATCTGGTAGACTGTCTGTCGACTGTCTCACGGGACACCCACACTACCAGTCAGCCATATACTTCCCAATATAATTACTATTAATGCACTTTATCTAATTTCTAATATGTCTTTATCAGTGGACTTTTCGAGAGATGTACTCGGAAAACACAGATGATTCCCAACGTTCTGGAAGTGATATAGGGTACAAGCGATGATAGAGCGAAGTTGAGACCGTTGGGTCACGAACCACAGATGACGGGTGAGCAGACGTGATCGACGGCAAGTGGAAGAACCTGTTACTCGCAACGGCGATGTTCAACCTGGGGTTCGTCATTTGGTTTTCGTTCGCCCCGTTCACTGGCGAGATTGCGACCGAATTCGGGCTTTCAGTCGCCCAACTGGGCCTCGTCTCGAGTGCAGCCGTCATCGCGGTTCCGCTCGGTCGCATCCTCATCGGGCCGCTGACCGACAAGTATGGTGCGCCGGTCACAGCCAGCGCTACATTGGTGATCGTCGGTCTCTTTTCGATCATCAGTGCGTCTGCGACGACTTACGAGGTGTTCACCGTCTCGCGAATCATCGCCTCGCTTTCGGGGATCACGTTCGTCATCGGCATTCAACACGTCGCCCAGTGGTTCGAAGAGGAGAACCTCGGTCTAGCGGAAGGTGTCTTCGCCGGGATCGGCAACGCCGGCGCGGGACTCGGCGCGTACTTTACGCTGCCACGGATTTTCGGCGAGGGATACGTCGGTCCGCTGTTCGCGTCGAACTGGCGAGCAGCCTTCTTTTATACGGGTGTCCTCGCGATCATCCTCGGTGTCATCTACTTCGTGTTCGGTGACGCTGCAAAGACCGAACAGCGACGACAGGCGACGAAAAACGGTGTCAGTCCGCACCAGTGGCTCTACATCGCCACTCGCCACGGCGCAGTCGTCCTCTCAGCGGCTTACGTCATGACCTTCGGCCTCGAGGTCGCCATGAACGGCTGGCTCGGGACGTACTACCGTGAAGGGTTCGGACAGGGGGATATCGTCATCGCGGCGACGTTCGCAGCGACGTTCTCGATCGCTGCCGGATTGCTCCGTCCGATCGGCGGCTACATCAGCGACGTCGTCGCACGCAGGGAGTTGGATATACTGCCGTGGTTCGAGGGCCGCTACCGCGAGCAGTGGACCTTTGTGACAATGGTGTTCGTCGTGCTCACGATGTTCGGGATGACCGCTGCAGGACTAACCGGCAACATCTATCTCGCAGTCGTCGCCGGCTTCCTCGTCGGCGTGGGCTGTGCGTTCTCCGAGGGGGCGATCTTCGCACAGGTGCCGGCTATGTTTCCGAACAACTCGGGTTCGGTCGCCGGAATCGTCGGCGGACTCGGCTCTGGCGGCGGCGTGATCTACCCACTGCTCTTTGCCGCACCGTTTCTGCCGAATCTCCATCTCGGATATGCAGTGGTCGGGCTGACGATGATTCCAATCCTCGCGCTGACTGCGTGGGTGTTCCAGCCTCATGTCGCCGAGCGCGCGACCGAAGACGGGTGGCTCGTCGACGACAACCCCGCCGCCAGTATCAGTCGTGCACCAAGCGACGACTAACCAATCCACTATTTATCCCACTGATCTTCATAGCAGTAAACAAAGTAACAACAGAAACGATTTGCACACGGATCACACAGCGAACGGGTCACGTCGTTCCCCCTTTGCCAGTTCGTGGTTCTCGCTCCAACGGTCGCGTCGACCCGCGCTCCCGTCGTGCGATGGGATGTGTGCAGTGACGTGCAGTGGCTACTATCGTAGCACGATTTTGACAATCTAGTTTGAGCACTGCTGTCCGCTTTTGAGCCACCACTGACCGATTACCCAGTCGTTGGTTGATGTTACTTATATAGGATCGACCCAATGTATTTGAACCTCATGAGATGGAGCGTTTCATCGAACGGCGAGGGGCTGGCTGGGACGGTTGGCTGGTGGCTTTTCGCGCTCGCTCTTGTTCTCGTTCTCGTTGTGGCGTTACACACCTACCTCGGGTGGATCGTGTTGGGGCTTTTCCTATACTACGTCGTCCGGCCAGTCGCCAGACGTCTTCAACAGCAGGGTGTTTCACCGGGACTCTCTGCTCTCCTTTCACTCGGTCTCATTATGTTACCATTCATCGCAGTTCTGGGGGTGTTCATTGTTTTACTACTCGCAGAGCTTGCAGCGATAGAGGCGACGGACGTCGAAGGGCTGTTGGAAAGGCTATTTCCAGGGCTTGCTATAGACACTCTCCCCACAAGTGAGACTGAACTATATGCGTTCGTTGAAGCCCTACGGAGCGATCCAACCCTCGCCACGCTTGCTCCGTTGGTGAGCGGGTTCGTCGGGACGTTCACTGTGCAAGCGTTCAACGCGTTGATCACGATTATCTTCGCGTTTTTCCTGGTTCGAGACGAGCGGAAAATAGCTTCCTGGTTCCGATCCACCATTGTAGAGCGGGAGTCGAACGTATACGATTATTTAAAAGCGGTTGATCAAGGGCTCGCTTCTGTCTATTTTGGATATACGCTTACTATTATCGTAATCAGCACTGTTGCTGTAATCATCTACAACGCGTTGAATCTCATTGCTCCGCCAGGTCTCGCAATCCCCCATGCGATACTTCTCGGTTTTGTCACTGGGCTGATTTCAGTGATTCCACTCCTCGGTCGAAGTCTGCTGTATGGGGCGATTGTTCTCTACCTTACTGTCGTCGCATACCAGACAAATATAAGATATATTTGGTTTCCAATAGTCTTCTACGTTGTGATGGGGATCATCTTCGACAACGTCATCCGGACGTATGTCCGACCCTTCCTTTCCGGACGCCTCTTTCACACGGGACTCGTCATGTTCGCATATCTCTTGGGACCGGCAATTTTTGGGTGGTATGGTATATTCCTTGGCCCGCTTATTATGGTTGTCACCATTCAGTTTCTGCGAGTTCAACTACCAAAAATTCTCCCCGATTGAATATTTCAAGCTGGACCATAATCGGCAAAAAACGGCCACTGAAACCGCAGAGAACACCAGTCATCGGCTTGAGTCACAAGTCGGCCACCGCCACGAAAGCGGCTCAGCTGTCGGGCACTGCCGGCAACGTAATCGAGAACGTCGATCCAACGCCCGGCTCCGAGTCAACCCTAATTTCGCCGCCGTGGCGTTCGACGATCCGTTTGCATAGGGCGAGACCGATCCCTGTTCCCTCGTACTCCTCGTAGCTGTGAAGGCGTTGAAACACCTCGAAAATACGCTCAACGTCGTCGGTGTCGATACCGATACCCTCGTCACGAACCGAAATTCGCCACTCGTGCCCGACACGTTCGGCTGCGATATGAACTCGAGGTGGCTCATCGCCGCTGTACTCGATGGCGTTGCTCAACAGGTTCTGGAACACGTGTCGCAACTGTCCGTCGTCGCCGTAGACCTGGGGCAGTTCGTCGGTCGTAATCTTCGCACCGGAGTCTTCGATCTGAAACTGCAGATCCATTCGGACGTCCGTGACGACCCGTGCTAGATCGACCGGTTCGAAGGGGTCACCCTGTGTCTCGACGCGTGAGTACTCGAGCAGGCCGTCGATCATCTCGCGCATCCGTTCGGCCCCGTCAACGGCGAACTCGATGAACTCCTCGCCGTTTGCATCGAGGTCGTCAGCGTATCGATCCTCGAGGAGTTGCAGATAACTCGTCACCATCCGTAACGGCTCCTGTAGATCGTGCGAGGCGGCGTAGGCGAACTGTTCGAGCCGTTCGTTGGATTCCTCGAGTTTGCGTTGATACTCGACGCGTGCAGTGATATCTCGAAGGATGGACAGATGCTGCCCGGGGTAGATGTCCGTCGCAGCAGCGTACTCGACCAATCGCTGTGTCCCGTCGGATCGAACGAGTGGAACGGTACCACGCCCGTTCTCGGACGTCTGAAATTGCTGCCACTCCTGCTCGAAGTCGTATCTGTCAGGGAGGAACTCCTCGATCGTTCGACCACGCAACTCGTCCGTCGGGAGGCCGAACAACTCGGATGCGCTCTCGTTGACATCGAGATACGTCCCATCGTCGTCAGCGATGACCATCGCGTCGAACGACCGTTCGAACACCGCACGGAACCGGTCGTGTTCCTGTTGTAACTCGTGCTCGCGTGTGAGCGCACGCGCATCGTGGATGCCGATACCAAGGCCTGCGACCGAGGCGATAGCCAGCGCGATCGCTCTCGTCGAGTGAGAAAACGGGTTGCTGATCCCGGGATGCAGCGCGCGCAGAAGCAAGAACACGAACATCACGCCGACACCCCCGAGACACCACAACAGGACTCGTCGGTAGAACTCGGCGTCGATTTTACTGCTCGTTAACCACGTACCGACGTACGTGACCAGCAGTCCCGAAAACCCGAGCAGGAGAAAATCAAAAACGGCGTCCAAAGCGTTGCCACCGGTGGCGACCTTGTAGACAGCATGAACCGCGGCAAGCATCAGCAAGAGACATCCAAGAAGGACGAGCTGCCGTGAGTCGGCCATTGACACCACGCGTAGAACGGCTCCGTATTTCAACTACTCGGTGTCAATCGTGCAACCAAAACGGAAATTCGCATCTCGCGACGACGGCCGCTCAGCGGTTCCGACTGACTGATCGCCAACGGTGATCGTGTACGTCCCGGGTTTTTCGAAGACGTACGTGAACGTCACATGTTTGGTCTGGGATGGGCCGACGAACGCGTTGTATTCTTCGTACTGCTCACCGTCGAGAATAGATTCGACCGTGTACCGTCCACCACAATTCCCGTCGTTTTCGAGCGTCACAGTGACGTCTATGGACTCATCGAGGAGTCCCGAACCGGTATGATCGAGCGCTGTAACAGCGATGTCCGGAGATCTCGATGACGAAGCGGGTGACTCACCCTCCACGGCGACAGTAGACTCGATCCCGACAAGAGTGGTGGGCGCGCTCAACGCCGGTCGAAGAGGCCTTCACCGTGGGAGAATCTCACTCTTGAGAGAGTCGTCCCGGCGTCCAGTCGCCGTCGAACTCCTCGTGGCGGAACGGCTTTGCGTCCTCGCCGGCGTACGTCCCGACGACCTGCCCATCGCCCTCGAGATGATATTTGTAGGTCGTCAGCCCCTCGAGACCGACTGGCCCTCGTGCGTGGATCTTGCCGGTGCTGATGCCGACTTCCGCACCGAGACCGAATCGGAACCCGTCGCTAAAGCGTGTGGAGGCGTTGTGGAAGACGCTCGCCGAGTCGAGACTCCGCATGAACGTGCTGGCTCGGTCAGCGTCCTCAGTTACGATCGACTCCGTGTGTTTCGAACTGTACTCGGTGATGTGATCGATGGCTGCCTCGAGCGAGTCGACGATCTTGATCGAGAGGATGAGATCGCCGTACTCGGTCGACCAGTCTTCCTCGGTCGCGTCCGCCATTTCGACGATCGCACGCGACGCGTCGTCGCCGCGCAACTCGACATCTGCGTCTTCGTATCGGGCTGCGATCTCGGGCAGGAACGCCTCGGCGACGTCCTCGTGGACCAGCAGCGTCTCGACGGCGTTACAGACGGCTGGGTACTGCACTTTCGCGTCGTAGGCGATGTCGGCGGCCATCTCGAGATCGGCTGCGTCATCGACGTAGACGTGACAGACGCCCTCCGTGTGGCCGAGCACGGGGATGCTCGTGTTGTCCTGAATGTAGCGAACGAACTCGGAGCTGCCACGTGGCATGAGCAGGTCGATCGAATCGTCCATCTCGAGCATAGCGGTGACGTCCTCTCGAGCTTCGATGAGCTGTGCCCAGCCGTCGGGCTTGTCGGCCGTGGCCTCTACGATAATGTCGTAGAGCACCCGGTTCGAGTGGCTGGCTTCGCTGCCACCTTTCAGCATGACGGCGTTGCCGGATTTGAGGCTGAGCGCGGCAATCTGGACCAGCGCATCGGGTCGGGACTCGAAGACGGTCCCGATGACGCCGATCGGGACGGCGAGCTTGTACAACTCGAGGTCGTCATCGAGGCGTCGCGAGGCGAGTGTCTTCTCGAGTGGGTCGTCTTGGGCGGCGACGCTTCTGACCATCTCGGTGATCGACTCGAGTTTCGACTCCGAGAGCTTGAGACGGTCGACAAGCGCCTGGCTGTACTTGCCCTCCTCGAGCAGTGCCTCGGCTTCTTCGACGTCTTTCTCGTTGGCCTCGAGGATCTCCTCGTGGCGGGTGTCGATCGCATCAGCGATCGCATGCAGGCCCGCACTGCGCTCGTCGTCGTCGAGCTTTGCGAGTTCGAGGGCGGCAGTCTGTGCCTCGTCGACTTTGGCGTGTGTCGATTTCTCAGTCATCGGTGACACCGTTTATAGGAACGAATACTGTGCCCACGGGCTTGGCAGCAGCGATTTTCTCGAGGACATCTTCCTCGGTCGATCTGGCGATAACAGCCGGAATGCCGTGCTCGCTGACCTCGCGTGCGCCCTGTACTTTCGTTCGGATACCGCCGAACTGGGAACTCGAACTCTCGTCGATGATCGACTGCACTTCGTCGTAGTTCCGGCCAACGGCCTCGATGCGTTCTGCGTCGGCGTCCTCCTTGGGATTCCCGGTGTAGACGCCGCCGACGTCGGTGAGCGTCACCAGCAGATCGGCATCGATGCCAAGGGCGACTGACGAGGAGAGCATGTCATTGTCCCCGATCCGAATCTCTTGGGTTGCGACTGCGTCGTTTTCGTTGATGATCGGGACGACACCCCACTCGAGGAGGGTTTCGATCGTGTTGTGGACGTTCGTAAAGCGCTCGGGGTTCTCGAGGTCGTGTTGGGTGAGCAAAAGCTGTGCGACCTTCTGGTCGTAGCGTTCGAAGCTCTCGGTGTAGCGCCGCATGAGGTGGCTCTGACCAACGGTTGCAAGCGCCTGCGTTTCCTCGACGGTCTCGCCGGTGTAACCGATCCGTCCCACGCCCGCGCCGACTGCACCCGAGGAGACGAGAATCACTTCCTTCCCGCGCTCGAGGAGGTCAGCGAGGTCGTCGACGAGCTTGTCGAGTTTCTCGTCGTCGAGATTCGATTCCTCGTCGGTGAGGGAGTTGGTGCCGGCCTTGACGATTACGCGCTCGGCGTCGGCGGCGAGTTGTCGCGCCTGCGTGATTTCCGCAGCGTCGAGTTCGGTGACGCTACTCATCTTCAGACTCCATTGCCAGTTCTTTCGACCGTCGTTCGGCCGCACTGACTGCGTCGACGACCGCCTCGTCGGCGTCGCTGTCCCACAGCACGTCCATGCCTTCGATGGTCGTCCCGTTGGGCGAACAGACCGCATCGATTAGCTCGTCGATGCTCTGGTCGGACTGCAAGACGGTCTCGGCGGCTCCTTTGAACGTCTGTGCGGCGAGCGTTTTGGCCTCCTCGTCCTCGAGGCCGCCGTCGACGCCCGCCTGTTTCATCGCGTTCAGGAGATAGAACACGAACGCCGGTCCGCTTCCGTTGACGGCCGTCGCGATGTCCATCTGTTGTTCGTCGATCTCGACGAACTCGCCAACAGCGTCGAGGATCGCTCTGACATCGTCGGTGACACTGTGTTGGGTCACAGCCGCCGCCATGTTCCCCGTCTCAGCTGCGAGGTTCGGCATGATTCGAACGACCGTCGCGTCGGTGTGTGGTTCGATGACGTCCGTCGAGACACCTGCGGCGAGTGTGACCAGCGTCTGGTCCGCCGAGAGATCGATGTCGTCGACGACGTGCATGACGATATCCGGTTTTACCGCGACGATAACCACATCAGCTTCCGCTGCGACATCGGGGTCCGATGTCGTCGTCGAACTGTACTCGGCTACCGACTCGAGCGCGTCTGGGTCCAGGTCACACGCCGTCAGCGTGTACCCGTCGGCTTTCGAGAGCCCTTTCAAAAGGGCACTCCCCATGTTTCCGCACCCGATGACGCTCACATCTGTCATCCTATTACAGTTGAGGCGGTAAGAGCACCATACAGTTTTGGTTTCGCGCTCAGTCCACAGAGAGCACGATCCCGTCACACTGCCTGTTAAAATACTGAATGATAATGCATCAGTGATTTTAATGTATTTGGAGACGTAAGAAGGAACTATGTACGACCTGACCGGTTTTCAGCGCGACCTGTTGTACGTCGCTGCCGGACTGGATAACCCCCACGGGCTCGCGATCGAAGACGAACTCGAGAACTACTACGAATCGGAGATCCATCACGGACGGCTCTACCCGAACCTCGATACGCTCGTCGACAAGGGACTACTCGAGAAAGGCAGCAAGGACCGCCGAACGAATTTCTACACGGTTACCCGCCGGGGAACGCGTGAGCTCGAAGACCGACGGAACTGGGAGGATCAGTACATCGACGAACTGCTCGAAGAGCAGTAGGTACGGCCACTGAACGACAGTATCGGAGAAACCGTGGTATCGATCGTCGATGAAAAAGTGTGTGCAACCCGTAGTCGTTACTCGGCGCGCGGGAAGTTGCCGATCGTGTCCTCGCGGAACGCCGCTTCGTCGAACTCGTAGTCGTCGCCGAGGAAGTCGATCAGCGTATGCGTGTCCCGCATGGCGTTTTTGAGACACGTCGAGGCGCCTGGCGACGGCGTGATGTTGAAGATGATGTCTTCGCCGACGATCTTTGCCTCACCCATATCGAGGCTCTTGTTTTTCGTGTCGACGATCTGTGGACGCACTCCACCGTAGCCTTTCGCGCGCTCGATGTCCTCGAGTTCGACGCTCGGGACGACCTTCTGGACGTGCGGGAGGAACGCCTTCGGGCCGGCCGCGGGCAGGTCATAGACGAGGTTTTTGAGCACGTATGGAAGCAGGATGCGATCGGAGAGAATGTTCGCGTAACTCAGGAACGCCGCGGCGTTCAGCCCGAACACGTCGAAGAAGTCTTTGACTGTCGAGATACGGCCGCGCTCGAGAGTCGGAACGAGTTTCGCGGTCGGTCCGAACCGCGTGACACTGGCGTCGTGGACGTCCGCGTCGCCGTGAACCGCAGCGAACGGCAACTTCTTCATCTGGAGCGTGTAGACCTTCCCGTTCAGGAGGTCGTCCGCAAGGAAGAAGCTCCCGGCGATGGGGAGCAAGACCTTGTCCTGTCCATAGCCGAGTTCTTTGGCCATCTGCAGGCTGTGCGAGCCGGCAGCGACGACGGTGGCGTCGGAGTCGAATCGTCCGTGGCTGGTCTCGATCGTGTAGCCATCGAGCGTTGGCGTGATGTCTTTGACCGTCGTGCCGGTGTAGACGTCGACGTTTGCTTCTTCGCTTGCTTCCTCGATGAACGACTTCGTCGTCTCACCGTAGTCGACGACGTAGCCGTCGGGCGTCTGCAGCGCGAGCATCTCCTTGGTTGGATCGCGGCCCTCGACGACCTTGGGCTCGAGTTCGCCGATTTCCTCGCGGCCGATCGGTCGGAGTTTCGGGAAGAGGTCGCCGAAACCGTCGTCCTCATATCGCTCCTCGAGTTCTGCGACTTCTTCGTCGCCGACCCCGAGAACCATCTTGGAGCGCTTCGAGTGCATCTCTCGGTCGGGGTCGTAGTTCTCCAAATACCCCGCGAGGAGTTCTGCACCCTCTTTGACCTCTTCGGCCTTCTCGAGCGTGTAGTTGGTCTCGATATCTCCGAAGTGGAGCGTCTGGGAGTTGTTCGTACTGTGGGAGTTGATCGCTGCGAGCTCGGATTCTTTCTCGATCAGCGCGATGGAGTCGATATCGGTGAACTTGGCGGTCGTGTACAACAGAGACGCGCCACTGATACCGCCACCGACGATGACGAGGTCATATTTGCCAGACATTGTTGTTTTTCGGGTAGCTATTTTGACCAGTGTACTCGAAACAGATAACTCATATTCTTTCGATCAGGTTTTCGACAACCGTCGAAGTGTCCGTCGACGCCTCGAGAGCGAAACCCTACAGAAAGGCGTCTGACGGTCAAAAGACGCCCACTTCAGGATTTGGTGATCGCGTTCAATGGCGGAGTTGTTGTGGTGTCAGTCGCAAACGTCTCGAGTTCGTCCGAGAGCAGTGACGCCTGTTGGGCGAGGTTGCTGATGGTCTGTGACATTTCCGAGAGCGCACCCGTCTGCTCTTCGGCGGCAGCGGCGACGGTTCCGGCCTCGGTGGTCGTCGTCTCCGAAATCGCGGTCGCCTCATCAACCATCGCGACGACCTGTTGGGTCGAGGCAGCCTGCTGTTCGGTCGCCGCAGAAATGTCCTGTACGCCGTTGTTCGTGGTTCGTGCGTCCGCTGCAATCGTTTCGAGGGCTGTCGCGACGTGCTCGACCGACTCACAGTGGTCGTCGATCGTCTCGCGAGTCGCCCGAACACGGGCAGCCGCCCGGTCCGTCTGCCCTTTCACGTTCTCGATGAGTTGTTCGATGTCCGTAGCGGCGTCTTTGGTCTCAGCAGCGAGGTCTTTGACCTCCTTTGCAACCGCTCCGAAGCCGTCACCGCCGGTCTCGGACGATCTGGCGACCTCGATATTGGCGTTGAGTGCCAGCATATTCGTCTGTTCTGCGACTGCCGTGATGACCTCGACCAGTTCGTCGATCTGGTCGATTTCGGACTGGAGTCGTTCGATTTCCTCGAGGGCCCGCTCGGATTCGGCGTCGATCTCGTTCATTCCGTCAATTGTCGACTGGGCTTTCTCGTAGCCATCGTCGCTCGTTTCGGCCGTTCGCTCAGCCATATCTGCAACTCGATTCGACGACGACGCGATTTCCTCGATCGTACTCGAGAGTCCGCCGATCTCGTGGTCGACCGACTGCAGGCGCTCGTGTTGTTTCTCTGTGCCGTCGGCGATCGTCTGAATGGACTCGGTGACTTGCTCCGAGGCCGATCGAACGTCCTCGGAACTGGCCGTCGCTTGCTCGGAGGCAACGGCGACATCGTCCGAAAAGCGCTTGAGTTGGTCGACGGTCGACTCGATCGTCGAAACCATCTCGTTGAATTCGGTTGCGATCTCGCCCATTGCGTCGTTTTCACATTCGGGGTCCATCCGACGGGTCAGATCACCGGCCGCACACGCCTGCATGACGTCGGCGTACTCGTCGGCTTGCTCCTCGAGGTGGGTGTTGAGTCGTTCCGTCTCCTCTTGCAAGCGAACGGCGTCGTTGCGCGCACGCTCTGTCGCTTCCATTTCGGTCTGCAGTGATTCACGTTTGTCCTGTAGGTCGTTGATCGTGAGGAGTCCAGTGTTGACCACGAGAAAGACAAACAGCGCACCGAACAGGAACACGAGCCCAGTAAGCAACTGGAAAACGACCTCATACCCGCTGGTTGATACCCAGATGGCTGCGGCGTATCCGACCAAGAAAAACGCCATCAGCGCGAACAGGCCACGCCAGCGCCGTTGGTACGTCGTCTCATCGAGGTGTTCCAACAGCGTTCGCGTATGGACGAGCGAGCCGACCATGACGAGCGCGCCCGAAACGATGAGCAGCGAGACGATCAGAGAGACGTCCATACAGATACCCCACGATCACAGCCACGAGACGGAACGACCTCCGTTGCCTTCCAGAGCGGGGTCGGACGCGCGTCGCCCCTCACATCGAGTGTCCACAGTCGCGTTTGCTCGAACATTATGCTATACAATATATAACAATCTTAATAGGTTTTTTGTTAGGCTGACCGTTCAGGTCGAGTCAGGGATCCACTCGTCGACGGCACTCGTGCCATCAGTTGTGTAGACGATCGCGTTGATTCGATACTCGGTACTGGGTTCTGACTCAGACCGTCGCTCGAGTCGTTGTGTGACCGTCGCACTGGTGCCAGAGATCGTCGAATCGGTCACTGTCACGAGGACGTCGCCGGTTGTCGAATCGATGAGTTCGAACTCGACGTGTGAGAGGTCGGCCTCGGTGCTGTCCATCTCGGCTGTCACCTCGTAGCGGTCGAACACTGGATTGCTCTGATCGTCGACGTTCGTGATCTGTATTGTCGGACCGTCCCGTTCAGATGGATCATCTGGTTCCGACTCATCAGGTAGATCATCTGATCCGTCTCCTGTCGACTCACCCCAGACACGAAGCTCAAACGTCACCGTTTGCTCGGCAGCACCATCTTCGAACGTCGCTTCGACAGTGACCGATTCGACGCCGTCGACAGTCTCGGGTGCGTCGTAGACGAAGGCCGTCCGACCGTCGGTATCCGAGCGTTGCTCGGTCGCTCGGATCGTTCCGGGACCGGAGACGACATCGGCGGTGACTGAGACACCACTAACCGGATTGTCGAGTTCGTCTCGGGCTTCGGTGACGAGTCGTTGCTGGGTTCCCGCGCGGACGCTCGTCTCGTTGCCCGCGACGTCGGTGAGGTACGTCGGCGTCTGTGTCACCGAGCTGTGGCCCACGCCAACCTGAGCGAGCTGGAGGTCGTAGGTCACGTCTGACTGTAACGTCACAGTGAGTTCACCACACGGCCCGGGCGTCTCGTTCGCACAGCTGTAGTCGGTGACGTAGCGGTCGTTGTCCGGATCGCCGTTCGGATCGTGCTCGGACTCGAGCAGTGACTCCCATTCGGATTCGTCGAGGTCGGTCGGGAGCGTCAGCGTGATTGGGTCCTCGCGGTCGGTGACGGTGACCGTTCTAGTCTCGGCGCTCGAGGGAGTGAGATCGACGAGCGTTCGATCGACGCCGGTGTGGCGGTACTCGCCCGCAACGGTCGTCAGTGAGAGTGTTCGGCCGTCGATGACACCGCGGTCTTCGGTTACGATCGTCGTGTCGTCGACTCGGTTGTACAGCGCGCCCAGTTCAACTACCGTCGCCGGGGCGTTGTCGTACTCGTTGTAGCGAGGCTCGTAGACGAGTGAGCGCGTCGAGATCGACTTCGTGTCGCCGTCCCAGTAGTCGCCCGTTGCACCGTTCGCGTGGGCACCGTCGATAGTAATGGGGCTCGCCGACGCCGTTTCGATGGTCCCGGATGCCGGCGGTGGATTCACTAGTACCACTCGAGACGGGTAGCGCACGCCGGGAGTGATCGCGACGGACTCGCCTGTTCCGGTCGTCGCTGTTCGCTCGAGGCCCGCCGTGAGGTCTTTCAGTTCGCCCTGGACGTGCTGGTTGTGCTCGAACTCCGTCTGACTCGTCAGAGCGGGCACCGCATTGAGCTGTAACAGACCGAGTAAGGCCACGAGAATCGCGAGTAAGAGAATCGCGCCGATGAGCGGCGAGACGGCACGGGCGTCGAACCCGTTGTGGAAGGTCATACGATGAGAAACACCCCGGTGATGAGTACCGTCAGCGCGATCGCGTACTTCAGACCGCTCAGAAGGCTGTTCTCGGTGAGTTTGCCACCGATCAGCCCGGCCACGATCCCCTGAATCAGTGCCGAATGAAAGAAGACTGTTCGATACACGTCGACGTCGATCGAGAGCGCTGCCGGCGCCATTGATTCTTGGTCCGTGTCCGGAACAGCGGTCTCAGCCATCGGTCCAAGAAAGCTCGCGTTCAAGACAACAATAACGAACAGGTAGACGAACGATCCGATGAACACGATCGCCAGATATGGGCTGACTTCGTTCCGCCGGGCCGACTCTTGGCGTGCGTAAATCCGTAGCTCCTTGCCTGCGATTTCGAGGACTTCGTACAGTTCGCTACTGATCCGATTGCCCTCGGCGACGATCGTCAACGTCGGCGCGACTCGAGGGATCGGCAGCCGATCAGCGAGGCGACGGAACGCCGTCGAGGGGTCTTGGTTCCAGACGATATCGTTTCGAACCGTCGTGAGCTCGTTTCGGATCGGCCCAGTACCCGCACTCGAGACCTGTTCGAACGCGGCGGTGAGGGGGACGCCCATCCGGTTTGCGTTCGCCAGCGTCTCCAGAACGTCCGGGAACTGATCGATGACGGCGCGCTCACGTCGTCGATTGCGTTCGTACAGCAACGAGACGGGAACGGTTGTGATGAGGCCGGGGAGAAGAGCCAGCCAGATCGTCGTCCACACTGGTCGGGCAACGATTTCGGTGGCCGTTGGCTGAACCACGCCGGCGAGGACGACACCGGCCGCGAAAAGAGCCCCGAGTGGCGCTGTCAGGGCAAACCCGTAGGCCGGCTGTCGGATGACGTATTCGGCTGCGTTCGAAAGTCGCGTACGAACTCTCGTCTGGAGGCGGGTTCGTTGGTACGCCTGATATCGGGGGTCGTCATCCAGCGACGAATCGGTTGTGACCGGCCCGGCCTCATTGTGGCCGTTCGGTCGCCGCGATGTGTCACTCGACACCGACGGGGTCAGCTGCTGTGGTTGGGCGACCAGATCGACCAGCAGGAAGAATCCAGCCGCACACAACGGCAAGACGACATAGATCACAACGACGATTTCGAGGACGCTGACCCCGCCGAGCAGTCCGATAACTAACAGCGTGATAATCAGAAACAACGGCCCGGCGACGAACGCGGCGATGAACACCTCGCTCAGTAAGCCGAGCCGTTCGATAAACGCCTCCTGTTGCTGGAGGGCAAGTTCGGCCTGTTCGTCGATTTCGTCCTCGAGAAACCGACTGACATCGCCACCCGACTCTAGGACGCCGAGGACGTTGTCCAGAAACTGTTGGAGGTTCTCGCTCGGCGTTCGATCGCTTGTTCGGGCAAGCGCAGTCTGGAAGTCGGCACCGAGGAGATCCATCTCACGACCGATCTGGCTGAACTCTGCTGCAATCTCTCCATACACTTCTTCTTCGTCCGCCAGCGACCGAATCGCGGTGATGATATCGACGCCGCCGCCGGTCATGGCGTACAGAAACGTGATCGCGGAAGGCAGTCCGAGGTCGATTTCGCTTCGACGCGCTGCGACGAGGCGACGTGGCTGGTAATGAACCCGAAATCCCCACACCGCACCACCACAGGCGAGTGCTCCGGTTGAGACGGAGCTGATGGCGAGTGCTGCTGTGTTCACCGACGTAAGGCTTGCCGCCTCGAGTAGCTGATTGGAAACGTCAGCGAGGCTCACAACAGCGAGGACAATACTAACGAGCACTGCGCCGCCGAGAGCGGCTTTCAGACTCGCCACGGCACTCTGCGCGAGGTACGCATCGACGGCCGTTGAAAGCCGGGCCTGTGCGAGCCGCCGTTTCAATCCAGTGTACCGTTCCGAATGGCGTTCGAACCACGAACGCAACCGGCTGTGGTCGTTGCTGAACGCGGCCTGTCGTTGTTCGGCTGCCGTTGACTCGTTGTCGACGCCGTTCGGATCGTCATCGCCAGCGCCCCCGTCGAGCGCTCGCGCGTCGTCGACACGCCGCGTGTCCCCGTTCACGTCGGCTCCTCCATCGCCTCACGAAGTCTGGTCTCGAGGGCGTCATCGTGAACGAGGTCAACAACGGCATCCGGCTGGCGCGCGAACATCGTCGTTGCTTTGACGACCGTGTCGTAGTCATCGAGGTCGTTTGCGAGCAGATACTCGAGGATCTCTCGACGCCGCCGAAGTTCAGTCTCGACGCGGTTCGACGACCAGCCACGTTCCTCACGGATGTCCTCGAGTGTTCGTGACGTTCGTGCCCGGTCGAACCGGTCGGCAGCTGGGTCGCGTTCGAAAACCGCACGGGTCTGTAGCGTTCCCGGGTCGTCGTTTCGGGAGATGATCTCGACGATTTCGTCGTTTCGACGGACCGGGTGCCCGTCGACGCGGACCTGTTTCTGAATCGAGACGAGGTCGAGTTCGGCGAGCATCTGTCCGGGAACGCCAAGTGGCTCGTTTTGCATCCGACTCAACAGCCCCTGAATTGAGTTCGCGTGAAACGTCGTATACGCCGTGTGGCCGGTCGAAATCGCCTGAAAAAACGTCGATGCGACCCGCGGGTCCGTTCGAATCTCACCGACAAGGATGTATTCGGGTCGCTGTCGCAGACTCGAGTTCAGGAGGTTATACATCGACACTTCGCCGCGTCCCTGATCGCCCGTTGGCTCTCGCGAGACGCTTTGAATCCAGTTGTCGTGTGGTAACGACAGTTCGGGCGTGTCTTCGATGGAGACGACCTTGCTCTGCGGTGGGATGAAAAACGACATCGAGTTCATGCTCGTCGTCTTTCCAGACCCCGTCGCCCCGGCGAATAACAGCGAGCGATTGTTCTGGACGGCAAACCAGAAAAAGGCCATCTGCTCGACACTGAACGTACCGACGTCGATCAATTCGACCGGGGTAAACGGCGTATCCGTAAAGTTCCGGATCGTGAAGTTCGATCCCCGTGTCGTCACGTCTCCACCCAGCGTTGCCTGCACACGAGAGCCGTCCGGAAGACTTGCGTCGACGAGCGGAGTCGACACCGAGAGATGTTTGCCGGCTCGTTGGGCGAGTCGCAAGACGTACGAATCGAGCTGCTCTGCGCCGAGTCGACGGTTCGTCGCCACGTTTCCGTGTTCGCGATGATAGACGTACAGCGGGATCTCCGCGCCGCTACACGAGATGTCCTCGACTGCTTCAGCACGCATCAGCGGGTCGATCGTCCCGTAGCCAATGAAGTCCCGACGCAGATAGTAGAGGATTTTGTGTAGTGATGTCTCGGAGACTGTCGTGGCTTGTCTCTGGATTACGTCTCTTGCTTGCTCGTCAAAAACCTGCTGAGACGGCCGTTTACCGGTCTCATCGGCGTACAGTAGTTCGCGTCGGAGCGTCTCCTCGAGGTCGTCACGAACGTACTGTTCGAACTGATCGAGGTGTGGTTCGACGATCCAGAGACGAGGCTCATCCGTCGAACTGTCGAAGACAGTCGCAAGGTAGGCATAGGGCTCGTTGACCCACGTCCACTCCTCACAGCGGTATCGCTCGAGGGAGTCGAACTCGAAAAACGTCTCGTCGATTGTCGGCTCACGGGGTGGCTCGAGCGGGTCGTCCTCGAACAGCGGCCTCGAGTGAGTCCGTGCCGATGCGAGAACATCATCGATCGCGTCGGTTGTCGTGCCGTCGGGAATCGACTCGGACATGGTCGATTCCGTTGTTATACTCTCTTCCCTGTCGGTCCCTTTGTTGGCGTGTTCACCCTCGAATGCGGGCGTCTCGTCAGCCATGTTCGTCAGTAGCGGTCATGCAGTTGGGTCGCATCATAACTCAACAGGGAGTTGAATAGTGTCGATTACTAACTTGAGGACTTAAATCCTCGTTTTGAGAGTGAATCGGCGGTCGTTTGTGGATGTGGTTCGCTGCACCGACAGCATCACCGTGGTTGGGGATGAAGCCGACAACCAGTGACACAAATCAGTAAGTAGACACGTCTAAAACAAAGAGACAGCGATGGAGTACAGTCACCGCTACCACGCCTACCCGACACAAGAGGTAGCGGAGTGGCTGGAACACCAACTCGACGTTCATCGCCAACTCTACAACCACGTCCGCTGGGACTACGAGAACAGCCCAGAGGACGACAAACCGTCTGAGTACGATCAGAACAACAAACTCCCCGAGTGGAAACGCAAGTGGCCGGTGTTCGGTGAACTGCACTCGAAAGCCGCACAAGCCATCGTCGCGGGGTAACATTCAATCTATCTTGCTGATACGCTAGTAGTATGCACGACCAAATCGGTTACTCGCTGTCAACTGCTGAAGCGACCGCGTTTCTCGAACAGCAAGGACATGGAACGCTCTGTCTGGCGAACGACAACCGTGCGTACGGACTGCCGATCTCGTATGGCTACGATGAAGGCTATGATCGAATCGTGATGGAGTTCGTCTCGACTGACTCGAGCAAGAAAGAGCAGTTCGTCTCAACGAGCGAAGAGGTAACGTTCTCGACGTACGCCTTCCAAGACACATCGACATGGGCGAGTGTCATCGTGACTGGGACGATCCATCACATCCCATCGGAAAAAGTCTCGAGTCGGGTTGCCGCCCTGTTTTTCGGTCGTGCCGACGACGCTGCGGGCGATATCCGCTGGATGGACGACGAGACGTTCGACAAATCGTGGTACGAAATCGACATCGAGACGCTGTCCGGCCGTCGCGGTGAGAAGGTGCCGACACAAGAACAGTGACATTCGCCCGTCTCTGCAGTCCTGTTTAGCATCCTGTCGGACAACAGTCAGTACACGCCCGATCGCGTCTCACGGCCCGCCGGCGACGACGAGCGTTTGCGTGCGATCGGTGCATGAATCGTGTTGTCGGAAAGTATCTCCACAACTCCGATCGCTGTCGTTCGCCGAAAACCGAGATCGGTACGTCCCAAACGCTGTTGGCGGCGATTGGTCCACACTAACACTGGAGTAACAGCCTCCGTCTCTCAGTTGCGAGCCGTTTTTGAGTCGGGTGTTGGGATGGTGATCTCATCAATAATTTTATTATTGCGATATTCCTACTGGACATATTATAGCCGCATCTTCACTTTCAACCGCACTGTTCGCGATGTGGGAGTGGCAGTGGACGATCTATACGCTGTTTCTGCTGTTAGCGGCGGCAACGATGGGTGTCGTCGCTGTTGGTGCGTGGCAAAAGCGCGACGTTCCCGGTAGCACCGCGTTTTTGTTGCTGATTGGCGCGATGATGCTGTGGGCTGTTACATATGGATTGCAGATCGCTGGCGCAACTGAAGGGACGAAACTGTTTTGGGCCAATGCCAACCACATCGCCGTCGCTGCCGTCCCAATCGCGTGGATCGGGTTTGCGTTGCAGTTTACCGGTCGAGATCACTTACTTACGCCACGGACGCTTGGCACACTATCGGTGGTCCCAACGGCGTATCTCGTGCTTGTCTGGACAAACCCACGACACGAGCTGATCCGTCAGACGTTCGGTATCAAGTCCGTTAACGATGGATCGCTACTGCTTATCGATCAGGCGTTCGGGCTGGCGTTCTGGGTTCACGCAGCGTACGGCTATGCACTCATGGCCGCTGGTGCAGTACTGTTTGCACAGCTCTTCGTCTGGGCACCGAAGGTGTATCGTCGACAAGTGGGGCTGTTACTGCTTGGTGCAGTCGTTCCGATGGCGGCTAACCTTGCGTTCCATACCGATCTCTACGTTCCATCGAATTTCGATCTCACACCGTTCAGTTTCGTCGCAACTGGTGTGTTATTTTTTGCAGCCATCTATCACTATCAGTTGCTAGATCTGGTTCCGATTGCTCGAGAGACGGTTGTTGATACCCTTTCTGAAGGGATCATCGTCATCGACAGCCAACAGCAAATCGTCGACATCAACGATGCAGCAGCAACGATACTCAAACTTGACGGCGACGCAGTAATCGGTACCAGTGTCCATCAGACTCTTCCAGAGATAGTAACGGAAACGGAGCCCTCCGAAGACAGATCCACCGTTAGCAGCGAGATTTCGTGTGAAATCGATGCGACACCGCGGAAGTTGGCCGTGACGAAGACACCACTGGTCGACGTCAATGGGAACCTGATTGGCCGAACGATGACACTCCGAGATGTGACCGAAAAGCGTTCGCTCGAGGCAGCGCTTTCGGCTCAGTTAGATGAGGTGATGGCGGTAAACCGCGAGTTGGAGACGTTTACGACCGCAATCTCTCACGACCTGCGGCAACCAGCGCGAACGACCGAACGATACATCGACCGCGTCCGTCGGTCAGAGCCGGAACTCTCGGCCGAGAACGACGAGATACTCGCGGTGGCACAGACGAACGCCGAGCGAATGCAGACGATGCTGTCGGACCTGCTCGAGTATTCACGAATCGAACGCAACGACGACCAGTTCGAACCGGTCTCGCTGGCTGCTGTCGTCGACCAGGCGACGACGAGCCTTCGATTCTCGATCGAAGAGACCGACACGACAGTCTCCGTCGGCGAGTTGCCGACAGTGAGCGGCATTGAACACCAACTTGTTCGGCTCTTTCAGAACCTCATTTCGAACGCAATCAGGTACTCTGGTCCTGCGCCGCCGGTGATCTCGGTCGAGGCCACAACAACCGAGACCGAACACGTGCTCACCGTCACAGACGCAGGTGTCGGTATCGACCCGGACGAACTCGAGTACGTCTTCGAGCTATTCACCAGAGGCCAGCACGCAGAACAGACGCCCGGAACAGGTGCTGGACTGGCGCTGTGTAAGAAGATCGTGGAACAACACGGTGGGTCGGTCGATATTGAATCCACACTGGGGGAGGGAACCACAGTGATCGTTCGGCTTCCGAAACGAGAGTGACCTACTTAGACTGAGCTAAGTACCCCACTACGGTCTGGCTAAGCAGAATGTTATGATACATTGAGAATTATCTTTACCATGACAAACGCGGAGCGGACTTCGATACGACGGAAATCGCGAGTACTCGTGGGACTCGCTATTCTGGTGATCTGTGGTGCTGCCCTCGCTGTGGGTGTGGCCGGTGCTGTGACACCCACTACGGTTGAGAGCGACGAGAGCATTCAGGGCGCAATCGAAGCTGCCGATAACGAGGATACGATCTACGTCGAATCTGGAACGTTCGACGAATCGCTGGTCATCGACGTCGACGGTCTAACGCTTGCAGCCGTTGGCGACGAGCCGACGATACTCGACGGCACCCAAGCCGCAGGTTCGACTGGTATCATTGTTACGGCGGACAACGTCACGATCGAGGGCCTCGAGGTCCGTGAGTTCGACGAACACGGAATCAGCGTGCAGGACGCATCCGACGTCACTATCGACGGCGTGACGGTAGCTGATAACGGAGGGGTCGGTGTTCACGTCGAGGGAACTGACGAGGGAACCGACGAGAAACGGGTTCTGACGGGCATCGAAATCCGTGGGAACACCGTTGAGAACAACAGCCAATCTGGTGGCGACTCGGGTATTTATGTGCAAAGCGTCAACGGTGCAGTCATCGAGGATAACGAACTCGAGCGGAACGAGGTGGCAATTTTGGCTGAAGAATCGATCGGCGTTGAGATCCGAGGTAACGGCGTATCTGATTCACGCGACGACCGACACCAAATCCAGGCGATCGATTCACAGAACGTCGTCATCGAGAACAACACGCTCACCGACGTTGGCCGGGGGATACTGGTCTACGAGGACGGATTCGACCTGCCCGACATCAAACCGTTTGACTCATCGAACGCGGAGATCCGCGGTAACGACATCACGAACGTCGGGAACGGCGCGGCGATCCAGCTCGGATTCAGTCCAGGACCCTCTGAGACGTACAACGGCTCCGCGAACGCCCTCATCGAGGGCAACGTCATCGAAAATACCTCCGGCTCGGCACTCAATCTTGCCGGGTTTTCCTCTGGAACTATCATCGAGAACAACGAGATAACGAACGGTGGTCCCTCGGGGGTATTCGTTACACGAGGAGGTGGCTTCGATCTAAATGAGGTCGATTCAACCCGTTTCGATACGACCGACGTCACGGTCAGAAACAACCGATTCAACGAGAGCAACGCGGGTGTACGGCTCCAAGCGACCACGCGCGTCACCGTCGAAGGTAACGTCCTCGCTCGAAACGACGTCGGGATCTCGTCGTCGTCGAACCAGACCGAAACGGTGCTCCAATACAACGAGATCACCGACAGCACCGACGCCGGCATCCGGTTCTCCGGCTCGGCGGGCGACCTTCACGCCTACGGGAACCACATCGAAGGCGGCGACGGCAACGGCATACAGGTCGGCTCCGCCAGCGGCGGTACCTTCGAGAACAACACGATCATCGACGTCGGCCGGTTCGGCGTCGTGTTCTACGACGATTTCTTCACCGGCCCGGGCGATGGGCGGGCAACTGACGGGGCATTCGTCGACCAGCGAAACGAGGGCTCAGTGATCGACAACGAGATCACGAACGCCGGCGTCGACGGCGTCCGCGTCGACTTCGGGACAGGGATCGAGATCCGCGACAACGAGATCACCGACAGCGCCGAACACGGGGTCCGTCTGGCGTACCGGTCTGCAACCGCACCCGGTAGCAACGTCCCGGAGGACTTCTTCCGTGCAGCTGAGGACACCACCGTTTCCGGTAACGAGATCGCCGGTAGCGGCGAGATCGGGCTATACGTCGACACGATCACAGCCCCAATCACGCCGGACGGACGCGGTGGTGGGACCGGCTCACCTCCCGACCCCGACAACGAGTTCCCGACAGGCGTGTTCGTGACCGACAACCGATTCGAGTCGAACGGGAACGGCACCGTATTCACCCCCTACGTCTCCGAGATCGAGATCGAGGACAACGAGTACGTCGGCCACGAGACCGATCTCGTCCTCGAGCGCGTGAGCGACGTCGAACTGTTTGAGAACACCCTCGAGTCCGGACTCCTCGTCGACGGCGACGAGCTCGAGCACTTCGCACACGACGTCGACAACAACGTCTTCGAGGACGGCTCGCCGCTGTTCTATGCAACCGGCGAGTCCGGGACGACCGCTCCGGAGAATGCGAGACAGGCCTTCGTCGTCGACTCAACTGATGTCACGGTTGAAAACATCGACACTGAGGGGATGCCGATCGGCGTCCTCGTCGTCGAAAGCGACGACGTGACGCTTACAGACGTAACGGTGACCGAAGCGGGTGCAGGGGGCGAGCATGCGATCGCAGTGCTCGGCGGAACGGACGTCGACATCTCAGAGACAACGGTTGAAGGATACGCCACTGGCGTCGAGTTCGACGGCGTTGAAAAGGCAACGTTCGTCGATGGGAAAGTCTCCGACAGCACCGGCGACGGTGAGGATACGGGTGGCATCGTCGCCACCGATTCGGACGACGTGACGATCTCGACGACCGAACTGACGGGACACGCTTCTCACGCGATTCGCTTCGACGAGGTCAAGACGGGAACCATCGAGGCAAACGACGTCAATGAATCTGGTGGCGGGATCTGGGTTCGAAACTCAGGTGCAGTTGACATCTCTGACAACGAAGTTCTGAACGTCACCGATGGAGGAATCGACAGCGATGACACCGCCGCGACGATTGACTCGAATCTGGTTGTTGATGGTGATATCGGTATTCGGGGGTTCGACGCTGAGGCAGTAACAAACAACACCGTCCGCGACAACGCCGGGAACGCGATTGTCGCTGACGGCGTCATCGCCGATAACCACGTGGAGAACAACGGTGGCTACGGTATCCAAGGTTGGTCAGCAATCAGTGAAATCACGGACAATACCGTACTTGAAAACGACGGATACGGAATCCGAGTTTTCTCTGCGACAACAGCGACCGTTGAGAACAATGAGGTCAAAGACAACGATGGCCTCGGAATATGGGTCCGTAACAGTGACAGTGTTACACTAATTAATAACCACGTTCGGAGTAGCAGCGACCATGGTATCGAGTTGGACTCTGGATCTGGTGTAACCGTCGAAGGAAACACGATCGTCGACAACGATAGAGACGGGATCAATATCAACGAAGCCGCTGATGTTGAACTACTCGGCAACGATGTCAGTGGACACATTGACGGTGGATCCGGATTCGCTGCTGGTGTCAGGATCAATGCCGACGGTGCGGTCATGGTTGATTCGAACACACTTGATTCGAACAGCTTTGGACTCCGTATCGAATCAGTCGGTAACGGCGACATCGACATCACGGGTAATCAAATCAACAATGTCTGGGGCGTGTACGTCAGCCCGGATGCTAATCAAATATCGGTAACCGAAAACAACATCGCTGGAAACAGCGGTTACGGCCTCCGATACGACGGTCACTCGCCCGCACTCGAGGCGACGAACAACTGGTGGGGTGCCGAGAGCGGGCCGAGCACCACCACCGGGAGCGACGAGCCGTTTGTCGACGCCGAGGATACGGACGTCGTTGCGGACGGCGACGGCGACGAGATCCAGATCGACAGTGGGCCGATCCAGTTCGCTCCGTTCGCGACGGCCCCACAGAGCGACGGAGACGACCTCGAGGAATCCGACGGGACGATCACCGGAACGATCGTCGACGAGGACGACAATCCGATCGCAGGAGCAGAACTCACCGTGATCGAACAGGTCGATCTCAACGAACCGGCGACCGCACCGGACGGGTTCACAACGGTCATCGTGACGGACGGTTCCGGCGAGTTTTCCGTCGACGTGCCACCAGGTGCCTACAAATTCGATCCGATCGCGGCGACTGGTTTCGCCGACGGGTACAGACAGAACGTCGAGGTCCAGTCCGCGGAGGAAACGGCGCTCGATCCGATCACGCTCGATTCGATTCCCGTTCTAACTGGAACGGTAACAGACGCGGAGACCGGCGAGCCGGTTGCCGGTGTCGAGATCGAATCTCGGTTCTTCGCGAGCAGTCCGTTGTACACGGCGGTAACCGACGCCAATGGCGAGTACGCGATCAACATCCCTGAACACAGTACGCAAACACCGTCAGTTGCTTTCGACACGGCCGGTTACGACCAGCAGATAATCACTGTCGATGAAGACATCCTCGACGGTGAGGTGTTCGACATCGAACTCACCCCGATTCCGGACCCGGGCACGATCACCGGTCAGGTGACCATGCAGGAGACCGGCGAAGCCGTGGCGAACGTCTTCGTCAGCGCTGGCGGCCAAAGCGACGTGACGGGCGAGGACGGCAGCTACGAACTTACGCTCCAACCGGGTACGTATACTGTTTCGACGTTCTCGGAGGATCCATCGCTCGGGACGGTAACCGAAGAGAACGTCGTCGTCGAAGAGGGTGAAACGACGACACTGGACCTCGAGATCGAGCCACCGGTTGCTCCGGGAACGATCACGGGGACCGTCACTGACGGTGAAGATCCCGTCGCAGGTATCCCGGTGCAGGTCATCGATATGGAAACCGGGGAACCGGTCGCCAGCGACTCACACGTGGCTCCTCGGATGATGGACGGCGATACCACGTCGGGTGAGTTCGATGCGGAGCCGATCGAACTCGGTCTCGTTACGAACGAAAACGGCGAGTACGCGATCGATGTGCCGCCGGGAACCTACGAGGTGAGCGTCCTTACGGACGAGTGGATAGCGATCCCCGTCTCCGACGTGTCGGTTGACGAAGCAGCAACCGAGACGGTCGACCTCGAGGTCGAACCGCTACCAGACCCCGAAGACGTCAAACTCACGGTGGAGATCCTCACCGACGAGAGCACAGTCGACGTCGAAGACGGCGAGGAGATCACAGTCGTCGCCGAGGTCACCAACACAGGTGACGTCGCTGCAGCCCAGTTCACCGCACTCGGCGTCGTCGAAGCCGGCGTTCTCGATGGAGATGAACTTCCCACGAATGTCGACACGCTGTACGACGAAAGCAGCCTGATGCCGCGTGTCTTGGGGCCGGGTGACACCTTCACAGAGACGTTCTCCTTTGAATCCGACCTCGCGTACGATGGCGCTGAGGCGGTCGTCGTCACGGGTATCACGAACGATCCGGACCCGGTTGCGTTCGATACGGCCGCGCTTTCGGTGTCGCCGGTCGACGACGAACCGACTCCTGATCCAACCCCCGATCCAACCCCTGATCCAGATCCCGAGCTTGCAGTCCTCGAGGCGGCTGTGATGCCGACGCAACTCGTACTCGGCGAGGACGCGACGATCGAGGCGACGGTCGAGAACGTCGGCGATGGAGACGGTGACCTGACCGTTCCGCTCGAGGTCAACGGCCAGACGGTCGAGAGCACGACGGTCACGCTCGAGGCGGGCGAGAGCACGGATGTCACGTTTACGTGGACCTTCGAAAACGCCGGTGAGTTCCAGTTGGGTGTCGGCGGTGTCGACGCTGGAATAGTCACCGTCACTGAAGATCCCGACGCGGACATCCTCATCTACGGCGCAGACGTGAACCAGTCGTCGGTCGTGCTCGAGGAGACGATTACGATCACCGGCGATCTGCTCAACAACGGCGGCCCCGGCACTTACGACGTCGACCTAAACATCGACGGAGAGCGCGTCGAAACCACGACCGTTGAAGTCGGCCCGGGTGCGACGCCCGGCGGTGTGGAATTCGAGTGGACGCCGACGGAAGCGGATCTGCCTGCCGGCGAAGACGAAATGAACGTGACGATCTCGCTCAACGGGTTCGTTGTCGAGACGGTATTTGTCGAAAACCAGTACTCCGACATCCAAGTCATCGCTGCGTCCGTCTCTGAGGACGAAGTCGTACAAAATGAGGAGCTCTACGCCATCGGTAGTATCTATCAGGCCGGCACAGTCTCGGGTCCCGAGACGGTCGAACTCACCGCCACGAACACCGAGACAAACGAGCGCGAAGTTGTGGGTACTCAGGAGATCACGCTCGAGCCTGGCTTCTACCACCTCGGTGCGCTCAACATCTCGTTCGTCCCGGATGAGGCGGGCACCTACGATCTCGAACTCGGCGACCGCCATGCCGGCACGATCGAGGTTGAACCTGCTGAATCGGACATTCAGGTCATCGCGGCGTCCGTCTCCGACGTGGAAGCCGTCGAAGGCGACGAACTCTACGCAGTCGGGAGCGTCTACCAAGCGGGGAACATCGACGGCCCGGAGACGTTGGAGCTCACCGCCACGAACACCGAAACCGGCGAGCACGAAGTCGTGGGGACTCAGGAGATCACGCTCGAGCCCGGCTTCTACCACCTTGGCGCGCTCAACATCTCGTTCGTGCCTGACGAAGCTGGCACCTACGACCTCGAACTTGGCGACCGCCATGCCGGCACGATCGAGGTCGAACCTGCTGAATCAGACATTCAGGTCATCGCGGCGTCCGTCTCCGACGTGGAAGCCGTCGAAGGCGACGAGCTCTACGCAGTCGGGAGCATCTACCAAGCAGGTAACGTCGACGGCCCCGAGGAGATCGAACTCTCCGCCACGAACGTCGAGAGTGGTGAGACGAACGTGCTCGGCAGCCAAACCGTAACTCTCGAGCCGGGCTACTACCACCTCGGCGCGCTCAACGTCTCGTTCACCGCCGAACCGGGAACGTACGATCTCGAGCTCGGCGACCGACACGCCGGCACGATCGAGGTCGAAGAAGCCGAATCTGACATTCAGGTCATCGCCGCGAGTGTCTCCGACGTGGAGGGTGTTGAGGGCGACGAGCTCTACGCCATCGGCAGCATCTACCAATCCGGCAACGTCGACGGTCCCGAAGAGATCGAACTCACCGCCACGAACGTCGAAAGCGGTGAGACGGACGTGCTCGGTAGCCAAATCGTAACTCTCGAGCCCGGATACTACCACCTCGGCGCGCTCAACGTCTCGTTCACCGCCGAACCGGGAACGTACGATCTCGAACTCGGCGACCGACACGCCGGCACGATCGAGGTCGAGGCAGCGTACTCCGACGTCCAAGTGATCGCTGCGGGCGTCTCCGAGGTCGAAGTCACACAGGGCGACGAGCTCTACGCGACCGGCAGCATCTACCAAGCAGGTAACGTCGACGGTCCCCAGGAGATCGAACTCACCGCCACGGACGTCGAAAGCGGTGAGACGAACGTGCTCGGCAGCCAAACCGTAACTCTCGAGCCGGGCTACTACCACCTCGGCGCGCTCAACATCTCGTTCACGCCCGACGAACCGGGCGATTATGAGCTGACGCTTGGCGATCGCGAGATCGGCACGATCACTGTCGACGAAATCGTCACCGACATCCGGGTGATCGGGGCGTCGGTTTCGGCAGTGGATATCCTCGAGGGAGAGCCGGTTCACGTGACCGGCAGTATCTATCAGAACGGTAGCCACGAGGCGACCGAGACGATCGACCTCACCGCCACGCACGTCGAAACTGGCGAGCGCGAGGTCGTGGGCTCCCAAGCGGTGACCCTCGAGCCGGGCTACTACCACCTCGGCGCGCTCAATATCTCGTACGTCCCCGATGAGCCGGGGACGTACGACCTCGAACTCGGAGATCTCGACGCCGGCACGGTCGACGTCGAAGAAGCATACTCCGACGTTCAGGTCATCGCTGCAGGCGTCTCCGAGGTCGAGCTCGTCGAGGGTGAGGAGTTGTTCGTCACCGGCAGCATCTATCAGAACGGCACAGTCGACGATCCCGAGACGATCGAACTCACCGCCACGAACACCGAGACCAACGAGCGCGAGGTTGTGAGGTCACAAGAAGTAACACTAGAGTCCGGCTTCTACCACCTCGGCGCACTCAACGTCTCGTTCGCGCCCGACGAGGCAGGGACGTACGACCTCGAACTCGGTGACAGAGATGCCGGAACAGTCGAGGTCGCCCCCGCCGAATCCGATATTCAGGTCATCGCCGCGGGCGTCTCCGAGGTCGAACTCGTGGAGGGCGAACAGACCTACGTCACCGGCAGCATCTACCAGAACGGCACGATCGACGGCCCCGAGGAAATCGAACTCACCGCCACGAACACCGAGACCGGCGACACCGCCGTCGTCGGCACTCAGGAGGCCACGCTCGAGCCGGGCTACTACCACCTCGGCGCGCTCAACGTCACCTACGCTCCCGAGGAGACGGGCACCTACGACCTCGNCACCGAGACCGGCGACACCGCCGTCGTCGGCACTCAGGAGGCCACGCTCGAGCCGGGCTACTACCACCTCGGCGCACTCAACGTCTCGTTCGCGCCCGACGAGGCGGGAACATACGACCTCGAACTCGGCGACCGACACGCCGGCACGATTGAAGTCATCCCCGCCGAATCCGACATTCAGGTCATTGCCGCGGGCGTCTCCGAAGTCGAACTCGTCGAAGGACAAGAGATTGACGTCACCGGCAGCATCTATCAGAACGGTACGATCGACGGCCCCGAGGAAGTCGAACTCACCGCCACGAACACCGAGACCGGCGACACCGCCGTCGTCGGCACTCAGGAGGTCACGCTCGAGCCGGGCTACTACCACCTCGGCGCGCTCAACGTCACCTACGCTCCCGAGGAGACGGGCACCTACGACCTCGAGCTTGGCGGGAGAAACGCTGGCACGGTTACAGTCACCGAACCAACCGTCGAGGCGTCGATCATCGACGTCGCGGGCCACTCAGTCGGCTTTGATCCCGAGACCGAGACGGAACAGGTGTACGCGAGCGAGGACGTTCCTGTCACCGTCGAGATCGACGCCGATCTTGACCTCGAGACGGTGAACGTGTTAGTGAGTTCACTCGAGACGAATTACGTCCGCTCGTTCGAGGCGAGCCATGACGAAGGCGAGACGTGGACG
This sequence comes from Natronorubrum sulfidifaciens JCM 14089, assembly GCF_000337735.1. Classification (GTDB taxonomy): domain Archaea; phylum Halobacteriota; class Halobacteria; order Halobacteriales; family Natrialbaceae; genus Natronorubrum; species Natronorubrum sulfidifaciens. The sequence goes on along the minus strand of NZ_AOHX01000058.1, from coordinate 5,012 downwards.
GCGACGGTTTCGCCTGCTTCGGTCGAAGACGACGGCCGTTACGAAGTGTCAGTGGTGGCCGTCGACCAAGTTGGCAGCGTCGGAATGGACGCCGCAGACAATCCACTTGTGATCGACCGCGACGCGCCTCGCCTCTCGGCGACCCTCGAGGACATCGACGGCGAGGGCGCGACGGTCGTCGTCGAGAGCGACGAGCCACTTGCAGAACCCCCCGAGGTTGAGGGTGTGTTCACCGCGCCCAATGGCTCGACTGACAGCGGGTCGGTCTCGGTGCTCCCCGTCGGCGGAAGCGACACCCACTTCACCGGCACGTTCGCCACCGGCGAGACCGGAACCTACGAGATTACGAGCGTCGGTACCGACCACGCCGGGAACGAAGGAACGGACACCGCGTCGGTCACCGTCGACACCCGGTTCACCCTCAACGATGGCGTCATCGAGATCGACGACACCGGCACCGCCATCGCCTTCGAGGTCGCTGAGGAGGCCGACGAGGCAATCCTCACGCAGGACCTGTTCGTCTCACTGTCGGAGACGACCGCCAACGCGAATCTCGAGGACGGCGACCTCGGGGTCGGCTTCATCACCGCAGACCTCGACAACCTGCTCGACTACTACCTCGAGGAGGGCACTGTCGAGAGCGCGTCGATCTCGATGGCGATCGACGAAGAAGAACTCCCCGGGAGTGCATCGGCCGACGAAGTCGAGTTACACTACTACGATGACGCAAGCGGGAGCTGGGACCCTGTCGCAGGGTCGACCGTCACGCGGATCGACGACGATCCGTTCCTCACGGCCTCGGTTACTGGCTTCTCCACCTACGGCGCGTTCGTCCCCGATACCGAGTCGCCGGTGATCAGTGACCGATCACCGGCCGACGGCTCGACGCTCGATTCGGATGTCGAAAAGACGACAGTCAGATTCGAGTACGACGATGATCGCTCCGGTATCGACATCCGTTCAGTCACGATGGAACTCAACGGTGAAGACGTCACAGCGAGCGACGACACCGACATCACCTCCTCGGCAGCAGAACACACCCTCACACTCGAGGACGGAGTGTCCTACAGTGCAACCATCACTGTCGCCGACAACAACGGAAACACCGCTACCGCCGACACGGAGTTTAGTGTAGCCGAGTCCGGCAGCGACAGATCGGAGTCAGATAGCTCAGAAACGTCGGACGACAGTGTCGATGGTCAAGATGACGGAGTTCCAGGCTTCGGTATCCTCGTTTCGCTCGTCGCACTCCTCTGTCTTGCCGTCACAGCGCACCGCCGCGTGTCAGCATGCCGATCATAAACCAGCAAGCCCTCCCGCTCGCCTGATGGCTATGAACGTACGGCTTTCTGCCGAGAGATTGCAGAAGAATTACGAAACAGATCACAACCTCTGTGCTCACTAAGCACGTGTAGTATTACACTACTCTACTGTTACTCTCGATCCGACAACCTCGTCGAGAGACGGTCGAAGCGCTCCTGTGCAGTCTCTTTACGGGACTGTGTGACTTCAGGGAGATATTCGGCTTCACAGAGTTCGCTTGCTTCAACAGCAATCTCGAGAACCGCCCCTTCGTGCTGAGCCGCTGGCGGCAGCGTCGCTACGTCGACATCGAGTTGGTCGACGGTTTCGTCGTCCTCTTCGAGCAAGAGCACCGCTATCTGCCCATCGACGATTCGATCGAGCGTCGCGGTGTAGGTTTCGGTCATTAACTCGCTAGTGGTGCTGTAGGCACGTCAATCGGATGGGTGAGCGACGCTTGCGTGTCGTCATCGTCAGCTGGCTTCTCCTCGAGGAGAGCCGCAGCATCAGTCGAGAACTCGTGTTCCGTCTCGAGTTCGACATCGCTCCCGTCAGTCGTGAGGACGACGTCGCCGTGAACGGCGGTCCAGTACGTGTCGATGCCTCGATCGGCGAAGTCCTCGAGAACCTCGTCGTGTGGATGTCCGTACTGGGAGTCGTACGCACTCGAGATGATCGCCACGTCCGGTGTAACCTGATCCATGAACGGCGTTGTCGAGGACGTCGTCGAACCGTGGTGGCCCGCTTGGTAGGCATCTGCTTCGAGTCGGTCTCCGTGTTCGTCGACCATCCGTTGCTCCGCACCGGCTTCCGCATCGCCGGTGGTGAGATAGGAGAACGCACCGAACTCGATGGAGAGCGCCACACCGTTATCGTGAAGGTCTGAGCCCGAGTCTCCTGCAGGCGGGTTGAGCACGTCGACGTTCGCGTTTCCGAACTCGAAGTGATCGCCGTCTTCGACGACCTCGAGTTCGACGTTGTGGTCTTCAACGGCGTCGAGATACCGCTCGTACGTCTGGCTCGTGTGGACAACGCCAGAGTCATAGGCCACACCGATACCGTTCCGTTCGGTTTCGTAGTGTTCGATAATCGCATCGTGGCCGCCGATGTGATCGGCATGCCCGTGTGTTGCAACGAGATGGTCGATTCGATCGACGTCCTGGTCCTCGAGGTACTCGATCACGCCGGCTCCTGCTTGGGGCCAGTCGCCGGAATCGATGAGCATCGTCTCACTGGATGGTTCGATCAGAAGCGTGGCGTCGGCTTGGCCGACGTCGATGTGGTGGATCTCGAGGTCACCATCGGTCTCTCCTTCGACTGTCTGCTCACCGTTATCTATACTAGTCCCATCAGCACAGCCCGCAAGAACGAGCATCGCTGCGACAGAACAATCAAGAGAAGTCGTTTCATCGTTTGTGTGACTCGGTTACCGCTACATGACCGTTCGGAATTCCATGAGGTAGGAATCGGGTGGAACGGAACGGATTGCGTCCCGTGCGGAGGCGGCTGCCCGACTACTGTAAGCGAACCAGACGGTACCCTCGATTCTACCGACGCTTGCTGGCGTCCCCGTGGCAAAAACACCGGGACGCCGTACACGGTCGAGGAAAGGGTAACAGCAGTTTGGCACCGCCAGTAGTCCACCAGTCCGACGCTGTTGGACTACCCGTGCCCAAAAGGGTTGGTAGTCAGGAATTGGACTACAAACCAGAAACTCCCATCGCTCGGGATTCAGCTGCGTTCACGCAGAGATGGATGTAAACCCCCTCAGAAGTGCCACAGAACGAGTCTCAAACCGTTCTTTTCGGTCCAGAGATCAAACTACAGACTCGAGCATGAATCGGATCACGTGACAACTCTGACGTACGGCGATCTGTCGAGATATTCAATGAGTCGAACGGCCCCGACATCTCCGGTCGAACTCTTCCGGAGTTGGATGTACTGCAGTCCACTGTCGTTCAACCACGTCTCGAGAACCTGCGATGCGGTATCGACGTAAAACGTGGTGAGGTCATCCTGCAACAGTGCTGGATTATGAATGTCGACGACGGTATCAGACGACGTGAGGACAGTCGATTGGAGCCACGAGCGAACCCGTCGCGTTGATTCCGCGCCAAGCATGTGTGCTAGCGTGTTCGTATCGAGTGCCATGACGACCCCGTCACCACGCGCACGATTGTGAACCGTCGCCATTGCATCTTTAATCCCGCGCTCGTCCGCGATAGATTTGAAGACGTTCTGATGGTCTTCCCACACGCCGTTGTGGTCGAAGACGAACAGCCGATCGGCGTCAAGGCGGTCGTCCATCGACGTGCCAAGACGCTCGAAAACCGACTGGGGAAACAGCGGCTGAGAGTCGATGCGTGGTAAGAGCGCGACAGACCGATCCGATGAGAGTAAATTCGAGAGAATAATGTAGAGAATCCCGCCAACCTCGGCTTTCCCATCGTGCTGGAAAACCGTACTCTCGCCAGCTAAGAGCCCGTCGCCGAGTAACGAATCCAACCCATCGATGCCAGTTGGAATGTGGTCAGCGACCAACAGCTCAGAGCTGAACGTCCGTTTCTCCGGAAGGATTCGAATACCGCCGTTGTCGAAGACCAACTCGAACTGTCGAGAATCGTAGTCGACACCACGCATCTTCGTGACCTCGAGCAATCGCCGATCCGATCCGCGGAGTCGCTCGCGAGAGAGACGAATAACCCCATGTAAGTTGTATTGTGTGAGCTCATCGACAGAGAACTGACCGAGCGGGTTGCTGTCGTACTGTGGGTGTGATGATTCCGCTGTGAATACCGCTGTCGCATCGTGGCGATCGTTCAAGAGTTGGATGAGATCCAGGAGGAGTCGCCGATACGTGTTATCGTTTTGGCTGACACTTTGGAGACCGGAGATGCTGTCGATGACCACACGATCACCGGACACGTTGAACCGGAAGAACTCGCGAAGATTCGAGGGTGTGAACTCGATGCGGTGATCGTCGATCTCGTTGTTTCCCTCTAGCGTTCGGAGGAGATACTGCCCCTCGTCGTCAGATCGGTCCGTGCCGTACGTCTCGACGATTGTTCCCTGTTCGTACTGTTCGGTCCCACTCCCCGGACGAGCGTGCAGTGAGATGACGGTCAACAGCTCGTCTTCGAGATCGAACGAAAACGGCTCGAACGTATCACGTAACTCCTCGAGCGTCTGTTCAGTACTTACGTACGTACAGGGTGATCCCTCCTCGAGTCCAGCCTGTAAGAAATTCATCGAGAGTGTCGATTTGCCGGTTCCTGGCGGTCCAGTAACGAGGACCGTTCGATTCTCTTGGAACCCACCATCGAGGATCTCGTCTAGCTTACTGATCCCCGTCGAAACAGCCATACCATCTCTACGAATCGAGTCGTAATAATCTCGAGGGTATTGAATGTCTGTTTTGAAAGAACAAACTGTGAGGACAAGTACGGAACTCCCAGACAGCCACAGCTGGTGCTCTCTGAGATGTGTGAAGTATGAATGGAAGCGGCGAAACGGATTTCCCAGAGGCTCGCGCACTCCAGTACTCACCGTAACGCAGGCGAGCTTATCTTCCGTGTTCGGGATGGGTACGGGAGGAACCTCGCCGCTCTGGCCGCTGTAATGCCGACCGGCGGAATCGAACCGCCGTCAGACCACTGTCGGTCGCGGATGAAGTATGAATGAAGGCGGCGAAACGGATTTCCCAGAGGCTC
>NZ_AOHX01000057.1 GCF_000337735.1 Natronorubrum sulfidifaciens JCM 14089 | reverse complement strand
CCAGAAGATACTTATCAATCCACTATTATTTAACGTATATAATGTCTGAATCTGGGAAATCGGTACTAAAGTGGTTTGTTCTCCCAGCCATACTTACGTTTTTTCTCGTCAATCTCTTGCAAATTAGCCCGCTTCTTTCGGTTTGGACTACATCTATAATTGGTGGTGGGAATCTTCTTTGGTTGATACTCATTCCCACT
>NZ_AOHX01000056.1 GCF_000337735.1 Natronorubrum sulfidifaciens JCM 14089 | reverse complement strand
CGTCCTACAGTGGACATTTCTAAATTTTCCACCTTTTTCAGTTTTCCTCGACATATTTCACGTCCTAAAGTGTGTATTTCTCATTTTCCGTAATTTTCAGTTTTCTCGCCATATTCCAGGTCCTTCAGTGTGCATTTCTCATTTTTCACGTTTTTTAGTGATTTCGTCATTTTTCAAGTCGTCAAGTGGATGTTTCTCATTTTCCATGATTTTCAGTTTTCTTGCCATATTCCACGTCCTACAGTGGACATTTCTAAATTTTCCACCTTTTTCAGTTTTCCTCGCCATATTTCACGTCCTAAAGTGTGTATTTCTCATTTTCCGTGATTTTCAGTTTTCTCGCCATATTCCAGGTCCTTCAGTGTGCATTTCTCATTTTTCACGTTTTTTAGTGATTTCGTCATTTTTCAAGTCGTCAAGTAGATGTTTCTCATTTTCCATGATTTTCAGTTTTCTTGCCAT
>NZ_AOHX01000055.1 GCF_000337735.1 Natronorubrum sulfidifaciens JCM 14089 | reverse complement strand
GTACACACTCTCCACCGGATTCTCACATTCCTAGTAACTGACTATTCTAGCTCGACGTCTCTGGATACCCCGATCTGCTAAACTAGAACGGATGAGTACCAGACCTATCGCGACTACGTCGATAGCCACGAGTTCGACCTCTGGAAAGAGGAGGGCTACCAGGAGTTCCTCAAACGAACGTCCTACGATCCAAAGGGACGGCGGGCACTCATCGCCAAGCAGCGCGCCGAACGCATTGCCCGAACAGCAGAGAAAAAACTCGAGACACTCGATAACCTGCTCAAACGTCACCACGACGACCGCGCGATTATTTTCACTGCGAACAATGACTTCGCCTACGAAATCTCTCAGGAGTTCATAATCCCCTGCATTACCCATCAAACGAAGACGGACGAGCGCACCGAGATTCTCGAGCGGTTTCGGACTGGCGAGTACTCGATGCTGGCAACGTCACAGGTACTTGACGAGGGGATTGACGTTCCCGCTGCGAACGTGGGGATCATCCTATCAGGAAGCGCATCGAAACGGCAGTATGCCCAGCGGCTTGGTCGCATCCTCCGGCCGACAGATGACCGCCAGCCGGCCCGACTCTATGAGATTATCACGGCAGACACGATGGAAACGTACGTGTCCCAACAGCGCCGACAGGGGGTGACGACGAATGCTGACGGCTGACCTGGCTCGTTCTCGTACCACCGGCGATTCGATCAAGCCGCTGTTTATCGATCCAACGGATGAGAACTATCGAGAGACGGCACGCGAACTCATTGCGCTGTTCGATGCCCATCTCGGTGAGCGAAAAGGCGATCTCGAAGACGCGATCGACGAACTCACTGTAGCGGATACCGACTACAAGATCGTCCAGGGACTGGCGAAACTGCTTCTGGACGAGTGTGAGTTCGAAGTCATGTCTTCAGTCGAACCTAGTGAGATTCGTCAGCGCCTGTTCGAGAAAGCTAACGAGCGGTATCCGGTTGTTCGCCAGCCTACGCTCGGTGACGACACACAGAAGATAGAGGTGTATAGTGCAGTCGCTGATGAGTTGGGTATCTCACTCGAAGCATGCTACCGCGGGATGTACGCTGATCTCGAGGAGAACAAACGACTTGTCCAAATTGGCACGCGAACTGCTGACCAGTACACCGGTGCTGGCGAGCAATCGACCACAACGACGACACTGACTGGCAGTAGTGATGGCGAGTACGAACACACTGACCTGACGGTCGACTGGCTGGTCACTCGCTACAATCTTGCGCTTGCTCAGGCAGTCCTCTACGACGCGACTGAGATGCGGATCCGCGTCTGGGATCATTTCGGGACGGTATTCAGCTACGTCAAACTCTTCGGACTGATGCATCGGATCTATCCGATCGATTCTGATGGCAAGCGTGTCGAACGAACCGACCGTGCCGATGGCTACGAGGCCATACTTGACGGGCCAGCATCGTTGTTCTCCCAATCGCAAAAATACGGCATTCGGCTGGCGAACTTTCTGCCAGCATTGCCCCTCTGTGATCGCTGGGAGATGACTGCCACAGTACTTGTCGACGAGACATCGGGTGAGACACGGCAACTCAGACTGGACGACACTGACGGACTCGATTCACACTACAGTACTGGCAGACAGTTCGATAGCGATCTCGAGCAGACACTCGCCCAGAAATGGGAGCGAGCGACCACGGATTGGGAGCTACTACGCGAAGACGACGTGTTTGACCTCGGTGATGAGATAATGATCCCCGATTTCGCGATCGAGCATCCGGATGGCCGGCGAGCGATTCTCGAGATCATCGGATTCTGGACACCCGAGTATCTCGAGTCGAAGCTGAAGAAAATACGCCAGGCAGATGCTGAGAATCTCCTTGTCGCAGTCTCCGAACAGTTAGACTGCTCGAATGATGACTTCGGTGACACGAGCGAGCGGGTGCTCTGGTTCAAGACCGGAATTCATGTCTACGACCTGGTTGAACTGGCAGAAGAGTATTCGATTTGAGAACGGAACTCTCAGTGTGTTCTCTTGATAGACGGACGAGTTCACGTGTCTGAAGTGGGGTGCGAGATTCACGCGGATTCCTTTCCTTCCCTCTAATCAAAGACACCGGACACACTGGGGTGGGGGAGTATGTGTTACTCTCAGCGTGCGTCTTTGACTGGGAATCGGGAAGAGATTGATAATGAGGACATCGGATATATCACCTGTCGCGTGATCCGCTGCGCGCGACATTGTCCGATCACTCCCACCCCTCAGTCTGTCCGGTGCTGATCTTTGTCTTCGATCCACCGGACGTACCGCTTTTCGGTACTTGAGACACACCGTGTGCAGAGTGAACTCTGTGTGCGTGGGGCATCAACTATCTATGAAGGGGGAGTTTCATCCTTGTTTTCTCAGGAAATACGGTGTGTCTTTCGTCCCCCTACGTTCCGTGTCATCGGTCGAGTCCTCTACTATCTGAACCTGCACTGTCTGGTCCAGCAACTGCCTTCGCACGCTCGAGTTCACGAATCTCTTGCTGAGCCTGCCGTTCGAGCAATTCGGCTCGCCGACACCGTTCACCAGCGACGTCGTCGACACTGTCCTCGTCACCGATCGTGAAACGCTTGCCACGGTGATCGATCTGCTTGAGCATCAGTACCGATTCTCGACTTCATCCACTGCAGCATCTCGAGCGTCTGCTTGGAGATGCTCGTAGCGGACCTCACAGCTGTCAGAACAGAACCGACCAGAATATCCTGCACGATCGCGAGCAGGCTCCGAACACGTCGGCATTCGGCACTCGTCGCGGTCGCGGTCAGTCATCTGGCGATCCCTCGCTTCAGGAGCTGAGTTGTTTCAGTGGCTGTCGACGCGATTGCTGTCTCTCTTTGTCTCATGGGTTACTGCGGTGGGCTCCCTTCGAGCCCCCGCACCCCTTTCGGGGGATACAAACCGTCTGGAGTCGGTTGTTCAATAGTCAGTGGCTGAGTATTTCATTCGGCACAAGGACAAGCCCCATGCGGATCTTGAGGTCGATATGGCGAACATGTTTGTAGCCGTCATCTGGTTAACTCACTTACCTACCCCCCAGATTTCACGAGTGTTTGAGAGGGTCTGGATTCATCGAAAATAAATCGGGGCTGTAACTGTGTGAACATCTAAAATCGAGACAGGACAACAGTCCCCCATCTTTTCCCATTTTCACTCGAGTTCGAATTTTCTTAATTATCTTCTGTATTTAAACTCAGTAGTTAGTAATTTCAGTTTGGAATAAATCATCTAGCCGGTCTACGTCCCGTAGAACTTCTGCCACCATATTTGGCCGGATGTCGCCGAACTCGTAGAGATAGTAGCTGCCGCCTTTCGGCCCTTCGTTGTGCTCCTCCACGTCGAGAAAACCTTTCAGCTTTAATTGACTGAGCCGATCACGGATAGTTCTATCAGTTTTCACGTCAGTATCAATCCTATTCGCTGCGATCTCGTAAACATCGTAGATATCACTGCTTTTAGCCGGCAAACTGTCTTGCTTCTCCAGCGTTAGCAAGGCATACAGTGTCAAGTGGCTTTGAGTCGGGACGGACTCAAGTTCGTTTCTGACCTGCGATTCTTTGACTTTCGGCTCTGCTTCACGGATATGTTCTTCCTTGACCTCCTTAAGATCTCGACTGCGTGCAATGTCTCCGGCTTTGAACAAGAGTTTCAATGCTTGACGGGCGCTCCCACTTTCTTGTCCTGCGAATGCGGCGGCCAGTGGGACTACGTCATCTTCCAGGACGCCGTCGACGAAGGCGTTTTCAGCTCGCTGGTACAGGATGTTTCGGAGCTGGTTGGCATCGTATGGGGGGAAGTGGATTTCTTCGTCGCACAGTGAGTCTTTGACTCGTGCGGAGAGGTTATCTCTGAAGGTGAATTTGTTGGAGATCCCGATTACTCCGACTTTGGTTTCTTCTACTGGGATGTTTCCGTTGTCGTTGCACCGTGGAAGCTCGTACAGGATATCGTCGTCGTTTCCAATGGCATCGACCTCGTCTAAGACGAACAGGACGTGTGTAGAGTCTATTTCCCGCAAATGTTTCCAAAGGAACTCGTAGATTGTGTCTGGTGGGTAGCCTGTTGTCGGGATTTTATTGTTGGTGTCTCTGAACTCGTTGACGAGTTTAACGGCGACTTGGTATGAACTGTTCAGGTTTTTACAGACAACATGAACTACGTGGATGTCAAGGTTGTCGTAGTTTTCTTGATCTTTGCGGAGACGGTCCATTACCATCTCGGTTGCGACTGTTTTGCCGACTCCGGTTTGGCCGTAGAGGAAGATGTTTCGAGGCCTTGCTCCTTTGATCACGGGTTTGAGGGCGGCTTGGTATTCCTCGAGTTCACGGTCTCGTGCTATCAGGTCTTCTGGTTTGTGGCTGTCTCTGAGTACATCTTCATCGAGAAAGATTGGGTCTTCTGCCGTGAAAGGTTCAAGGCCCATGAATAAGTTGATTGGTTGAAGGGAAATAAAACCCCTTGTTTCCTGAGTTTCCGGAGTGTTCCTGAGCTTCCTGAGAATAGGTTTTATTTAAAAGACACCTGTTTCTCACACACACCTCATTTCCTGAGAGTTGGCGGGAAATAGGATGGGGTTGGTTTCAGCTGGGATGCGAAGGCCTCTAGAACGGGAAAGATTTAATTGGGAGTCGTAGAAACAGTAACCGCAGTAGATAGAAGTTAGTGTATTCTTTCTGTTAGTTAAACATGCTTTGGCAGTTTTCGGGGGTGGACTGTTGTCCGAACTCTCAGGAAATGAGGTGTGTCTGTGACAGAGACGATGCTACCTCGGTTTTTCGTTGTCTTGCTCTCAGGAAATGAGGTGTGTCTGGAGCTTTTCGTGTCTCTCTGGTTCTTGTTACTGCTCTATCGTTATTTGAACTCTCAGGAAATGAGGTGTGGGGTGTTGTCTGAGGAGGGGTATGTAGTTCTCGTGTGGTGTGTTTTCTCAATAACTCAGGAAATGAGGTGTCCCCGTCTGTTTTATTGTCTTCCGAATGTTCGAGATCATCGTTCGAGTACCTCAACATCTGGATTTGTACCCATTGATCCAGCGACTGCTTTCGCACGCTCAAGTTCACAGATCTCTCGCTGTGCCTGTCGTTCGAGCATTTCTGCTCGCTGATAACGGTCACGAGCGTTGTCGTCGACACCGTCCTTGTCACTGATCGTGAAGTGCTTGCCACGGTGATCGATCTGTTCGAGCATCAGTACCGATCCTCTGCCATGTCCACTGCGGCATCTCGAGCGTCCGCTTGGAGGTGCTCGTAGCGGACCTCACAACTGTCCGAACAGAATTGACCAGAATATCCTACACGATCGCGAGCAGGCCCCGAACATGTCGGCATCCGACACTCGTCGCGATCAGTCATCTGGCGATCCCTCGATTCAGGAGCCGAGTTGTTTCAGTGCCTGTCGACGTGATTGTTGTCTCTCTTTGTCTCATGGGTTGCTGCGGTGGACTCCCTTCGAGCCCCCGCACCCCTTCCGGGGGATACAAACCGTCTCGAGTGACGAGGTCGGTCGACAGTCAGCGGCTGAACGTCCCGTCCGGCACAGGGACAAGTCCCGTTCGGATCTCGAGGTCGACACGCCGAAGGTGCTTGCAGCCGTTGTCTGGCTGGCGCTGCTCGAAATCTGGGCAGGTGCACGTTGTTGCCTCGATATCGACCTCGTAGGTAGCACCGCTCTCACTCTCTACCTCGTATATCGGGCCCATTGTCGCAAAGCGGACGTCCAACTCCTCGTTCAGTGCACGGCGAGTTCGTGGGTCGTCGATCGAGTATCCGCCTGCCTCGAGGGCAGTCGCCAGCTGGGGGGTGTCGCAGGGGGTAGAGAACTCGTCGCGGTGGTTGCGTTCTTGGCCGCACTTCCTGCAGCGCCAGTAGCGTGTCCGATACTCGTAGCCATCAGTGAGATTGAGTTCGTACGGTGTTGGCTCTGCGCCCGGCAGCCACTCGTCGATCGCGACGAGTTCGTGTCCGTTCAGTCGAGCAATGTCTCCTGGATAGCTGCGGTCGCGGTCGCTCGCGTACTCGTTTGTCGGTTGATCTCGATGCGAGTCGCTCTGGAGTGGTCGATTTGTACTCATTCGTGGCCTCGAGGCACACGAGTATGCGCCTCACCCTTTCAGGCGCAGAAAAACCGAATGCGATCCACTACTCGATTCCGTCGGCAGCCTCGAGCAATCGCTCTACTTCTTCTTGGCTGAGCCAGACCGTCATGTCGTCACAGTTCTCGTGCTGTTTGAGATTGATGGTGTCCGGAATGCCTGTATGTCGGACAAATATTGCCACCAATCTAGGTTTTTCGGTGATGCTTGAGGGGAAGTTCGGGCCGATTCTGTCCGACACTACCGGAGTTCTCGGACGCAAAATTCACGCGTGATTTGAACGCTACTCGGAATCGCCGTCTGCTTCCGATGTCTTTTCGGATGCGTCTGGACGTTCGCCACCGAGTACTTCTACGGTGTCGATATCTGGCCGCGGTCGGTCGTCACCATCAGTGTCGTCGAATGGGTCGTCGTTGTCCTCTCCGTTATCGCTCATCGTCCTCTCCGCCGTTATCGTCGTTGAATGTCTGTACAGTTTCGATTTCCGGTCGCGGACGACCTTCGCTACTTTTCGTTTCTGTACCCTGCTTTTTTTCTTCGTCACTCATCGCCCTGATCGTCCTCGTTGAAGTCGCCTTTGAATGCGACCTGAGTTTCGATAACTGGCCGTTCACGCTCTTCGACATCGTCGTCGCTAGTCTCTTCTGGCGGCATACTGGTTAGTTTGTTCTTCATTCAGAAGTAGTTTTGCCTAATCCGGAGATGAGGCATTCTGATGACTTAGAAGTGGATATGTGTGCTGATACCGATGATATTCATTCAGAATTGTCGGAGCGAAACCGAACCCACGTCACAATCCTGTTCCTCCATTTTTGTCCCCATTCTTGAAATCGGCCTCGTGGGTCAGTCATCTTTCTCCACCGGTTTGTAGTTCCATATAGCCCACTAAATTTCCCAAACACGAGTACAAAGCCGAGCATGAGGATGTTGATACACGGATGAATGGAGTCATATAAATCAATAATCCCAATCGCCATGTATGAAATTGCGACTACAGCAGCTAATAACGTGAATGTGAAAAGCAAAACATTTGATACGTTCTTTTTGAAGTTATACCGGATCATATTACCATATGCCTTCGATATCTCTTCCTCAACAAGATCATAGTCGTATTTTTGATTTAAAATACTATCTTCAATTGTATCTTTGTTAATTCCTACTCTTTCAGATGTCGAGGTGTAGGTGATAGCAGCCAGGATGATTGATAGAAACAGCAGAACAGATCCAGTCGCTGTGTACGGTGTGATGAGTGTACTAACAGATGCGAGATCATTACTCACAGCAATGGACAAGCCAGTCATCAAAATACTTGCAACCACTATATTAATCCGAAAAATCTGGATCGCCTTTTCATCGATATCAGAGATCGTCTGTGTTTGCTCGTTGATGGTCTCTCGAGCTTCCTCACGAGCTAATCGTGCGCGTTCAACCCGTTCCTCATACTCGTCTTCTGGTAGATCGACCATCGATTATATTAGCGAGCATGAATCCTCGTCTTATAAAATATCGCTAGTTGTCCACTGTATCGATCACATTACGGACTGATTCAAGGAGAGAGACGAGACGTGGGTAAAGCCAGTGTCTAACCTGGGCAGACAAACATCGTCCGACGTGACATGAAGTCAGTGAGCAGTTCGAGTTTGTAGTTACTGCTGCTCGAGATCGTCCGACACTACTCTACTTCTCAGACACGACATCCACAGAAAGTGCGTATGCTTAGTTAGTTCCGACTCACAAGGGCGAGTAACTGTATCGCGATGATTGCGGTTAAGCCAACGACAATAAATTCACCAACAGCATCAATATTTTCTGTCGCTACTTCTTGCTGACCAATCTGAAACGCATTGGTGACTATCAATCCAATGGTTAGTCCGGTTACTGCACTGGAGATCCCAAAAACTACCATGAGCTGTCTCATATGTCGCCTTTGCTAACCTCATTAATAAGTTCTAATTCGGATTCATAAGAATTGTACCCAAGCTCTCTGACTCTACCACGATCCTCAGATAGCCCCATCTCTGGGGTGCTTGTTATGAGTCGAGCATCACCGCGTATTCTGAAACAGCCCAGCGGTTAGCTCTGTTTCGCCAGCCCATTGCTCCGTAGTTAGAACCCTTCTTGACATCGTCATGACTTTCGATAGCTTGTACGGCACCATCGAACAAGTCCATCTGATCGACGAGGTCGCGTGGTCCAGTGAGAGTCTGCTTGACCCGTGATTCAGGAACCGATAGTTCATCAGCAACTACTTCCCGTCGTGTGAGTCGACCGTCATCAGCTGCTGCTTCAATGGTTTCAGCCGAATCATCAGTGGGACGAGGTTCGAGATCGTCGATTAGCCGGCTTTGTTCTTCTTTGAAACTCTCGGCAAAGCCGTCTGCTTCGGGTGTGAAGAACATCTCATCTGTCCGTTCATTCCAGATAAAGCTACGGCCGCCACTTGGTTCGAACTTTTCGACGACGTTAAGATCCTCGAGATTACCGAGTACACCAGTAGTCTGGTGCTCGAGGTAATGGTCATATTCGTCTTCTACTTGTGTTGTGCGTAGCCGAGTATCACTCGTCGAGACCACATCATCAGCCGACATGCGATGATAGAGCGTTTTCTGGTCTTCTAAGCTGGGCATGTGCCCATGTTGTTCTTTAATCAGCTCGTTGACAGAGTCGAATTCTTTCGACATTTGTTGTCTTGATTATTGATTTTCAGGAGTAGCTCACCGGCAGAGAAAACCTTAACTAGGCTGGGTCTGGATAATCCAGATGTACCGCAGCGAACTGAAGGTCCGGCTGCCGGGGTGACCCGGCACCTGTTGGCGCAGGGCCGGGTCATCGGTTCAGCTGTGACGTTCCTTAAGTCGTGGTCTGTATCTCTTAGACTCAGGTACAGTCCAATAGGATATAAATCCTTTGCCAGTGAGTTCTTCTTATCGTATTACGTTCAGATCCCTTTGAACGGCCCTTCAGATTCTGAGGAACTACAGTTTCTAACCTCTAGACACCCCTAATACACCGAATTAGATACCGGTGGATTTATAATCCCTATAGCCAGAGATTATACAAATTATGTATATTCGATATAGTATTTTTTCGAAATAAAGGGTCCGAGATAACGTCAAATCCTCGAATTCTTGTTTATCAGGCCTAATAAAACGGGTATTCGGAAACAGGACTTTATAATTTTACATCTATGCTATATTCTAGTATAAAACCATTCTAAAGGTTAAATTCAACTGTGGGGATTGCGCGGTCGAAGTAGAAACTCTTGTCCAATTTTACTCGAGTGTTTTCTCCCAACAGATTAGAATAGGATCCCAGAATCAATGCAGCAGAGAGGCCCGATATCTCTCAAATGTCCTCGAAGACGGGGTTCGCGGACACACCATGGGTCAATTTTCTCCCGCTAAGTGATATTCTGTAGACTCATAATACCGCTCTCCTAAAAACATCCAAGAATATCTATAAGTTGTATATATTGTTTCATCATCGTCTATTCTATAAGCAAAGTTGCTCTGTGAACCCTCTTCAACGGCAAAATGTATCTCCAACGGGTTGAAATGTTCTCGAAATTCTCGTCTTACAACATCAACGTCAACCCTGGCAATACCCCCATCAATAATTTCAGTATTAACTTCAGGTGACGGAGGTGTATTCACCCAATCTTCTGCTTTTACGTCCGTTATTTTCTCTTCGAATCCAACATGAAGAGATAGATTCTCAGCGGTTTCTTCTCCGCTATTAGCTATACGTAACATGTATCCATTCTCATAGACTTTCTGACTTTTAGCATATCCAAATGCTATCTGGGGTTTTCTTCCTAAGGGAGTGCCAGCAATCAGTTTGTTCACAAACCGTCTAAAAGGATCAAGGAAAGCTCCCAAGGCCCAACCGAAAATCACCGCTCCAATATGAGTTATAACATTACGCCGGTTAAGAAGCTCACTGTTATCGTCATTTTCAGCCATCAGCTCTAATTTATAGCTTACAGTGATAAATCGCTATAGAATCATCTTAGAATCAGTTCACCAAATGGGGGTCTCTGAACCCTTCTAATCTTGATGGAGTGTCATATTTTATACTTCTGCCTTCGGATAGTCGCCTGGATCAATCACTGACACTTCCCATGTCCCTGTATCGGTTCGTGTCACCCGCACTGGCTGATCTTTCACGTTCCCCTCGCCGTCGACCAATCCAAGCGCCCGAAGTTCGCTTTTCGGAAGCACAACACCGCCCGACGTACGATCAACTTGTACCTGATGGATCGGCATGGCTACGTTTTCAACTGGTCCTGAATCTGTTTAAACATTGGTCTCACTAGTACGAGACTATGATATTCCCGACCGCTATCACTTACTCGACCGACCCATCTGAGCATGGGGGCAGACAACCCGCCACCGACTGACGAGAAGATAGTTGACGACGTCTACCACGACCGGAATCTCCTCGCGATCGCGTTCGCGAGGGCGATGCGACTTACCTGGGGACCGGACACCGCGGGCTGGTACCGCCACGACGACTGGCCGGTCGTCTGGGTCGACATGCTGGCCGGACAGAAATCCTGGCACGTCACGCCCGACCTCGAGCGCTCACCACTCGAGAACAGTGAGCCGACCAACGGTTACGATGGCAACTCGCGGGCGATCAAGAACCGCCGGCTTACCCGTTATATCACCCGATCCTACTGATGACAGAACGGATCGAGTTTGGATCGAAAGCAGCGGCCGACACCTTCCGCGACGAGCACACGGACCACCTCAGCAGTGATGACGACCGCCGACTCAAGACCGTCGCGATCTCCTCGAGCGCTCCCAACCACGCCTTCGAGACGGCGACAGTCGAAGCGTCCGATAGCCAGGCCTGTCTCTTATACACATCTCTGAGCGGGCTGG
>NZ_AOHX01000054.1 GCF_000337735.1 Natronorubrum sulfidifaciens JCM 14089 | reverse complement strand
GATGTGTATAAGAGACAGGGCCAAAAGACCAACTAATCTCTACGCCTCCGTATCGTTGGAGTGGAAATAGAGATGATTCGGTGCCCGATTTAGGATAGATCGGTCCGCTCCCTGTTTGTCAGAAAAGACTCTTTCCAAGTAGTCAGGGACCCCATCGATTCATCCTCTTCGATAGCACCATCTTCATCAAGCGATGCGAGGTCACCATTTCGCCCCCAACCACAAACAACCGATCGGGTGCTAGACTCGTCACGGTCCTCCGCTCGCTTTGAAAGCCGGGCTGGATTCTCACTCCGCTCTTGAATCACTTCAATAAGCTGTCTAAGCAATGGATTCCCTGGTGCGAGATAGTGGATCGATGAGAACTCATCGGCACACTCTGCCGAAAAAGTCACGACAATAGCATCCTCGCCGGAGGAAACGATTTCAGCGAGTGTGTGTTCACCATCAGACTCGGGGACGTTGGGCCCACTGTAAGTGAGGCGGTAGATCGTATCCTCAAAGTCGACAGCATCGGTATATTCACTCTCCATCAGGTCAATCTCGAGCTCACTAATTGGGGTGAACGTAATCCCTTCCTCTACGAGGGTTTCGTTTCCGACCAACATGGCCTCGAGACCCGACGTTTCGAACGGCTCTGTGTAGCTGTAGTCTGTCTCACCAATATCGATCAGATCTGGATGGATGTAGGACTGCCAGGCGTCGAGTTTCGCCTCGTCGATGATCTCTTGCCGGGTCGGTATCTCTACGGTTTCTAGGGATTCCCCGACGTCTACGCGATCTGCGTTCTCTTGATCCTCGATTTGCTCGGAAAACTCTCGGTCAGCCTTTTCGACGACCTCAGAACTGTTGTCACCTTCGGCCTCGAGGGTTGCGGCTCGAATCTGTTGACTAACGCCAGAAAGGACGGGTTGCATCTCTCCAACGACGTTCTCGAAGAGATTGATTCGGTCGTCGAGCCGTTCGTAGATGTCCGTCTCGACCGTATCTTCGTAGCTGTAGTTCAAGATCGTGATCTCGTTGTGTTGCTGGCCGATACGATCAATACGACCGATTCGCTGTTCGACTCGCATCGGATTCCACGGCAGATCGTAATTGATCAGTGCGCCGCATTCCTGGAGATTCAGACCCTCACTGGCCGAGTCGGTACAGATGAGAATACCGACGCTGCCCGAATCCGCCGAGAATTCTCGCTTTACCCGTTCCTTGCCAACTGTCGTCCACTCGTCGGCCTCGAGATCGTACAGCTCTCCGCCGCGTCCAGAGTACGTCGCGATTGTCTCACCGTAGATAGACACGAGGCTTTCTCGAATGAAGTCCATCGTATCCGTGTACTGCGTGAAGACGATGGTTCGATTGTGGCCGTCTTTATCCAATTCGTCAAGGTCGTCTCTGAGTTGGCTGATCTTCGGGTCTTGATCGATTCGTTCGAGTTCACCGACAAACGACTCCAGTTCCTCTATTTCTTCTTCTAACAGGTGGATACCTTCGTCTGTGACGTTCGGAACGACTTCCGCGAGATTTTGATCCTCGAGGTCGTCCTCAAGTTCGTCCAGTGCGTCGATGTCCTCGAGATCGTATTCGGAAAGCGTCTCGAGAACGACCTGTTCAGAGCCACGAGATTTGCGGTCCGCTGCTCGTTGTTTTCCTTTGAGCACGACCCGTTGGCTCCGGAGCTTCTGGAGTCGGGCCTGAAGGCTCTGCGAAATCGCGTAGACACTGCTCGTGAGTCGCTGTCGGTATGTGGTCATCACGAACCCGATAGCGCGCGATTCAGCCTCACTCGATTGCTGGGCAAGCTTGTAGAACTTTCGAGTGAACTCATCAATCCGGTCGTAGACGTGACGCGTCTCATCGGTCAGCTCGATCTTGCACTGCTCAGGATCGCGGTCTGGGACAGTCTCATCGAGTAGGTCGACCTGTTCGTATTTGCGGAGCGTCGGACGAGTGTTACGATGAATGAGCGCGTCCACCGGCGTCGAAGCGGACAGAACGTCCTGGACGACCTGCCAGCCCGCTTCAGTGAGTTCGTCTAACGCGTTGAGCCGGTCGTTCCGCGAAAACATCAGCCATTCCTCGTCGGCCTTCCACTCCGGATACAGGAGGAACTTCAATTTCTCGTCCTCCTTTGCGTCGAACGGATCGATATCGTATTCGTCGATAGCGGCCTCGAATGTCTCGATGTATCCGTCGTAGTGCTCACCGTAATCGCCAGCAAGGTCACAGGCTCGGAGAACTCGTTGCTTCGCGATGGAACGAGCATGCTGCTCGTCGCCCACGTCCATTTCATTGGCGACGGCGTCGAAAACTCGGTCGGAAAGACTCCGTTCGCCCGGCAGTCGGTCCTGGTAGCGTCCTTCTGTGAGTGTTGCCTGCGCCGACCACGAGTCATCGGTTGGCGTACTATCGGCCCCTAATTCCGACTTGAGCGCCTGTGAGAGTGCCTGTCGGGTTTCGAAGAATTTGGTGAACTCGTCTTTGTTGTCCCACTCACCAGGCAGGTCGAGCAACGACATGAGATCGTAGAGCTCGCCAGCGTGGAGCTGCATCGGCGTCGCAGTCAACAGGTAGTACGTCTGGGTGTGCTCACGGAGTTGCTCGAGTAGCGAATAGAAATTACTCCCTTTCCGAGCGTTGTGGGCTTCGTCGACGATAACGGCGTCCCAGACCCCCTCCCGATTCGCCAACGATCGGCCGCGGCAACTCGCCGGAACGTCGTCGCGTGTCCGGACCTGCTCACCGTTTTTCGGCGCAATCTGTTCCCATCGACCCGACATCCTGGCCGTATGCCAGGACATCACGACGATCGTCGGCCCGTCGATGGTATCGTCAGTTTGACGCTCGTGGAGGAACCGCCAGATAGGGCTGTTGACCCACGCCTGTTCGTGCGAGCCGGGATCGATATCAGAGACAGCTGGCGGTGAGTGTTCGCGACCAAACGCATCGATGAAGGCGTACTCGTAGTTACTGCCCCGATCGTAGCGGAACGCGTTCAGGTTAAACTTCTCCCAAAGCTCCTCCTGCCACTGAATGGTGAGGCTCGCCGGGACAAGCAGCAGTCCCGTCTCGAGTTCGTCGGTGAGACCGAGCCGAGAGAGCGTGAGACCCGCCTCGATGGTTTTACCGAGTCCAACTTCGTCACAGAGGAGGAAACTGTTCGGATAGGTACTGACGAGCGTATCAGAGACGACTCGCTGGTGTGGCCACGGCTCGATCGTACTCGCTTCTTCGGCGAGTGCGAGACCACCGGGGGTGAGGTGACCGTCAGCAACGATATTCGCTTTGTCGCGTTCGGTCGGCGGCGCTTCCCCACGGGCGATCTGGATCGCTTCCTGAAGTTCGGTTTCCGATTCGGGATCTTTCCAGTCGATGAGTTCCTTCTCGATAGCTTTGGGGAGATCGTACACTTCGACGTAGGGGTGTTTGTTCGACCAGAGGCGATCGAACGTCTCAATGTCTCCCTTGGCGTACGATTGCTGTTCCTTGATCCACGAACAGTGGACCTTGAATCGCTCGTAGTTTCGTTTCCAGCCACCGATCGTTTCGTTGACGCTGCCCTCGAAGGAGAGTGCGTTGTCGTCTGCGTCGTGGAAGATTCCCATCTTTGGATGGAAGATCTGCCAGTTGCCTTCGCGTGGGACGGCAACCTTGATGTGGAGTCGACCTTCGCGAAGTAGTCGAGCGAGGAGCGTGAGCTGTGCGTTCAACCGTTCGTCGTCGAGATCGTCGAGTGACTCCTCAAGTTCGTCGGTCAGTGCCTCGAGGACCGGTCGGTCAGTCTCGTACAGTTCGGTTCCAACGATGAGTCGCATTTCGCCGTCGTTCTGGAGAAGTGAATGTATCCCGCGGGAGGCAACTGCGAGGGCGCTGCTAGAAAAGTAGCCGGCGATACGGTCGTAACGGATACTTCGTTCGAGTGCAGGAACGTAAAATTCATCGACAAGGTACGGCCCCTCTGATTGAGGTCTGCTTTCGTAGACTGATTCCCAAGTGCGTTCAGCGAGACCGGACATCTATATTTACCTGTTCTCATTCAGGGCACATATCACTTAAGGGTCTATATCATATCTGATTCCGAAACTGTCGGCTCCCAAAACTATTTGGCTTTTTAGTATGAATAGGTCCCACATGGCAAGGAATAACCGTGATCGATATGGCTACCGCCATCGCAGTGATTCTGATTACAACGTTGGGGAGTCAAAACCTGGAGATGTTGGAGATAGTAAAGGAACGTTCCACGACCGTGCACGACAGAATGATGCCGTCATTGTTGATGGGAATGTTCGATCGATGGAGTCTCATCAACGGTCTTCGGTGGAGGCGGAAACAAACGAGTCCAGTTCTACGAATAGTACGTCACAAAAGAGTTCCTCGCAATCCACCACTGACACGATCTCACAAAAAGAGGCAGATGGAAAAGTAGTGACGCTCAGTGTCGACTCTTCAGGCGGTACCCGTGATACTATAGCGGAATACAAGAATCACCAAGTCCATATCGAAGGGGGGACCCCAGGCAAGTCGATTCGTGTTCGGTTAGAGAGAGGACAAGGATTCTTGATCGGACGTCAGGTTAGTGCTCGCGAATAGAGCAGATCAACCGTATTCACATTTACTCTCCGATTGATAACATCCGCTCTTGCGATTGAAGCCGGTCAGCTAGAGACGCGTAGAAGAAAGCACAACTCTCATCAGGTGATCGGTGTGGCGCTACTGTTCCCAGGGTGTCCCAATTACCGATCAGGACTAAGCGTTTGCGAGCTCGAGTGAGTGCGACGTTCAATCTCCGAGGCCCTTCTTCTGGGAACTCGAGGAAACCGCTGTGTCCCTCTTCATTACTTCGGACGAACGAGATAATAATCGCCTCGCGTTCGCCACCTTGGAACGAATCGATCGTATCGACGTCAACACGGGTAGGATCGTAAATATCGAGCCGGTTGACGCGATCGATCACCTTCCTGACTTGTCCACTGTAGGCTGTAATAACGCCGATGTCACTAGGATCGAGCCCGCTCTGCACCAGCAGTTTCACCTGTTTCGCAACTGCTTCCGCTTCTTCAATGTTATAGAGCGAATTTCCGTGAGCCTCTCGTTGCTCATCCCCGTCGATGTCAACTCCCATGATCGGTTTCAGATCGTCGACAGTCCAGTCGCGACATCGATCAGCCGTTTTCAGTTTGCCACCGTAGAACGCATCGTTCGGAAACGCTGCAATCTCTTCATTCATCCGATACTGTTTCCGGAGGAGAACGGAGATATCGTCGCTGTATCGCTCGAGAAGATACTCGAAGAGCGAGATGTGCATCTCCTCATCTTGCATCGACTCATCCGCACAGTACGGCGGGAGTTGTTTGTGGTCTCCAGCGAGAACGAGCTTTTGAGCGCAGTTGAGTGCGATCGCTGTCGCGGGCCGACTCGCCTGCGTCGCCTCGTCAACGACCGCGACGTCAAACTCGTTCTGATCGAAGTGGGATGCCCCACTGGTCGTTGCCGCGATGACATCGGCAGCTTTCAGTGATCGACCGACATAGTTCGCTTCGACGACTGAATTTCGAGTATTGTTCCCAACTCGTGCGATCGAGAGATCCATGTCCGGATCCTGCGCCATCGCGTGAAGCGTATCTTCTTCCGGTGAGCTTCGGGTGCTATCGCCGACCAGTAAGTTATCGACAGCTTGGTTCGAGTGAGCCGTCACCAAAACCGATTGTCCCTTCTCGACAGCGTGGCGAACGTACGCGGTAAGCGTCCGCGTTTTTCCGGTTCCCGGCGGACCGTGGATACAGACTACAGCATTCGCACTGTCTGCCCAGAGGTGTGCTTGATACTGGTAATCATTGAGCTCTATCTCCGGATCAGGGATCGCATACCTGTCGACGTTAAATTCGACGGGACGCTGTCCGGTCAGGAGTTCGCGTTTCTCCTCATTTTTCTTGACCTGGTTGATCGCCGTAAGGCGTCGTTCGAAGGGGATCGGATTCAATAGTTCGTGGAACCACAGCTCGACTTCGTCACTGGTCAGGATCTTTTCGGCAACGGCACGGTCACCGACAGAGCTCCAGTCAGGTAGAATAGTGATATTGGGCCCGTCGACGGAGATAATCTTGGCTTCAAGCGGGAACTGCTCGTCGTTCGCATTGGTGTCTGCAATACAGAAGTTCCCGCGGAAGAGTCCCTCATCCTCTCGAAGATCGATGTTGTCTTCGTCATCTTCGTCTTCATCCACCGCAATCTGGAAGACGTACGCCTGCTCACCGTTTTCCCCTGAGGTCCCCTCAATAGAGAGAAACGGACCGGAGACGTGATTCCGAGATATTGCTTCGTCGAGACCCAGCTCGGAGTAGGCCTCCCAGTTAGCCTCACGTTCGCTTTCGCGTTCGGTCCGAACGAACCCCCTCAAGTTCCGGAAGAACGCCGCTTGCTCGTCGCTACTCAGCTGATCGGACGGCTGAATCTGTTTGGGTGGCAGCTCGGAATCATCGATCGGCAGCTCTGGCTCCTCCAGATGGGATGGGAGCCAAAACCGAAGCCGCTGACCGATCTCGGTCGTCGCTACCGTCTCGAACGAAGCAGATCGCTTTGACCCAGAAAGACCGAATTCAGGGTCGTACCACCTTATTTGACCAGTACCTGGAGAATAGAAGACGTACTGGTCAATCAGCTCCGGCTCGTTGATCTTGAACAGGGGAATAATATACCTGTCTACGGAGGGTACTTTGATCCCGGCTAGCTCTTTCGCACGCTCTACGGCTTCTTCGACGTCAACGGGTTCGTAATCGTCGTCGCTAACGTCCGCACTGAACAGGTCCGCGTTCTGGTGTCGCCAGTTATCGAGTAAGCCTTCCATGTTGAGGGATTGGCAGGTGGTGTGTCAGTTAGTGATCTCCGAGCGTCGTCTGCGTCGTTTCATCGCCATCGTCTGCGAAGACGTTCGGACTGAAGTCCAGATCGAGTACGTCTCGAGTCCGACCGGCGGCGAGATCGCGTGCGAGTTCCCAGTCGTCGTGATCGTGGGGCAGCACCTGGAGTAGCGCCTTGAGGGTTGCCTTGAACGTCGAGTCGGTGTCGAAGTTCCGTTCTCGGAGCCAGTCACAGCAGGCGCTCTCGCCCTGGACGTCATAGACGTGCATCGCCGCGTGGACTTTGTCCAGCGCGAGGCTGAAGGAAAGGTCGTCCGGGTTCACGGGAATGCGACTCGAGCGATCCTCGGGCTTCTCGTTGATGTTCTGGACGCGATCGTCGTGGCTGCGCAGCGAAATGTCCCCGCGGCTCTTGCGCCAGGTCTTGGTGCTGCGCTTGATGTCGTCGATGTCAACGCCAATACCGAGCCCGAGCTGGTGGCCCTCGTCGTAGGAGAACGTCTCGGACTCGTGGACGAGCCAGCAGAGGATGTACCACTCGGTGACGTCGTCAAGTTCGTCGATCCCCTCAGCCTCGAGGTATTCGTCGACGAGGACCTGAGTTACGGCTTCGCGGGCTTCCTCAAGAGCACGTCGTGGTGGGACTTCATTGTCCTCGTCGTCGACGACTGGATAGGCATCTGCGAAAACACGGAGTGTTGGACCAAATGCGCTAATAATAACATCAGTCTTGGTGAGTGTTAGGCCAGATTTTAGTAAATTACGAGCGGCCTCCTTTGCAGTTGTTCGGGTATCAGTCTTCACGTCGTTCCATAAGCATGGAATATCAGCATCAGTGGATTCATCTTCTATTGGCTTTCGTCCTACTAAAATTAGCGTACTATCAGCGGATGCACTTTGCCGCATTCCCGCTCGTATTGGCATTTCACTAGTGATAGGGTGGGTAGATGTGATCGTGAAGCCAGATTTTATTAGTGATTTCGTGAGTGTATCCCATGCGTCTGTCTCCTTATGAGTGAACATCACCGTCATCACGCCACCTGGTTCCAAAACACGGTACAATTCAGAGAAGATATCTGCCATCTTGTTCTCATAATGTTCGTTAGCTAATTCTTTCTTTGATGAGTCTCCACCAGCGACATTGTCAAACCTTTCAGAATTTGCAACTGCTTCATCCTCTTTGTTGGTAAGCTTATCTGAGAAGAAATTTGGATAAACATCTTTAAGATATTCTCTTTCCCATACATAAAAGAAATCTGATAGTTCTGCATACATAACACTGCTGTAATAAGGGGGATCGATAACTATAGACTGAACAGTCCCATCGCTATATGGCAGATCAGCAGCATCATTGTTGGTTAATTCTGCCGGTCCAACCTCCCCATGAAGATACGATACGAGTTCTTCATATGACTCGATAACTTTCTCAGCATGCATCTCATGACCCATTTCCCCAATAGACATATTGTTGTCAACAAACACCCTGTTAAATGCGAAATTGTTCCCCTTTGAAGCGGGGTTGGGATATGCCCAGGTCATATGCCAAGAAGCCAGACGACAATTATAGTCAACCATTTTGCTTGCGGAAAAAGCAAGTAATGTTAGGATTGTGTCTGCTTCTTTATCATCATGTTTTTCTCGAATTTCTGTCTCCAGATCCCTTACGGCTTGGAGATATTCATAGTGGGCAACTAGCTGTCGGGGTGAAAATAAATCTCGCCACTCGGACATTCCATAATTAAGTGGTTCTCTTGTCTTTTTCCCCTCTGGTATTGGGGTGGACAATAGAGTCGCAATCTCGTAATCTTCTTTAACCCGTTTCTCAGCCTTCTTTAGTGCTTTCTGATCAGCAGCAGTAGGTGCTCGGTATCCAGGTGTGCCATCATTGTTTCTATATTTTATGCCATAAACAGAATATTCAAAGTTTCCACCGACTATCTTTTTCCTAACCTCATCGCTTTCAATTACAACGTCACAATTGAGGCATTCCGCATTACCTCCCCGGGAAACAGTACCTTCAGATGGATCAAAGTTACCTAATTCTTCTTCAGTTGGATCAATCAAGCAATCGAATTCTACACTCCCATTATCTGAGAAAGATGGGAATGCGACTACCGAAGTTCCACTGCCATTCGGATTTCTCACCCACCACTTAGGGACTAGTGGGATATCCGAACCACATGTTGGACATTCAATTACATATGTGCATACACTGCTATCTATGGATTGTCCTTCAGATTTATTAGGATAATACTCTGCAAGATTGTCTTGAGCACGCTCACGTGTCCTATTCACCCACTTCTGTATTGTTCCATTTAACGAGCCTACCTCTGGTGCAGATTCTAACAATACTTTTAGAAGCAGTGAGGGGACTGGATTAAGTTCGTTTGCTTTGGTTGGAAAGCCATATCTGATCGACTCGAACGGTATTACACCACCCCCTGCAGTTGGATCTAAAACAGAAGGGAGTTCACCATCCCAGTGCTCACGGATCCGGCCATGGAGTTCCTTTAGCTCAGTCTCATTTGGAGATGCAGTAAATGGCCGTGGATAGCCATAGTGTTCACCTAGAGTACCGTTGCGTTCACCTTCGGTGGCCTTCTTTTTCTCAACATATTCTGAGATATCCCCGATATCTTCTTTCGGCCCTATTTGCATCCACTCGAGCAACTCATTAGATTTGGTATCCCTAGGAAGGATAGACGAGAGTATTGCAAGACGAGATACTGGTGTAGGACGACGGGCAAACCATGGATGAAGATATCGATGGGGAGGCATATGTTTGGGATTACCCTCTTTCAGGTTTTCAATCCCAACTGCTTTCAGAGGGAGGCTCCCCTCAATAGCTAATGGCTTGAAATCATGATCCTCGGGGTCAATACGATTATTTGATGTCATTTTATTTTATGTGGTCCGTTAATAGCGTCCGCAATGCTTTCTCACCGTTCGGACTCGAGGGAGACCGACACTTCGCGTGCCAGTAGTAGCATTCCTCGTCACTCATCCGTGCGATACCTCGACAGAACGCTCGCATCCGATCGACGCGTTGAATCGGCTTGACGCCGACAAAGCCCACTGCAAGCCGGACTCCGGCCGTCTCGGGGAGGAAGACCTTACCCTGCCCGGAACCCGTCACGCTCGAGTCGTCGATTCCGGTGCCGCCGAGCGTCTCGCGAACCAGCGGCAGGATCGACCGTAGCCGGTTCCCGGACAGTTGTCTGATCTTCACGGCCGTCCACTCGTCCCAGTCCCAGTGATCGACCTCGAGGCTATCCGACTCGCCGAATACGTCCTCGAACGAATCAGCCACGAGTTGGCGGTTCGGATTCGAGCGTTCGAGTCGTTCCCGCCGGGCCGTTGCCTGGTCCGCAGGCAGCAACTCGTATAGCGTCAGCGTGCCGCCATCGGGGCCGCCATCTCGAACGAGTGCGAAGTTCGGACGGCCGCCGTAGACGCTACTACCGAGACCGCTGACTCCGGGCTGTTCCCGGGCCGACAGCGTGGACTCCGGCCGCGACTGTGACGTCATTGTTTGGCCTCTAGTGCGATCTCGGTCGGTCCTCGAGCCTGTACCTTCACGTCGATGTTGGTCTGTCCGAGTGCGTCCTCGAGCCCCGCTAGCAGATCGTCCTCGTCGTCTGTGATCGGCTCCGGTTCCGGGAGATTCACGCGGAACTTCAGATCGATCCGAACCGTGTCACCGAACGGGTCCGGCTGGTTCGTCACGCGAGAGAACTCCTCGAGGCCGCCTTGGAACCTCGCTTTGTACGTCGCGTCCGAGTCCGACGCCGTCTCATACTGCATCCTGACCGAGACGTGGTCAGCCCGGTCCTTGAATGCACCCTGCTGGGCGATGAACGACCCTTTCGAGAGTCGGTCCTCGCCACCGACCTCAACCGTGACCTGTGATAGGCCAGCGCCACCGTCGGACGCCGACGAAATCGCCTCGCCACGGACCTCCTTGAACGCTCGAGACGCTGCCATCAGACTCGTCGCGTGATCCCATTCGCGCGGCTGTGTTCCGGGGCCATCGATTACCTCTTCGTCATCCGATCCGCCGAGGTCGTCGTCATCGCCCTCGAGTTCGTCTTCAGTCTCGTCATCGTCGTCGTCCGGTTCTGGCGTCTCAGGTACCTCGAGCGAATCGCCGTGGACCTCGAGAAATGCCTCGATACCCGTGTAAACCACGTACCCGTCGCCGATCTTCACGTTCGAGTCCTGGATCGACGTCTGGACGTCGGGTGACTCGACGAGCGGTGTATCCTCGTCCCAGTTGTTCGGGTGTGCATCCGCGTCGCCGTCCCAGTAGACGGTCTCGCTCTCGCCGTCCCAGTAAACGTATCCAGAGTCGACCATTCGTTCGACCGTCTTTCGAAGCGGTTTCGTATTTAAGAGGTAGGGAAGGCCGGGCTTTTTCGCGAACTGGGTGACCAGCTGCTGGGTTGTCATGCTATCTTGGGTCCGCTGCCAGAGTTTTTGTTTGAAGAACGCCGTCCCCTTCGCGCTGGCGTCCGCTCGGATCAGACGATCTTCGAGCGTTTCCTCGACCGCATTGACGAGCGTCGTCCCACCGTTGGCCTCGGTCGCGTTGATCGTGATGTGGGTCAGGCCGTCTCGGTCGACGTAGTAGAGGTGCCGGTAGACGCCGCGAACGAGTTCGCCAAGCAGTCCGTGGGCCTGATCGCGGCGCTCTCGAAGCTCCTCAATCTGCTCGTTCGACAGGTCCGCGGTCTGTTGGGAGTCGTCGAGCAGGGCCTCGATCGCTTCGAGCTGTCGGGCCTCCCCAATCCCGCTCTTGATCCGCTCCTCGTCGGGTGCAAGGAAGAGGACATAGTTCTTGTAGACGCGGCTCTGGACCTGCCCACCGTGTTTGGATGCGGACTTCTCGTACAGCGTCTGAATCTTCTCCGGCGTGTTCTCGCCACCGTCGGACACCGGTGCAGTGTCCATGTGCATGACAGCAAGTTGTGGCTTCGAAATCTTGTCCGGGAGGTCAGCCGGTGACTCCGGGAAGACGACCGTCTCGAAGCCCCCGGTTCCGACTTCGGTTTCGAGACGCGATTCAAATCGCGATCGAGCTTGCGCGTCCGGCGTGTTGTCCACGCGCTGGTCGATGATCCGAATGAGGTTCGGATCGGACTTGAACCGAACGCGCTCCTCGTCATAGAGGTAATAGCATGCGACAGTCATGTCGCCGCCGGCCAGCGCCTCGAGTGCGGAGTCGTAGTTGTCGAGTCGGATATTCAGGTGCCCCAGTGTCGCGTTGAGCTCCGCGCGTGTCAACCCAGTTGCTTGCTCACCGTACGCGAGGCTGTGCCAGAGCACCGATGTCGTTAGATGACTCCCGAGTGGTGGAATTCCCTTCTCCTGTCTCTTATACACATCTCTGA
>NZ_AOHX01000053.1 GCF_000337735.1 Natronorubrum sulfidifaciens JCM 14089 | reverse complement strand
CATCAGAGATGTGTATAAGAGACAGAGATCGTACAGCCGAACGAAATGCCGATCGTAGTGCTCCGGCTGGTTGTTCCAGAGGTAGTAGACAGCACGAGCCAGCAGTTTCAGCGCACCGCGGGTCCGCTGGAACCGCGGAATCGTGTCGATCTTCTCGGTCAGTGTGTCCAGGACCGTCGGATGGAACGGATACTCTCTGGTTAGCCGATCGACGTAGCTCGCTTCGGTCGCTTCTTGCGGGAACTGTCGGTCGCTCTCGGTGTAGAACTGGAAGTAGTTCTGCGCGATCGACTTCGCTACCTCGTTGTCGATATCCTCGAAGAGGCGATGCTGAAGCACCTGCCCGACTTCGCTTTCATCGGTCGGCGTAATCGTCTTGTGCTGACGACGGCCGATCTGGTTGAGTTCGTCGACGAGGTTACGAACCTCCTCTGCCTCCTCTTCAAATGCGGTGTCGGCGATACTGTAGACGACGGTGACGTCGTCAACCTCGGATGCCGTCTCGAGCAGCGAGAGAATGAAACTGAGCGTCTGGCTCGCGAGGGTCGCGTCACCGACTTCGACTCCCGACGCGGCCTCGAGATACGCAGCGATCTCGTCGATTAAAATTAGGGCTGGTCCATCGCCGTGATCGAAGAGATCCTTGAGGGTGTTTCCACCAGGAGCCTGCTGTTCTTGATCGTATTCCTTGAGGTGTTCGTATCCCTCGAGGCCGTACAGTTGATACGCGATTTCTCCCCACATCGTCCGCGTATTCGGCGCGTCTGGATCCGATCGATCGCTCCTGGCGTTTCGAGCGTCGACGTGACCGCCGACAAAAACAGCAGAATCAACGGTCAGTCCGTCATCAACGGCGTCGTGATAGTCGTCTACGAGATCCTTGTCGTCCTCGAGAAGGTGTCGTTCGAGATCGCCGATGGATGCAGGATCCGTTGCGAGATGGTACGATGCAATCAAATCGTGCGTTTTCCCACCGCCAAAACGGGTATCGAGACAGAGAATGCTGCTGTTGTATCGCCCTTCATATCCTCCACCAGTGAGAAACCTCCCTGTGAGGTTGCTGAGTAGGGTACGCAACCCGTCCGTGGGATACGTCATCTCGAAGAATTGGGCTGGATTCTTGTAGACCGGCGGCGCGTCTTCCGGTGAATGCGCGACGGTTGCGAGACTTGCTGCGAACTGATCTTCTTGGAGCGTTCCCTCAAGAACGTCCTCTCGAGGTGTGCAGGCCTCGAAGAGTGCTGTGGATTCAGTGCTACTCATCGGACCCCTCCGCCGATTCTGGCTTCGAGACAATCACGAATTCTTCATGAGTGCTATTGTCGATCATCGCGTGTGCGATATTTTTGGATTCAGCAATGTCGACATTGACTGAATCCCCAACATCGGCGTCGAGTTGGTCCAACTCTGGGCCAGAAAGATTTATTCGGCCCGAGTTCCCCGTATTTTGCCCGATCCGTTTCCGAGTCATCAGATACTCATATCACCTAATCGGATTGTTATAACCTTTACTTAGTCTAACGAGTGATGAACGGCAACGCCTTCTCGATGAGGCGATTAGCAGCCAGCTGCCACGCTCTTCGCGAGAGTTCGGGATCGGTGTGTTCGCAGTGGACTGTGAACTTGGTCAGTGGCATCGCCGGCGTTGGCTGCGACTTCGTGTATAAACACTCGCAGAAAGCACTGGCACCGAACCGGCGCTGAAGTTCTCCACCCATCCACAGTGTGTCAATCGTGCGAATGGGGGCCACAGTCGGAAGACAACATAATTACTGACATCATGTCGGGATGACCGTAGTGTCGAGGGTCCGTTAGTCCCTCTGGCAGATGGTCTCTATCTGGGATACCAATTGTACTTTCCACCAGTGTTGGTAATCTCGTGCGGCTTGAGTGCGGAATCAGCACTGCGACCCTTGCGTGGTTGTTTCGCGCTTTGTCCAAGAGTCCTCCAGCGGGTGTCGCCAAGGCGACAGCGCCAAAAAATTACAGCGCCCCACCCCCACCTCCGCACGCAAATCTCCAGTTGAAGCATATGAAATGGAGGTATAGACGTATATATAAAAGAAAATGATTGATTGATCCCATGACTAATGTCTTAGGACGAAGATTCAATAAGGTTCAATGTCCATCGCTGTATCTGTCATAATGAAATGTCTGATGGTAATGAAATTCCGTTGAGACCGCCAAAATGTGGAATCTGACCGCCCACAGCCAGCTCTAGTATGAATTTGAATGAGATAAATTATAGCTGGCTCACAGCAGCCTTAGGCTTGCATTCAATAGTTACTTTGTTAGTTTGGTTAATCATCCTAGAGGCATCCTTTGGTATCTCTGAAATATTTCAAACCATTATTACGGTTGATGGTGGTATCTGGATTCCAGCGGTACTCACTGTCTTAGGGAGTTTCCTACTGTACCGCAAGAGAAATACCGATCGAAGGCAGCGTTTAGAGCGGGCATTCGCTGCTGAAATTAAAGAACATTCCAATCTTGCTAAACTTCCTTCGAGACTTCGACATTTGGAGAAACCGCCTACAAAGGATCGTATACCGCCGGACGCTGTCCCACCTGCTGAGTCTCTTCCAACGCTTGTTTATGAAAACAATGTTGGCAATATAGCACGCTTAGATGATCAATTAGCAGAAGAAATTGTCTCATATTATTCTCTTCTGATCCGTCACAAAGCGACGATTAACATGATACAGGAAGAAGACCACCGAGATTCTGATACGCATGTTCTCCCAATGTCTTATCATAAAGATTTGTTTGATGATGTTGGCCACTTACGAAGAAAAAGAAGGATGGTTTTAAACAAATTGAAAAAGAGGCAATAGCTTGATGATTGAGAAATATTTAACAGTACCCCATCATAGATACATGTGGAGAGTGAATTCGCAGTCGCGAATTCAAAGAGTGTGTGAACATGTCTGAACTGGATTTCCTCGACGTTGGATACGAATCCTACGACGAGTTCGATGAATTTGTAGAATATATAAGGAAAGATATCGATCTTTCTGAGATCGATGGTAAGCTGAGTCTTGTTGGCTCCTTAAGTGACTATGAAACAAAAAAACAGTTTCTCGAAAGCTTAGACCCAACGTTTGATGTAGTCAGGGATTTGGGGAATCTATTAATCCTTTCAGGAGGTTCTAATAACGTGCCCTTCTATGTCCACCTCAATGATTTTTGTCCAGTATTCTTAACGACGGGGACTAAGACAGAAGATCTTCCGGCAACTATTGATACTTATCTCCATAATACTGGAAGGGTCAGCAGACTTTGGGTAGGGAAAAAACAAATGGATCAGATCCGCCGTAGTATCGTTCAAAAACATCCTGATGTGAGAATTCCATATTTTACTGCCCACCACTCCCCTACATCAGAAGACAATGCTAACGGAATTACTCGGCCTGAATTTGAGAGAACCATTCAATACTATGGTGAAGACGGCAGACGAGCGTTCCAAGAGGTGAAACACAAATATGGTGTGTTCCCAACAAATGTTCGTTTCAAAAAGCCAAATGGTTTCAAATTCCGTATTACGAATGATGGCGTCTTCACGATTAACACTGGAGTTTCAGAACCACTATCAATAATCCAATCCTCAATTGATAGTCTACGGGAAGTGAAAGAAAAAATAAAGACTTCTGAATATGAGGAGGTAGAAAACGAATTTGTTCCTGACCAAAACCTGGAGATGGTTGAGCCATGGGGTATCAAACTAAATGGTGGTTTGGATAGAAGAGACATAGACAATTTTGAAGCCAATATACAGTCTAGAAACTGGGACTTCGACCTATCACGTATGAACGCGTCGTTTGGTGACATTCCAGGCTTCAGAGCTGAAGTTATCGACGAAAAAACATACGGAAGGGCGGCTATGAGAAGCAATAGAGATTTGATTCGTGTTTATCCTAGAGAATATACGACTTTTAGTCAATTCATGCGTATTTATAGTTTCGTGAGCGACCATATTGATGCTAATGCACAACCTGTCGCTCTATGATTCCGGAAGAGCCAGATGTCAGTGGATATGCAGAGCGTTTTCATCCAGACAAAAAATCTAGATTTGAAGAACGATACGAAGAGATACTGTCGAACACTGAGATTGATGAGGTTAAACCCTCTGTCAGAGCGAAAATCAGTCTTGAAAGAGAGCATGTTGATCTTATAAGAGCAATTTCTTCAGGTTTTCACCAGAATAAGAGAGCACCAGGTGCAGATAGTGGTTTCAAATTCTCATGTGTCGATCCCCTTGCCAATCATCTCGATATTGAGTGCGAAGCAGACGTACTCTTAGCCAGAACACGTGAATTCAGTCGAGTACAACTCTGCGTAGTTGCTTGCGAAGTTGATGATTCAACAATCCCTAGTTGGATAGAAAATACTAATAAAATACATGAAATTTTTAACGATCCTGCAAATCAAGACAAAATTCTCTCACAGATCGGTGCAGGAAAACGGACTCTGGATGCTATACAGTATGTAACTCTAGTAAAGACTGAAGATTATGAAGACCTTTCTTTTAGTGAAATCAACCACCAGTGTACCCCATCTGAATACGCAGTATGGACTGTTGAAATGAATGGAACGTCCGAGCTATGTCATGAAGATGGCGATATTATACATAAGGATCTTCTGGATGCTGTAAATGATTGTTTTGATTATGATCTCACAGAGAACCCTATTGAATACACCTTGAACACAGATCCGATTATCCCTCTGTCAAACGTGGTTTATCGCCTTGTCCGAGGAAAGGACAAGTATGAAAATGCAAAGGAGCCACTCGAATTCACACAAGAAGAGTTCACGGATAGATATGCTGCAAAGCTCAAACTAAGCGTGTCAAAAGATGAGAAAGAGAAAATAATCTCTGCCACTGTTAATAAGCTTCTGCAAATAGGGCAGGAAGTTGGTATCTTCTCAAAAGCAAGCACAAAGCTAGACAAAAGTGACTATCGAATTATGTATCAGGGGTCGGCTGATGCAAAGACCGCAGAAGATGCTATATTTGAGAAATATGTATTAAAGGCATCAAGGGAACAATCAAAAGTAGATGCTTTCAAACGAGTAAAAGACGAATTTGATTCGTCACAGAAAGGGTTGGACGAATTTAGCTAGGATTTTGGTAAGGTCTTGTTTTACTCTCTCGCTTCCTTCCTCTCGGGGTTGCACGTCGACGGAATCCGTTTCCCGAATCTGCACACGAGCCGCGATTCGTCGTGTGCACGTTATCAATTTGGAGATTCTGAAATAGAAGATCTATCCGTGTCTATTTAGCCAACCTGCCTACGTATCGATATTGATCTCATTTGAAAAGCTGGGTTCGTGTGTACGAATTGTCTCAGAGCTGCTTCTGAGGGTGACCAATCTTGGTACCGAACACATCAATGTCCGATCGACGACTGGAGGAGCGCGATGAATCACCGGTTTCAGATGAACCCGTTGTGGGGTCGAAGCGCACGCCCGAACGCAACGGCACACTGGTCGCACGACATTGGCCAGAATCGACTCCTGTTCGCTCCTTGCCTGCCCACTTGGTAGCCTCCCGACCCATCCAAGTGGGCTTGAGATCCTCTCGAGCCAGTCAACTCGGAGGTCGCCGTCGGTGATAGTGCAACTCATTGAGACCACCTCGTATTTGATCGACCTCGTTCGCCAGCGACCGTTCGAACGATCGGGCGTCGTCGACTATGTCTGTGACCGTCTCGTGTTTCGCTTCGTCGAGCCCAGCAGCCGGCACCCGTTGGAGTGCGTCAGGTGCGTCGCGGACCTAAGCGAGCGACTGTTCGCAAACCTCGAGGCCCGACAGGGGTTGCTGGTTACTCATCGATCACACTTCTCGCAAACGGCTTCGGTTGCAAGTTCATGTGCCTCGTCGAAGTGCTCCTCGAGGAACTCGATATCTTCGCGGAGATGCTTTCGAATCCGGTTCCGCACGATTGATTCAGTTTTGTACCGGTAGTTATCCGACACGTCAGCCTCGCCGCTGATAATCTCCTTCTCGCGGTCAGTCAACAGCGCACGACCCTCCTCACTCATTACCTGAAGTGTTTTACTCGTGGCCATAAATTACCTCATGTCGTAATCTTACGCCCTTGCGTAAGTAACTTACTCCAGAGGGTATGTACTCTATCGGGTGTATACGCTATAGAGTAATAACTAAGTCACTGGCGAATAGAGTAGTAACTGTGAGGCGCAGGGTGGTCGGGAAAACTGATTCTCGGCCAGGTGCTGGAGACACCCGACCTGTGTCCCAGAGATTAGGACAATGAGTATTCAACCGCGAACTCACGAAACGGTTTCGGACGAATCGAACTACGACCCACGCGCCGACTACATTCCCGTCGGCATCGACAACGAGGGCGCACACCACGTCTACCGGACGACCGACGAGTCCGTTCACGTTATCGAGAACGGCGAGCGCACCGTCCGCTACGATCTCGAGGACGTCGAGAAGACAATCGACGACTGGATCGACTACATCATTGACCGTCGCGGCGGCTTCGAAGTGCAGTACCTGTTCAAGACGATGGCTGACGCGATCGTCGGCGCTGTCAAGGTGAGCGACCAATGACGATCGTCAACAATCACGAAGCTGTCCTAAAGCGTGCCGAGCAACTCGAGCGCGAAGGTGCTCGTGAGATGCGCCTGCGAGCGGAGGCCCGCGCCGTCGCCGGCTACGAACCGGGCGACATTGAGGCGACCGACGGCTCGGAGATCATTATCGCCGACGACGATATCCAAGCCCACACTTTCGAGATCGAGGACAGAATTCTGCTCGTCGATGCTGATGACGATCCACATATCGCAACCGACGGCGGCTGTGACCAGTTCACTGAAACGACCGTCGAATTCGCGTTCGAGTACACGTCGATCACCGGCCGCCGTCGACGTGTGATGATCGTCCCCGATACCTGTGGTGAAGCCTGGCGGATCGAACACGAACGTCGTGCTGGCGAGTGGCGAGAAGCTGGCCGTGAACCGATTACCGAGTTCGACCTCCACGTGCGAGGACAACTCGAGGAACACAACGCCCGTGAGATCGACCCAGATTCACAGAGCCAGTCAGCTGTTTCCGACGGCGGCAACGTCCGTGAGTGGTTTCTCACTACCCAGGACCACTACTGCGATATCTGCTCGAGGCCGTTCGACTCGATCGACGATCTCGCGAACCATGACTGTCGGCGTCACCCCGAGAGTGACTAGCTGAAACCACCTCGGGATCGCGTTGACCATCCAGTGCAGTAGACCACGACCGCTCCTCGTCGCTTGAAATAAAGAGCTTACCCCCAGTCCTTGATCGAGCCAACACCAGCCGTCCCGATCACAGAAATGACGGCGACGGTGGGGAGTTTCCCACTGCAGATTCTCGAGACGGCTCTCGAGTTTCCGACCTACTGCTCTCAGTCGCGTTCCCGACTTAGCTTACCAGCCAGCGCCAGCTCTGTCACCCAACCCTACCACCGAACCAGACCCTACATGAGCACGAACTCTGACTCACCCGCACCGACAGCACAGACGATCCAAACACTTGCCGACGAACTCGAGGCGCTTCAAGAGCGTGTCGAGACCCTCGAGTCCGAACTCACCCGAAAAGACGAGCGCATCGACCACCTCGAGACCGCCCTCAAGGCAACCCGACTGGAAAACGAACACCTTGAGGAACGCCTCGAGGCCCTCAAGGCAACCCAGACACCCATCGAGGCCCGCCTGGACGCCCACGAGAAGAAACTCAACG
The DNA here is from genome assembly GCF_000337735.1 of Natronorubrum sulfidifaciens JCM 14089. Taxonomy (GTDB): domain Archaea; phylum Halobacteriota; class Halobacteria; order Halobacteriales; family Natrialbaceae; genus Natronorubrum; species Natronorubrum sulfidifaciens. Next base: position 16,508 of record NZ_AOHX01000053.1, on the reverse strand, counting down.
CGAACAAAGACCGCGTCGGCGAGCTCCAGGCACGCGAACTCGAGAAGGGTGCGCATCTCCTCGAGGATCACATCGACGAAGGCGAGATCGACGTCGTGGATGGCCGCCTCGAACGCATCCGCAAAGACGACGGTGAGCGCTACTTCCGACTGCCCGAGAGTGATGATCCACTTGAGCGTGGTGGAGACGTCGCTCTCTCACACGCGGACCTGCTCCCGATTCAACAACTCGCAAAGATGGACGAGGATATGCTCCGTGCAACGACATCCTCACTACCGTCACGACTCGCTGCAAAGCTCTGGAAGGCGCGTGTCGACTCGACGGTTGGTGACAACCCTTGGCGGAAAGGGAGCGCTGGCGTTCGCGAGTACGTCAGTGCCGGGGACATGAAACACTGGATCCGTCGCCAAGAGACTGGCGTCAGTGATTCCTATGCGAAAAAGTTGGTCTCGAGGACGATCGACGCGTTGCTCGAGCTCTCGAAGAGCCGGCTAGCGGTGAAAAAGAGGCGGCAACGAAAGAACGGCCTCGAGTACACCGAGCGCCGTGTTCTGCTGATGGACGACGCCGATACTCCTGGTGAGAGCCTCGATCCGGAGACACCTGACGTCCACACTCGAGGGTGTCCCTCGAGCACTCACAACCCCTGAGAGGGGTTCCACTCTGTACACCTGACTAACATCCAGCACAAGAGCGGTTGTATGCAGTGTACCGCTACTAGGTAGTACGTCGCTCGATCGGTCGTCGTCGGTCTTCCTCGAGTGACTCGCCTATGGATGTGTCTGAAGACGTCATCTGTCCCCGGAAACAACGTGACGAAAAGCAAATCCAGAGGATGCCCCGAGAAGCAAGTGATCGAGTGTCGCAGTTCATTGTTTCCGTCGACCCCCAGAGGTTTGTCGGCTATCGCAGGTCGACGGAAACCGATTTGTGTGAGTGGCAAGTAACGGTTCCTATGGCCGGGTTTCCGGCATGGTTACAGACGAACCCTTGTGGGGTTGAAGCATCAATTGCGTCGACCACATCGCGGAACAACCCTCGTTACAGACGAACCCTTGTGGGGTTGAAGCATAGACTAACCCCTCCTGCGCAGATGCCGACTGCGAGTTACAGACGAACCCTTGTGGGGTTGAAGCTTGGTATTTGTCTTCACGCTTTACAGAGTCTCCGGTGGTTACAGACGAACCCTTGTGGGGTTGAAGCATTTTCCCCAGGTCGTTATCATCGTTGACGCGGAAGTAGTTACAGACGAACCCTTGTGGGGTTGAAGCGACGGATCTCGCATCATCATAGCGATTTGTCCGGGCGTTACAGACGAACCCTTGTGGGGTTGAAGCGTGAATACTCTCCATATGACGCAGACGAAACGATTGGTTACAGACGAACCCTTGTGGGGTTGAAGCATCTCGGCAGGCTCCCAGATTGCGAGGTAGCCACTCGGTTACAGACGAACCCTTGTGGGGTTGAAGCGCTTCTAACACATCAGCCATAATCCTACGGGCCTCGTTACAGACGAACCCTTGTGGGGTTGAAGCGTCAAGAAGCATCGGATCAGACTCAAAGACCTACCCAGTTACAGACGAACCCTTGTGGGGTTGAAGCCTGACCTTCGTCTTCGCGACCAACGAGATCAGCTCGTTACAGACGAACCCTTGTGGGGTTGAAGCTATATTTTATCGCGACCACACCACTGACGAACAGTGGTTACAGACGAACCCTTGTGGGGTTGAAGCTTTGACTTGCCGCCGTGGAAGTCACACTTTCCGTGGTTACAGACGAACCCTTGTGGGGTTGAAGCACTCGAGACCATCGACAGCTTCTCGTCGTGTTCGTCGTTACAGACGAACCCTTGTGGGGTTGAAGCGGCGTGAAATAAAGTGTGTCTGATTCTCGAGAAGAGTTACAGACGAACCCTTGTGGGGTTGAAGCGGTCATCGCGACCACCGTTCGCGTTGCGCCTCGAGTTACAGACGAACCCTTGTGGGGTTGAAGCGATGCCACGATCTGCAACAACCGAGTCTACGAGTCGTTACAGACGAACCCTTGTGGGGTTGAAGCGATCTGGGCGACTGCAGCCACATCGGCGAGGAGAACGGTTACAGACGAACCCTTGTGGGGTTGAAGCCGGGCGTAAGCTGGGGTAATCGGCCCCATTTCGAGGGTTACAGACGAACCCTTGTGGGGTTGAAGCGAGATGCCCGTAACTCCTGGCGACCTCGAGCGCGTTACAGACGAACCCTTGTGGGGTTGAAGCGGCGAACGCGGCGGTGGTGGCGGTGGGGGTCGAGGCGTTACAGACGAACCCTTGTGGGGTTGAAGCTCCTTGTGTATCAATCTCGCCGCAGACTCCTTTGATGGTTACAGACGAACCCTTGTGGGGTTGAAGCTGCGTGTTGCTCTTTGACCGGATTTGATGCAGTCCCAGTTACAGACGAACCCTTGTGGGGTTGAAGCCTGACAGTAGGGTCGTGTTTCCCCACTGTCTTTGTTACAGACGAACCCTTGTGGGGTTGAAGCCGCAACTCGGGAAGATCGGGAAGCAGCTGCGCTCGAGGTTACAGACGAACCCTTGTGGGGTTGAAGCAGGTCAAAAACGAGTGCCGAACGACGTTATGTAGTTGTTACAGACGAACCCTTGTGGGGTTGAAGCCTCGAGGACGGCGACCGCGAGTCCGATCGCTACCAGTTACAGACGAACCCTTGTGGGGTTGAAGCCACCACAACGCTTGCACTCGACTCGGGCCATGTCACCGTTACAGACGAACCCTTGTGGGGTTGAAGCCCGCTATCAACCCGATCGATCAGGCCGTACCGTGCCAGTTACAGACGAACCCTTGTGGGGTTGAAGCCGAGTGGTTCGGCGTCGTCGAACTCATCGATGATCGTTACAGACGAACCCTTGTGGGGTTGAAGCCACAATAATGCCGGTAATGTACGGTCTAGTGTGAAAGTTACAGACGAACCCTTGTGGGGTTGAAGCCAATCCCTCCTCGTGGGAATTGAAATAGTCTCCACAGTTACAGACGAACCCTTGTGGGGTTGAAGCGACGACACGGTCAAAGCGCTGGACGCGGAGACGGGGTTACAGACGAACCCTTGTGGGGTTGAAGCCCTCGGTAGTCATGTCGGATGAGCATGCCCTGGGCGTTACAGACGAACCCTTGTGGGGTTGAAGCCCGCAGTCGTGGTACGCGTTCTCTGCGTGTCCATCCGGTTACAGACGAACCCTTGTGGGGTTGAAGCGCCCTATACTGAGTATCACCATTACTGGGCGATAAGGTTACAGACGAACCCTTGTGGGGTTGAAGCTCGCACCAGCAGTTCCCGATGATGAGATCGGCCAAGGTTACAGACGAACCCTTGTGGGGTTGAAGCTGGATGCAAGAGCCGATGATCCAGAGTGGGTTGGTGGTTACAGACGAACCCTTGTGGGGTTGAAGCCACAGGCCGGACGCGACCGCGAGCACTCCCACGCTAGTTACAGACGAACCCTTGTGGGGTTGAAGCGGATTTGAAACATGATACCATCGGCAACTATAGTTACAGACGAACCCTTGTGGGGTTGAAGCCTCGGACCTTCCAGTCGCGGTTCTCGACGAGTGGCCAGTTACAGACGAACCCTTGTGGGGTTGAAGCGATGACATAGATAGTCTCTATCCAAGTCGCGTATAGTTACAGACGAACCCTTGTGGGGTTGAAGCATACGTGAATCCGTCAACCTCGTCACTGCATACCAGTTACAGACGAACCCTTGTGGGGTTGAAGCACTATGTCGTCGACGGGGGCAGAACTTATCGGTTGGTTACAGACGAACCCTTGTGGGGTTGAAGCCCGCCTTGCGCGAGACACCAGCCAAGCCCTTCGGAGTTACAGACGAACCCTTGTGGGGTTGAAGCGACAGTTGTTCGTTCAAGGATGCGAGAGACACTGTGGTTACAGACGAACCCTTGTGGGGTTGAAGCACATCGGTGACGGCCGGTTCTTAGCGGAGACCTTGTTACAGACGAACCCTTGTGGGGTTGAAGCAGTAATGGGAATCTCCGAGAAGAGTTGCTTGCAGCGTTACAGACGAACCCTTGTGGGGTTGAAGCACATCCCACCCGTGTTTTCTATCGGCTGCGATCAGTGTTACAGACGAACCCTTGTGGGGTTGAAGCTCCAATAACACGTTCTATGGCTATTCTGGCACGTCTGGAACCGAGTTACAGACGAACCCTTGTGGGGTTGAAGCAATGGCGCCGTCGTCCGGCTTGGCTCAGCCGACGTCTGTTACAGACGAACCCTTGTGGGGTTGAAGCCCGATCGGCGTGCCAAGCACTGTGAGTACGCGCCCGTTACAGACGAACCCTTGTGGGGTTGAAGCACACCGTCGATATGCCGCCGGGCGGTGCTCTGCGCGAGTTACAGACGAACCCTTGTGGGGTTGAAGCAACCCTGAAGATGAGCCATCGTTCGTCGCCAGCCAGTTACAGACGAACCCTTGTGGGGTTGAAGCCTGAAAAAGAATATCGTGAATTGTTGCTTCGAGAAGCGTTACAGACGAACCCTTGTGGGGTTGAAGCTCGCTCGAGGCTAACCCCGGCGGTGCAATCGAGAAAGTTACAGACGAACCCTTGTGGGGTTGAAGCCTCTATGTCTTCGCGTTCGTCGTTGACTGCTTGCCCGAGTTACAGACGAACCCTTGTGGGGTTGAAGCTCGAGATCGGCGACTACTACGCCCAGACCGACCGCAAGTTACAGACGAACCCTTGTGGGGTTGAAGCGGCTTTCGCGATGCGACGGGACTCGTAATCGCGCGCGGTTACAGACGAACCCTTGTGGGGTTGAAGCCTGCCGCTGGCGATGAGTTACCTGTTCATGGCAGTTGTTACAGACGAACCCTTGTGGGGTTGAAGCTTGCCACAGTTCGAGCAGCGGCAGACTGAGGACGGGTTACAGACGAACTCCTGTAGAGTTGCGTCATCACATCTCAGCACCTATGTTGCCGATTAATCATACAACCACTAAAACATCCACATCGAGAAACACTTTTGTAACGACAATTCTTCTGATAAGCATGACGATGAGTAATACCAATGGAGGTAACCGCTGACAGTGCGGATTATGGTCAACTTATCCGCTCGAGCGGACGCTGCTTACGATAACGCGTATCACCACAAGTTACGCGGTCGAATTTGGCGTGCACTCGAGGGAACTAAATACGACGACTTGCACGACTCTGGGGAACCACCAGGCTTTGTCATGTCGAACCCGTTCCCACCAGGAGATATGCGCGAAGGTGACGAGCGAACATTGCTTGTGGCGTCACACGATGAAGAACTTCTCGCGCACGTAGCTGCTGACTTTTTCGACTCCCGGGAATTGAATATCGGTGAGATGCCGTTTCGTGTCGAGGATGTCCGCGCACTTGAGCCAGATGTCGGGGAGCCAGGGACACGAGGCACACTCGAGACCGGCACTGGATTACTGGTCCGTATTCCACCGTGGCAGTGCGAAGAGTACGGAATTGACCATCCTGGTGGGGATACAGCCGTGTTCTGGCGACCGGAGCACACTACAGAACCACTAGTCTCACAACTCGAGGCGAACCTGGATAAGAAGCACCAATTATTCGCCCATGATCACCTGCCTGGACCGAGTGACGTTGATGGTGAGCTATTCGACGGCTATGAACTCATCAAGACGTTCGCTGTGCCCGTGACGGTAACCGAAGGGCAGGAGATGACATACGTACTGAGCAAGTGGAAGTTCAGCTACACCGTCCGAGATGATCACCATCGACAACACCTAAATCTCGCACTCGATTGTGGACTTGGAGAACGGAACTCGCTCGGTCTTGGATTTGTGAACGTCACTGATCGAACTCGACCAGGTGAAACCGAGCTGGAGGGGGAGAATGCTTTCGCCTGAGGCGTTCCGAGAAGCCTATTCTGAGGAGGAACTAGCAGAGGAGTTACCAGATTCGCCGATCGGCTCCCTTCGAGATATCCAATACCTCTACGGGAAGCTCTACACGCTCGCGACTACAGGAGGGGGCGAATACGCACCCTATCTCACTCCGGATGCTGCGGGTGACCTCGTCGATACCGATGACAGCTTGATCGTTGTCCGTGTCGACGTTTCAGGTGACAAGCCAAAACTGGCTGACGATCACCTCGGTCCCGTCCAACTGACGCGGTACACGGACGCGCTGGTCCAGCAGGTCAGTCATTGTAAGTATCCAGCAGCGCGTGGCATCGATCACAGCGTCACCCACCAAGCCGGCCGCAACAGTGATCCGGAGAAGCTTGCTCGGTACGCCAAAGAACGACTAACAAAGTGGGCAACCGATGACGTCGTAACGAAAGCCTCCATCGCCCATGAAGACGGTTGGATCATCGAACAGCTCGCGGAACTCGGTGAAGACGGGGATACCCTCGAGACGATCGAAGACGGGATCGTCACAAGTCTCGGTGGCGAATCTGCGACAGCACTCCTCACCGTCCAAGTGAAAACCGAGCAGGACAGCGAATTTCGCTGGCCGGGTGAAATAGACGTTTTCCTCGAGGCAATGCGTCAGCGAAAGCTCTCGAAACTCGTCACGAAAAACAAGGCTGATAACTCCTCCGGGGATGCGACGGACCTTGTCACTGGAGAGCCGTCACGCACGGTCGGTACCTCTGAAGACCCACAGAACTACTTTCTGGGCAAACAACTCGAGAAGTTTCCCGGGCTCGACATCGAAGAGGCGTGGCGATCTCATCCAATCTCCGAAGATGCCGCTGTGACGGTGATGAACGCCGAGACGTTTGTCGAGGCCTGTACGTACCGAACCTTCGGCGCGAAAGTATACTACTTGCCGTACTTTTTCGGCCGGCCGACACCAGAGAAAGCCCGTAAATTGTACGAACTGCTCTATCAAGCCGCAATAGACGAGGAGGATACGACACCGATCGAGAACGCGTACGAAGAGTATAGAGAACGTCGAATCGACGAGAATGGCCTTCGATTCTACGTTTCCGCTGTGATGCCCCACCAGATGTCTCGATATGATGTCTTCGGTGAGACATTGAACGGTCAGTTACACTATCCGAAGGAACTCGCGTTCACACACAATCGAATCGTGGAGAATACCTCGGCGTTTACCACGAACACAGAGTGGACGGCACCGTTACCGACGAACAAAAAGTGGGATCTGCTCGCTGCGAATGACGATCTGCTTCACGCAGTCTCGACGGGCTGGTACTTCTATCAGACGTTCGCTGAACGCGACGATGCGGACGCTGACGCTGACGACCCACGGATCAAGGCGCTCGTCAGTGTATTAAACGGCGAACCGATCTCTATCGAGGTCCTCCTCGAGGAGTACGTGTCCCGCATCATCAGCGAGGAGACGGACGACGAGTACGAAGGGTTCCCGTCGTTTCTGGTCGCGAGCCAGTTCGCTCAGCTGTGTGCACTGGCCGACGGCGACCTCGAATTGTTGACCACGACTGATCCCGGAAAAGAACCGATCACACGTGAACCGACTTACGAGGAATATACAATGGAAATACCAGACATACTAGCTACCGACGGGGGACACCCCGCTGAAGCGAAACTCGAATCGTTTATCCAAGAGACACCCGCGCTTGCCCCTGACTCCGGCGAGGACTCGGTTACCAACGAACGCCGTGGTGCGTTCTTGCTTGGCGCACTCGTCGGCGATATCGGGAGCTATCAGGAGTACAGTGAGGACCGGTCGACGACGCTAGTCGATCAATACCCAGTGAAGTCGATCACTCGATCACGGGTCAAAAAGGTAACTCAGGAGACGATCGCGAAGACCCTCACTTACACCCGGCAGGAAAAGAAAGAGGGGAAATCGTATCCCGGAACGAAAGCTGAACACATTGTCGATCGGCTCCGTGAAACAATTCTCGATCCCGATCCAGATAAGTGGGAGATCGGAACAGATGATCTCCGCTTTTACTACGCACTTGGGGTCACCTATGGCATGAACGACCATCCCGACTGGAACCAGACACAGAGCGACGAAGCAACCAATACCGAGGAGGAATACTAATATGTCCGACAACACTGAAACCGTCCAGAACCGCTCAGAAATAGTCTTCTTGTACGATGCCGTCGATGCCAATCCAAACGGAAATCCTCTCAGTGGTTCGAACCGACCGAGAATCGATCCACAGACTCAACAGGCAATTGTCACCGACGTCAGATTGAAACGGTATCTTCGCGACCAACTGGATGATGACGGTCACGGCGTCTACATCCGAAACGTCCAGGAAGACGGAAACCAGTATACGCGCGGGGAACTCCTCGAGGACCGACTGAAAGCGGTCGACTATGGCAAGTACGACCTCGACGAGGAAGCTGACCAGTTCCGAGACGACGTCTTCGGAGAGTTCCTCGAGAACAGTGTTGACGTCCGGTACTTCGGGGCAACGATGTCTGTCGACACTGACGAAGTGTACGCAAAGCATCTTCCAGACCACTTCACTGGGCCAGTCCAGTTTTCGCCGGGCAAGTCAATCCACGCTGTTAACGAAAACGAGGAATACGACAGCCTGACAAGCGTGATCGCAACTCAAGAGAACAAGCAGCAAGGCGGGTTTGACCTTGACGACCACCGCATCCAGTACGGAATGATTCGGTTTCATGGACTCGTCGACGAACACGGTGCCGAGGATACCAAACTCACTACCGACGACGTTGAACGTCTCGATACGCTTTGCTGGCGAGCGATCAAGAATCAGACGATCAGTCGGAGTAAGGTCGGACAGGAGCCACGTCTCTACTGTCGCGTAGAGTATGCTGAAGAGAGCTTCCATCTCGGCGGACTCGACAGGGACCTCGAGCTCGACGATGAGCGATCGAAGCCTGACGAAGAACTCCGGACTGTCCGGGACCTGACTCTCGAAGTAGACGGTTTCATTCGACGTCTCGAGAACGCAAGCGAGCAGGTCGACAAGGTTCGAGTCGTCGTAAGCGACGTGCTCGAGGTCTCCTACGACGACGACGTTGGCGGACCAGAGATCCTGTACAATGCGCTTCGGGAGGCACTTGGTTCCGAGGCGGTTGAGGTCGTTGACGTCTACGATGAGCACACCGCAACGCTTCCGAACGCGGCCGAGTGACGATGGAGCAGGAATCGCTTGAGCAGTGGGCAAGCGACGATACGAACGGGACCAACGACAGCAACGCGTTCCCCGATCGCTGTCTCTCTTTCACTGTACGAGGACCGTGGGGTCATTTTCGACGAATAGAGGGCAATATCGTCAAGCAGACCTACCGAATTATCCCACGTACAACGGTCGCTGGGTTGCTCGCCGGCGTTCTCGGAATTGAACGGGACGGTTACTACGATTTGTTCGCTCCCGAGCAATCAGCGGTCGCAATCGAACCCGTTCACGAGATCCGGACGATCAATATGCCGATGAACACTCTCTCAACGGCAGCCGGAAACCTTCAGTCGCTCAACGGGCGTGGAAAACTCAGTGTAAAGCTTCCAGATCCGACGACACTCAGACAACAGCACAACTACGAGGTCCTCGTTGACCCGGCCTATCGGATCGATGTCTCACTTAGGGATGATGGCCGCTATCGAGAGCTCCGAGAGGCTCTCAAGACTGGAAAGAGTCACTACGTTCCCAGTCTTGGCCTTTCCGAGTACCTCGCAGAGATCGAGTATCACGGCGAATTTGATGTCGAAGTCGGTCCGAATGACGATTCCGTTGAGATCGATTCGGCCGTTCCAAATGCTGTCGAAGACGTCGTCCTCGAGCCCGGAACGAGATGTGAAGTCGAAGAGTCGCCCGCATTCATGACACGTGACGAAGGTGGTCGGACAACTACGGGTTTTACGGCGTACACGTACAACCCTGACGCCGATCCGCTTACTGTCAAGAACGTTACCCCATCTCGAGTCGACGAGCGGACTGTGGTGTTCGTCTGAGATGGCAGTCCGGTACTCTCATCCACCAGAAGGAGATCATAATGGTGTTGCCCTCCTCGATCATCTCGAAGATGTCGCCGAACGTGTCGAGTACGTAGTTCCGGAGGAGGCGCGGACACCTGCTGGTGGATCGCTGAAAGACGTTGTCGAGACGATCGCATATGTGCATGACTTTGGAAAGGCGACGACGTACTTCCAGCAGTACCTTGACGTGCTACCGGGAAGTCCGGAACTTGAACAGTGTCGATATCATGCCCCGGTCGGTTCGTTCGCGGCGTACTACGCTCTCGACGCTCGAGGATTCAACGTCGAAACCTGTCTTGCGGGCTTCGTTGCTGTCGCGAAACACCATGGGACGCTCCCAGACGTCGCAACGTACGTGTTTGAACGATCCCATCGTCGCGAGAACGTCTCTGCCGGTAACCAGAACGCCTCTGAAAAGCAACAGACTGCTATCGCGATGCAACTCGAGGACATAGATGACCACGTCCCTGAACTCGCCAACGAGATATTTCAGAAGGCAACGGCTGAGAAGGGGTCGTGGGAATCGTTCTATGAGGGGTTTCTCGGGTTGCTCAACGAGATTGAATCGACCGTTGCGACAACGGGAACTGGAGTCGGGATCAATCGAGAGTCACTGTCCGACTCGTGCTACGCGCTGGTGCTCGAATGCTGGGGCTCACTTGTACTCGCTGATAAGACGAGTGCCGCTTCGAACGCTCACAGTACTGGCCCATCCTCAGACACCTACAAAGCAAAGCAACCTACGTTTCAGAAATTGGACGAGTATGTTCGGAAACTCGAGCGGGATACGAGTGCTGACCCGGACGGAACTCGGGGCGAACGTCTGAACCACTATCGATCACGTGCGCGAACGGCCGTTCTCGAGAACGCCGAGACGTTTGCTGACGATGGTGGAGGCGTTGCGACACTAACGCTTCCGACCGGGATGGGAAAGACTCTGTCCGGACTCTCGGCAGCACTTTCAGTCCGGGATCAACTAGGCGGCAACCGCATCGTCTACGCGCTTCCTTTCACGAGTATCATCGACCAGGTGGTCGACGAAATCGAGGAAGTCTACGAGACTGACACTGCTGGTCGGCTTCTCACTGCTCATCACCATCTCTCGGAGACGACAATTCGAGACGAGAACAACGATGGCAGTGACGCCGACGCTGCAGACCTGAACGACGATGTTTCCGGGATGCTCGCCGAGGGCTGGCGTGCAGGACTGACAGTAACGACGTTCGTACAACTGTTCGAAAGTCTTGCTGGCCCATCCAACAGACAGTCGATGAAACTCCCGGCACTACGAAACAGTGTCATCGTTCTTGATGAGCCACAGAGTCTTCCACTAGACTGGTGGAAGCTCGCTCCCCGCTTGGTAGCGATGTTGACAGAGCGCTATGACGCGACGGTTATCGCGATGACCGCGACACAGCCACAACTGTTCGATGACGCGGTCGAACTTGTCGACGACCCGGACGTGTACTTCGAGGCCACTGAACGCGTACACTACCATCTTGATCCATCGACTGAACGGTATATTGACACGCAAGCCGGCCCGAAATCATACGAGGAAGCCACGTTTGAACTTCTCGATACGTTCGAGGCGAATGATTCCGCACTTGCAGTCTGTAACACAATCGACAGCGCGAGGAAGTTGACGGACAACGTCGTGGATCGGTTCCCGGGGCTAACAAATGTCGGCGAAGTGTATGAGGCCGAACTCGAATCCGTCGATGATGTTGACGGCATCGACCCTACAGCGATCGCAAACCAGGTTGTAGCTACTGGAGATCGGTCCCTGCTTCACCTTTCAACTCGAATTCGACCGATAGATCGACTACTCTTGATTGAGACGGCGAAAGAACTCACGGAGCGTGGACACGCGCTTGTTACCGTCTCGACACAGCTCGTCGAAGCAGGCGTCGATATCAGCTTCGACCGTGTTTATCGAGATCTCGCTCCAATCGATAGTATCGTTCAGGCAGCCGGCCGCTGTAATCGATCGTTTGAACGGGAGCGTGGTGATGTTACCGTTTGGTGGCTCGATGCTCCGGATGAACAGGAGAAAACACCCGCTGAAGCGGTGTACAACCAAGGAACGACCCTTCTCCCAGTTGCTGCTGAAACACTCGAGTCCATTCGAGTGGGTGATGATCTCCTCAAGGAGACATCCGTTGCCCGAACTGCTGTCGAGAAATATTACCAAAAGCTTCACCATGAGAAAAACGTCGGGAAGCGAGAATACGCCATCTACGTCGATGAGGCTCGAGGAGACGAGCTCGCGAGACTCTCGCTCATCGACCAACGGCATGCGATCGACATAATCGTCTGTCGAACGACTCAAGAACGAGAGAAAGTCGAAGACATAGCGAGAGCAGTCGATCGATACGACTTTTCGTCGGCTAACTCGCTTCTGGATGACATGCAGACGAAACAAATTTCGGTCCCGATCTACCAGTCCGATTCAAAAGAAGCACGTGAACTGGCGGACCTTCCGCCGGTTCACTCAGAAACGGACGTCCGATACGTCGATCCATCGAAACCACAGTTCGAGAATTTCTTCGATCCTGTGACTGGATTCGTTGTCCCTGATAGTACCGTGGAGCGTCGGTTCCTATGACTGATACTGACCCCGTCATCCGTCTCCTCGAGACCGCTCGTGGTAATCCGATTGACGAGCCGTTTCGTGTTACTGGCGTGATGATGCAGTACTACCACGTCTGTAAGCGCGAACTCTGGTTCGAATCCCGAAATCTCGAGATCGATCGCGAGAATCCGACGGTCGTTCGTGGCACTCGAGTTGACGACACCGCCTACGGCGAGAAGCGTCGTAATCTTCACTTGGGGATGATCGCGCTCGACTTGCTCGAGGACGGTCGAATTGTCGAAGTCAAACCGTCTTCGGCACTCACCGAACCGGCAAGAATGCAACTCTTATACTATCTCTGGTATCTCGAACACGTTGCCGAAATCCAGAAGGATGGCGTACTCGCACATCCACGTGAACGAAAACGAGAATCAGTCGAGCTCACCGACGAACGAACAGAAAAAGTTGAAAACGCAATCCGCGGCATCCACGACGTAGTAGCCCAGGAGACGCCACCATCTGCAAAAGAGAAGTCGTTCTGTGACTCCTGTGCCTACTACGATTTCTGCTGGTGTTAATCCATGGATAGGAACTACCACGTATTTTCCGACGGCCGAATCGAACGCAAAGACGACACAGTCAGGCTTGTGACCGAAGACGACGGGAAGAAATATATCCCAATCGAGAACGCAGAGGCGCTGTTCTTACACGGACAAATCGATTTTAACACACGGCTGGGGTCGTTTCTGAACAAGCAAGGCGTCGCCATGCACGTTTTTGGCTGGGAGGACTACTATGCTGGGTCGATCATGCCCAAGCGAGGACAGACTTCTGGACGAACAGTGGTTTCGCAGGTCCGGGCCTATGACGACAAGGAGCATCGACGACGGCTGGCCGCAGCGATCGTCTCTGGGAGCATCCATAACATGCGAACGAACGCCGTCTACTACGGTGGCCGCGGTCATGATCTCGAGACAGAAATTACTGATCTCGAGGATGCTGCAGAACGTGTTGACGACGAATTACCAATTGATGAGCTGATGGGCATCGAGGCAACTGCACGAAAAGCCTACTACCGCACATTCAATGAAATCCTCCCCGATGAGTTTCAACTCACACGTCGGGAATACAATCCGCCTCCGAATGAGGTGAATAGTCTCATCTCCTTTGGCAATTCGCTGGTTTACACAAACTGCGTTTCGGCGATCCGTGCGACCGCACTCGATCCGACGATCAGTTACCTCCACGAACCAGGGGAACGTCGATACTCACTATCTCTTGATCTTGCTGACCTGTTCAAACCAGTTCTAGCCGATCGTGTTCTCTTCCGACTCGTTAACCGAGGGCAAATCACTCGAGATGAGTTCGAAACCGAGCTTGGCTCATGCCTTTTGAACGAACGCGGCAGACAGACGTATTCGAAAGCGTTCGAAGAAACTCTCGAGCGGACTATCGAGCACCCACAATTGAATCGGAAGGTTAGTTACCAGTACCTGATGCGGCTCGAGGCGTACAAGCTCAAGAAACACCTTTTGACCGGAGAGGACTACGAACCGTTCAAGCGGTGGTGGTGACATGTACGTCATCATGGTCTACGACCTCCAGGCTGATCGCACGCACAAGGCACTCAAAATAGGTCGACGATATCTAACCCACGTTCAGAATTCCGTCCTCGAAGGAGAAATATCAGAAGGAGACCTTCAAGAACTTCGCGGAGAAATCGAAGAGTTACTCAAACCCGGTGAATCGACGATTATCTACGAACTCTCGTCAGATTCGCTTCTTAACCGGACCGTGTATGGTGAGGATCCGACAGAAGACCAACGATTCCTATAATAGAGCAAGATATCGTCGACCCCCCAGGGTTTACCGACTATTGGCGGTCGACGGAAGTTCTTTGTGCAGACCGGTCCATATGGGGACTGTAGCCCGGATATCAGGCATGGTTTCAGACGAACCCTTGTGGGGTTGAAGCAGCCACATCAGACGTAGGATGATCTCTCATCAACACGTTTCAGACGAACCCTTGTGGGGTTGAAGCACGCTCTCGAGCGAGGACAAGCAGGAGCTCGAGGAGTTTCAGACGAACCCTTGTGGGGTTGAAGCGTACAATCATACGCTTCCCCGTCGGCACGATCGCGTTTCAGACGAACCCTTGTGGGGTTGAAGCGCCTCGTTGTCTCCACCAGCACCCGTGTCGGCACGGTTTCAGACGAACCCTTGTGGGGTTGAAGCTGGTCGTAGAACCCGGCAGCGTAGAGATCCATCCAGTTTCAGACGAACCCTTGTGGGGTTGAAGCTCTCGATGAACTGGGCAGGCCCACCAGTGGCCACCGAGTTTCAGACGAACCCTTGTGGGGTTGAAGCTGCTAACGTCTGCTCATGAACGTAGTTCGGATTCGTCCAGTTTCAGACGAACCCTTGTGGGGTTGAAGCAGAGTCCTCTGCCTCCTCTGTCTCGTCCGGCACGCTCGTTTCAGACGAACCCTTGTGGGGTTGAAGCAAGGAAATGAGCAGTTAGCAAGCTCAGTCCGTTTTTGTTTCAGACGAACCCTTGTGGGGTTGAAGCACCGCAAGGACGTGCCTGTAGATGACCGTGGCCGCGTGTTTCAGACGAACCCTTGTGGGGTTGAAGCTGGCATAGACGATGGGTCTAAGTCCCACCAAATCGAGTTTCAGACGAACCCTTGTGGGGTTGAAGCAGCAGGGGCAACAGTGCCTTCGTCACCAGTTCCGCCGTGTTTCAGACGAACCCTTGTGGGGTTGAAGCCGACTAGTGCCAACCCACACACTCCAGAGGACTAGTTTCAGACGAACCCTTGTGGGGTTGAAGCTCGAATTTATGGCGACCGAAGGCGGGCGTGTAACGCCGTTTCAGACGAACCCTTGTGGGGTTGAAGCTCTGTGAGGATCGCTTGCTTTGTTGGGACTGGGACTCGTTTCAGACGAACCCTTGTGGGGTTGAAGCCCACGCTTCCCGCGCCTCATGGAGTGCGACCGGGTACGGTTTCAGACGAACCCTTGTGGGGTTGAAGCGTCCCACACCGCCGAGTCGTCGGTCGGAACCTCCCAGTTTCAGACGAACCCTTGTGGGGTTGAAGCGAGGTCGTCGGGTGTGAGTGGGTCAGGAGCCGAGAGTGTTTCAGACGAACCCTTGTGGGGTTGAAGCCGGATACTGTGACAGTCCGAACACAGCGTGACGTGGTTTCAGACGAACCCTTGTGGGGTTGAAGCGATCGGTTGTGTCGGTCGGCTTCGGCCTCGAGCCAGTCGTTTCAGACGAACCCTTGTGGGGTTGAAGCGTCGGCACGTCGCCGTTCTCATCCTCGAACTCCTCGAGTTTCAGACGAACCCTTGTGGGGTTGAAGCGACGAAGAAGGTATCGTTCGGATTGTCGACGGCCGGTTTCAGACGAACCCTTGTGGGGTTGAAGCCGTCGTAAACCGTTTCTCGGCGTCGTCGACGAACCGTTTCAGACGAACCCTTGTGGGGTTGAAGCCCGTCGGTGACGCGCCAGTTGGAGTGGCGCTTCGGGTGTTTCAGACGAACCCTTGTGGGGTTGAAGCCTCTGGGGTCCGGGGAAGAACCGGGGGAATATCCAGGTTTCAGACGAACCCTTGTGGGGTTGAAGCTGCTTCGGGACATCGCCGGCGACGAGCCCCGATTGGGTTTCAGACGAACCCTTGTGGGGTTGAAGCCGTTCGGCGAAGTCCTCCTCGGACTGGTCTATATCCGGTTTCAGACGAACCCTTGTGGGGTTGAAGCACCGAGACTGTAGCCGAGTTCGCGGTTGATGATCGAGTTTCAGACGAACCCTTGTGGGGTTGAAGCTTCATGCAATCACTTTGTGGCCCGATCGGGGCGTGGTTTCAGACGAACCCTTGTGGGGCATCCGTTCTAGCTTAGCGACTGACTGAGACGGTGATCACGCCGAAATTGCGTCGGATCTGACCGCTATCATACCGAGATAGCTGCTGT
>NZ_AOHX01000052.1 GCF_000337735.1 Natronorubrum sulfidifaciens JCM 14089 | reverse complement strand
CACTCTCCACCGGATTCTCACATTCCTAGTAACTGACTATTCTAGCTCGACGTCTCTGGATACCCCGATCTGCTAAACTAGAACGGATGCCTTGTGGGGTTGAAGCTTCATGCAATCACTTTGTGGCCCGATCGGGGCGTGGTTTCAGACGAACCCTTGTGGGGTTGAAGCGCCCAGTCGCCCCGTCTTGCATATTAGCGGCGCGCATGTTTCAGACGAACCCTTGTGGGGTTGAAGCATCAGTGAGAGTGCCGACGACTTCGAGATCTGCTCCTGTTTCAGACGAACCCTTGTGGGGTTGAAGCGTAGGGGTATTTTGCCTTCTCTTGATCAATGCGCTGGTTTCAGACGAACCCTTGTGGGGTTGAAGCTAGTAACAGCGTTCGAAACTCGCTAAGCGGCAGCGGGTTTCAGACGAACCCTTGTGGGGTTGAAGCCGATCGGCACACCGACCACAGACACGCCGCGTGACGTGTTTCAGACGAACCCTTGTGGGGTTGAAGCCTCGAGGCGCTGTCTCCCAGTGGACGAGTCCCCCAGTTTCAGACGAACCCTTGTGGGGTTGAAGCGACTTGGCGATGCTGGTGTCTATCTCACTGGCGGTGTTTCAGACGAACCCTTGTGGGGTTGAAGCATGGAAAAACGGCTGGCGGATGCGTTCGAACGGTGGTTTCAGACGAACCCTTGTGGGGTTGAAGCGATCATCGGAGGATCACCCAGACGAAACCGAACGTGTTTCAGACGAACCCTTGTGGGGTTGAAGCCGTCGTCGAACTCGAGCGCGTCAAACGCGACCTCGGTTTCAGACGAACCCTTGTGGGGTTGAAGCTCTCCTCATCGAACCGTCTGCGGGGCGGTAAGGGGTGTTTCAGACGAACCCTTGTGGGGTTGAAGCGAAGGAAGATTCGCACTGTCCACACTCTAGCGTAACTCGTTTCAGACGAACCCTTGTGGGGTTGAAGCGGTGGGGGGCTTCGAGAGGAATACATGGAATGGAGGGTTTCAGACGAACCCTTGTGGGGTTGAAGCAGTTGTCGAACATCCGGCGGGAAAACACGGAGAGAGTTTCAGACGAACCCTTGTGGGGTTGAAGCGTTCATACGTCAGCCACCCCGAAGAAGTGGACAACGTTTCAGACGAACCCTTGTGGGGTTGAAGCCTGTAGCACCTCGCTCACGGCATCTGGTAGGCGTGTTTCAGACGAACCCTTGTGGGGTTGAAGCTACGGTGCGCCGGCCGAAGACTCGTTTGCGATCCAGTTTCAGACGAACCCTTGTGGGGTTGAAGCCCACGAAGTCATCGCACCCAGCAAATCTTGCACTTGTTTCAGACGAACCCTTGTGGGGTTGAAGCACTCTCGGTGATTCGACGTCCGACTACGGCAAGCCGGTTTCAGACGAACCCTTGTGGGGTTGAAGCGATTTGACTAAGACGTGGTTCATTGCTCCACCTCAGTCCATAGGTTTCAGACGAACCCTTGTGGGGTTGAAGCTGTCACTCGGCGTCGGACTGTCGTCGAGCGCGGAGGCAGTTTCAGACGAACCCTTGTGGGGTTGAAGCGATGCCGAGTGATGACCGAACCAATCGATGTCCAGTGGTTTCAGACGAACCCTTGTGGGGTTGAAGCCTTGTGCTCACAATCGAAGTCGTCAACACGCTGGGTTTCAGACGAACCCTTGTGGGGTTGAAGCATGGACCTCGAAGGCACGTCCGTCGAGATCAAGAGTGTTCGTCGATCCACCGACACCAGTTGTAAAAGTCGTCCGCCCCGCACTGGTCGGCGATCGATCGAAGTGTTCCGATCGCGACCTCGTCGTGTTGGGGAACGTCGACGTTCCGAACCTCGCCCGTCTCCGGGTGTTCGTATCGAAGGCGGACGTGACTTCCGTGTCGAGAAACGGGTTGGTAGCCGAACGATGTGAGGACTTTCACGACCTCGCGGCCGGAGAACGTGGTTCGGACCATTCGTCACCGCATGAAGTCGGGATAATCCTCGTGATGGACGTCCTCGAGATCGTCAGGCTCGATGTCGAGTTCCTCGCGGAGGAATTCGTCGGGGTCGTCGATCGACTCTCCGCCGTCCTCGTGCAACTCGAGGACCTCAGCCAGTTGCGCGAGTGCCTCGGCACGTGTGTCGCCACCACGTGCGAGACCAGTTTCGAGGTCCTTCGCAGTGACAGTCCCGTCACTCTCGTAATAGAACTCGACACCCTCGTTTCGATCGTCCCGCGTTGCACTCGCCATATGCAGCTACATAGGGCGAAGACGGTCATAAGCGTTCGTTCCACGTCGCATTCCAGAACGAGCGAGTTACGTCTCGTCGGGCTCAAGAGTGTCCGCGTCGAGATCTCCCTTGAGGTACCGTTCGCCGAGTTCGATGATCTCGATGGTGTGAGCGAGGGGAGGAAGTATCCCGACGGGACCGTTGTCCGTGTGTTTTGCATACGGACAGACCGTGACACGTACCTGCCTGGGTGGACCTACAAGCTCCACTATGGCGCGATGGAGCCGGACCCGCCCCGCACGCTTGACGATGGGACGATTCTGGAGCGAGATCCCGAAATCCAAGTTCGAGGTTAAGTGAGGCCATCACACTACGGTGATACCCATGAACGACACTACGCCGCCGCTGCACCCGATGGAGCGCGAACAGCTTCGGGCCGAATCAACCCTCGTCGTGACTGTCAAGTCGTCCAGTGAGTTCCACGACGATGTCACCGATGGCATCAAGGGGCTCGAACGAGGCGACGCGGTGGATTCCCCGCCGACGCTCTCGTTCACCAGCTACGACGACCTCATGGAGACGCTGACGCCGCGTGTTCTCAATCTCATCGAAGCCATCCGCCGGGAAGAGCCATCCAGCATTAACGAGACCGCACGGGTTGTTGACCGGGACGTCAAGAACGTCCACGAGGAACTCAGCCGGCTCGCCCAGCTGGGCATCATCTTCTTCGAGGAAGACGACCAAAGCAAGCGCCCAGTCGTCTGGTTCAACGAACTCGTCATCAGCCTCTCGTTCAATCCAGCGACTGACGACACGGTAGCCGCCGCACCGTGAAGGCGACGTCTCAGGCTACTCACTCCTAGTCGATCTTACACACACGTCCCATCCAACCTGTTGTTTTTCCCACCCGCATACGTACTCTCGAGTAATGGTCGAGTGTCGCTACTGCGAGCAAACTTTTGAGGATGAATCTGCGATCCGTGAGCATCTCTACGAGGACCACGGACGTGACGAACTCAGTCGGATTGATCAGAAGCGTGTCGAGCAATACGTCGACGAACACGGATTAGGTGAGAGTGGCAACGAAGAACACCACGAAGCGGGTCAAGCCACCCAACGTGAGCAACGAACAGTCGACGCATCAAGCGATATCTACTCTGATGATGCGTGGGAACTCAGCGATGTCGAAGCGCTCTCGACGGACGAAATTGTGGAAAAACTCGCTGAGCACGGCATCGAAACGAGCGAGACGGCGTTCCGGAACAGAATCGAAGACCTCAGCTCGGCGACGACACTCTCTGAGCAATGGGGTGCTGAATACGAGGTTGACGCCACGGGCTACGATCAGGACTTTATTTGGATGGCGGCAGAAGTACTCTGGGGGCGCTGGGCACCTGACGTTCCAAACAAAGAACGGATCTACGAGTTCGTCCAGGAGGGGCGTGATCTCCGTGAGAAAGAAAACCGTGCTGAGGCTTGCGATCAGTGGTTAACTGCTTGGGAGTACATCGTCGCCGTAACACCCGACGAAATCACGTATATCGAGGAGGCAGACCGAAAATTGCCGTCGTTTCTCTCGCTCGAGGCTTTCATTCGATCGCTCGACAGCGATCTTGCCACCGTCGCGCAAGAGGATCCAGCATATCACGAGCACCGACTCGAGTTCTGTCGGGAAGTCTGCGAGCAGTTTCCGGATGCATCCGACGAGTTCCTCCTTGACTTTCACCACTTCGTCGCCGACTCGCTCGCGGAACTGGACAGAACTGCCGACAGTAGGGCTGAATTCGAGTCACTCATCGAGGAGTATCCCGAGGATCCCTGGGCGTACAAGAAACTCGCGGATAGCTACTGGCTCGAGGACCCAGACGAACTAACGAGAGAGGAGATGGAACGCACTGCAGAACTGTACCGAGCGGCACTGGACGCCGATGGTCCTCTCGAGGGAGCGTCGATAGTAGCCGAGCGCTGTGAGGAAGTAGAAGCTCGACTAGCTGACACAGAGACGTCCAGCCCAGAGTGAGCGCTTGAGCACGAGAACTTACTTATCCCATGACGCACTATATGTTTGTAGAGGCGCACACTCCCGTACACCATGGAATTCGAAGAACAACTTCGGTCGCTGGAAGAACGGTATGACATCTCCGAGAGCGAACGTGCTCGGGAACTCGGACGGACCGTTGCCCAGCTGCGGGACTAACGCGTACGTCTTACTCGCTAGATTCCAGATACTCGAGGAACTCCTGTTTGTCGATCCCATTCTCAAAACGCAGATGCGACGCTCCGGCTCGCGTCACTGACTCGATCATGAACTCGGTACAGTGCTGGGTATGACGAGTCGCATACGTCGACAGGGCTTCTGACTGTGGCAGCTCGAGGTCGTACTCCGAGAGCTCGATTTCAATCCCACCTTTTCGCAACACGATCTTACAGCCCCACTCATCGAGCAACCTGAACGGGGTTATGTTTCGCCGTACGGTGAGCAGTCGCTTCGAGTCGGCGATATACGTGTCGACCCACTCTTGCCAGTCGTAGCTCTCGGTCGCCAACTTCGGGAGCGAAAACGCCGGCTCGACAC
Organism: Natronorubrum sulfidifaciens JCM 14089; assembly: GCF_000337735.1. Classification (GTDB taxonomy): domain Archaea; phylum Halobacteriota; class Halobacteria; order Halobacteriales; family Natrialbaceae; genus Natronorubrum; species Natronorubrum sulfidifaciens. Next base: position 12,004 of record NZ_AOHX01000052.1, on the reverse strand, counting down.
TCTCGAGGTACCACTCGGCGAATGCGATCGAGGTTCGATGGTTGGCGTTTGGAAGCGGGTGAGCCAAAATGAGTGACGACATCAACTGCCCTGCGACCTTGACTACCGATCTCGACCAATCGACGTGCTCGAGTGCAGCCGGGATCCGACCAACGTCGATCTGCTTGTAGATCTCGAGTTTTTCTCCCTCCTCGAGTTCCGTAGCTTCGAGGACACCTTCGAACGTCTGGAGAATTCGCACCGTCACGAGCCGGTCCGATTCGTCCATTTCGTCCAGTATTGCTTCAAAATCCTCGGTGATGTCGTCGACCGTTCCACTCGAACCGGTGTTGGTGTAGAGGACGTGTACTGTTTCCTCGAGTTGGTAGGTTTCGACTTTCCCATCGTCGGGGTCGATCTCGTCGTGATCGAGCGTAACGTACGCGAGAGAATATTGCTCGTCGTCGGGGTGGTGGTAGTGGACGAGACCGGTCATTACACTCGGGAACGTACCGGAGGCACAGAGTATCTATTTTTCCTAAGGGAACCCAAAAGAAGTGACATATAGAAATTCGCTAACAGTCATTGGCAAGCAACTTCTCAACGGCGTCGATAACCCCCTATACCTCGTGCTAATATATAGAAAATTAGCTAAGTTCAAGTAAACTGAGTTAGTTCTTTGACTGTGCCATTACGAGAAGCACGGTCAATCGACCAGCTCTATTCGAGGGTTGCGAACTGCGATATTGCGCTTACTGGCGAAGCACCCCTCGCACTTGCACTTGATAACCGAGTGCAAAGCCCTCGAATCGGTCGGTTGTCGGCTACACCGCGAAGCTATGCCGTCCAGGAGATGTTTCCCGATGACATCCGACCGCTCTTTTTCGAAATCGTCGCACAGACGGATCTCTCGTGGAAGCAAGCAGTGAGAGCACTCGAGCTGTGTATCGATTGCTGGACAGCGACGGGCGACCGTGAACAGATACTCGAGTATCCTGAGTTCGACAGCTCCGCTATCCGATTGGTCGTATCAATGCTGGGGGAACTTGAGAGCAGCTATCGGTCCATCGAGTGCACGACGCTCTCATCGGAGCAAGAGATTGCGGTAATTGACGAAGCTCGTCTGTCTGAACTCGACCGAAAACTCCTCCCTCCTGATGGGTACGAGACCTATTCATCGCTGGGCGACACTCACGTTCCCTTCCCCAAGCTACACATCTTCCCATCAGCGACAGCAATCGTCTCGGCAATCGTCGACCAGATTGATCCAGATACAGCGGATCGATTTGGGATCGTTCTTGCTGAGGGTAGTCTGTATAGTGCGCTGATCGAGTCTGCCCTTGAAGCACGGGAAATTCCCTATCGCGGTGGACCTGGGTTCGAAGATGATGACGATGTTCGGGCGTTTTTCCGACTGCTAGAAGCGACATTTTCGGGATCCGATCAGCGGGTCACGGAAATCCGACCGGTGCTCGCGACGGCTGGGATCGACCTTCCCAGAGATGTAGAAGAACAACGGGTGGATTCGCTCGAGCCAGATCAACTTGGGGGCTACGTTGAATTCCAGGAAGCCGTCGACGAAGGAACGTTCCGTGATGTCGTGTCCGTGTATGAGTCGATCAGTGATACACGGTTAGTTGAACTTCGACGCGAGCTTCAAAACCTTGGAATACTTGACACACAGGTAACGGAAGATCACGTTTCGCGCTTCCGGTACTATCTCGATGCGTTCACTGTTCCAACGGACTCGGATGCTACTGATGGGGTTCTCTTAGCAGATGCGACTTCCACAGCATACGTTGACCGGCCTGTCGTTTTCTACGTCGGTCTGGGCCCGGAGTGGGCACAGAGCCCGCCGGACTATCCCTGGATCGACCGTGAAGCATACCTAGAACGCGACCTCGAGCGATTCGAGCGACTGCTCCAGAACGGCACACAACGGTACTATTTCGCCCAAGAGACGCAGGCCGGAAGCGACGTGACTCCGTGTGTGTATCTGCGACGACTCCGTGACGAGCCGTTTGACTCATTCGGTGATCTTCCACACACACGATACGGCGGGCACACGACCTCATCCCTGACGTCGCCGTTCCCTGAACCAGACGACCCCCTGACACCACCTCAACGCATAGAAACGATTAGTCAATCTCGACTGAAAGCCCTCGCGAATTCGCCTCGAGATGCGTACTTCGATCGATTGGTCCAATCACCGTCGTCAGTTCACATGGTTCGCGGAACGCTTCTCCACGAGGCCGCTGAGATCTACGTCTCTGATCCATCGATACTAGAGGACCAGCGTGGCCGCATGCTTGACGCAATGTGTGAGCGGTTGAACCCATACCTAGGTAACTCGAAACAAGCCGTTCAGCGAACGTATTTGGAGGTTGGACTCGACGTGATCACGGCGTATCTGGGCGAAAATCCGCCGGCGGAAGGAAGCTACGAAACCTACGATCATCGAGACCACGAAAACGAACTCGCTACCGAACTCGGTGTCGAGTGTGACTCACAGCTAACGGAACGCTGGTTCGCATCGCCGTCGATCGGAGTTCACGGATACGTCGATTTGATCCAGAGCGAAACCTCGATCGTCGATTACAAGACCGGGAACAAGAAGGACGCTTCGGACATACTCGAGGCGGCATCGATCGATTTAGTCGATGAGTACCCCAATTTTCAGGCGCTCGTCTACCTGGCCAAACATCGAGAGGAACGGCCGGATGAGCGCATCGAACTCCATTTCGTCCATTTGCTCGACGGGGTCGATGAAGCCCTCACGGGATCACCGCCTGATCCAGCAGATCTCGTTACGACGATCACCTACGTTCCAGCGACGTTTAGCAAGTTCGTCGCGAGCCGAGATACCTTCGAGAGTGTAACCGATTATGCTGATTCGAACAAGCGGTGTCGGGCGTTGCACCCGCTCGGATACGAAGCCTACAGGGACTTTTTCGAGACTCACGACCTTCCCCGAGCTGGAGACAATCCCGAACGACGGGCGACGATCACCGAAGATTTCGTCGCGTATGCCCAGGAGCGCGTCGGCGAATACAAGTACGTCCGTCAAGGCTGTGAGAAAGTGATCGACGATCTTGACGATGTACCGACCGGATACGTCCTGCAATCGGACCTTGATGCGTTCGAGGCGTTCGTCGATGAGCAACTTGAGGCCCTGAACGAGTATCGAAACAGTCGGTTCCCGGTAGCCTATCGGGAGGAAGGACCGACTTGGGACCGCGTCGATCATCGAGACCTCATACTCACAGACCGATGACTGGAATCTCACCAAACCAAGAGCAAGAAACACTGATCGAACATATCGACGGGATTTATCTCGTCGATGCTGGCGCAGGGACGGGCAAAACGTTCACCATAACGCACCGGTATGCCAACATCCTCGAGAAACCGGACATCGAACCAGAGGACATCCTTCTGGCCACCTTCACGCGGAATGCTGCTGCAGAGATGGCCGATCGGATTGCTCGCCAGTCCCCATACGATCCCGTCCAGTTACAGGACGCCCCGATTAGTACGTTTCACGGCTACTGTTATCAGCTGCTTCGACGCTATGGGCACGAAATCCCGGCCGAAATCGGGATTGACGACCAAATTCCACAATCACTCGAATTGATCGAGGATGGGATTCGGGAAGGAGAGCTGTTCAATACGTTTATCACTCGTTTCGAAGACCGTCACCCCGAATACGAGCACCTTTTCGCAGCGCTGAACGATCCCAGTTCTCTGCGCTCGTTGATCGCCGAACTCGCTGCGAAAGGCGTAATCCCTGAACGCGACGGGTGGTATCGAGATACCGGCACCCCGCTCTTCGGTGACCGGGAGGCGTTCATGGACCTTTTCGAACGGGAAAATCGACCGAACGAGGGTGCAAACGGTCCCACACAATCCGATGCACGTTCGTCAGTAAGTGGGTGGGATGCAACTGAATACGTTCCCGATGCACCGACAGCCGACGAGGTCGTCGGGTACCCACAGCTTCACACAGAACCTGTCGAGCAGGCATTCGACGAGGACCGAGAGGACCTACTTGCCTTCGTACACGACGTCTATTTCGAGTACCTCGAGTATGCGCTCGCGCGCAACTACCTCACGCAGGGACTCATGCTCGCGATGGCGTTCGTGATGCTGTGTGAGGATGCGGCGGTTCGCGAACAGGTTCGCCACCAGTACGTCATGGTCGACGAATTCCAGGATACCAACGAGTTGCAATTCAAACTCACGCTGCTCCTTGCTGGTGAAAATAACATCTGCGTCGTCGGAGATTGGAAACAGAGTATCTACGGATTTCAGTATACCACGGTCGAAAACATCCAGAATTTCGAGGAGCGTATCTCCCGGTACAAGGCGGAATTGAATCGCGACGAGACTCGAGTCAAGTATGCCGTCGACGAAATCGAGACGATTCCGCTGAAGAAGAACTACCGATCTACGGAATCGATTCTCTCACTGGCGACGGAGACGTTGACAACCCCAGCAACAAATGGTGAGTCTCTGGATGCAGAGGAAATAGAGAATGAGATAACGCCACTCGAGGCCACGAGTCGCGTTGATAACAGCCACATTCAGGCGGTAACCCACGAAGATGAGCTCGAACTGCTCCTCGATCGAATACAGCATGTCGTCGGAAACGAGGACTATAGTGTCGAGGTGCGAGACGAACCAGCCTCGACAGCAGAGATGTCCGTGGAGGAGCAAGCGGCTGCTGAACGAGAACGGCTCGGTGCCCCATCGTATAGCGATATCGCCGTCTTTACTCGAACTCGATCGTTTGCTCGTGACCTCCTCGAGAAGGCAACCGAGTACGGTATCCCAATCGCGTACGAAGGTGGGGTGGAGTTATTCGATACCGATCAGGCGAAGCTTCTGTTAGCATGGCTTCGGATTTGCGAATCGAACGATCAACGAGGATGGGCGACCGTGCTGGAAGAAACCGGATGTACGCTTTCGTACGCTCGTGAGATCCTCGAGGCCGAACAGTATCCTGACGCAATGGTTACGTTTCGGGACTCCTTGCGAGAGTGTGAAACCATCGGCGGATTTGTCCGAATGGTCTTCGACGAATACGGGTACGACGGAGCGTATGCAAACGGCTTACTCGGTGAGCTCACGAGTATGCACGAGACGACGCTCGCAACCCGAAGCGAGGCAATCATCTACATAGAAGAACATCTCGAGGCTGGATCCACGGTCGAAATCGATTCGAGTCCGGGTGAGGATTCCGTCACGCTGCAGACGATACACAGCGCGAAAGGGTTGGAATACCCGATCGTATTCTGTGCGAACGTGAATCGACGAGCGTTCCCGCATTACGGGCGACCATCGTCAGGTACGATCCAGTATCGGGAACCGATCGGGCTCAGACAACGATCCGTCTACAGCGAGGCGAGCGGTCGACCATACGTCCACAGCCACTGGCCGTACGATCTTCTCACCGGCTGTCAGCCATCAGAATACGACGAAGAGCGTCGACTCTTCTACGTCGCGGTGACTCGAGCGAAGCGACATCTGTTCCTCACAGCTGGTGACTCGCCAAGTCCTTTCTTCACCGAACTCCCGCTTGAGCCGATCGAACCCGAACCATCTGTCGATATTGAAACCGAATATCGAGAGGATGAGGTACCGTTTTCAATCACGCCCCCAGAACGAACGAAGCCTCGTCGGATGAGCGTCCACGACATCATGGATGATAGTGTGTACGACGAGGTCACGGAAGGACGAGGGACGGAATTCGGGGACGAGCTTCACGAATTCGCTGAGGAGTACGCACGAGGGAACGATCCCTCACCGAGTGATGATGATCAGGAACACGTTGTGACGCTCCTTGATACTCTCGACGGAACATTCAACCCAGAAGTCACGGCAATTCTGCCCCTGGATTTGGATCCACAGGTTACCCTTGTTGGCATCATCGATCTCCTCGTAATCGCCCCGGACCGAATCCAGATTATCGACTACAAGACGGATCTTACTCGCCACGCAGAGGCCGAATACAGGAAACAGCTTAGCGTCTATTATCATATCGCAGCCGAGCAGTATCCGGATTGCACTATCTCGACCAGTATCTTCTATACCGCCGAGAACGAGTGTGTGGAAGTGTCGCCGCTCACGCTCGAAGAGTTGCGCGAGATAACAATGCCCGTTGTTGGTGAAAATAGCCACCCCGAAAAAATATAGAAGTTTTCAACTTACTAATATTGACTCAGACATTCATTTCGATCTCCCAATCTCGAGTGCTGAAACTGCGGCTTCAGGATCAACGTCGTACTCACCAAGCCGAGTGGCAGCTAACTGCCATGCTCGCTCTGAGAGTTCAGGATCGATCTGTTCGAAGTGCACCGAAAACTCGGTCAGTGCAACAGCGATTAAGAGGTCATCGCGTTTTTGCGTGGACATCGATGTAGTTTGCCTCGTTTTGATATCTATACCGCAGTATCGGTCCAGAAACGTCGGCAAAAGACCGACGTTGGAGCTCCCCTCGTGGGAATGGTAGTGGTGGTGGTGGTGGTTCCCAATTGAAGGGACTGTTAGAGATCGGCTGTCGCTCGGATCGTCGACAGAGATCGATCTCGATCAGTGGCGGGGATAATGTCTCAGGTGCGAGTACTATCGGCATAGACAGTACGCAATCCCTCGCCATCCAAAATGTTCGTTTTTGTGAACATAAAGCTGTTGGATTGATAATATAATTCTGAACTGCTAAACGGTAAATAATGTTATAGATAAGAAAGAAGCATCTTCTCATTCGGAACTATTCTTTTGGAACTTACTGATGAAACAGATCCAACAGACACTGTTAAGGGAACAACTATCGAAATAACCATACAGAACTGCAATGGCTGGCATTACAGATCCACGACCACCACTTCCGGAGTGGATCCTCAAGTGCTACGATCTACTGTGTTCCCATACATCTCAGCCAGACCGTGGAAAAGATGCTGTTCAGGTAATTGAGTACGACGATGCCACCGATACACTGCTCTCTGATTCGGAGTTAGCACTCGAGCAACGGGATGTCGAGTACGCGCTTACACGGCTCCTCGAGCGAGGCTACTTCTACGAAGTTGAAGACGAACTTCGGGTTACGTCACCAGAAGAGCAGTGTTAACGACTCTTCAAAGGGCTGTCCTGTATATCGACAGATCGACGCACTATGCCGAGCTTGAGCCACTGCACTCTCCCCGAGTGGGTCTTCCACCTCGCCGCTCCATTATCGAAATTGGCCAGAAGAGACGGCTTCGCTCTGCTGGAGATCTACCTCATACTTGTCGAACACGGACGCAAATCCCTCGTCGACGACCTGCTGGACGAGTTCAGCGAATGAACTTCGATTGCTTGGATCCTCAACGAGCGACCGAAACGTACTCTCGAAGTGATGCCCATGAGACGGCCGATCACGACTCGAGGTCCCATGAGCTGCTTCGTGCAACATCACCAGATATAGATCGTGCATCCAGACAGCACGCTGGCGGCTCGTCACGGCCGAGTCGGTGATCACAATGTACGTCCTGCCGTCGGTCCAGGCATCGGCACTCGCCTCGCCGTAGTACACATCTTGCTCAATCCCAAGCTCTCTTGCTAACACTCGAGCGAAGCGAAGATACCGTCGCTGATCAGCGTTCAACTGCGATTCGTCCTCGATGCGATGATAGCCCGTCCAGACTCCCTCTGACTCTGCTTGCTCGCCAACATCGAACATCTCCGGCACCGCTGTCGATGTATCTTCGTCAGTGGTGAGGTCGCGAAGCCGCTGGGTCGCTGCATCACTCGTATCGAGGACGACGTAACCACGCTCGACGAGCTTGTCCGCACCTTTCTGGGCACCGTCGACCCACCCGATTTTCGGGGCTGCCTGGATCTCCTCGAGGCTGATTCGGGACTCGGTTGCCAACTGGAACAGCTTGCGGTCGGCCCACTGCTCGTCCGGTTCTGATTCGGATGCCATCGCTTCAACCATCACTTCCCGACTCTCAGCAGTCAGCCGATCGTCTGAGACGTCCGCATACAGATCGTCACGAGCCTGCTCGAGTGCGTTGTCGATCCGCTGCCAGCGATCACAGCCAGACTGGATATCATTGCGGGCAAAGTTCAGCGTCAAGTTCCCCTTCGAGACGACGACTCCGCCGAGTCCGTACTCCCGTTTCGTCGTCACGTACAGCCCATTGCTGTAGATGTCGAGTCCCTCGTGGGGCGTGTACTCGAGTGCGAGAATCGCATCCTCAGTTTCGCGTGTGAGCGACGGATGTGGCGAGTCAGCCACCGCCTCGAGTGGATCACCCTTATCGACTGGCTCGCCGTTGATCACGACCGAGACGCCCGTCCGGGACTGCACGTACGCGAAGCGCTTGCGAAGATCGCGAACGTAGCGCCGCCAGCGGTAGCTGTCCGAATCTGGAACCTCGTCTTCGTAGTGATCGATCTCGACCAGCATCCCCTCGAGATGATGCTCAGCGTCCACAAGATGGCCGTCGCGCCCGCTGACGTCTGCCCACGGCCCAGAGTTACGTCGATTGCGATAGTCAAAACACAATGCTGTGTCGTGGCTCCAGATGCGAACCGCACCTTTCGCGATGATCGCACCCTTGCCGATGCCCCACTCTCCGATTGTCTCGTCGTCCGATCGCTGCTTGCTTCCCGCACCAAGCACCGACAGGTTACGTCGTCCCTCGGTTGACTCGAGGTCGACGCCAGCACCATCGTCAAGGATGATCGATCGCTCAGGGGAGATGCTGACCAGCACACGAGATGAACCCGGACTGTCGATGCCGTTTTGGACGGCTTCACGGATCGCGTCTGTGAGATCTGCCATCTGATCCTCAATGAGGTACGTTGCAACCCGCTCGTCAGCGGTCATCGTCACGGTCTCATCAGTCGATGGCTGATTAGCCGGCCTCGAGTCAGTCGTTTCGTTCGTAGCGAACTCTGCTAACGTCGGATGTTCTGTCATGGTGTCCACCCCTGTGGCACCACATAAACCGAACAGAGCAACTCAGGCGCTTTCGTCTAGTCGCGGTTGCTGCTGGAATTGGTGACTCGATTCGGACAATGCAATCTTGCTTCGTTCTGTCAGTCTTTCCTGAAAAGGCTTATTGCGATCTGCGTGCAATTCGCTACTAAGATGTCCACAAAAGAAGCAGATTGGAATACACCTCTCGATACTGGAGGTGAGGCGTTTGAACTCCTTAGGAACGCCCGGAAAGCGTGGATCTATACCTATATCCGTCACAACGCGGAAACTACGACCGACGACGTCGTCGATTCCCTTGAGATCCCACAACGGACTGCCTACGACTATATCAACGACCTCGAGTCTGCAGGATTCATTGAACAGTCGAACGGGGGACGGCCCGCACGATATACTGCCCGTGAAATCGATCTTCAACTCGTTCAGGATGATGTCCAACGGCAGATCACGCCGGCATTGATTGAGGCGATTGCACGCCGAGAAAAGGATGGGGATATCGATACGTACATCGAACGCCACGGTTTAGACGGGCTTGCGGTCGCTCTCGAGTATGCTCGGGAATATGTTGATGGATCCGTAACCCACCGAATTATGGCCCGAGAGCAGGACCTCTCGCCGTTAAAGGCAGCTATCATTCTGGATGCACTTTCCTCGATTGTTGAGGAGTGAGTCGGATGGACACCGACAGAGAAATCTCTTTTCTTGACTCGTTAATATTCATTTATCCGTGGCGGAGAGGATGCCAAGCCCCCGTCGTTAAGGAGCGACCGGAGGGAGCGAGTAGGGCGGGATAGTTCAACCTAGGCATGTAACGCCTGGACACGATCTTCGATCCACTCCAGCACAGCGAAGAGGACATCCAAATGATGTTCACTCTTGAGTGAGGACTGCTCTATATTTGCGGACGCGTCTGGTGGCGGATGGAAATGCTCTCGAGGTGCCTCTGGTTTTGGGTGTCGATCCCATCGACATTGCCAGGTCTCATCTTCATGACTTTCGAGATAGTGAACTGTGTAGTCGCCTCCGACAAACCACCGGATGTCGATCCGAATCTCACGTACTTCCGAAGGATACTGTGTTCTGTCCAACTGTAGCTCGAGAACACGCGGAGAAATCGAATCAGGCCGGAACTCCCACGTTGAAACAAGTGGATGCGTTGCTGCACGCTGTGCGAGTACTTCGAGCGTTGGAACATCGAGTGGACCGCTTGGCGTTTCGTCTCGCCCCGTCACGTATTTGACTGGACTCGACCATCGTTTGATGACTCGGCCCGTTGAACAGCGCGTTTCAAGATCGTAATGTCTCGACGAATCGTCCGCCATTCTGTAAGGTCATCCCATCGGTCGTGAAGCGCTTCGTGATCTTCGGCAGGATCATCGGAGACGACGACAGCATCCGGATCTGGGACCCCATACGTTTCCTGAAGGTCCTGGTCTGCGTCAATGAGTTCTGCCAAACGTGAGCGAAGCTGATCTGCACTGTGTTCGCGTGCAAGCGTTTCGACGCGCTTCCACTGAAAGTACGATGGATTACGCTGATACTGAGCAGGGCGGGTTCCTGTTCGTTCTGCAATCCCCATCTCAACAAGTTGCTCGAGTGCCTGACGAGCACCGGTCTCAGAACAGCGAGCCCACTCTGCGAACTGTTGTGCAGAAACAGGATCGGTAGTGCCGACAAGAACGTCGTAGACACGCTGGAACGTCGTTCGATCCGAATCCCACTGTCTTGACGGATCGTTTGGTGGGTCTGGTCGTTTTGTCATAATTCCTTCTTCGAGGACACTACCAATATATCTTTTCTAAAGCACAGATATATGATCTCAATATCCGGGTTCTCTTCAGTTTGTTTCGGCTATCTCCTCAGCGACGTCGACGATCTCCTGAGCGGTCGAACTAATGCGCTCGAGTCGATCGAGGATCGTCTCTGGTTCATCCCCCTCCCACGCAGCGAGGTAGAACGCCGATCCACTCGTGTCCAGCCCGAAATATCGCCCGACGATGTAGGCAACGGCTTCGGCCTCGAGTTCACGTTTCGACCGTTCGTCCTCGGTATCGATACCACTGTGCAGCAGTGCGTGCGCGTACTCGTGAACGAGTGTGACGGCGAGATCAGCCTCGTTTTCACGATCACGGACTTCCACGAGTGGCTGCTTCTCCAAGCGATACCGACAGACGCCCTTGGCGCTGCCGTGAGACCATTTCCGAGGAGACACGACCTCGACAGCCACCTCGAGTGCGGACGACGCTTTGAGGAGTGCTGGGATCAATTTGCCGGCGTTACCGTTCGCCTCGGTCTCGAGTTCTGGAAGTGGTTCGCCTTCTGTCTGCGAGATATCGAAGACCGGTGCTGGTCGAAAACCGACGAGTCCCTTGTTCCAGTCGTCAGGCTCAGTGTCGTTATACTCACAGTCGCTGCGTTCGTGGTATGATGGCGAATTTCCGCATTCAGGGCACTGTTTCGCGATGATAGGTGCCCAGATCCAGATTGCTTTTTCGCCCTCACTCACGTGCCGGTCGAACTCATTTTGCCACGTTCGGTAGCCAGCAACGCGCGTTGCGTGGGGACACTGGAGTTTGATCAACAGTGTATTTCGGTGCGAGTAGTCGTGGAAGCGACTCTGGACATCTAACCATTGTTTGAATTGCTCGCTCGAGACGGCGGAATCGACCTCCTCAACAAGGTCCTGAATCCATGTTTCGATCGTACTATGCATCTCGTCGTGCCGGGTATCCGAATCGTCGAACGTCTCCCGGGTGCTGCTGCTCGTAGCCATGTTTGATCACTGCTTCTCGAGTCGAATCGAATCGAACTGAACTCGAGAAGACCTCCACCCCTCGGGGGTCTCAAAAAACACGCCAGATTCGAGCAGTTGGCTCTGTTGAAATCCTTAGAGCATGATAGGTTTACACCCTCTGCGGTAAGTACAGGATACACACATATCGCTTCGTACGGACGAAAGCCTCTGTACTTATTAATCTCAAATGGGGATTTGTATCATGGCTGACGAACATTCGAGACTGGTGGGATCATATCTCAGTGCAATCC
>NZ_AOHX01000051.1 GCF_000337735.1 Natronorubrum sulfidifaciens JCM 14089 | reverse complement strand
GCCTTTCTGTTCGTTTTTGGAGGAGATGACGGAATTGGTTTGTTTCTCGCTCTGGGAAGTGTAGTTCTTATCATCTACTCCTTCGTTCCGCCGTCAGGAGATGCATCCGATGGTCACTAAGCACGTGTAGTGAGCGTGCGTTTCACTCTAAAATATATCTGAAGAATGGGATTTCAACAGAGCCGAGCAGTTGTAAGATCGTTGGTCAGCGGGCGTCGAAAATCGTTAAATGAGATCTTGTGGCCGCTTCGCTCCATGTTCCTGTAATTCACCGTCAAATGAGACGAGAGTTGCATTGACAGAGTTGGCTGCGGCAAGAATGAGGGCATCCATTGGATAGAGAAGCGTTTTATCTTGAAGTTGATTTGCTTCGACCATATCTGATGCATCGGGGAAGGTAACGGTCGTTCGGGATTTGATACGCTGCTCAATCTGTTCAACCCGGTCTCGCTCGATGGTCTTCTTTTTTGTAAGAACAGTTCGTAGCTCCATGAGATTCAAGACAGATGTATAGGTATCATCAAAATTATTAAGAATGTGAACAGCTAGATCCGATCTGTCGGTGTCCTTGGTAACTGCAGCAACAATAATGTTCGTATCGAGAAAAAGCTTCATAGTCGCTCGCGGACGTTACGGACCTCTTCGACAGCATCAAGCTCGATGTCGGTAGCCAACTCCTGTAACGCATCTCCGAGTGGAATTTCTTTGTTATCCTCTGGATCATCAGCCATGAACTCGGCAAAGTCGTCAGTGGTGAGGCTCATAGTTCACGGTTACAGGGCTGTTCGCAAAAGCCTGCTGGTGATCTGAATCAAACTGTTGGTCCTTCCTGAGTGTTGTTGGTCAGCGGACGTCGAGGCTCGGAGCGAGCATATCGACTAGTGCTGACTTGCTAGTGTGGATATACCGGGTAAGACAGCACAAAAACAACTCTCGAGTTCGAGTGACCGCTTGGAAAATCTGCTTGACGGTATTTGAGCTACGAGTCTGCGAGCAGCTCACCAACATACTGTTGTTCCCATTCGCGTCGTGCTTCGGTCTCGCGTCGACCACGACGCGTTAGTGAGTAGTAGTTCGTTCGCCGATCGACCGTCCCTTTGTCGACGAGTCCTTTGTCGACGAGTGTGTCGAGGTTTGGATAGAGTCGCCCAGCGTGAATATCCTTCTCGTAGTAGTTCTCGAGTTCATCTTTGATCGCGAGTCCGTGTGGCTCGTCGTGGCCGGCGATTGCATAGAGCAAGTCGCGTTGAAAGCCAGTCAAGTCGTACATACTCTGGCCGATGGCAGCAGTGGGGTTAATTATATTGAACATAGACTTTCTCGATCGGAAATACAATTGGCGGAGCCCTGGCAGCAAACGACTACTGGCTGTGAGCAACCCGAATCGTGGTGTGATATGAGTGTGTCAAACAAGCGGTAACACGCCTATTTCAATGCGTAATGAGTGTTCAGTACAGATATCTTATTGTTCGCGTTTAACACTCTTGTGCGACCGAATTCCACCAATTAAGGCACCTACTCCAACGATAATAAGAACACCTCTGGTGACAGGACTCCAATCAGCAGGAAGCACCGCGATAGCGAGAGATACTGCTCCAAGACCTGTCATAACATATCCAAACTTCTTCGGACGTGCAGCAATGACAAGCAATCCAATACCACCGAGTACCGGATACAAGCTGACAATACCGACCTCGTAAGAAAGGTGTCCAATAATAGCAAGAGTAAATAGCAGTAACGCTAAAATCATCCACGGGTATTGCCATCTCTTTAACATTTTCACACTCAGGTTATTCTGACTCTATAATATGCCTTCTGAAACTATCGTACCCAGTACGCAGATCTACTTACCAGGCCATTCACTGTCTTAGTGGACTAAACCGATAGAGGAATTCTCTGCTGTCCGTCGAGAACAAGGTTTAGTCGGGACGGCGCGTAACTTCCCCGTATGCCATTCAGCGTCAGTTGGCACACGCTTCTCGAGCATCTGGATGAGCTGCCGGCGGACGCGACACTAATCACACCGTTGTCGCACTCTCGTATCCACATCACAGATGTCCAGGAACACCGCGTTATTGTCCAGTTTGACGAGTCCAACGAGAAGCGTCCGCTCCAACGTGAGCAGTTCGAGACACTCTACCATCAGATACAGACCGCCCACGATGGGTTCAATCTCGACCGGCTCCCGCCAGATGCCGACCCGTATCCAGCGGTGTTGAGTGTCCATCCTCGGTTCGAGATTGACGAAGACGCGGGTGTGATCGCCGAGACAGACGGGCCGACGACGACCCAACTGGCCGACACGGCACACGAACCTGACGACGACGACGACCGCACCGAACCAGAGGGACTCGATGTCTACTCGGATGGCCTGCTGCTGATCGATGCACTCGAGCGCCACAACGTAACCGACCTACCCGACTTGGAGACAGCCACCCTCGTAAATCTCTATACGCTGCTGTCGGATGTCCAGCGTGACGCCAACGACTTTCGCCAGGAAGTCGCCGATGTGCTTCTCTCCCGGCTTCATCACGACCGTCCTGTTGCCGGTCAGTATGGCTCGGTCCAGCGTACGAGTCGCCGAAATCGCTCGCTCAAAGACGACGAGGACGTCCTCTCGATGCTCGAGGCGGAAGGGATCGACCGGGAGCGCGTCATGAGCGTTGATCGCCAGAAAGTCGACGAAGCACTCGAGGTGACGACGCTCACCGAATCCGATGTCTACGAGATCAACGAAAGCGAGTACGTTCGTAAGGCAGAAGTCGACGACGACGTCAAAGAGTCACGCCTCCAAGGATTGAAGGATCGACTTGCTACCAGTGAGGAAACAGAAGCCGAGGAACTGCAACAGGAAATCGAAGCACTCGAAGACCGTATTGACGACCTCACAAGCTTCCGTGCGGGGACGGAGATACAATGACGACCATTGAATCCCTCTTGGAGTCCTGCAATTTGTCAGCGAGCGTGCCAGGTCAGTCATCGTCCTGTGTGCGGAGTTCGATGGCTCTCTCCTCGAGTTGGCGGAGAATCGGGACACGTTGTTGGTGCTGGTTTTCGTAGGCGACACAGGCACGCAACGTATCCATATCGTAGATCGTCTCGATACTGGCGTCGATGAGTCGCGGATTCGGTGGCTCGAGGCGCTGTGCTGGTGAGAGATCGCTCGAGTCGTGGGAATGCTCTGGAGTGTTACTCATTGGATGGTGCCTCTGCTCCTGTTGAGGCACAACAAACTGTGCCGGTGCTATCGAGATCCGTCGTGAGTGAGAAGATGTCACTCTCTGCGGCAAGTACAGATATGAGGTGAATCAAATGTAAAAATCATAATAGACCAACAAATTCGAGTGACTCAAAAGCTATCAAAACGATAAGTACATAATTCAGAACTGTTGATGAGAGCGCGTACAAAATCGTCTGAAAAATTGAATATGAGGTCATTCCGGCAGGAATCATGATGAAGGACCCGACAAACGGAACGAGATTCGTAACGAAGATCCCTATACCGCTATACCGTTGAAACAGGTTTTCAGCCCGTATTACCTGCTCATTTGAAACAGAGACAGCAGGAAGAGAGTCAACGGCGCTAATTCCATAATTGCTTGATATCCAGTAGATTAGTAACTGACCCGTAACATATCCAAATGAAGCAACGGTAATACCGATAACAACCTGTTCTGAGGACGCTTTGATAGCAAGAAGATAGCCTGGCAAAAAAAGNACATATCCAAATGAAGCAACGGTAATACCGATAACAACCTGTTCTGAGGACGCTTTGATAGCAAGAAGATAGCCTGGCAAAAAAAGAGATGTTGGGAATACTTTTCCAATTATAGCCCCTTTTAAGAGGAATAGGAGAAATAACGCTGGCTCATCGAAAATCAATAAAAGCGAAAAGGTTTCTTCAATTAACTGTTCAGTTGCGGACACGCGTTGTAAGTGATTGTATGAAATCAAACATATTGTCTTTTACTATCTATGCATCAATCGTTCAGTTCGTATGTGTAGTAGCTGTATATTTCACGCAGGTTTGGAATTAAAAAGCCTTTTGAAGGCTATGTCAGTCGAGAAAACAACTGCATTGATCACTGTCAGTAAATCATGTTATTAATATAATCCCACAATAGTATCTACACCCAATTGACAGTGGACGGTGAGAATGAAACTCCGACAACCAACCGACTTCTTGATTCTCGAGGCACTCGAGGAAACGGGCCGAAACGTTGCGACGAATCTTAAGGCGCATACGGGGAAGGGGCGAAAGAACATCAACACTCGGCTGCCGATGCTTACAGACTACGGTCTCGTACGCAAAATCGGACCCAAGGAACAGTCCGGACTCTACGAAATCACATCAAAGGGGGAAGCGGCACTCGCTCACAGAGACGAGTACGATGAGGTGGTCGATTTCGAACAGTTGATCGAAGACGATACGAGATCTACTGGTTGAGGTGTGTTTTCACCTCAAGACTGGTAGTAGAGGATTATTTTCTTTTGAGTGTTCACTAATCGAATTAGATGTTCCAGATGTAAACTCCGTTCTGTGTGAACACCTCTCTTTTTCATAGAAATGAGCGTCGATTCTCATACGTCCCTGTGTGAAAGATCACGAATGTGTTGAAATTGACATGCAAGACTTAGAGGATGAGTGCAGCAAATATGATGAAGAATATGTGAGCCGCAAAACTACTGCTGCTTCAACGACCCCCTCACTCCCTTTGGAAGGCACTATGAGCCAACAGACAGCTCAGATGATGTCGCTATTCCGGAAGCGGACGTAACCAATAACAACAGGGATGATGAGCCACAGGAAGAAGACAAGCGCGCTTACCCATTCCTGTAGCAACAACGGTGCTTCCATCGATATCTCCTGTGTCCACAGTGCATCCACGACGTTTGCCAAAGCCTCATGCGGCGGTAGCGTTGCGATGAACTCTACCCATGTCGGCGGTGTTTCGGGAACGGTCCTGTGGATCGTCCAGTAGATGAGGTCCCCGAGGACGTACAGTGCAAAGTAGACAGTCAGGAACATCCCAGCAAGCGCTGTGAGAACGCGACGAGAGGAGGTGAGCGCCGCGGAAACGGACACTCCAAGCACTGTATAGAGGATGCCGTTTCCGAGATTCGTCGTGAGAAACTGCGCGTACTCCGACGGTGCGAAACCCCCATACAGCAGGTACAGAAACGGAATCACCAGCAGATATCCGATCAGAATTGGCACAAACAGCGAAAGCGTGCGACCGACAATCTTCCCAAGCAGTAGCTCTTTCCGGTTGACTGGAAGACTGAGAAGCACGTGCAGACTCCCCGACTGGCGCTCACCGACGATTGCCGAATAGCTAAGCAGTATTGCAACGATCGGAACAAGGAAACTCATCGTCCCGAACGCCGCACCAACACCGTCCTCGAACGACGGATCACTGAAAATATATTGCATCAGACTCAGTGCGAAGGTCAGTATGACGAACCCACTCATAAGCAACACAAACGTCTGCGAGCGGATCGAGTCCGCAACATCCTTGCGAGCAATCGCTTGCCACGTCATGCTTCCACCTCCGTCTCCGTGTAGGCAGCAAACAGATCCTCAAGCGATTGGCCTCCCGTCGAGACCGACTGCACGCTTGGTTCAGCCGTTGTACAGAGCTCCGCAAGCACCTCGTTGGTGACACGGCGCTCTTCGAGTACCAGTTCAACGGTGTTGCCATCGACACCGCTACTCACAACACCGTCCCACGTGTCGACGTGACTGCACGCGCCGTTGAGGGGCGTCTCAAACGTGACCTGAAGCGTGTTCGGCTCGGAAAGCTGTGTTCGAAGCTCCGAGATGGCGTCTTCTGCAACGAGCGAGCCGTTTTCGAGGATACCAACCCGGTCGCAGGCCTGTTCGACCTGCCCGAGGATATGACTTGAGAAGAAGACCGTCGTTCCCTGCTCGTTTTCGGCCTCAATGAGCTGTCGCATCTGTCGTGCTCCGTTCGGGTCCAGTCCACGAGTCGGCTCGTCCAGCATGAGCAGTTCGGGGTCGCCAACAAGCGCTATCGCAAGTTTGAGTCGTTGACACATACCGGTCGAAAACCCGCCAGCCTGCTGGTCAATCGCCGACGCCAGTCCAACCCGCTCACAGAGATGTTCAGGATTGACATCAACCTGCTTGATTCGAGCCACGAACTCAAGATGTTCGCGTGCGGTGAGGTTGTCGTAGAGCCCACCGTGGCCGGGCAGGACGCCAATTCGCTCACGAGGAGTCGACGCTGCTGGATCGACCTCATCGCCGAACAGCCAGATCTGTCCGGACGTTGGTCGGACAAGCGACAAGATCATGTGGATCGTCGTGGTTTTTCCAGCGCCGTTTGGGCCGAGAAACCCGTAAATCTCGCCCTGTCGTACTGTGAGATCAAGTTCCTGTACGGCGTCAATCCCACCGAACTGCTTTGTCAGATCTGCTGTTTGCAGTACTGGTTCACTTTCAGTCATCGCTACAGGACATACTACTGGTGAGCAAAAAGTCGCTGTCTACGGTTAAAATTGATTTTCACCGTTCTGAGGCGCTCACACATGTAGTGACGACAGTTTACTGATCGAGCACTGATCGGAGATAGATCTGTGTTCCCACGGCAAACCAGACTACATATCCGACGCTGTAGAACAAAAGTTGCACAAGCCCAGTCAGCGGTGGCCAAAGTAGCCAGTCCCCGCCGGCCGCTACAATTGCCCGTCCCCCGAGTTCGGGAAGGTACACTGTGAGTGCAAAGCCAACGATGACAACGAGCACGCGGACCCAGTACAGGCTCGTCACCGACCAGCTCAGTTTGAGCGCCGCCACTGGCCCGTAGTTCCCCGCAATGCAGATTTCGGGTGCAAGCCAGAACTTGAACACAACAAGTGCCGAGAGCGAGCCGAAAATGAGTGTTGCAGAGGCACCATCATAGATCTGCTCGGTCACGAATGGAACCGTCACAACGACTCCCCAACTCAAGATCGAACCGATCAGAATAGCGCCCCCGGCAGCACCGAGTACTGCAAGAAGTATTACAACGACCGTCGGAATGTGTCGTTGGCTTGCAACAAAGAGCTCCCAAGCAGACCGGGTCGAGTTCTGGAGGTTCGCGGTGGTGAGCGAAACAGCGTAGGTCCGCAGGACGGTCGCACTGAGTACAATAAAAACGGCGACACCGGTTTCAACAGGCCAGGTCTGTGGCAGTGATTCCGCCACTGGCCAGAGTACAAGGCTCAGGCCCACAACCAACAGCACGACCCAGAGTACTGAGGGAGAGCGCTGGAACAGGTTCACTGCCCAGAGAACATCCCCCGCGACTGAGCGTCGTCTGAGTGCACTATCGACAGTGCGACATCTGAGACACGTACAACCGTCGGTGTCGTCGGCGCGGCGAACCGGCTCCACTGTAAGAGTAGTACGCCATAACGGTCAAAATCAGTTTTCATCGAAATGAATCTCGGTACTTCCCGACCGGTGTAAGAGCCGAAGCTAAAGCGTTGCTCTGATTGGGAGAATGTCCGGTTGAGAGAATGTGTTCACCATACCTCAACCAGACGGTGTTCTTTCGGATTCGGACGTCAAAGACTTAGCGAAAGACGTCATCTGTCAGCTCCCGCTGCCGGGAATCGAGGGCTCGCCCCTCGATCCCGGCGAGATCTGGGCTGTCGTCATTCTTGCAGCGGTCAACCAGACGTCCATCTGGGAGACGTGCAAGGACAACGACAACGCCCCCTGTGATGACACTGTCATGGACTGGCTCCATACGCTCAACCGGGAGTGGCTTGAGCGGGTTGGTAACCGCCTTCTCATGCAGTTAGCGATGACGATCCTCGACCCTGACCGGTCGAGGATCGTCTCCATCGACTTCGTCGATAACCCCTATCACGGAGCGTACGCCGATGAAGAAGGTGAACTCTGTCGCATGCACGCGAAAGACGGAACAACGACATGTCACCGGTACTGTACCACGTATCTCGTCTCGAACGGGAAGCCGGTGACGTTGGCCATGACGTACGTCCGGAGCGATGAGAAGGAAGCCGACGCGGTCGAGCGCGTTCTCGACCGCGTCGAAGCCTATCCCTTCGAGATAGACCTTCTCTTGGCTGATCGTGGCTTCTACAACGAACGTATTCTGCGCCGTTCGCGGGAGATTGCTGCGACTGTCGTACCCGTCCAAAAGAAGGGCAAGCGCATGAGGAAGAAGCTGGATACGCACTGCTCGTACATGACGACCTATCGGATGTACAAAGGCCGCGAGCGGGAACTGGAATTCCCGCTCGCGGTCGCTGTCTCCTATCACGCCGGAGACCGCGGGAAAAGCGGCGAAGTCGTTCGAGGCTATGTGGCGTGCGATCTGGCCGATCGCACGCCGAAACAAGTCGAACGACTCTACCGGAAACGGTCAGCAATCGAGACAAGCTACCGTGTATTCCGCCAAGCACGCGTGGTAACGACGACACAAGGCCCAATCATCCGCTTTGCGTTCGTCTTGGTTGGATTCCTGTTGGAGAACCTCTGGCTTGTGCTTCGATGGGCGGTCGTCGCCCGCCCACGGCGGGGCGGGCGCGACCTGCCCGAGGAATTCACGTTCAAGACCTTCTCTGACTGGATCAGACACGCGTTAGAGGAAGAGTTAGAGCGAACATGGGAGATTGAGATGAACGGCGTCGGTGTGCCAGAAGCGTACGCATCGGCCGCGGGCTGACGCCAGCCCGCGGCCTTGGGCAAGGTCTGGTGAGCAACAGCATTCGCCTAGAACAGCGGATCTCAGCCTTCTTACCGCGGGTTCCTTCACCTGTGAACTCTATTTCGTCCTTCACTCAGCTACCACACCAGCGTTTGCTCCAGTTTCCCATGACTCAGCACAGCTCACGAAGCGACCTTCGGGAAGTACCGAATCTATATCAGGATTCGATTCGAATGGCACCAGTATAATGGGGACGCTCCTTCCAACCTCATCGGACGCTTCGATCAAGCGGAGCGACGACCCAGACCTGCTGTGTATCGATGACGAGCACACCGCAGACGTGTTCAAAACGCTCTCATCGGAAACGAGTCAAGAGATTTTCACTGCACTCAACGAAGAGCCAATGGCAGCACAGGACATTGCTGACGAACTTGACCTCTCACTCCAGCAGGTCTCGTATCATCTCGACAACTTACAGGAGACTGGTCTGATAACGGTGCTTGATACGTGTTATTCTGAGAAGGGTATGGAGATGGACGTGTACGGCCCACCGGAAACTCCGCTGCTGCTGTATCTGGGACCGTCTGATGATAAGCCAGGAATGCTCGAATCATTCAAGCAGTTCGCACATGCGCTCGGCCCCATCGCTGTGCCCGTTGCAATCGGCCAAGTGTTCGCACGACTGACTTCAGACAGTGAGTGAAAGATAGCTGTACGACAGTCGGACAGTCAAACACATGTCTGATGAACATCAATGCAGACGGTCAAAGACACGACGCGAGGTGCTCACTGGCGTTGGCGGGGTTACAGCCGGCATCACGCTGTCTGGCACCGTAGCAGGCATTGCCCGCCCCCGATCAGCCGACGATGCAGGTCAACAGCAGCGCGACAGCGCCGCAGCGGAGGGCGACGACCACCAACGCGAGATAGCGTCGATCGTCGAGGACCTTCTCGAAGACGCGGACGTTCCGGGCGCGGCGGTCGCAGTCGTTGTCGATGATGAGGTTGTCCTCTCGGAAGGGTACGGTCTCGCCGATTCGGAGACTGGCCTTCCTGCCGAACCGACGACGCCATTTCGGATCGCCTCCGTCTCAAAGCCCGTCGTCTGTACTGCAATCGCGGAACTGATCGCACGCGGCAATCTCGACCCAGAAACGCCAGTTCAGGAGTACATTGACAACGGGCTCGTCAACTGGGATGAGCCAGTCACGCTTGCCAACCTTGCGGCCCATACTGGGGGATTCGAAGCAACGAACCACAATATGTGGTTCCCATCGCCCGAAGACGTGGGGCCACTCCCCGAGCATCTCGATCCGATGCCTGCACAGGTACGGTCGCCAGGAACACTGGGTTCCTACTCGAACCACGGGATTGCACTGGCCGGACAGTCACTCGCCGAAGCGGCTGGCGATCCCTTTGCCGAAGCGATGGCAGCTGTACTGTTCGAACCTGCAGGGATGGAGACATCGAGCTTCGCACAGCCACTTCCCAGCGCGATAGACGAAGTCCACGCAACTGGAGAAGGCGGAATTGGAGCGGCCGGAAGGTTCGGTGGATTGGGCATCAGCCCAGCAGGCGCGATGTCGGCCAGTGCCACTGATATGGCCCGGTTCATGCTGCTCCATCTGAACGAAGGGCGCCTCGATGGCGAGCAGGTGCTCGATCCTGCTGCGATCGACCACTCTCATCAGCAGTGGTTCACCCACCACGAGGCGATTTCGGGGATGGCGTTTGGGTTCGCTGAAAGCAGACACGGCGACACACGGGTGCTCCGTCACGACGGCGCCAGTCCAGCCAGTGGGTTCACCAGTGAACTCCGCCTCGCTCCGGAGCATGATATCGGCGTGTTCACCGCGTACAACGACAACGGTCTGGAACTCGACCTCGCCGATACGGTCGTCGAAGCGCTGCTTCCCGACCCCTCACACGAGTCTCCCAATCCAAGCGACCCACATCGTGCGGAGGAGCTCCCTGGAAGCTATCGGTCGATTCGACACGGGACACAAGCACACGATAGCCTCTTTACAACGACGTTAAACGCCCCCTCAATCGACGTTGCCCTCGCAGACGATGGGGCACTTCTCGTTGACGATGGCGGCGGCGCAACCCGATGGGTCGAAATCGAACCGCTTGTGTTCGAGCGCGAGGACGGCAGCGACCGGCTTGCATTCGGAGAAGACGACGATGGTGAGCTCTCTCAGCTGTTCCTGGGCGGCACCCCCAGTGCATTCGTGGAGACAAGTTGGTATCAGTCGACAACGCTGCACGGCGGTGCGCTCATCGGAAGCCTGTTCGGCCTGGGCTGGGCATACAACGAATACAAACCGGACCGCAACCGGGAAGAGTCCCGTCGTGAGTGGCTTGCGTCAACGCGCTCTGATCCGGATCGGCTGTCGTCGCTTATGGCACACCTCGGAAGCGGCACCTTCCTTGCGTTTTTACTATTGTTGCTCGGCTACATGACTGTCGGACAGACGCAGTATCTCGTCGGCTACCTCACCGACCCATCTTCTGCGTTTCTGCTGGCGTATGCGCTGCCAGTCATCGGCGTCGCAACAACGGTTGGTACGGTTGCGCTTGCACTGTACACCCTGCTCACCCGGTGCTGGAGCCCGCGACGCCAGTTGCTGTACACCCTGACAGCACTCGTACTGCTTGGAACGGCCACCTTCCTGTGGTACTGGAACCTCCTGCTACTATGAACTCTCCTGCTACGATGAATCAAAACCCAAACCAACAATGACAGTCACCGAAACCCACCCGCTTTCGACGGACGGTACTCGACTCGACAGCATCCAGAACTTCACCAGCGAATACTGGTGGCTCGGCTTTCTGGGCTTTTGGGAATGGGTCCACCCTGTCTTTGGCCTATTTTACCTTTGTTTTCTGTTCATCCCTGTTGCAATCGCGCTTGAATGGCTGACAGACGAGGGAGATCCGACTGAGTGGATTGAAGACCGAGAGCCGACTGGCGTTCGTGGCCATCTGGGAGCTGGCTGGGCGACCATCCATCCGGTTCCACTCGTGCAATCGATTATCCACCGATGCAACATGGCTGTGGTTCGTGGGCGCAAGCTCACCCCCGACCCTGACGAGTTCGATCAAGAGCAACCGCTTTGGCTACCCTTTGACGACGAGTGGACCATCCTTTCGGGGAGCCCGGACAAGACGTTCGCCCACGATACCGGCGTTCCACAGCATCGGTACGCCTACGACTTTGTCATCACTGATGACAAGGGATCGACCTACGACAAGGCCGCCTCAGGCACCGATCCTGCCACACACTACTGTTATGGGGAACCCGTGCTCGCGCCGGCTGACGGGACCGTTGTCAACGCTACAGATAGTCGGAACGACAGCAGTCGTGCAAACGGTGCACCAGCCCCAACCTACCGTTCAATCTACGGCAACTACGTTGTGATCGACCACGGCGATATGGTCACCGTGCTTGCACATCTCCAGCAGGGAAGCCTCACAGTCCAAGTGGGAGACACTATTGAGCAGGGTGAACAGATCGCTTCCTGCGGGTACTCGGGCAACGCCAGCGAGCCACAGTTGCACATGCACGTTCAGGACCGTTCTCGACTCTCTATCGGTATCGGACTCCCCGCCAGGTTCGATGCCACCGACACACGGCATCCGGACGGAGACTTTATGAACGACAAGCAAGCAATAGTCCACTGCGGCCAGGGAGTGAAAACAAGAAAGCCGACAGACCAGTCATGACAGGTGTTCAGACAGGGCTGCCACCGCGCTCGCGGATGAGATCACGAAGCTCATCGGCGTCGCACAGGCGTTCTGCTTTCTCGCGTTCGATGAGTACAGTGCCCTCAATCGAGCCCCGCCGTGTGGAGTCAACGAAATAACGAAGATTTCTCAGGTTGGCGGAAAGCAGAATATTCAATCAGACTAATCACTTGTGCAAGACTCGCGCTTTGTATTCATCAGTTCCGATCTCTCAACTACTCGAGAGAAATGATATAAAATATGAGTTGCGTTGCTACTCCCTATCTGCTCTGCTAGTGTTCTGCGCCGTAGACGATCTGCGAGGGCGCTTCGTAGCCACAGTCAGGACAGTCGAACCATCGTTGGAGCTTCGCACCAGCGGCAGATTTCTGGCCGACGATGACATCGTCGTTTGGACACTCTGAACACGAGAGTTCGGGGGCTGGTCGGTCTCGAAGTGCATCCCGAACGCTGGTCGCGTCTTTGGTCTCGAAGCCTCGAGACCAGATGGGATAGCCGTCGACGAGGATCGCTGCCCGCCACTTGTAGGCGTAAGAGTCCGGTGCACGATGCAGAACGGCTCGAGCTCCAGTCTCTGTGTTTCGATATGCTAGCGTGGGTGTTCGACTCTCTCGTGTCCAGTTGGTGATTCGGGGCATGGTCACTCAAAAATGGACGTCTGCCGGCACGATCCAGCACGTCTTGTTCTCAACCTTTTCCTCGAGGAGTCGATCGAGGTGTCCACGGTGACGAATGCCAGTCGCATGTTGATCGTACAAGCAGATCGACGGGCCACGAGAAGCACCGACCCGCTTGAAGGCATGACGGGCAAGGCCCGCATCACGCATGATTTCGTCGTCGCTGTGCTCCTCGAGTGCTTGCTTCACCCGAGTCAGATTGCGCTGGAACTCTTTCTTGGTGGTCTCCCAGGCCCGCTCGAGGAGTTCTTCGCCTTCCTCTGATGTGATGGGCGCAGCCGTCGGCAGGTCACCCCACCGTGCTTTTCCAGCCACTGTCGTGTCCTCGTCGTCGAAGGTGACGTAGTAGTCGAATACGGCACAGGACTGTGGCTCCGCGCCAACCAGTCGATCGAACACTGTCTTCCCTGTTGACAGTGCCTCTTCTGCTGTCGATGCCTCCACCAACGAATAAATGATCATATGCATCTTGAGTACCTCGCTGCGCCGACGCTCTGGTCAGTGTTCGCTTGGTCTTACCCAGTGCGCCGGCACCCATGACCGGCGCACAAAATCAAGATGAACTTTCAAGCAGCGAAATTCCTTTTTCAACCACCGAATCTGTAATAAATAGGCTTGTTTCTGTTTGCAGTGCCCGCATTAGCTCGGCTGCCTTTGATCTCGTAAGTTGGTCACGATGATACGCGAGAACGATAACACCGATTGAACCGTGCACTTCAATACTGAGATCGTTAGCAGTATCTCGAGCTTCGAGATCATCAGTCAACAGAACAGCTGAGCGGTCGGATGCGACCGCGAGGGCGGCGGTTTCACCAGGATCGAGGTTCAGATCCACTGTGAGTTCAGTTGGATCAGCCTCAACGAGTTCGTACTCGAGATTGCTGAGTGCAGGAGGAACTGTACCTGCCTCGAGTTCCTCGTACACGGTCTGAGGGATGAGCAATCCATCGACTGCTGACAGCACGTCAATTGCACCGATTTCGTCGAGATGAATGAGTGGGCCTGTATCAGCGACCGCGACGATCACGCACTCAGACCCCACTGAACATCGTCTTCAACTAGCTTGAGTTCGCGTTCTGCACGCTTGACGCGATCTCGCCCAACGAGGTCAATTGCCGTTTCCCGGTCGATTTCATCGTTGACATACCGCGAGAGAACCAGATCGATCCAGAGATCTTCGACACCGCGTTCCAGAGCCTGTTCAAGGATCTCCGACTCGGCGACATCTCGTGCTTCTGCGATCTCTTGGACACGTTCGGTGAGATCGGTGGCCATGTATACACAATCGGTTCGGGATTACTTAAGCGTCTATGGAGAAGCCTGCGATGACGGAGAGCGGGTGAACTATTCACTCTTTGGTCGAGTGAGAAGACTCACTTCCTCCAAGAGCGCCGTTGCTGTCTCGATTCGTTCTCTGTCTGCGTCACTCAGCTGATCGACTTCGAGATCATTGAGTTGGGTGAGTGCATGATACAGTCTGGATCTGGTGTGTTGCGTGGATCCATTCGATGCGCCCCAGCCGATTGCGGCGCAGACGAACAGAACACGATCGCACGGACGACCGCTTCGATTAACCAACATCCACGCGGCTCCATTGCCGTCTGTTGGTTAAGACATGACGCGTGGCAATTTACTCTGGGTTCGGCCCGTAGCGTGGCGCCCCGCAGACCTGGCACTCCCAGATTGCGTGGCCGGTCCAGGTTTCGTCGGGAACCGATTCATGATCGCCGAATCGATGATCGGTTGTACGTCCGCACTGGAGACACTCGAGGCGTTCTTTGGTTGGAATGGTACTGTCTTGGTTCTCAGGTTCACGTTCTTGAGGTGCCTGCTGGAGAGCAATTGCAGGAACTAGCCACGCATCATCGCCGGCGTTGGCGAGCAGCGTCGCAAGTCGTTGCTCGTCGCGAATACCAGTCCCACCTTCGTCGTAGAGATACGTTGTTGGTTCGTAGTTGCCATCCACCGCTGATTGGTCAGTCCACCCTGTTCGATCATGGGCCGCTGCGAAAAGCTGCTCACCATCAGCGGACGAGATCCGTACTGCAGCGGGTAGTACAGGCCACTGATCGGTCAATTGGGCTGCAGGTTCGTCCTCGAGATCATAGATGATCGTGCAGTCGTTGACGGTTGATTCCGCCACACTCGAGGCAAGGAGCGTCGCAGCGGCCCCGCCTTTCGCGACAGCGCCGTAGAACGTCGACGACTCGACCAGCATGTGGACGACGCCGAGGAGTGTCCACTCTGGTGCTGGTGCGTCTGTCTCAGAAGAGGAGTTCTCGAGATGGTTGGTGAGACAGAACAGGCATCTCGTCTGGTCAGCTGGGATCGGTGCGCCACAGGATCGACACTCGGTATCCGTTTCCGCTGGAGTGTCTGGATATCCAGTCGTCGCCGTCGCAACCCGCTGTCGATCAGGATCACCCTCACACTCGCTGAGTGTCTCATCTGGAACATCCGACGCTTCGCCGGTCGGACGAAGTTCCTCAAAATCAGAATATCGATCAGTCATTGATTGGATAGTGGATTGTGTTATCTTGCGTCTCGATGCAGGTTCCAGTTCGATAGAGAAGAGCTAGCAATAGAATTACTTAGAAGCTACTGGTCGCGGAGTCCTGCTTCTCGAGCGTCACGGTTGGTGGAACAATGGATACACGCTGAGAGCTTCCCATCAACAGCGAAAACCCGGTAATAGCTCTCAGTGACATGAGAGCCACAGCCATCACATTCTGGCATTGTCCAAACTCTTGTTATCCCTTCGGTAAATGTCTTGCTCCAATACTTGTATGATTTTGGCTAATAGCATGCGATCTACGCGTAATTGACTCGTCTCCGCATCTGGTTGTGTTGCGTTTCCACGAGATACCCACAGTCTTCACACATGGTTTCGACTACGTTAGTGGTAACCCGTCCGTTGCACTTCGGACACGAACTGGCACTCGAGTCAGGCTGGACGTCTTCGTCGAACGCCGTCTCATAAATTTCTCTGAGAGTCATGGTGTTCACGAGAGGCAATGAGCAGCTCCGACTGCCCCTCACCCACTCGTGGGGCACAGAAACTCATCTCGAAGTAGACAGTAACACGGTTCCTTTGTTCGGGGCTCTCTGTGAAACTCGCGACAAATACAGGATACACACATATCGCTTCGTACGGACGAAAGCCTCTGTACTTATTAATCTCAAATGGGGATTTGTATCATGGCTGACGAACATTCGNTACAGGATACACACATATCGCTTCGTACGGACGAAAGCCTCTGTACTTATTAATCTCAAATGGGGATTTGTATCATGGCTGACGAACATTCGAGACTGGTGGTATCATATCTCAGTGCAATCCGTTCTGCTATAGCAGCCTTAGCACTTGCTGTTTTAGCCTTTCTGTTCGTTTTTGGAGGAGATGACGGAATTGGTTTGTTTCTCGCTCTGGGAAGTGTAGTTCTTATCATCTACTCCTTCGTTCCGCCGTCAGGAGATGCATCCGATGGTCACTAAGCANTTGGTTTGTTTCTCGCTCTGGGAAGTGTAGTTCTTATCATCTACTCCTTCGTTCCGCCGTCAGGAGATGCATCCGATGGTCACTAAGCAGCTGTAGTGAACGGATAGTTCAGTTCGATTGGAAGAAAAAAGAAATGCCATGCCAATCTCGTACTCTACTCAACCGCTACAACGTGCTCCTTGATGGTGTGTGTCCAGTACGTCGCCGGGCCTCCGGGGCTACACCTCGCACACAACTGTAGAGCTCTCGAGATGGCCGAGTTCAACGCGGAACCGCGTGAGCCAGGCGGGACCGAAGGTCACGCTGAAAGCCGGCGCGAAACGCCGGCGGCGCCACAATCGTGTCGACGGCCAATCCACACCCGTCGCAAGCATGATGGTCACGCTCGTCCGGATCCAGCCGCGTCTGGAAGTTGTCACAGATCGGGTGGGAGACTCGCTTGTTCTGCCACCACGTATACGTGTTACCTGCTCCGATATCACTCCTACTTCCCGGTGTCGCCGTTGACGACAGCACGGTTCGTTCAAGAAGAAATGTAGCTGATTAACTGTGTGGCCACGTCCTCGGTCCGTTCGTCAGCAAGAGCAGTTATATGGAATTCCACCTCTGTCGCACTGTTGAGGGTCGCGAGCGACCACGGAAGGCCGTGACTTCGTCCCCCGAGTGGCTCGCCTTCGTAGTCGTCGTCGCGGAGCGTGAGTGACTCCTCGTGGTAGGTCTTCGTGGAGATCAGGACGGTGATCAGCTGTACGCCGTTGTTCGGGAACCGAGGTGTTCCTAGAACAAGCATCGGACGACCTTTGTCCGAGAGCGGATCGGTCCCCCCAAATGATGTCGCCGACTCCCAGTTCATCGAACGTGGTCACTGCACTTCCTCCATCTCGTTAGTTTTCAACTCCTCGAGATCCTCCTCGCCGTACTGCTCGTCTGCAGTCTGGTGGTGCTGGTGAAGCCGGTAGGCGGCTCGGAGCCGGTCCTCGTTGTCTGTGATCGCCCAGTACGGGCGCTTGTGCCGCACAAGACCTCGTTCCTTCAGTCGCGAGAGGATCGCACTGACGGCGTCCGTATCCAGTTCGAGTTGTTCAGCAATCGTCGCCGCCTTCCACGCCCGGTCGTCGTTCTCATCGAGGAATAGCACGATCCGCTCGGTGTCGTTTCGTTCCTCGAATTCATCGTCGTCGACGTTCTCGAACTCGTCGATATCGATGGTGCCGCTCGACATAAATTAGTGTTGGTGCCGTGGGTGAATAGCTGCTTTGGGTGTTTATTAAGGAGTTACCCACTCATGTCTGAAGGCCGGTCTGATGCTGTCATTCACTCTGTCGACGTCGTGATGATGTGGTCCTCGAGGGTACGTGTCCAAGAAACTGTGTTGTGGAGCAGTCTCCGTCGAGATCGTAGAGTGTCTTCGATATACTGCTCTTCCCAGTGTTGTAATCCCTAGTCTATGAGTTCGTCCCCCCAAGACGCTTGTTCTCAAGGGGTGTTCGTTCCGTATCCATGGATTCAAACGATGGTTTTGGCGATAAACGACTTCGCTCACAACTTAGCTGGTGGGTTTTCGGGCTCGTTCTTGCAATCATCCTGGTGTATACACTTCGTGGGTATCTCGGCTGGATCGTCTTCGGTGTGTTTCTCTATTATGTGGCTCGGCCGGTGGCACGACAGCTCCGCCAACGCTGGTTTTCAGAAAGTACGGCTGCAATCATCACTCTTGGACTTGTTATTTTACCGTTTGTCGGTATCCTCATTATCCTCGCTTCCATCGCTATTGTACAACTTGCAACCCTCGACGCAACTGATTTCGAACTGATCGTCGAAACGTTGTTTCCTGACGGAATCCCGGACACGGTGCCCACAGCGGAGGAGGAGGTTTACCCCTTTGTGGAGGACCTTGCGACCGACCCTTCTTTCGGATCGGTAATCGAGTGGGGCGGTGACGTACTGAGCGCGTTCGTAGCAGCAGCATACAACATGTTCATCACTCTTATTTTTGTGTTCTTCCTCGTTCGTGATGAGCAGCGACTTGCTGAGTGGTTTCGACTCGAGATGATCGGTGAGAGAACCCGTGTTGACGAGTTCGCCCAAGCGATTGACAAGGGACTCAGTTCTATCTTTTTCGGCTACACCCTGACGATTCTCGCAATCATGGTACTCGCTGCGATTCTCTACACGCTCCTCAATGCGATTGCACCAGCTGGGCTTGCGATCCCACAAGTGCTATTGCTAGCCATCATCACCGGCCTTGCTTCAGTTATCCCACTTATTGGTCGGAACATTGTGTACGCAGCGATCGTTGTCTATCTCGCGGTACTGGCTATTCAGACCGATCTTGTCGCATTGTGGTTTCCTGTCGTGTTTTACGTTGTTATGGGTGTCCTCTTCGATGGAGTCATCCGAACCTACATCCGACCATCACTCTCAGGCCGAATGTTTCCGACAGGCCTCATCCTCTTCGCATACATCCTCGGGCCAGTCGCTTTCGGCTGGTATGGTATCTTTCTTGGACCGCTTTTGATGGTCGCTGCGACACTATTCGTGCAAATGGAATTACCCCGACTGCTCCACGGCGAACCAAAATGACCGTCCGGGATCAGCGAAAGCCCGGCAGCAAAACGGCCCTTGGCCGTGAGCAGCCCGGAACGTGGAGGCGGGTGGGGAGGTGGGTAGTGGGTGATCGGGAATCAGCAAAAAAGAGAGGTTTCCCGGCTACTCCCACCACTGACTGCGCTCTGGGAACACGATTTCCGACCATCGAGTCAACGCGATCGAACATCGCCCATTGTACCAGTTCTTCGCCGCCGCCCTGAACCGCACCAGCTCACCTTCTCGCACCTTCGTCTGTCTGCTCTTCGTCCAGATCGTGAATTTCGTACGTCCAGTCTCGTCTTCAATTAGTCCAACCTGCTGCATGCTTGTGCTCAAGGGCTCCCACAGTTCGATCACGCGCCCTTCCACGCTGACCTCGCCTCTCCTAATTGACTCGAGTCTTCCAATCGGCACAATCGTCCCTGCCTCATGCTGCATCTCTTCTTTCGTATCCATCACTGCCTCGAACATCGCTTCACCCTCGAGCACCCGACTGGCGATCCGCTTCGCGATGACCGCTCGCGTGTACCCACCGTTGACGTCTTCGGCCAACCGCTGTGCCTGCCGATTGACCTGGCCTAACTTCTCTTGTCCAAGTTTCTCTCGAGGATCGACTTCCTTGACCGTCCGCTGGCTACGACGTGCCTGTTCAACCACCGCTCTCGTTCGCTCCGCTCGTCCCTCCTGTCGACCGAACGCTGCCTGTGCACTGATTCGCTCGAGTTCCTCCTCTCTGGCCTGAATACGCTCTTCCTGAGCCAAGGTCACGCCGTAGATCCGATTCTCACTCGTGTCGACGATCCCGTCTGGGTGGTTTGCATCGACCTTCGCCTGAATCTCCATCTCCACCGTGGCCCGGAACTCCGGAGTCTCGTCAATGACGTCCTCGTGCTCCGCTCGACCCGCTTCCTGCTCGTATGCTTGTTCATCGACCGAAACGACCTTACTAACCGACTTCTTACTAGACATTGGACTTTAACTCCAAAGGCGCTCACTCGGCGTCTTTCCGACACCACGACTCTCCAGCCCTGGCTCTCTCGCTGTCCAACTCATCCATCACACGCGTCTCGCTCGCGCCTTCGTAAGCGCCCGTCAGGGCGCGAGCGAGACGCGCTGATAACAGATCCAACCAGTAACGCGCGGCGCTTCAACCGGAGCGAGCGGCCAGTTTTAAGCCGTTTACGTGTCTGAGCGGCAGCGAAGACCGAAAGCGCGCTTAATACTGGCAACCGAAGAGCGAGAGTGAGCGAAGAGCAGAAGCGGCGAGCGGGACGTGCCGTCTCTGAGGAGGGAACAACTGTCTTCGACGGCCAGTTGATTAGTCCACGTGGGTGGGATCGAAAGGGGCTGACGTACTCGGGGAACCCCGACGACGTCCTCGCGAACAGGTGAGCGAGGGATCGGCGAGACACTTGTGTCTCGCAGAGCAAGCACCGTAGTCTGTGAGGCGCGTGGTTCGAAAGACTCCGTCTTTCGTCATCACGAGAGGGCTTTGCTCTCTCGAACGACAGCGAGACCTTCGCGAGTGAAACGAGCGAAGGCCAGTGAGACGCGTACGGCTCGCTAGGCGCGGGACTCGAGCGCGTCAGGGGCTTTTAATTTCTATGTAAAGGATTGTCCAGAGAGAGTCACTCGTCCTCGAGAACCTCGTAGATCTCAGCGTGCCGGCGCCCGTCAAGTTTCCCCATCTCGAGGGCAATCTCGTGACGTTTTTCATCACTCTTGGCGGACAGATATCGCTCATACAGCTGGCGAACCTCTTCGTCGACTTTTTCCGGAAAACCACTATTGGACGTCATCGACGTGTTGAGCAGTTCATTCTAACAGAGTGAGAAGTTGGGTCACATAGGGACTGTTTTCCCAGCTCCGATGCGGACTAATCGACTCGATAAGCGTTCGCGCCTCTTCGTGGCTCATGTGGCCATTACGGGCATAGTCGCAGATGAGTCTCGGTGTTGGGATGATCCGTGGGCCGGTGAGTACGGCGTGTACGAGTGCGAAGTTCGTCCCGCCAAACTCGTCGGTCAGGAAGCCATCGACTTCGAGCGCGTTCGCAAGGACAATACCGTCGGTTTCGCCATCGTCGAGTCCAAACGTCGGACGCGATTCTGGTGTGTTCGATCGTTCGTACGGATCCTCGACAGCGTAATAGTCTCGAGCAGCGAGAACGTTCGTCGCCGCCGCCCCATGTATATCGTGATACTGAGCGAGATCACGGAGTTCTGAAACGACTTCTGGTGGAACGAAGACCTCACACGATGTAAGCAAGTACTGGAGTGGATCCGGTGACGTCTCTGTGTCGTATCGTTCATCGGCACGAGGTACGGCGAGACTCACAAGTGCGCTCGTATCGGCAACTACTGTTCGAAGCTGTAACTCGCCGTTCATTGCTCGCCAGACGTATCAGACGCGTTCGTAGAATCGACCGTTGTGGTCTCACCAGTATAGATGTCGACGTCATCCGGAGGCGCAAGATCGAATGACTCACTCTCCAGATCTGCTTTGAGGAGGCGAAGTCGCTGTGCAGTTTCTGCGCCGACGAGCTGTTTGACCGTCTCGAACTCGAGTTGGTCGTCGTAGTACCGTTCAGCAACCAAGTCCTGGAATGTTTCACTCTCCGCTGTGTCCTCCAGATACTCGCGGATGGCTTCTACGAGTAGATCTGTTCGGTCCTTATCGAAGAGGCCAGCGACAGCATCTAGTCGCTCAACGAGATACTCCGGAGACTGGAAATGGACACGTCGAGGTTTGTCACTTGCGCTCATTGTATGTGCAAGTTTTGCACACAGGCCAATAACGTTTTCGCCTCATGCACATAGCTTGTGCACCGATGGGGGCGAGTCGCGGGACTCGAGCGCGTCAGGGGCTTTCTCTCTATTATCAGTACTTCACAAAGCCGGTTAGTTAGAACGTCTGCTTGCTGAAGATGTGTCCAAACACCAGCAGCAAGCAGACAGTGAAATACACGAAGACCAGTTCCTTAACTTCCTCGTCAACCGACTCGACGAGGAAGTTTCTCTGAACCTCGCCAACAACGCTGAAATCGACCCAGAGGACATCTACGAGGTCCTCGTCGGCGCAACCGCCGACGGGACCTCGATCTCAACGCTATGCAACTCCAGTGAAAACTCGCCATCTGCAAACACGATCCTCTATCACCTGCGGACGAAGTTCGAGCCGAAACGGCTCGAACGAGTCGCTAACACACTCCTTCGGCAGGATGTCGTCGAACTGCTCCCCGAGCAGGTGGAGGTCTGTGCAGACCTCCACCTGCGACCCTACTACGGTGACGAAGACGACACAGACGGCCTCTACCACTCGGAAGCAAAGCGAGGAACCACTTCGTTCCACGCCTACGCCACGCTCTACGCACGCGTGCGGAACAAACGCTACACGCTGTCGGTGCGCCGTCTCGAAGACGGCGACACCGCCAGCAGTGTCCTCGCTGAGTTCCTCGGTGTGCTTGACGGCCTTGACACCGAGGTCAAGGCCGTCTACCTTGATCGCGGATTCTACGACAGCAAGTGTCTCACGCTGCTTCAGGCGCACAACTACGCTTACATCGTCCCGGTCATCCGGTGGGGTGAGGCGATTCAGCAGGAACTCTCGGAAGGGTGGAGTCGCGTCATCCAACATGACTTGACAGGGAAACTCGACGGTCACAGTTGGACCGTCGAGTTTCCCGTCTACATTGACTGTACGTACCTGAATGGACGGTACGACGAACACGGGGTGGCGCGTCACGGCTACGCCGCTGACGCGCCGTTCATTGAGACTCCACGCGACGCTCGATACCACTACTAGAAACGCTTCGGTATCGAGTCGAGCTATCGCTTGTCCGAGCAAGCGATAGCGACAACAACGACGCGAGACGCGACGGTCAGACTGCTGTACGTCGTAGTGAGTCTGCTGCTACAGAACGTTTGGCGGTATCTGCACTACGAATACGTGGCGACGCCCCGCCGAGGCGGGCGTCGCCTCTGGTGGTGGCCATACAAGGAGTTCGTCAACATGGTTCGCCGGGCTGCGTGGACGGCCCTCGCGGTGCGTCGGGCCGTCCCCGCAAACCGGCCACCTGACGACCGATTCCACCGATAGTCACTGAACGGGATCGCCGCCTTGTGAGTGGCTACGCTGTCGCGTCGGCGGCTGACCGCCGCCGACAGCGACAGCTCCGTCTTCGATTAGTGTTGTTCAACCGCTATCGACGACTCATCACGACAGAACAGGTGACTCAGGTCAGGCTAACTGGTGATGCTTTGTGAGGTACTGATTATCGAAGGCGGCAATTGCAAGCCACTCACTGAGATCTACTCCAACACAGTTGTTTCAGCAACTCATCCGCATACTACAGCTGCGTACCTAACGCTGAGCCGTCTCAACCAGCACCTTAGACCACCCATTTCCACAAAGAATTTTAATCAAGAATCTGAAATCGAAATATGGCCCCCTCTCATACCGATCATCCCCACAGAACGTTGGCCGAACTTTTCCTCTCGTTGCTTGTTGGGGTTGTTATAGTCTCTCTGTTAGAGCTTGAACTTGTTCCTGCACTTATTATTCTCAGTGGTTTGGTTGTCATTTATCTACTCTATCGACTGGTGACTACTGCTGAGGAAATCGCCGAGAAGTTGTGATCAGTCTGTTCTTTTCACTCTCCTATAGTCGAAAGTACCGAACAGTACCTGTCCTGTATTTACCGGTTCGGGGAGCAAAGCAGTGATCCAGACCGCTTCTGATCTCGGTTTAGTCGATGTACTGGGATTTCCACTCACGGCGGTCCTCAATCGCTTGCTCTCCCTCGTCTGTAATCGCGTAATAGTTCGTGCGTCTGTCGAGTTGCCCTTTCTCGACGAGTTCCTTGTTGACGACCGTATCGAGATTCGGGTACAGCCGACCATGATTGATCTCTGAACTGTAGTACTGCTCGATCTCGTCTTTGACGTCCTGTCCAGATGGCTGGTCAGCGCCCGCAATCACGTACAGCAGATCTCGTTGGAATCCTGTGAGGTCGTCCATAGCCCAGCCATTCAGGTGAGATGATATTTGTTATACCACACGTACGTGGATGTAAGCTGATCCAACTAGTCGTTTCTTTATACGCTAGCTGACTCTTCTATCTGTCACGACATCCTGAGACTGTGGTTGTGATAGAGTACTCGAGGGATCTGACCTAGCGCGCACGCTCAGCGGTTGCGACTTTCTCACTCCGAACTCGAGAGTAGCTCACCGACATACTGATCTTCCCACTCCCGATGGGCCTCGAGTTCTCTCTACTCTTGGATGTCAATTCGTATTCTGCCGTTAGCGAGGTTTTCTGATCGGTTTAAGCACGAAACGGTCACATCGACACAGTGCATCGAGATCTGGATCCGATGTCTCTGG
Source organism: Natronorubrum sulfidifaciens JCM 14089 (assembly GCF_000337735.1). GTDB lineage: Archaea > Halobacteriota > Halobacteria > Halobacteriales > Natrialbaceae > Natronorubrum > Natronorubrum sulfidifaciens. Next base: position 34,502 of record NZ_AOHX01000051.1, on the reverse strand, counting down.
ACGAGATCTCGATAACCGGTTCACGAGCTCTGTTCGGAGTTCCTCCCGAACGAGTGTCTCGGTCTGCCAACCAAGCCGAGCATCGTAGTGATGCTTTGAGAAGACCTCTCCTCGAGGGTTCTCTGCGGTATACTGTGTGCGTCTGGTGCCCCAGAGATGTGACGACCGGTACTCGGCAGCGAGGTTTTCATGTGTGAGTTCGATGAGAACCCACTCCACATACGAGACGATCGAGACTCTGCTACGGTCGTTTGGAACAGAAAGGTGTTGGCTAGTCTCCCGTGACGTGGTCGTTATCTCTCGAGGCGTCTTGTAGCCGACTCCCAGTTTCGGTATTGGTGGTTCTGAACTCATAGTCAGTGAGGAGAGTCTATGATTCCCCTCACCCCTTCGGGGATGAGAAACCGTTCTGGTGAGCAGCGAAATTACTCGAGCAACTGTTCTCTGACGGTGTCATAGAACGCTTCCCAGGATATTAATTACAACCCATACTTCGGTGAACTGACCGATGAGTAGGTATGCGTATTGAACGCTGAACGGTCTGTCAGAATAGATAATTATTCATCAGTGCTTTTCGAGATGGATCGGCTCATCGGCGGTGACTGTGACGACATACCCTTCGTACGGAAACGCAACCGAAATTTCAGAAGTGGTACACAATGCGTCAAGCGCGTCTGGATCAACAACGTCATGCAGCGGTCGCAACTCCTCGGGAGTGATCCCTTCTCGTTCTGCGACAGCCATCACAATTGCAACGCTCACAGATTCAACGGACTCCCCTGGGACTGTACACATCGGTTATTCCTCTTCGTGATCGTCGTATCTGGCCAGTTCGGTGATTTGTACCTCCCAGTCATGGGTCGAACCTCGCGTTCGAAACTCCCAGGCACCGCGCACGTCCACGTCAGCCTTGATGGCCTTCTCGACCGCCTCGGTAAGGATGGCCTCGAATTCGTCGTCACTGGTAATCAAAACATCATCGAGTTGGTTACGTGTCATGGAGAGTGGGCCATGATCCTCGACCCGAAGTGAGGAGTGGGAAGCCACAACCACATCCACACCATCAAGGTTACACTTCGTGCAGGGCGTTTGGTCCACCGTCTCGAAGGGACGCCACTCGCATAGGTCTGCCGTTCTGCATGGCACACCATGCCATTTTTTGAGGTATGATACACCATGCTGCCCATATTTACACGTCTCGAACCTCACCATCTAGCAAAGAATGGCAGTCATCGCTCACCTCCGGATTCCAGCCGCCTCATTCGAACTTGGCCGGATCCTCGAACTGGAAGCCAGCGGAACAGTCGAACTCGAAAATATGGTGCCGCTAGGTGAGAAGGCCGTTCCGTTCTTTTCGGTGAGCGATGAGGTTCGAGAATCGTTTGAAGAAAACGTCGAGAACCATCCGTCGGTCGAACGCATTATCGAAGTGACGCGCCACGACGCCGAGCGCCTGTATTCGTTGGAATGGAACGTCGGTCGGGACGTATTCTTACAGGGGATTGTCGATCTACAGGGACAGCTCCTGAGTGCCACCGGAACGGTCAGAACCTGGGAGTTCGAGATTCGGTTTCCCACTCATGAGACACTCAGTGAGTTTCAGGAATACTGTTCGAACGCGCACATTCCCCTTGAAGTCGGACGGATTTACAATCCCGTCCGCCCGGGGACCGGGATATGGTATGGAGTGACACAAGCTCAGCGTGAAACACTGGTGCGCGCTGTGCAGGGTGGATACTACTCGATCCCACGACAAATGTCTACACAGGATCTGGCGGATGAGCTTGGGATCTCCGACCAGGCCGTCACAGAGCGACTCCGGCGTGCAATCGAGACGCTCACCACAAACACGCTCATTGCAATGGAAGAGGAACTCGACGAGGAGTTCGAGCCGGCCCAGGAATCCTGATTGCGTCAACCCCATCTCGACCGCGGAAGAGACCTTCTGTGCTGGGTGCTACTTGATACCAACCTTGTCCACCATGCAGCGAACGGAAACCTTCGGGGACTCTTATACAGAGCGTGAGAATGAGGATGGGATTTGACCAAATTGCAGAAGCACTCGGAGATCAAGCGCGGCGGCAGATTCTTTTGGAACTACTGGATCACAATCCAGTGGACGGACCAGAGGCCTTCGAAGAAAACGATGCACGAGAAACAGAAGAATACAAGGTGGAACTGGTTCACACGCATCTTCCAAAACTTGACGACATGGACTACATCGTATGGGAGAGAGACTACGATAATATTTTGAAGGGGTCAAATTGGGAAGAGATCGAACCGGTAGTTCGATTACTTAGTGACAACAGAGAACGGATCCCTAACAACACGTTCTGACGCTCTCAAAGGTGATCATGTGCCTTCTGCTGCACTAATCTCCATATTCAAAACCGCCGTTTTTGACAGCAATCGGGGATGCAAATTGCTGGACCGATAATTGTATCACCTGTACTTACCGTTCACCGGGAGTTGCAAAGAGAATCTGTGAGCTATTCTATGACAGCCACGTTCTCCTTTGGAGTTACCCCACGAGTCGACTATCGATTTCACTTGTGGGGTAACTACCTGGCAGATCAGCTTCGCCGCCACAATCGCTGCATCCGTGTTCGGAGTGATGATGTCTCCTCATCTTTCTCGGAGGATGGCTCAGTAGTATCCTCGAGGTCGCTCTCTTGCTGTTCAACGATCGATCGCAACTGCTGGCGCTCTGCTGTGAGTTGTTCGATCTGGTCACGTTGATCTGCAACGAGCTGCTCCAGTTCGTCGATACGAGCCTCGAGAAGGTCGTTCTTCTCCTCGAGGTACACTCGATCACCCCCTACAGAGCCCGGTTCCGCGATACCACCCTCGAGAGTCCAAGCCGTGTCAGTATCAGTCTCAGCAGCAGTATCCACTGACGTCTCTACAGTAGGCGTCGTCGGCTCGTAGAAGTCACCCGTCGCAGCGATCGCGCGCTCGAGGGTCTTCTCTCCGTATGTCGATCCATCGGCGTGGTGGATGTCGTCCCATTTGCCTCGGATAAGTCCTGATTGTCGAAACAGCCGATCCATCTGCATCCGATTTCCACCAGTCCAGAACGCCAGCAGGCAGCACAGTGCCATATCGGCTTCCGACTGGCTGTCGTATCCACTGATGTTGCCTCGCCATAGCCGGTCGAACTTCTCTCCGTTGCCCGCCGAGCGAGCTTTCTCGAGCAGTTCCTCGTCCTCGAGATCAAGCGTCTGACTCTGACCCAACTCATCACGTCGACTGTCAGTGGCGTCGACGTCGTTGGTATCGTCTTCAGCGACGAACTCCTCGTGAACTGCCTCGAGGGCGTCCTGGCGTTCATTGATCGACGTCGGCGTCCCGTCGACGTGGTCTGCGGTCACAGTGAAAAAGCGAGACTGATCGTACATCTCGACACCGCCACGCCGGTTTCGCCCGCCGGGGAAGTCGCCATGAATGATGACGTGATAGCCCGTACCAGATGGAGAGACTTCCGTATAGGACTCGAGTTGCTGGACGATCCTCTTTGCTTCCGGATCTGGTCTCCCAGTCTCTGGATCTCGGCACTTGTCTAAGTCGATCCCAACGATCGGGTCTGTACTCGTAAAGACGAATCCAAGTCCATCTGCTTTACCAGTAGATGCATACTCGAGTGCGGTCTCGAGGTCACTCCACGTACGATCGTCCGTCGACGATGCAAAGTCGCCGGTCTCCGGATCAACTGGAATCTTCGTCGGGTCACCGTTTCGGTTCTCTTCTCGCCAGCAGATCCACTGTGCTCGCTCAGTGAGCGCTTCAGGTATCGCTTCGACATCGGTTTCACTCTCTAACTTATTACTCATCTTTGAACACCATTGGTGATGGCTCTCCGATTCTGGAGGAGTCTAATAAACTCGAGATACCGACACAACTGCCCATACAGATGCCCTGACCGACGGGGTAACCCCCCTCTATACTAGTCGGTTTTTGCCCCGACATTGCCCTGACATCCGGTGCCGTCTTGCGATTTTTGCCCTGACAAGGCTGTCGGGGCATATTTACATCAAATAGTATACACTGACACGCTCGTTTGCGGGTAAGTTGTGTCAGATATTTTCTATAGACCATCATAATGTCAGTCGGCAAACTCTCGGCCTTGGCTTGAAAGCGTGATTCCGGTGTAACAGTTTACGCGCTGGCCGTCACGTGTTGGACGACTTTCACCATACGTAACGTGCTCACTGAGTTTCCGAGAGAACCAGGATTTCGAGTACTCTTTTTGTTTATAGGTAGCAGCCCACACTTGGTACGCCTCGTAGAGTTCATCTTTTGGGATGTCGGCCCCTTCATGTTCGATGATGCACTCCGCGACGAAGCTGCTGAAGTCGGTTTCTGTCGTGTCACTGGAGGATTCATTCTCACACGTTGTCTCGGAGGAGCGACTATCATCTGCTGTCACATCATTATCGTCGCAATCGCGAACAGCAGGTGATGAGTCGACAGATACAGGCAGATCTGTCGCTGAATCAGTTAGGTCCGCCCGATTGACCAGCGTCTCGAGAGGCAGGGACTCGCCATCACGATAGCGACGGGCAGAGTTCCTATTTGCATCAATCACTACGATTTCATACGTCTTGGAAGCCGCTACATCAGTGAACGCAGATTCAGGGATGAACGGCCGCCTAATCTGAACCCAGTCCTGCTCGAAGTCCGACTTACTGTTATACACATGTCGTTTGTTGTGCTCGTAGACAACGTATTCACCAGCGGCCCGGTCGTAGCTGTACACGCCAGGAACGTCGCTGCGTGACAGTGACTCAAACGACGAGACAGCTACAAATTCGGTTCCTTGGGCATCACTCAGAACATACCCGCGGTCAGTCTCTGTCCAAACGGAACGTCTCGAGTCACTAACCGTGGGGCGAACTGCTGTAACTCCCTCTCGAGCGTTCGCCCCTCCCTCGAACGTGATATGTAGATCGGTTGTATACAGACGTCTCTCTCCAGAATCGAGTTTATTGACCGGTGAGGAGAGAATACTTTCGATGCGAGCAGCAGTCTGTGTCCCATCGTCGCTGGAGTCAACAGAGTTAGCGACGACGAAAATCGGGATGTTTCCAGCATTGCGAGCTCGCTGGAAGTTTCGAAGAATCTTCACGGGCTTTTCGACTGTCGCCGATTCAACTTCGATATCAAAGACATCCTCACAGTCTGGGTGAATTGCTCGTCCGTCAGGTTTCTCGCTTCCGTCTTGGGTAAAGATCGTAACGTCAAATCCCTGTTGGGAGAACAAGTCCTCAACCGCGAACAACAACGCATCGTGTGTCTCACCACCAGCCGAGCGTACGTCACCAGTATCTGGTTCGGTAACTGCTTTCCCGTCGTCAGTGAGTCGGACAACGACTTCGGAAGTCTCCTCGTGGAGTGTTACCTGAAGCAGCCGTGAGCGCTCTCGAATGTCGCTGAGTTCCGCAATTGATGGAGGAGACTCGGTAGCGGCCTCGTACTGTGTTCGCACCGTCTTATCTACGGATTGAACCGGAACCCATCCATTCTCATCCTGAACACCGTGGCGAAGTTGAACCGTTCGAACTGCCCTCGAGAGTGCAACGTCCAACTCATCCGTTGGAAGTTCGAACTCCGATCGAACAGTCTCAGGAGTCTGGCTGCTGGGTGGTGCATCCGTAACTGTGCCGTACTCAGCGTTCGCTCGCTCGTGGATCCGATCAAGTGTTCGCTGAAATTCCTGCTCCTCGAGAACTGTGAGGGGATCATCACTCTCTGAATGGCCTGCAGGAATTGGGAGTGGGGTAAGGCTGAATGGTTCCGGACCTGTCTTACCGAATGTCGGACTCGGTAATCGAACAATCCACTCGCCACGTGGAAGTGATCGAATCCGGTTTGCGAACTCGATCGGATCCATCTCTTCGTGAGCCATCACCCTCGCGATTTCCTTATCTACAGCAATCTTCCCAATAATTGGGCTCCCAACGTCGTTCAGGACGTTTAGATAGACCTCACGTCCCCCCTTGACGTCCAGTTGCTCCGGAAACTGTAGCGAAAGGCCGACCGACAAGCGGAAGCCACGCCCTTTTTCCAGAAGCGTACTCATCACATCTGAAATTGCCAGACTCGAGGCTTCGTCGATAATCAGGTTGACCACGTAATCGTCCGGCTTCTCCTGCAACTCATCACCACGCTCTTTCAGCGCGTCGTAAAGTTGGGTCAAGATTACACCGGTCATCGCTTTCGCAGAGTCATCTCGAAGTCCGCTCAGATCGAACAGGATCACCTTCCGCTCATCGAGAATTTCTCGAAAGTCGAACTGCGGATCAGTGTTGTTGAACAGACGACGGAGGTGCTCGTCTTGCGAGATATAGTCGAGACGATTACTTACCCCGCCCATCACCGTCGAGAAACTGTTCTGATCGAGTTGGAGCTGGCGTTCGATTCGACTGCGAACCTGTGCATTGCTTGAGCGAGGAGCAGAACCCTCTGGATCAGGTGGCCCAGCTTGCCACAACTGGTCGACGACGTGCTCGAGTTGATCGTGAGCAAAGTAGTTTTCACTCTCACGATATCGACCGTTTTCTCGGCCATACTCGGCGTCATAGAGCGTCTTTATCAGGTACTTGATAAGATTGGGTGCAACAACCGCTCGTTCGTAGCGTTCCTCACCCATCACCATCTTTAGGATCTCTTCATAATGATCGGCTTTTCTCTGGACTGCATCGACTCGATTGACACCATTCTCAAGCGTCGACTCGAGATTGAAAAACGCGAATCCGGGAAGCACATCAGGAATCGGGAAGTGAATAACGTTCTCCTCGAGGTCATCCATCCCGAATCGGTGTGCATGGGCTCGCATATAGTCTGGGCAGAGCCCATCACCTTTCGCGTCGATCAGGACGATTGGTCCATCCGTGTCTTCGTAGAGCGAGAGTTTGTCGTTGGTCAACGACTTCGATTTCCCACCACCTGTCGTCGCAGCACGAACGTAGTGTGTCGGTAGCAATGATGGTGGTATCCGAACAGGTTCGTCCTCAACTCCACCGTTTTCGTCGAGTGCATATCCAATCGCCATCCCCTCCCGGAACTCTTCCATTAAATCGGGATGTGGCCGTGGAAGCGGATTCCGAGAGCGTTGTTCTGAACGTGCCCCACGAGAGCCTTCGACAGTCAGATCTTCACCACCAGGAACGACGATCAGGTTCGCAAGCTCGTCAGCATTGAATACGAAATCAGGCTTCGTCTTTCTGCCACCAGTGACGATCTCCGCGTCGAGTACTCGCTCGAGGTGCCGTTGTGCTCGCTTCGCTTTTCGTCTCGACAGGATACCTTTCTCACGAATACGACGACCGACAAGTTCGTAGAACGGTCCCTCGAGTGGGTCTAACGACGACTTCAGTTGCTCGAGTTCTGTGTGAAGATCGGTATCGTCTGGATCACCCATCGCGACTGCCCGCACATTCACAGTGAACGTCCTCCGGGGATGTTTACTCTCGATCCGGCGAATCCGATTTTGGGTCTCCTGAGACAGTTCACGCTCTTTGGGATCGGCGTCGACGGGTTCGATCCACGAACCGATGAGTTCTTCTGACCACGTGTCTCGCCCGTTGCGAAGATTCGATTTGCGGATTTCGGCGTCGTCTCGCCAGTCCGGCTTGCGTTGCCAGACGACTTGATATGCGGTCGGAACCGTCATCTCGTGCAGTGCATCAACGATCGCCGATAGTGGCGGGCGCTCTGCATCGTATTCTTCGTCCGGCTCGTCGATCACGAACGGCGTGATCGTCGTCATCCAGTCTTCTTTGCGACCGGTCTTGCCCATCCACTCGACCCCGAGCGGAGAAGGCTCGACATACTCATGGTCTCCCTTTGAGTCGTCGATGGGTTCATCCTCGCTCGAAGGCTGCTGTTCGTCTAACTCGAGGTCGGAGTGCCCCTCTTGTGAGATGTCTCTCTCGGGTACAAGCGCTTCCTCGAGATCGAGTTCTGTCTTCGTGATAGTGAAACTGTGCGGAAAGATCGACGTGAGGCGTTTCTCGAGTGTCTTGACGTGTGCCTCCTGGTCAACCCCATAGTAGAATTCGACTGGCTCGTCAGGTCCCGTAGAGACGACGAGGAACTCGAACGTCGGTGGTGCAGTGTCTACCCGTGGATCCGCCCGGTTCCAAAAGCTCGTCGACGCTGGATTCGAGAGTTTGTGAAGGCTCTCCAACGTAGCTGGAACGTCCGTTCGGTGAATGGGTTCGGACGACGGTGTGATCTTCAGATACTCGGTATTACTCATGGTCCGATTCACCTCCGTGCTTACCGCCATCGGTCTGTGGTGGAGTTGATACGTGGTGTGAGGTTGCTGGATCAGTATTCATAGATAGCTCTGTAGGTGTGTCTGCTGAACGACCTGGTAATTCAGTCTGAGACTGGGCTTTCGGATCGAAGTCGATCACAGCCGTCTCGTCGTCCATTGCTCGAACTTCGATTCCCCGCCACTCACCGTCGACGCCGACGAGCGCCTCCGAATAGCCCGTCCGGTCGTTGCCGGGAACGGCTTCCTGGACGAACCGCATCTGTGCCGAGTTGAGGCCGAACTCGTTGGCCCACTCGCGGTCCATCCCGTCGAGGTGGTGGAACTGCTTGATCGCACACTGGTCGATGATCGCCTCGGACTCTGGATGCTGGAAGAACTCGTCGACAGTCTGGGTCACGAGTCGGATCGAAAGGTTGTGATGTCGGTGGTGACGGAAGACGATCTCGAGGTACTCGAGACTCGCCGCGTCCTGCATGATGTACCGAGCTTCGTCAATGACGAAGACGACCTCTTTGTCCGTCTCCTTCGCTCGCTCGTAGACCAGCGAGATCAGCAACTGCATGACGAGACTCGTGCTCCCACCGAGACTTCCTTCCTGCTGGGCGAGGTCGAGATAGATTACCTTCTCGTCGCGGATGTCGAACTCTGTCTCTCGACCCAGGTTTTCGTACCGGCCGTCTTCTGCGAACGGGCGAAGCTGATCGATGAGCCACGTCGCGTCTTCGCCAATCTTCGTCGCTTCCTCGTCCGTCCGCACGACGTACTCCGTCGGCGTTTCGACCATCTCCTCGAGGATATCGAGGACGTCCCGCATCGTCGGGCTCTCGTTATGATGAGTCGCGATATCGTCGGTGATCCCGTTGCGTGAATAGGCACGCTCGATCGCAGTCTCCAACGTCGTGCGGCGGTCACCGAGTGTGATTCCCCGGAGTGCGAAGTAGTTCGAGAGGAAGCTCATCACGCTGTCGAGCTTTTCGCGATACGGGCTGGCGTCCTTGCCCATCGCCCGTTGCACCCGTTCGGGGGTGGGCTTGATCTCGAGCGGGTTCAGACCCATCTCCCCACCGATCGTGATTCGCTCACCACCGAGAGCTTCGGCCACGCCTGCCCAGTTGTTCAATGGCTCGAGGATGATCCCAATTCGATCCTCGCTTTGCTCGATCGAACGGATGAAGTTCTGCTTCGAGCCGAACGATTTCCCAGAACCTGGGTCGCCGATCGTGAACATCGCATAGCCGTTCTCTCGAGCGAACGGATCGATGACGACCGGGCTCTGATTCTTCCAGTGCACGCCGAACTCGACGCCACCGTCCTCGAGGATCGTGGCGTTGTGCGGTGAGGCGAGAAGTGCGCCGACCGCACCACCGAGTGCTGTGGCCTCTCGGCCGAACGGATTGGGTCCGACTGGTGCAGCGGCCTGAATTGCGAGGTCCTGCTTACAGATCGCTGTTTTTGGCGAGAGACCAGCAGGCTGTTCACGAAGCCGGCTACGGACCGTCCGGACGGCGTCACGCAACTGGTCACGCGACTCTGCTCGCACCGTAATGAACATGCCCTGATCGAACACACGGCTTCCGTTCTCGACGCTTTTGTACGTCGAAAGCGCCTCGTTCGCTCGTTCCTGAAGATAGCTGCCACGGACAGTACGCTCGAGATCGGCGTCGGCCTGGAGATCGTCGGCAACTCGCTGAAGTTCGTCTCGAGCCTGTTGCTGGCTCTTTGGTGTGACGTGAACCGTCAGATCGAACTCGACATCCGTGAGTTCGAAGAGTTCGGTCAGATAGCCGTCTTTCGGATAGTCCGGATAGTCGGCGATGTAGAGCGTCGACGTCCACTGATCACCAACTCGAGCAGTACGCGTATCCCACTCGATCGCCGCCGGTGCGACGACGTGTTGGTGGTGTTCGGCGATGTCGTCGAGGACCTGACCTTCCTCGAGACCGTCTTCCACGGTCGTTTCCTCGAGGAGATCCGCGAGTTCGACTTCTTCGACGTCCTCGGCTCGCCAGCGGTCCCATGCGATCTTCACAAGTAGCGTGACCAATGCTGTCACCCCAATGTAGACGGCGAGTCCGGACTGAGTTGCTGGGTCAGGAAGTGACCCCTGGGCCTGCTCAACAATCGAAAGCGGGAGCATATCGATCATTGATCGACCCTCCGTTGGTGGTCAACCGTTGGATGATCACGGATTGCATCCGAACCGTCATCGTACTCGTGTTCCTCGCCGTTCCAGAAGTCCATCGAGAGGACAAAGAGTTCGACCGTCGTCAGTCGATGAGCTGACCAGCCTGCTGCCTTCTGGATGAACTCCGTCTGGAGACCGTGGCAGCGGTTCTCGAGTTTCTCGAACATGGCCGCCCGGATCTCCGCGTCGGTCATGTCGTTGCGACGGGTCACGAACGGGTTGAACAGGAAGCCAACCACCGGAAACGAGGTGAGTTTTTCCGCAGGTGATTGTTCGTCCTGATACCGGTCGTAGACCTCGAAGGGATCAACTTCGACGCCGATGAAATACCGTACTTGTTGGGTCCCCTCGAGGTCTCGCGGACGTTGCTCGCGATACTCCTCGAGTAGTTCTTTGAAAATCGGGTTCTGCTTGACGTCACTGTCGGTAAGCCGTCCGTCGATTCGCTCGATCAGTTTCTCGACCGGGAACGAGCGAGTCGTTGCGTGGAATTTGAGTGTGAAGTCGAGTTCCTTGTTCGCGAACTCCTCGCCGAGTTGCTGGATCTGTGCCCAGTCACCGGACATTGCGAAGTCCATGTTCCCAGGGTCGATCTCGAGGTAGGCCTCCATCGCGCCATCTGAGCGCTCGATTGCACCGGCACCAGGCCACGCTCGCCTGATGTTTGTGAGGTCCTGTGTTCGCTCGTCCGGTTTGAACGGCGTGTAGCTCACGAGCCCGCCCTCGGTACTCGCTTCGGTGGGCTCTGTCGTGGCCTCCGTGCTGTAGGTGAACTGAGGCCGCTTGCAGTAGTGGCGGTAGACGTCCCCCAGCCACGTCGACGCCGGGAGATGGTTGGGTGACGCGTAGACGATCGACCCACCAAGGACGACACCGAGTAAGACGAACGGTAAGATCGCGTCATCGAGTCCCGTGAGGCCACCAAAGAGGAGGCCACCGATCGGGAAGCCAAGGAGCACATAGACGTCCCCTTCCTCGATATTCAAGATCGGAATCCGACTCTCTTCACCCAGTTCATCCATGATTCGACGGCCAGCTGCATCGTGATCTTGTGTCATTCAGTAGTACCCCGGATCGTTCTCGGTGCGACGGTACGCCGGGACGCCTTCCTGGCCGTACGCGTCTGTCGCAACGTTGTCGTGGTCAGTTCGTCCTCCGCTGCCGCCGCTCGAGTTTCCAGACTGTTGGGATGAGCCACCGCCTTGGCGCATCTTTGACGCAGCCGTATAGCCAGCAGCCGCTTTCGGTCCCCACGCCGCAGTCGTGGCTGCTGCAGCAGGGCCTGCAACAACACCGGCCCCAACGGCTGCGCCAGCTGTTACTGCACCCTTGGTCGTTGCCCCGATGATCTTCGTCGTCATCGGACTGGCATACTTGAACAGCTTCCAGACGATGAGAATCGATAGCAGTGGCAGTGTGACCGCGATAAGGTAGCTCAGGAACGAACTATCTGGAATGAGCGCTGAATCAGTTCCTTCACTGAAGAGCAGTTCGTAGCCCTTGAACAGCAGTGCTACTGGGAGCGGCATGATTGCGAGTGGTACGAACTTCATGCAGACCGTGCGGGCGATGTGCGATACGACGGGAAGGTTTCCGTAGGTCAGAGCGATACCAACCGGCATCGCGTAGATCAAGATGTACAACAGAATCTCCCGAAGGAAGAACAGCGCCTGCAAGATCCACATCGCAACAGCACCGACCCCGGTGAGCAAGAGCGCAAGGGCTGGGTTAGAAACAGTCAGCGATAGAAGTCCAGTCATTGCACCAGTGACCGCTGAGATATCTGGAATTAGTGCGATCGTGAAGCCATCAACAAGATAGAGAGCTAGAACAGCAATCCAATACCAAGTCACTATCAGGAACGCACCCGTCCAAGCACTCCGCTTCGTCTTTCGAGTCTCGTATGCACTACCGATATTGAAGATTCGGACGGTGTGACGACCTTGGACACACATTACGAGTAGCAACAATGCAACGAGCATCATCTCACCAGCAACGAGGCTGCTATGGATCTCTGCCCAAGGGGTGTTTGATGGAACACCGAAGACGAATCCGCCGTCAGTTTCCGGTGTTGGCGTCCCAAAAACTTGGGCTGTGACCGCATTGTAGCCATCTGTCAGTCCCTCTTGAAACCATTCGATAAGTTTGTCAATCGCGTCTTCGAACCATTTAATCCCGATATCTGAGAGAGACCATGCCGGTTTCATGCAGTCTCCTCAATTTCGATTACGCAGTCCTCCGAATCTGCACTGAGGTAGTGTATCAGGTACTCGAGAGTGATGTTTGCTATATTGTGGGTTGTAGAAAGATGGACAGTGAATCGTCCGTCTCTGCCAATTGAATTACACTTCGTTTGGACATTGACTGGTAGAAATGGCAGTGAATTACTGTAGACCAGAACTGTTTCATCAGCAGGGATTGTTATCGAGTCAGCGTCCGCTCCAAAATCGTTCTCTGGGTCATAGATACCACTCTCATTATTCTCGTCGTAGCTTTCATGGGTCGGAAACGGGACATCACCTTCGAATCGAAGAGCGGTAACTGCAGTCGGGCCTGTTCCTTGATTCGTCACAGAAAGGATCGCTTCGGCATCGATCTGAGAGTCACTCGCACCCTCGTACATCTCCTCGGGATATTCTCTGGCCAACCGGAGCTCCGTTAACTCGAGGTCGGGCTCGAGCGTAACCGTTGTTGTCTCGACTGGTTCGTCATCGTTGAGACCGAGGAGTTCGTACTCACCTGGTGGATAATCCGTCCCAACCTCGATGGTCGTGTGAGACACCCCTGATTCAATCGCTCTCTTGGCAAATAGCTCGCCAGAGGGGTCAACGACGTTGAATTGGTCGATCGTGTCTCGCTCGAGTTCGATCACCAACTCGAGTCCATCAACATCGACGCTCTGGATAACATCTCCAGCACCGTCAGCTGACCTGTCGTCACCGCCATCGCCCGAACTGGTGCAGCCAGCAAGCCCGGCGATGATCCCGGCAAGAATACTTCCAAGAGCTGTGCGTCTGTGTATTGTTTTCTGTTTATTTGTCATAACGTATCTCTCATTTGTAGAAAGGTGCCAATTCGCTTGGCAGCGTACAGCGCGACTGCAAACGGGAGTGCATAACGAACGACGTCGACTAAGAGCGTGAACCAGCCTGTCGGCGTCGCTAACGGATGCCACGTCTCTGTAGCAGTATCACCGAGGTATGCTGGGCTGTGTGACCGCCACGATCCGGGGTGATACTCTGCGGTGTAGATTCCGGGCTGGGTGACGGTCACCTCAGCAGTGCCGGTGATGTCCGTTCGGACCTGCTGATCAGCAATCGTGATGTAGCCTTGGCGTGACTCGTGGCCGATAAGTGAGAATCGTGGGAGATCAAACGGACTCTCGAGCATGATCGGCGTTCCCGACTCTGCGTCACGAAGTTCGACCTGGAGTGTCACAGCGGTAGCATTCGATTCGATGATCTCAACGGAGAGATCGCTCTCACGGATCTCTCGTTCTGAGCCACCGTCGGGTTCGACGATATCTGCGGAGACACCGCGAACGATCCCATCAACAGCGACCGCATCCCGATCGATGTCCTCGTAGCGAAGGGCGAGTCCGTCCGATCGCGTGTAGGCCTCAGAAACAACCTCGATATCGACGTTCTCGTGAATCGCTGGCTCAGGCGAGGAACTCTCTGTTCCCCAGACCTCGAGGATATTCGGCCCATCTCGGATTGGTTCTGTCCGCGGACCTAATTCGGACGGGTATGCATGCACATACACTGGGAGGGTATCAGAGGTGACCGTCTCTCTGCTCGCTCGAGTCGAGTGAGTGAGTTCGTCCCAGCCGGTGTCGCGAGCGGTGTAGTATCGCCACACACCACGGACCCTAGCTTCACTATCGTCTGAAAGCGTGTAGCCGTGCCACGGTTGGTCCTGGTAGATCGCGACTCCGCTGTCGCCGTTCGGATACGATGCATGATAGACCGTGGCCTGCAGATCGTAGACTTCGACGTCGAGATCCTGAGAAACGGTTACTTGATCAGTGACTACTTCTGTCTCGTTTCCAAGGTCTTGCTCGACTCGAGCACTGATATCTGCCTCGAGTGTGAGCGTTGCCGACCCACCGTGGTCGAACGCATACTCGAAGGTGGGTGTCTGCGTACCTCCAACAGTCTCGATGATGTCATCATCGCGCAGGAGGCGAACTTCGTCGATACCGTGGCTTTGGACTGACGAGTTACTATCGAGACGGACTCGATAATCGATGAATCCTCGCAGTGTGCCTTCTGGGGCGATGTAGTGAACCGTTTCGTTGGCGTCGAGATGTGTTCGCGTCGATGGCTGAATTGCGAACGTCGTTGCATGGGCATCGGCGATGAGTACTGAGTCTGTGAGATCTGCATGCGTGGGATAGACCGATGTCTCCGTGTCACCGCCCTCGAGTGATTCGTAATCGTATGCTGTCCAACGTTCAGCCGTGTCTGGCGGCTCTTTGAACGTCAGATCCGTGCAGTCTCCGAGTTCCTGCATGGCTGTTCGCGACTCGTCATAGCGCTCTGCGTACTCGGCCTCGCTGAGGCATTCGTTTGGAGCCTTCGACCACAGCGTCGCCGTCTCATTGACGTCCAAATCACTCTCGTCGGTTCCTGGTCGCGGTGGATTTTCAGCACTCACAGCCACACCAGCGAACGCGAGCGTAGCGACAGCAAGAGCGACGACGGTTACCACGACGGGGATCTTCTGATGCACGGACTGTGATTATCGCTGCAAGTGTTCTGAGATTACCACGGCACGAGGTTGACACACTCCGCGAGTGGAAGCCCCATCGCAGCGCCAGCAACCGTATACAGCGGCCCAAGGATGACGAGAATAACCGCAGACTTCAACGCTGTTCGCTTGTGCTGTTTGAGGCTCTTTTTTTGCTCGATATTCATCGTGAACATCTCAACGAGCGAATCAGCTTGCCACACGACGACCAATCCCATGATACCGAGAGCGGTCGTGATTTGGAAGAACCCAGAGATCATATCTGGCAATCCTTCTGCATCACAGACGACACTGTCCTGTGCAAGAACAGGGTCAACGGCAACGATCGAGAGCATAACGAAGGCTGCAACCCCACTACGCAGAACTCGCTGTCTGAGGGCACTCGAGTCACTCTGCTCGTCTGGGCTTTGATTCTCCGTTGTCATGGACAGATACGCCTGAAGTAATGTCGATCAGAATCGTGACATGGGCCAGCGAAGGCGGTGCTATCTCTGGAAATACTTTCGCTGGGCTGTGTCGGAGAAAAGAATTTCTCTCTATTCAGTGTATTTCGCATTTGATTACCGAGAGTTGATCTATTGAGACCGAGTAAATATCTTCTGTATTTCTTAAATGTATTGTGAAACTAGTGAATTAGCTGCTTACTTTTACTAGCAATCAGAAAATTAAAAGTAGTAATGAAATTCATATTTTTAGATGTTTTGAGACAGAGTATCTACTCGAGTTCCCCAGACTGATCCAATTGGATCCTGTAGCGTGGAAACAAGCGAAGCGTGATCACGAACTCGAAAAAAGCATGTCGTAGACGCGAGTGTCAAGAATGAGTTTGATCATCTCTACAAAAAAGCAGGCCGAGTGCCACGGGGCTTAACCTTGAGACGATCCACAAAGAGCTACAGATCATAAAGTCATAATTATCTTCCAACTCCCTCTCTTTCGATCTGATCACGATGTTCTTATATAGTGATAGAACAGAAAAAAGACAGCAATGTACGATTTGACTGGCTTTCAGCGAGATCTGCTCTATGCAATTGCTGGCCAAGAGCAGCCACACGGGCTTGCAATCAAAACCGAACTTGAGCAGTACTACGAGAAAGACATTCACCACGGTCGACTCTATCCAAATCTTGATACACTTGTTGACAAGGGTCTTGTTGAAAAGGGGACCAAAGATCGGCGGACAAATTATTACTCCATCACACGTCGTGGACAGCGTGAACTCGAAGCGCGCCGAGAGTGGGAACAACAGTACGTCGACGATCCCCTTTCAGACTCATAGTTCACCGACGATCTGTTGCTTCGAACTAATCCCGTGCATTCGATGTGAAAGAGCTATTTTACCGAAGTGAGTCGTTCTCTCTGGCCTAAACAAGGCCGTACCGAAGACAAATTATCCCCATTTCGCGTGCTTCAATTGGAGATTTGCTGTACGGAAATGGGACACTGTGATTTTTGTACTGTCATCTTGGCAACACCTGACAGGTTGGGGATTTGTACATGCATAGCCCCATCCTCAGTCCCCCGGTTTGGAACGATGTTCTCCCGTGACCGAGGTCGCAAGCAACCAAGGCCCCGGATCGTTTGGTCGATCGTCACTGAGTATTCACGATGGTTCCTCTCCTTCGATTGTTACACCGGAATGAATCGTGGCCTCTCGACCTGCAGAGACGTCACCGGTGATAGTCGTTCCCCACTCTAACTCGACAGCACCTCCGGCTGTGAGATTACCCTCAATCAAGGCACCCTCAACAACGACATCACCGTCACCATCCACATCACCGTAAATCTCGGCTCCCCATCTCACCGTTATGTCTCCAGTGGTCGTAACACTTCCCTCGATTATTACTGAGCCACTGATGACGACCTCATCTCTGGCCTCGAGTTCGCCTTTAACCACCGCTGAATCGCCCACAGTGACAGGACCATCAGTGGTGATATCGCCGTCAACCGTTGCCGAGTTGCTGATGACGACCTCTCCCCCTGCGTCGATATCTCCCTCAACTTCGCTCGAATATCCGATAAACACGTCACCATCGGTAGATATTTCGCCTGCGATTGTACTTGAACCCGCGACTGTGACATCTCCAGTCGCCGTGAGATCACCATCAACCGTACTCGAGTCACCGACGGAAATCTCTCCCTCTGAATCAACATCGCCGTTGACTGTGCTCGAGTCACCAATTGTGGTGTCACCACCGCTGGTCACATCTCCATCGACACTCGAGTCCCATCCGGTCGAAACATCACCGCTGACGTCAATCTCGCCATCAATTGTACTCGAGTCACCCGTCACTACGTCTCCACCGCTGGTAACATCCCCATCGACGCTCGAGTCCAATCCGGTCGAGACNCCCGTCACTACGTCTCCACCGCTGGTAACATCCCCATCGACGCTCGAGTCCAATCCGGTCGAGACATCACCGCTGGCGTCAATCTCGCCATCAATTGTACTCGAGTCACCCGCCACTACGTCTCCACCAGCAGTAACATCTCCTTCGACTGTTGAAGCCCACCCAGTCCAAATATCTCCGTCGGCATCGATATCGTCGCCGACCGCGCTGGAATCGCCTGTTGAGACGTCTCCTCCTGCTTCAATTTCTCCATCGACCGTGCTTGAACCACCAGTCGTGACGCTACCACCAGCAGTCACGTCACCCTCAACACTGGATTGCCAGTCCGTGGTGACATCCCCATCAGTGTCGATATCGTCTTCCTTGGTCTCTCCGCCACCAACAACAACTGTCTCTCCATCTGAATCGCCTGGCGGTCCTCCTGGCGTCCCATCTGGTGGACCGCTTGGTGGACCAGATCCACTAGGATTACACTCGTAGGTAAGTGTGATCTCAGCGGAGATGTCTGAGATGGTGATACCGTCGGCAGTTGCCTCTTGAACGATTACATTAACAGTTGTCGTTTCGTCACCTCGGCTTCCACCTTGGCCGTTACATGTCACAACAACCGAGGAAGGTGAGTCAGTCGTAATCCGGTCAGGGACTTCTACTTGGAGGTCATCGGCACCGCTCGAGAAGCTCACATCGATAGTTGGGTTGGTGATGTCTGACTCGAGATTATTTGTTAACGTCACAATCTCCGCTTCATCGTCTGGCCCATCAAGCGTGCTGTCAGCTGAGGTTACGCCTAACAAAGCGTTTTCACCGGATGCTGTTTGGACTTGGACACCACGATCGGCAGTGAGAGACGCGAAGCTATATGACGGGCCAATAACGAGTGCAGCCCCGACGATAACAAACAGGATACCGAGTTTGAGGGTCTTGTTCTGGATCTGGATCTCCTCTATTGGGGGGCAACTATGATTCGATTTATGGCTAGCATATACTTACCCATCAATGATCTAAACAGTTGTCTGAGACATTTTCGCATACATATGGATTCAAATCTACTTAGAAGACGTCGGTGGTGGACCGACGTCGAAGCCCCAATCCAACGCTGGAGTGTTTGTCGGACGGGCGATCGAGATCTGCTGGCTATTGACGTTTGATCTCGATCAGTAGCGGGGTGTTCACAAATGTCCTCATTTGTTGGGTTCTATGGGTCAAGACAGAACCACAGTTCCCCCGCCAAATAGACAATTCGAGTAAGGATAATTAACAGTACTGGCCGTACACTGACACACACGTCTCCGAACTCTTGTGTACCGTATTTGACTAACACAAATCATCAACGTGTAACTAGGGGGGAGTATTCGGAATCGACTGTTCACGGACTTCTAGCATAACAGTCAGACACAACAGAAATTCACTACTTCCTTCACCCGATTGCAAGAGCTGGATTCTTGCTAACCACGAGGTCTCTGTCACCAGATCGCCGCTGCCGACTTACGGTACGTAGTGCTCTCGATGGACAACTGTGGATTCGTTTTCTTCTTCATCGATTGCGGTGACGACGATTTGATCGCCATCAGTGTGGTAGGGAACAAAGAGGGTAATATCCTCCCATGTGGCAGTAAACTCGTCATCGTCACGGTCAAACGCTCCACTGCTTGCACCTTCGATAGTAGATTCAATCTCGATCCGGTTGGCGTCAATGCCTCGTTCATCGGTGAGCACGACAGCGGCCTGTGGAACGTCGCTTGTCGGGCTGTCGTACTCCCAATCAATTTCGACGACTACATCATCGTCTTCGTCCTCAATCGGTTCCTCAAAAGCCTCTTCAGGATCGTCCGGAGTATCGTCAACTGAGGCTGCAAACAGGTACCGCCATTCACCATCTTCAGTAGCGAGCATCCACACCATATCATCCTCTGTTGGATCCTCGGCAGTAATCTCAACCATTGCCATATCGGCGTCGTCAAGAGTTTCGGCGAGCTCTTCCTTCTCAAACCAGAACTCTGCGCCCTCAAGTTCGAACAGATCTGTAACCGTGGCGTCGCTGTCGATGACCTCGGCCTCGATTTCCTCAATTTCTTCCTCATCACCGCCTCCACGAAATTCCCAGCCATCCTCGACCCAAGCAGCGGGATCTAGTGGATTATGTGAGTGGGAGAGCTCACTCATCTGGTCGACATCTTCTTCAACGGCTGCTTCCAAGAACGCGTACACTACGGACAACGGATTATCATCCGAGTCTGAATCATCTTCTTCCGTATCTCCATCGTTTTCCGCCTCGTCGTCGGTTGTTTGCTCCCCTAATTCGTCGTCACTGCCACTTTCGTCGCTTGGATCGCTTGATGGGTCATCATCAAGGCATCCCGCAATCAAGACAGTGGTGACAAGCCCGGATTGAAGCAAACGACGTCGAGAAACTGTGCTCTCGGCGGTTCGGTTAGTATCACTCGCCTGGAGAGTGTTGTCTCTGTCGGAGACCATACTACTGCTACGAAAACCGGGCGTTTCAACGTTTTGGGATTACTGAAGTTATCATAAAATTTCAGGTCGTGTACTGGCTTCGGAAATTATTAGTACAGCTGAGTTCGAAGCCGGTCGACACGCTTCTCGGTCGGTGGATGCGTTCCAAAGATCGTTCGCGCGACGAATCGCCGTGTCCGATCGAAGAAGGGGTGTTCCTCCCATGTCGGTGGGACAATAGCGAACGCAGTAGCCGTGTCCCACTCGCGAAGATCCGTCGACGGGCGACGGTCAAGATCTGTGTCGAGCGACTCGAGCGCGCTCGCGAGGGAAGCCGGATCACCGGTGATCGCGACTGCACCGTCGTCGGCAGCGTACTCCCTACCCCGAGAGACAAGAGCGACGTACCAGCGGCTGATGATTCGAACCAGCATCGCAAGCGGTTCGATGACCGGATTGTAGCCATACCGGCTGCGAGCGAGCCGTGCGACGGCACCGGGTGCTGACAGTGCGGTGAGCACCGCGGCATCCCGATTGACGAGATGGGAGAGTTCGTGGGCGATGACGGCCTCGAGTTCGTCGTCCTCGAGCGTCTTAATCAACCCCCTAGAGAGGATGAGGGTTGATACAGCGGGGCGGTAGCCCACTGTTAGTGCGACAGGCGTGCTGTGCTCAAGCACTCGGATCTTAGGGGTCGGCAGGTCAGCCTGCCTGGCGAGTCGGGTGACGGTAGACTCGAGAGAACCGTCTACGCCGGCCTCTCGATCGGCGGCAGATTCCAACCCAATAGCGACCTGACCTGTCGACTCGTCGGCCGTAAGTTTCTCGAGGTCAAATCGATCTTCGAGATCTCGGAGAACAGCGCTGTTGCCAGTGAACTCCGCGCGGATCGTCGCGCCGACGTGGACGCTGACGAACGCGAAGGCACTCACGGCAGCCAATACAATGGCAACAGTTTCGACTGACACGAGAGCCGCTGCCCAGTAGCTGGCTCCGATCGTGACGATTCCAGCGACGGTCATCGGAATGGCCGGCCGCAGACCTGTTACTTGTTTGACTCTGGTACGGACCGATCTGATCTCGTCGGTGAGGCCGTAGACAGCCGCTGGATTGACAGGTTCCTCTTCGGCACTCTCAGCGGCGCGACGCTCAATAGCGTCTCGTATCTTGTCTACATGGTTGGGAACGAGGATGGATCCGAAGACGAGCCAGATGAGTGCAGCGACGACGAGCAGAGCGAACCCGGTCCAGTAGGCCACGCTGAGGTAACCGATGATAAAAACGCCGATAACGAGCCAATTGCCGCCGGTCGTGCGCTCGTCGTTCACCTCGTCTTTCGAACGGACCCACTCGTGGGCGGCCCAGAGGTACCCGGCCATCAGCAGGTAGAAGAAGCCAAGCAGGACCAAGAATCCGAAGAGCGGATCCGGAAGTGCCGAACGAAAGAATGGCAGGGTAGCCAGCACGATCAGTAATGACGAGAGCAACAGCACATACGAGGCGAGTTCGACAGTCCCCTGAGCGAGTGCACCCGCCGGTACGGAGCGCTCGCGAGCGGTACGGACGGTCCGCAACGACAGTTCAATGGCCGCCAAGCAGATGATCGCGACTGCAACCACGAGCGCGGTGGCGAGCGACTCGACGATGAGACTAGAGCCGGAACTGGAGAGATCCGGCAGTGATGAAAGGGCCTCGACGCCGTATTGAAGGCCGGCGTAGATTGGGACGCCGATCAATAGGAGGGCAGCAACGACGACGGCGCTCGAGAGGGCAAGACAGCTGCCAGCGGCGATAACCGTCCGGATGAGGAGATTGACACGAGTGGGTATTGACGTCACGACATGTTCACCTCGGGTGATTGTGTATCGAACGAAGTAGCGGGGAACTGGGGGGACACATATGGTTTTGAGAATTTATCTCGAGTGGGAAATAGATGCCTGACTGATCACAGAATGTGACGCGTCGCACCACCGATCATGACCCAGCTACTGTTGTGCACTGGAGGTCAGGCACCAGCTCTTGTGAACCGCCTCGAGGTCAAGTGGTTCGAGACGCTCCGCGTCTCGTCATCACGAGAGACGGAGTCTCTCGAACGACCCCGAAGCACTCGGCCTGCTCCGCCTGTAGATCACCACGAGTTTACGAGAGAGAACGCCCGAAAATTAATTGGCATATCACCGTTGTAACGAACAGTTCCGATGTGAGCCCCCTTCACTAACCAAAATGTATTATACAACTTCTTTAGTATATTGGCACTATGTCAAACGAACCGGCGGAGAAACCGCCGGCCGCACCGAATGTAGAACGGGCCAAGCCAACTGACCCGTCTGACCGGATTGTCGCTCTCGACGCCCTCCGTGGATTTGCTCTGCTCGGCATTTTGGTCATCAATATCTGGCTATTCGCGCTGCCGACCGTGGCGACGTTCAATCCGACCCTCTATGGCGACTTCACAGGCGGGAATTATGTCGCGTGGCTCATCAGTCACGTCTTCTTCGAACGAAAGTTTGTGACCCTGTTTACGTTCATGTTCGGTGGCGGGATGGTGCTGTTTCTGGAATCGAAAGCACGGAAGGGCCAGCCGGGACGGAAGTTACACCTCTCTCGGACCTTCTGGCTGCTCGTTATCGGGCTCGGACACGCGTATCTGCTCTGGTACGGCGACATCCTCGTCTTCTACGCGCTCTGTGGCTTCATCGTGGTTTGGGTGTGGCGGTGGCGTCCCGTCCGCCAATTCATCCTCGGCATCGTACTGTTCTCAATTCCGTCGGTTCTCTATCTCCTGATGGGCATGGGCTACCTCTTCCTCCCAGCAGAAGGACGGGCAGAGATAGAAGCCGAGTTGCTCGCCGCGTTCGGTGCGGAGTTCTCGCCCGAACAAGAGATCGAGATCTATCAAGGTGAGTGGCTCGACCAGGTAGCCCACCGCACCCCCGTCCTCTTTGAGTATCACACGCTCGGATTCCTCTTCGAATTGTTCTGGATGCTCGGCGGACTGATGATCGTCGGAATGTCGCTCTACAAGTGGGGTGTTCTCTCCAACCAGCGGAGTACACGTTTTTACAAACGCGTCCTCGTCGGTGCGGGTGGCGTCGGACTGGCGCTCGTCCTCGTCGGCGTCTGGCTCCGTGAGGTGTTTGCCTGGGAGACTGTCCCAGTCCTTACGCTCGCGTTTCAGTTCAATTACTGGGGCTCGTTGCTCCTTGCAACTGGCTATCTCGCGGGGATTATGCTGCTCTGTCGGTGGCTTCAGGACGGACTCGTCGTCCAAGCATTCACCGCTGTTGGCCGAACCGCGTTCACCAACTATCTGCTCCAAACCGTTATTGCCACGTCGATCTTCTACGGGCATGGACTCGGTTTGTTCGGCCAATTGAGCCTCTTAGAGTTACTGGGGGTGGTCGTGCTAATCTGGGCGATCCAGATCCCACTGTCGATGTGGTGGCTGGGCCGCTTCCGGTACGGCCCGGTCGAATGGGTCTGGCGGACCCTTACCTACGGCCAGCGCCAGCCGATTCGCCGCGAACCGTAATCAGGAACAGAACCGCTGAGTGAACTACCCCACCCTACTCAGCCGCTGGTGCGGCTTCGTTGAGGGTGGGACTTCCTGTTTCTATGACGCGCTTCTCTCCAGCAAAATCGTACGAGTCGATTCGAACAGTAAAAGTGATTGTTGCACATTCCTCATGCTATGTTAGGGTGAACCCTAACACTCATCGTGTTAGGTCTCATACTAACAAACAGGGGTGAGTAATTATGTCACAGTTGTTCGTGACGAGATTGAAGCCTATGCCGACGGTACTGTCGCCCGTGTCCGCGTGCTTTCGGTGCCCGAGTCCGAGAAGTTTCCAGACGTCATCAAGTACGCCTTCCACTACAGCGCCGCCGGCGCTGATGATCCAATCATCCGATTCGATAACCACCACGGAATTCACGAACTGCATCTTGTTCGGAGGTCTACGAGACCGACTATCCGGGACTGCAGACGCTGTATCGTGCTTGGCGTTCGGCACTCCCGTTCGCCAAACGAACTGACTGGCAATACACCGATCCCACACCCATGACCCAAACACTTCACGTCCGTATCAACTCGTCGTCCGACCGTAACGATCTCGAAGACACGCTTGCTGCTCTCGATGCTGGCGAGAGTGTCGACCCCAAGCCATCGACGCTCTCGGTGGAGGACCTCGAGACGTTCGGTCGAATCTTTCGGCCGACGAATCTCGAACTCCTCGAGGCAATTGCTGACCATGAGCCAGACAGTATTCGTGAACTCGCGCGGATCGTCGGCCGTCATCCGCCAGAAGTCACTGAGAACGTGACCGAACTTGCCGACTACGGACTCGTCGAACTCGAACAAAACGGTCGCGCAAAGCGTCCGGTTGTGTGGTACGATGAGATCGATATCGACCTTCCCATCGGTCAGCACTCTCCCGATGTTGCACCAGCGTGATATCTTCCTCACTTTTCGCTAAAGACGGATGCAGCCACCACAATGGAAGTGTCAGTTGGCGCTACCAGAGGCGAACTCTGTACGAGTTTGTGACGAGACCAATTATTTATTAATTGTTTTCGGGATTACAAACAGCACTGTTGAAACCGCACTAAATACTATGATGGATAACATTGAATCATCGAATAAATAAAAACATAGTCCGGTGCTAAATACACCAATCCCCATAATCCAGTATAGGTACTTTGAGTCTACCCTTCTAACTGGGAATAAAATAGCTATTAGTATTATAGCGATGTAGACTGGTAAAGGATTCAATGAATCAACCAATAGTGATGATAAAATAACTGATAGAACCAATCCTATTGATCTCGCAGCATCATATGCATGTATATCTAAGTCGGCCATTGGTATAGTTACAAAATAGTTTTTACCGTATTATATGTCCTGATCCAATTTATGCAGCATAATGTTTTTGTCGTGTTGTAAAGTCGTCGAAAGTTTGATCCCGTTATAGAGTTGTCTACGCGCGCATCTGGTAAGCCAACGAATATCAGCAGTGTAATGGCTGTTTTGACTGACTGTTCAAGTAGTTTGCCAGCGAACACCACGAAGTCATTCCAGAATCGAAGAGTAAGGAGTACCCCGAGTCCGTTCTCACCCACGAACGTCGTCAATCGAATCGGAGACGTCCTTCATCTTGACGTCGGCGTAGGCCTCGTGGGTGGTCTCAATCGAGTTGTGTCGTAACGCTTCCTGAGCCTTTTCGGACATCCCGCTGGTATAGAGATCACGCCCGAGTGCCCGCCGTGCCCCGTGCAAGGTCAAATAATCGTACTCGCCATCGGGATCGATCCCAGCCTCGTCGGTGAGTCGTTTCAAAAGTTGGCGAACACCCTCTTTCGAGATTGATGGCGGCGGCACCTCGTGCTCGCGATGCAGACGATCAAGGACAGCTGTCTTGCCTTGGTCACCTCTTTCCTTGAGGGTTGCATCAACCCGATCTGCGACAAGTACATCCTCGAGTGCACGCTTTTTCGAGCCGTAGTGGCCGGTCGGGAAGACAGGCCACGCCTCGGTCGGTGGCTCTTGTACCCGGTACCATCGCTTGAGGACGTCATGGACGCTTGCGGGGAACGGGGCCTGTTCGTACTCACGCGATTTGCCGTAGACTTCGATCAACCGCTCGTCGAAGTCGACGTCGCTCCAGCGAAGGCCGTTGCGTTTGTCGTCTTTCGAGTCGGCGAACAGTTCCGCACCACGCGCCCCTGTCCCGTCGAGCATAACGACAATCGCCCGGTCACGGAAGGCTGTTTCGACGTCGGTTCGAATGGTTCCCTCCAGAGCCATGTCGACGCGCTTGGTCACGTACTCAAGTAACGTCTCGCGGTCTTCTTGAGACCAATACTGACGCTTGCGTTTCCCGTCGTCTTCTGGTAGCGGGTCCATCGCGGTGTTCGTGTTCGCCGGGTTTGACTCGAGGTGTTGCTCTCGGACAGACCAGGAGAGAAAGGCCCTCACGTACGCGAAGTAGTTGTGGGCGGTTGAAGCCGCCAGATCCTCGTCGATCACGACGCGGTCGTAGAGGTGCTCGCTGTAACTACGGACGTCATGGGGGGAGAGGTCTTCCACAAGCTCGAGACCGCGTTCGTCTCGACAGTGATCGGCGAACTCACACAGTGGTGAGCGCATGGTCGTCTTCGACCCGTCGGCATTGATCTTGTACCGCAGGTAGCTCTCGATGGCTTCGTGGACGGTCGTCCCCCCGCGTGTAGCCCGTCGCTCCGTTGATCCAGACATTCGTATGCGGGGTACAGTGTCGACCCTAGTAAAGTCCCTTGGTTAAACTCTTATTTAACCAAGTGCAATCTGAAACGCCTCTCGCGGGCGATTTCGGTAGTCTCGGGTACTCGAGCGTACAAAACCATACCCTATAAACCGAATACGGCTGTATAGATTTTTTTCTCGGCGGCGACCACGGTTTCAGATCTCAAATTCTGAATGGCCCGTGTTTCTCGCGCACGCGCGCGTACGGGCTCTAGAGCAGAATCAGATTCCGTACCTAATTCTCACACAAAATGATTTTTAAAGATGTCCATACCCCTTGCGTTCGAGTTCTGCTTCCAGTTCGACATGCATCGCTTCGACAGTCTCCTCGTCGAAATGCTGTCCCGTCACTGCACCAGAGATCTCCGCGATTTCAGAGTGCCACTCACGCACTGCATCCGCAAGGGCTGCTAGAAGTTCTTCCTCAGTCTTGTCTACTCCATCAACTTTCTCGACGATCTGCCATCCCGGCTGAAAGTTTTCGATGACGTACCCTGTGTTCTCAAACTGAATTGCGAACCGCTCGCAGACTGCCCCAAACCCAGTTTCGAGACTGAGTAGTGGCATAACGTGGACGACACGATCGCGCTCTTCCAGTTCACGAAGATCCGCAACAGGAACAGCGGTTTCAGGGAGCACTGAATAGAGGGGTTCAGGAAGGGGAGGTCCACTCTCACCGGTTTCCGGCGGATCGTACTGGTCATTGATCGGATCGCCTTTCTCTTTCACGATGTCTGGCCCTTTGTCACTCGGCTCGTCGCTGAGGACATCTTTCAAAATAGCGTAGAACCGCCATTCATCACCGTAGTCATACAGATAGCATATGCGATCGTACTGTTCGAGCCCGAGTTGGCGGGTCATCTCGCCGATCGTCACGTCTCCAGCGTTCTCGATCCGCTCGGTACGCAACAGTGGGTCGCCATTGAGTGACTCCTCGTATTCCTGCGGACACTGGTATTTGACAGCACTGTCCCAGTAGTCCTCATCCTCTCCAACGAACCAGAGATGGCCCTGATCAAGTCCGACTGCGGGGTTGATTGCCGACTGCAACTCGGTGATCGTTCTGTCTGCGCCGACGACGATATCCCGCCACAGAGATGTAGGATCCGGATCGAATTTGATGCGAAAGCGGTAGGCAGTCATCCTTGGAACTCTGTTCCTATGTGGAAACTGGTGGGATCATCGATACGCTGTTCTAAGTCTTCGATTTCGTCACGGATCGTGTGCCAACTGGCAGTGGAAGACATATGACGTAGTTGCACAGTATCCGGACTAAACCTTGCTCACGGAGCCATCGGTACAGATACTATTGGGTAGTGGTTTATGAATAGGCATTCTAATGGATGGCCTCTGTCAACTACAGATATGGCTGAAACATATACACTCTGTGTTCAGATTGAGTCACACGAGTACTATGGCGAGTTCTATCTCGTAGGCGAGGGATATGGAACCCCAGCAGAGGTGCTGGACAACATCGCTGCCGATCATCTCTTGCGAATCTCGAGCGCGTCGCGTATCGAAGAATACCTGCTTGATGTGCTGAAGCAAGGAGAGAACGCAAGTGAGGGCGAGTATGACTCGACAGACGCTGACATCGAATGCTGGATTCACGTCGACGTCTCCTACCAGAGATACGCCTTTGGTGTAGGCGATAGAGTTGTCGAGTTTACCGGCGAACCGACCAAAAGCGAAATCGCCTCGACTGTCACGCAACTCCAGTCATAGTATTCTTAGGAAGATATTCGATTAGACTGGTTGGTTAGGCCATTTCATTAGACCATCCAGATGGTTTTTCTCATTTAGAATTATGTCGCCATAGAACCAAACCATTCAGATAGGATGATCGGTTAGGCCAACTTATTAGACCATCTATAAAACTTCATTTTTATGAGGGCGTGTTAGTCAGTTTCAGGTGCGGTCTGTTCTACATATGAGTGCTCAAAGAGGCAGCAGAAGCGATCAATGCCGGCATCTAAGTAAACAGGTGTATTTAGATAGGCTAATCGGTTAGGCCAACTAATAAACCTACCTAAGAGAACTAGCGAAAAACTATAATCAATCAGTTCATCCGATAATACATGCTTACTTATGCCACCTATTCGGAGGCTGGCGGTGTTGGAAAGACAACACTTGCTGCATCACTCGCTGACGAACACACCCGCGTCGGTCGCAACGTCCTGACAGTCGACCTTGATCCACAGTACGGATCGCTGACTCACTTACTCGGCGTCGCTGCTCCACGCGACGATGGCGACGCAGACAACTTGGCTCGCCATCTGATCGACCGGCCGAAAGGCGACTTCAGCGAACTCATCCTCGAGACTGATTTCGGATTCGACGTCGTTCCGAGCCACAATATGATGGAACGGCTCGGTGATCTCCTAACTCGAGCTGAGCAGATGGCCAACGATCTCGACGAGGACTTTGATCCAACCGACCAGCTTCGACGTGTCCTCCTCGAAGCTGGCGTCCCCAACGAGTACGACACAATCATCATCGACCCGCCAGCGACTGCGGGACCACACCTCTACAACGCAGTGAACGCGACGCGATCGCTAGTGATCCCGATCGAGCCGACGGGGAAAGGGATGCAAAGTATCTACGGCCTAGAAGAGCTCGTCGACGGCCTTGAAGGCACCATCTCGAATGGTGATGAACAGGTCGAGATCGGAGTCCTCGCGGGAGTCCCGAACGGCATCGGTCGAACAAGTGACCAACAGGAATATCTCGAAGAAATCCGTAACCGCGGCTATCCAGCACCGGTCGCGATTCGTACCCGGGAGTCGCTGTTCCAAGGCTGCTGGAAAGAGCAGTGTACTCCTCGCTACTACGTTGAGCACCACCGTGATCGGAAACGCGACCACGAGATGGAGACGCTCGAGAAGTTAGAGCAACTGGCTGAAGAAATCACGGTGGTCGGTGAACGATGAAGAAAGGTGCTGGCAGCGATCCGTTCAGCGACGGTATCGACGACACGGCTGACCAAAATGTTGAGGAAGACGTCGACGACGTTGTCGATGATGCCCTCGAAGAGGAACCTGAGGACGAAGCTCCCTCTGATGATATCGACGTCGAAGAAGTAGTCGAGGCTGCTAACGACGAAGTCGTGCCAGAACTCCCTCAATCAGGCCGTGATGATGACGGTGTCCCTTGGGTCTATACGCGGAATAACGTCAAACATGACCGAGATATGGTCCAGTTCTATCTTCGCAGCAGCGTCCAAGATGTCGAGGGAGAACTCGTTGACGCGGTAGAAAATGAACTAGGGACCAGCGTCTCAAAGACGGACGTTCGAGAGGCTGCGTATGTCGCTGCGATGCGGCGGCCAGAAATCGTTGCTGAGGAACTCGAACGCTGGGGCTTTGAAACCGAGTGAGACCTATACGGAACTTTCATTCGGGCACCGAACCCTTATAATCCCATTTGAGGTTATCACCCTTACGTCTGACAACATATTTGTACGGACCATGCAGCTCGCCACGCCGGCATTTGCAGTTGTCCTTGCCACAGCTTACCTTCTTGATCACTACGGTCCCTTCGCTCGATTCTTTGATCGTTTCGATCGACTCGTCCTCTCCGGCGTCAATGTCCTCGGTGGCGATGTCCCGTCGGTATGCGAGCAGTTCGTTGATCCAATCTTGGAGAGCCTGCAAACTCTCGTCGTCTTGCTTCGGGACACCCTCGGCGAGGTACTGCGGAAGTGGATCGGGAGCAGAGGGACGAGTTGGCATTTTCTTACCAAACAGTAGAGCCAATATCAGAATAAATGTTTGGTAAGATCGCATTTTATCCCTCCGCCATTTCCGAAGCAATCACCACTTAGATTGCCTCAGGACGGGGTTATTGGAGAATCAGATTGCACCGGAGACTGTGGTTCCGTCTACAATACACACACCGTTGTTTCCGAAGCTATAGACAAAGGAACCTCAACCCCTCCACCACTTCCGAAGCTTCGAACAAGTTGTCGTAAGAATCAGTAAGACCAGAGTCGAACGTCAGCGGTGGCGGTGAGTAGGGCAGGTAGTTCACCCGGGGAATACTCATTGAGAAGCCTGGAACTTGTCTACAGTATTCATTGTCTGAATTATCTGGATTCGGTGATCGAGCACTGGTTCAACATGAGAGATGACGAATGGTTCGGCGAAAGAGAGACGACAACCCTCCACCGTTTCCGGAGCTTTTGCTAATGATGCTTTCTGAGAACCCTCACTCCACTGTTTCCGAAGCTATCTCAAACAAAGAAGAGGGTGGTACTAGAAAACAGGTCTATATTACCGGAAGATCTCATGAACCACACAGCGTAAACCACTAGAAAATAACATATAATATATCTATAATAACATTGCTACTGCAGTGCGGTTACTGTTTTAGTTATGGTTATTTAAATCTTTCTTCTTTATTAGACTCTTGCCGAAAAGAGGGGAGACCCGTTCAAACAAAAGCTCCGGAAACAGTGGAGTGAGGGTGTATTATAAAAACGAGAGCTTAGGAAGTGGTGGTGTGGTGTGAGGTTATAAGCCACTGAGCTTAGGACGCTCCGGAAGCTAAGGAAGCGGTGGTTTTATCATGTCAGGCTGTATTATCGTCTCTCATGGGGATGTTCCAGCGGGATCGTCAAGTGTTCGCGGATGCCCAACCGCTTGACGACTCGTATGAGCCTGAGGATATTCGTGAACGAGACGAGGAACTCGAGAAATACCAACGGGCTCTCCAACCGATCATCGATAATCGCCCGACATCGAACATCTTCCTATACGGGAAGACGGGGACGGGAAAAACCGTTGCGACGAAATTCATGCTGTCGCACTTGGAGAACGATGCTGCCGAGTACGACGACGTTGATCTCTCAACTGTCTGGGTCAGCTGTGAGAACCTTTCCTCGTCTTACCAGGTCGCAGTCGCGCTCGTAAACGAAATTCGTAAAAGCCAGAACAGAGACCGCATCAGTACTACCGGTTATTCCCAGCAACGCGTATTTGATATCCTCTACGAAGAGCTCGATGCACTCGGCGGTACCGTTGTGATTGTTCTCGACGAGATCGACAACATTGGAAACTCCGATGACATTCTCTATGGACTACCTCGAGCGCGGTCGAACGGTTATGTCGGCGATGTGCGCCCTGTAATAATTGGTATCAGTAATGACTTCCAGTTTCGGGATAATCTCTCTCCGAAGGTCAAAGACACACTCGCTGAAAAAGAAATTCTCTTTCCGCCATACGACGCGAACCAACTGCGCCCGATTCTTGAACCACGCGCTGAAAAAGCGTTCTACGATGGTATCCTCGACGGAGACGTGGTTCCACTTTGTGCGGCCTTTGCCGCTCAGGACACTGGATCGGCCAGACAGGCGATCCGTCTGCTTCGTGAAGCTGGAGAACTGGCTCAGGCCGAAGATGTCGATACTGTGACTGAGGAGCATGTCCGGGATGCTCAAGACGAACTCGAGAAGAACCAACTGTATGAAGGAATGCAGGAACTCACGACACAGGGCCATGCAGTCCTCTGTGCGCTCGCTTATCGCCAAGCGCTCAACAAAGTCCCTGTTCGATCTCGAGATCTTTACGAACGATACGTGAAGATCTGTGACAGACTTGATGCTGATAGTGTGAGCGAACGGCGTGTTCGCGATCACCTTTCAGATATGAATATGCTTGGGCTCATCAGCGTCTATGAACGGAACGAAGGGCTCTCCGCTGGCCGTTATCACGAGTACGAACTTGATGTCCCGTTAAACGCAGTTCTTGAGGTTCTTCTCTCGACGAACCGGTTTGAAGAGGTGGCAAACATCATTCGATCGACGGCTGATGACAATAATCTCCTTCAGTCCGATATTTCTGACTATTGAGTCTGGTGCTTCGGTGATTGGAACAGTTCGATGGTAACTGAAAGCTTCGGAAACGGCGGAGGGTCCGGACTCACTCGAGAACTCTGGGGATCGCGGAAAGAGATCGGTTACGAATTAGGGTGGTTCGCGAAAGTTGCTCGCATATTTTTGTGCTGCACCTAAGTGTGCTACTATCAACAACCCTGGTAGCATTTCTGCTCGGGAAATTTCTAGACTACCCACCCTCCACCGTTTCCGAAGCTATGGACGAAGAGGTTTCAACCTTGTCACCAGTTCTGAAACTTGACCGTGGTCGTCTGCAGCCCTTTGCAGTGGTGTGATGAGCACTAATCTAGCCGATTGATGATTTGTCCAGCATCAGACGTAAACTATGCTGACGAACCGCCTTCCATTGCTTTGAGTCCATTCTCTGAGCTTTCTCTTTTTCCTATACAGTCGGCTTTGGTGAATCGCCATACAGCGTCGGGCTGTAGTGTCTCACAGCCTTCCTGAGATCGGTCACTAGGTTCGTCACCGCCGGATTCCTCGAGGGTGCGGTCACGATCGTTCCAGCGTGACGCTTCGAGTGACGTGATTCTTCATCGTAAGTCGCCGCCGTCTAGTGATTCACCAGAGCCATACAGTCTACAGATCTGAATGCTCGATATTATCGTTCGAGTACCTCTCCATCTGTATCTGTACCAGTTGTTCCGGCGACTGCCTTCGCACGCTCGAGTTCACGGATCTCTCGCTGAGCCTGTCGTTCGAGCAGTTCGACTCGGCAATAGCGTGCACGTTGGTTAACCTTGTCCAGTGACTCAGATCTGTTCTACGGGCGGATTGAGCGTCTCTTGGATTGGTTGACAAGTGGTTTCTGCCACCCCTACCCGAGC
Source organism: Natronorubrum sulfidifaciens JCM 14089 (assembly GCF_000337735.1). Classification (GTDB taxonomy): domain Archaea; phylum Halobacteriota; class Halobacteria; order Halobacteriales; family Natrialbaceae; genus Natronorubrum; species Natronorubrum sulfidifaciens. Next base: position 1,479 of record NZ_AOHX01000051.1, on the reverse strand, counting down.
ATCTTGAGGCTAGGATGAGTACTGGTGGATATGACATGGACCGAGAAGGACGAAGAGCGGGAAGAGCGCATCAAGATGCGTATCATCGTCGACACCCACAGTCCAGAAGAGCAGGCGTGGGGATGGTACGCCTATCTGGACGATACGATGGACTTCCCGTTTGAAGCGCGTTGTGTCACCGAGCGAGAGGAGTCTCCCCTCAAAGAAGGCGAAACGATACGCGTGATTGGAATGTCCCCGACAGATCCGACTCTCAGCCAGATGTTCGTGATGATAGAGTGGATGGACAGAGAACTTGGCGTGCCGCTAGAGCAACTGGAACCTCTCGAAGCCGGTCGTGACACAGAACAAGCGATTGCAGACTGGCAGTACTGGCTCGACCGCTACCGTGGCTCCTGACTGGGCTATCCACAATCGTGACCCTCTCGGAGTCCAGCACCAAGGCACTCGCCTTGTTTGTAGAAGGACAAGACGGACGAACGCCTCACCGGAACCCGAGGAACCCACATATTGAATCCGTTCGAGGATCTCTGTCTGTACACTGAATGCGAGTCGAATTCGACGACGGGACGCTCTTGCTCCGTGATGCCCCCGACGATATCCCCTATGCGGAGTGGGACGACCGCGTCGACGAGTACCGAACGCAAGCATATCGATATCGGTCCCTCCTCGAATGGGTGGGCGCCTGGTCGGACGGAAACGAGCAGGCAACGCTTCAGGACGGGTTCGCTTACGCTCTTGAAGACACCGCGCGGGCCTATCCTGCCCTCGATCTCACGCCAGCGCTCCACATCGAGCCGCGTGACTACCAGCAGGCCGCCCTCAACGCCTGGATTGACCACGGCCGCCAGGGGAGTGTCGTTCTTCCGACCGGAAGCGGAAAGACGTTTCTTGGACTGCAGGCAATCGCTGACGCCGGCGTGAGTGCGCTTGTCGTGACACCGACGATTGACCTGATGAATCAGTGGCACGCCACACTCACCAACGCCTTTGGCGATCAACTCACAGATCCGATCGGCGTTCTCGGCGGCGGTAGCCACGAGGTCACCGCGATCACCGTCACTACCTACGATAGTGCCTACCGCTACATCAACGAATACGGCGACCAGTTCGGCTTACTCATCGTCGACGAGGAACATCACCTGCCAGCGCCGACCTACCGGCAGATCCCCGAAATGACGATCGCACCGTATCGGCTGGGACTGACCGCTACCTACGAACGGCCTGACGGAAAGCATGAACTCCTCGAGGATCTCATTGGTCCGGTTGCCTATGAAGAGGCTGTCGACGAACTCGCTGGCGAGTACCTCAGCGAGTACGAAACTATCCACATGTCTGTCGACCTCACGGCAGAAGAACGGGATACATACGACAAAGAGTACCAGACCATCCGTTCTAGCTTAGCGACTGACTGAGACGGTGATCACGCCGAAATTGCGTCGGATCTGACCGCTATCATACCGAGATAGCTGCTGTTCC
>NZ_AOHX01000050.1 GCF_000337735.1 Natronorubrum sulfidifaciens JCM 14089 | reverse complement strand
CCGGCTGGTCAAGTACGAGTTCAGCGTTCGTGAGGTATCGTTTCCCAGCTCCATCGTGACGGCGGTGGGGGAGTTGTCGTTCGGATAGTCCTTCTGGATGGGCGCAGGAAGATAGAGTTCGGATCGACCCTCCCGCAGCATCCCGACGTCCACTTGGACGAGTTCGCCGACCCGTAACCCGGCGTCGTAGAGCAGCGCGATGATGGCGTCGTTCCGNCCCTCCCGCAGCATCCCGACGTCCACTTGGACGAGTTCGCCGACCCGTAACCCGGCGTCGTAGAGCAGCGCGATGATGGCGTCGTTCCGCTGCTGAAGGTATGACGCAAACTCGTCGTCGTAGCAGACATTTCGAAGCGCTTCGACTTGATCGGGCTCCAGCCACACTTTCGCCCGAATGTTGGAATCTGTATCTGTGGCCATATCTAAGCAGCTTACTTATAAACAAGATCTGTCTCCACCCACTTGAATGTAGGAGTCTACTAACAGACTCCTACATTCAGTCGATCGCTATAGATGTATCTATGAATTCGTCGGCAGGGCTTCGGGTTACGTCAGCCCGACACGGTCAGTGGAACTCAAAAAGAGTCACGTTGATCGTGACGTCTCGTTTTGCGTAGGCCACAGCGAGTGCCAATAACATGAAGATGGCAAACGCCGAGAACCCGATAAGTGCCACTGCCGAAGATGGAATAGCTGTCAAAATCATCGGTCTCTTGCTGCGTGTTATTCGGTAATCGTATCGGTGCCAACTTCGTTCGCTTCTTCNCCTCTTCCTCACCGTTTTCTGTTTCCTGCCAAGGTTTCCACTGATGGAGCCGTTCGACAAGATCGCGGTATTTGTCAGGCATGGCTTCTTTTCTGGCCTCTGGCCACATCTGCCAGTATCGGGCCACTCTGGCCCAATACTCAGAGTGACGATCCTCCCAATAAGAATCCGGAAGATCATCCGCTGATGTGGGGCTAGGAAGCGCGGGATCCCGCCTCGGCATCTTCGTNCACCTCTTCCTCACCGTTTTCTGTTTCCTGCCAAGGTTTCCACTGATGGAGCCGTTCGACAAGATCGCGGTATTTGTCAGGCATGGCTTTTTTTCTGGCCTCTGGCCACATCTGCCAGTATCGGGCCACTCTGGCCCAATACTCAGAGGGACGATCCTCCCAATAAGAATCCGGAAGATCATCCGCTGATGTGGGGCTAGGAAGCGCGGGATCCCGCCTCGGCATCTTCGTACCTACACGGACCGT
>NZ_AOHX01000049.1 GCF_000337735.1 Natronorubrum sulfidifaciens JCM 14089 | reverse complement strand
GCCGGACGTGATGGACGCACTCCACCTTCCGCACATCACGGTGAAGAACCCGAAAGCTGGGGGGACGCTGAAGGCGCTGTATAAGCTGAATCTGCTCAAACGGTTGGAGTCTTCGACGTACGCGTTCGTGCAGTCCATCGAGACGCTGCACCGGAGTGAGCGGCAACTTCTCGGCCTTCTCGATGGCCTTCCAGAAGACGAGCAGATCGACGTACTGCGTGCTGCTCAAGACGATGAAGAATCGGAAACGCTCGATGACTTTGTAGAAGGAGATGANGCCGCCGAGGATCTTGAACAGACGCTAGAAGAGTTCGGATTCGATGCGACCGCAGTTCGTGCCGACGAAGATACCGAGGGTGATAGTCCGGACGAATTGGCGGATGCGACAATTGGAGAGGTGAAGACGTACATCCGGGAGGATCTGACGCTGTTAGCGTACTTCCTGTCGCAGTTCATCGGTGATATTGCTCAGGACTCTGGCGATGTGAGCGACCAAGCCGTGTCTACACGGCAGTGGCTTCACGATCATAATGCCGGTGTCCTCCCGGACGTTCCTGAAGAGGAGTTGAATCCGATTCTCTACCCGCGAAGTGACCTGAGTGATGTTGATGAGGCGACGCGGGAGTTCTACGAGGCGGTGTTCTCGTTACGGGAGTTCCGTGATCCGAAGGTTGAGCGGCTCGCGGAGGTCCTGAACGGGTATGATGACGAGAAGGTTCTCGTCTTCACTCAGTATCGTGCTACGGCGGACTACGTCCATCGAACACTTCTCAACGATCCTAACTCGCCCCTCACAGAAGCAAATAG
>NZ_AOHX01000048.1 GCF_000337735.1 Natronorubrum sulfidifaciens JCM 14089 | reverse complement strand
CCCGGACGGAGATATCGAAGCCGCAATTAAGCTCCTGAAGCGGCTACAGGCGAAGATCAACGACATCGCACTTATCGTCGGGAAAGAGAACAACATCCTGGACCCGAACGAGGACCAGATTCTGGAGAAGACCGGTGTAGAAACGGAGAAGACGATTGGGGAGTTGCAGGTGGACGAGATTGAAGACTCGCTACAGAAGTCACGAGAGATCGAAGACGTGAACGAACTCGATGACACCAGTAAGAATCCACTCCTTCGAAATGCGGGGAGTAACGAGCACGCCGCGTACGAGCGGTTCCTGCTCAAGAAGGAGTTGAACGAGGAGTTTGAGCTCTCGGAAGACGACTTCGAATACGCGGCGGACTACTTTGATGAAACTCCGGAAGAACGTGATTTCTTGTATACGAACGTCACCGATCATGATTCCGGGCCACGCCCCGGTGTGTTCGGGCTTGCGCNGAAAGAACGACCGGTGGGGACGCTCAAGATCGACCCGTCAGTTACTGGTGAACCAATCACCGGCAACGCTGAGAATGCTCTAGCTAACCGTGACGCGATTCAAGACGTACTCAGTGAGCGTTTAGAAGCAATTCGAGAAGGGCAAGTTGAAGGAGCATTTAAGCAAGGTGAGTCATTCTCGAAAGAACAAGAGACAATTCTGGATTTCATTGCTCACTNCCTCCAGCCAAACCACGGTGAGATGTCTGTGCCAGTAGATGAGTACGAGAACCTGGAAAAGTGGGCAGGGAAAGTCCGAGAACGCCTACAGGACGTGAAGCTAGCAAATACGGACGAAGCCCGGATTCTCCGAGACACTTTCCGTAATAACAAACAGTATGATTCGTTCCCGGAATGGCCTCCTATTGAGTTCTTAGAAGAACTTGAGGAGTTCTTGGAAGAGAATGTCGAAGCATCCACCGAATATCAAGCGAAGCTCGTAGGAGAAAGTGAGGTTCAGGCCCAACTGATGTGTTGGGGTGTGATAGGCACGTAAGACCGG
>NZ_AOHX01000047.1 GCF_000337735.1 Natronorubrum sulfidifaciens JCM 14089 | reverse complement strand
CGCTCAGAGATGTGTATAAGAGACAGCTTCGGGGCCGAACGCCCACTGTGCACCGAGTGCCCAGCTGGTGACGGTGTCTGTGATTTCGGTGACGTCCTGGTTCCAGCCGTAGGGCTCGAACTCCGTTTTCAGCGCGCCAGGCGTGTTGTCGATTGCCTCTTCGAACTCGTCGTGGATCGGGATCGCCTGCAGGTCCGCTTGGACGTCGACTTCTTCGGCCCACGAGGTGAGGTCGACGCCGTTTGCGCCGTAGACACACAGTGCGTCCACTCGGCCTTCCTCGACCGCACCAGCAACGTCGCCGGTGTCGCCGTTGTAGATTCGGCCCTCGTCGTCGAGCGGTTCCCACATACCGGCTCGGTCGATGACCTCCTCGGTCAGCAGTCGGGTACCGAATCCGGGCTGGATCGGGTAGATATCGTAGTCGCCGTCCACGATGTCTGCGGTCGATTCGATGCCCGAGTCTTCAGTGGCGACCCAGTACATCTCGAGGCTCGTGAACACGAATCCCTGCATCGGGAAGTCGTCGACAGGGTCCTCGTCGAAGGGGTCTTCTTCGTTCATCGCCTTCGACAGCGAGTTGTTGTCGACGGCCATCGCGGGGATGTTATCGTTGTCGAACTCGTCGAGGTTTGCGGTCCAGCCGCTTGTAACCTGCGGCGAGACGTTCACGTCCTCGCTGTGCTCGTTTGCCGCACGTGCAAGCGCCTGTGCCGCCTGCTGGCTCGAGCTGTTTTCGGAGGTGGCACCGATCGTGACCGTTTCACCATCGCTGCCGAGACAACCAGCAAGACCAGCGATTCCTGCTGCACCAGTTGCTTTAAGAACAGTACGCCGATTCAGCTGCGTCATATCTGCCATGTACTCACATGCTTGCACTTGCGTGGTTTAACTATGTTGGATTGACCATGATCTATGATCAATCATCATATGTTTGTATACGAGAAAGTGTTTTGAGTGTTTATTGTGGAATTGTATTTTGCTAGCAGTGGTAAAGAAATTATTTGGCAGTGCAACGAGTCCGGAGCTAGACGCGTTCGACGAACTCGACGACGTAGCCGTTCGGATCACGAACGAACGCAACTCGCCGATCGATTGCCTCCATCGTCGTCGGCTCCTCGAGGACATCACAGTCGGTTTCCGAGACGACGCGGTCGAAAACGTCGTCAGTGTCATCGACACCGAGTGCGAGGTGGTCGATGCCAACTGGATCGGATGTATCTCCGTCGGGGTCGTGCTTGAACTGGATCTCGGCACCGTCAGCGGTGCCGATGTAGACGTTTTCGACGCCGTCGTCGGCCGTAAACCCCCACGTCTCCTCGAGTCCGAGGACATCGCAGTAGAAGGTTCTCGTCGCGTCGATATCGTCGACCCAGATTGCAGTATGGATGAGCTCCATACGTGTATTATTGTCATTGTGTTCATAACGGTTGATATCCTGTACGGCGCGCGAGCCAGTGGCCAGCGGGACAACAGGGTGCTCGAGCGCTGGGGAGCGGTGTGTTATACGATCGTAACAACTGAAACGGTTTACACATCCGGAGGCGTGTGTAAACCGTTTCAGTTGTCCCTATGTGTTCGCCAGAGGAGAACGACGAGAAACACGAGGGCAACGAACGACGCGCCCGCGAGCATCGTCCACGCCGCCTCGTAGCTGCGAGTATCGACGATGAGGCCGAATGCGGGCGGTGCGAGCAAGGCACCGCAGTTGAGCGCGATCTGTCCACCGGCGGTCGCACTTCCCATCTCTTCGGTGGGAACGAGCGAGCCAATACAGGAGTAGTAGACACCAGTGAAGCCGAGCACGAAAAATCCGAGCAGGGAAAAGAGGACGAGCGCGACGGTTGGGCTGTCAACGAACGTCACTGCGAGGAACAGGACTGCTGAGGCACCTGCTTGGAGACAGAGGATACGAAGTGTCGATGCGGTCAGCGGCATCGAGAGATAATCGGCGAGCCAGCCGAATCCGATACGGCCAGCGCTGCCAAAGACCTGCGCGGCGGCAAGGGTAACACCAGCGAGAACGACGCTTGCACCGACGTTCTCATCGACGTAGAGGATGGTGTAGCCGATCGTCGTAAACAGGCCTGCGCCAAGCGCGAATCCGGCAGCTGCCAACAGCACGTACTCCGGATTCGCGAGATGGCCGCGGATACCGTGCCGGTCGCTGTCGCCGCCGCGACTGCCAGCATCATAGATCATCCAGAAGACGACGCTGATAATCACTGCCCAACCCGCCGCAAGCAAGAACGCGACTTCCCAGCCGAAGTGTGCGGCACCGAACCACGGGACGAGAACGGCACTGATCCCGCTTCCGGCAGTCACTCCCACCTGCTTGATCCCCATCGACGTGTTGAGTCGATCGGCTGGAATCGCGTTGAAAACCGCCTTATTCGTGCCCGGCATCGCCGTCGCGTAGAACGCGCCAAGGATGAACACGGCCGCGAGCAAGGTGAGATACGTCGGTGCTGCTGTTACGCCAACGGCACCGACGGCAAGGCCGAGCAATCCGAGGACCAACGCTCGATCCTCCCCGTACTCGTCGATGATCGACCCGACCGGGAGCAAAAAGAGCGTATACCCGAGTGTCAGCGTCGTCATCATCACGCCGATATAGGTCGCAGAAATGCCAAACTCATCACGGATGAACGGCGTCACCGCATACACTGAGTAAAAACAGATACTTGCGGTCACCTGCCACAGAAGGATGAGTGCAGTGTACCCTTTCCACCCTTGCACTTGAAGTCGTGATCTGACGACGTTGCTCATTGCGCCCCCGTCACTCGATCAGCATCAGTGCTGGTCGGCTGCCGGTCGGTTCCTCGGAACTGACAGGTGTACAACAGGACTCTGCCGTCGAATACGACGGCAAACGGAACATGATTGAGAGCCACGAGTACACGACACACGAACAGTCGTCGAAATAACTGCTGTGATCGAGCGTGGCCGACTGTCGAGAGCCACGCGACATCTCCCACACAGAGAACACCCGTGTGCAGTGTCTGATCTCTCCGAAAACAGAACGCTCACGTCCATCGAGACCAGAGAGACGGGCGATGAAACAGCTAACACTCGAGGTAACTGGGATGGCCTGTGACGGCTGTGAAGCGAACGTAACCGAGGCGCTCGAGGCGCTCGAGGGTGTCACGTCGGCGACGGCAGACCACGAGGCAGACGAGGTATCCGTCGAACACGACGAAACGAGCGTCGATGTGGCGACGATCAGTGGGACAATCGAGGACGCGGGCTACAACGTGGCGGCCTGAAGTCGGCCTCGACTGACGGTGGTGGGTTCTGTGGACTCGAACTGACAAACTGTTTTAGGTCGGAGGATGAACCCTCCGCTATGGAAAGTCTCAACCGGATGGCGATCGAGCTGGTCGACGAGGCCCTCGAGTACGCCGAGGAGTTGAACATCGGTGGCTACGACCTCGACAACGAGGCGACAGTACTCGACTTCGGACTCGAGTTCGCCGGCGGGATCGAGGCAGGGCTGTTGCTGACGGAGATTCAGACGGCGGGAATGGCAACGCCAAGTCACGACCTCGGCGAACTCGGCGGTGCGCCGATCCCGTACGTCGAACTCTCGACGGACCAGCCAGCGCTGTCGCTGCTCTGTTCGCAGAAGGCGGGCTGGGAGCTGACGACCGAGGATTTCGAGGGGCTTGGGAGCGGGCCCGCACGTGCGCTCGTAGCCGAGGAGTCGGAGTTTCGACAAGTCGGGTACACGGACGCGTTCGATCTGACGGCGCTGGCTGTCGAAACGGATCAGGACCCAACCGAAGCCGCCGCCGAACAGGTCGCTGACCTCGCTGAAGTCGAGACCAGCGGCGTCTTCTTGCTTGCGTATCCGACCGCGAGCCACGTTGGGTCCATTACGAACGCGGCTCGCACGGCCGAACTCGCGACGTTCCGCCTCTCCGAGCTTGGCTACGATCCGATGGATATCGTCTCGGCGACGGGGCGAGCGCCGGTCGCGCCGGTCGCTGGCGACGAGCAGACTGCCATCGCGCGCACGAACGACGCCATCGCCTACGGCGGCACGGCACACCTGACGGTCCGTGAGGACGCCGATGTCTTCGACTCGGTGCCGTCGACGGCCGCCGAGGGCCACGGCCGGCCGTTCGGAGAGATCTTCGACGACCTCGAGTGGGAGTTCGCAGAAGTGCCATCGGATCTCTTCGCGCCCGCGAAGGTGACGATCGATGTCATCGGCGGCCCAACGTACGTCTACGGCGAGACGGACGAGGAACTGCTCGTCGAGTCGTTCGATCTGTAGTCGGACGATTCGAACCAGTTTCCCGACGAGGCGTGGACACGCGACAGCGTCACTCGATCGGGTAGACGTCGGTTACCGTGCCAACGCCCTTGCTGTGGCCCTCGCGGAAGACGAACTTCTGACCTTCCTCAACGAGGTACGGGCGGAACTTGAACCGAACCGTCGTCTCGCCGGTATCGCCCGGCAGGAGACGGCCGTCTTCGGGAGTGAAAGATGCAGCCTCGCCGATCGTCTCGAGGTGAACGACGGGTTCGTACCCCTCGCCGATTCGAGTGGGGTGGTTGAGCACCATCACTTCGGCCTCGAACTCCCGGACAGGGTCGGGATCGGCGTCGCGTGGCAAGAGGACCATGCCGCGGTCGATGGCGCTCTCTTTGACGCCTTTGAGGGCGATGCCGACGATCCGACCCGCCTGCGCCTTGTCGACACGGTGGTAGTGCATCTCGATCGAGCGGACTTCGACCTCCTGAAAACGGCCGTCGGGCATCGGCCCAAGCAAGAGTTCGTCGCCGGCTTCGACCTCGCCGGACATCACCGTTCCCGAGGCGACCGCGCCGACGCCGGTCACGGAGTAGCTCCGGTCGACGTACATTCGGAACTCGCCGGTGTCCTGTGACGTTTTGGGGAGGCGATCGAACAGTTCGTCGAGCGTCTCGAGGCCGTCCATTGTGATTGCGCTCGTTTCGACGATCGGGACGACGCGTTCGCCGATTTCGTTGATCGCGGCGTCGACGCCGTGACGGGCGACTCGCAGCGGCGATTTGTCGACCTCGCGCAGGAGTCGCTCGACCTCGCGTTCGACCTCCTCGACGCGCTCGTCGTCGACGGTGTCGGTTTTCGTGATCACGACAAGCGTCGGCAGCTCCGTTGCGAGCAAGACGCCGAGGTGTTCGCGCGTGGTTCGGGTCGGGCCGTCGTCGGCGGCGACGACGAGCAGCCCGTAGTCGAGTTTCTGACCGACGAGGCCGCGAATGGTCGTCCGGAGCCACGGCTCGTGACCGACGGTGTCGACGAAGGAGACGAGCCGATCCGCTTTTTCGACGACCGCGGCTCGATCCGCCTTTCGGTTCGGGTTTCTGACTCGGACCGGGCCATCCTCATCGAAGCCGTAGACGGCATAGGAGAGGTCAGCCGAAAGTCCCCGTTCGACCTCGTGGGGTTGGACGTCGAGGAAGCTGCGTGTGGCACCGTCGCCGTCATCCGGCGTGCCAGTGATGAGCGATCCAACGAGTGTACTCTTGCCGTGGTCGACGTGACCCGCCGTGCCGACGACGACGTGTTCGTCGTCCGTCTCGAGGACGCCACCCTCTTGAATCATCGCGATACCAACGAGGCCACGGCTGTGGCTCCCTGCTTCCCAGTCCGATTCGGACTCGAGTGGCTTCGATTCGCCGTTGATCCCCCATGTCTGGACGTCGTCGATATGGGCGTCGGCTTCCTCGGCGAGCAACGAGAGGACATCCATCGTCTCCGAGAACGTGTCAGGGTCGATGCCGGCGATGCCGCCGTCGTCCGTTACACCAACGACATAGGTCGCCTCGCCATCGCCGGAGAGCAGTCGGTGGCGCAGTTGTGCGGCCAGACTCTCCCGTCGTCCGCCCTCGAGGTGGACATCACGTGAGAGTCGCTCCTTGAATTCGACGTTGCCACCGTTCTGTTCGCCACGGTCCAGGGCTCGCTTGAGAAGAGCCCGGTCACGGCTCATGTGCCCCGGTAGTTCGCCACATGGCAAAAGCCTTCCCGTGGATTGTGAACATAGCACACAATAGACTGTCTCGAGCCGACTCCATCGGTGCAGTTCCAGCCCCGGTTTCAAGGGATTCGAGGCCCTACTGTGGGTATGAGCGTGAGCGGCCTCTGTCAAGTCTGTGAGTCACGGCCCGCCGAAGAGCAGTGTCAAAACTGTGGTGCGCTCGTCTGTACGGTTCACTACAACGAGACGAAGGGGCTGTGTACCGACTGCTTCGCACAGGCGGACCCGAGTCGACAGTCGGACGACGTAGACATCACTCGACTCTAACCGTGACGTCTATTCGTGACCTGCTGGGCGAGTCACTCGCGATCGGTGATCGAGTTTACCTCACGCTCGAGGAACGTGACGGCCGCCTCGTCGCCGACCACCCCAACGACGCGAGTCCGATGGATATCGCCGTCGTCGAGGGCCTCGAGCGACTCGAGGAGCGACCGCCGACGGAACCAGTCGCGGTCGAACTCCTCGATCGCGTCGTCGACGGACGGATCGCGGGTCGCGTCGTCGCGGCTGGCCGCGAGCAAAACGACTGACAGTGACACGGACACGCCTGCCCGATCGCATGAGAGACGAAACGAAGGTCCTCCTCGGAATGCTCGTCGGCGCAGCACTACTGACAGTCATCGTGTTCGTTCGCTTCAGTTCGGTCGCCTGAGACGGACTGGTATCCCAGCGTGCGGTGTACCAACGACTATCCTGCAGTTCCGCCGACACCGACGAACAGGAGTTCGTCTGAGTGCGACGCAGCGTCCGTTTACGCTCGATACTGGTTCAGCCGGTTTTTCAGCCGCTTTGCGGCCTGCCCGCTCGCTTTCGCGAACTCCTCGCCGCGGTCCTCGCCGGCAAAGATGATCCCGCGCGAGGAGTTGACCAGTCCGACGCCGTCTGCGAGGCCGTATTCGACTGCGGCTTCGGCATCGCCGCCCTGTGCGCCGACACCGGGCACGAGGAAGGGCAGGTCGGGTACCTGTTCGCGCAACTCCTCGAGTTCTTCGGGTTTTGTCGCGCCGACGACGAGGCCGACGTTGTCGTTGTCGTTCCAGAGATCCGCCAGCGCGGCCACGCGCTCGTAGACGGGTTCGCCCGTCTCGAGTTCGAGGTCCTGAATGTCCGCACCGCCGGGGTTCGAGGTTCGACAGAGGATGAAGACGCCTGACTTCTCGTCTGCGAGAAACGGCTGCAGCGAGTCCCGGCCCATATACGGGTTGACCGTGATCGCGTCGACGGTCTCGAGCATCTCGGCGTACTGGCGGGTCGTGTTCCCGATGTCGGCTCGTTTCGCGTCGAGCAAGACGGGGACGTCCTTGCCGTGAGCGTAGGCGATCGTTTCCTCGAGCGCCCGCCAGCCGTCGGGGTCCTCGTAGAAGGCGGCGTTGGGTTTGTAGACGGCTGCGTGTTCGTGAGTGGTGTCGATGATCCGGCGGTTGAACGCCCACCGTGGGAGGTCATGGTCCTGCAGGTGGTCGGGAATACGCGATGGGTCGGGATCAAGGCCGACGCTGACGACGCTGTCGACCGTCCGAATGCGGTCGTGCAAGCGATCGAAGAAGTTCATGCGAGCGAGTGGCTTCCCGACGGTCGAAAAGGTTGCTATCCCGGTTGGTGTGTGTCTCGAGGGCGACGGGACGAGAATCGGTGGGCAAATGCGAGGGCAGCGGGGAGCCGTCCGTCGGTTCCGTGTCGAGGTGTGCGTGAGACGCTATTGCATCGACCAAATATTTTAGACAGCAACTACTTCGGTAATCTAGCCGACGACTACAGTATGGCTACTCGAACCGACGGGAAATCCAACTCGCCACTCGCTCGGCTCCGTGCACGCATCCGGTCGACGTTGTTCACCGGCGACGAACCGGTGGCAGACGACGCTGACGTCGAGTCGACGGAACCAGCCGAGCGGACGGCGGACCCGGACGCACCCGGAAATCTCTTTCAGTGTTCGTCGTGTGGGACCGTCTACATCGACTCAGAAAAGCAGACGTGTTCACACTGCGAGGACACCGTCGAAGAAGTCCGCTCGACGCTGCGGTCGTCCGCCAACGGGCCGTAAGCCGGTCCTATCGTTTCTCTCCCCGTGTGCACACCGACTGGATCAGAACTCGAGCAGTTCGAGCAGGTTCGATTCGGGATCTCGCACGAACATGACTGTCGTTCCGCTTTCGGTCGTCCGCGGTCCGCTGATGATCGGGACGTCGTCCGGCAACGCGTCGGCGACGGCCTCGAGGTCGTCGACAGCGAGGCCGACGTGTGTCGCGCCGGGCTGGTTGAGCCCTGCTGCAGACACGCCCCGCGCTTGTGGCTCGTACTCGACGAGTTCGATCCGGCATCCGTCCGCCTCGAGGTGGGCGAACTCACCGCGTGCGCCCTCGACGCCGACGGCATCGGAGAAGGCCTCACCGCCGACGCTGAACCGATCGACGACCTCGAGGCCGATGACGTCCCGGTAAAACGGCAGGGTTTCCTCGAGGTCGCTGACGGTGATACCGACGTGATGGGCACTGGGCTCGAAAGCTGTCATGGCAAGTGGTCGAGCGAGCAGCCACGAAAAACGTTCGGCTCCGGTCGAGAACAAGTACATGGGGACTGGTCACATCACACACAGTTATCGTTCCGGCGATCAACGATCCGATATGACTCGCGTCGCACTCATCGCCCACGACGAGAAGAAGCCGGACCTCCTCGAGTTTGCACAGGCACACGAAACGCAGTTGGCTGCGTACGACCTGATCGCAACCGGGACGACCGGCAAGCGACTGATGGAGACAACCGACCTCGAGGTCGAGCGCAAGGAGTCGGGGCCGCTCGGTGGGGACCTGATGATCGGGTCGGAGGTCGCCGAAAACAAACTCGATGGGATCGTCTTCCTTCGAGACCCACTGCGCGCCCAGCCCCACGAGCCCGACATCTCCGCGCTGTTGCGGATCTGTGACGTCCACGACACCGCACTGGCGACGAATCTTGCGTCCGCGACGTTTCTGATCGAGGGGTTGGCCGACTGAGACGGGCTGTGACCCGATCACGGGCGGCGGGATCGGTGGCCGTGCCGCCAGTAGTCCGTCTAAGCGCTCACGACGTGCGAGCGGTTCCGAACGGAGAAGACAACCTATAACAACAGCAGTGAACCTATGCATGAGTGAACTACTCACTGATGAGTGAAATTGCCCTCGCGGCTGACTTTGCGATTATTATCGTCGTCGCGACGATCGTCGGCCTGATCGCCCGCCAGACGGGCCAGCCCACGATCATCGCCTACATTCTGACAGGGCTGATCCTCGGCCCGGTGATGTTTGACATCGTCACCGAGGAGGGCCTCGTCGAGAGCATGGCCGAACTCGGGCTCGGATTCTTGCTCTTTTTGCTCGGGATGAAGATGCGATTCGACGACATTCGGGAGATTTTACGCCCGATCATCAACATCGCCGTCTGGCAGACGATCCTCCAGACGGCACTCGCACTCGCAGTCGCGTGGGCGCTCGGGTTCGATCCCACGGAAGTCGTCATCATCGCGTTGGCGACCGTCTTCGGCGCGACGCCGATTATCGTCAAGATCCTGACCGACAAAGACGAGATCACCGCACTACCGGGCAAGATCGACGTCGGCGTCCTCATCGTTCAGGACATCTATCTCGTCATCATCCTCGCCTTGCTCGGTGCCGACGAACTCGGCAGCGCAAGCGAGATTGCGACCACACTCGGCGTCATCGCCGTCATGATGACGTTTATCGGTGTCTTCTCGATTGCCTCCTCGCGGTATCTCCTGCCGAAACTGTTCCGCCGGATCGCGGACAACAAGGACGTCTTCCTCGTCGTCTCCATCGCGTGGGCCTTCCTCTTTATTGCCGTCTCCGAACAGTTCGATCTCTCCCTCGAGGTCGGGGCCTTCCTCGCCGGCATCAGCCTCGCCCAGTTGCCCTACAGCAAGGAACTCGAGGATCGAATTACGCCGATCACGGACTTCTTTATCCTCGTGTTCTTCGCCAGCATCGGGCTGCGACTCGCGGCCGACGACCTGCTTGCCTACTGGCTCGAGGCGATCGTCGCCTCGGTGGTGTTGATGGTCGGCAACTTCTGGATCATGTTCTATCTGATCGACCGGGAGGATTTCAGCGTCGAAACCTCCTTCCTCGGGGCGATCAACATGGTTCAGGTCAGTGAGTTCTCGCTGGTCGTCGGTGCGCTTGCAGTCCAGCAGGGCTACATCGACACGGACGTCCTCGGCTATCTGAGTCTGATGGCACTCATGACGATGAGCGTCTCGACGTACATCATCAACTACAACCACACGCTCTACGCCAGATCGAAGCCGTGGTTCAGCCGCTTCGAGTCCGAATCGAAAACCGATATCGATCTGAAATCGTACGACGACCACGCCATTGCCATCGGCTACGACGAGGTCACCCAGCAGGTGTTGCCGTTGCTCGAGGAAGAGTACGGGGACGTCGTCATCATCGACCGCCAGACGGACCATATCGAGGAACTCGAGGAGGAAGGGCGGTACGACTATATCTACGGCGATTTCCGTCACGGCGAGATTCGTAAGGAGTCAAATCTGAAAAACGCCTCGTTCGTCCTGAGTTCGACCGTTCAGTTGGACGTGAACAAGGCGCTGCTCAATGAGGTGAGTGACGATGCGACCGTCTTCGTCGAGGCCGAGCGGATCGACGACGCACGCGAACTCTACGACCGCGGCGCAGCATACGTGATCATGAGTACCTACCTGACCGCCGAAAAGCTGAGCGAGTACCTCGAGTGGTACATCTCCGACCCGGCATCGTTCGACGAAGCAGTCGAACGTGACATCGAACGGATCACCGAGCGTGCACGCAGTGATCCGACCGATCGCCAGCGTCGGCGGACCGGCCCGGGAGGTGATGGCGATGACTGACCTGATCACTGCACTCGCGGTCGTCTTTGTGACAGCTGGTGTGTTCCTGCTGATCGCCAATCAGTTCTCGCTCTCGCCGATCCCGTTTTATCTACTGGCGGGGCTGGTCACCGGCACGATTGTCGCGGAGCCACAGCTTATCGAGCTTGCCCAGTGGGGGATCGCGTTTCTGGTGTTCACGTTCGGCTTCCGGACGGACTTCAGTTCCGTTGAGTCGGTGCTCAGAGACGCCGAGACGGCAGCCGTCACACAGCTCCTCGTCGTCGGCCCGATCGCGTTCGGCGTGGCCCATCTCGTGTTCGGCTTCGGCCTCGAGAACGCGGTCTACTTCGCGATCGCCGCCACGCTGAGTTCGACCATCGTCGGCGCACGCGAACTCGAGCAAGAGATTCGGAGCAACCTCGTCCATGGCCGACTCGCCTCCTCAGTTCATTTCTTCGACGATCTGCTCGCGATCGGCCTGATCGTCGTTCTCTCGGCCGAGCAGTACACGTCGACGCTCGTGACCTCGAAGATCGGCTACGGCGTGATCTTCCTGCTCGTGGCGCTTTTGATCTACCGACACGGATTCCCGCTGCTCGTCCGACTTGCCGGTGGCTCGGACGAACTCGTGATGATGGGGAGTATCTCGATCCTTATCGGGTTCATTGCAGGGGCCGAACTCGCCGGCGTCTCGATCGTCGTCGGAGCGTTCGCCGCTGGGATCGCGATTCGGGGAGACGACGTCTCCGCGCTCGGCGTTCAAAACGGGATCGCATCCATTCGTGACTTCTTTGTCGCAATCTTCTTCGTCACGCTCGGCGCACTCGTGTCGATACCCAGTGCCAGCGTGCTCGTGGTGGCGCTTACGCTCGCAGTCCTCGTGTTGGTTGCCAACCCGCTCGTGCTCATGCTCGCGTTCGTTTACGAGGGGTACGACGCCAGAACCGCGTTCCTCTCGAGTACGAGTCTCAACCAGATCAGCGAACTGTCGCTCGTGGTCGCGATTCAGGCGCTGTTGCTCGGAAGCATCTCCGAGACGCTTTTCGATGCGATCATCCTCGCGGCTGCTGCGACGATGATCCTGACATCGGTTGCCAGACGGTACGAGGAGCCGGTCTATCGGTCGCTTATCGAGCGGCTCGTCGCCGGACGACAGACGCGCAAGATCGACGAACGGAGTGCGGTCGACGACGACCTCGAGGATCATATCGTCATCGTCGGCTATGGCCGGCAGGGACGTCGCGTCGTCGAAACCTGTGAACGCCTCGGCCGCGAGTACGTCGTCATGGATAACGACCCCGTGCTCTGGGACGACGTGCGCTCGGAGTGTCACAACTACGTGTTCGGCGATGCCCTGTCCACCTATCCGTGGACGAAAGCTCGCGTCAGTGAGGCGTCGCTGGTCGTCTCGACTGTCGACCACCGTCCCGTCTCCGAGGCCGTCCTCGAGGTCGAAACCGACGCGGACGTGATACTGCGATCGGAAACCGCGGCCGAAGCGACGGCGCTACTCGAGCAGGGTGCGACCTACGTGAGCGTTCCGAACGTGCTCGCCGGAGATCACCTCACAGAACTCGTCTACGCCATTGGAACCAACAAGACCGACACGGAGACGCTCAAAGACGACCATCTCGACTACTTCGACGCCCTCGAGCGACATGGATTCGCGAGTCGCGGTCGGTGGGGCGACACGGAGTGACCGGAGACGGCTTCGGCTGTCTCCTCGTTGTGTTGCGATCCGCCAGTGGTCATACTGTCGGACAGAACTATTCGAAGATCGATCGCTCTACTGCGGCCGTCCCGAGAGTGACGGCCGCGAATTCGCGATTGACTTCTTACTGACTTCTGTCCGACAGTATCAATCAACCGTTTGTCGCGTTCCGCGACGGGTCACCGACGCTGACGGTCCAGTCTCCGAACGTGACGAACGCAGCCCCTAGCGCTGGCGGTGGGAGACCGCGTCGGTGCGTGGCCTGAGGTCGGTCAGCTGTTCGTCGCGAAGTTCCGCAGGCGTCAGCTTACCGTCTAACACGTCTTGGAGCTGTTGGGACAGCCGTTGCCCGGCGAGCAGTTCCGAGACACTGACGTACAGTGCACCTGCCTCGAACAGATCCAGTGCCGTCGTTCGGTCGCTTTCCCGTAGGATAACGTCCGCCGAAAACTCAAGTGAGAGGAGACGCCTGGAAACGGGCTCGGAATCGACCGTCGAGACGATGAGTTTGGCCTCCTCGGCGTTCGCTTTCTCCCAAGTGTACGACTCCATTGCATCGCCAAAGACGAACGCCGCACACTCGGATTCGACTGTGCGCCGGCGAACCGGATCGTTCTCGATCACGACGTACGGCTGTCCGAGCCGCTCACAGGTCTCGGCTAGGAACCGTCCTTGCCGACCGTATCCGGCGATGATGACGTGATCTGAGATCGTTTCGGGGACCGCACTCCACTCGTCGATTTTGCCGTAGGTGCCCCTGAGCAAGCCACGGCTTGCCAGCCCCCGGTGGATTCGTTCGTCATAGCGTTGGCTCACACTCGAGGTGATCATCGTCACGGCCGCGGCGAAGATGATCGCATCGAATACCAACTGAGAGAGCAAGCCCAACAGCAACGCTTCGATCGCGATGATGAGTGCGAACTCGCTGACTTGGTCAGTGCTCAAACTGGTCAGCGTTGCCGACCGTGCCTCATACCCCTTGTACATCAGAATCGCTGTCGCGACCGCTGGTTTCACGACCCCCGTCAGAACCACGAGGACAGCGACGATGAGGAGCTTCTCGAGGGTCGGAAACGCCACGAGCGCGCCGACCGTAAGGAAGAAGATCGCGACAAAGAAGTCCTTGATCGACTCGAGGCCGTTAAACAGGCCGAGATACTCCGTGGGCTCGTGACGGACCGCGAGGCCGGCAGCGAACGCCCCGACGACGATGGAGATGCCAGCGCTTTCGGCTGCGCCGACGAACACCACGAGCAGTGAGATGACACTGATGATCATCAACTCGTCCGAGCCGCCGGCAAACCGCCCGATCATGTCGAACAGGTATCGGTTGACGAGCACGGCAGCGGCGAGCAACGCGAGCCCGTAGCCGAGTTGGGCCGCGATCGGGTCTGCGGCGAGTGTGCCGGCACCCAACACGAGCAGGAAGACGATCGCGAGCAGATCCTGAATGAAGTGGATCGATTTGGCGAGTCGGCCGTGAACGAGATTCCGTCGAATCTCCGTATCGAGCAGTGCGGTTCCAACGATCGTCGATGAAAGCGCCGCAGCGATTCCGAGGTAGATCGATTCCGCGAGCGGAACCCCAAGGACGAGCCCGGAGCCGACTCCGAGTGTGCCAATCACGAACACCTGCCCGACCGCAGCGACTTCGCTGTCGGCAAACACCGTCCGAACGGCGGAGAACTGGATACTGAGGCCAAAGGAGAACACGAGCAGGGCGATCCCGTACTGAGCAAGTTCCAGCGTCGCCCCTTCGTCGATGAACAGGCCCGCGATGATCCCTGCGAGAATTAACAGCGGGACTGTCGGCAGTTTGAATCGGTTTGCTACCAGCAAGAACGGGCCGGCGATGATGAAAATTATCGAAACTGCGGTGAGTAGGTCAGTCATCGACCTCACCTCCAGTGTGGTCGATCGCATTCGGGAACGTCACCGAGCGGTGCAACAGCTCGAGGTCGTCCTCGATGGCTTCCATCAGCGTCTCCTCGTCTTCGAGATACGTCTCGAGCGATTCCGCGAGTCGTTCGGCAGCGAGGTGGTCGCTCATGATTACACAGTGGGCACCGTGGTCGTAGAGGTCGTGTGCGTCATCGATTTGCTCGGCCTCGACGAAGACGGTCGCGTCCTCGCCGGCCTCTCTGAGGAGCGCTTTACTCACTGCAGGTTCGACCGACGACGAGAGGACGAAGTCGGCCTTTTTCAGGGCCGCGTCCTTCCGGATCGTCGAATTTCGGAAATCACCGTACAGCGTGTCATACCCCTCATCATCGAGCGCTTCGATGTGTTCGACCGTCCGGTCGACGACGATAACATCGTCGTAGTGGGCGGCGAGGATCGGGAGGGCGCGACGAGTGACCTCGTCGTAGCCGATAACGACGGCGTGGTCGCGGTATTCTCGGCCGCCTCCCTCGAACTCGTCATCGGTGTCCCACCGCGAGAGCGCCGGTCTGAGGCGGGCGAACAGCTGGCGGTTGTACTCGATGAAATACACCGACGCGCTCATCGTGAACAGCGCGAGTAAGGTGACGAAGCCGAGCACCTCCGCGCCGACGAAGCCACCTTCGACGGCGACGGCGGTGACGATGATTCCGAACTCGCTGATCTGCATCATGTTGATGCTGCCCAGAAACGTCGTCTCGAGGCTGAACTGTTGCCAGTCGATCAGCAGGAAGAAGATGACGAATTTGGCGGGCATCAACACCAGCGCGGCGATGACGGCTTCCTGTGAGTAGGCAAGCAACTGACTCGGCTCAAGGTCCAGTGCGACCGTGACGAAAAACACCATGACGAACAGGTCAGTCAGCGGGTTAACACGGTCTTTGAGCTCCTTGCTGTAGGGGAGTTGGGCGATCGCCAACCCGGCCAAGAACGCGCCCATCTCGATAGACATGTAGGCCTCGATGCCAAGCGGTGCGAGAAAGAGGTTGATGTTGTCGGAGACGAATACGAAGATGAACGCCCACGAGATGGCGATCAGGAAAAAGACCTCCTTGTTGTCCGCGATCCGGCGGAAGACGACCGGCAACAGGTAGCGAGAGGCCCCGATCGCGGCGACGGTAATGATCGCAACCAGCGTGAGCACGACGGCCAGCGTCGTCGCGATCTCGGCCACATCGTCGGGTCGACCGGCTGCCAGCACGGCCAGCAGAATAACGACGACGACGTCCTGGACGAGCAACACCCCGACGTCGATTTTGCCGTGTAGAGAGGTCGCGTCGTCCTTATCAGTCAACATCTTGATGACGACTGCCGTCGAGCTGTACATCAGCGCGAGCCCGATAATAAACGCCTCGAGGAGGCTAAAGCCGAGTGCCATCGAAACACCCATGCTAACGATGGCAACCGCCGCCATCTGTGGAATCGATATTTTGACGATCGGGACGAGGACGTGACGAATCTCGTCGAGTCGCATCTTGATCCCGAGCAAGAACAGCAAGAACGCAAGCCCCAACTCGGAGAGCAGTTCCGTCATCTCGGTGACTTCAACGATGCCGAGGGCTGCCGGTCCCAGGATCACTCCCGTAATGATGTAGGCGATGACCGTCGGCTGGCCCGTCTGCTTTGCAATAAATCCGACAAGTGTCGCCGCGAGCAGGATAATCGCGAGATCGACAGTAAGGACTGCCTCGGAAACCATTCGTTGGGGTCGTTCTGTCGAAGTGGATTAACAGTATCGAAAGCTGGGCCGCGTCTCTCCGCTGTGACACGGAAGCGACGCCGAGCGACGGGGCTCGAGCGAGCAACCAGGCATTGTTTTAATAGGGACTGCGAGAGCCACTGACGTATGCCGATTACCGAAACCGACCTTCCTGGCGTCGGGAAGAAGTTTGAAATCGACCTCGAGGACGGCAAGACGCTCGTCATCGTCACCCACAACACGGGCAGGCGTGACGTGTTCCTGAAAGCGGACGACGATGCCGACTCAGAGCGGCTGTTCGAACTGTCCGACCAGCTCGCTCGGACGGTCGGAACCATCCTCGAGGGGGCGTACTTCCAGCCGATCAAGACAGAGGACAAGGCGACGACGCTGGGGGACGGAACCAACATCGAATGGTTCGACGTGCCGGCGGACTCCCCGCTCGAGGGACGGTCCCTCGCCGAGGTGCTTGCGGATGGCCGAATCCATGTCGCTATCGTCGCCGTCCAGCGCGGCGAGGACGTGATTCCGGCGTCAGAACCTGAAAAACGTCTCGACGAGGGAGACACGATCATCGCTGTCGGGACGAACGAGGACCTCGAACAGTTCAAAACGCTGCTTAGCGGCGACGACGGGTCGGGATTGGACTAATCCATGGCTGGAATGACGACGGTGGAGGTGGCCGACAGTGGCTGGTGAAACCGCACTACTCGACGTCGGTGTGCTCTTCGCTGCTGTTGCCCTTGCTGGACTGTTGGCAAACCGGATCAATCAGTCGGTGATACCGTTTTACATCGTCATCGGCATGGTTCTCGGGGAGTACGTTCTCGGACGAATCGACTTCCCGGCGCTGCTCGGGACGGATCTCGTCCCACACGGTGCCGAGCTCGCCCTGCTCGAGACCGACTTCATCTATGTGGGTGCCGAGCTTGGGATCGTCCTCCTGTTGTTCTTCCTCGGTCTCGAGTTCAATCTCGATCGGCTCATCGCCGCCAAAGAACAGATCGGGAAGGCCGGGACCGTCGATCTCGTGATCAATTTCGGTGCCGGGCTGGTCCTTGGCTACGTCCTCTTTGGTTCCTTTCTCCCAGCCTTTCTCACTGCGGGGGTCGTCTACATCTCCTCGAGTGCGATCATCACGAAATCCTTGATCGATCTGGGCTGGATCGCAAACGACGAGTCGAACCCGATGCTCGGGACGTTGGTTTATGAAGACCTGTTTATCGCGGTCTATCTGGCGATTGCGTCGGCACTCGTTCTCGGCGGCGGTGACGTCGGCGAGGCGCTGGGTCAGATCGGGATCGCCGTCGGCTTCATTATCGTCTTGCTGCTGTTAGTCTATCTGGGGACGGCGTGGTTTCAGCGCAGTCTGGAAACCGACTCCAACGAGTTCACCGTCCTGCGAGCGCTCGGCATTACAGTCCTCATTTCGGGGGCAGCACTCTCGCTGGGGGTCAGTGAAGCTGTGGCCGCGTTCTTCGTCGGGATGGCATTCTCCTCAACGGCACACGTCCACGACTTAGAAAACTTGCTCGAGCCGCTCCGTGACACCTTCGCAGCCGTGTTTTTCTTTTGGATCGGGCTGATCACCGATCCGACGCTGTTTCTCGACGTCCTGTGGCTCATCGCGGCGGCCGTCCTACTGACCACTCCGACAAAGCTGGTCAGTGGCTACCTCGGTGGGCGGATCTACGACCTCGACGAACGCCGATCGCTCCGGGTCGGACTCGGGATGACCACCCGTGGCGAGTTCTCGCTCATCATTGCGAGTATCGCACTCGCTGGCGCTGGCATCGGACTCGCTGAAGGCGTCGCGGACGACATCTACGCGTTCGCTGTCGGCTACGTCCTGTTCATGAGCATCCTTGGAACCACGCTCATGCAGTACTCGGACAGGATCGAAGCCGCCGTCGTTCCGTTGCTCGAAGGCGACAGCGAGCCGTCGGCCCACCCAAGCGACGACTGACCTGCAGCGATCGGCCGAACGATTTTCCGTCCGTTTTCGAGCAGGTTTCGACGCCATCGAAAAGGGATAGTTTCAATCTGCTCGAGCCCCCTGTGACTGCTATGCCACGGGCGGTCGTCTTCGACCTCGATTACACACTCGCCGTGCCCACACAGGACCGAACCACAATTCTGCAGGAGGCAGCCGCCACTGCCGGTGCGCCACCGCTGACACGCGAGGCGTATCTCGAGGCCCATCGGCGCAATCTCACGCGCGAGACCAGAGAACCGATTTTCGCCGACCTGCTCGAGGGCCGGGAGACCGACGCCGAGCCGGCCGCCGTCGCCGACGCCTACCGGCAGACGATCGCCGAGACGCTCGAGCCGTTACCCGGCGTCGAAGCCATGCTCGAGGATCTCAAAGCGGAGTATCGCGTCGGACTGCTCACCAACGGTCCCGTTCGCGCCCAGCGGGACAAACTGTCGACGCTCGGCTGGGAACGAGCCTTCGACGCTGCGCTCGTCACCGGCGAACTCGAGGCCGGCAAACCGGACCGGCGTGCGTTCGATGCGATCGTCGGCGAACTCGACGTCGCCCCCGACGAGGCCGTCTACATCGGCGACGAGGTCGAGGCCGACATCTACGGCGCGACGAACGCCGGCCTCGAGGCCGTGCAGGTGCTGCTCGAGGACGGCCCCAACCCCGACCCGCGGGCCACCGCCCACGTCGAGCAGGCGGCCGTCGGCGAGCGGATTCCTGACGTCGTTGGGACACTCGAGACACGATAAGAACGAAACGGGCTGTTTTGCGGCGCGTTACTCGCTCGAGTCGGTCTGCAGCGAGCGACACACTGCCTGCACCACGTCCGATCCTCGCTTGGCGGCCGCGCCGTGTTCGACGAAGACGAGCGTCCGAGGCGGCTCGGTCGCCTTCGGTCGCACGCGAAGTTCCAACTCCTCGGCTGTCTCGGCGGCGACGTCCTGTCCGGCCTCGAACTCGAGGCGAGCCCGGTCGTCGTGGACGAACACCCGGGCGATTCGCTCATCGGAGAACGTGACGTCGTATGCGCGCTCGCCGTCGACCGTCGGCTCGACGTCGCGGTCGGCGTTCGTGACCTGAACCGACTCGAGGACTCCGTCCTCGCGGCCGTCGAGTTCAGACGCAAGTAGTTCGGCGATCCGGCGGCCATCGGTGATCCGTTCCTCGACCATACGCGTGGTCGGTCGGCCGGCAACTAACGCCCTTCGGCTTGCCCGTCATCACGGAGCGTCGAGCGGGCGACGGGGAGCAGATCGGAGATGTCGACACCTTCCCGGCGAGCGTAGACGACGGCGGCGACTTCGATCGTCACCCCGAGTTCCTGCTGGAGCGTGTTGATCGCGCCGACGGCCTCGTGTTTCTCGACGCCTTCGGCGACGAGGCTCTCGAGGACGCGTTCGAACGCGGAGCGTTCCTGTAGGAGTTCCTCGCCGGGAACGAACTCCTCGTGGACCGTCACGTCGGCCGTGTCGAACGTCGCCTCGAGGGTCCCATCGACTCGCTCAAGGAGCCCCTCCTGTGTCGCGATATCGATCAGGCGTTTTGACTGGTCGGGCGAAAACCAGTCCCGGTCGAGTGAGAGCGCGACGACGAACTCGTTTTCCTGCAGTCGCTGGGTGCCGTTCTGGAGAAACGGCGCAGCAACGGCGACGCGGAGGCTCATCGAGTATGCATCTTCCGAACGACGAAATAACGGTGGCGGTTCCGGTCGCGTCCGTCACTGGGAACCGCGTCCCACCGCGCGGTCAGTCCGAAGCGCGGCCGCCGGTGTTGCGGTCGGCACGGGACGGCGGCGGGAACTGGGCCCGTGCTGCCGACGGCTCCGGCATTTCGGGGAGCACACAGCGGTTTGGCTCCTGATTGACGTGCTGGTAGCGGTCGGGCGTGTTCGCGAGCGGGTGAGCGGGGTTTTGGTCGCTATCGATGCGTGCGGCCCGAACCTCGCCGAAGCCGTGGAGTCGGGCCAGAATACCCCGCCAGTGATACCGTGTCGCGGCAGGGATAGAGACGGGGCGTGGCGGTTTTCCGTCGGGATGGTTCGTCGCGAGGATCGTGCTGTTGACGTTGCTGGCGAGTTCGTCGTGGTCGATAAGGACACCAACGCGGGCGTCTTGAGGGGCACGAGCAGCCAGTACGTCGAGGCCGAGATGGAGTGCGCGATACTCGGCGACGTTGTTGTCAGGCGGCATGTCCGTGGTTGCGACGCGGGCAACACGGGTGCCGTCGCGCGTTTCGATAACGGCGCCCAGCCCACCGCCCGACTCCCGGAACGACCCATCGGTAGCGACGTAGAAGTCACGATGATGGGTCCGCGGGGGATGGGCGATGTGCGGTGTGGGCGACTCGTCGAACAGGTCCCGCAGTGCGGACCGGCCGTGAGCGGCCATGATAATCGGTAGTTGTCTATGACACTTAACTGTTTTGTGCATGCTAACGAGTTGCAAATGAAGACCAAAACGGGCGTCGTTCGATCGCAGTTCCAGCAACCCCTTTGGCGGGAAGCTGGACATAGATCGTCTGTGTCGACCGGTGTGCGGATATTCTCGATGAGCCGTGATCGATCGTTCAGCGAGGAGACCCAATCTGTGTTGGCAGCAGGTGTAATATGACGGCGTTCGTTGAGCGGGTATGAACGACGCAACCGCCACTCGGATGGAAGCAGCCTGTTCTCTCCTCGCAGAGTCGGAACGCCGATACCTGCTCTACGAACTGGCGACCCACCGAGGCGCGAATCTCGAGGACGTCGTCAGCCAGCTCGCCGCGTGGGAACACGACACCCAGCCATCGCAGGTCGACTCGGAGCGCAAACAGCGCCTCTATATCTCACTGGTCCACAATCACCTTCCTCGACTCGCAGATCACGGCATCATCGAGTACGATCTGCGAAGCGGAGATATCGTCCTGTCCAACGGGTTCGACGATATCAAACCACTGTTAGAGCAGTTCAAACAGACCGAAGACGATCCGAAACTCCGCCAGCAGTCCTCGCTTTGACGTCCTCCCCACGCTGAACAGTAGACGCCGAACCTAATTCACGATGCTGCTGGTGAGGGTGTCTATGGTGAACAGCGAGGCGTTGCGCCTGTTCATCAGTAAACGGGTTCGAACACCGCATCCTGTCGGCCTCTCTGTTCGGGGGTCCGACCGTCGCGACACAGCCGTCTGTGCGACGAGCGTTTTGCGATTCCAAACCGAAACACGTAGGCGTCGACTGACGAGACGTTCGGTGTGCGTCGCTATCGAAATCTCGGGCTCTTTCTGGCACTCGCTGCGATCTGGGGAACGGCGTTCGTCGCGATCAGTGCCGGTCTCGAGCACTTCCCACCTGTGTTGTTTGCGGCCCTCCGATACGATATCGCCGGGATACTCATGCTCGCCTACGCGGCCTACGCCGTCGACGACTGGTACCCGCGAGGCCGTGCTGAGTGGGGGCTGGTCGCCGTCGGCGCAACGCTGTTGATTGCGGCCTATCACGTCTTCTTGTTCATCGGCCAACAGAACACCACGGCAGCGGCGGCCGCGATCGTCGTAAGTCTCTCACCGGTCCTGACGACCGGGTTCGCTCGGGTGCTCGTCCCATCCGACGCGCTGTCGCCGCTTGGGGTCGGTGGCTTACTCATCGGGCTGGTTGGCGTCGGCGTGATCGCCCGACCAGACCCGTCGAACCTGCTCGCTGCAGACGTCGTTGCCACGCTCTTGGTCTTCTGTGCGGCGGCCGCGTTCGCACTCGGGAGCGTCCTCACCCGTCGGGCCGAGACCTCGTTGCCGATCGAGACGATGGAGGCATGGTCGATGCTCGGTGGTGCCGTCCTGATGCACGGCGTGAGTCTGGCACTGCGCGAGCCACTCGAGCCCACAGCGTGGGTCCATCCCGAAGCGCTCGGCGCACTCGGCTATCTCGCGGTCGTCGCGAGCGCGCTCGGCTTCCTGTTGTATTTCGATCTCCTCGAGCGCCTCGGTGCCGTCGAGATCAACATGGTTTCATACGTTGCGCCGATCTTCGCCGCGCTGGTCGGGTGGCTCTATCTGGGCGAAGTCATCGATGCGACGACTGCCGTCGGCTTCGGACTCATCGCCGTCGGCTTCGTCCTCGTCAAGCGCGAGGCGTTACGTGACGCGTTCGGACGGGTCGGGTGGCGTCGCTCGAGCGACTGAGTCACCAACGCAACTCGTTCCCGAAGCTACTGGCGATGTGCATGCCCGACGTACAGCGCAGCGAGATTCAAGACGAGTAAGCCAAGAAAGACACTCGCTTCGAACGAGGTCGACAGGCCGGTTATCAACACCGGAATGTACAGGATTGGCAGGATGATCGCCCCCCAGAACCCGGTCGTCCGAATCGGACCGGCGAGCGCTGGGGCGACCTTCTCGAGTGTTCCGTCCACGCTGTCCTGTTCGACCGCCGATTCACGGGCTGCCGACGGGTCTCGGTTCGGGGCTGAAGGAGGGTTCGACATCGAACTACTCAAGGTAGTTTCGATTCTCAGGCCGAGCAAATATACCGGCGCGAACGTTGCACACAATTATACCGCATTCACTCTGCGTAAGGTCGGCTTACACCGGCTGTACCCGGTTCGTAGCTGTCTCTCCCGGCTCGAGACCCGTCGCGACCCCGAGGTATCCGGTCAGTAATCAGTGGCTACTGTCACGACACTCGACGTGGACTCCCCGAACGGGGGCGACCAGCACAGTCTGTGACAGAACACGTGGTTCGAGAGCGATCGTTGCCGTCTCAAGCCGCTGTGCCCGCCGCTTCCGACACGGCAGGGCTACTGGAAGCCGATCCGACTTCCGCGGCGTCCCGTCGGGTCCGGCCCGCTCGAGCCACCTTTGAACTCCTCTTCGATCTGCTCGTAGTACTCGAGGATGTCGTCGGTGATCGTCGGCCGGACGTTCTCCATCGCCTGTCGGAAGTGACGCATCTCGACGAGGTCGGCCTCGTGGTCTTCGCGCAGCGCCTCGATTGCCGCCTCTCGGGCGATCGACTCGAGGTCGCTGCCGACGTAGCCGTCCGTGATCTCGGCGATCTCACGGAGCGTGACGTCGGCGGCCAGCGGCGTGTCCTCCGTGTGGATATCGAGGATGCGCTCGCGGCCGTCGACGTCGGGTTCGCCGATCATGACGAGGCGGTCGAATCGACCCGAGCGCAGCAGTGCGGGGTCGATCATGTCCGGGCGGTTCGTCGCGCCGATGACCATCACGTTCTCCATCTCCTCTAACCCGTCGAGTTCGGTCAGCAGCTGGTTGACGACCCGCTCGGAGACGTTCGAGCCGACTTCGCCGCCTCGGCCGGGTGCGAGCGCGTCGAGTTCGTCGAAGAAGATCACCGTCGGCGAGACTTGCCGCGCCTTGCGGAAGGTCTGTCGGATGGCCTTCTCCGATTCGCCGACCCACTTGCTGAGCAGTTGTGGGCCACGCACCGAGATGAAATTCGCGTTGGTCTCGTTGGCGACGGCTTTCGCCATGAGGGTCTTCCCGGTGCCCGGCGGGCCGTACAGCAAGACGCCGGATGGCGGATCGACGCCCAGCCGGCTGAACCGCTCGGGGTTGTTCAGTGGCCACTCGACGGACTCTTGGACTTGCTCTTTGGCGTCGTGGAGACCGCCGACGTCGTCCCAAGAGATCTTCGGGAGTTCGACGAGCACCTCCCGCATCGCCGAAGGTTCGACCTCGTTGAGTGCGCCACGGAAGTCCTGGCGCTTGACGATCATCCGGTCGATCAGGCTCGGCGGGATATCCTCCTCGTCGAGGTCGATCTCCGGTAAGTACCGTCGGAGCGCCTTCATCGCCGCCTCTTTCGTGAGCGACTCGATGTCCGCCCCGACGAAGCCGTGGGTCTCGTCGGCCAGATGGCCGAGGTTGACGTCATCCGACAGTGGCATCCCGCGCGTGTGGATCTGGAGGATCTCCTCGCGACCCACCTCGTCGGGCACACCGATTTCGATCTCACGGTCGAACCGGCCGGGTCGACGCAGCGCGGGGTCGACCGAATCGACGCGGTTGGTCGCTGCGATGACGATGACCTGACCCCGTGCCTCGAGGCCGTCCATCATCGTCAGCAACTGGGCGACGACACGGCGTTCGACCTCGCCGGTGACGTCTTCGCGTTTCGGTGCGATCGAATCGAGTTCGTCGATGAAGATGATCGACGGCGACTCCTCGCTTGCGTCCTCGAAGATCTCCCGAAGCTGTTGTTCGGACTCGCCGTAGTACTTCGAGATGATCTCCGGCCCCGCAATGGAGAAGAAACTCGCGGAGGTCTCGTTGGCGACCGCTTTCGCCAGCAGCGTCTTCCCCGTACCAGGTGGGCCGTGGAGCAAGACACCCTGTGGCGGCTCGATCCCCAACTTCTTGAAGATCTGTGGGTGTTTCATCGGGAGTTCGACCATCTCCCGCACGCGTTGGATCTCTCCTTGGAGGCCACCGATGTCCTCGTAGGTAATGCCGCCACCGGTCTTCTCGAAGCCGCTGATCGGCTCCTCGCGGAGTTCGACGTCGGTGTCCTCGGTGATGAGGACGACGCCCTCGGGTTCGGTTTCGACGGCGATCAGCGGAATTGCCTGCCCGGGTGAGCGCATAAACGGGTGGTTCGTCGAACTCATCACGGGGACGATGTCGCGACCGACGACCGGCCGTTTCAAGATCTGGCGTTTGACCATGCCAGCCGCGTCGGAACCGAACTGGACCGACGCCTCCTCCGGTGGGGCGAGAACGAGCTTGTCCGCCTTCGTGGCTTCCGCTTTCCGGATCGTCACCCGCTCGCCGATCCCCACGTCGGCGTTCTGCCGGGTGAAGCCGTCGATACGGACTGTATCCGTGTTCCAGTCCTGCCGGTCGGCGCGCCACACCTTCGCGGCGGTGGTGTCCGCGCCTTCGATTTCGATAATGTCGCCCGGACTCAGCTTCAGATGCAACAGCGTGTCCGGATCGAGTCGGGCGATACCACGACCCGAGTCGTTCGGGTATGCCTTCGCAACCTCCAGTTGAACTTCATTCATGATTCGGGATGGACGGCGATGTCAATGACTCCGCTTCCTGAGCGGATAGTTTTTTTGCTAGCCTCAGTCATTATCTGTGCTAGATGCTACCACATCTGAATATGGCTGGCGCGTACATAGATGTACCGGCATCGGTTGGTTTTGATGGTACCGACAGCCGCTCGAGGCAGGCTTGTGACAGCAACTGCGGTTTGCTGAGACCAATCCCACGTCGGGGTGATGCTCTGTATCGAGAAGCGCGGACGTGAACCGACGCGTCGAGTCGTCTAGACCCCTTCGGAACGTGTTTCGAAGTAGAGGTTGTCCATATACAGCGTCATCGCCTGTGGTGCTGGGTCGACGTTGCCATGGTAGAAGTTGCACCAGAACTCCTGAATCCCGATGTCGGCCTCGTCTCGCCAGTGCCAATCATCGCTGGTATAGACCTGCTTCTGGTCGACCCAGCCCTCTAATACGCCGTCGCTTTCACCCGGCGTGTTCAGCTCGATGTACTGGTCGATTTTATACCAGCGACCCGGCTCGAGCGTGACGTCCCACCACGCGAACGTGCCATACGTCCCCATCCCAACGTGGTAGACGTAGTTTCCGATTCGGATGTTGCCGTCCGCATCAGGGGTGTCAAAGACGCCGCGAGCCGACCAGCCGTTCGTGCCATCAGTGATCCGACTGCCCCATCCCCCCTCGCGGGCCGTACCAGCGTATCGACCGGCAAACCCGGGGAGTTTGCCGTCGGTTGCCGGCTGGAACGTCTCGTCGAGATAGAGCCAGTATGAGGCGTACATCGAGTCCGGTTCTCTCTCGAGGTCGTCTTGGAACTGGTAGCTGAGATCCGCACCGTAGTGTGACCCCGCCGGAAAGAACACTTCACACGACGTCCGATCGGGGCCGGAGTCAGTATTGGAGTCGTCGTTGATCGAGACGAACTCGTCGTGAAAGCGCTCGGTAAACGACTCGAACGCGGTGGGGTCGTCGAACGAGAGGCTGGCTTGCATGCTGTGGCTCCGTATCCGCCACCCTGTCGTCAATCTTCTGCCCCTCACAGTGAGTGACTGTTTCGGTCACTGATACAGATAGCGCCCGGCCCTGTATACAGGCCACAGTGGCGTTGAACAGCCACGCTCCCAGATCAACGCCGGAACCGGTCGCGCGCCAAATTTCGCTTTAAACTGGTACAGGCCGTCTCTGAAGTCCAGTTCCGTCCCACCGAAGTCGTACGTTCGATAGCCGTTCTCCTGTCCCCACTTGATCGCGTGTTCGTGGAGCAACTCCGATGCATTGTACTCAAAATGTGCTTGCTCGACCGCAGACTCCTGATAGTGTACGATTTCCTGCTCGTCATCCAAGAGCAGCAGTATGGAGCCACGCTCTGTGCCGTCGGCATGGAGCGCAAATATCTTTATTTGATCGGAAAAGTTGACTAACTCGAGGAAGAACTGACGCGGCGGGATATCCCCGCCGACACGTTTCATCACGGACTGAAACCCCTCATAGAACGTCGACATCGTCTCGGCCGTAATCGCTTTGTCGATGATTTCGAACTCGTTGTCGTGGCCCTGTTTAATAGCACGTCGCCTCGAGCTGTCCATCTCGGAGAGAATCGTTTCCCACTCTCGAGTGATGTCGAGTTCGAAGTCACAATCCGCGAGCTTTTGTCTATACCCGTTCTCTTCGAACAGTCCATGATATCGCGCATATCGCTGGCCACGCGTCTGAATCTGGTTTGAAAGCACCGTCGCGTCGCACACATCTTCGACCTCGTCGAGGAGCAGTTGGATGGCCCGTTCTTCTTCTGTGGTTGCAATCGGGCCGCCTGAGCCCTGTTCGATGGACGTGAGATGAGAGACCAAGAACCGATCGTCTTCGACGAGAAAGTTCGGGAAAATGGCGATGGGGTTGTTCTTCTTCAAGACGAGGATATGTCTCGGCTCGTAATCAGTGCCGAACTCGATAGCCCGAAGCCATCCGTGCCGGTGATACACGCTGCTAACGGCGGCGTGATCAACGACGTGATTCCATTGATTCCGGTCGACGTCTTCGATCGTCTCAATCGTTGTAACCTCGAGTGACATGTACGAACCACGGAGTGCTGTTCTCCGACGGGATGCGTACGCAAAAGCGTTGGCCAGGAGCTATCACACGACAACGCCGCAGCCGTCATGGTTGGATATTGTACACTTCTATTTTGAAAGATATTTCTACTTAAAAAGACTCAACATATGACTCTCAAGCTCTTTTGTTGTTCATCAAAAGAAGATAGTATGTCCAAAAAGAGAGAGACAGACCCTGATACGTCGCGGACAGTCACGGAACGAAGCGACTTCAGGCGTCGATCGCTCTTGAAACTGCTTGGTGCGGGGTCGCTATCACTCGCCACCGCCTCGGTTGCGGCTGCTGACACCGGTAGTTCCCAAGACACGATCTGGGCGTTTATTACCGAACCGAGCGCACAGACGATTTCGTACGAGTTTGTCGTCCAACGCAGCGCCGATGGGCTTGCAGTGGAGTTTGCAAACGCTGGCTACGACTCACCGACTGGCCAGGGGGTCGAGGGTGGCACGTGGCCAGCGGAGGACTTCATTGACGAGGTAAGCGACGACGTGATCCACGCGGGCGGGACTACCGGTGAGGGATTCGGTGACGCGTTCGATGTGACCGGCGAGGTCGTCGCGATCTGGCTCGAGGACGCTGATCAGATGTGGGCCGAACGAGACGGTTCGACTGTCACAGATAGAGAACTATTTGCCGACGAGCCACCGAACCCGGACGAGTGGCCACAAGAGTCGACAGCCAACGACGAAACTGCGCAGGTGACTGAGCCAGCGAACTCGGTGTGGTCTTTCATTACCGACGAGAACGCTCAGAGCCTCTCACACGAGATGATCGTCAAACCCAGTAACGGCGAACTCGACGTTGCGTTTACCGACGCGGGCTACGACTCGCCGACTGGTCAGGGGATCGAAGGCGGCACGTGGCCGGCAGAGGACTTCATCGACCAGGTAAGCGACGACGTGATCCACGCGGGCGGAGCCACTGGCGAGGGCTTCGGTGATGCGTTCGACGTGACCGGCGAGGTCGTCGCCGTTTGGCTCGAGGACGCCGATCTGATGTGGGTCGAGCAAGGCGGCGTCGAGATCGGCGACGACCTGCTCACCGACGAACCGCTGGAGCCGAGCGAGTGGACCGACGATCCAGTCTCTGCGAGCGGACCGACGCCCGACTTCGTAGAATCGTTCGATTCGGGACCGGAAGCGTTCCACAGCGGCTGGCGGATGGATACGATGACGGCCGTGTCCTCTCCTACATCCCCCGACTCGAGCGGGACGGCTCTGCGGACGACGATCCACGGTGGAGACCACGTCGGCGGCCACGGATACATCGAGATGGACCGGGTGATCGGCTATCGCCCCGACGAACTCCACCAGCGGTACTGGGTGTACTTCGGCGAGAATGCGTACCCGAGCGACGATTGCAAGGCACCCGGGTTCAGCGGCGACCCGAACCGAAACCTCTCCGGAACAACCGAGCCGAACGGATACAACGGGTGGTCGGCGCGCGGGTCGTACCACGCCACGTCCGGCGGCGTCGAACCCGGATACTACGTCTACCACGCCGACCAGTCGAGCTGGTGGGGAACGTACGACCGCTGGGGAGTGACTCTCCAGCGGGGTCGCTGGTACCAGATCGACCAGTACATCGACCTGAACACGCCAGGCCGGAACGACGGCGTGCTGAAAGGATGGGTCGACGGTGAAGAAGTCTACTCGCGTTCGAACTGGCGATGGCGAGAGACGAGTGACCTGCCGGTCCACGCGTTCTGGCACGACTTCTATCACGGTGGAAACGGAACGGCCAGCAACACGTACCACATCTACACCGACGAGTACCAGTGTTGGGCTGAACAGGGCGAGATGCTCTGATTCGGACTCCTGTTAGTCATACTGTCTGACAGTGTAGTCCGGGGGTACCCGCGACTGCCTTACGAGGCCACTGGGAAAGTGGGACCAGAGATCGTCTCAGCCCTGGTAGTATGCGTGGAGATTCTGGATAAGTCGTGCTGTCTCGGATCGGGTCAGCGCTGCGATCGGAATCGTAATTATGTTCTCGGCCAGAAACTGCGTTCCAGGATATCGATCGGCGTGTGACTGGTCGGCGGACAACCCCCACGGCTCGTTCCAGATGACCTGTACCGGCGTGCCTCGAGCACGGAGATAGTCGACGAGCGCGTCGCGGTCTCCGGGGACGGTTGCCGGAAGGACGTAGTTGGCTCGGCCGGGTGCGTCGGGTTGAACGTCGAGCCCGTACCTTTCGAGCACCGTCCGGAGTGAGTCAGCGATCGATCGGTGTCTCCCGAGAGCGTGTGGAAACGCTCGGCGAAGGTAGCACTCGAAGAGCCAACGATTGATCGGGTCGAGTTCCCGAACGGACGGCGTCTCGTCCGCATTTTGGTATCCAAATTCGGGGTCTTGGGTTACGTACCGTCTGTTTCCGATGAGTCGTTCGTACAACGCACTGAGCCGGTTTTTATACGGAAGCTCCCACGGCAGTGCAGTGTACAGGAACTTGACGAACAGATCAACTGAAATCGTGGCGGGCGCGAGTTCGACTCGCGGCCGTTCGGAATGGGTCAAAAGCGCACCACCCGTGAACACGGGTGCGACCTTCGACAGCGAAAAAATGGCGTAATCGCCGCAGCCACCGACCAATTGCCCGTCACATCGTGCGGACAGCGCCCTCGCACAATCTTCGATTACCACAACATCGTGCTCCCGACAGTGGTCGACCCAGCGTTCGATGGGTGCTGGCAAACCGAAGGCGTGCACGAACAACGCGGCGTCGACGTCCCGTAAGTGCGGTCGCGCGTGATCGAACTCGAGGTGGTAGGTTTCCGTGTCGACATCGACGAATACGGGCTCGATCTCGTACTGGTCGACGATCGGTTGCAGGAACCGTTCGCAGATGAACGCAGGCACGAGGAGCCTCGATCCACGGAGTGATTCGCGTTGGATGACTCGCTCGAGTGCGGCACTTCCCGAAACAGTGTAGGCAGGTGAAGAACGCTCTGGGAACGGATCGACCATCTAGTATATGCCAACAGTGACTAAATATAAGACTCATAGTTAGTATATGCATATTTTCAGGTTGCTAGAATTTAGATTTACTGACTATCAATATTGACGAGCGATCAGGCTGACTGTAACGCCATTCGCATGCGATTGATGGCGTGAGACGTGTTACCAGATTTAGTTTCGAGCGTACCGAAGCAGTTGGATCGAGAGAGTGACCAGTTGTGCCGGGACAAGCGATTTATCCACCAGTGGCATAACGAGAGTCGACCTGTTATGAATCACACACGGCGAGAGTTGCTCATCTTCTCGGGGTTAGCCGCAGGAGGAGTATCGGGGCTAACCGGGTCGCCCGCGCTGTCGCCGGGAACCAATCCAGACAGTTCCGAAGGGTCCGCACAACCCAACACAACCGCCGATGATCGCACCGCTGACGGCTCGACAGTCACCGAGGAACAGACGGTGACCGAGTTATCTATCGATTTTCACGACTGGTCGTGGATTGACGAGTTCACTGAATCCGACATCACTGACCACCTCGAGTTGGTGTCGGATGAGGCATACGACGACCGCTCGCTTCGCGTCGATATCCCGGAAGGAGAAAGCGACGGTGCCTCACTTCACTACTGGTTTGACGAAGAATCGTCGGAGCCCGAAGAACTCTGGGCCAGTTACTATCTTTACTTCCCGGAATCGTTCGAAGTTACCGATCAAGTGGGCAAACTCCCCGGCCCGGCCGGAACGTACGGAGCCGGCGGCTGGGGTGGACGACGGTCAAACGGCAGGAACGGCTGGTCCGCCCGGATGGGGTTTCGAGACACGGAGTCGGACGAAATCGGACTCCAATACTACATCTATCATGCCGGAATGGACGACGAGTACGGTGAGTTCTTTATTTGGGATCGGTCCCTCTGGAAAGGGCAATGGTATCGGATCGACCAGTACATTCTGTTGAACGACCCCGAGCGGGCCGACGGCGTCCTCATGGGGTGGGTCGATGGGGAGCCAGCGTACGATCATCGCTCGATTCGCTTCCGGACCACGCCCGAGTTACGGATCGAAGACTACTGGTTCAACGTGTACTGGGGCGGAATGTACGACTCGCCCAGAGACAACTGGATACTATTCGACGATCTCGTCGTCCGGATCAACGGCGACGAAGGCTGAAGTCCACGACCGTCGTCGCGGGTCCCCGCCCGCGTCGAACACAACGAGAGATTGCGACCGGTAGACGATACTGGCGCTTATTCACGATTCACGTTGCCAGTTGTGTCGAACCATGCGTTCCGATACCGAAACAGTGGTCCTTCTCGGAGACTATGATTACGATTACTACCGTGAACTGTCGCTCCGTGATGGGCTCCGGTCACAGGGAATAACAGTCCTCGAATGCCGGTTTCGGGACGAGCCGCTGTCGGTCGGCCTGAAGAAGTTCCTACTGCTTCCGCTGTTTTACGTCCGCATCTGGAGGCAAATGCGCCGTCTCGCCCGCGAGGAGTCTGCTATCGATGCGATCCTCGTCACGAAATTCAATATCTCAGTCCTTCCGATCGCGGCCCTGTTTGCACGTCGTTTGGACACACTACTCGTCTACGATCTGTTCGTCTCGCTGTATCGAACCGCCGACATGCAGGACTATCCACGGTGGCAGGTAACACTTATTTACTGGCTCGAGTGGCTGACGTTTCGGCTGCCGGACTATCATCTCACGGAAACTGCCGAGTACGCACGGCTGTACGCGACGCTGTACTCGTTGCCACGCTCCCGAATCGTCGGGATTCCAATCGGGGCAGATGACACGTGGTTCCATCCCCGCGAAGACGGTGGAACGGCGTTCGATCGCTTTACGGTGGTGTACTGGGGTGCGTTCTTACCACATCACGGCGTCGAGACAATCGTCGATGCCGCAGCCGAGCTAGCGGCCGATGACATTCAGTTCGTCCTTATTGGCGAGGGTGTCGGAAAAGACCGGATCGAACGGCGAGTGGCCGAACACGGGCTCGAGAACGTCGAATTTTGGGGTCGAGCACCGTGGGAGACGCTGGGGCGTGCCGCAGCCGGGGCCGATGTGACGATGGGGATTTTCTCCGATGACCTGCGTGCTCAGGCGAGTATCACCAACAAGGTGTCGGAGGGGATCGCGTCCGGATCGGCAGTAATAACGATGGACTCTCCCCCGATTCAGCGCTGGTTTACACACACTGAAGACATCTATCTGGTACCGCCGGAAGATCCCACCGCGCTGGCGGCGGCCATCCGAACGCTTCGCGATGATCCGATGCTTCGAGAGCGGATCGCTCGTGGCGGACGAACGCTCCACGAAACAGTGTTTTCCGTCGACCATATCGGTAAGCTACTGCTCGAGAACGTTCCGTTCAGCGAGCGGTCACCGACACGACGGTCGGTTGTGGAACCGACTGACTCGAAACACGAGTGAGAACGAGCGTGACAACTGAACCGGGGTACGCATGCATCGCGCAGTTGTCGTGCCAGTGTGCATTGCTTTGCAGTATCCGCCAGTGACGGTCAGAACCGACGAGACGTCACGTCACCGCCGATGGCGACGTAAGACAGTCCCATCTGTTCGACCGTCCGCTCGTCGAGGAGGTTCCAGCCGTCGAGAAGCACTGCGTCCGGTGGCGCTGCATCCGCGACGGACGCCAACTCGAGTTCTTTGAACGTCGGATTGTTGTTCGCGAGCACGATCACGTCGTAGGCATCACGTGTCGCGACGTCCGTGACGGTTGCGTCGTCGTCCGTTACCGGTCGGGCACCGAGGGATGCGATTTTTTCGGGCTCGACGTTCGGATCGTAGCCGTCGACTGGGCCGCGCTCGGCGAGGAAGTCGATCACCGGCGCAGCAGGCGTGTGTCGGATGTCGTTCGTCGCCGGCTCACCTTTGAACGCGATCCCGAATACGAGCGATCGCAACTCGCCCGGCTCCTTGCCCAGACCGGAGAGCGCCGCCTCGAGTTGGTCGGTCGCGATGTGTGGCATCGACTCGTTGAGCTGTCTCGCATCCCGAATGAGAGACGTTGCCGCTGACAGGCCGGGCTCGGTTTCGTCGGGGAGACTCTCGAGGACGAGATAGGGGTCTTTGGGGAGACAGCCACCACCGACGCCGAGCCCCGGCGATTTGATCTGATTTCGATCGTACCCCTTGTTTGCGGCTTCGATCAGTCGTGTCCCGTCTAACCCGTGTGATCGTGCGATTTCGCCGAACGCGTTCCCGAGTGCGATCGTCACGTCGCGATACGTATTGTCCATCAGTTTGACCAACTCCGCGGCACGCAGCGACTCGACGCGCAGTATCGTGTCGGTGACGTGTCTGAAGAGGCGCTCGGCTTCGATGACCGAGCCTCTGTCGTCAGCGCCGATCACCTGCGGGAGGTGGCGAAGCTCTCGCAGCGCTGCCCCCTGCAGCGTCCGCTCGGGTGCGTGAACGAGCGAGAGTGTCTTGCCCACCTCGAGACCGGTTTCAGTCTCGATCTGGTCGACGATTCGTTCGGACGTCCCGACCGGAATCGTCGACCGAAGGACGACCAAATCGCCCGACTCGAGAACCTCAGTGACCGAGTCGACCGCTGATTCAACGATCGACGTATTCGGCGTCTTGTTCTCATCGAGCGGCGAGCCGACGGCGATGATGTACGCCGAGGCGTGTCCCGCGTCGGGATGGTCGGTCGACCGTCCGAATCGGAGCGTGCCGAGTTCGCACTGGGTCGAGATCGTTTTCTCGAGTTCCGGCTCGTCGAAGTGTGGGACGCCCTGTGTCAATTTTTCATACCGTTCGTCGTCTTTTTCGAGACCGACGACGTCGAACCCGGACTGGGCGAGCACGGCGGACAACGTGAGTCCGACGTATCCCTGTCCGAGGACGCAGACGTTTCGTTTCTCGAGTGTCTCGTTATCTCGTTCGTTCATAGGTTATCGTTTGATTGAGTCCGTCCGAAAGCGTGGTCTCCGCGGTCCAGTTCAGTTCGTGTTCGATTCTCGATGGGTCCGCAATCGTGGGATCGGTCGGCTCGAGGTCGCCGTCATGAATGACACGAATCGACCGGTCGGTATGTGCTTCGGCGATCGACGCGACCGTCTGTGCGAGCTCGTGGATCGACGTTCCCGTTCCTCGTCCCACGTTGAGTGGCCCCGACACCTCTCGCTCGAGCAAGGCGACGATCGCATCGCACAGATCGTCGACGTAGAGGAAATCCCGGACCGGATTGCCGGGATAGGGCTCGATAACGCCATCCGAGAGTGCCTGTGAAATAAACGACGGGACGACCTGATGGGGCCGTCCGCCGGGGCCGTACACGTTGAACGGCCGGACGACGCTGACGGTCATGTCGTACTGCCGATCATATGCGCAACACTGGGCGTCGGCAGCCAGCTTACTCGCCGCGTACGGCGTGCCGGCGTCCGTCGCAGCTGACTCCGAGAGCCGACCGGTTTGACTCCCATCGTAGACGTGGTACGAAGAGAGCGCGACGACGCGGTCGACTGATGCCGAGCGAGCCGCCTCGAGGATTGCCGCCGTTCCAGTTGCGTTAACGTCGAAACAGCGCAGGGGCTCGTCGACGCTTCCGTGTGCATCCGTGTACGCTGCCGTATGGACAACGGCGTCGACGCGTGTCCAATCCAGCGTCGTCTCGAGGCCGTGTCGGCCCAACTGCAGTTCGACCGGCGTGGCGCGTTCGAGCTCGGTGTCGGCGGGCCGACGGACGCCGGCGAACACCGTTCGGTCGGCGGCGAGTCGATCGACCAACTGTGAGCCGACCAGTCCGGTCGCGCCAGTGATCAGAACTCCCATTGTTCCGGCTCGTTTCCGGTGAGGTCTCGATAATAGTACTCGAAGGTCCGGCGAAGCCCCGTCTCGAGCGACGTCGTTGGCTCGTACCCCAACAGGTCGCGCGCTTTCGAGAGATCCGGCTGGCGACGATCCGGCGACCCTGACAACTCTTTGGACTCGATGTGTGTCACCTCGGGTCGTCGTCCTGTCACGTCGAACAGCGCTGATGCGAGTTCGGTGATCGTAATCTCGTCTTGCGTGCCAACGTTGAAGATTTCATCTCGAGCGGCGTCGGCAAACCCGGCTCGTTCGATGGCGTCAATCCCATCGTCGATGTAACAGAAGCTCCGAGTCTGTGTGCCGTCGCCGTAGATGGTGAATTCGGACCCTGTCACCAGTCGCTCGATGAACTCCGGAATGACGTGGTCGTACCCCATCGCCTCGCCGTAGAAGTTGTGCGGTCGAACGATGGTGTAGGCGAACTCGTGTGCCGCTGCCGTCTGGATGACGTACTGTTCGCCGAGGATCTTCGTGCCGGCGTAGCTGTAACGGGGGTTCGTCGGGTCCATCAGTTGGAGCGGATGCGTTTCCGGCGTTGGGAACGTTTCCGGGAACCCGTACACTTCCGAGGACGACGCGAACACGAGTCGGTCGATATCCTGCCCGGCGGCGATCTGTGTCGCGTGTTTGACCCCCTCGAGGTTCACGTCGAGGACCGCCCGCGGACGGTCATAGAAGTGTTTCGTCCCGTTGATCGCGGCCAGATGGAACAGGACGTCGGGATCGTCGACGGCGTCGGCAAACGCATCGTGGTCACGAACGTCGCCCTCAACGAACCGGATCTCGTCGAGGATTCCCTCGAGTCGGTCCCGCCCGCCGCGACTGACGTTGTCGAAGACGGTGACGTCGTGGCCGGCATCGACGAGTCGGTCGGCGAGGTGGGAGCCGACGAACCCGGCCCCGCCTGTGATGTGGACCTTCATCGGCTCGCGTGTTCGGCGACGAACTCGTCGACGACATCGACGATGTGGTCGATATGCTCGTCCCCCATCCGATGGTGGTTGCCGAAAAAGAACCCGCGCTCGTGCAAGCCCGCGGCGACCGGCAACGGTCCGGCTCGCTCGCGGAGGTGCTCGAACGCCGGCTGTTCGGCGAGGTTGCCACCCATGATCGGCCGCGTCTCGATGTTGTTGGCTTCGAAATGGGCGGTCAGCTCCGCGCGGGAAAACGGCGCATCGGCCGCGACCACGAGCGGATACCCATACCAGGTGTGGCGACCGTTGGGTTGTTCGTGTTGGAACTCGAGGACATCGTCGTAAGCCGCCAGTTCCGTAGACAGGCGCTCGGCGTTGTCGCGACGGATTTCGATAAACGGCTCGAGTCGCTCGAGTTGGTGGATGCCGAACGCACCTTGAACGTCCGTCGGCCGAACGTTCATCCCGGAGTCGACGAACAGAAACCGCTCGTCGATGTCTGGATGATCGTCAGCGAGTTCCTCACGGTCGTCGAGTTCCCGAACCCAGCCATGGGCCCTGATCGGCTTTGCCGCCTCGATTCGCTCGTGATCGTTTGAGACGACCATGCCACCCTCCATCGTGCTGATATGGTGGGAAAAAAAGAAGCTGTAGGTCCCGTATTCGCCGAACGTTCCGACGCGCTGCCCGTCGAACGCCGCCCCGTGGGCTTCACAGCAGTCCTCGAGCAGGACGAGATTGTGGTCCGCACAGAGGTCGGTCAGCGCATCCATGCGGGCCGGATTTCCAAGTAGGTGGACGGCCATGATCGCGGCCGTATCGTCGGTGATCGCCTCCGAGACCGCATCGATATCGAGGGCGAACGTGTCCGGGTCGGAGTCGACGAGCACTGGCGTGGCACCGACGTCGATAATCGGGGCCACGCTGGTCGACCACGTGCAGGCCGGGACGATGACTTCGTCGCCAGGAGCGAGTTCGATTCCGTGCCGATCGCTTTGCAGTGCTCGCAAGGCGACGAGGTTCGCTGACGAGCCCGAGTTAACCATCATCGCCCCGGCTGCGTCGAGGTACTCGGCGAACCCGTCTTCGAACTGTGCGACTTTCTCGCCCATCGTTACCCAGGTCGAAAGCATCGACTCGAGCGCTTCCAGAACTTCTGGAGCGCCGTAACTCGGGGCGTTCAACGAGATCGTTTCCACCTCCGGGTCGAACGATCGGTCATCAGTGAGCGGGTCCCCTATACACGCCTCAATATCATCCGAGACGGTAGCCAAGACGTTGTCCACGCTGGCGGAATCATTTGCCTCAGTTGTATCGTTTGCCTCAGTTACATCACTCTGTCCCGACATTGTAGCAGTTGCAACAGGAGTCGCTATTTAGCTGTGGAGGATGTTCTTGACCCGTAACGAACGATTTGAGCGGACAACACCGACTCGGGAGAGTGGGCAATGAAGCCAGTTTCACCGCTATAGTAACAACTGAACCGATGTACACACGCATCGCATAGCGCACGGGTCACGTCGTTCCCCGCTTGCTCGTTCGCGGTTCTCGCTCACGTCGTTCGCTCCGACCCGCGCACGCTCCGACGGTCACGTCGACCCATGCTCTCGTCGTGCGATGCGGTGTACAGTGACTGTCAGTGGCTACTATAGACAGCGAACTGTACCGCGATATCGGCCTCTCGCACTCTCCACGTCACATACTCGTCAGTTCGTTAGAACGAGCGTGGGTCACGTTCAAGTCGGCTCGAACGGTGTCGTGGTGCAGCAACGACATCTTTCCCCTGTACCGGACCTACACCATTATGTCGGCGTTCACCTTCGCACATCTCATGAGTATTCGGATCGAGCGGGCAGCGGGCGATGAACTCGAGCGGTGGGATTCGTACGTCGACCGATCCGTTCACGCGTCGCCGTTTCATCGCCGCTCGGTGCTCGAACTGATCGCTCGCCATCACGAACTGACGTGGTATCCGCTGGTTGGGTACAAAGGCGAAGAACCGTTCGGACTGTTTCCGCTGTTCGAAACGAAAGAGGGACCGTTTACGACTGTCGCATCACCTCCATCGAACACCGGAGTAGCATATCTCGGTCCGATACGGGTCGCCGACAACGGGCGGAAACAGCGAAAGATCGAGAAAGAACAGCGACGCTTCATCGAGGGCGTCATCGACTGGATCGACACCGAAATCGAACCGGAACTCGTCCAGATTCGGTGCGTTGATGGCTTCACCGACGTTCGTCCGTTTCTCTGGAACGGGTTCGACGTGACACCGTCGTACACGTACGTCGTCGACCTCGAGCGAGCGCCCGACGCGTTGCTCGCGTCGTTTTCATCGGACGCAAGACGGAGTATTCGCCGCGCCGAAGAACGTGATGTCGACGTTGAGATCGGCGGACCGTCGGTTATCGAACCGCTCAACGACCTGATTCGATCGCGACTCGAGGAGAAAGGGGTGCAGTACGACCTTTCTGCGGAGATGCTCTCGTCGATCTACGACGAACTCGGGAGCGAGCGCGTCCGGCCGTACGTCTGTCGACACGATGGAGACGTCGTTGGTGGCACGTTCGTACTTATAGAAGGCGAGACACTGTACGGATGGGTCGGTGGGGTAACACCGACGACTGATCTCCCGATCAACGAAGCGGTCGACTGGCAGATCATGCAGGACGGGATCGAGGAAGGGCTCAGCCGCTACGATCTCCACGGGGCGATGGAGCAGGGTGTAACCGAGTATAAATCCAAGTTCGATCCTGCCGTGACTCCCTTGTTCGAGGTGACTCGAAAGTCCGCCGGTGTGAAGGCAGCAACCGGACTGATCGAGCAGATACCCGCTTCGATTCAGTCGATCGTCCGATAGCGCTCGGCCGACTCACGCATCGAAGATTCCGATCGACCAGTGGTGGGTCCCGAACGCGCGTTGAAGACCGATGTTGCCGTCGACCGCACATCGCCAGCTGCCGTCGACGTACACCGGATCGAGGTGGTGCATTTTGCCAGCGTTCCAGCCGAGTGAGGTATCGTTTGGCTCGAGGACGGGCGAGCGTGGGTGTTCGTGGTCGTCGTACTCGGCGGGAGTGAGCGTCACGACCTCGAACGCCCTGAGCTTCGAGCCGTACCGGGCAACACAATCCTGCAAAAAGAGCAACACCCGGTCATCACTGACGATCGGCCGTCCGCCCGGACGAGCCCCGCGTGGACGGTTCGAGACGACCGGGTTCTCACGATGTGGCGTCCAGTCGGTAGCGGTCAGCTCGTCGCTGTAGTAGGCATACAGCTCGCGGCCGTCGCCGCCGATCCCCCACCAGCGGTCGTCGAACCGAAACGCAACGAAATCGTTCAGACGGTGTGTCGGCGAGACGAGCGTCGCTATTTCGGCCCACGAGTCGGGAAACGATGTCGCGCGGTACAGTTTGATGTCCCGTGGCTCGCCGTTGACGTGGTCCCATCGATCCGGGATCATGTACTGCGTCCCGTCCCACTCGAAGACGTACGGGAAGGCGAGGTGTGTGTCCGTCCGGAGGACGACGTCGGTAAACGACCATGTCCTGCCGGCATCCGTACTCGTCGCGTGGCCGATTACGGCGGGAGGGTCGCGGTGTCTGTTCGATATTTCGAAGAACAGATGCCAGACACCCTCCTCGACGAACAGGAACGGGTCGGCAACGAAGTCCGCATCACCGTGTCCGGAAACGTCGTCGACGGTCAACACCGGATTCTCGACGTCGACGGCAGGGCGCGGTGAC
This sequence comes from Natronorubrum sulfidifaciens JCM 14089, assembly GCF_000337735.1. Taxonomy (GTDB): domain Archaea; phylum Halobacteriota; class Halobacteria; order Halobacteriales; family Natrialbaceae; genus Natronorubrum; species Natronorubrum sulfidifaciens. The sequence continues at coordinate 87,401 of NZ_AOHX01000047.1, read as the reverse complement.
AGTGGGTTGCGCGTTGGGAACGAACTGGCGAACGGAGGAACGGTTTCTCCGCCCGTTCCGTCGATGATCGCATCGTGCCCGTTCCCTGTCGGGGTGCTCCGTCGGGTCGACTGGAGTCCACGAGTGATCGTCTCCCCGGCTTTCCACCGCAGGTCCTGAATCGGTGACTCGGGAGCCAGCAGCGACTGAATCGTTCTCATGTGGACGACTGCGAACGGCCTGCTGGTGTGCGGTTGGGAACGACGATGCCGGATAACCGAGACTGCCGCGTTGACTCATAGTGTGTCTTTTCCGACATGCGTGTGAACACGGGAGCGTACGTAATAAAACACAAGTGAGAACACGGCGCACACAGTCACTCGCTCGTTGGTCGGACGATGTAGGTATCGAACTCGCCATTCGTATACACGTGATCGACCGTCGGATCGGACTCGAGTCGCTGGAACTCCGCGGGCGTATGACGCCAATGGTCGGGATAGTTCGGATACAGGGCCGGATTTTCGACTCGAGCGAGTTCCGTGACGAGGAGGTACGTGTCTTCATCGTACTTCTCGTGTTCTCCGGCCGTCGCGTGCTCGTCGTAGCCGAAGTGGTCCGGCGGTGCCGTGTCCCGTTCCCGCAGTTCCCACGTCGATGCCGTTCCGTCCGAGAGGTAGTCGATGTGGCGGTGTTGTAAGACGCCGTGGTCCTGTGTCGGCATCGTCTCGTTCTCGTTGGTGACGGCCCAGTCCATCCCCTCGACCTCTCGTTCGGTCACCTGGAGGTTCGCGGTGTCAGCAACCGGTGACGGAAAGAGCAAGACCACTGAGATGGAGACGAGAACCAGGAGGAACGTATACATCGAGAGCCGGAGCGCGTGTCTCGAGCGTGTGCTGGCACGCGACCGGTACAGCAACAGGAATCCGACACCGATGATGGCACCACCCGCAAGCATGCCGTATCGGGTGAATCGAAGCGGGTCGAAAATGACGTCAACCAAAAACGCGACGGCACCGAGAGCGAAGGTGACGGTGAAAATCCCGGCAAACCACGCGACGTAGGTATCGATGGGTGTCCGTCGTCTGTAATGACTGTAGACGAGGATGCCGAGAAATGCGACCGTCGCTGCGCCGATAAGTGCTTCCATACCGTACGTGGTGAATCCGGCCCGGAGCAGATCGGTGACTGTCGGCGAGACCCGATCTGCAACGTCCGTCGCGTGTTCGAACTGGGAGGGACCGCGGCCGAGAACGATCGAACTCGCGCTGAGAACGATCGTGTCGAACCGTGAATACCACGCGAACAACAGGACGAGCACGAGGAGACTGACCGTCACCGACGGCACGGCTTTGCGTTCTGAGACGAACCGAAGCGACCGCGGCACCCTCGAGAGAACCTGTGCGATGGCGAACAGAGCGACGATGAGGAGCCCGGTCAGTGGGTGATAGAATACGAGCGCAGTCACCAAGACGACCATCACGATTTTCGACCAGACTGCGGCTCGTTCCTGCGCTTTCAGACAGTAGAGAAGAACGAGCGGAACCAACAGAAAACTCATATTGTACGGCGTAAAGTGCAGGTGCTCGAATCCGACAAACAGGAGTGAGACGAACGGGAGAACAACGATCCACTCACGCCGCGCCGGGAACAGATATCGAATCAGACAGTAGGTCCCAAGCAGAAACGCCAGCGAAAACAGCGGTGGAATCGTTTGCATGATCCTGATCGGTTCGATACCCGTGAGAAACGAGAGCGTCGCCGCAAGCAGGTGCAACATCGGATAGTAGTTGTCCGGCTGGAGTGCGTGATTGACCGTGATGTAATCGATAGAGCCGGCGAACGTGAGCGTATCCGCCCGCCCCATGACGTACTGGTAGCGCATCGTCGGCAAAAACAAGAGCAGCCCGCTGGCAGCGACGATCAGCGCGTACCCCCGCTTCCAGTAGCCAGCGGGCTCCGACCGGAGCACGTCCTCGAGAACGAGTAGCTGTCCGGCAACGATCGTCACGATAATCGAAATCCAGAATGCGACGGGGTAGGCAGTATAGATCGAGATCTCGTAGCCCGAAGCTGGCGGCGTCATCGCGACGACGACCGACGCATACGAGAGCAAGGCGATCCCAACGGCCAGCAGTAGTTTCAAAGAGAGATCGCGACGTGAGCTCATTCGGCCCGTGCTACCGGAGCATCCGTAATGACGGTTGGCATAGTAACGCTAGTTAGTGGCGTTCGAACGGGAGAAATCACGCCTTTCCAGTGTCTGATAGACAGGCGTCCGTTGCTCCCCGTACCGATCACGAAAACAGCTTCACGACGCGATCGGGAGTACGCTCATACAGATCGTCAATGTCGTCGTGGTCGAGCGCGCCGACTGCGATCGCGGTCCCAACGTAGACGACGAGCCCGATGGGCGGCACGACCAGCAAAGAGAGGAGACTCGAGGCGATGGCAGCATCGAGCGGGTAGATGACGATTGTGGTGACAAGTGCTGCCGCGAGGATACGCCCAACCCGAAGATCAGACAGTGGCTCGAAGCCAATCCGGCGAGCACACCAGACGTGAAACACGAGCATCGAGCCGTATCCGATGCTCGTGGCGACCGCTGCACCGCGCATCCCGTACAGCGGGATGAGGATGATGTTGAGCAGGAGATTAAGGGCGACCGCACCGCTCGTTGCGTAGATGAGTGCCCGAAGCGCCCCTTTCCCCTGTCCGATCGCCAGAATCGGACGCGCAACTGAGTAGCCGACGACACCGACAAGGAGCAGTCGAAGCGGTGTGATCGATGCCTCGAAATCGGGACCGTAGTAGAGTGGGACGAACGAGTCAGCAAGCACCGCGATACCAACGCTCAACAGCATCGTGACGAGAAACACGTACCGTGTCACAGTGGCAGACATCGTCGTGATTCGTTCCTGTTGATCACTCGACCACAGCTCGGACGAGGTGTGGAGGAGTACAGTCTGGGCGGCGATAGGGACAACCCAGAGGAATTCAGCAACCACCAGCGCAGCTTGGTAGTAGCCGGCTTGGTCACTTCCTGCGATCGGTTGGAGCAGGAGGATATCCGTGTACAGAAGCGAATTTAACAGAAACATCAAGACGATCGTCTGGTTGTTGAAACCGAGGAGCGTTCGCCGCGGAAAATCAGACGGCGCTCGGTGGAAAACCGACGAGAGCGAAAGTGATCGGGAGAGCAGCACAAACGCGGCAACCGCGGTGAGAAACGCTGCAGCGATGTGTCCAATCAATACTCCGGCGACGCCGACGCCGGCAGCGGCGAGCCCGATCGCGATCGGCCAGAAAACGAACTTCTCTGCGATCAGCAACGGTTCCGAGAGATGCTCGTTGCCGAGCCCCATCAAGACGCTCCGTCCCACGGCCCGTAGCTGTCTCGCGATGAGCAACAGTCCAACGAGATAAAAAAACGTCGTGAACTGCGTTCCAAGTATGGACGACACGACACCCGAATACGCCGCGAGCGCGACGACGATCGAACTCGGGACGACGAATAGGATCGCAATACGAAAGTAGAACCCGAACACGTAGTTCTGCCAGTGTTCATCCGCTCGATCCTCGGCGATGTACTTTCGTACGCCGTCGAAAACACCGCCGTTGACGAACACCCATGCAACGCCGAGAAATGAGAGCATAAACGCGTACTCGCCGTACTGGGCGCTTCCAAGAGTCCGAACCAACACCGGCGTCAGCGGAAACGCAAGAAGCATTACGACGACGTTTGCTCCCGCGATAGAGAGAACACCACGGATGAGATTCCGGGACATCTATTCGACGGTCGCTACGAAACGATCTAGACCCGTGGCTGGCTTATCCACGTCTACGCCGTTTTAGCCGCCTGTCTGTGTCTTTGTTCGGGAAACAGCACATGCTCGTACTCGTCGGCAATGGTCGTCACCGAAAACTCACGGGAGCGCTCACGAAGCAGCGACTTCGGTGGCGGCGCTTGCAGCGTCGAGACGATCGCTTTCGCCAGCGCTGACGGCTCGTCCACCGGAACGAGTTCACCGTACGTTCCGTTCTCGAGAACTTCGACCGGACCACTCGAGCATCTCGTCGAGACGACAGGACACTCACAGGCGAGTGCTTCGATTAACGCGAGTGGGACCGCCTCGGTTCGAGACGGGAGTGCAAACACCGACGCCTGTCTCATGTACGGGTACGGGTTCGGTATCGTCCCGGGCATCGATACCACGTCCTCGAGGCCGAGTCGATCGACGTGTCGCTCGAGCGTCGGTCGCATCTCCCCCTCGCCGAGTATTACCAGTCGAGCGTCTTCGGTTTCTCGAACCCGCTCGAGCGCGGTTATCAGCGACCTGAAGTTCTTCTGTGGGTCTAGTCGCCCGACACCGAGAACGACGGGCGGTGACCCGTCGCCGAACCACGGGTGGTCGATCGGCTCCCGTGACTGCTCGAGCAGCGACGGCGTGACCGTCGGCTGGTGGACGACGGAGATCGAATCGGTCGGAATACCGAGTGACGCTGCAGCATCGCGTTTCACTTCTTCGGAGACGGCGATAACGGTATCTGCCAGTCGATAGCAGTGTCTCGTGAGTCGAGTCCACGTTCGATGGTGTCGATCGCGCTGGGCGAGTTGGTGTGAGGTCATCGTCTGGATGCAGACGACGGTCCGTGCATCGATGCCGGCGACACGGGTGGCAACCGCTGTAAGCGGGTTTGTGTGCGCCTGTGCCGCGAGCACGGCATCAGGCTGGACTGTTCGCAAGTGCCGTGTCAGCGACGGTGCATACGAGACCATCTCCGGACCCGGCACGCCAGCCCGCTCAAGCTCGACGATCCGGACGCTGTCGGGCACGGCAGCGAGCAGGTCTCCCGTCGCCCGCGTCAACACGAGTTCGACACCGTATCCGCGCGCGTCGAATTCGGTCGCGAGATTCACGAACGCTCGGCTGACGCCATCGATCTCGAGATCAGCGTTAACGATCGTTAAATTGGGTTTCGACATCTGCGATCACGGCGTGGGCGTTCTGACACAGCGGGACACAAAAGTCTACACCATGGTTCCACACGGTTTGTCGAGGTTGGAGACAGGCGCAACGTCAGTCAGCTGCTGTGTATCGCTGATAGAGTTCCCTCCCCGTACGAAACAGCGGCCACAACGCGCGTGAGTACCCCTTCTCCCACGAGACGATCGGCACGACCTCGCCGCCGAACTTCGATTTGAATTTGAACAGCCCGTGACTGTAATCTGCCCGCGTTGCGCCGAAATCGTACGTTTCATAGCCGTTTTCGATTCCCCAGTTGATTGCACGCTCGTGAAGCAACTCCGAGGCGTCGTACTCGAAGTCCGATTCGGTCACGCCAGAGAAAAAATAGTGCATGGCTGATTGCTCGTCATCGAGCAGATAGAGGAGCATTCCCCGGGTTTCGCCGTCGGCAGAGAGCGAGAACAGTTTGAGCCGGTCGCGCATCTCGAGCAGTGCCAGAAAGAACGACCGCGGGTACGCGGTCTCCTCGAGGCGGTCCATGACCGAGCGATACCGGGTGTAGAACTGTTCTATCGTTTCCCGCGTCAGTTCCTCGTCGATGACGTCCACCGTCTCGGTGTCCGCGTTCTGAATGGCTCGGCGACGGGAGCTTGCCATGTCGGCGAGGATCGTCTCCCAGCCTTTCCGGAGGTCGACTTCGAAGCGACAGCTTGCAACGGTCGGCTGGTAACCCACTGTGTCGAACGTCGACTGATAGCGAACCGCTTCGGGATCGACTGGCTGAAAGAGGTGAGTGATCACCTCTCGGCCACAGATCGCCTGGATTTGCTCAAATAACAGCGTGAGCGACGCCTCCTCGTCGGTGGTCACCAGTGGCCCACCGAACCCCGGCTCGATCGAGGTGAGGCGTCGAAACGGCGTGTTCCCGATCGGCGAGACCACGTTCGGAAAGATGCCGACGAGGTTGTCCTTTTTGTAGACGACAGCGTGTTTCGGTGTGTGTGTCGTTCCCGTCTCGATGGCCTCGAGCCACTCGTAGCGGTGGAAGACGCTGCCGTGGGGTGCTTGCTCGACGACGTGGTTCCACTGATTCCGATTGACGCTGTCGACTGTCTCGATACGCGCTGCACTGAGGTCTGATAGCTCCTGCATTCCGTGTCCCATTGTTCACTCGCGTGCCGTGGCGGTCGACAGGGACGGTATTAGATACTCGGCCTGAACAGGGGCCCTAATACGACACTTCGGTTCGATGAACTCGATTCGCCCCCGGTGAGCGGCGTGGTGCTCGAGACTGGTCGATTCGAGCGTGACAGCCCACAACCACCGTCCGTGGCGGCTCGTCGACGACGGCGGGTCGCCTCGAGTTCCACAAGTAAATCCACTGTTGGCTCCGTGCAACATCGGCTGAATCGGCGACGGACGGCTGTTGGCTGACGATGTTGTCCGAAACAGGAACGCTAGTGATGTGTCGGAAATCGCGGAGCTTCCGGACTGATTCACGATTCAATAGTTTCATGCAGCGACTGTCAAACACGCTGATTTGTTCTCGAGGCGGAACTGTACAGAACAACCAAAATGGGAATTTAAGCGGTCGGTGCGGAATATCACAGTACTCTACGGCGTCGATCCGACTGATCCTGGACCACTGCGGTTCACGTCGGCGGGGGCTCCGGATGGCGCCGATCCAATTGATTATGAGCAACACACGTTCCGATCCACGAGCGGGGGGTGAGACAGATGAGTAACGAGCGGGAGATCGCGATCGTCCTCGGGACACGACCCGAGATCATCAAACTGGCACCGATCATTCGCGAGTGTGAGGCACAGTCGATTCCGTACACAGTCATCCACACCGGTCAACACTACTCCGACTCGTTGACGAGCGTCTTTTTCGAGGAGCTATCGCTCCCGAAACCGGAGTACGAACTTTCGGTCGGCTCCGGCACGCACGGCCAACAGACGGGACAGATGATTATCGACATCGAGGCGGTGTTACTCGAGGAAGAGCCCGACGTCGTGCTCGTTCAGGGAGACACGAACTCCGTTCTCTCGGGTGCGATCGCGTGCTGTAAACTCTCGATCGAGCTGGGCCACGTCGAAGCCGGTTTGCGAAGCCGTGACCGGGAGATGCCCGAAGAGCGAAACCGCGTGCTTGCCGATCACGCCTCGGAGTACTTGTTTGCGCCCACGGCACAATCGAAGCGTTCGTTGCGTGAGGAAGGGATCGACGACGACCGGATACACGTCACCGGCAACACGGTTGTCGACGCAGTCAGACAGCACAAACGCGTCGCGATGGCAGAGACGTCGGTGTTCGACGACTACGATCTCACCCGTGGCGAGTACTGTCTGCTCACGGCTCATCGGGCCGAGACGGTCGACGACGAGGGTCGGTTCGCATCGCTTCTCGAGGGCGTCGGTCGCGTCGCCGAGCGACTCGACCAGGACGTGCTCTATCCGATCCATCCACGGGCTGCAAACGCAGTCGCGGAGTTCGGACTCGAGATACCAGACCGTGTCCGAACGGTCGATCCGCTCGACTACATCGACTTCCTTGCACTCGAGAGTGGGGCAACGCTGATTCTGACGGATTCGGGCGGTGTGCAAGAAGAAGCGTGTATTCTGGGTGTCCCCTGTGTAACCCTGCGTGAGAATACGGAGCGACCCGAGACGCTCGCCGTCGACGCCAACGTACTCGCTGGGACGGACCCACAGTCGATCTATGAGGGCGCTCGAGAGATGCTAGATCGGTCGCCAAACTGGGAAAACCCGTTCGGCGACGGCGACGCGGCAGCGCGGATCGTCGATGTCATCCGTCAGTCGGAGACGCCCGCGAGGGTAGCGGGATGAGTAGCATTTGCGTCCACGGGCTCGGCTACATCGGCCTTCCGACAGCTGCGATGTTCGCCAATTACGGCCACGATGTCGTCGGGTTCGACGTCAACGACCAGCTGGTTTCGGAACTCAAAAGCGGCGAAATCCGGATCGATGAGCCCGGTCTCAGAGCGTTCGTCAATCAGGCGCTTGACTCCAGCCAGTTGACGATCGACGACGAGATTCCGTCGTCGGAATACCATATCATCTGCGTCCCGACGCCGCTCGACGACGAGACCAAACGGGTGAACCTCTCGGCTGTCGAGGAGGCTGCGGCTGGCATCGCACCGACGCTCAGAACCGGCGATACCGTAATTCTCGAGTCGACGGTTCCACCCGGGACAACGGTCTCCACCGTCAAACCGATCCTCGAGCGCTCAGGGCTCGATGCTGGTGAAGACATCGCCCTCGTTCACTGCCCGGAGACGGTTATGCCGGGCAACATTATCACGGAACTCACGGAGAACGAACGAATCATCGGGGGCGTCAACGGCGTCTCGACGGCGGCGGCCGTTCGTCTCTACGAGACGTTCGTCGAAAGCGAAATCAGAACGATGGTCGACGCGACGACGGCCGAGTTCGTCAAACTGATTCAGAACACCTACCGGGATGCGAACATCGCGCTGGCAAACGAAATCGCCATGCTGGCAGCCGACTACGGCGTCGACTCTCGCGAGGCGATTCAACTGGCGAACACACATCCACGAGTCGACATCCACCAGCCAGGACCGGGCGTCGGGGGACACTGCCTGCCGATCGATCCGTGGTTTCTCGGTCACGACTCGGACGAGATTGACCTGATTGCGCACGCGAGGGAGGTCAACGACGGCATGGCGGGGNCACTGCCTGCCGATCGATCCGTGGTTTCTCGGTCACGACTCGGACGAGATTGACCTGATTGCGCACGCGAGGGAGGTCAACGACGGCATGGCGGGGTACATTGTGGATCTCCTCGAGGAAGCGTTGGGATCGATCACCGAACGAAAAATCGCGATTCTGGGTGTCGCATACAAAGGCGGTGTCAGCGATATACGGATGAGCCCGGGGCTGCACCTCGCCGAGGAACTGCAGGATCGAGCGCTACACGAGCCAGCAGTCGAAGCGCGGACGGACGGTGACAGCCCGATTCAGGTGTCGTTGCACGATCCGCAGGTAACGGATCAGACGCTCGCGCTCGAGACGCTCGAGGACGCGGTGCTCGACGCCGATGCGATCGTCGTGACGACCGACCACTCGGAGTACGAGTCGCTCGACCCGGCGAGTATCGCACAGAAGATGGCCGGAAACGTCGTCGTCGACACCAGAGCAGTGCTCGACGAAGCCGAGTGGGCAGCGGCCGACCTCGACCCAATCAGGGTGTGACCAAAGAGCAATGAAACGAGTCGCAGTCGTCTCACAGAACTTCCCACCGGACAGCTTAGGAAACGCGTCACGGATACACGACAACACGAAACACCTCGCGGACGACGACTGGGAGGTGACGGTCCTCGCTCCGCCGCCGACGTTTCCGTTCGGGTCGTTCGACCGGACGTGGCGGCGCTCGTGGACCGACGAGCGAGACGGGATGACCGTCCATCGACTCTGGACATGGCAGCCAACAACGGAAGATCCGGGACTCATTAGTCGGCTGTTGTACTACGTCATTTTTCCGTTGCATGCCCTGCTGTGGCTGACGCTCAACTACCGATCGTTCGACGTGATCTGGCTCACCTCGCCGCCAGTGTTCGTCGGTCTCGCCGGACTCCCGTTTGCCCTGCTCGATCGAAAACCGCTCGTGGTCGACGTCCGTGATCTGTGGATCGATAGCGCCGTCGAACTCGACTTCATCGAGGCCGGCGGCTACTTCGAACAGCTCAGCAGAATATACGAGCGCTATCTCCTCGAGGCAGCTGACCGAATCACCGTCACGACGGCCGTACTCGGCTCGCGGCTGGTCGCCCAGTACGGAATCGACGACACGAAAGTCCACCACATCCCGAACGGCGTCGACGCCCATCGGTACACGCCGACTGATGCCGAAACGCCAGACCCAAAGACCATCGTCTACACCGGAAACGTCGGTCACGCACAGGACCTCGAGTCGTGTATTCGGGCGATGGCCCGACTCGACCGGGATGACGTCGTTCTCCGGATCGTCGGCGACGGCGACAGAATGCCGGCGCTCGAGCGACTCGTCGAAACGGAGGGGGTACAGGACGTTGTCGAGTTCGTCGGATTAGTTCCCCGGGAGTCCGTCCCTGGCTTCATCGAAGACGCCGAGATCGGTCTCGCACCGATCAAAGCCGACGAAGCGTTGGCGTACGCCGTCCCGACGAAATCGTTCGAGTATATGGCAACTGGGGTTCCCGTCATCGCGACGGGTATCGGTGAAATCGAGTCGCTGATCGAGGCATCCAACGCCGGCATGGTCGTCGACACCGACCCGGACGTGATCGCGGCGGCGATGGAGCGCCTCCTCGATGATCCAACCGAACGGGGTCGACTCGGCACGAACGGCCGGCAACACATCGTCGAGCACTACGATCGCGCCGTCATCGCTCGCAAACTCGGGACGGTCCTCGAGACCGCTACCGAGGGGGAGTTCGACATGCCGTCGCAGTCCTCCCGAACGGTTCCTGCCGACGCCGAGTAGCGGCGCTCGAGTCTCGTATTTCCGTGACTACTCGAGGAGGGTTCGTAACCCATCCTCGAGACCGATCTCGGGGGCGTAATCGAGCAGGCGAGACGCTTTGGAGAGATCCGCTCGGCTGTGTCTGATGTCGCCCGGGCGGCTATCGACGTACTCGATCTCGGAGTCGGCGTCGGTCAGTTCGCGGATTGTCTCGGCGAGTTCGGTGATCGTCACACTGGTTCCCGTGCCGACGTTGAACGCTTCGCCAGTTGCCTCGGTCGTCGCCGCCGCGATGTTGGCCCGGATCACATCGTCGACGTGGACGAAATCGCGCGTCTGTTGTCCATCGCCGTCGACCGTGATCGGCTCGTCGGCAGTGGCCTGTTCGAGGAAAATCGAGATGACGCCGCTGTAGTCGCCGCCGGTCTGACCCGGCCCGTAAACGTTGAAGTACCGAAGCGAGACGGTCGGGAGGTCGTACAGGTCGTTGTACAGTTGCGTATACCGGTCGGCAGTCAGTTTCTCGAGGCCGTACGGTGAGGACGGGTTCAGATCGGCGTCTTCGGCGACCGGTACCGTCTCCGGTGTGCCGTAGACGGCGGTGCTCGAAGCCGTAACGACCCGAGCGGCGTCCGATCGCGCGGCCTCGAGCACAGTGAGCGTTCCCTCGACGTTTCTCGAGTGGCTCTCGAGTGGTGCGTCGATCGAGCGGCTGACGCTCGGATTCGCGGCTTCGTGAAAGACGAGGTCCGCGCCATCGAGCGCCTTCCCGACCGTCGTCGACGTTCGAACGTCACCTTCGATGAGCGTTGCCTCGTCCGGAACGTTTCGAGCCGTCCCCGTCGACAGATCGTCTAGGATACGGACGTCGTTGTCCGGAGCGAGGGTCGCAGCGAGTCGGCTCCCGATGAATCCGGCCCCGCCCGTAATGGTGATCGTTTGTCCCGTCAGGGAGTGCGCTGGTGTGTCTCTGCCGATCATCGTCGGACGAGCTGTTTCAGTGCGGCGGTCGCTCCGGGTCGGTTCCACCAAGTCACGCTAGGGTACAGAAATTTGAGTCCGTCGTAGTACCCCAGATGAGACTCCTCGTCCGCGTAAATACACGAGACGGGAACTTCATCGAATCCAGCGCCAAGGGCGTCGAACGCCAGAATCTCTTCGACACCGATCCTGAAGTCGTCCGAGAACGATTGGTACGGCGTTTGCGCGAGCACGGCCGCGTCCATCGCTCGGTACCCACATGGGGGGTCGGTGACGCGGTGGCCAAGTCGAACGCTCGTCGCGAGGGCGACGACCCGATTGCCAAACCGTCGGTCGAACGGCATCGTCTCCCGAAACGACGGGTCCGCGAACCGATTGCCGAGTACGTACTGACAGTCGGGTACCTGCAAGGCGCGACGAAACCGGCGAAGTTCCGCCGGATCGTGTTGGCCGTCGGCGTCGAGGCGGAATATCAGGTCGACGTCGAGCTCGAGTGCGCGTTCGTATCCCCGTTTTATCGCGCCGCCATAGTCACGGTTTCGCTCGTTCGAGAGCAGTGTCGCGTCGGTGGCTTCGACGCGAGCGGCGGTATGATCAGTCGAGCAGTCATCGACGACAATCGTGTGATCGACGAGTCCAGTCGCTTCGACCCGCTCGAGGACGTCCTGGATGTGGGCTTGCTCGTTGTACGCGGGGATGACGGCTGCAGTCTCCGTCATTGGGACGGCCTCGAGGACTCCTGTGTTTGCCGGTCGAAGTAGTCGATCGTTCGCTCGATCCCGTCTCGAATCGACATCTCCGGTTCGTAGCCTAACTTCGACTCGGCCTTCGAAACGTCGGCACAACGTTGCTCGATGACGTACGGGCGAGGATGCTCGACATGGACGACTTCCGTCCCGTCGACCGCGTCGGCAACCGCCATCGCGAGCGAGCGAATCTTGGTCTCGCGTCCGGTCCCGATATTGAACGTCTCGTTTCGCCCGTCGGGACCAAGCGCAGCGATGGTACACGCGACGGCGTCGTCGATAAACGTGAAGTCCCGCGTCTGATGGCCGTGGCCGTGGACTTCGACCCGCTCGCCGGAGAGCGCCCGATCGATGAAAATCGGAACGACGTAGCCGTACGGCGAACTGTCCTGTCTTGGCCCGTACGCGTTGAAGTATCGAACGATGGTGTAGTCGAGGTCGTGGCTCGAGGCGTACGCGCGGACGAATCGTTCGCTGGTCAGTTTGGCGACGGCGTAGTTCGTCTCCGGGGCGAGCAGGTCATCCTCGTGATATGGAACGTCCGGGGCGTCGCCGTACACTTCGGATGTCGAGGCAAACAGCACTCGATCGACGTCCGCGTTGGCTGCTGCCTCGAGGACATGCCGAGTACCGTCGATGTTTACCTGCAAGACTCCCAGAGGGTTCTGCAGGGTTCGCTGGACGCCCATCATGGCCGCCATGTGGATAACGATGTCCTGTCCGTCGACCGCATCCCGAACCGTAGCGGCGTCACGAACGTCGGCATCGATGAGACGGTCGGATGGCAGGAAAGAGAGGTGCCGTTCGCTGCCGACCGAGAAGTTATCGAGCACAGTGACATCGTGTTCCGTGGCGAGCTGTTGGGCAACGTGGCTGCCGATGAAGCCGGCCCCACCAGTGATCAGTATCCGCTTGTCGTCAGTCATGATTTTCCCTCCGGTCGGTGACGGTTCCATCAGCTGGCGTCTCGCCCATGGGTTCGCCGAGCCGTTGTCGTCCGGCCCAGCCAGTCTCGAGTTCGAGCGGTCGGTGCAGGTCGCTGTCGGCGACGGCTGCCGGATCGAACAGCCGTTGTGGGTCGATCAGAATCGGATTGGGTGCCATCGCCACGGCTAACGCGTCCGGGTCGAACTCCCGGAACGAATCGTGTGGCGTTCCAACGACGAGAACGTCCGCGTTACGCACCGCCGTTATCGGTGTCGATCCGTTCGTGATACCACTGTCCTCGATCTCCTCATCAGCGGGGTACTGACTATCGTACACCTCAACGGTGATGTTCTGAGCCTGTAAGCGCGATACGAGTTCGACAGCGGCACTGTTCCGAAGATCGCTGACGTTCGGCTTGTACGTCACGCCGAGCACTGCAACAATCGCGGAAGTGGGGCGTTTGCCGACAGCGGTGAGCAACTGACGGATCATCTCGAGATATCGTGCCGGCATCGAATCGTTGATATCACGCGCAACCGGGACCAGTCCCAGCGTTTCGCCCTGATCTTCGACAGCCGACAAGAAGTAGTGCGGGTCGACTGGGAGACAGTGTCCACCCACGCCGAGCCCCGGGTCGTACCGATCGAAGTTCCACTTCGTCGCTGCCGCATCGAGGACCTCCGAGACGTCGATACCGATCGTGTTCATCGCAGTGGCGAGTTCGTTGACCAGTGCGATGTTGACGTCACGTTGGATGTTTTCGACGAGTTTTGTCGTCTCAGCGACCTCGAGCGACGAAACCGGCTTCGTGTCGTCGGCAACATCCTCGTACAACGCGGCGGTGACGTCGCGCCACAGGTCGGTGATCGATCCGATGATCCGCGTCGCTCGCTCGGATCGGTCATTTCCGGGACTGTACCGCTCTGGAACGTGCGATACCCCGAAGTCGGTGCCCGCCTCGAGTCCCGAGCGCTCGAGTTCGGGGATCACGTCGTGTTCCGTACATCCCGGGTAGATGGTACTCTGAACCACGACCAGATCGTCTTTCTCGAGGACGGTCGAGACGTCACGGGAGGCCGCTCGAACGTACGAAAGATCGGGTGTGTCGTCGTCCGAAAGCGGTGTGGGAACACTGATAATGTATGCGTCGGCATCGGAAGCGTCCGAGATCGTCGTCGTTACTTCACAGGTCCCGTCGTCGATGTGTGCGTCCAACGCCGTCGTTTCGAACGGCGCGTCTCCGTGTCGGATGGACTCGATCAGTTCGGCATCAGTGTCGACGCCGATCACGGGATACGACGATCGGCTGAACGCCACGGCAGAGTTGTAACCGACGAATCCGAGCCCGACACAGGCGATCTGCATCGACGTTTTGAAGCGCGTGGTTCGGTCGGTATCGATAGAATTCGTGCGTTTCATCGGGACTGCCCCCATCGTCCCAGAGCGATTGTGGCCACGCTCGAGCGCCCTCCAGGCGTGTGTCTTGCAGCAGCTTGCCCGAACGCGACAGTCGCATTCGGTACGGAGCGCGCGAGAGCCTCGGCCGGACACACGCCGGCGGCTGGTTCGGAACACCTGTACTGATCACTCGAACAGGTAGTCTGGTTGAGTGTTGCTGGTGTGTATTGTCCCGCCATCTCAACCGGTATACCGGCGTCTCGGTCAAAAGGGGCTAATACTGTTACAGCCACTCTCTAAGAGTTATGATATGATATGTTAGTGAGGATTACGGCGAGACGAGTCGACCACACTGTTTTACCCAGTAAACGGTGGTTTCTACCAGGGTGATCGCCAACACGTACCGCCACAAAACCGAAGTGCTGTGTCGGAAACCAGCCACTGCCCGTTCACCCAACGACGATGCGTTCGGACCGACGCTGTGGCGGTGCTACGGTTTTACAATCCTCCTCGGAATGAGGGGTGATCGATGGCCACTGAACGTCGACTGCGACTCGTCTATGGGCAGGTCCTCTGGATGCTTGCGATAACCTTTGTGCTCTCGGCACTCGAGGCCCTCTCCATCGAAATGTTCGTGACAGCGTCGCTCGTCGGGTTCCTGCTCTGTATGGAGCTGACAGCCCCTGCACACGCACGTCCAACATGGCGACGGCGACTCTGGTGGGCGGTCCTGTTTGGACTGCTCGGCTTTGCAGTCATCATCGCATGGCGGATTCTACTCACGGCACCCGTCGACGTCACGACATAACGACTGATTGCTCACACCACTCGTGTTAACGAGCGTCGGTGTTAGAAGTCATCGGTGTACTGTGCACACACTCGTTCGATACCGTCGCGAAGGTCGATTTCGGGTACCCACCCGGTTTCAGCCTCCATTTTCGAGGGATCAGCGACAGTGTCATGCACGTAGACGTCATCCGGGATCGGATTCTCGACATACGTGGGTTCGACGTCGGTGCCGAGTTCGTCGTTGAGCAGGTCGACGACCGTGTTGAACTCGTACTGCTCTCCTGTCCCAAGGTTGTAGACGCCGTCGATACGAGCGTCTGCTGCGAGCTTGAGGCCACGAATGATGTCGTCGACGTGCGTAAAGTCTCGAGACTGGGTCCCATCACCGTACAGTTTCGGCGACCGCCCATGGGCGATATCGTTGGCGAACTGTGCGACGATATTCGCGTACTCCCCTTTGTGGTCTTCTGCGCCACCATATCCCTGATACACCGAGAAAAACCGCATTCCTGCGACCTGCATCCCGTAATGTGTCGAGAAGTATTCTCCGTAGCGTTCTCGGGCAAGTTTCGACGCTTCGTACCCTGTGTTGGCCGTCGGTGACAGCTCTTCAGGCGACGGTTCCGTTCGACTCCCGTAGATCGATGACGTCGAGGCGTAGATGACCGTCTCACAACCATCCGCACGGGCCTGTTCGACGACGTTGGTAAACCCCTCGACGTTGACCCGGACACCGCGACAGACTGCCTCTTCGTGCATCGCATACGACGACAGCGCTGCGAGGTGAAACACGACGTCCACGTCCGTCGGGAGATCCGACTCGAGAACGCTCGCCTCAACGAACTCCACGGCAGGCGACAGGTGCTCAGGCGTTCCCAAATAGCAGTCGTCGAGGGCGATGACATCGTTGTCAGTGGCGAGTTCGTTTGCGATGTTCGATCCGATAAAACCGGCCCCACCTGTCACGAGGACGCGCTGGTCGTGCATACTCGCCTCCACACCCCTGTGTCCGAAAAACGGCTATTTCTGTTGAATCAGGGAAACAGGCTCCTACCCACCGTCTATGGGATGTTTCCCCACGAAACAGTCGCCGGTGACGGACGCCGTGGTCATACGACTGCTCGTCTCACTGTGGCGCTCGTTGCAGACGAACTGCTGTCGTCATCGCCGGAACGCTACGGCGTGTCGTCCGCGCGCTCCCACCGATAGACAGCAAGCCAGTCCGCAGTATCTGCGTGTGGGCTGACCTCGAGTGAGACTGGGCGCTCGAGTCCGGCAGCGAGACCGACAGCGAGAAACGAGGTGATCGGGTGATCGAATCGGTCAACATCACCGAGTGCACTGCCCGAGATTGCGACGGCGATGCGACCACGTCCATCGCGAACTGTCGTGGTCGGCTCAACATGCCGTGCGAGTTCGAACTGTTCGACGACGGCGTCCGCGAGTCGTGTCGCGAGGGTCGACGGCGCGTCCGAGAGTGCGTTGGGAACGGTTCGTTCGAATTCCTGAACGAGGTCGGCCCCAGTCGGAGTGAGCGTGATGCCGTGCTCGAGACCGGTCGAAACAGGTGAATCGTCGTCTCGGTCGGGATTCTCATACTCGGAGCCCGCAGGAATAAAAAGGGACGCACCGCCGTCATCGTCCGGGACGTAGAGAGGAACACCACTGAAGTCCTGCTCGGCAGCGAGCGTGCTCTTGGTGTCCGCAACGGCAGTATAGATCGCCTCACAGACTGTCGCTGAGAGAAATCGGTCGCGAGAGAGGGAGTACGTCAGTACGCCACCGAACAGTCCGGTTGCGGCGATGGCAAACAGGAGTGCCCGTGTCTCGGGAAAAACAAGCCCACCCAGTCCCGAGAGCGTGCCGAGAAACAGTAAGCTCCGTCCTGACTGGCGGTACCAGGTTCGGTGTGTGTGCGTCGCACGAAGTCGCTCGTTCGCGTCGCGAAGCTGCCTGTTTTCTTCAGCCAGCCGTTCGGCGCGAGCCGCGAGTTCGGTGCGATCCATATCGTCGATTCCGACCGCTGTGTCATCCGTCTCCTGGAAACGACCGTCTCCACTGAGATTGTTCGTATTCATCGGTGGGAGGGGAACAACTGTAGCGGTTCACACACTGGTCGCGCAGTTGTCGTGTCATGGCTGTAGTACCGTTCGCCGGCAGCGAAACCCCTATTCCACCAACTGTGCTCGTCCATGCCACTGCGGTAGGCTGAACGGCAGTTTGAACCCCGTGGTCGTAACAGCACACAGTATCAGATTATTCGACTGGATGCA
The DNA here is from genome assembly GCF_000337735.1 of Natronorubrum sulfidifaciens JCM 14089. Classification (GTDB taxonomy): domain Archaea; phylum Halobacteriota; class Halobacteria; order Halobacteriales; family Natrialbaceae; genus Natronorubrum; species Natronorubrum sulfidifaciens. The sequence goes on along the minus strand of NZ_AOHX01000047.1, from coordinate 69,856 downwards.
GGCGTTTTAACAGCCCACTGTCGGTCAATGATCGATTGTTCGGTGCTGTAGTCGCCAGGCGACAAACCGGTGTGACCACCAGTCGCTCGAGGACGCCCGAGCGCATGACGTGAACACGACAATGGCAATGAACGATGGCCCGCCAACTTTACCGATCGAACGCGTGGACGAGACCTGATGTTCGCAGAACGCTCGTCTCGGTTCGCTCGCCTCCGCAGTGTTCCACTCGACCTCGCCGTCGTCCTTGCAGTGACGGGGCTCGTTGCCGTCGCTGTCGTTGCACCGATCGACTACCTCTCGCCGCTTCGTGTTCCACTCGGTTTCTTCTTCGTGTTTTTCGTTCCCGGCTACGTGTTCGTTGCGACACTGTTTCCCGAAGCCGGCAGCTCAGTCGTCACGGCGACCAGTGACGAACCGGACACGCCATCGTCCCCACTCCGAAAGCGGATCGATAGCCTCGAGCGTCTCGTGCTTTCGTTTGGCTCAAGCGTCGCAATCGTCCCTGGGCTCGCCCTGCTGTTGAACTATACTTCGTGGGGGGTTCGGACAGAATCGGTGCTCCTCACCGCGGTGACGGTCACGGTGTTTCTGACGGGGACAGCGCTCATCCGACGGCTTCGTGTGCCCGAGGCGGAGCGATACCAGCCGACCGGCCCCCGACTGCTGGCAGCCGTCCGGGCCGAACTCTTCGATTCGGCTGACAGGGCGGAGGTCGCACTCACCGTGTTACTCGTCGCAGCACTCGTCCTCGCCGCTGGCGGCGTTGGCTATTCGGTGACCACACCCGCCGACGGGGAGCAGTTTTCCGCAGTGTATCTGCTGAACGAGGACACAGATGGCGAGCCGATTGCTGACGGGTATGCAACTGCGCTCGAGGCGGGCGAGAGCGGGGAGTTGGTGATCGGAATCGACAACAACGAGCACGAACCAACGAACTACACCGTTGTTGTCGCCGAACAGGCGCTCGAGTCGACTGATGGAGAGCTGCGGGTCATCGATCAACAGGAGATTGAGCGGTTCGAACCACGACTCAATCACGGCGAAACGTGGCGACAGGAGCAGACGATTGAGCCCTCAGCTGTCGACGTGCCTGTCCGAATCGTGTGGCTGGTCTATCTCGACGGGGCCGTTCCGGACGAACCATCAACCGAGAACGCAGCGTATCACGTCCATGTGTGGGTCGACGGCGACCTCTGATCGCCGAGTACACCACGAGACGTGACCAAAGCGGCGTTCAGAACGCTTGGTCCACCGTGGGTCGCGGCTGGTGTCAAGCGGGAGATCCAGCGTTATCCGTGATTACCACCGTGTTTCGATCCCGATAAATTATATACGCGATCCTCACAGGAGGCGGCATGTATCGACGCACTCTGCTTGTGGCTAGCGGGCCTGTACTCGTGGGGATGGGTGGTGTCTCTCGACCGGCCCTCGCCCAGGCCCAAACCGAAGTCGACGACGACCGGGCAGCGTCAGCATCGCTCGAGTTCGCTGGCGACGGCGTTGCAGTGACCGACGAGTTCGAGACCGAGAGCGGGCCAGCGGTTCTCGAGGCGACACACGACGGCGAGGGTGAGTTCTTCGTTCAAGCCGTCTCCCGCGACGGTGGACAAACACAGTCGTTGCTCACGCAGTTCGGACCGTTCGATGGCACCACCGGCACGTTCATCGAGGAGGGAACGTACGCGATTTACGTCGATGCCGATGGGGAGTGGGAGTTGCACCTTTCGCAGCCGGATGTAGACGAAGACGACGCGGAGACGCCACCGATTTCGGTGACGAACTCCGGCCCGGGCTGGCTGGGACCGATTCTGTTCGACGACACGACACTGGTTGGCGGAGCACACGAGGGGGACGGGAGTTTTCGCGTGCGTGTGATCCCACAAGATGGGGACGCAAGCGACTATGTGTGGGACGGCGGCGAACTCGTGTTTCACGCCCTCGGCGAGTTCCGCGGTGCAACGTCGGTACACGTCAACGGGATCGGCTACATCGACGTGGCAGTCGACAGCGAACAGGTCGAGTGGGCGATTGAACTCGAGTGATGGTCGATCGCGTCCGTTGTGGACGCGATATCGTATCAACAGGACCGATGAACAGACAGATCGCGCAGCCGTCGTGCGATCTGGTGTACGCTGACGATCAGTGGCTACTATAGCTCGGCAGCGAAGTGGCGTCAAAACACGTTTTCCGTGGAGGGGACGCCCCGATCCCATCTCCGCTCTCGAAGCGACCTGATGTCTCGGGGTCGATGGTGGGTCCGTTCGGAAGCGACCGGCAGTCGAATTTTTCAGAAACAAAATACGATAACGAGAGTATAACTCAGTTGGAACAATCGGAAACAAGGGATAGTGGACCCGACCGCGTGAGTCCTGCTATTGCCCAACTGCTGTCTCGGAACGAGTGAGAGTTTCTCAGTGTTTAAAAAAGCAGATCACAGTGGCAGTGTGGAGAATATAATCGACACATTTATTATTTAATTGACAATACGGTCGACGGGTCAAAAGACGCTTCGATATCGAAGGACGAGTATATGAACGACAACGACACCACTGCGATCGTCTTAGCGGCTGGAGAGGGGAACCGATTGCATCCGTTGACGAAAAACAGGCCGAAACCGATGCTTCCGGCGGCTGCAAAACCGATCCTCGAGCACGTGTTCGATCAACTCATCGACGCAGGGATTACCGAGATCGTCGTGGTAGTCGGATACAAACGGGAACGGATCCAATCGCATTTCGGTCCCTCCTATCGGGACGTGCCGCTTACGTACGTCACCCAAGACAAGCAACTCGGTACCGGCCATGCCGTCCTCGCCGCCGAAGCAGCCGTCGACGGGACGTGTCTCGTGGTCAACGGCGATCAGATTGCTGCGAGCCGGATCATCCGCGACACACTCGAGGCACACGACACCGCCGCAACGGTCGCATTGTTGCAGCGCTCGAGCGTCGATGGCTACGGTGGCGTTCTGGTAGATGAAGACCGGGTTACGACGATCGTAGAAGACCCGCCCGATGACCGGGAGTATCTCCTCAACGCGGGCATCTACGTGCTCGAGCCGGTGGCGTTCGACGCCATCCGAGCGGCAGAACCGCGGGCTGGTGAACGCTTGCTGGTCGATGGGCTCTCGAAACTTATCGAGTGGGGCGACGTTGTTCGTGGTGCGATATCCGAGGGCTTCTGGGTTGACGCGACGTATCCGTGGGACCTTCTCGATGTCTCGTTCGAACTGTTCGACACCGGCCTCATCGATAGACAGTCGACGAGGAACGTGCACGAGACGGCAACGGTTCACGAATCTGCAGTGATTCGTGAACCCGTCATCGTTGATCGGGACTGCGTTATCGAACCGGGTGCCGTCGTCGGCCCCAACGTCTGTCTCGGTGAGAACACTACTGTCGGCTCGAACGCGGTCGTCGAACGGAGCGTCGTCGACACCGATACGCGTATCGGAGCCAACGCAACGGTGACCGAGTGTGTCACCGGAACGGGAGTGAGAATCGGTCAGGGGTCGACGATTCCCGGCGGTCCCGGCGACGTTCGTGTCGCGGATCGTGTCTTCGAAAACGAAACGCTGGGTGCGTTGTTAGCCGATCGCGTCCACGATCACGGCGGCGTCACGTACGTCCCCGGCACACTGGTCGGCCCACGCACGGAGATCCAAGCAGGGACGACGGTTCGTGGAACACTCGAGGCGGGAACGGAGGTTCGATCCTGATGTGTGGAATCATCGGCTACACTGGAACGCGGAGAGACGAGGCGCTGTCGGAAGTCCTGTTGAACGGCCTCTCGAGTCTCGAGTACCGAGGCTATGATTCGGCCGGCGTCGCGATCGCCAACGCCACCGTCTCGGTGTATAAAAGCGAGGGCGAACTGTCGGAACTCGAGGAGACGCTTCCGGCGACCACACTCGAGGGCACTGCGGGGATCGGGCACACGCGATGGAGTACGCACGGCCCACCCTCCGATACGAACGCCCATCCCCACACGAGCTGTAACGGCCGCGTTGCCGTCGTCCACAACGGGATCGTCGAGAACGATCAGGAACTCCGCGACGCACTCGAGGCCGACGGCCACGAGTTCGAAAGCGAGACCGACACCGAAGTCATTCCGCATCTGATCGAGACGGCGCTCGAGCAGGGCGACGAGCCGGAAGCGGCGTTCCGGCGGGCGATTTCGCAACTCGAAGGGAGCTATGCAGTGTCGGCGGTCGTCTCCGGTCACGACGCCGTCTTGGCGACACGAAACCAGTCGCCGCTCGTTCTCGGAGTCGGGGACGACGGGTACTTCTTGGCGAGTGACGTCCCGGCGTTTCTCGAATACACGGACGACGTCGTCTATCTCGAAGACGGGCAGTTCGTGTCAATTACCCCGTCAGGCGTCGAGATTTCCGATGAACAGGGTGATCTCGTCGACATGCCGGTCGAGACCGTCGACTGGGATATCGAAGACGCAGGGAAAAGCGGGTACGACCACTACATGCTCAAGGAGATCAACGAACAGCCACACGCTCTCCGCGAGTGTCTTCGCGGGCGACCCCGCGAGCTGGAAGGGTCGATCGAGATCGACGAACTCGAGGGACTCGAGCGACCGGCCCATGTCCACTTCGTCGCCTGTGGAACCTCATACCACGCCGCACTGTATGGAGCCAGACTGTTTCGCGAACAGGGGATACGGACGAACACTTTTCTCGCGAGTGAGTACGACGTCGACTCGATTCCGGTCGACGAGACGACGCTCGTCGTCGGCGTCACACAGAGCGGGGAGACGGCAGACACCCTGCGTGCGCTTCGGGCCGCAAACCGCATCGGTGCCGAGACGCTCTCGGTGACGAACGTGGTTGGATGTTCGGCAGCGCGCGAGACGGATTACGTGATGTACATCCGTGCCGGTCCCGAGATCGGCGTCGCTGCGACGAAGACGTTCGCCTCACAGCAAGTCGCGCTGGCGATGCTCTCGCGGGCGCTCACAGGGGCGTCCTCGAGTGGATTCATCGAGGCGTTGCGCGCGCTCCCGGATCAGGTCCAGTCGATTCTCGACACGTCGCACGCAGCAGCGGTCGCCGACGAGTACGTCGACGCGGACGCCTATTTCTTCATCGGCCGTGGCTACAACGCACCGGTCGCACTCGAGGGCGCACTCAAGATGAAAGAGATCACGTACAAACACGCCGAGGGGTTCCCCGCCGGTGAGTTGAAACACGGGCCACTGGCACTGGTCACCGACCGGACACCGGTCTTCGCGATGCTTCCCGGGGACTCGACCGCCGAGAAGATGCTGGGGAACGTGCGGGAGGTCGAATCCCGTGGCGCACCGATCGTCGCGGTCACGGATGTCCCGGCACAGCTCGGGTCCCACGCCGACCACGTCTTGGAGATTCCGGACACACACGAACTGTTCGCTCCGATCCTTTCGAACATCCAGTTACAACTCGTCTCATACTGGGTCGCGAACCGACTCGAGCGATCGATCGACAAACCACGGAACCTCGCAAAGAGCGTCACCGTCGAGTGACGGTCCTGATTTTCTGTGACTCGTTCTCGAGTGAGTGTCAACGGAACTGTCGGCCCCCCGGTAGTGGGCTCGTTCCCCATGCGACCGGTGTTGTGCAGTTCACAACAGTCGAGTGTGATGGGAGAAGACCGACGTTACTGACCGGTTTCGAACACGTGTTTTCGGCCACGGGAGACGAGGTTCGCACGGATGGGAGTGCATACGGCGGAGTGTTCGCCCTGATCAGGCGTCGACCTCGAGGCCGCGTTCCCGCCGAACGGCGACGCCGACACGAACGGTGAGCGCCGTCCGGGTCGTGGTCTCGGTAGGCGACTCCTTCGAAACGATAACCATTCTCTTCTCGAGTCATTGCTGTGTATATTAAAGTTACCTATCGAAATAGCCTGTTTCACCCCGAAAGGGTGAGTGAGACAGATGGTCCGAGAAATCGAACGGTTGCGGCGTACAGAAACTGCTGCTCTCGTGAGTGTCACGGGAGCAGGTGCGGGTACGTCCGCGCTCTCCAACGATCCGACGCCAGTTCGCGACGGGGACCGTCGTGGCTGGGACCAGCGAGCTCACGACAGTAACCCTCGGGTCGAGACCAAACCGAGCGAAACACAAAAACAACACAACACATGACAAGCAATCCAACGACGCTCCAGAAAGGACGTGCAGTACTGTTAGCCGGACTGATGGTGCTGTCCGTCATTGCCATGTCCGCAGCGTTTGCGGGCGCAGCGGCGGCAAACCACGGTGACGAAGACGTAACGTTTACTGACCAAGCTCTCGGGATGAACGACGGTGACACGGCCTTCGTCGTCGAATCCGTCACCGCCCACGAGGGACAGTACCTCGAGATTGAACACGAAAGCGGTGAGGTCGTGTTCGAAACCGAACTCGACGGAGACCTTACGAACGCTGCGGTCTACGTGCCAAGCGAGAAGCCGGGACAGTACACGGCAACCGTCTACGCGGATGACAGCAAATCTGACACCAAAGCATCCGCCACCGCGACGGTGTACGGTGCCGGTATCGAGATGAGCGACCAGTCGGCGGATGACCCGATCGACCAGGTGAACGTTGATGTCGCCGCGCTGCTCGATGGACACGGTGACGACACCGAGTTCGACGTCGTCCTCACCGACGCGGACGATAACGAACTCGGCACCGCAACCGGACTGACCGGTGTGAACAACGACGTCAGTATCGATACGTCGACGATCGAGACGGAGACCGTCGTTACGGCAACGGTCTACCTCGATGGCGAACCGATTCAGGCCTACTACGACGAGGCTGACGGATTCGTCACGATCGCCGATTCGGCCACCGTGACGCCCGGTATGGACGACGGCGATGAGACGGACGAGACTGACGAGAAAGACGACGATAAGAAAGACGACGAAACTGACGAAACGGACGACGACAAGAAAGACGAGAAGGACTACGAGAAGAAAGGCGACAAGGACTACGACGATAAGAAAGACGACAAGAAAGACGGAAAGGACTACGAGAAGAAGGCTGACAAAGACTACGACGACAAGAAAGACGACGACAAGGAGGACGACAAAGACGACGCGAACGGAGACAACGGCGCCGAAGACGATGACGGCGTCTCGAACGACGGCGATGGCGACCAGGACACGGACTCGGAGACGGACCAGAGCCAGGAGTCCGAACAGGACGCTGAGCAGGACGCGTCGAACGAGCAGGAGCAGGACTCTGAGCAAGAAAACGTCGCCTCGGATAACGAAGACGAAGACGGACTGCCAGGCTTCGGTGTCGGCGTCGCCCTCGTCGCGATGCTCGCCGCCGCCATGCTGGCACTCCGCCGCCAGAACTGAGCCGCTGAAGCGAACACCAACTAACACGACTCACACATCCTTCACAGGGCCGTCTTGTGGGGTGTGCAGTGACTGCCAGTGGTGGCAGAGCCACTGAATCAGTTCGGACGAGACTCGTTTATTTTTCCCGACGCTTCGATCGACCAGCGATAGTGCCGTCTGCTGCTGGCTTGCAATCAGTCGAGCGAACTCGAGGCTGTCGTTCAGTTCGTGATCACCAACGACTCGAGGGCGCTGCGAGGGGCGGCCGAGGTCGAAACGAACGTCGTCACTGGTGAGAAACGAGCCGTATCACTGCTGAACGCGAGGTCAGTGACGCAAAATATGCGGTGAAAATCGGTGCTGCGGCAGTGCTACGTCAGCGGTGTTAGAAGCCGAAGTTGATGAAGTCCTGCAGTTCGAACTCCTGCTCGAACTCGCTTTCGGCTTCGGTGTCAGCGTCTTGGTCCTGCTCGTTGTCCTGGTCGATGTCCTGGTCGATGTCAGCGTCCTGTCGCTGGTCGAGGTCGTTCTCTTGGTCAACCTCGTTTTCCGCTTCTGCGTCACCGTGGACGGACAGTGCGATGTTATCGCCTAACCACGCAGTGTTGGCCTGGTCAGCGTCTTGGTTCTGGTAGTTTTTGGCGTCTTGTTCAGCGTCCTGTTCGGACTCCTGGTCCTGGTCCGTCTCCGCGTTCGTGTCTTGCGTGACGTCAGCGTTGTTCTCGATCGTAGCGTCTGCAGCAGCTGTTCCAGCGAACCCCATAAAGACGAGGCTGCCGATCAGTGCGACCGTCAGTGCGAGTGAGAGTGCGCGTTTCATGTGTATCGTCTATCGCGTGTCGGGCACACGTGTCAGCGTCACAGTGGCCATCGTCTCATCGACGGTGCCGACGTCGCGTCTGTGTCACGCTGCCCGGTTGGTAGCCACCCCGGAGATGAATATGAACCCCGGGAACAGTTTCGACTCAAATTCGAAGTTGGCCGATCTCAGGCCGACAAAACAACAATACAGCGAATGAGACACTCGTCTGTACGAGTTTGATACGGAACCGTGAGCGAGTGACGACTGTTGACTTGCCGTACTGGAGGCCCCGCTGCAGTCGCCGATATTTATGAACTGACTCGAAGGAGTCCTCGATTCCTGACTGTCGTTTCTGTGAACCACTTCCGAAACCATCCCCTACGAGAGACACTCGAGATCGCTGAACCGTTCCACCCCGGTCACGTCACCCCCTTCCCGATCGTATCCGCGGGTCATAGGGGTTTGGACCGCGTTCGCTCCAGCCGAGCGCACTCCGCTCGAGGGGTAGTTGTTGTCCGAGTAGCCGACTGCTTCGTTCTCGTAACTACCAGATAACAAAGACAGTGTTCGGAAACTACTGGTTTGAAACGATGATAGTCAGGCAACGGGGACACTCACCAGCGATTTTCAAATCCGGAGACTGATAGCGATGCTCAGACGCTCACAGCTCACGATACTGCTCGTCGCCGCGATGGTTGTCTTTTCGATGACCGGCGCAGCGGCTCCTGCAGACACGATCGACATCGACTCTGAATCGGGTTCGACGGCGGACACGGTGCAGACACTCGAGCACGGCGAAGACCTCTACTTCGTGTTCGGTGCAGAACTCGAGAATCAGTCGCTTGATGAGTTCATCGAGACGCAGCTGGCGGATGCACCCGACCCGATTACCGACCGGGAAGAGATCGCCGACGTCGTCCAGTATCAGGACGTCGAGCAGGTCGATTTCAACCAGCAAGGTGGGGCGATCTCCATCGCGATCGATGGGGGTGAGGCGACGGCGATTCAGGAGGCGAATCAACAGAACGCGAACAGTCAGGTCGGTGAGGCAACCGCCGAAAACACGCTGGCTACATCCGAGGATCTCGTCTTCGAAAACGTCGGCGACGTACACATCGTCTTCGGAAACGGCGACAGACAGGAGTTCGATGGGTGGAGTGTCGCTGACCAGACGGACGGCGACGCCGTGCAGGACGTCTCACAGCCGACCGAGGCGTCGACCACACAAGATCAGGACGTCGAGCAGGTCAATTACAACGACCAGAGCATCGCCGTCGCAATCGCTGAAGGCGCAAGCGAGGCCGTGGCGTACCAGCGATCGACACAGGCCAACCAGAACCGACAGCAGGGAACGACGACGCTCCACGAGACTGGCGACGTCGGCCCCGATGGCCAGTCGACGGAGGCGACTGTCGAGCAGTCACAGGAGGTTGTGCAGGCGAACCAGAACCAACAGGGGATGGCAGTCGCCATCGCGGTCGGTAACGGCTCCGTCGCGACAGCGATCCAGATCACCGACCAGACCAACCTCAACGAACAGCTTGCATCGACCGAGACGGTCTCGCTGCTCGAGGCGATGTCGGGGATGAACGTCGCCACTGCGGCGGTTGAGGACAACAGCGTCATGACGACGGACGGGAACGGTGGGGTCACCCACGACAGCGAGGAGCCAGAAGTCAGTGTGAGCCAGTACCAGAACACAGAGCAGGTGAACGTGAATTTACAGAGCGCGGCTGTGGCGATCGCGCTCAATCAAAGCGATGCGACGGCCATTCAGCTGGCTGAACAACGGAACTACAACGAACAGGTCGGTGTCGCAAGTGTGGAACACCTCGGTGACTCGTTCGACCCCGAAGCCGGAGCCGTGATTACCAACGAAACGACGGTGACGATCGGTGGGAACGATATCAACGGCAGCTCGCTGCTGTCGTTCGATTACGACGGCGAGAACGAACAACAGATTGACGGCGACCAGTACTGGATCGCCGACCTCGAGCACACCCAGTTCGTGACACAGGAGAACCTCAATCAACAGCAGACCGCGCTTGCAATCGCCGAAGACAACGGCAGTGCCGATGCCTCACAGATCACGATGCAAGAGAACAGGAACGTCCAGTTCGCCGACGCTGAGCCGACGATCGCAACGCCGGGCAGCGGCGACACGGGAGACGAAAGCGACACCGGCGACGGGACGAACGACGAGACATCGCCTGCAGACGGCACGGACGGCGACGCCAAGAAACCAGCGGACGGACCAGCGAAGACGGACAAAAGCAAGGACAAGGCGACCGCCAACAACGAGACGGCGACCGAGCCCGACGACGGGTCGGCCGATGACAACACGTCCACCGATGAGCCGGCGATGACGGTGACTGGCGACGACGAAGCAGATGATTCGATGCCCGGACTCGGCGTCGGCGTCGCCCTCGTGGCAATACTCGTTGCCGCCCTGTTCGCATCGCGCAGCGAGCACTGACCTCGAGGGACGGCTCGTCAACCGGTGAGACGGCCCGTCTCAACTCGCGTCGTCGGGATCTTCACCGCGGTGTGCTGCCAGTGCTTCGTCGATCGTCAACTCACCCGACGCGACTCGTCGGGCCAGCGATTCGTCGATCGCGCGGTTTTCCTCGCTTCGCTCGCGCGAGCGGTCTTTGATCACCTGCAGTTCGCCCGCCGTCGGCTCGATTTCCCGTGTGTCAACGGCCGCTCCCTCGAGGCGGGCGATGTTGACGGCAGCGAGCACGTCGCCCATTCCTCGCGCGCCCGTCCCGAGATATGGCGTCGTACCGGTCTCATCGACGAGTTCGACTCGCACGTCTGCTAACTCGTTGACGAGTTTCGACCCATGGAGACGCGAGCCGTCGCCAACGCGGACGATCGGAGCGGTCGCCTCAGCCGCCTCGCGCTGGATCACGTCGACGGCATCCGAGAGCGGGACCTGAAACGCGGCGACGACCATCTCGCCCGTCAGGACAGCGATTCCCGGTTTGCGGCCCGGATCAACGCCGATGATCGTTTGCCCGCCGTCGCCTCGAACCGCGGCGAGCGCCTGATCGACGGCGCGCCGAGGGGCATCCGGCTTCGCGACGATCGTCGTCACGGCGTCGAAGCCGTCGGCGTGGTCGGACCCAGTGATGACGACTGTAGTGCGAGCCGGGAGCGACATATCAGGCTCGACGGTGGTAAACTCGGTCCCACGGTCGCGGAGTTCGGTGACAACGCCGTGGTACACTTCGAAATCTGACGTGGCGACGACGATCACAGCGTCGCCTTCGACGCGAGCGTGAATAAACGTACACGGATTCGGTCGGCTGCGTCCCTCGAGTGCGACTCGACCAGCCGGTTTCGGGGGCTTTTTCCTCGCTACCTGCAAATTCGAACCGTGAACGACGAGCCGATTCCGACCGGCTGTGGCCCGGTCGACGAGTTACTCGGAGGGGGGTTCGAACGCGGGACCGTCACGCAGCTATACGGCCCGCCAGCCGCGGGCAAGACGAACATCGCGCTGTCCGCAGCCGTCGAAACGGCCGTCGCCGGCGGGACGGCCGTCTACATCGATACCGAAGGCGTCTCGGTTGACCGCTTTCAGCAACTGCTGTCGGCCCACGTCGACGACGAAGACGTCGAGGCTGTCGCCTCCCGCATCGTCATCGAGGACGCACTCGATTTCGACGAACAGGCCGAGGCCGTCCGCGACGCCGAGGGGTTCGCCGAACGGGCGGATCTGATCGTCCTCGACAGCGCAACCGGTTTCTATCGCCTCGAGCGAACCGCAGAGGGTGACGAAGGCGAAGCGCTACGCAGCGTCGCCCGGCAGGTGACCCATCTCCTCTCGCTGGCCCGCAAACACGATCTGGCGGTCGTGCTCACGAATCAGGTCTTTTCGGACCCCGACGCCGACCGCACGCGCGCGCTCGGTGGCAATACACTCGAGCACTGGACCGGCGTCGTCGTCCGACTCGAGCGATTCCGTGGCGGGAACCGACGGGCAACCCTCGAGAAACACCGCTCGAAGTCGGCTGGCGAGTCGGTCCAGTTCCGGATTACGGATCGCGGCCTCGAGGGCGGGGCCGAGTCGCCGCGGCGCTGACTCTCGAACAGTTACCGGACATCCGGCTGGTCTGGACACGATACATGAACGATTCGTCGGCCTGCGTCGAGCAGCCACTCACGGAGTCGTCGCGAAGAAAAACTGCGGCTGGTTCGTAGGTGGGACGACCCCCGAGGGGATGGCGACGGGGTCTTTCCGGGCGTTGCAGCCGGCGGCGCGACGGCCCGATTACAGCTCGTTCAGTTTGCGCAGGAGCTGACCGCGGTACTCCTCGTCGCTCGTGATGCCTTTGATCTCCAAGACGTTGCGCTCGAGTTTGTCGATGGCCACGCGGAAGGCGTTCTCCGCACCGTAGCCTTCGCCGGTGCCGGCGACCTGTCCTTTGTTCGTCCGCAGGCGGACCTGACACTGGACAAGCGGGGTGCCACGGAGCGTCTCGTTGTGCTCGTGGAAGCGCACGTGGGCGTGCATCACCTGCATGTCGGCGTACTTATCGGAGACCTGCTCGATGCTCTGGACGATCGACTCTCGAGTGATCGTATCGAGCATCGAGATGTTGGTGATCTGGACGTCCATGTGCTCTTCTTCGGTGAACGTCAGCGCACGCAGCACGTCCGTCTTGGTGACGACGCCGATGACGACGCGGTCGTCGTCCTCGGGCGTGACCATCAGCCCGGCGTAATCCTGCTCGAGCATCTGCTCGACGGCGTCTTTGGCCGTCGTGTCGAGTGTCGTCGTCGCGACGGGACTGGTCATGATGTCGTAGATGGGGACATCGAGCAGTCGCTGGGAGTCGCCGACGCGGTCGCCGGTCGTCGTCGTGTGGTTCTTTCGGATGGCGAAGTCGGCGATGTCGTGGGTCGTGACGACGCCGGAGAGGTAGCCGTTCTCGTTGACGACGGGCAGACGGGAGATTCCGTGCTCTCGGAGGTGGTTGATCGCCTTGCCGATTCCGTCGTCTTCCGCGAGTGTAACCGGATCGTCCGAGTAGACGTCCGCGACGGTGAGCGTGTCGAGGTTCTCGAGGACGGCCTCGAGGATCGCGTCGCCGCTGATGACGCCCCAGAGGTCGCCGTGTTCGAACACCGGTGCGACCTTCGAGTTGCTCTCGATCAGGACGCGTGCGGTCTCCCGGACGTCTTCGTTCCGGTCAACTTTGGGTGCCGGCGAGTTCCGGCTGGGTTTGATCAGTGCCGACACTTTCGCGTCGTCCTCCACGTGGGACTGGAGGACCTCTCGTTCGCTGATGACGCCCTCGTACTCCCCATCATCGGTGACGATAATTCCCTTGGGATTGCCGTTGTCAAAGGTCGAACGGACCTTCCCCATACGCGTGCCAACGTCGACTTCGATATATTCCGTGGTAGCGATATCAGCGATATTCATGTTCCTACTTCGGTATACTCACGCCGGGGTTTTGAACATACCGCACGTTCTAGCTGGGTGGGTTCAAACCCGATGTTTTTGGCTTGGCCATCGTACACACGGTATGGCCCTCGACATCAGTGTCCTCGGTCGGTACACCTATCTCGCGACGGAGCTGTTCTGGGGTACCGTCGCCGTCCTGTTGCTCCGGCGTGCAGACGCGCTCCGAAAAGCCGCCATCACGATCCTCGCACTGTATCCCATCGCCTACGTCTGGGATCGCTACACGCTTGCGGTCGGCGTCTTCGACATCAACCTGCGAACCGGGATCGACATCGCCGGGATTCCACTCGAGGAACACCTCTTTATGGCCGTCGTGCCGGGACTCGTCATCGGCTTTCACGAGACGATCTTCGGCGATGAACAGTCATAATCGCTATCAGGAGCGCGTGTCAGTGGCTGCAACTGACCACGACTGTCTTATTTGGGCACCACGTTCCGAAGGATAATGGATCGACGTCCCGCAGCTGCCTCGTCCGACGGTGACCGCTCGGATCGGGCCGTCATCCGAACACTCCTTCGGTTTTTCGTCGCTGTCGCCGTCATCGGCGCACTCGCCCTCGGAACCGCCGTGCTGGCACCGACCGTTCTCGAGGACCTCGGCGTCGACGACACCGAGTTCGCGGTCCCCGATTCGATTGACACCGACTCGCTGCCGCCACCGAGTTCGAACCCGCCGCCGGCAGGCGAGCGAAACCCCGCCGTTACCGACCCGGCTGATCCCAACGAGTCGGTCTATGAGACCGACGTCGAGCGGGTCGACTCGGCGACCGTCGAGGACTTCGTCCACGCCGAAGTCAACGACCGCCGGGCCGAGCACGGCCTCGAGCCACTCGAGTGGGACGGGACGGTTGCGTCCGTCTCACGCGCACACAGCCACGATATGGCCGACCGGGAGTACTTCGATCACGTCAACCCCGACGGCGAGGAGCCGATGGATCGCTTCACCGCCGTCGACGACTACTGTCGCGGCTACGGCGAGAACATCGCACAGACGTGGGTCGACCGTCCCGTCGAAGGCCCCGGAACCAGCGACACGGCTCACTATCAGAGCGCGGAGGCGCTTGCAACGGGACTCGTCGATCAGTGGATGAACTCCACGCCCCACCGTCAGGCGATCCTCGAGGAAGGGACCGTCCCTGACTGGGATCGTGGCGGTGTCGGCGTCTACATCGCCGACGATGGGGCGGTCTATGCGTCGCACAACTTCTGTGTCGAGTGGTGAGCCGACACCGGCCGCGTTCGACCGCGACCGAAAACGGCACTCAGAGCAGAAACTGCGGTCAACTGACAGACCTTTGGTGCTGGCCGTGCTCGTCTCGGTATGGACGTGTCTGAGACGATCATCTCGGTTTATCGCACGGCAAACGATCGCGATATCTCCTTTCTCGCAGCGGGATTTGCCTACTACGCGTTCGTCTCGTTGATCCCGATGGTGTTGCTCGCACTCGTCGTCGGCTCGTTGTTCGGCGGTGAAGACGCGGCCGAACGACTGATCCTCGTCGCCGGCGATTTCCTCCCCGAAGCGGGCGAAGACCTCGTCAGGGACGCGTTGACGACCGAATCCGGGCGCGCGGAGGCGACCGTCGTCGCGCTGGCCGTCGCCGCCTGGGGTGCGCTCAAGGTCTTTCGCGGTCTCAGCCTCGCGTTCGATAAGGTCTACGACGAGGTCGTCGAGGACACACTCGTCGATCAGATCAAAGACGGCCTTACCGTAATCGTCGCGGGCGCAGGCGCGATGGTGTTGATGATCGTAATCGGGACTATCCTCGGGCTTGCTGCCGACCTCGTGCCGTTTGCCGGCCTGTTGAGTTGGGTCACGCTGCTTCTCGGTCTCGTGCTCGTCTTCGTACCGATCTACTACGTCCTCCCACCGATTCCGGTGACGCTCACCGACATCCTCCCCGGTGCCGTCTTCGCTGCCGTGGGCTGGACGATTCTACAGGTCGGCTTTCAGCTGTACGCCGCCAACGCCGGTCAGTATCAGGCCTACGGCGCAGTCGGTGTCGTCTTGCTTTTCGTCACCTGGCTGTATTTCGCCGGCATGTTGATCCTCTTCGGCGCGGTGCTCAACGTCGTCCTCTCGAGGCCGGAACTGGCCGAGCAGCCGGCCTGAGTCGAGCCCGCTCGAGCGTGCTCCGAGGCCATCGTCGATCCGGATGCAGTCACTCGCCGTGACGGTCCCACTGGGCAACAGTTATGGTCTCCGCAGGGACAGACGTGCACAATGAGCGACGAGCAGCCCTCCGCGAACGAGTCTGGAGCCGACTCGAGCGGGTCGACCGACGCTGACAGCGACTCGAGTGACAGTCTCGAGCCCGGCGGCGGCCCCCAACGCGTCGTCTCCGAGCAAAGCGTCGACGACATTCTCGCCTCGCTCGACGAGACGAAAGCGACGGCCGACGACTCGAGCGACGGACTCGACGGCACGGCGACTGACACGGACGACTCCGTGACGACCGAGTTCGACGAAACCGACGTTCCTGCGGCCGATTCGGTCGGCGACGATGCAGCCGACGTGGACAGCGATCAGCCGGACAGTGTGACAGACCACGAGGCCAGCGCCGACCCGACGGCCGCCGACGTGACGGATACGGCACCAACACCAACCGAACCAGCTGCCGACAGCGGAGTCGAGACGGGAACCGACGCTGCGACAGCGATCGATGCGGCGGCGACGGCGATCCCCGACGACACCGAGCTGGACGACGACGCCTCGCTCGAGGAGCTCGCGGCCCGCATCGAAGACGGCACCGTCACCGGTGCGGACGTCCGCGCCGCCGAGGCGGGATCGGGGCGGGAGTCAACGCCCGACGTCGACGAGATCGAGCTCTCGATGGACGACCTCGAGGCGACACAGGCACAGTCATCGGCCCCGAACAGCGCGAGCGAGTCTTCAGGGACCGGTCTCGGCGACGATGCCGGTCCACTCGCCGGCTCGATCGACCGTGACGGCGACTCGAGCGACGAGATCGACGAGGGGAACGACAGCGAGGGAACCGGCCTGTTCAGCAGAATTAAACGGTTTTTCGGCGGTTGAACTGATCTTCGAATCGGGCTGTCCGACAGTATCAGCCAACCAGCGAGATGAGGACCAGTAACGACCCCATCGAGAGCAGCGTCGTCACGAAGACGTTCAGCGACGCGAACTCCGTGTCACCACCGAGTTCGGCCGCGAAGACGAACGTCGAGACCGCGGTCGGCGTCGCGAACATCACGACCGCGGCGGTAAACGTCGCCGTATCGACAGCCAGCGCCGAGAAGACGACCCACGCGAGCGCGGGCATACAGACGATTTTCAATGCGACGACGGCCCCAGTCGCGCCGTAATCGATTGTCGGCAGGTCGACCTCGAGTGACGCCCCGACACAGAGCAGTGCCAGCGGCAGCGCCAGCGAGCCGACGGCGTCGAGGCCAGTCGCAACAGGGCCGGGAACCGCGAGCCCGACCGAGCCGACCGTGAGGCCGACGAGCAACGAGAGCAACACGGGATTTTTCGCCAGCCCCCGAAGCTTCGGTCCAAGCGCCGCGTCGGCACCGTTGAGCGTCGACAGGATCAGCACCGACAGCGGCAACTGGACGAGCGTCACGACGCCGAGGATCACGCTCGCGATCGCCGTCACCGCCGGGTCGAACGTTGCGGCGATGAGCGGGACGCCGAGATAGCCGATGTTCGAGTGATACGACTGGATGACGGCCACGCTCTGACGCCCCCTCGAGTCCCGATTTCGGTGGACGAGCCATGCCACCCCCGCCGTCGTGAACAGGACGAACAACAGTCCCACGAACAGCGCCGGCGAAAGGAGCTGGCCGATCGCCTGGTCGTACGTTGAGACGAAGATCAGCGCCGGCAGCGCGACGAAGTAAGCGACCGTGTTCAGTCGTGCCGTCCGGCCAGTGTCGAGGATACCCGATGCTCGCAGCCCCGTTCCAAGCAGCAAGACGACGAGCAACCCTGCCAGCCGGCCGACGACCTCCATACTGGCCTCGAGTCGACTCGCACGTTTCTACCGTTCGGTTGCGACCGATGGTGTGGCTGTATGATACGTCTGAGTCGAACCGAAGAACAGGTTGACGGACCGAACGACTCGCTGCGCTCGTCGGTTGTTGTTCCGTCAGAAATGGGTTGGGGCAGATTTGAACCTCGCCAAGACGTTCCGGGTCGCTCACTTCGTTCGCTTCCCGGGCTGCGACTTGTCTGGTTCAAACTGCCCAACGTAACGAATCTGCTGCTCGCGGATTTGCTCGCAGCAAAATTAGTGGGTTGGGGCAGATTTGAACTGCCGGCCTCCTCCATGTCAAGGAGGTGTCATAACCAGACTAGACCACCAACCCGCCTGGTTTCGCTTCCGTGGCGTCCGTCGCCACCTCGTCTGCATTCAATCGTTGCCCGCCACGGTAATTGAAGGTTTCGAATCGGAAGCCGTACGGGAGGGAGCCCCACGCATTCCGGCGACACGTTTAAGTCGATGTACTGATTTGGACATTACAAGACAACTACGTACATTGGTGTTCACTATGCAGGAATACGTCGAACGGGTGACTGACGGTCAGAACCTGACACAAACGGAGGCTCGAGCGGCCTCGACGGCGGTGTTCGAGGGCGCAACGGAGGCACAGATCGGCGCACTGCTTGCGGCACTGCGTGCGAAAGGCGAAACGGAAGCGGAGATCGCCGGCTTCGCGGAAGGGATGCGCGAGGCGGCCCGAACGATCTCGCCTGACCGAGAGCCGCTGGTCGACACCTGTGGAACGGGTGGGGACGACTACAACACGATCAACGTCTCGACGACGAGTGCGATCGTCGCCGCCGGGGCTGGTGTCCCGATCGCAAAACACGGCAACTACTCCGTCTCCTCGTCGTCGGGCAGCGCCGACGTCCTCGAGGTCGCTGGCGTTGATATCGAGGCCGAGCCACCGGCCGTCGAGACCGCGATCGAACGCGACGGCATCGGCTTCATGCTCGCACCGGTGTTCCACCCCGCGATGAAAGCCGTCATCGGTCCGCGCAAGGAACTCGGCATGCGGACGGTCTTTAACATCCTCGGGCCGCTGACGAACCCCGCGGGCGCAGACGCACAGGTCATCGGCGTCTACGACCCCGACCTCGTCCCAACGCTGGCGGCAGCGCTCGCCCGGATGGACGTCGACCGCGCGCTGGTCGTCCACGGTGCGGGCACCGACGAGATCGCCATCCACGGCGAGACCACCGTCGCGGAAGTAACCGGCTCCGACCTCGAGCAGTACTCGCTCGAGCCGTCCGATCTCGGCCTCGAAGCACACGACATCGCGGATATCGCAGGTGGCTCGCCCGAGGCGAACGCCGACGACATGCGCGGTATCGTCGAGGGCGACGTGACGGGCGCAAAGCGCGACGTCATCCTCGCGAACGCGGGTGCAGCGACCTACGTCGCGGGCGAGGCCGACTCGCTCGAGGACGGTGCCGATATCGCACGCGAGGCGATCGAGTCCGGTGACGCGGCGGCGAAGTTCGAACGCCTCTGTGAGGGGGCTGCTGAACAGGTACAGCGATGACGCGCGTCAAGGTCTGTGGACTGACGACCGAAGCCGACCTCGAGACGGTCGTCGACGCCGGTGTCGACGCGGTCGGGATCATCTGTGACGTCACTGTCGACACGCCACGAGAGGTCGCAGTCGATCAGGCTCGAGCCCTCGTCGCGGCCACGCCGCCGTTCGTGACGACGGTGCTCGTGACGATGCCGTCCGACCCTGACCACGCACGCGAGCTGGTCGATGCGGTCGGACCGGATGTCCTCCAGATCCACGGCGGCCTCGAGCCGGACGCCCTCGACCGCTTGCGGTCGACCATCGACGCGCAGTTCCTCTACGCGGTCGGTGCCGACGACGCGACGAACGCGGCCGCCTACGACGGCGTCGTCGACGCCCTCCTCGTCGATACACCGGGCGAGGACGGCGGTGGCGGCACCGGTGAAACCCACGACTGGGAGCGAACTCGACAGGCCGCCGCCGACCTCGAGTCGCCGTTGATTCTCGCCGGTGGACTCACCCCCGACAACGTTGCGGACGCGGTCCGGACGGTCGAGCCGTTCGCCGTCGACGCCGCGAGTGGGGTCGAAGCCGACGACGGTAGCAAGGACCCGACCGCAGTACACTCGTTCGTCGACCGAGCAACGACCGCCCATCGAGCAGTAGAGCCGGACACGCCCCATCACCCATGACTGACGCAGCCCCCCCATCGAACCCGACGCCGACGCTAGATATCGACCGCGAGACCTTCTGCGAGTATGCGGGCACCCGCGAGAATCGGCCGGCAGTCGTCCGAACCGTCGCTACCCTCGACGTCGAGACGACGCCGCTTGCAGCCTACGCCGCCCTCACCGGCCGCTCGCCCTCGAGCGACCGGGAGCGATCGTCGTACGCCTTCTTACTCGAGAGCGCGGAGAAGACCGCCTCGAGCGACCCGGACGGGGCGTTCCGCCCGAGTTCGACGCGAGCGGACCGCCACGCGCGCTACTCCTACGTCGGCTACGATCCGGACGCCGTCGTCACGGTCGAACCCGAGGGGACGACCGTCGAGGCGCTGAGCGACGATGCGCCGCTGGACCTCGTCGAGACAGACGCCGACGGCGACACCGTCGACGCACTCCGGGCGGCGATGCCCGATGTCGACTTCCCGAACGCACCCGACCACGAACGTCAGCATCTGACCGGCGGGCTGGTCGGCTTTCTCGCCTACGACGCCGTTTACGACCTCTGGCTCGAGGAAGTCGGCCTCAAGCGACCCGACTCGCGGTTCCCGGACGCCCAGTTCGTGCTGACGACGAAGACGCTCGCGTTCGACGAACACGAGGGGACCGTCTCGCTGGTCTGTACGCCGGTCCTCGAGGCCGATGACGACCCCGACGCGGTCTACGACGAGATTCGAGCCGAAGCACGCGCGGTCGCAGAGACGTTGCAGACGGCCGACCCACCGGACACGGGCGGATTCGTCCGCGACAAAGAGGTCGCCGTCCCCAAAGCCGAGTACGAGGAGAGCGTCCGTCGGGCGAAAGAACACGTCCTCGACGGCGACATCTATCAGGGCGTCATCTCCCGAACACGAGAGCTCTACGGCGACGTCGACCCGCTTGGGTTCTACGAGGCGATGCGCGACGTCAACCCGTCGCCGTACATGTATCTGCTCGACCACGGCGATCTGACCGTCGTCGGCGCGAGTCCCGAGACACTGGTCTCCGTGCGCGGGCGCGAAGTCATGTCCAACCCTATCGCCGGGACCTGTGACCGGGGCTCGAGTCCCGTCGAAGATCGCCGGCTGGCCGGCGAGATGCTGGCCGACGAGAAAGAACGCGCCGAGCACACGATGCTGGTCGATCTAGCGCGAAACGACGTGCGTCGGGTCTCCGAGGCTGGCTCGGTCCGCGTCGACGAGTTCATGAACGTCCTCAAGTACAGCCACGTCCAGCATATCGAATCGACCGTGACCGGAGCGCTGGCAGCAGACGCCGATGCCTTTGATGCGACCCGCGCGTCGTTTCCCGCCGGAACGCTCTCGGGCGCGCCGAAGATCCGCGCGATGGAGATCATCGACAACCTCGAGGCCAAGCCACGCGGGCTCTACGGCGGTGGCGTCGGCTACTACTCCTGGACGGGCGACGCGGATTTCGCGATCGTGATCAGAACCGCAACCGTCGAGGAAGGTGACCGAGACCGGATTACCGTTCAGGCCGGAGCCGGACTGGTCGCCGACAGCGACCCCGAAGCCGAATACGAGGAAACCGAGAAGAAGATGGGTGGCGTGCTCGCAGCCCTCGAGAAAATCGAGCTGTCGACCGACGACGGCGAAGACGGGGCGACCGACACCCTCGAGACGACACCGGAGGTGAGCCGATGAACGCGACGAGCGAGCAGTCGGCTACCGACACGGATGCGGAGGCGCTGACAGTACTGTTCATCGACAACTACGACTCGTTTACGTACAATCTCGTCGAGTACGTCAGCCAACTGCCGGGCACCGAGACCGAGATTCTGAAAAACACCGCCGCGCTCGAGGACGTCCGTGCCGTCGACCCGGATGCGATCATCATCAGTCCGGGGCCGGGCCATCCGAAAAACGACCGCGACGTCGGCGTCACGATGGACGTACTCGACGAACTCACCGAGGTTCCGACGCTCGGCGTCTGTCTCGGCCTCGAGGCCGCCGTCTACGCCTACGGTGGCACCGTCGGCCGGGCACCCGACCCGATCCACGGGAAGGCCTCGGCGGTCGACCACGACGGCGAGGGCGTCTTCGAGGGACTCGAGCAGGGCTTTCGGGCCGGCCGCTATCACTCGCTGGTCGCCACCGAAGTGCCCGACTGTTTCGCGGTGTCGGCAACGGCCGAACACGGCTCGGAGACGCTCGTCATGGGGGTGCGCCACCGCGAGTACCCACTCGAATGTGTGCAGTTCCATCCGGAGAGCGTCCTGACGGCTGTTGGGCACGACGTCATCGAAAACTTCCTCGAGTCGGTGGCTGCACACGCAACTGCGTAGCGTTCGTCCGTTTCAGACCCCGGGGAGCAACTCGAGAGTCCCGGTTGCCCACAGTGCGGCGAGAACAACGGCAGCGACGAGACCGAGACGAACGGCCAATTTAATCGCAATGCGGATCGCAACAATGGCGACCGCAAAGGCAGCCAGTCCCGCCAGAATGAGCAGGATGGTCGAGGAGGTCAATGGTTCGAACATACGGAACACCCCGTACTACAGGGACGTAATCTTTCTGGATGTGATGAGAGAGTACTAGTCGTGACCGTCAGGAAATATAAACAGTCTATGCAGGTGGAATTCCAAGGTCGTGGAACTGAAAATCGACCGACAGAGGGGCAGTTCATGGTCGTTTCGGTCACTTTCAGTTCGGTCTGAAAATCGTTAAGGCCGTTCGCGTTGTAGTTGCTCACAGCACCGATTACGGTCATTTCGGCGATCGTGATCGAACGGAAACCCAAACAGTACAGAGACATCTATGAAACTGGTATTGTCCTAGTACAAGCAAAGTAGGAGGAAATACCCAGTTTTAAGATGCATGGCTGACTATCGAACCTTCGTTACGAATGATGGAATTCAGGACTTCCCCCTACACCAGAATCGACACCCGGAGACGGGATACCCACGAGGTGACCCGCGCGTGAGCGACTCGGAGCTCTCCGCGGCTGAGTTGACCCTCCCGATCAAACGCACCGACGGCGACACGCTCGAGGAGCGGATGACCGCCAACGCGTATCAGAACATCCTGCCCGCGCGCTATCTACGCAAGGACGCCAACGGCGAACTCATCGAGGAGCAAGAGGACCTCTTC
Organism: Natronorubrum sulfidifaciens JCM 14089; assembly: GCF_000337735.1. Classification (GTDB taxonomy): domain Archaea; phylum Halobacteriota; class Halobacteria; order Halobacteriales; family Natrialbaceae; genus Natronorubrum; species Natronorubrum sulfidifaciens. The sequence goes on along the minus strand of NZ_AOHX01000047.1, from coordinate 46,943 downwards.
GACCGCGTCGGCAAGAACGTCGCCCTCGCCGAGGCCGTCTACGAGGCCGACAAGCTCGACCTCGAGGTATCCGTCACGCCCGACCAGCTCAAGCCCGACCACCCACGCCGGGACGAACTCGCCGAGGAGGTCTTCGGTGAGGGGACGTCCGTCGATGACGACGTCGAAACCGAACTGACAGAGCACAACGTCAACAAGTTTGCCTACGAGACGGTCGTTCCGGAACTCCCCGAGGAGGTCCGCGAGCACGTCGAGGACGTCGCCGAGACGTTCATCGAGGGGATGGAGCACCTTTCCTTTATGCCGAACTCGCCGACCCTGATGAACGCCGGCGACGAACTCCAGCAGCTTTCCGCGTGTTTCGTCATGAGCCCCGACGACGACCTCTCGGACATCCACGAGACGGCAAAGAAGGCCGCGGAGGTCTTCCAGTCCGGCGGCGGCGTCGGCTACGGCTTCTGGCAGCTGCGCCCCTTCGGCGACTCGGTCGGCTCGACGGGCGGTATCGCCTCCGGCCCGATCACGTTCATGCGAACGTACGACCAGCTCTGTGAGACGATCGCACAGGGTGGCACCCGACGCGGTGCGCAGATGGGGATCATGCGGGTCTCCCACCCGGACGTCATCGAGTTCATCCACGCCAAGAACAAGGACGTCTCGCTGGCCCACACGCTGCGACTGAACGACCCCGACGACTACACCTACACGACCTTCTCCGAAGCCCTCGAGGAAGCTCGCGAGCTGATCGACGAGGAAGGACGCGTTCCGAAACATCTGCGCAACGCCGTCGAAGGCCATCTCTCTAATTTCAACATCTCCGTCGGCATCACCGACGGCTTCATGGACGCCGTCAAAAACGGCGAGGAGTTCACGTTCACCAATCCGCGAACCGAGGAACCTCATATCGCCACCGAGGAGACCAAGGAGATGTACAGCCGCTACGACCTCGGCGAGCACGTCGAGGTCGGCGAACCGCTGTCGATCCCCGCCGAACTCATCTTCGATCGCATCGTCGAAGGCGCTCACGAAAACGGCGAACCGGGCGTCATCTACCTCGAGCGAGTGAACAAGGAGCACTCCTTCGACATCGAAGAGCAGGAAGACCACCGCATCCTCGCGACAAACCCCTGTGGCGAACAGCCACTCGAGGAGTACGAGGCCTGTAACCTCGGCCACATCAACCTCTCGACAGTCGCTGACCAGAACGCACCCGACTGGCGTGTCTGGAGCGAGGAACACGGAGAGGAGTACGACTCCCACGAGGCGGCCGTCGCGGCCTTCTTAGAGGAGGCGATCGACTTCGAGGAGTTCGACGAGCGCATCGAGTACGGAACGCGCTTCCTCGAGAACGTCGTCACGATGTCCGACTTCCCGGTCGAAGAGATCGAGCAGAAGGTCCGAGACATGCGCAAGATCGGCCTCGGCATCATGGGGCTTGCCCAGCTCTACATCCAGCTCGGCATCAAGTACGGCAGCGAGGAGGGCAACGAGGTCGCCAGCCAGCTGCTGACCCACATCAACCACGGCGCGAAGGCGACGAGTCACGACCTCGCAACCGAGCGTGGCTCCTTTAACGACTGGGACGACTCGAAGTACGCCGAGCCGACCGAGTACCGCGAATGGTTCGAGAAACAGACCGGCGAGGACGCCGACGACTGGGCCGATGGCTTCCCGATCCGCAACCACAACGTGACGACCATCGCCCCGACCGGAACGACCTCGATGGTCGGCAACACGACGGGTGGCTGTGAGCCGATTTACAACGTCGCCTACTACAAGAACGTCACCGACGACGTGCAGGGCGACGAGATGCTCGTCGAGTTCGACGACTACTTCCTGCGCACCTTAGAGGCCAACGACATCGACGTCGAAGCCGTCAAAGCAGAGGCCCAAGAGCAGATGGCCACAAACCAGTTCGACGGCGTCGAAGGGCTGTCGACGGTGCCAGACGCCATCGGCGAACTGTTCGTCATCACCTCGGACCTCTCGGCGAAACAGCACGCGGCCGTCCAGTGTGCCGCACAGAAAGGCGTCGACTCCGCCATCTCGAAGACGGTCAACGCACCGAACGACTCCTCGCTCGAGGACGCCAAAGAGGTCTTCGAGTGGGTCTACGAGAACGGCGGGAAAGGCGTCACCTACTACCGCGACGGTACCCGCTCCAAGCAGGTGCTGACGACGCGAGCCGACAACGCCGACTTCGCCGACGAGACGGAAGCTGCACAGGCGCTCATCGAACAGATCGACGAGATCTTCGGTGGTCTCGAGGCGTTCCTCGAGAGCGAGGACGTCCGCGAGGTTCTCGAGGAAGACGTCGACTCGCTGGTCGACGAGGCACGCCAGCCGGTCGAGGTCGACTTCACCGAGAAGCGCGAGCGGCCAGATGCGCTCCAGGGCGTCAGCCAGCGTATCGACACCGGCTACGGCAAGGTCTACGTGACGATCAACGAGGACCCCGAGACCGGCCAGCCGTTCGAGCTGTTCGCGAACATCGGCCACTCCGGTGGCTTCACGAACTCCTTTACCGAGGCGCTGGCGAAGGTCATCTCGACCTCGCTGCGCTCGGGTGTCGACCCCGAGGAGATCGTCGACGAACTCTGTGGCACGCGCAGTCCGAAAGTCGCCTGGGACAAAGGCGAGCAGATCCAGTCCATCCCGGACGCCATCGGCACCGCGATGCGTCGCTACCTCGAGAGCGAGATCGACAAGCCGTACCCGACCCAGCAGACGCTCGAGGATGCGGCTGATGCGGGCGCGGACGCCGAGGTTGACGGCCCACAGACCGACGGCGGAGCCGCTGCGGCGAGCAACGACGACGACGACGCCATTCAGGACCTGATCGACGCCGGCGAGTCGCCGGAGTGTCCTGACTGTGGCTCGCTGTCGCTGTACTACTCCGAAGGCTGCAAGACCTGCGAGTCCTGTGGCTGGAGCGAGTGCTGAGAAGCGACTGAACCGACCGACCGAAACCGCGACGTCGTTTTTTCGATCGCTCTGCATCGGACAGCACTGACCAGCGGTGCGTCCACGCTGGTCGTCCGGAGACGACTCGATCGCCGTCAGTCGTCGTCTCCGGGAACCGCGTCCGAATCGCCGCTCGAGGGCTGTTCCGGCCGCGAGCCGACGATCCAGGCGTCATCCTGTAAGAGCACGCGTCCGAACTTCGCGCTGAACTCGCGGGCGAGCCCGAGCAATGCGAACAGACAAACGAATGCGAACGGGCCGCCCGTGATGATCGCGGCCGACTGCAGGGCGTCGACACCGCCGAGGATCATCAGGATCGCGGCAGTCATGCCGAGGACGACCCCCCAGAAGACCCGGTTGATACTCGAGGGACTGGCCTTGCCGCCGGTGGTCATCATCGAGACGGCGAGCGTCGAGGAGTCCGCTGACGTAATGAAGAACGTGGTGACGAGGATCATAAAGGCGATCATGAACACGGAGCCAAGCGGGAACGCCTCGAAGAGGGCGAAGCCAGCGACCGGCGCGCCGTGTTCGCCGACGGGGCCGAGGATATCCGTGACGCCGTTGTGCTGGGCCCAGACGGCAGAGCCGCCGACGAAGGTAAACCACGGAATCGTCGCCCCAGAGGTCGCAGCGATGCCCGTAAACGCGACCTCGCGGACGGTGCGTCCTTTGGAGATCCGGGCGATGAACAGACCGGCAAACGGGGACCACGAGAGTGCCCACGCCCAGTAGAAGACGGTCCAGTCGTTTGCCCACTGGGTGCCGCCCTCGACACCCGCGCCGGTGAACAGACTCATCGAGACGAAGTTCGTCACCATGCCGCCGAAGGCCTGTGTTCCGAGCAAGACGAGAAACACCGTCGGGCCGACGATGAACGTCGCCACCATGAGGACGACGAAGAGAATCATATTGAAGTTCGAGAGCCGGCGAATGCCGCGGTCGACGCCGAGCACCATCGAGATCGTAAACAAAAGCGTCATCGTCGTCACCACGAGCAAGATCCCGGTGTTCCCCAGATCGATCCCCCACTGGTAGTCCAGTCCGGTGACGAACTGGCTGCCGATAAAGCCAAGCGAGGTCGCGACGCCGCCGATCGTCGCGAAGACAGCGATGATATCGATGAACTTCGCGGCGTTCCCATCGAGGTTATCCTTCCCGAGCAGTGGGGTCAGCGCCGAGGAAACCCGCAGTGGGACGGAGTCGTAGTTGTACGCGAAGTAGCCGATCGCGATCCCCATGATCGTGAAGACGGCCAACTGCGGGAGCGCCCAGTGGAACAGCGTCTGCTGGACGGCGACCGTCATCGCCTCCGCCGAGCCACCGGAAACGTCGAACAGCGGCGAAGGGTTGTCATAATAAAACAGCGCCTCAGTCGGCCCCCAGAAGACGACCCCGGCGGCGAAGCCAGCCGAGTACAACATTGCGAAAAACGAGAGGAAGCTGTACTCCGGCTTCTCGTCGCCCAACCTGATCTTCCCCCACGGCCCGATAATCAGGAACAGCAAGAACAAGACGATCAAGAAGACGATCAACAGCAGCGCCCAGTTCAGATACTGGAGCATCGACTCGTTTGCCACCCCGATCGCGTTTTCGACGGTCGTCGGGCTGATGAAGTAGAGTGCAATGATTCCGACCGAGAGGCCGGCTCCGAACAGGAAGACGATCGGGTCGAGTTCCTCACGGAAGCGACCCACGGCACCGAGATCATCCGAATCAGCCATCGCGCCGCCCCCGTTCGCTCGACACTGGTCCCGATTGTCTCGGGCTTCCGCCTCGTTGCTGCATGACAGTCGAGTCCGTCTGCCAGAAGCAGCCACCGCTTCCCGAGACGACCCGCTCGACCGACCGGTCGTCCACCTTCGAGTGAATCATGGTCTCTGGTAACACCACACACATGAACCACGAACTGGTTATTAACGCTATGCATGTTCATTTATCCGAGAAAATACTGTGTGAACGTTTTCGACTACGGCAGCTGCGCTCGTGAGGCGGACCCGGTTGTATCAGTCGACTCCGGTGTGTTCATGCCGGTGGCAGCCATCAGTACACCCCACCAGATGGCGTGTAATCGACCGATATCTCCGACGCGCAGTCCGCCGCCGGGAACGTGCGCTCGAGCGCTGATAGACCGTGACTGACACCGAAACCCACCACGCGGGCGGGCCGCCGTGTCCGTTCTGTGAGACGGCGATGTACAAGCGCCACTGCAAGTACGTCTGTCCACAACACGGCGTCATCATCGACTGCAGCGATCCGTTCCGTTAGCCGTCGGTCTGCCGATCGACGGGCTGTCGTGGTGGCTGTGACCGGACAGTGCGATAGACGGGGCCTGCAAGCAACGCCACCGCAGCGAGGAGACAGGCGACTGTGAGTGGGATGCCGAGTTCACCGAGCCCGTCCGTCGTCACCGTTGCCGCCGACGCACCGACGACGACCGCCGCAACCGTCCAGGGAAGTTCGCCGAGTGCCGTCCCAACCACGAGTTCGCGAAGCCGGACATCGCTAACCGCTGCCGCACACGTCGAGATGTCTGATGGGATCGGAGCCAGTCGTGAGACCACGACGCCGCGGATCGGGCCCGCAGTTTCGTAGTATCGTGAGACGGTCGTTTCGGTTCGTTCGAAGAGGACGCCAAACCAGCCATCACGCAGCGCTGGCGTTGTGTCCGTCTCGCCGGCACCGATCCAGCGGACAGCGATGAACACGGGAACAACGGTCGCAACAACACCGATCAGCGCGATCGGAATCCCGAGGGTGACGCCGTAGCCGTAGCCAACGACAACCGCAAGCGGCGTCGTCGGCAGGACAAACAGCGGCCGCAGGAGATAGAGACCGACCACGACGAGGCCGAACAGATAGGGATCGGCTGCGACCGACTCGACGACCCCGAACATCGCGGTCGGGGAGACGAGCACGCCCGCAACGGCGATCGCACCGAGTACGACTGCACCGACGAGCAGCCGACTCCGTTTCGGTAACATCGGTACTGATCTCAATACTCTCTCGAGTGATGAAACCGTTGTGTCTTTTCGGGCAGCGACACAACGTTTATTCGTGCCGGGCCGACACCACACACCGATGGACCGCGACGAGCCCGGAACCGAGCCCGTTGACGCCACTGACGACCGGGTCGCACTCGGACTGGCGCTGCTCGAGCGACTCGAGCACGAGTCACTTCCACTTCCTGAGGTCATCGACCGAATCGAGACGGTGACGACCGATCCGACGGTGACGCGAACGATCCTCGACGAGGCCGAACTCAGGGGAATCATCGAGCGTGAGGACGGAATCATCCGCCCGAAGAGCCGCCAGTACGTACGCTTCGAGCAGGACGTCATCACCAAGGACGGGGAGTTCTCGTGCCAGCGCTGTGGTATGGGGCTGTCGACGGGCTATTTCATCAAACTCGATGCGGGCGAGTTAGGCCCCTATGGGTCTTCCTGTATCCGGAAGGTGACGGGGCGTGAGGACTGACAGACGAGGCTACAAGGCCGTGTTCTGCCGACAGAAGACCGTTATCGGCGCGCTCTGAGCTCTGCGATCAGCTGTTCGATCGTCTGTTGTTGGCGCTCGATCGTCTCCGTCTGCTGTTCGACGGTCGACTCGAGCGACTCGAGGCGCTCGAGGAGGTCGCTGTTGGCGACCTGTTCCGCAGCCGCGGTGGTGTCGTCGGTATCCGTTGCCGTGTCGTCGATCTCGCCACCGAGCAACGAGCCCGACTCGAGCACGGAGTCGTGGGCGTCTCGATCCCGGTCCGGCTCGGTCGAAGCCGGTGCGTCGACGTGTTCGGTCGCTGAGTCGGTCGATTCGTCGGCCGGCATCTCGAAGGTGGTGGCCGTGGTTTCGGTGTTCGGCTCCGTCGTCTCTGCCTGTGCAGACTCACCGGTGGGCTGTGTCTGTGAGCTGTTTTGCTGGCCGTACTCCGCACGTCCGTCACTTGCGTCGTGTGCGTGTGCCGGCTGTTCGGCTGTGCTGGCAGCCGTCGAGCTCTCTGCGAGCGGGTCGGTCGATTCGACGGATGTCGGATCGGTCGTCTCATCGACAGCATCACCGCTGTCGTCGTTCAGTTCGGGCGGGTTTGCATCGAGTGGATCGACACCGTCGCCGAAGTCGACCGACGCGCGGTTGCGCTCTTGATCGGAGTCGGCGTCATCGCCGACCAGTTCGTTGAGTGCTGCCAGCGAGCCGACGTCGTGGTACTCGAACAGCGCGCGCTTGAGCCGTTCGCGAAGGTCGTTGGCTTCCTCGTTGGGTGCTTTGATCCGCTGTGGCCGGCCGTCGACCGCGAGGACGATCTGCGTGGCGACGCTGCCGTCTTCGAAAGAGAGGCCAGTCACGTCCGCGAACTCGTACTCCTCGTAGTCGCCGTCCCAGACCGCCGCGCCGATGTGTTTGACCAGCCGATCGCTCGTGATGATCAGCGTCAGTTCGCTAAAGCGGTAGGTCTGGACGACCGTCTCGCCCGGCTCGGTGATCCCGTTGCCGTTCAAGACGCCGGCGAGCACCGGATGGAGGACTGCGTCGGTCTTGCTCGCGGGAACGGTGAACTTCTTGGTCCCCTCGAGTGGGTACTCGAGGGAGAATGCGGTTTTGCGTCGACCCTCGGAGAGTGTCAATCGGTCGGCGTCATGTGGGTACTCGTCGACTGATTCGTCGCTCAGGAGGCCTTCGGAGTTGTAGACGAGGGTGCTCGAGGGGGTGATAAACAGTTCGTCGTCACCGCCGAGAGAGACTCGTGCCGCGATTTCCTCGCCATCAAGAGTAGAGTGGACGATTCCGGGAACGCTCATGCGCGGGTAGTTGGGAAGGCCGTGTGATAAATCCGTGGGTCGGCGTTACACGCCCGGACGGAATGAGAAGCTTAAAGAAATAGTCGGCACTATCAGGAAACGAGCCCGGGTGGCTTAGCTGGACATAGCGCCGCACTCATAGGGTTCAGAGATTCGGTGCGGTTTCGCCTTGGAAGCCTCCGTGTCCCCACGAGGACTCTGCCGAGCCTCGGACCTGGGACATGCGGAGATCGAGGGTTCGGAGCCCTCCCCGGGCACTTTTTCGAAGGAGTCACGAGCCGATGAGTGACGACGCCATAAAATGCCCCGGAAGGCGGAGAGCCCGGTGGTCTTCGCGAGCTTGCTCTCTCGTCGGTTCGGAGCCCTCCCCGGGCGGGCACTTTTCCAACGAAATCACGTCCGTAGGGAAAACTTCGATCCGGTGGTTTTGCGTGAGCGATGGCGGAGCGAAGCGGCGATGCTATCGGAACGATCGCCGACGCGAAAAGGGGACGGAACGGCTCGATGCCTGAGAGGGAGTGCTGTCGCCAGCAACCGCCGATCGCCGACCCGTGCCGGCGATCGGCAGGAAATCGGTACACTGCGCCTATGAGACGTGTTCTATCACCCTATCCCGGCTCGTCGCAGTGTGGCTCGGTCGGTCTCTTGTCTCACTTTCCCACTGATCACCGACCCCGCCCGCCTTGGTGGTCGACAGTACGTGACGACTGTAGTCCGTCTCAGGCTGTTTCGAGGCGGAGCCCCCGGCCTCAAGGAGCGAGGTCGCAAGACCGAGCAAAGTAGGGAGGGGTCGGTTACGCTGTTTCGACCTGAATCTCGCCGTCGGCGTAGACGGTCACCAGACAGTCGTTGTATTCGAAGACGACCGACCCGCCGGATCGAAGCCCCTCTGCACGGGGTTCGAACAGTCGCTCGAGTGCGTCAGTGTTGATCGTGTAATGCAGCGGCTCGAGTGTCGTGAGGTCTTCGTTGCAAAACGTGGCAACGGCATCAGCGACAGCGACACTCAGTGGTTCGGTGTCGAGTCGGTCATACTGTACGGTGTAGCGATCATCTGTCGACAGAGACGACGTCCGTGAAGTCATTTCAGTCATTAATTCTGCGCACCCCCAATCGATGGGAAGACAGTGGTGGCTTGACGAGTGTGAGTAAAGAGTTTGATTGTTAACTGTATAACCGAAGCTGCTTCGGATGGTTAATCAGTTAACCACGGTTCGACGTCCCATCGAACAGCGCCGTAAAGAGCTTCTGTTCGGTGGCTCTGATGTGTTTGTGAAACGCGGGCGATGAAATCTCGAGCGAATCCGCGAGGGCTTCGCCGGTGGTCCGGCGCGGCCACTCGAAGAAGCCGCCGTGGTAGGCCGTCTGGACGACTTCCCACTGGCGATCAGTCAGGCGTTCGAGCAGCGAGTTGCGTGCGGCGATGTCGATCGTCGACAGTTCGTCCGTCGACTGCTCGCGGCGGGCGATCATCGACGCTGGGAACCCGCGACGGCCAAGCCCTGCCAGAACGTCTCTGATTTCGATCGTCTCCGGGACGTCGACGATCGCTCGGCTGCCGGTTCGGTCGGCGACGAACGAGCGAAGCGTTCCACCCTGTGTGTCGACAGCGGAGCCAAAGAACGGCTCGGGACACTGGAGTTGCAACAGCGTTTCCGCCGCTGTTTCGGTGATCACCGAAACCGTCTGAATCCCCTCGAGATCCTCGAGCGTTGCGGTATCGGCTGGAACGTCGTCGGTGTCGACCGTGGCGAACACCGTCGAGACGCCGTCCGCTCGCACCGTCTCCCCTTCGTACTCGAGACGGGTCGCCAGTCGGTCGGCGAGTCGACACAGCGGTGAGTCGTCGTCCAGTTCGAGTTCGAGTTCGACTGTCCCAACACCGTCGGGACGGTGTGTGGGTTTTCGTTTGACCGCGTCGATCGCGTAGCCGATCCGCTCGCCGAGATCCGCGAGCATCGATCGAAGCGGGGCGTCGAACGCGTCTCGATCGTCACCGTAGAGGGAGACGACACCGTACAGGAAGTCGTCGTACACCAGCGGGACGGTGTACACCGACTGGATGGTTCGCGAGAGGGCCTCGACGCGCCAGGCACCATCACGAACCGCACCGGCGACGTTCTCGATGTACACCGTCTCCCGTGTCCGTGCCGCACGCCCCGTCGGTTCGGCTGCGGAATCGTCGACGGTCGTGACCGCAACCGCATCGAGATAGCCACGATCGAGGCCGGCTTGTGTGCGTCCGTGGAGCTGATTCCCACCCGGGTCGGGCTCGCCGATCCAGACGAACGAACAGGCCTCGAGATCCGCGAGACGGTCACAGATGCCCTGTTCGATCTCGGTTCGAGAGTCGGCCATCAACAGGAGCTGTTCGATATCCTGTCTGACCTCGTTTGCGTCGTTTATTCGCTCGAGGTGGGCGTTCTGTTGCTTGAGTTCGCGTTCGCGACGGTGGAGTCGATGGGTGCGCCCGATCCGGTCGAGGGCGGCTTCGGCCGTCGCAGCAAAGAGCTGGGCGAGTTCGAACGTCTCGTCGTCGTACTGGCCGGGTTCGGGGTCGAGGGCGACGAGCACACCGTGTTCGCCGATCGGGACGAAGAGCCCGCTGCGGGCGGCCGCCATCGAATCGGACACTGACGCCGAGTCCCTGCTGTCGTCCAACCGCAACGGCGTCTCGCTGACGAACGTCTGCCAAGTGCTGCTGTCGGTGGGTTCGAGTCGCGGTGGCGTCCCGATCGTCGACTCGAGTTCCGGGGCGTAGGCTGCCGGCAGCAGTTCGTTCTGGTGCTCGTCGAAGCGGTAGACGACGCTCTCGAGGTCGAGAACGTCGGCGGCGACGTCGACCATGTACTCACAGGCGGCCTGTTTCGATTCGACAGTCAGGAGATGTCTCGTAGCCTCGTGTAAGACGTTGAGCGTCTCGTGATACTGTGTGCGCTCGGTGATGTCGACGGCTGTTCCGATCACGCGCTCGAGGGAATCGTCCGCGATAATCGGCTGCCACCACGCTTCGAAGACGCGGTCCTCGAGCGTCGTCACCGAGTGGACGGCCTGCCCGTCTAACGCCGTCTGTGCATCCTCGAGCACAGTCGAATGCGTGTCGAACACGTCGAACACCGACTCGCCGACGATGTCAGGCCCACAGCCATCGATGTGATCGAGCGCGCGCCCTTCCGCAAGCGTGATCGTCCCGTCGACATCGAGGACGAAGAGTACAACCGGGACGTTCTCGACGAGCGTCTCGAGTCGCTCCGTTCGTTCCTCGAGTGCCCGGTTGCGCTCGACTCGGTCCGTCACGTTCCGGAAATACACCGAGATGCCCGAGGGGGAGGGGTAGAGCCGGACGGCGTACCAGCGATCAGCCGGCTCGTAGTACTGCTCGAGTGACGTTGGCTCTTGGGTGTCCATCGCCTCGAGTGCTGCCTCGTGGAAGACCGTCCCCTCAAGCGCGGGGAACTCCTCGAGGACGCTGCGTCCGAGAACCGCCGACTGGTCGACACCGAGGAGGTCGGCGGCCCGTTCGTTGAGATAGGTAAGGCGGTGCTCCGAATCGAGCGCGTAGAACGCGTCCGTCACCCGTTCGAACGACTCGTCGAGTTCTCGTTCGACGTGGTGGCGATCCGTCACGTCCTTGATCGAGATGACGATCCCACCACCCTCCTCGAGCCAGTTCGTGAGGACGGCTTCGTGGACGAACCAGCCGTCGGTTGCGTGCTGGAACCGATACTCCACGGTCGTCGTCTCCCCGGTCGGCCGCTCGCGAAGGTCTTCGATCGCAGTTCGAACGGCCGCCGTGTCCTCCGGGTGGACGTGTGTCGTGAGGTGAGTGTCGAGCACCGTCTCCGAGTCCACACCGAGTGCGCGTTCGACGGTCTGTCCGACGGACGTGATCGTCCCCTCGGCATCGATGACGAGCAGGAGATCCGACGACTGCTCGAGCAGCGTCTGATACCACGTCTCCTGTTGGGCGACCGTCTCGCGTGTCGTCACGAGCTGTGTGGCCTGCCGCAGCCGGTGTTCGAGCAGTGCCGGCGCGTCGACTGTCGATTTCCGAACGACGTCGGACACACCCGCGCGCTGAAGTTCCTCGAGTGTCTCGCCATCCACTGACTCGACGGCACAGACGACTGCACACGCCCCACTGATCGCGGCGAGAGCGTCGGGGTCGTCGGTCAGCAGACAGTCCACGTCGGCAAGCGTGTCGGCCTCGAGGTCGGCCTCCGATTCGAACGGCCCGCGAACCGTCACGGCTCCGTCCTCGAGTGCAGCCGTCGCCGTCTGCAGCCACGATGACGAACCGACGACGAGGAGACGAAGGTGGGCCGTTTCAGGGACACCGAGACCGCGATTCATATCTTCGATGGGAACGGCACGGATAAAAAACTCGTGTTCAGTACATGAATGTGCATACTCATCGCCAACGGCTGCGATCGCGGCCGCGTTTGAAAGCCGTCCTTACGACGGCAGCGGGCAGAGACTCGCCGTGAAGACGACCGTCTCGTCGGTGTCGTTTCGTGCGCCGTGGACGACACCGCGGTCGTGACGAACGACGCCGGGCGCGGTGATCTCCTCGTGTTCGTCGTCCTGTACGACCGTCACCGTCCCCTCGAGGACGTGAAACACGTTCGTACTCTCGGGGTGGTCGTGGGCCTCGAGTTCCGCGCCCGGCCCGAGCGCGAACGCCTTGACCAGCACGTCATCGGTGACGACCAGTTCCGCGGTTTCGATCTCGCCGTCGGCCGGCTCGAGGTCGGTACGTGCAGCGTCGTATTCGTCGAGCGACATACCATCCGTTTCGTGGCGGCGACGTAAATGCGATACTGCTATCGGAGATTGCTCGGTCAGCCAGCGACCGATTTCATGGTCCTTGCCAGCTATGAACATGGCTTTATTTGGCTTCGAGGAGAATTGGCAGTATGCGTTCTGCCGTATTCCATGGCCGAGAAGACATTCAGGTCGATGAGATCGCCGAACCAGCCGTTGAGCGTGACGACGTACTGATCGACGTCACGGCGGCGGGGATCTGTGGCTCGGATCTACACGAGTACGCGGCCGGTCCGATCTTCATTCCGGGCGACGACCCGCATCCAGTGACTGGAGAGACGGCCCCGATCTCGATGGGCCACGAGTTCGGCGGCGAAGTCGTCGAGGTCGGCGAAGCCGTCGAGGATATCACCGTCGGCGACATCGTCACCGTGAATCCGATCCTCTACTGTGGCGAGTGTCGATACTGCGAGGACGGCGCGTACCACCTCTGTAAATCCGGCGGGTTCACCGGCCTCTCCGGCGGCGGTGGTGGCTTCTCGGAACAGATCACCGTCTCGAGCGAGCAGGCGATCCCAGTGCCCGACGACGTGCCGGCCGAGTACGCCGCGCTTGTCGAACCGTTCAGTGTCGGCCTGCACGCCGTCCGGAACGCCGGGTTTTCCGCCGGCGACTCGGTCGCCGTCTACGGCACCGGCCCGATCGGGCTGACAGTCATCCAGGCGGCGAAGGCCGCGGGCGCGAACCCGGTGTACGCCGTCGAACCCCAAGACGCCCGACGGGAACTGGCTGCCGAGGTCGGCGCGGACGAGACGCTCGATCCGATCGACACGGATGCACCTGGCACGATCATCGACCGATCTGACGGCGGCGTGGATGCCACGTTCGAAGTCGCCGGGATCGACCAGACGGTCCGGGATGCGATTCGCTCCGCCAAACACGACGGCTCGGTGACCATCGTCAGCATCTTCGAGGAATCCATCGAGATCGAACCGAACGACATCGTCCTTGGCGAACGCACCGTCTCCGGGACGCTGGCGTACGAAGGCGGCCCCAAAAGCGACGTCGAGTTCGGTGCCGTCATCGACATGTTCGCCGACGGGACGCTCGATCCCGAACCGCTGATCACCAGCCGGATCGATCTCGAGGAGATCGTCGACGGCTTCGAGACTCTGCTGGGCGGCGAGCACGACGAGATCAAGATCCTCGTCGAGCCCTGAGCCACGTCCCTGTCGTCACCGGGTCTGTCACTCGAGCGTCAGTGGCTCGTGGCTGGCCCGGTACCGGCGCTCGGAATCGCCCCCAAGGCCGTCGTTGACTGCCTCGAGCGAGGTCACCTCGCGGAGCTGGATGTCCCGTTCCATCTTGGTCACGACCGGCGTCTCGTAGTGGGTTGCATCGTACTCGAACGACTTCCCCTCCTCGCGGCGGCGAGCGACGAACTCGCGGTGGCGCTCCAGACGCGCCCGACTGACCGAGTGTGACAGCGACGGCACGTCGGCCAGTCGGTCGTCGAACCGCTCGAGAAACGCCGCCTCGAGTTCCGACCCCAGCGAGTTTCGGCCGGCACACATCGCCGCGAGCGTGGTCGTCCCAGTACCCCAGAACGGGTCGAGGACGGTGTCGCCGTAGGCCGAGTACATACAGATCAGTCGGTAGGGAATCTCGAGTGGGTAGGCAGCCGACCGATCACGGAGGTCGTCGTCGGCGAACTCGAGAGTCTGGAGTTCCCCCCGCACCTCGGTCCAGACGTCCGAAAACCAGCGGTTTCGCTCCTCCCAGAAGTAGGCCGCTTCGTAGCGTCGGTCGGCCCCCGGCTCGAACGAGCGACTCTCACCGCCCTTGCGAAAGAGCAGGACGTACTCGTGTTCGAGCGTGACGTAGGCGTTCGGCGGGATCATGCCGCTGCCCATGAACTTGGCCGCGCTGTTTGCCGGCTTGCGCCAGAGGATGTCGGGCAACGGATCGAAGCCGCGTGACTCGAACGCCTCGAGGACGCGGGCGTGGTTGGCGTAGACCCGAAAGCTGTCGTCGACCGAGCGGGTCGCGTCGCCGACGTTGAGACACGCGATGCCGCCGTCGACCAGCACACGCTCGAGTTCGTCCCAGACGCGGTCGAGTTGGGCGTGCATCGCGTCGAACGCCGCGCGGCCATCGCCGGCCTCGAGCGCCTCGCCGATGGCTGGATCGAGCTCGGTAAAGAGGTCGTCCCACATCTCGATCATGGGGTACGGCGGGGACGTGACGACGAGTTCGGCCGATTCGTCGTCGATCGCAGCGAGGTCTCGTGAATCACCGACGAAGACGCGGTGGGTCGTCTCCATTGGCTACACACTGTCGGCGTGGCCCCCTTAGCTTCTTCGTCAGCGGCGAGCGTTCGACAACGAGACCGCCGCCTCGACGCGTCCAGACTCTCGACGCTCGAGCACGCGAGTTCGAACGGACAGCGCTTCATACTGTCGGACAGAACTACGTGAAGATCGGTCGCTCTACTGCGGCCGTCTCCGACGGCGACATCCGCAGAACGGCTGCGTTCTGCTGGGCATCGCACCCCACGGGGTTGCTCAACGGCCGCGAATTCGCGACCGACTTCGTATTGACTTCTGTCCGACAGTATCACTCCTCGTCGGTGTCGTCCGATTCGCCCACGTCGGCTTCTGCACCCGCCGTTTCGACATCTGGCTCGGCATCGTCCTCGTCGAGGTCAGTCGCCGGTTCGAACTCCTCGATCGGCTCCCACTCGTCGTCGTCGTCACTCGCGCCAAAGCGCCGACGAAGGAGTGCGATTCCGGCGAGAACGCCCACGGCGAGCAACAGCCGACCGAGGCGACTCGAGTCCGACTCGTCGTCAGCGTCGGTTTCGGTTTCCGAGTCGGCTGTCTCGGCAGGTGTGGTCGTCTCGTCGGCGACGTCGTCGATGATTTCGGGCTGGTCGATGTCCTCGAGCGGCGTCTCCTCGAGGTCGGTGGACTGTCGTCCCGCAAGAAACCCAAGCGCCGCGCCCGCACCGAAAAGCATCCCGGCCAGCGGCAGGCGGCGCTTGCCTCCCGAGGGCGAGCCGTCCGCCTCTTCGACGGCCTCGAGGATGGACTCCCGTAACGGCGAGTCCATCCCTTTTCCGACTGCTTCTTTGACCACGACTTCGGACAGTGTCTTGTCCTGTTGTTCTGTTCCGGGCATAATCACACCCGACCACAGCCCCCTAAATAGTTCTGTCCAACGTTTCGATCGCGACGGCTCGACTCTCGAGGAGTATCCACAGGCTACTGGCGGTCGACGAAGTGAGTAAGCGACACCTACTTCGCCGTGAGCGGCTCGAAACGGTGGGTTCGGTATCAGCCAGTTCCGACACGTTACGCCCGACACGTCGGTTCCCAGTGCGATCGGCTCGATCCCATCGAGAAACGGTGAATTTCGTCCGTATATACCCGTCCGTGCCGACCGTACTGCTAGGTGGTTGTTACTATGCGGGTTAATGACTACCATAACGAAAGGGCGTGCGTCGGTATATTGTACGTATGAGCGTCATTCGCCAGCCCGGGGTGCTCGGGCGCACGACCCGACGACGCGTCGTTGGGACGACCGCGGCGCTCTCGGCGGCGACAGTCGATGCGGTCGCCGTCGGCCTCTGGTTTGGGCTCGTCGTCGACGCCCGGACCACATCGACAGCGCTCGCTGGACTCGGAATCCTCTTCTGTGGCTCGCTGCTCCGGGCCGGCATCTTCGGTGCGACCATCAGTGAGATGGAAGACCTCCTGCAACCGCGGCGACTCGCGGCTGCGCTCACGCTGACCGGCAGCTGGATCGTCTGGCTGCTCGTCGCCGAACTGATCGGCGACACCACCGGATTCGTCGTCGCAACCCTCGTGTTGGCCGGCGTCCTCACCGGACAGTTCGCCCTCGAGCGACACGTGTTCCGCCCGCAAGCGCACTCTCGGACGGCTCGAGGCTCGCTCGTCCCCGCAGTGTTGTTGGCCATCGGTGCATCACTGTTGCTCGCTACAGCGTGGTTTACGAACTGGACGGTCGCCACGCCGCCGCTCTCGCTCGAGATCACCACGATCGTCGTGCGGATCGATGCACTCCATCTCGGCATCCTCTGTTTCGGGCTGTTCGCCTTCCTCGCCCACCACCAGCGCTTCGAGCGGTTTCTGGACCCCTAGGCGTTATTTCCCTTCAGCACCGACGTTCTGGTCGCTTTCAAACGAACCCGGGTCGGGTTCGATCGTGGCGTACTGTACCGCCCGGCGTCCGAGCGTGGCGACGCGCTTCTCGAGGGCCGACTCGACGAACGCGCCGTCTTCGAACGCCGCGTTAGCGTTCGGGATCGCCGCCTCGTGTGGGATGACCCACGCGTTCAGCGACCGACAGACAGACCGCAGGTGCTCGAGTGTCGTCACCGGAAACGCCCCACCCGACACCGCGAGCAAGCCGACGGTTTTGTCCCTGAACTCGTCGAAGCCACAGTAATCGAGGGCCGTTTTCAACGGCGAGGAGTACGAGCCGTGGTACATCGGTGAGCCGAGGAGGATCGCGTCGGCGGCTCGAAGTCGGGCCGCCAGCTCCGCTGCATCGCCTGCATCTTCTCGGTCGCGGTCCGCATCGAAGATCGGCAACTCGAACTCCCGAAGATCGAGTAGTTCGGTGCTCGCACCGGCATGCTCGGCGGCCTCGAGCGCGCACTCGAGGGCGAAACGGGTCGTGCTTGCCTCACGAAGACTGCCACAGACCGCGGCGACGTGAACGTCGGTCATGGTCTCACCGAAGGTCGCCGGCTTCAAATAGACTGGCCGACACAGCCATCGGGCCGTCTGCCGTGACCGACGGGCCTTTCGTCCACGACTCCAAACCGATCGCTGTGCAGTCGCTTATCTCCGTCCTGCTGACCGAGGCGCTCCCTCGAGTGCTGATGATCACGGTGTTGATCGGCGTTGGGGTCGGACTGGCGAACCTCGCCGTCGCGTACGGACTCGTCGACGTCATCGCCCGTGTCGGTCGCTACCTGACGGAACCAGCCAATCTGCCCGACGAAGTCGGCGCAGCCGTGTTGACGAACACGGTCTCGGTCACCGCCGGCTACGGGATGCTCGCCGAGTTTCGCGAGTCGGGGCTGCTCGATGACCGGGCCACCCTGATCGCCGTCGTTATCAACACGTTCTTCGGCTTTCTCCAGCACATTTTCACCTACTATGGTCCCGTCCTCATCCCGATTTTGGGCCTACACGCCGGGCTGATGTACGTCGGCGCACGGGCCGGCATCTCGCTTGCGATCTCGATCGTTGGCCTGCTCGCCGGTGCCGTGTTGTTGCGCGGCTACGAGTACGACAGCAGTGCCATCGAGCCGGAAACACCCGACGACGAGGAACGGACCCACCGCGAGAAGCTCCGCCATGCGAGTGCGGAAACGCTCGACCGACTGCGATCGATCGTCCCCCGGCTGGCGATCATCTACTCGCTCGTCTTCGTCGCCCTCGAGTACACCGACCAGCTCGCTGCCGCCTTCGCGACCGTCGGCCTCGAGGAGCCAGCGACCCTCATCGACCCGGTCGCCGGTCTCGTCGGCCTTCCGGCCGCTGCGGTGCCGGTCATCGTCGTCTCACTCGTCGATCCGACGATGGGCGCGATCTCCGTCGCACCCATGATCGGTGACGTACTCACGCCCGCACAGGCAGTGATCACGCTGCTCGTCGGGAGCCTCTTTTCGCTGACGGTCGGCACGGTCAAACGCTCGATCCCGTTTCAGTACGGTATCTGGGGCTCGGCGTTCGGTACCAAAGTCATCGTCGTCAACACAGGGCTCAAAGCCGTCTTCATCGTCGTTGCGATCCTCGTCTTTCTCGTCGTGTGAGCGCCGCCGGGTCTGACACTACTGTTCAACGCTTGAGCCGTGCGATGAGCGTCCCATCGCTGCCCTCGAGGTCGACCAGCCCGTCGTCCTCGAGGTCGGCAAGCAGCCCCTCGAGCCACTCGCGGCCGTACTCACCGTCGGGGACGTAGTCGACGCGGATGCGGTGGCCGAGCGTATCGAGCTCGAGTTCGTCGTACTCTCGAAGCGTGCCGATGACGCGACCGCGGAACTGGCGGCGACTGCCCTCGAAACCCGGCTGCGTGGGAACGTCGGGGGCGGTGAAGTCGCCGCTCGCGTAGGCCCCACACCACTCGCGCCACGGGCAGCCGACCTCGTCACAGCGGGGGGTCTGGGTGCAGGCGACGCCGCCCAGTTCCATGATCGCGTTGTTCCAGACCCGTGATCGGTCGTCGGGCATGAGGTCGTTCGCGGCCGCCTTGAAGGCGGTGTCGTCGTCAGGCACGTCGAACGCCCGGTAGCAGACGCGTTTGACGTTCGTATCGACGACGGCATCGCCGTTGTTGAACGCGAAACTCGCGACGGCGTTTGCGGTGTATGGGCCAACCCCCATCAGTTCCTGAAGTTCGCCAGGAGTTGACGGAAACTCGCCAGCGTACTCCTCTTCGACCTGCTGGGCCGCCTCGTGGAGGTACTTCGCCCGGTTGTTGTACCCGAGACTGTGGCCCGTCCAGAAGCCCACCACGTCCGCCCGGTCGGTCGCCGCGAGGTCTGCCGTCGTCGGCCAGCGCTCGAGGAACGCTTCCCACGCGTCGACGACCCGGTCGAGTTGGGTCTGCTGGCTCATCACCTCGCTGACGAGGATCTCGTAGGGGTCGTCGGTCCGCCGCCAGGGGTAGTCGCGGTGGTCGGCCTCGTACCACGCGATCAGCGCCTCGCGGACGGCCTCGAGATCGTCGGGCAGCGTCCACGCTTCGGCCCCATTCCCGTCCCCGTCGGCGTCACCGTCGCTCTCGCTCATCGGTCGTCCTAGCGAGTGGGTCGTCTTACTGGTGGCGGTTCTCGATCGCTTGAGCACGAAAGCCCTATCCCGCCGGCTCGAGTCCCCACTCCTATGAGCCTCGACGATCTCACTGACGACGTACAGGATTCCTACGGCCAGCTAGACGACGACCTCACCGTCTCGCTCGACCGAGAAGCGCGAAACGAACTCGCCCTGCTTGAGGCAGCCCTCGAGCCCGAGGACACTGACGAACTCGTTCGCCGTGCGATCCACCTGCTCTTTCAGACGACCGTCGACACCGGCAAGCTCGACTTTCAGCTGCGGTCGGCCTACGACGTCACCTACGACGAGTACCTCTCCGGGATGACCTTCGAGGAGATGACCGGCGCGGACCAGTACCCCTCGATGGACGACGAGCGGCGGTACCAGTTCTGAGCCCGGCGTTACCGCGGACTGTCTCGTATATTTATATGCATTTTATCACCAATATACAGTACAATCGCTATAATAGGTGCGCTTATTACCGACCAGCGCTGCGGTCCCGATATGGCAATCAGTCAATCCCCAACCGACGCCGACCTACACTGTCCCGACTGTACCGGGACGCTTGCGGTCCGACACGACGCCCTCGAGTGTGAGGAGTGCGGCTACGTTCCTCGACACGGCTCGGACTAACCGCTGCGGCCGGCCCAAACTGACCGAATCGCAGAACCAACAGCAACCCCACGCTTCACGGTCGTTTTTCGCGTCGATCAACAGCGGGCGCACTCGCGGCTGGCCACTCGAGGCACTGCGGGACGCTCTCGACGAGATACCAGTCGCTACCGTCGGCGTACCACGGCGATACAAAAGTATGCCCAACTGACTGCGAGCGGTATACAGACCGCTGTACGTCAGTTACGGCGCGAGCGCGTTCTGCGGTCACGCCGTAACTCGTTACAGCATTCCGTCTTAGTCGTCAATTGGGGCCGCACTCGAGAGCGCTTCGTCGATCTCGGCTTCTTCCATCTTCTCGACTAAGGCGTCGATCACTTCCTCGCGTTTGCCCTTGACGAACTTGATCGAGCCGACGACGAGGTGGCCGCCGCCGGAGACGCCGCCGCCGGGGATCTCCTCCTCGAGTTCCGTGACCATGTTCGGAATGTCGAGTCGGACACCGTCACTGCGCAGGACGGCGAAGTCGGGGCCGTAGCCGACCGTGATAACGGGGTCGCCCGTCTCCTCGATTTTGCGGTCGTGGATCTCGCCCGTGGTCTTGCCCGGCGCAGGGTAAGTAAAGCGGTGGGCGTAGTTCTCGACGTCGATCCGGTAGAGGTGGGCACCGTTGTCCAGATCCTCGTGCTCGAGATGGGGAATCGCGGCGTCGAGTTGTTCGTCGACGTCCTCACGAGCGCGGTCGGCGAGGAATGAGACGAGTTCGCGGTGGCGCTCTTCGTCGTCCGAGTCGATCTGGAGTACGTCCTGAATCAGCTGGTCGCCGGAGTTATAACGCAGCCAGAAGGCGGCGTAATCCAGCGCCTCGCTCAAGTCCTGCAGTCGGTCCTCGTCGTACCCTTCCTCGGCGGCGAGCTCGAGGTAGTCGCTCATCGCGTCGGCCTTCGAGCGATCCGAGAGGCCGGCGACGGCAGGGACGTGTCGGAGTTCGTCGGTGATGGTCGGGTCGATCATCCGCGCGAGTTCGACACAGCACATCCCCGTCGTGATCCGGTAGTCCTCGTCGTGGAGGTACGGGTTGACGTGGGCGTCGAGTAAGTCCTCCACCGCTTCGGGGTCGGGGTGGTGGTGGTCGACGACGGCAATCGGGATGTCGTAGTGGGCCAGCGTCTCGTAGGCCGGGACGTCCTCGGCCGTCGAGCCGTTGTCGAGCATGAGCAACAGTGGGAGCTGCTGGCCGTGTTTCTCCTGGTCCTCGAGCGCGAAGTTCAGGTCACGCGTGGCGTCTTCCATCTCGTAGAAGGGAGCCTTCGCGGGCAGGCGCTTGATGAGGTGTCGCGGGGCGTCCTCGTCCTCGTGAACCTCGGCGATGAATCGCTCGAGGGCGATCTGGACGGGAACGGCGGCACACATGCCGTCGCCGTCGGCGTGGTGGCGCACGCGGATCGGACGGCCCTCGAGGACGGTCCGGCGGAGCAGTTTCGCGACCTCCTGTAGGTCCGGTCGGAGTTTCTCGAAGGCGGGCCAGTCGATCAGAGGCGCAACATCGTGGGGTTGTGCGCGAGACTCGAGGGCGTCCTCGAGTCGTTCGCGGGCTTCCTCGGCGTCCTCGCCCTCGAGTGTCGAGAGGCCGTCGACTTCGATCTGGACGGTGCCTTCGCGGTACTCCGGAGCGCCGGTGACGCGGACGATGTCGCCGACTTCGACCTTCGGATAGGCGCGGACGCCTGCCTCCTCGAACGCGGCACACGGGACGACGCCGTCCTCGTCGGTAACGTGGAAGATCGTCGGGCCGCCGGTCTGTTTGACCTGCACGACTTCACCCTCGAGGTGGATCTGCTCGCCGATGTTCGACTCGAGACGATCGGTTCCGGTCAGGGCGTAGTCGTGGTCGACGGGTTCGACGGTGTAGTCGTCGATTTCGACCGGCTCGAACGCCATGTCACCGTTCTCTCGAACCGTCTCGAGTTCGACGACGAGGTCGTCGCCGACGGCGAAGGTGCCGCTGAGAACGGATTCGTGGACGAGACCGGAAATGGATTCGGAGAGATCGACGAAGACGCCGTAGTCGACGATGCCGTTGATTTCGGCGAGATACGGCTGGTCGTATTCGACGTCCGCTGCAGTACACTCGGAAGCGAGATCGTAGACGACGGAATCCCCGTCGTCTGCGCCGGGTTCCCCGGCGGACTCACGTGTCATCTTGGATCGTTATTTGCGTCGGTCGCGTATAACCCTTGTCAAGAAGGAATGTCGCACGCGCGAGCGCCTCGGTGTGACTACGTCTCTTGGGCGTCGACAGTTGCGACAGCGGCCAGATTGACGATGTCGGCGACGTCGTCGTCGCGCTGGAGGACGTGAACCGGGCGGTCCATGCCGACCAGCATCGGCCCGATCGCTTCGGCCCCACCCAGCCGCTGGAGGAGTTTATAGCAGATGTTCCCCGCCTCGAGGTTCGGGAAGACGAGCACGTTCGCCGGCTCGTCTAAGTCGGCGAACTCGTACGTTCCCTCGAGGAGTTCCTCGACGACGGCGGTGTCGGCCTGCATCTCGCCGTCGACGGGGAAATCAACACTCGGGTCCGAGCGGAGCTGTTCGGCCGCTCGGCGTGGTTTCCGGGTCCCCTCGTTGTCGACGCTGCCGAAGTCGGAGTACGAGAGCAACGCAGCACGGGGATCGACGTTGAACTGTCTGGCAAGGGCGGCGGTGTGCCGCGTGATTTCGGCGAGAACGTCCTCGTCGGGGTCCTGATTGACCGTCGCGTCCGCGAGGAAGACGACGCGGTTTTTGAACGTGAGCATGTAGACGCCCGCGGCGTAATCGGTGTCCGGCTCGGTGCCGATGACTTGCAACGGCGGCCGAAGCGCCGACGGGTAGTGGTTCGTCAGCCCGGTGAGCATCGCGTCGGCGTCGCCCTGACCGACCATCACCGAGGCGAAGTAGTTGCTGTCCAGAATCATCTCACGGGCTTCGGTTCGGGTCACGCCCTTGCGGTGGCGACGCTCGTAGAGCGAGTCGACGTAGCCGTCGTACGTCCCGGCAGCGGGGTCGACCACGTCGGGTTCGAACTCGAGGCCGAGCGCTGTGATCGTCGATTCAATCTCGGCTTCGTCGCCGATCAACACCGGCTGAGCGAGGTCTCGTTCTTCGATCTGTGCCGCAGCCCGGATGATCTTCTCGTTGCCACCTTCAGCCAACGCGAGCCGTTTCGGCTCGGTTTTGGCCTTGTTGAACACCGTTCGCATCATCTCGCGGGACTTGCCGAGACGGGCCTCGAGGCGTTCGACGTAGGTCTCGAGATCCATCTCGATCCGGGCGGCATCGCTGTCGATCGCAGCACGGGCGACCGCGGGTGCGACCTCGAACAGCACCCGCGGGTCGAGGGGTTTCGGGATGATGTATTCGGGGCCGAACTGGAGTGGCTGGTCGCCGTAGGCTTTTCGGACGGCGTCGGGCACGTCCTGTTTCGCGAGGTCGGCGATCGCTTCCGCGGCCGCGACTTTCATCTCCTCGTTGATCTCAGCGGCCCGCACGTCGAGTGCGCCCCGGAAGATGAAGGGGAACCCGAGGACGTTGTTGACTTGGTTCGGGTAGTCCGAGCGGCCAGTGGCCATGATGACGTCGTCGTCGCGGGCGGTTTTCGCCGTCTCGTAGTCAATCTCGGGTTCGGGGTTGGCCATGGCGAACACGATCGGGTCCGCGGCCATCGACTGGATCATCTCCGGCGAGACGATGCCGCCAACAGAGAGGCCGACGAAGACGTCCGCATCCGCCATCGCGTCGGCGAGTTCGCCGTCGGGCACGTCGCGAGCGAACTCGCGGCTGTAGGGATCGAGGTCGCCGGCTTCTGCTCGCGCCGTCGTCAGGATGCCGTCGATGTCGACCATCGTGATGTGCTCTCGCTTGACGCCGAGTGAGACGAAAAACTGGGCCGTCGCAAGCGCTGCGGCACCCGCACCCGCAAACGTGACCGAGATCGACTCGAGGTCCTTGTCGGCGAGTTCGACGGCGTTTAACAGTGCCGCGCCGGTGATGATCGCGGTCCCGTGTTGGTCGTCGTGAAAGACCGGAATGTCCATTCGGTCGCGCAAACGCTCTTCGATCCGGAAGCAGTCCGGCGCGGCGATGTCCTCTAAGTTGATCCCGCCGAAGGTGGGTTCCATCGCTGCGACCGACTCGACGAACGCGTCGGGGTCGTCGAGGTCGAGTTCGATGTCGAAGACGTCGATGTCGGCAAAGCGCTTAAAGAGGACGCCTTTCCCCTCCATGACCGGCTTCGAGGCCTGTGCGCCGATATCACCGAGGCCGAGCACGGCAGAGCCGTTCGAGACGACACCGATGAGGTTCGCTTTCGCGGTGTACTGGTAGGCGTCGGTCCTGTTGTCGGCGATTTCTCGACACGGTGCGGCGACCCCGGGCGAGTAGGCGAGCGAGAGATCCCGCTGCGTGGTCGTCGACTTCGTCGTCCTGATCTCGATTTTCCCCGGCGGATCGTCGCTATGGTATGCGAGTGAGTCCTCGTCTAGTGACATACAATCGGCTATGATGAGCGTCGGGAAAAGACACGCGCTAGTATAGATTGTGAATGTATGTATTCCTAGTTGCTCATTGAGAAATATCATTGACGATGACGATCGTTTCACAGCGGCAGCCGAACCAACACCGGCACGTTCCGGACGGCCACGGCCATCGGAACGTTTAGCAACCGCAAGCCCGCAGGGTGTGATATGGGGCTGTTCGACGCGCTGTTTCGCTCGAGTGAGATTCTCGGCATCGCTGAGGAGACACTCGAGTTCGCTATCGAATCCTCCGAGGCGACCCACCCGAACGAGTATATGGGGTTTCTCCGGGGGACCGAGGCGGACAAGCTCGGGGTCGATCAGGACGGACTCATCATTACGGACATTCTGGTCGTCCCCGGCACCGAAGCGAACAGCGTCAGCGCAACGGTCAAGACGAGCCAGATTCCAAACGACGTGAAAGCACTCGGCAGCATCCACTCCCATCCCAACGGCGTGATCCGGCCGAGCAGCGCGGATCTGGAGACGTTCGGTCGGGGCAGCGTCCACATCATCATCGGCGCGCCCTACCGACGAACGGACTGGAAAGCCTTCGACTCACAGGGCAAACCCACGCAGTTGAACGTCATCGACGTGGCCCTCCCCGAAACCGAGGACTTCTTCGACTTCACGCAGGCGGATATCGACGACGAACTCCGACGATAGTATGAGTACACTCGAGACGACTCTTGACCTGGATTGTGAACCGACGACGAGAGCAACGGCCACTCGGAGGTCGACATGACGAAAACTGTCATCGCACAGGGCACGTTCGACATCATCCACCCGGGCCACGTCCACTACCTCGAAGAGGCGGCCACGATGGGCGATGAGTTGTACGTGATCGTCGCCCGCAAGGCAAACGTCGACCACAAGGAAGCGCCGATCTGTCCGGCAACACAGCGCCGGGACGTCGTCGGCGCACTCGAGGCCGTCGACGAGGCACGACTCGGCCACGAGGAGGACATCTTCGTCCCGATCGAGGAGATCGACCCCGACGTGATTGCGCTCGGCCACGACCAACACCACGACGTCGACGCGATCGAGGCCGAACTCGAGCGCCGTGGCATCGACTGCGTCGTCGAGCGTGCAAGCGGGCGCGAACCAAGCGCCGACGAGGAGATCCTCTCGACGCGACTCATCATCGACCGCATCCTCGAGCGCCGTGGGTGAGTATCGGTTTCGGGCCGGTTGATTACAGTCCTAACTCGAGATGTGATTCGACAATTAAACCAGTGTTTTAACACCGCTGTAGCCGAAAGTACGGAGACAGGACGTCGGTATACCGATCGCTGGCGTGGTGTTTTTCGACGGTACCGAGTGACGACACAGATACCGGCAACAAAATCCGCAATAGTCGAGCGCAATCAGCCTCGAGTGGCCGGCAGACAGCCACAGCTTGCAGTGCAGACCACTGACGGATGAATCGGCCTCAATTCTTGCCTCTTTCTACGTCCCAAATGCCGAATTCGACACGTAGAAGGCCTGAAACCCGCAAACTTTTGAGGTAGCGGTTCGGACCATACTGGTATGCAGATGGACCCAACTCGAAGACGGTTTCTGGTCGGGAGTGCAGCCGCTGGCGCAGTCGCGCTGGCTGGCTGTGCTGGCGACAGCGACGATGACGACGACAGTTCGGGGAACGACACGGAGACGGCGTTCGACTACGAGATCGATCCCGAACTCGAGGAGGGAGATGGCTCCTACGAACTCTGGGCGCTCGATCAGGGTCGGGACAACATCTTCATCTACGAACCGGCAGCCGACGGCGACGGGTTCGCGGTCACGGACTTCATCGACGTCAACGCCCTCGAGGGCGTCCCCGAAGACGGCGTCGTCCCGCACATGATCGACTACAACTCGACCTACGAGTACGCTGCCGTCGCCTGTACGGCCGGCGCGCGCACGCTCGTCTTCCGCACCGAAGACCACGAACTGGTCGCCGACATCGACACCGGCGCTGGCTCGCACATGGCCGCGTTCTCGCCGGACGACGAGTACCTCCACATCGACGCCATCGGCGAGGGTGCCATCGTTCGCGTCGAGGCCGACCTCGAGAGCGAATCGTTCGAGGTCGTCGACGAGATTGACGTGCTCGAGGACGACACCGTCCAGGCCGCCGGCATCGAGAGCGGCGCACCGATTTGTCATCAGTACGCCCACGACGGGCGCTCGCTGCACACGCTCGGTCCGAGCTACCACGACGGCGCGCTCGTCATCGTCGACCACGAGGAGTTCGCCGTCGACAAGGCGTACGCCGGCGACGAGCTGCCGACCAACTGTGGGACCATGCCCCACCCGACGGAAGAGAAGTTCTATCTCACCGCGGGGCTCCCCTCGAGCGACAGTGAGGGTGTTGGCGACTACTACGTCTACGACACCGCCGAAGACGAGGTCCTCGTCGACGGCGAGAGCACGCAGGGCAACGACGCACACGGCTTCTGGTTCACTCCCGACGGCGAGGAGCTGTGGGTGCTGAACCGCGAGACCAACGACGGCGTCGTCGTCGATCCCGAAACCGACGAGGTCATCGAAGAGATCGACGCCTACGGCCCCGAGCAGTCCGAGGGGTCGGACGACCGTGACGCGCCCGACATCATGTGGGCCTCCCCCGACGGCGAGTACATGTTCGTGACCCTGCGCGGTCCGGCCCCGCTGTCGGGCGACCCACACGCCTCGACGGGTGTCACGCCGGGGATCTCCGTGCTCGACATCGAGACTCGAGAGATCGTCGAGGTCATCGAACCGCACCCGATCGACGAGTTCGACGACGACCACATCGCCCTCGCGCAGGACGAATCCGAAGACGGACCACGTGTCCCCGACTTCCACGGCGTCGGCGTCCGACCGATCGCCGAGTTTGAGAGCGTCATCGGGACGTCACCGCCGTTCGACACGAACTAGAGTAGCCACTGAAAGTCAGTGCACACACGATCGCACGATGGCTGTGCGATCGGTGTGTAAACCGTTTCAGTTGTTACTATAGAGTAGCCACTGCACGTCACTGCACACCAGATCGCATGACGGCTCTGCGATCTGTGTGTCACTCGTTTCAGTTGTTACTAGAACTCTCGAGAACCACCGCTGGTGGCGGGAGCCGAACCGACTCCACCGTGTGACCGGTTTCGACGAAATGTTCAATCGCGCTTTTCGACACCGCCGTGTCGGTCTCGAACGTGGCAGTGCTGGCCTGCCACCCACACTCGAGGCAGTACGTATACATTCGGTACTCTATCAGTCACTCTGTGATAGGAGCGGGAAAGTCCCGTGCAGGACATCGAAGGCGAGCGTGTCCAGAAGAGTAGCCACCGAATGTGTTCGACTGGGTCTTTATTGGGGCGGTAACGGTATCCAAGACCTTTAAGCGCCGAGGTGGCAATCTCACGGTATGAGCCAACAGTCCGAACAGGGATCGCCCGCCGAGGGCAAACCCGAGGAGTTGCCGAGCAAGGAGGTCACGGAAGGGGTCGAACGGGCTCCCCACCGTGCGATGTTCCGCGCGATGGGGTACGACGATGCGGATCTTTCCTCGCCGATGATCGGCGTCGCGAACCCGGCGGCCGACATCACGCCCTGTAACGTCCACCTCGACGACGTGGCCCAGTCGGCTTACGACGCCGTCGACGAGGCCGACGGGATGCCGATCGAGTTCGGAACGATCACGATCTCCGACGCGATCTCGATGGGGACTGAGGGAATGAAAGCCTCGCTGATCTCCCGCGAGGTCATCGCCGACTCCGTCGAACTCGTCGCCTTTGGTGAGCGCATGGACGGCCTCGTCACCATCGGCGGCTGTGACAAGAACATGCCAGGGATGATGATGGCCGCGATCCGGACGGACCTGCCGAGTGTCTTCCTCTATGGCGGCTCGATCATGCCCGGCGAACACGGGGGTCGTGAGGTCACGATCCAGAACGTCTTCGAGGGCGTCGGGGCCGTCGCCGACGGCGAGATGTCCGAGGACGAACTCGACGAGATGGAGCGCCACGCCTGTCCCGGTGCGGGCTCCTGTGGTGGGATGTTCACCGCGAACACGATGGCGTCGATCTCCGAGACGATCGGCTTCGCACCGCTTGGCTCGTCTTCGCCGCCCGCTGAAGACGACGACCGCTACGAGGTCGCCCGCGAGAGCGGCGAACTCGCCGTCGAGGTCGTCCAGGAGCAGCGCAAACCATCGGACTTCCTCTCGCGGGAGTCCTTCGAGAACGCCATCGCGCTCCAGGTGGCCATCGGTGGCTCGACCAACGCCGTGCTCCACCTGCTGGCGATGGCCGCCGAGGCCGGTGTCGACCTCGATATCGAGGACTTCAACGAGATCAGCGCCCGCACGCCGAAGATCGCCAAACTCCAGCCCAGCGGCGCACACGTGATGAACGACCTCCACGAGGTCGGTGGCGTCCCCGTCGTCCTTCGAGAGCTCCTCGAGGCAGACCTGCTCCACGGCGATGCGCTGACGGTCACCGGCGAGACGATCGCCGAAGCCATCGAGCGCATCGATCCGCCGCGAATCGAGAGCCTCGACGCCGAGTTCCTCTACACCGTCGACGATCCGATCAACGAACGTGGTGCCATCCGCATCCTCACCGGGAACCTCGCGCCGGAGGGTGCCGTCATCAAGATCACCGGCGAGGACCACCTCCACCACGAGGGTCCCGTCCGTATCTTCGAAGAAGAGGAGGACGCGATGGCGTACGTCCAGGAGGGACACGTCGAGACGGGCGATGTCATCGGCATCCGCAACGAAGGACCCCGCGGCGGCCCCGGCATGCGCGAGATGCTCGGCGTCACGAGCGCGGTCGCCGGACAGGGCCATGCCGAGGACGTCGCCCTCTTTACCGACGGCCGATTCTCCGGTGCCACTCGAGGCTTCTCCATTGGCCACGTCGCCCCGGAAGCCGCCGTCGGCGGCCCGATCGCCGCCCTCGAGGACGGCGACACGATCACGATCGATATCGACGACCTCGAACTCTCCGTCGATCTCTCCGACGAGGAGATCGAGCAGCGACTCGAGAAACACGGCCTCCCCGAGCCCAACTACACGACTGGGGTGCTGGCGAAGTACGGACAGACGTTCGACTCCGCGGCCAACGGTGCCGTGACCAACCCCGGCGCGAAGCAGGACTGACGGGGTCGTCACGGCGAAATAACGGTTCGAATACGAACGGCGAGAACGGCGTTTTTATCGGGAACTGACCTCCTCGAGCCGGTGCGCTGCCGCCCGCAGGTCGTCCGGGGTGTCGACGCTCTCGAAGGTCGTCTCGGAAACGCCCTCGAGAGCGGCTTCCTCGACGGTGACCACGTCGAGCGAGTCGAACGCAGCCAGAATCCGAGTATCATCGGAACCCAGCGTCTCCTCGCAGGCACGCGCCATCGACTCGGCGCGGTAGACCGCCTGCGTTGGCTGGTACCAGCCGTCCTCGAGTCGGACGACGGCCCCATCGTGACCACGGGCGTGTGCGTACAACTGTTCGAACAGCGCCGGCTCGACGAACGGCATATCACAGGCGACGACGGCCGCGTACTCGCGATCAACCGCCTCGAGGCCGACGGCGATACCGGCGAGTGGACCTCGATCCGGAACCGGGTCGATCGCATAGCGCACCTCGAGGTCGTGGCCCGACAACGCCGCCTGAATCGCCTCGCGTTGGTCATCGCGGCAGTTGATGACGACAGCGTCCGTGACCGCAGCGAGTCGATCGACGACGCGGCGGATCAGCGGCGTCCCAGCGAGGTCGGCGACGGCCTTGTCCGTCTCGCCAAAACGCGTCGAGTAGCCGCCGGCGAGGACGACTCCCTCGAGTGTGCGAGATGTCGACACGGAAGAGGCTATGCGAGACGGCGGTTAAATCGGCAGCGATTCACCCAGCGATCACTCCGAAGCGGTTGGTTCGACCTCGACCGCCGCGGCTTTGTACTCCGGAATCTTCGCCAACGGGTCGAGGACGTCGTTCGTGAGCGTGTTCGCCCGCGCATCCGAGAAGTGTGGCGTCGTCCAGACCGAGCCCTGTTTGATCGCCTCAGTCACGTTCGCCTCGAGGACGATCTCGCCGCGTCGGGTACGGAGTGTCACGTAGTCGCCGTCCTCGATCCCGCGGTCGGCAGCATCGTCCGGATGGATGTCCACGAAGTTCTCGGGTGTCCGTCGGCGGAGCGTCGGCGAGCGAGTGCTCATCGTCCCCGTGTTGTAGTGTTCTTCGAGTCGCGCCGTCGTGAGGATGAGCGGATACGTCTCGTCGGGTCCTTCAGCGGGTTCAGTGTGCCGGACCCCGCGAATCACGCCGAGTCCGTCTTCGGTGTCAAACGACTCCGCATAGAGATACTGATCGCCCGCGTCGCCTTCCTCGTAGCACGGCCACTGGACGCCCTCGAGTCCGAGGCGCTCGTACGTGATCCCGTGGTAGATCGGGGCCACCTCGCGGAGTTCCTCGAAGACGGCCTCGGGGCCATCGAAGTCGAACCCGCTGTCGGTCGTCGTCTGGTCACTCGAGTCGGGGTCGCCGAACAGTCGCGTCCCGACGTCACGGAGGATGTCGAGGTCGTGGCGCGTGTTCCCGGGGACGGCCGTCGCTGGCCGCATCAGCTGGACGCGCCGGTCGGTGTTCGTCACCGTCCCGCCGCGTTCAGCCCACGAGGTCGCCGGCAGAACGACGTCGGCGAACGCCGCCGTCTCGGTCATGAAGATATCTTGGACGACGACGAACTCCAGTTCCTCGAGGCGGTCTTCGACCGCACTCGAGTCGGGTTCGCTCATCACCGGGTTCTCGCCCATCACGTACAGCCCGGCGACCGACTCGCCGGCGGCGTGGGTAATCTCGACGTTCGTCAGACCGGGCTCGGCGGGAACCTCGAACCCCCAGACGTCCTCGACGGCGCTGCGGGCAGCCTCGTCGTCGACCTCGCGATACCCCGGCAGGACGTTCGGCATCGCCCCGACGTCACAGGTGCCCTGTACGTTGTTCTGGCCGCGAAGCGGGTTGACGCCCGTTCCGGGCCGACCGACGTTGCCCGTCAACAACGCGAGATTGACCTCGTTCTGGACGTTGTCAACGCCACAGCGGTGTTGGCTCATCCCCATCCCGGTGAAGATGGCGGCGTTGTCCGCCGTCGCGTAGATCCGGGCGGCCTCACGGATCTCCTCGAGCGGGACGCCACAGGTCTCGGCCGCTGTCTCGACATCGACGTCGGCGAGGGTCGCTTTCAGATGGTCGACTCCCGTCGTGCGCGCGTCGACGAACGCGTCGTCGACCCAGCCCTCGTCGATGATCGTCTTCAGGACGACGTTCAACAGGGGGATGTCGGTACCGGGCTCGAGTTGGAGATGTACATCGGCGTCGGTGGTCGTCTTGTTCGCGTGTGGGTCGACCTGAATCAGCGTCGCCCCCTCGCGCAACGCCGGCCGGACGTAGTGGCTGTGGGTGATCACGTGCTGTTCGGCCGGGTTCGCCCCCTGAACCCAGAAGACGTCGGCGTGGTCTCTGAGGTCGTCCATGCTATTTGTCATCGCCCCCGCCCCCAGACTGTTGCGCAGCGTATAGACCGTCGAGGCGTGACACATCCGCGTGCAGTTGTCGACGTTGTTCGTGCCGTATCGTCGGGCGAGTTTCTGCAGCAGGTAGTTCTCCTCGTTCATCACCTTCGAGGAGCCGAAAAAGCCCATCGCGTCGGGGCCGTGTTCCTCGCGGATTCGCTCGAGTTCGGCGACGACGACCTCGAGTGCCTCGTCCCAAGACGCCGACCGGAACTCGCCGTCGTCTCTGATCAGTGGCTCGGTCAATCGGTCTTCGTGGGCGACGACCTCCGTCGAGGCACCGCCTTTGACACAGAGTGCGCCCTCGTTTACTGGGGCGT
Organism: Natronorubrum sulfidifaciens JCM 14089; assembly: GCF_000337735.1. GTDB lineage: Archaea > Halobacteriota > Halobacteria > Halobacteriales > Natrialbaceae > Natronorubrum > Natronorubrum sulfidifaciens. Next base: position 14,552 of record NZ_AOHX01000047.1, on the reverse strand, counting down.
CGAACCACGGTGAGATCGTCACGTCACCCTCCTCGCCGTCGCGCTCGAGTCGCAGGCCACAGCCGACACCGCAGTACGGACAGATCGTGTGGACGCCGTCGTCGGAGCTCATACTGAGTACTGATATCAATCCACATATCAGTCTTTGTCCCGATCGCAGCGACTGTCACTCACGGCAACACGTCGACCAGCGGCTCGTCGGCGACCATGCTCGTCAGGACGACCCGCGAGACGCGACCGTGTGTGGCCGCGCTGTACTCGAGGACGTGCGTCGCGATCTCGCGGGCCGTTGCGCGATCGTCGTCGTCATCGACCATGTTGACCAGTGGGACGTACGTCGCCCCCTCGGGGACGCTTTTTAGCCCACCCGCCGGACTGGTCAGAATCGCCGCCACGTCGGCCGGTTCGATCGGCTCGCCCACTGCCCTGCCGGTCACGTCCGCGACGCGTTTTGGGCGGTGGACGACGTGCTCGTCAAGTGGACGGCCGACCGCATCGACGCTGGCGATGGCGAGCACCGTCTCGACGGTCTCGGGCAGTTGCGGCTCGCGTTCGTTCGGAGCCTTCAACAGCCGCGTTCGCGCCCCGTCGGCTTTGACGAGCACGTGGTCGATACCCGCGGCCGCAGCGAGCTGATCGACCGTTTTCGGGTCGTAGCCCCGATATCGGTCGTCCCGTTCCTGTTCGGGAACCAGCCCCAGTGGCCACTCGAGGTCGGTATCGTCGGCCGACTCGAGGGCGGCGAGCGGGTCTGTAGTCACTCGCACGTCGGCGACCTCGCGGTCGAAGATCGGAATCCGGACGGTCGCCGTGACGACTGCTCGCTCGAGTCGGCCGGCGAGTTCGTACAGCGTCGATTTCTTCCCGCCAGCGCCGACGACGCAGGTGAGTCCGGCGTCGGCCTCGAGTGCGCGAATGAGGTCCATGCGTGCTGGTCCCACGGGCTGTCGAAAAGCCCTACCGGTGACTCCCCCGGCTGTCAGCACGCGCGACGGCGTCAGGCGTTGCCACCGTCGAAACCCCCTTCCCGAGGGGTTTCCTACCGCCGTCTATGACATCCGCGACCGTCAGCGCCGGGGCTCGACTCCACGTCGGGTTCCAGAACCTCTCGCTGGCCCGACGACGGCTCTACGGCGGCATCGGCGTCGGCCTCGAGGAGCCACGCGTCACGGTCACTGCCGAACCGGCGTCCGCCATCGAAAGCGACGACGAGTTGGCGCGGGCGTATGCAGCCCGTGCCGCCGACGTCCTCGAGGTCCCTGGCGTCGCGGTCACGGTCGAGCAGCGACTGCCACGCCACATCGGCCTCGGCAGCGGCACACAGCTCGCGCTGTCCGTGCTCGCGGCGACGGCACGTGCCCACGGTCTCGAGCCGGACGTCCGAGCCGACGCCCCCGCGATGGGTCGTGGCGGGCGCAGCGGTATCGGCGTTGCGACGTTCGAAGCCGGCGGATTCGTCGTCGACGCCGGTCACCCGACGAATCGGTTTACGACCGAGCCACCAGCCGAGGGCGACTGGACGGTCCCGCCGGTCGCCGCCCGCCACGACCTCCCCGACGACTGGCGGTTTCTGGTCGTCGTTCCCGACGCCGACCCCGGTCGCAGCGGCGATGACGAGGACGCAAGTATGCGAAGCGTGGTCGAGCGTGCCGACCCCGCCGTCGCCGACGAGATTGCCGGCGTCGTCACCCGAAAGCTGTTGCCCGCCGCCGCCGAGGGCCGACTCGAGGCCTTCGGCGAGGCGATCAGCGAAATCGGCCGCAAGAACGGCGCGTGGTACGCCGACGCTCAGGGCGGCGTCTTTCGCCCGCCCGCGGGCACCCTCATCGAAACGCTCGAGGGCTGTCCGGTCTGTACGGGCGTCGGCCAGTCGTCGTGGGGTCCCGTCGTCTACGCCGTCACGGATCGAACACACGCCGACGAGGCCGCGGCTGCCGCCCACGACGCGCTCGCGGACAACGACCTCGAGGGCGACGTCATCCTCTCAGCGCCCGCCTCGAGCGGGGCGACGATCCGCGACGATCAGTAACGGCGGACGAACACCCGCACCGACGAGAAGAGCGTTTTTTGCGTCCCGACCGCATACGGGCGGCTATGCAGTTTTGCGACGACTGCGGTTCGATGATGAAAGCAGAGGGCGACCACATGGTCTGTACGAACGACGACTGTGGGGCCTCGAGCGAACGGGATCGCGAGAACGAAGACGCCTTTGTCACGACGGAGTCACAGACCGACGCCGAGGTGATCGAATCGGACGAGAACGCGAACTTCGAGGGGAAGCCGAAGGCGACCGACGTCGTCTGTGACGACTGTGGCAATCAGGAAGCGTGGTACACGCTCAAACAGACCGCGTCGGCCGACGAGCCACCGACGCGCTTTTTCAAATGTACCGAGTGTGGGAAACGCTGGCGCGGGTACAACTGATCGGCCGAACTGGGGTCAACAAGATAGACACAACGTTCACAACGATTCGCTCGAACCCTCACACGAATGACCGACGGGCCGCGGCTGCCGGGCGTCGAGGTGACCGACGACGAGCGAATCGTCTGTCACGTCGACGCCGACTGCTTCTATGCCTCCTGCGAGCGGCTTCGCGAACCCGACCTGCGGGGTGAACCCGTCGTCGTCGGCATGGGCTATGAACCGGGCGAGACCGTCGGCGCTGTCGCCACCGCCAGCTACGAAGCCCGCGAGTTTGGCGTCGAAAGCGCGCAAGCGATCTCGAGCGCCCTCGAGCGACTCCCCCGTCGCGCGGCGCTCGAGCCCGACGCGGACGACTACGACCCCGACCTCACCCGCGAGGAGACCGGCTTCTACCGCCCCGTCGAGCTGGACTACTACGAGTCGATCGCCGACGACGTTCAGTCGATCCTCCACGACTGTGCCGACGTGGTTCGGGAGGTGAGCATCGACGAGGCCTACCTCGACGTGACCGAGCGAACCGCCTGGGAAGTCGCCGACGGGTTCGCCCGCCACATCAAAGACCGCATCCGTCGGGAGGTCGGCGTGATCGTCAGCGTCGGCGTTGCACCGACGATGAGCGCGGCCAAAATCGCCAGCGACTTCGAGAAACCCGACGGGCTGACCGTCGTCGAACCCGGCGACGTGCGGGAGTTTCTCGCCCCACTCGAGGTCGACTTGCTCCACGGCGTCGGCCCCGTGACGGCCCGCGAACTGCGCGAGATGGGACTCGAGACGGCCGGTGACGTCGCCGCGGCCGACCCGGAGCCCTTCGTCGAACGCTTCGGGGAGCGCGGTCGGGAACTGTACAACCGCGCCCGCGGCGACGACGACCGCCGGGTCGAGCCGAAAGGCGAGCCCAAGAGTTTCTCGCGCGAGTCCGCCTTCGCCGACTCGGTCGCCGAACCCGACCCGAAGTACGACCAGATCGAGACGCTTGCGGCGGCCGTCGCCGACCGCGCTCGACGCGAGGGCGCACTCTACCGAACCATCGGCGTCAAAGCCGTCACGCCACCCTATGATGTCAACACCCGCGAGCGATCCTTGCCGGGCCCCGTCGATGACCCCGACCTCGTCGAGCGTATCGCTCGAGACCTCTTTACGGAGTTCGAAACCGAGCCCGTCCGCAAACTCGGCGTTCGGGTAGCAAACCTCGAGTTCGCCGCGACGGATCAGGCCAGCCTCGAGGGCTGGGGACAACGCGGGGACGGCCACCGAAGCGATGGTGGAACCGACGACGACCGCGAACTGACCGACGAGTCCTCGAACAGTGGTCAGTCGTCGCTGGCCGACTTTTCCTGAGACGGGTTGCGGTCCCGATGCACCGTCAATCGCCAGCAGGGGTCGGGGATCGGCGGGACGTGACTCCGGGAAACCGGCTGAGAGCACTGTTATTATATCCCCCCCTTGAGTACAGTACAGCAGACGAGACACTCACTGAGGCTTATATGACCGAGGACTTCTACGATCTTCTGGAGATTCCGTCCGACGCATCACAGGACGAAATCAAAGACGCCTACCGCCAACAGGTCCGCGTCTATCACCCCGACCACAACGACGACGACCGAGCACGATCCCAGTTTACGGCCGTCAAGAAAGCCTACGACATTCTCGGCGATCCCGTCGAACGGAAGGCCTACGATCGGATGGGCCACAAGGATTACGTCGCTAAACGAACGAGTGGCCTCCCCTCGCCGGACGTCTGGAAAAGCACCACGAAAAAGGCCGACGACACACAGTCGACGGCGGACGACTCCGATGAGGCGGACTCCGGAACGACGTTTACGTACTCCGATTCGGAAGCCAGTTCCTCGAGTACCACAACCGGAACGACAACCAGCAGTGGCGCGTCCGGGACCGGGGCGGCGACTGGTGCTGGCTCGACAAGGACCACCGACCACACCACTGACTCGAGCAGGTCCACGAGCAGTCAGACGGGGACGGCCACGGAAACGTCGGACGGAACCAGTGGCCGTACTGACAACCCGCTTTCCCGATGGTGGCGACGACAGAACTTCTCGTTGCCGCTGATCTGGTTGTCCGTCTGTCTCTACGTTGCCGGCCTCGCTCACTTTGCGCTTGCAAACGAGACGGGACTCGAGGCGCTTTTGACGGAGCTCCAGGCTGTGGGAGGCGACCCCGAGGGGATTTTGAGCGCGCTCTCGAGCAGCCGCTACGGCATCGATTCGTCCGTCGAGTTTCTGGCAGCAGTCGAGTTCGTCACGCCACCGCTCGAGGCGCTCCAGTGGTACGGTGCGTTGGCGGGCGTGGTCGGCGTGACGCTCGCTGGCCTGCTCGGTGCCCGTCTCGTCCGGGATCGGGAGACGTGGGGTGCGGTATCGATCGATGAAACGATCGTCGTTGCCCTCGCGGTGGCTGTCACAACCACCCTTGTCGGCGGACCGTTACTGGCCGGTGCGGTGTTGATGCCGCTTCTGTTCGGCGTGATCGTCCGCCACACGCGGCGTGGGCCGGGCTGGACGCCATCGTATCTGTACGTTCTCCCCGTGTTGGCACCAGCCGTTGGCTTCGCCCTCGCGGCTGCCGGGCACGCGACGCTTGCGACCGATTTCCTCACGTTCGTGTTCTTCCCGATCGTCGGCGCGCTGGGGCTGCCGCTGCGGGCGACGATCAGAAAGCGGTTCGGGCGGTGAGAATCGGTCCCGCCGGTGACTCATTCCGAACGCGTCTCGGGGGCGGCGAAAGCACCTTATCGGCAGGACCGTACTGATCGATAATGAGCGTTATCGCCGAGTATACAGTCTCGAATCCGATACTGGCGGACACGCGACAGGCAGTTCCAGGGGTCACACTCGAGGTCGAGGACGAACAGCCGGTTCCCGGAACCAACGCACGACTGATCGTCTGGGCGAGGGGGACGGAGGCCGACCTCGAGCGGTTCTTTGCGGACCTCCCGGACGATCCGTCGATCACGTCGTTCGAGACCCTCTCGACGCTTCCCGAGCGACGGCTCTTTCGGATCACGCTCTCGCCGGAGGGTGAACGAGGCCTGACGTACGTCGATGCGATCGAGCACGGCATCACGTTTCTCGATATCGAAGCCAACGGTGACGAGATGCGATATCGCGCACAGGTCCCGGACCGTGATGCACTGGTCGACTATCGCGAACAGTGTCAGGAACGCGGCCTCTCGTTTGACCTGCGGCGACTCTACCGAAGTGACGCGGATACGGCCGCGAGGTATGGCCTCACCGCCCGCCAACGGGACGCGCTCTGTCGAGCCTTCGAAGCGGGTTATTTCGCCGTCCCACGCGAGGCATCGACCGCAGAACTGGCCGACGAGTTCGACATCTCGAGCCAAGCGTTCTCCGCACTCCTTCGACGCGGACACGTCGCGCTGTTGGGAAACACGATCGCCGACGACGAGGATCGAACTTAAAACGTTGGCCAGCAAACCCGGTGGAACACCTGTCAACGCTCCATCCGTACTCGTATACCGATGGCCACGAAGCACGAGCACGCAGCGACGACGGGGAAACGGGGAGAGGTAACGTACACGGCTGGTGACGACGAACCGCTGAGCGGTGCAGTCATCGCGGCCTTGCGGACGGCGGTCGGGCGAGAACAACCAGCGGATCAGGACGCCGACGCAGTCGGTATCGACTCGCTTACACCACTGTTCGAAACGATCGACCCCGACGCTCTCAACGCGCTTTTCAGTTCGACCTACAGCGGCACGTCGAGAACCGGAACCATCACGTTCACCCATGACGGCTACGAGGTGACTGCCACCAGTGACGGGCACGTCACCGTCTCGAGCGAGGAGTGACGCGAGTGTTGACAGAGCAGCTGTCTCCGTGATTCGGTTCTGAGGGGGCAGTCAGACGGCCGTCTCGTCCGCTCGCAACAGCGTCACCGACACCCGTCCGACGGCGTCGAAATCCTTGAGTCGGTAGACGAGTTCTCGGATCTCCGCGGCTGAGCCGTGACAGAACACGGCCTCGAGACACCACTCACCGTGGTGGACGTGACAGGTCGTGTCGATTTCGGTCTGAAACTCGTGTTGGATCTCGTGGAGATCCTCGATAACCTCCTCGTGGACGTAGTCGAAGACGACCGTCGCCGCGACCGACCCTCGAGCGCGTTCTAACTGGTGGTGTGATTCGACGTACTCCTGAATCGCTTCCCGGAGTGCGCGGGAGCGAGAGTCGAGCCCTTCAGCCTGCCAAGTGCGGTCGAACTCGGCTAGCATCTCCTCGGGAACGTTGAGACTGGTTCGCATATCCAGTCGTTCGCCCGGCGCAGAAAAAGGTGCAGCGGTCAGGGGATTCGATTCCGAGCCGGTGTTTGGATACCGATGTTTTTAGACTGTGGCGACTAACTCGCCGTCGAATGTATCAGTTGGGTCATTTCGGTGCCTCGTTGCTGGCGTATGCACCGCTCGGGACCGTCGTCGCACTCGGCGGTCACGAGACCGCGGCGGTCGTCGGTGCTGTCGTCTGTCTGTCCCTCTCGACGCTGCCGGACTGTGATCAGCGACTCCCGGCGATCGAACACCGTGGGCCGACACATTCGATCGTCTTTGCGCTGCTCGTCGGGCTCGGACTCGCGGCGACCACCGCCCTGTTCGTCGAAACGTCCGCACCCGCCACTGCGCTCGGTGCCACGACGTTCGCGTTCGTCGTCGGCATGCTCTCGATCAGCTCTCACCTGCTCGCCGACGTGCTGACGCCCATGGGAATCCGCCCGTTTTGGCCGCTGTCGTCGCGTCACTACACCCGCGAGATAACGCCAGCAGCGAATCCCCGTGCGAACTACGTGCTGTTGGGCGTCGGTGTCGGTTCGATACTGGCCGCCGCGGCGGTCGTCGTCGCGTTCGGCTGATCGCCTCGATGCTCGAAAAACAGGCCCAGGACGAACTCTCGTTTCGCGACTACGCGTCGCTCGAGCGATGCGGAGCGTGTCGAACCTGTCGAATCCCGACGACGAACACCACGAACAACAGCGCGGCGGTGGCGAGGTAGAGCGAATCGAGCGCCGGGTTAAACGTCATCACGGCCCGGCGGCCGAGGAAGATGACCAACAGCGCAAGCACTGTCGTCGCGCTCAACAGTCCAGTCAGCCGGTTGGATTCGAACCGGCGGCGGCCGACCATGGTCGCGACGATGACGGCGGCCAGGAGTCCGAGGGTCACGCCGTACTGTGCCATCTGCATGGACGGACTGTAGTCCGTGATGTCGCCGATGACGAGCGGGCTGAGGGCGACGTGGAACGGCAACACGATGGCCCCGAACCCGAGCGCCGTCGTGACGTGTGTCGAGGTCAGTCGTGACTGCCAGACGAGGACGGTCGCGACGGTAAAGAGAACGAAGATGAGCACGGCTGTCCAGAAGTGCAGGCCCAAGATGCCCATCGTATACTGCGTGACGGTTTCACGGCCGAGGACGACCTGAATCGGCGTCAGGATCATGCCGGCGACGACGAGTGCGGCCACGCGCTTGTCGATGTTCGGGAGTCGCACGGCTGCGATGGCGGAGCCGATGATGGCGAAGCCGGCGAACATCGCGACGAACCGGTGGAACCACTCGTAGAAACTCGGGATGTTTGCCGGGAGCAGATTAAAGGGCCCAGCATCACACTGGGGCCAGTTCGCTTCACAGGCCAACCCCGACCCGGTCGCTTTCGCCGCAACGCCAAGCAGGATGGTCGCGGCGACCACTGCGAGCGTCATCGCGATCAGGTGCGGAAAGCCGAACCGTTCGATCAGCGGACGGAGTACCGGACGGGAAGTGTAACTATCGGTCGACACAGGCGTTCAGACGGGGGTTAGGACCACCTGTACTTAGGTTTCCCGAGTCGTTCTTACTGCGCTGGAATCGGGCAACTGAGCGACCGTCGTGCCGGTCTTTGCCATCGAACAGCCCACCCAATCGCGGCCCAGCGTCGCCGGCCGTCTCCCTCGAGCAGGGTTCCCATCGTCGGATTCAAGGATCAGCCACGCCAGCACCCGACATGGACAAACGCGAGCGACTCGAGGCGTTCCTCGAGTCCGAGGAGTTCGATTCGGTCTGGTTCGCCCGGCCGAACGCCTTCGCTTGGCTGACCGGCGGAAACAACGTTATCGACCGTGAGACGGACGCCGGTGTCGCTGCTGTCGGCTACGACGGCTCGGCGTTTCGCATCGTCGCAAACAACATCGAAGCCGACCGTCTCGCCGCCGAGGAGGTGCCGGATCTCGAGGCCGACGCAGTCTCGCTCGAGACGTTCCCGTGGTACGCCGAGTCGCTCGAGGAGGCGATCGCAGGTCGTGTCGCCGCCGACGAACGAGCCGCCGCCGACATCGGGGTTCCCGGCCTCGAGCGCGTCGATCCGACGCCGCTTCGCCAGCCGCTGACCGAGCACGACCGCGAGCGCTACCGCACGCTCGGCCGCGAGACTGCGAGCGCGGTCGAAGCGGTCTGCCGGGAACTCCAGCCCGAAGATAGCGAACACGAGGTCGCTTCGGCGCTGCGGGTCGCCCTCTCGGCGCGCGACATCGAAGCACCAGTCGTCCTCGTCGGCGGCTCGGAACGCGCCCAGCAGTATCGCCACTACACGCCGACCGAGGCTGCACTCGGTGAGTACGCGCTCGTCTCCGTAACGACCCAGCGCGCCGGCTTGCACGCGAGTTGTACCCGGACCGTCGCCTTCGAGCCGCCGGCATGGCTCGAGGACCGCCACGAGGCGGCAGCCCGCGTCGAGACGACCGCACTTGCAGCCACACAGGCCGCGGCGAGCGCTGGCGGGACGGCTGGTGACGTCTTCGAGGCGATTCAGGACGCCTACGACGCGGTCGGCTGGGACGGGGAGTGGGAGCGCCATCATCAGGGCGGTGCCGCCGGCTTTGCGGGCCGGGAGTGGATCGCAACACCCGACCACGACGCGGCGGTCACGGCACCGATGGCCTACGCGTGGAATCCGACGGTCGACGGCGCGAAAAGCGAGGACACCGTTTTGGTCACGACCGGCGACGACGCGTCGGTCGACCCGCTCACAGCAACGGGCAACTGGCCGACGACGACCGTCCAGTCAGTCGACGGCGACCTCGAACTCGAGCGCCCGGCCGTGCTCGGCCTCGAGAACTGAGACGGGCTGCGGTTCCGATGTCCCGCCGGGTACCAGAGACGTGGTCGGGACTCGGCGGGCCGTGACGACAGCAATGAGACGCAACTGGGCGACGAGCAGGGTGGACGGCGACACGCGCCGTTAGCGGTCGTCGGTCGAATGTGACGCCCCGGTGTCGTCATCATCCGGCTCAGACGGGTCGGTTGGAGCGGTCTCGTTGACGGTGATCGTAACGGGCTCGGTACCGTCCTCGAGGCCGGTCTCGGACTCGGCGTGGCGGTCGAGCGTAAAAATCGTGTTCAGTTCCCGCTGGACCTGATCGACGACGCCGCCGACGAGTTCGCTCGGCTGGATCGCCGTATACTCGTAGGGGTTGTTCCCTGCGCCCTCGCTGACGCGTTTTTCCCGCGTCACGCGGTCCTCGTCGTGCAGTTCCGCGAGCGCTTCGCGGACCGTACTCGGATAGAGTCCGGTCCCCTTTGCGACTTCTTCCGAGGTGCTGCCGGGATGAGCCAACAGATGCACGTAGATCTTCGCCCGCGTCTCCGTATCGAGGATCCACGAAAGGAGATCGACGATGCGCTGATCGACCTCCTCGACGGCGGTCGTGCGAACGCCGTCGTCCTCCGCCTCGAAGAACTCATCCTCCGCCCGCTCGAGTGTCTCGTCGAGCTCGTCTCGCGGTCGCTCCCCACTCCCGTCGTCCACCTGATGCTCGTCAGTGTCGTCCGTAGCCATACTGTCCTCTGATGGGGGACAAGGGTTCGCACGGTGGTAAAGCTTTGCAGGCTGCCTTACGGCATCCTGAAACGCGTCTGGTCGGAACAGATAGACGTTGGCGTTATTCAGTACCGAGCAGCAGCGACTCACAGAGCGCGTCGGGGCCGTCGTCCTCGAGCAGTCGACGCTGTCGGGTCGCGCCACTGTCACGTTCGTACACGCGTTTGATCCCGTCGATTCCCAGCCGTTCACACTCCCGATCGACGAGTTCGCCCAGCTCGACCGTTCCCTCCATCTCGCGGTCGATGAAGCTCGCATCGTGGCCGTGGCGGATCGCCCGCCATTTGTTCTCATCGAGGAGTTCACGGCGGTGGGTCTGGCCGTAGCCCGACGCACCGTCCTCGTACTCCTCGGCGAGCGCGTCGACTAACGTGCGGGCGTACTCGACGAACGCGAGGACGACCTCGGGGTCGGCCTGCCCATCCGGCGTGCGCAGTTCGACAGTGCCGTGGGCCGTATGCGGGCGGACGTCGTACCAGAGTTCGCCCCGATCCTCGATCGAGCCGGTCTCGAGCATCCGGCGTTCGAACCGGTCGAACGCTGCGTAGTCCTCGAAGTACGTCGGCATTCCCGTATTCGGCAGCGCCTCGAAGATCTTCGCACGGGCGGACTCGAGTCCGGTGTCGAAGCCGTTCCAGTACGGCGAGTTCGCCGACAGCGCAAGCATGATCGGGACGTACCACCGCAGCTCGTTGGCGATCCAGACCGCCTTATCGGCGTCGTCGACGCCGATGTGGATGTGGACCCCTGCCGTCGTGTTTCGGTGTTGTGGATACTGAATGCGCTCGAGTTGGGACCGATAGCGGGGCTTGTCGGCGTGCTCGAGTTCGCGCCACTTCGCGAGGGGATGTAAGCCGGCGGCAGCGATCTGGTAGCCGTGGGCGGTAGCGTGATCGACGAGTGCCTGCCGAATCTCGAGCAGCGACTCTCGGGCATCTGCCGGGTCCTCGATCAGCGGCGTCTGGGTCTCGATGACGAACTTGAACAGTTCGTGATCGAGCCGCCCCTCGAGGATCTCTGGTGGGTCGTATTCATAGACGAGGTCGTCGGTGCCACTCGTCGGCCGGCCGTCGGCGTCGACGACGAAACACTCCTCTTCGATCCCCAGCGTACCCATGCGCGTAAACGATTCCCGGGACCCGCGTTCCATCGTCTCTCGTTTTCGGCTGCGGTGGTAAATACCGTTTGGACTCGGCAGCACGCCACTGTCGGTCGCGACTGGTGTCAGGATGTGACGGTCTCGGCCTCGGGGTCGACGTCCGCCTCGTCCTCGCGAAGCTTGAACTTCTGGACTTTGCCGCTTGGGTTCTTGGGGAGGTCGTCGACGAAGTAGTACGCTCGCGGGCGCTTGAAGTCGGCGAGGTGGTCGCTCTCGAGAGCGAACGCATCGAGGTCGCCGGCGGAGACGTCGTCGGCGACGACGTACGCGACGACCCGCTCGCCCCACTCGTCGTCCGATTCGCCGACGACGGCCGCTTCCGCGACGGCGTCGTGGGAGAACAGGACGTCCTCGACCTCGGCTGGATAGACGTTCTCGCCGCCGGTGACGATCATATCGTCTTTCCGGTCGACGACGTAGAGGTAGCCGTCGTCGTCACGATAGCCCAGGTCGCCGGTGTAGTACCACGTCGTCCCGTCGGCCTCGCGCAACGATTGCTCGGTCGCCGCCGGGCGGTTCCAGTACTCACGCATCACACACGGACTCGAGATGAGGATCTCGCCGATCTCACCGCTCTCGACCTCTTGATCAGGCTCCGCGTCGGGGTCGACGATCCGCAGTCGGTGGTTGAGCGCGGGGAGCCCGGCCGACCCCTGCTTTGGCAGCTGGTCGTCCGGCGACTGGAAGACGCCAGCGGGGCCGATCTCGGTCATGCCGTAGGCCTGCACGTAGTCCTCACAGAGGTGTTTCCGGCAGTTTTCGAGGACTTGCTCGGGCATCGGTGCCGCACCGTAGAGCCCAACTCGGAGCGACGAGACGTCGATGTCTGCCTCGGCAGCAGCCATCGAGAGCGCGTTCCAGGCCGTCGGTGCGGCAAAGAGGACCGTCACGTCGTAGTCGTCGACTGCCTCGAGTGCGGCCGTCGGCTCAAACTCGTGGTGGATGACGGTTGCTGCGCCGCGGTGAACCCGCGGGAACAGGTTGCAGTGAAGCTCTGCGCAGTGATACAGCGGCATCATCGACAGTCCCACGTCGTCGCGGGTGAGGTCCATCTCCGCGATACACAGGAGATTGTGCTCGACCATGTCGCGGTGCTCGTGGACGACGCCCTTCGGCCGGCCCGTCGTCCCCGAGGTGTAAATGAAGGCGTACACGTCGTCTTCCGCGACGCGACCGCCGGGACGGTCGGCCGACGCCGACTCGAGGAGGTCGTAGAACCCGTGGGCGTCGTCGGGACACTCCTCGCGGTCGTCGTCGATACAGACGTAGTCGTCGACTTCGAGGGCCGGCCGCGCGCCCTCGACCGCCTCTTGTGTCGCGGCTTCGAACAGGACCACTTTAGCGTCGGCATCGGAGACGATGTACTCGATCTCTCCCGCCGGCAGCCGGAAGTTCAGCGGCGTGAAGACGGCGCCGATCTTCGCACAGGCGTAGACGGTCAGCGCCATCTCCGAGCCGTTGTGCAAGACGGTGGCGACCCGGTCTCCTTTTTCGATGCCGAGATCGCACAACGCGTTGGCCAGTCGGTTGACGCGCTCGTCGAACTCGGCGTAGGTCCAGCGCTGGTCCTTGCGCGGGTAGATGATCGCATCACGGCCGGGGTAGCGATCGACCGTCTGCTCGAGCGTGTCGCCGATTGTGGGGTGTGCTGACATACCAATCCGTGGTACGACGAACCCCCATATAGTTGTTATCCGACACGACCGGGGAAACCGGCAGCCATCCACTCCGTCGAAGGAGAGTCAACCGGGCTATCGTGGCCGGGCGACGATGCCGAGGTGGTCCGTGTGGTAGTCCTCGAGTCGCTGCGTCTCGAGGATGTCGTAGCCGTCTTCGAGTGCTTCCTGCACGTCTTCGAAGACGGCCGCCGGATCGCGCGTGACGTCTTCACTTCTGGCCTTCACCGCCAACAGGAGGCGGCCGTCGTCGGCGAGAAACTGCGCGTTCTCGAGGGCGACGCGGGCCTGTCCGCGCGTGGCGACGTCCTGAACGATGACGTCGACGTTCGATTCGACGACGTGGGCGTAGGTGTCGGGTTTCCGGGCGTCTTTGAGCAGCGGGAACAGCCGCGGGCGGCTCTCGGCGGTCTCGAGCAGGTCCCGGGCTGGCCGGGGTGCGAACTCGACGGCGTACGTCGGGCCGGCGAAGTCGGCGACGTGGCTCACCGTCGTACCGCTTGCTGCACCGAGATAGAGCACCGTCTCGTCGCCCTCGAGGCCGGTGTCCATCTCGAGGTCGAGCATCGCGCCCAGTTTCGATCGGGTCGGGTTCCACGCACGCCACTCCCCATCGGTCGGCTCGCCGTAGACTGGTTCGCCACGGGTCGCGAGTCGCTCGGTGCCGTCGAACTGGCGGCGCTCGACGCCGTCAGGAAGCACGTCACTCATCGTCATCACCGCCGTTGTCGTTGGTTCGGGCCTGAATCGTCGCGATTCGCTCTTCGAGTTCGGCCTCGAGGTCGGGTTTCACCTCACCAGAGTAGTGATCGACGCGGGCGGCGATGGCGAGTTTGCCGGCCACCGCGCGTGCGGCCGAGCCGCGTTCGTCGGGGTGGGTGCCCCGGACCGCGTCGTGGGTGTAGATGATCCCGTGTTTGGGCGAGGGAGCGTGTCCGCGCAGGTGGGCGAAGAGGGCGTCCTCGGCTCCGAGGACCTGCACCGTGCCGCTCGGTTTCTTCGCCAGCGACTCGAGTCCGCCGGCGAGCGAGATCAGTCGGGCTGCAAGGACGGGACCGGCGAGCGCCGCGAGGTTCGGCGCGACGACCGGCGTCTGTCGCTCGACGTACGTCTGTAGGGTGTCGGCTTCGTCCGCAAGCGACGCGACGCGTTCAGCGAGCGAGACGAGCGGCTTCTGGTTGGGCTCGAGGTCGTCTCGAGCCACGAGGTCGCGGGCGTAGTCGATGCCCGTCCCCGCGTCGGGGTCGACGGTGCCGGCCCACTCGGCGAGCCGTTCGGCGAGTTCGTTCGCCGTTCGCGTACAGTCGTCCATGGCCCGCACCGCGTGGACGAGCTGGCGGTCGTCGGCTGCCTCGCGTTCGGTTACCGCTCGTCGGGTCGGGTCAGTGGCTGTCTCTTATACACATCTCTGA
>NZ_AOHX01000046.1 GCF_000337735.1 Natronorubrum sulfidifaciens JCM 14089 | reverse complement strand
GTTATCTGTCATACGTATCCCTTGGTGGCCGGGCTCGTATATGCGTTCTCGAAACCGGCGACAGACGGCAGGTGTGGCGTCGTCTCCGAGACACGCGACCGCGTCCAGCGCTCGCTGGTCGTAACGCCTTTCGCCCTGCCGCTGAAACCCTCATGAAAGTATGTCCTCTCGGAGGGCGGAATAACAATGTACGTATTGATTGTCGGTGCAGGCGAGGTCGGTCGATCGATCGCGTCGAATCTCGAGGGATCACACGACGTCGCCGTCATCGAGCGCGATCCGGAACTCGCCGAAGAGATCACCTACTCGTTCGACGTGCTCTCGGTACAGGGCGACGGGACGGAACTCGAGACGCTTCGGGACGCAGGTCTCGAGAAGGCAGATCTGATCATCGCGTGTACCGAAAGCGACGAAACGAACATCGTCATCTGTGGGACGGTAAAAACCGCGACCGATGCGTTCACCATCGCACGCGTCCGCCGCCGCACGCTGTTGAACACGTGGGAGGGCTCCGAGGGAGCCTTCGGCGTGGATTTCATGGTCTGTACCGATCTGCTGGTCGCTCAGACGGTGTTCCGGATTTCCGGCTTCCCGCGGGCGCAGGACGTCGAGATGTTCGCCGGCGGGCTCGTCAGGATGGCCGAGTTCGAGATCGGGTCTGAAAGTCCCTTGATCGGAAACCGCGTCAGGGACGCCGACAAGTACGATTCGATGACGTTCGCCGGCGTCTTCCGGGACGACGAGATGATCGTCGCCAAGGGCGAAACCGTCTTTCAGGCCAGCGACCGGATCGTCGTCATCGGCAGCCCCAGTTCGGTCAAGGAGTTCGCGATGGCGACCGTCTGTGATACGACCTCGAGTGCGGACGACGTGGTGATCGTCGGGGGCAGCGAGATCGGCTTTCAGGCCGCCCGCGAGTTCGAAGCCCACGGATTCGAGCCGCGACTGGTCGAACGGGATCACGACCGCGCTCGCGAGATCGCTGAGGCGCTTCCCCACACGTTCGTCATGGAAAGCGATGCGACGGACACGGAGTTTCTCTCCCGCGAGCATATCGATGAAGCGGATATCGTCGTCGCCGCCCTCGACAGCGACGAGAAGAACCTGCTCGTTTCGCTGCTCGCCCGCCGGGTCGGCGTTGATCGGACGGTCGCGATCATCGAGAACACCGAATACACGGACCTCTTCGAGACCGTCGGGATCGACGTCGCGATCAACCCACGCGAGGAGACAGCCGAGGAGATCGTCCGTTTCACCCGAACCGACCAGACCGAGAAGATCGCGATGTTAGAACACGACCGTGCCGAAGTCATCGAGATCGAACTGGGCCACGAAAGCGCCCTCACGGGTCGAAAGATCGAGGAGTCGATGCGTGATCTTCCCGACTGTGTCGTCATCGGGGCGATCTCTCGAGGGGGCGAACTCATCACACCCCGCGGAACGACGGTGCCACAGGCCGGCGATCACGTCGTCCTCTTTATCGACGCAGCTGTCCTCGACGAGGTCTCCTCGGTGTTGTGAGCCATCGACACTGCCAAGACCCCATCCTATCACGAAAGCCACGCAGCGCTCGAGCCCGATCGCGTGCTGGTCTCGAAACCGCCGTGAAATACAGTCGCCGAACGGAGAGCGGATCGACGTCGTTACTCGTCGTCGAACCGCTTGCCAAAGAGTCGATCCCAGAGCGAGCGTTTCGTCGGACGCTCGGCTAACAGCACCGAACACTCGACCTCGTTGACGACGTCGTAGGCGAGCGATCCACGAAGCAGACGCGAGAGGAGTCCGCGTTCCGTGGCACCGATGATGATCAGTGAGTGTTCTCGAGCCGCCGTCGCGATCGCGTCCTCGACATCGACCGACGTGTCGATCCGAAGCGTCGCGTCCTCGAGGTTGCGATCGGCTGCCCACTCGGAGAGGAACGCCTCCCCCTCCGCTTGGTCGCCCTCGTCGACGACGTGTAAGAGCGTGATCTCGGAGCCGAGTTGATCGCGCATGTATCTGGCAACCTCGGCGCTGAGTTCGGAGTCCGGCCCACCAGCGGTCGGGACCAGCACGCGATCAGGCTCGAGGCCGCGGTCGTTGAGCACGAGGAAGTCACACGGAAGGTCGTGAGTCAACTCGTCGAGCGGGCGTTCTGCACGGCCTGCACTCCACGGTCGGCCGGGCCCCCAGCCCATAACGACGGTGTCGGCCTCTTCGCGGCGAGCCACGTTGAACACCTCTTCGAACGAGCGGTGGGAGACGACGGTCCGAACGTCGACGGGAACGTCGAGCGTTTCCGTACTCTCACGGACCTGATTCATCAATCGCTGCGATTCTTCGTCGATTCGGCGAATGTGTTCGGAGCCTTCCCGCAGCGGCGTCTGGTCGGGAACTTCGACGATGTGGACGGCTTTGACCCTGCCGCCGTTGGCTTTCGCGAGCACGCTTGCCAGCGACAGCAACGTCGACTCCGTTCGTGGGTTCGAGACCGGGACGACCACGGTGTAGTCGCTCTCCTCGGTCGGTTTAGCGACGTTTGCTGCGGAGACGGCGGCGTCGGGCATCTCTTCGGGTCGAGAGAGGATGTAGTTGCTCAGGATCCCCTCGCGGTCGGTCTTCGTTCGTGCGTACACGAAGTACCAGACGATGGCGAAGATGACGAACACCGCACTGATCGCGATCGCGAGCGGGTCCATGAAGTAGATCAGTCCGAGCGAGAGGACGAAGCCGGCAATCGGCGTGAACGGGTAGAACGGAACCTCGAAGTCCGGGTCGTACTCCGGCGGGTTCGTCTCGCGGAAGACGATCAGCGAGGCGTTGATCAGCCCATAGACGACGAGGTGGAGCACACTCGCTGCACTCGAGAGGATTTCGACGGTCTCCCCGAGGCCGATAATGAAGACGATTATCATCCCCCCAGTGACGGCGATCGATCGGTACGGCGTCGCGAACCGCGGGTGGATCTCGTTGAGTTTCGGCGTGACGATCTTGTCACGGCCCATCGCGAAGTTGATCCGGGCCGACGCGAGAATCGAGGCGTTCGCACTCGAGGCCGTTGCAAGCAACGCGGCAAGCGTAATCGAGGTCACCCCAACCCCGAGAATCGAGAACTCCAGTCCAGCAACCGCAAACTGGTAGTCGAAGACGATCTGGGCGGCGTACGACATCGGTGCGTTCTCGACTTCCTCGAGGAAGAACTCCTCGTGGGGGATCAGTCCCATCAGGAGGCCGACGAGAATCGTGTAGATGACCATCACGATGCCGACGCTGCCGATGATCGCGATCGGGAGGTTTCGGCCGGGGTTTTTGAGTTCCTCACCGATCGTCGCGATTTTCGCATAGCCGAGATAGGAGACGAACACGAGCGCTGCACCGGGGAGGATCGCCGCCGTTCCCTCGGGCGTGTAGCTGCCATCAACGGTGACGGTGCCCCAGTCGAACGAGAAGAAGCCGACGATGGCGAAGATCGTGAGGATGCCGAGCAAGAGCGTGACGATAGCAGTCTGGATGCCACCGGTCTCTTTTGCACCCATGTAGTTGACCCCGACGAACACGGCCCCGGCAACGATAGCTCCGATCTGAATGTCAGTGAGAACGATCGGTCCAAGCACAATCGTCGGGAGCAATGCGAGTTCCCCGAGTCCGGGGACCGGGACGACGACGCCATCGAGCAGGTCAGCGAGATATCCACCGAAGCCGATGGCATAAAACGCACTCGCGAAGGCGAGGCCGATCCAGTCGCCCATCCCCGAGATCGAACCGAACAGGGGACCGAGCGCGCGATTGATGTAGTAGTACGCGCCGCCGGCTTTCGGCATCGCCGTACCGAGTTCGCTCACCGTGATCGCGTTTATCATGGCGATTAGGCCACCGATAATAAACGAGATAACGACCACCGGACCTGCTTGCTGTGCAGCGATGCCGGGCAGCACGAAGATCCCCGCACCGACCATCGTCCCGATCCCGATCGCGAGCGCGGAGACGAGTCCGAGGTCCTTGGCGAGTTCTTCGTCGCCCCCGGTCATTGTCCTCGCCTCCGTACTCGGCCGTCGAAACGCAATAAGTCGATCTGTATCATTGTGTTATCATCAGTGTTTAATAAACGATTGCTCGAACTCATCCGCTGGCACTCGAGGCCCGGTTCGGAACACCGTCGCCCGAAACCGAGAGTTGCGTCTGATCGAGCATACAGTCACACATAGTTGGCGATGTGGCACCCACCCCTTAACTGGTTCGTTTGCCCGCAGAGAGCAGATAAAACAGTGTCTACAGTTGCCATACCCTCGAGTCACGGTGAGCCCGGTCGTCACCGACCCCCTCATCGCACGGCGGGCCGGTGCTCGATTCGGTTCCCGTTTCGTCGTCAGATACCGAACGTCGCCCGAAGCATGTCACGGGTTCCGGGTCCGAGACCGACGGCGACGACCGTGATCATCATCAAGATCGCAAAGCGCGGGTTCTCGTCGAAGATCTCCTCGTTGAAGATCCAGATGATGAAGACGGGGGCAGCGAGCTTCAACAGCGCGAACGGCCAGGCCTCACCGATGACGCTGGTAATGCTGGCAGGGACGATAGAGCCAGTGTACGTGACGATCGCGTCGTTGACCGGATGTTTTGGGGCGTAGCTGAGTCCCCAGACGTGCGACCAATCCAGCATGAGCTGGTTTGCAAAGCCATCGACTGCATGGGCCCAGATGACGACGATACCCATGGTCTCCGTCCCCCGATTTAGTTCGGGTGCAAACCGCGTGATACCCCACCAGACGAGTGCAGTCGAGACGGTCGCGGCGGTGAGGACGATCGCCGGGATCGAAGGGTAAAACGAGACGTACGCCGTCGTTGCGGCGAGATAGCCAAGCCAGCCAAGCGTTACGGCGAGGACGGCCGCGCCGATCCCGAAGAGTGGATACTCGTACCTCGAGACGGAACCGTTGCGCTCGAGAGAGACGGCGCCAACGAGCGCGACAAGCGCAATGAGCGCCACTGTAAAGTAGATCAACGGACTGATCAGGAACCCAGACCACGGCAGCTGAATGGCGAGTTCGCCCGTCTCGCGGTAGGTAGCCACGTTCGCGTCCTCGACCGTTCGGAGCGTCCCACCGAAGAGCATGAACGGGAACAGTGCGAAAAAGCCCCCGCGGAAGCTACCGATCTCGAGGCGGCGAAGCACAAACAGGATCCCGATCGCCATCAGGATGAGCGTCGGGATGTAGCCGGCGTAGGAGATGGCAGTGTACCCCGGCGCAGCGGTTGGCCCGAAGTCGCCAGTCGCCTCATTGCAGTGTATCTGTTCACCGCCCGCCCACGCGATACAGCTCCAGCCATGTGCGTCGGCGACCACTGGCCCCCAGAAATACTGCCAGATGATGTCGACGTACACGCGCTGTGGAAACACCCAGGCAGCGAGTGTGACCCCAACAGCGAGGAGGACAACGGTCGCGGCCCATACCCGCTCAGGGCCGTACCGTTCGATAAACTCGTCCATGACCGATATCCGTTGGGGTGGGCGCTTACCGTTTCCGGTTTTCGACAGTTCGTGAAAGGCGTGCCGACCGGTTTAGATCGTTCTTTCGATCGTCCGTGTGGCAGCACACAGCTCGTCGTGAAGATCGCCGTTCGAAGCCACGACCCCCGTACTGTCGTGTCGCCAGCGGTTCCCCTCGAGATCAGTGACGGTTCCGCCGGCTTCCCGCACCAACTGGACGCCAGCGACGGTGTCCCACGGGTTCGTCCGCAGGTTCGTCATCGTCCCCTCGAGTGCACCCGACGCGACCATCGCCAACTCGAGTTGGGCACAGCCAAAGCGGCGCATATCGCCAAAGCGTTCGACGATGGCCCGCGTCGCCGCGGCGTACTCCTCGCGGTGGTCGAAATCCCACCAGAACGTCGGACAGACGGTCGCAGCCTCCGGATCGCTGCAGTCGCTCACTGAAAGCGGCTCGTCGTTACGAAACGCACCGTCGGGACCGACGCGGTACGTATCCCCCAGCGCTGGACAGACCGTCGCCGCAGCGACCGGTTCGCCGTCGCGGACCGCGGCGACGACCGTCCCGAACGCGCGAGTCCCGCTGACGTAGTTGTTCGTCCCGTCGATGGGGTCGACGATCCAGGCCGGTCCCGTTTCGGGAACCCGTTTCAACGCGTCCGCTTCCTCGCCGACGATCGGGTCCGACGGAAACGCGTCCTCGAGGACCTCGATTACCCGCGTCTGGGCGTTCCGATCGACCTGCGTGACGACGTCCGTCTTCGCGTCCTTTCGTTCGACCTCGAGGTCCGTTCGAAACGACGCCGCCGCGACGTCCGCCCCCGCGGTCGCCGCACGGAGCGCGACGCCCGCTCGCCGAGACTCGTCTTCGCGTTCGCTCATTGTCTCCCGTCGGCGGGCCTATCCCAAAAGGGGTTGGACTTCAACACGGTCTCGATGTGCGCTCGAGCAGGCCGCGGCTTCCGTCGTGGTTGGCTTACTCGGCCCCAATCTCGAAGTCTTCGTCCTGGACGCGCCACTCGAGTTCGAACTCGAGTTCGCGTTGGTCTCCGTGTTCCTCGTACTCCACTTCGAACTGCATGTGTGGCGGGGCGTCGAACTCGACGGTCTCATCGCCAAAGGAGATCGTGACGGTCTCGCCGTCGTCAAACCCCTCGAGGAACGACTCGAGGTGGTCGACCACCTCCTCACGAGCGAGATAGCGTTCGTACTCGAGTTCGCGTCCCGATTCCTCTTCGTCGCTTTCGGCCTCTTCAGCGTCTACGTCCTCGTCACTCTCTGATTCCGGGGACATGCGAATCTCTGTTCTACGGCCCGGGAGATAACTGTTCGATACGCAATTGCAACTGGCGGTCGTGACAGCGGATCGACGGCGCTGTCGCTCTCCGATATGGGTCGTCTCAGAAGTTTGCGAGGGCAAGATACTGCTCTTGCCGCACTGTGTGACAGTGCGAGGGGAGGGAATCGAACCCACGAACGTCTACACGAGCGGATCTTGAGTCCGCCGCCGTTGGCCGCTTGGCTACCCTCGCACGCAATCGGTCATTGCCCCCTCGTGAGGTTAAATCGTCCGATTTTCGATTCAGTTCGTCGGCGGCTCGAGGCTGGGTCCGAATCGCTCGAGTGCACCGAAATCAGGCGCCTCGAGCCGGCAGGCCACTGCGGTGACCGGAAGCGCTTAGGAACGCCGAGCCAACGACTCGAGTATGAGCGAGAATCGCGTCGTGCAAGGGCGAATGGTCACGGGCAAGAAACTCGCGGAACTCATCGAGGGCGACTCCGTCATGGAAACCGAAGCGATCCAAGACGCCGACAGGGACTGTCCCGATTGCGAGGGCAACGTCCTGACAGTTGGCTACATGCCCTCCGTGACCGAGTTTATCACGGGTTGGAAATGTCAGGACTGCGATTGGAGCGAGACGGATCGGGACTGATCAGCTGCGATCGGCTACCTCTGATCGCAGCTATCCACGGCATCACAGGGGAATCGATCCTTCGTAGATCGGGAAGCCGTCATTTCGGATGCTGAGATGGGCGTATCGAGCATCGATGTTGCTCGATGATGCTGGTGTCTCGTTTATGGCGGCCGACAGACTCTCGCCGTCGACTGCGACGACGATCCGGTCGCCGACTGTCAATTCTTCCGGTAGCCGCAGGTGGTCGTTTCCAGCCCTGATATTAACACTGACATCCGAACCTGCGGGGATCGGAGCGCCGTTGACGAATTCGAGTTCGAGATAGCCGTCGTCGGTTTTGCTCGGCGTAAACTGCCGTCCCTCTGAACGGGCAGTGTTCGCCCAGTTCGGTTCTGTCGCCGTTGTGTCCCCGACGCCGTGATACGTTATTTCGGCCGTTTCTCGCCCCGATTCTTGGGGGAATTGATACTCGATGTCGTACCTGAATCGTCTCACAATGCCGTCTTCGGTGATGAACAGTGATCCCGTTGCCTCATCGACGGACTCGGAGTGAACCAATCGCTCAAGTGCGTTCGAGTCGGCGATAGACGTCACGTCGTACTGGGCAGTGAGCGTGCCGTCGACGTCGACTACCGCCGTCGCTTCGCCGAATTCGAACCCCGAGACGAACTGTTCGATGGTGCGTTCCTCGAGGAAGTCACTCGTGCTCGGTGCGTCCGATGTAATCTGATACTCCTCTCGGAAGCCGCCCTCACGACGGAACAGCCCGCTAGACTCGCCGTGAAGTGTCCAGACCTGTTCTTCGTAGCGGTCTGTGTCTCGAGTCGCATGAACCCCGTCCGTCGATATTCGTGACTCGGTTTGCTCTTCGTCCGAATGGCGTTCGAACTCGCGCCCACGACTGCTCGAGACGGTAGCTGAGCCAGTGTCGTAGATCGTCTCGATGTGGGCGTCAGCGAAGGTGACCGCGTCGATCTCGGTCCGACTCGCGTGCTCCGGGAACTCGAAGTCGTCCAACGACGGCTCACTGTCCCCTTCGGTGGTGTCGTCGGTACTGTCGTCGTCGCTTTCATCGTCGGTATCGTCGCCCTCGGCTTCGTCGGCGTCGGTACTACTCGTACAACCCGCGATAGCGATCGTCGGAACGGCTCCAAGTGTCGCTAGCAGTCGTCGTCTATTCATAACAGAAACAGGTAAGTGAGGTTTTATATAATTTATCAAATATTTATATCTTACATTTTCTAGTATATTTTACTATGTAGAGAGCTATTTCATTCAGTCGAGTACCTTACGTCTGATTCCACAGTACGGTTATCTGATAGTCTCCGCATGACAAGCGCTGCAAGACGGTGCACTCGTTGCCCGTGTCGTTTCACCAGACCAGCCACTCGAGGGCGACGACGACGGCGGCAAGAAACACGTGCTCGCCGTCGACGACGAAGCCGTAGTACAGCGGCCCGCGCTCGGGTGTCGCAAACGGAATATAACACGCGACGTAGGTGTTCATCGCGAGCACGGAGAGAAACGAACTCGAGAGTGAAGTCGCAACGACGAGCGCGACGACGACCACGGCGACGGCGACGTTGGCGAGCTGCGAATAGGAGCGCGTCGCCGCCGAGCCGAGTCTGTTCGGCACGGTTGCGATCCCCTCCGCGCGGTCGCCTTCGATGTCCTTGATGTCGAAGATCACCGCCGCGATGGTGATCATCGCAGTCACGTAGCCCGTGAGTACGAGGATTTCGAGCGTCCAGAGCTGGCTGTAGTAGTACCCAGCCCCCAGCGGGATCGCCCCCCAGGCGAAGCCCACGACGAGGTTTTTGACGAGAAAGAGCTGTTTGACGCCGCCGACGGAGTACAGCAGGGCAACGGCGAGCGGCAACAGCAGGTAGACCGCGCCCTCGAGCCCCACGATGACCGCGCCCGCGATGGCGGCGACGTAGAGCCCGACACCGACCACCAACAGGAGCCAGCCGTACCGTCTGGTAAACGCCGCCCGCTCTGGCACGTTGGCTTCGTCTTCCTCGAGGTCGGTGAATCGGTTGACGGTGTAGACGAACAGCGTGGCCGCGAAGACGATAAACACCGGCAGAGCCTCGAGCGGGAGGTCGGCAAGGATGACCGTCGTGACGAGGACGCTCATCGTCGCCAGCGAAATGAAGAGGTTGCTGTGGACCAACAGCCGCAGGACGCGCTGTAGCGACGCGTACCACCCTTGGCTGTGGTGAACTGCAGTCGGTGTGGTCACGTCAGGTCGGCCTCCGGCCGGTGACGACGGTGACGAGCATGTCTGTAGGCTGGGCCACTCCCGATGGCCGTTCGCTCAGTGGTGGATTATCGCTGCCCGGAGTCAACTGTTGCGGTAGCGTAGCGTATCACGGGTTCTTCGTTCAGGGACGGTGGCCGAAGCCACGCCGACGTACAGCAGCCGGGGGTGGTTCCACTCGAGTCTCGAGAAGAGAGAGTAACAGCTGATACTGATCACACAGCCGCCGTGCGATGGGATGTGCAGTGACGGTCAGTGGCTACGATAGCACACGAGCTGTCAGGAAACAGGGGTTGCAGATTTATTTGAAATCGAGTTGTTTTTCGTCAACTGAAGTGTGCTAAAACGGCAGCAACCGCCGGTTGCAGTGTCGAGACCACGAATCAAGAGAGCGATCACCGCGAGTGAAACTAACAGGATTTAAGCAACGCGGGAACGGCCGTTCGAATGGTTATGAAACTACACGAGTATCAGGCGAAGCAAGTCTTCGCCGACGCCGGCATCCCAACGCCGGCCTCTCAACTCGCCTCTGACGTCGACGGCGTCGTCGCCGCGGCCGAGGAGATCGGGTATCCAGTCGCGATCAAAGCACAGGTACAGGTCGGTGGCCGCGGCAAGGCCGGCGGGATCAAACTCGTCGACGACGAGGACGAAGCCCGCGAGGCAGCCGACGAGATTCTGGGGATGGATCTCAAAGGCTACCACGTCGGCAGCGTACTCGTCGAGGGCGCAGTCGACTTCACCGACGAACTCTACGTCGGGATCACGATGGACCGTGGCGAGGGCAAACCCGTCGCGATGGTCTCGACCAAGGGTGGCGTCAACATCGAAGAGGTCGCCGAGGAAGACCCCGACGCCATCGCGAAAGAACACATCGACCCCTCCTTCGGGATGCACCCATACCAGGCCCGCAAGGCCGTCTACGACGCGGGTGTCGACAAGGCCGTCGCACGTGACGTCTCGAGCGTCCTCATGACGCTGTACGAACTCTGGGAGGACCGTGACGGCTCCGACGCCGAGATCAACCCGCTGATGGTCACGGCAGACGACGACGTCATCGCGGCCGACGCCGTGATGAACATCGACGAAGACGCGCTGTTCCGACAGCCCGAACTCGCCGAGATGGAAGCCGAAGCCGCCAGCACTGGCGACGAACTCGAGCAGAAGGCCGACGAGTACGGTTTCGACTACGTCCGTCTCGAGGGCAACACGGGGATCATCGGCAACGGTGCCGGTCTCGTGATGACGACACTCGACCTCGTCGACTACTACGGCGGCGAGCCGGCGAACTTCCTCGACGTCGGTGGCGGTGCGAAAGCCGACCGAATCGCGAACGCGCTCGATATGGTGTTCTCGGACGACAACGTCGACAGCGTCGTCTTCAACATCTTCGGCGGCATCACCCGCGGTGACGAAGTCGCCAAGGGGATCAACGAAGCACTCGAGCAGTTCGACGAGATTCCTAAGCCAGTCGTCGTCCGTCTCGCTGGCACCAACTGGGAGGAAGGCATGGAGATTCTGAACGAAGACCTCGTGACGGTCGAACAGACCCTCGAGGATGCGGTACAGCGTGCCGTCGAGTACGCTGGGGAGGTGAACGAATAATGAGCGTTCTAGTCGACGACGACACGCGCGTCGTGGTACAGGGCATCACCGGCGGGGAAGGCAAGTTCCACGCCGAACAGATGATGGAGTACGGCACCAACGTCGTTGCCGGTGCAGTCCCCGGCAAAGGCGGTCAGGAAGTCAACGGTGTGCCGGTGTACGATACAGTCCACCAGGCCGTCGAGGAGGAGAACGCCGACACGTCCGTGATCTTCGTCCCGCCAGCGTTCGCCGGTGACGCCGTTTTCGAGTCGCTCGACTCGGATCTCGACCTCGCAGTCGCGATTACGGAAGGCATTCCGACCCAGGACATGGCGCGAGTCAACAAGCGCCTCTCCGAGACCGACACCCGGCTCATCGGTCCGAACTGTCCCGGCCTCATCACGCCCGGCGAGGCCAAACTCGGCATTCTCCCCGGGAACATCTTCTCGGAAGGGAACGTCGGTCTCGTCTCCCGCTCGGGGACGCTGACTTATCAGGTCGTCGACAATCTGACCAACCGCGGCATCGGCCAGACGACCGCCATCGGTATCGGTGGCGACCCGATCATCGGCACCGACTTCGTCGACGCCCTCGAGCTGTTCGAGAACGACGACGACACCGACGCGATCGTCATGTGCGGTGAGATCGGTGGCGAGGACGAAGAGGAAGCCGCCGCGTTCATCGACGAGAACGTCGACACGCCGGTCGCCGGCTTCATCGCCGGCCGTACCGCACCGCCAGGCAAACGCATGGGCCACGCTGGTGCGATCGTCTCCGGCTCCGGAACCGGCACTGCAGAAAGCAAGATCAACGCCCTGAACGACGCGGGCGTCCCCGTCGGCGACACACCTGAGGAGGTCGCCGACCACATCGAAGAGTTCCTCGCCTAACGCGGCGAACCACGCTTTTTGCGGTTTCGGCGCCGTGACCTCGGTCAGCGGTTGCTCTCTTCCTCGAGGGGATGGTTGACACGTCAATTGTATTATTTTTCCACCACACAATAATTTAAATAGAAAGATAAAGAACGTCTAAATACATGGACCCTACAGTGCTGCTCGAGGTTGGAACCGTGTTCGGAGAGGTGTTCTCGCTCGTTGGATACCCACTACTCGAGTTCGACTTCCTGCTTCAGGTGTCTGAGTACAGAGGACCGTAGCCCGACCCGAGCGCCGGCGGGTCGGACGACACAGTCGAGTGACGACGTTCAATTCAGATAGCACCGCGGATACTATTGCTATCGAACTCGCAAAGAATCCTGAAACGATACGAAAGAATCGATGGGTGACGTGACAAAAACTACCGGTAGCATCGCCAGAGTTCAAGTTGTAGCTCGAAAACGGCCAACAAAATTAAGTGGGTCGCAATCGTTTACTTCTGTACAGAGATGACCTCGAATTTACTCAACCATCAGATTGACGATATCCTCGAGTCAGTTCTCGAGGAGGCGTCCGGGGACGTCTACATGGTCAATCCGTCTGCAGACGCGATTGAACAGTTCGTATCCGTTGCGACTGCGTTCGACGGCGAGCGACCATCGGTGAAGATGCTTGCCGACGAGCGAACGCTCAAAGACGTCATGGACGACTTCATCGTCGCCTCGAACGCCGCCGACCTCATCAGCGACGACGCACTCGGCCTGCGAACGCTCGAGGAAGCACCCGAGAACTCGTTGTTGATCACCGAAGAGCGCGTCATCGCGATCGTTCACGCTGGCGACCGCGTTGGCGGCCTCATCACCGACGACGAGAGTTTCGTCGAGGACACGTACGACACCTACGCAGCCCGCTGGGCCGACGCGTCGCAGTTCAACCTCCGGACCCCGCCGATTACGGACGTCCGTGAGACGCTCTCCGAGGAGATCAGCGCCGACGCCGAGGCGGACTTCACGGCGATTCTTAACTCGCTCGAGACCGCCCGCGGTGATGGCGACGGCCTCGATGAGGTGACGATCTCGCTGCTGGTCGCCGCCAAGAACGAGGCGCTGCTCTATGATATCAGCAAATGGGGCGAAGACGTCGGCATCGCCTCCAAAGCGACGTTCTCCCGGACGAAGACCAAACTCGAGGACATGGGCCTGATCGACACCGAGAAGGTGCCGATCGACGTCGGCCGACCACGCCTGCGCCTGAAGATCGGCGACGACCGACTCCGTGAGGCCGACAACGGCCAGCTCGCGACGGTCGCCCAGTCGATTCTCAACTGACGATCGCTCGCGCTCTTGACACGGTGTTGGAAACCGTCTCGATTCGATCCCGACCGCTTGTGTTCTCCTGTTCTAGGTTTCTGTTTTCGCCGTCGCATGGCGCAAACCCCAAGTCGACGCCGTGAGACGACTCGAGTATGTACGAGGCCGTTCACGCCCACCCCGACGGACAGAGCACGGTCGCCAGATACGCAAAGACGGCGGCCGACTACGGCTTCGAGGGCGTGGTCGTGCGCAACCACACGGACTCACGCGCGGCGTACGATGCCGAGCAGATCAGCGAGACGTACGGGATCGACGTCGTCTCCGGCCTCGAGATCCGCGCCACCGACCCACAGGAGGCCGGCGGCTCGGTGGGAAACTATCGCTCCTCGCAGACGATTCTGGCGCTTCACGGCGGAACAAACGCGTTGAACAGGTTTGCCGTCGAAACCGAGAAACTCGACGTGCTGGCCCATCCGATGACCGACCGCGGCGACATCAACCACGTGCTCGTCAAAGCCGCCGTCGAGAACGGCGTTCGACTCGAGTTCAATCTCTCGGGCGTGCTTCGCAAGAGCGGCGGCCAGCGAGTCCGGGTCATCCAGTCGCTTCGCAAACTCAAAGAGATCGTCGACTACTACGACGCCCCATACGTCGTCAGCGCCGATCCGACCTCCCACCTCGAGTTACGTGGGCCGCGAGAACTGTGCGCGCTGGGCGAGCAACTCGGCTTCTCGAGCGAGTTTATTACGGACGGGATGACTGAGTGGGGACGACTCGCCGAGCGCAACCGCCACGTGCAGTCCGAGTCGTTCATTGAGCCGGGTGTCGAACGGGGGAGATATGAAGAAGAGTCTTGACGAACACGCCGCCCGGTTCGACGACCTCGCCGGCGAGTACGACGACGACAAATCTGACGAGTACCGCGCCTGTGCGAATCTGGTCGTCGAACACGCCACACCCGAGGTCAACGACACCGAGTCGCCGGAGCCGCCTCGAGACCGCACTCGATCCGCTCACGGGGACGTCGTTCTCGACCTCGCGACGGGGACGGGAGCGATCGCACTCGCACTCGCTCCCGACGCAGCGCGCGTCGTCGGCCGCGACATCAGCGAAGGGATGCTCGCGGAAGCCGAGCGGAAAGCCGACGAGGAGGGACTCGAGAACGTCGAGTTCGACTACGGCACGTTCCGGGAACCCAACTACGACGGTCCGGTCGATATCGTCACCTCGAACTTCGCGCTACACCACCTCTCGGACGAGGAAAAGCGCGAGGCGATCGACGTGATCGCCGCCCTCGAGCCGCGACGATTCGTCCTCGGGGACGTGATGTTCTTCGGCGAGGCAGATCCCGACGAGCCGTTTTACTCGCCGGATGTCGACGATCCGGCGACTGTGGGAACGCTCGCCGACGCCCTTACCGACGCGGGCTTTTCGCTGACGGCCGTCGAACGCGTCCACGATCAGGTCGGCGTGCTGGTCGCAGAGCGACCGCCGACTGCAGTCGAAGCCGCAGGTGAGAGTGCGAACCGATGAAACACCTCCCGAAACATCTCCAGCCGCGCTGGCGGTATCTGGCCGTCGAACTCGAGAGCTGGCCCGACACGTCGATCAGTCGCCGTGACTTCCAGCGCGAGTGCTGGTATGCAGCCCAGAACTTACTGGGCGATCCGGGGAGCGCTCGCGCCGATATGACGGTCATCAGGTTCGAGTTTACCGGCAAAACCGGCGAGGCGATCGTTCGGGTCCGCCGCGGCGAGACCGAACCGGCCCGTGCAGCGCTGTCCTGTATCGACGAGATAGACGGCGCTCCCGTCGGAATCTACGTCTGCGGTATCAGTGGCACGATCCGTGCCGCTGAAGAAAACTATTTAGGACGCCGCGGGCAAGATTCTGAAGAGAGAAACGTCGTGTTCGGGAACGAAGAGCGAGTCGCCGTCCTGCGGGAATGCGTTGCAGACGTGCGACTCGATGAGGCGTTTGCGGGCGCGACAGACCTCGATTACGATTTAGCGTGATACTATGCAGGGACAAGCCCAACAGCAGGCGTACGACCGAGGCATCACGATCTTCTCGCCCGACGGCCGACTCTACCAGGTCGAGTACGCTCGCGAGGCGGTCAAACGAGGAACAGCAAGTATCGGCGTTCGAACGCCGGACGGCGTCGTGCTGGCCGTCGACAAACGAGTCCCCTCCGAGCTGCTCGAGGACTCGAGTGTCGAGAAGATTCACAAAGCTGACAACCACATCGGCATCGCAAGCGCCGGCCACGTGGCTGACGCTCGCCAGCTGATCGACTTCGCTCGCCGTCAGACGCAGGTCAACCAGCTGCGATACGGCGAGCCGATCGGCGTCGAGACGCTCACCAAGGAAGTCACCGACCACATCCAGCAGTACACCCAAGTCGGCGGCGCACGCCCGTTCGGTGTCGCGCTGATCGTCGGTGGCGTCGAGAACGGCGAACCACGACTGTTCGAGACCGACCCCTCGGGGACGCCCTACGAGTGGAAAGCACTCGCTGTCGGAGCCGACCGGGGCGAACTTCAGGAGTACTTAGAGGAGAACTACGACGAGGAATCGGACCTCGATGGCGGGATCGCACTCGCACTCGACGCACTCGCGTCGGTCAACGACGGCTCGCTGCTTCCGAGCGAAGTCGGCCTCGCAACGGTCGACGCCGAGACCGAATCCTTCGAGCAGTTCGACCACGACAAGATCGAGTCCCACCTCGAGGAGAACGACCTCCTCGACACCGGCGACGACGAAGCCGACGAGTAATCGAGACACCGCGGTTCCGGTTTCGGGTTTTGCGGACTCACACCCGTTCCAGCGAGAGCGACCGGCAGGAAAAGCGCTTTTAATGGTTCGGGGGGTATGCTTCGGTATGATATCACTCGACGAGGCGGTGACGGCGCGACTCGAGTCACACGGGGCGCGGTTTGAAGTGTTAGTCGACCCGGACGCGGCGCTGGCGATCAAACGCGACGAGTTCGACGGCGATCTCGAGGACGTCATCGCGGCCGAAGATGTCTTCGAGGACGCCTCGCGAGGGGATCGACCG
This sequence comes from Natronorubrum sulfidifaciens JCM 14089, assembly GCF_000337735.1. GTDB lineage: Archaea > Halobacteriota > Halobacteria > Halobacteriales > Natrialbaceae > Natronorubrum > Natronorubrum sulfidifaciens. Next base: position 136,921 of record NZ_AOHX01000046.1, on the reverse strand, counting down.
GCAGAAAACGACCTCGAGGACGTCTTCGAGACGACGGAGCCACTCGAGATCATCCCCGAAGTGATCAAACGCGGGGAGATCCAGATCACGGCCGACCAGCGCCGCGAGATGCAAGAACAGAAACGCAAACAGCTGATCGACACCATCGCGCGCAACGCGATCAACCCGCAGATGGACAACGCGCCCCATCCGCCCGAGCGCATCGAGAACGCACTCGAGGAGGCCGGTTTTACCGTCGATCCGATGGAGCCGGTCGAGACACAGGTCGACGAGGCGCTCGAGGCACTTCGACCGGTGATCCCGATTCGGTTCGAGGAAGTGACGATCGCGGTCCAGATCCCCGCCGACTACGCCGGCAGCGCACAGGCACAGATCCGCGGCTTCGGCGACTTAGAACGCGAGGAGTGGCAACCCGACGGCTCGTGGATCGGTGTGTTGACGTTCCCGGCGGGAATGCAAAACGAGTTCTACGACGTCGTCAACGAGCACACAAGCGGGAACGCCGAAACCGAGATCGTCAAGGACAAAGACGATCTCAAGACTCGCTGAGACGGACGGATTCGAGCAGCCGTTTGAGACCTACCCTCTCTGAAAGCCGATCAGAAAGCCGCTGGTGAAGCCGACACCGACCGACAGCATCGACAACACGGATTCGAACCAGTGGCTGGCCTGTCTCTGCGTCTGTGCCTGCGTTTCGATGAGCCCTGCCGAGAGCCGGTTCCAGTCGACGATGAGGATCTCCTGGGACTCGAGATATCGAAACGCCATGAGTTGGACGCCGATGATGACCGCGACGAGTTTGGCGACCTGTTTCGTGGCAACTCCGAACACCCCACCGAGGACCGCGCTCCCGCCGAACTCGAGGGCGAGCGTGGCCGGATCGACGTCTAGCATCACGGCTTCGCATTCGAGTCGGCGATAATGACTGTTGTGATACCACGAACTGGTAGGTCGATCGAGCACGGGATTCAAGACTGTCGGGCGCGTACCGTTGTGTATGATTACCGTTCATCCAACAGAGGTGTGTGACCGGCATCCCTAGCGTGATCGGGCGCGTGTCGAACCGACTGCAGCGCCAGTGTGAGCAGCGTCTTCGACTGCTGGCTCGCCGGATCGACGATCGGTCCAGTTCGAGTCATTCCGACCGACCACGCCCGAGTGACATCCACAGTTTGCACCCTATATGAGAGCAATTATCGCAAAACGCGTCGATTCCGGAACGCCCGATACAAGCGAGATCCGTGACCTCGCCGAAGCGGCAGGGTACACCGTCGCCGGCGAGATTACCCAATCACGGCGAGCCGATCCCGCCCTCCAGCTCGGTGAGGGGAAAGCCGAAGCACTCGCCGAGACCGTCGTCAAAACCGACGCGATGACGGTCATTTTCGACAACCGACTCGGTCCCTATCAGACGTACAACCTCGGCCAGCTGTTGCCCGACGGCGTCGAGGTCATCGACCGATTCACCCTGATCCTCGAGATCTTCGGCCAGCGCGCCCAGACCCGGAAAGCACAGCTGCAGGTCGAGTTGGCCGAACTCCGATACGAACTGCCCCGTGCCGAGGCCAAGACCAGTCTGGCCAAACGCGAGGAACACCCCGGTTTCATGGGGCTCGGGGAGTACGACGAGAGTCGCGAACAGGACATCAAAAACCAGATCAGCCGGATCAGGGACGAACTCGAGCAGATCGAGCAGACCGAAGAACAGCGCCGGGAGCGCAGACGCGATTCGGGGTTCGATCTGGTCGCGCTCGCGGGCTATACGAACGCCGGGAAATCGACCCTGCTGCGCCAACTCGCCGACGATTTAGCGGTCGAGGAGAACGACGGACTGCATCCGGACCTCGATCCGACCGCCGAATCGCAGGACAAGCTGTTCACGACGCTTGGAACGACGACGCGCCGGGCCGATATCGAACCGCGGGACGTGCTGGTGACCGACACTGTCGGCTTCATCAGCGATCTGCCCCACTGGCTGGTCGAGTCGTTCAAGTCGACGCTGGATTCGGTCTACCGGGCGGATCTGGTCTTGCTCGTCGTCGACGTCAGCGAGGACATCGACGAGATCCACGAGAAACTCGTTACCTGCCACGATACCCTCTATGAGCGCAACGAAGCGCCGATCGTGACCGTGTTGAACAAGATCGACGCGGTCGACGACGAGGACTTAGCGGAGAAACAAGCCGCGCTCTCGGCGCTCGCACCGAACCCGGTGACAGTCAGCGCGAAAACGGGAACGAACATCGAGACGCTGCTCGAGCGGATCGACGCGGAACTTCCCGAGTGGCAGGAAGAACGACTCCTCTTGCCGATGACCGACGAGACGATGAGCATCGTCTCTTGGATCCACGACAACGCGAACGTCGACGATGTTACCTACGGCGATACGGATGTCATCATCGAGTTCGAAGCCCGCCCAGCGGTGATTTCACAGGCCCGCTCGCGTGCGACCGAACTGCAAACGGCAGCGGCGGAGTCCGCGTAGGTCCCCTCCCGGTTCTGGCCAAAATAGTGGGGTATGTAAACACACACCTACCCTTACATATAAATCGTTGACTATAATTTGGTAAGCTATGGAACGTGTTGCAGTAATCGGAGCCTCGATGACCCAGTTCGGGCAACGCGAGGGCTGGATTCTCGACCTGCTTTCGGAGGCCGGAATCGAGTGTCTGGACGATGCAGGTGTCGACGCCGAAGCTGTCGAGCATCTGTACGTCTCGAACATGGCAAGCGGCGAGTTCGAAGGACAGACAGGTGTGCCGAACGCGCTGGCACACGACCTCGATGCGATGCCAGCGTACACCCAGCGTGTCGACCAGACGAGTTCGAGCGGCGGAGCGGGAATCTATGCCGCCTGGCAGTCAGTGGCAAGCGGTGCCAGCGAGATGACGTTGCTCGTCGGCGGCGAGAAGATGACCCATCGGACGACCGGCGAAGCGACCGATGTCATCGCATCACTGACCCACCCCGTCGAGTACAAAACCGGCGTCACGCTGCCGTCGTTTGCCGGGCTGACGGCTCGCCACTACTTGGAACGGTTCGACGCCCCCCGCGAGAGTCTCGGGAAAGTCGCCGTCAAGAACCACAAAAACGGCGTCGACAACCCTCACGCCCAGTTTCAGAAGGAAGTCGACTTGGAGACCGTCCTCGAGTCGCCGATTGTCGCCGATCCGCTGCGGCTGTATGACTTCTGTCCGATCACGGACGGCTCGGCCGCACTCATGCTCTGTCCCAAGTCGGTTGCGAAAGAGTACACCGACGACTACGTCGTTATCGCGGGGATCGACGGCGCAACGGACACTCACGTCGTCCACGAACGCGAGGACCCGACGATCATGGGCGGTGTCGTCGAGAGCGGCAAGGGGGCTTACGAGATGAGCGGCTACGGCCCCGACGACATCGATGTTGCCGAACTCCACGACATGTTCACCATCCTCGAGTTCCTCCAGATGGAGGGGCTTGGCTTCGCCGAGCAGGGAGAGGCCTGGAAACTGATCGAGGAGGGCTACACCGAACGCGACACCGGCGAGTTGCCGATCAACACCTCCGGTGGGCTCAAATCGAAGGGCCACCCACTGGGCGCAAGCGGCGTCGCACAGGGTGTCGAGATCTACGAACAGCTCATGGGTGAAGCCGGCCCACGACAGGTCGACGCCGATATCGGCCTGACCTGTAACGTCGGCGGCTTTGGCAACTGTGTGATTACCACGATCATGGAGGCAGCACAATGACGATGGACGCCTACAAGTACGAGGACGGTTCGATCAGCTACCCCGGCCACCCGCGTGGTCCCGGCGGCACGGAACCGGTCGACACGGTCGATCTGAGCGAGTACACCGCTGAGGTCGTGACGTGGACGAAAAGTACGGCCACCCCACCCGGCGTCCGCGAGCCGAACACGCTCGCGATCGTCGAGTTCGACGTTGAGGGAGAATCGGTCCGCGCAATCGTCCAGTTGACGACTGACGATGTCGAGACCGGCGACGAAGTCGAACCGGTCTACGTCGAAGAACTCCGCGAACCCGGAGCCGGCATTCGCGAACCCGAAAGTCAGGACTGGGACGGCTACCGGTTCGATCCGGTCTAACTCTCGGAGTCGGAACCGGCGACGTCATCGTCGTCGCCGTCGGAATCGGTTGTTTCGCCGTTCTCATCAGCGCCCTCGTTTTCACGGTCCGCGTTTTCGGACGCGGTGTCCGGCATATCGTTCTCGGCTTCGTCGTCTCCATACTGCTCTTTCAGCGTCTCGAGTTCAGCGTCGACGTCGACGCGAGAGGCAGGATCGCCGCGGTTGTCGGGAGAGACACCATTCTGCAGGTCGTCGGGCCGCCCCTCCTGTACGTCGATCCGAACGACGTCCGTTGACTCCGTCCGGTCGATCTGTTGCCGGTCGACGTCGGCCCCGACGTCTCGCAGTCGGCTGTCGACGTCGTCGCGTAACTCGCGGGCCTCGGTAAGCAACTCGCGTGCGCCGTCGTCAGCAGGCAGCGTCCCATCGCTTGCGGCCTGCTGTAAGCGGGCTAAGACGCCATCGAGCTGTGAGAGGGTTGTCTGCCGGAGCTCGCTGGCCCGCTTGCTCGTGGCGCTCGTCGCCTCGGTCGTTCGATCGCGAACGTCTCGCTCGGTCCGTGCGAGTGCAAGCGCCCGCTGGAATCCCTCGAGCGCCCGCACACTCGTCTCGAGGACGGCGATCGTCGCAGGTACTGCCACCTCATCAGTAAAGGCGAGTAGCTCTCGAGGCGTCGGGGGCCGCAGTGGTGACGGTCGAAGCCGCGGTCGGCGCTGGGTGGACTCGAGTTCCTGCTGGAGGGCCTCGATCGTCCGCGTGAGGTCGCGGACGGCCGCGAGGAGTTCGTCGTCGTGGTCGACCATACGTACGCTACGGCGCCCGGTATGAAAAGCCGGACGGTGAGAACGACCGCCGATCTGGCGCTCGATCCAATCGCTTTTAGTTCACTCGCCACTCTGAAACTGGTGTGCGAATCGAGAACAGCTTCATTCCCGTCCACGGCGTCGGGGAAACTACCGAACGGCGCCTCTGGCAACAGGGGATCACCCACTGGGACGAGTTCGACGGCAGCGTCGTCGGCGACACGATCGCAGACCGTATCGAGACGTTCATCGAGGACGGCTGGACCCACCTCGAGCGCGGCGACGTCGCCCCGTTCACCGAGGCGCTGCCGGCCGCCAGCCGCTGGCGGTGTTACGAGAACGTCAGCGAACAGACCTGCTTTCTGGACATCGAGACGACCGGACTCGACGCGGCAAGCAACGATGTGACGACCGTCAGCGTCCACCGCGGCGGCGAGACGAAGACGTTCGTCAACGGCCGCGATCTGACAGCACGACGGCTCGAGGCCGAACTCGAGGCGTCGTCGCTGCTGGTGACGTTCAACGGCCAGCGCTTCGACGTCCCCTTCCTCGAGACGTGTTATGACCTCGACGTGCAGACGCCCCACGTCGACCTCATGTATCCCTGCAAGAAAATCGGCCTCGACGGCGGCCTGAAAGCGATCGAGCGGGACCTCGGAATCGACCGCGACCTGCCCGACCTCAGCGGCCGCGATGCCGTGCGCCTCTGGCACGAGTACGAACGCGGCGACGACGGCGCACTCGAGACACTCATCAGATACAATCGCGCGGACACCCAAAACATGGAGCCGCTGATGGAGATCGTCACGGATCGCCTCCACGAGACCGTCTTCGAAGCCGCCTGTGCTGAGGAGTGACGGACCATCTGTGCGTCGATAGGTACCTATACGGCGATTGATACCGTCTGCAGGCGATAATGAGCGACAGCGACGACAGCGACGACAGCGACGACTATGTGGTGGCGATCGACGTTCGGCTCCGAGATATCGACTTCATGGGCCACGTCAACAACGCGACGTATGCGACGTATCTCGAGCAAGCCCGGCAGGCGTACTTCGAGGACGTCGTCGGCGTCTCACTGGTCGACGTGGGCACCGTCCTCGCGAACATGGAAATCGATTATATCAGCCCGATCGAGGCCGACGCGGACGTCACCGTTGCGCTCCGAGCGACCGAGATCGGGACCTCGAGTCTGCCCATGGAGTACGAAATTCGGGCGGACGGAGAACGGGCGGCGACGGCACGAACCGTGCAGGTGCTCGTCGATCAGGAGGCGGGTAACTCGGTGCCGATCCCCGACGACTGGCGGGCACGGATCGAGGGGGCCGGTGAGTGAGCGTTATCGGGTGTCGTCTTGCGGGACGGCCTCGACCTCGCCAGTGCCGTCGACAGTGATTCGATAGCCACAGAAGGGAAATTCGACGGTGCCGTTTGCCCGTTTCGAGCCGTCTTCTCTCTGTGCAAAGAGCGTATCGAGCGCTTCGGGATTGATAACCTCGTACAGTGCGTCGTACTCCGGCGGCTCGATATCCATCGGGTCGACGCCCTCTTGCTCGGCGACAGCCGCGATCACGTCGAAACTTACTGAATACGTCTCGGCAGCGTCCGAGCGATCGACTGAGAGTAGCATTGAACGGACTCTTACAGGCATCAATTATAAATCCTCTGGCGTCAATCAGGTCTTGCTGCATAGATCGCAACATAAATGTACGGATCTGTCCGACAGTGTATATAATTCTATCCGATACTAGTATGATATTAGTATGCTCGTTGTATTTGAGCAGCGCTTGAGCGTACTATTCTCTCGACAAGCACCCGTTATGTTCGCGTCCACGACGTTCCATCCGGTACAACACACATCGAAACCGTTCATGAACAGCACATTGTCGAACATGTTCGGAACTGGCCTTTCATGGGACGGCCCCGTACCACCGACATGGCGGCCAAACCGACCCAAAGCGAACGCGAAGAGCACCACGAGCCACGGACGACCGTCACCGTTCGCTGTACTGGCCACATCCGTGACGCCGTCGGCACCCACGAACTCGAGTTTACGTTTTCGGGTGCACGACTTCGTGACTTCCTCGAGGCGTTCTTCGAGGTCTACGACGTCGAAGAGATGCTGATGGCCGAGACGGAAGCCGACGCAACCGCCCACGGCTGGGCCCCAGTGCCCGACGACCTGCCGGGAACTTGGCGCAAGAACCCCGAAGGCGACCAGACCCGGACCTACGCGCGTGTCTGTCTCAACGGCCGGTTCAACGAACACTACGAGGGACTCGAGACCACACTCGAGGACGGCGACCGGGTCGCGTTGATCTACCCGTTCATGTTCTGTTGTTGACCTGATAGGAGTGGGGTGCCGTTCAGTCAGCACTAGCGCCGACAGACGGGTCAGTGCCACGTACCTCCACATCCGAGAGATAACACTGCGGGTCCGGCGCAAACAGGTCGCCGGTCGTCGCAAGCGCGCGCAGCCGAGAGCCACCGCGACAGATCGACTGGTACTGACAGTCTGCACACTTGCCCGTGAGGTGTTGCTCACGGTTTCGAATCGCCTCGAGCAGCGGGTTCGACTCGTCCTCCCAGATTTCGCCGAACGGCCGGTCGCGAACGTTGCCGAGACTGTACCCCTGCCAGAACTGCGTCAGGTGGACGTTGCCCGCGTAGTCGACGTCTGCAACTCGTTCACCCGTCGGGTCGCCGCCGTTTCGCTCGAGGTAGTCGTAGACCACCTGTGCCTGTTTCTCGCCGAACTCCTCGCGGGCGTACTCGACGAGGAAGGCTGCGTCGGCGTAGTTGCCGACCAGTAGCGTCTCGATTTCCTCGCCCCGGTCGTGATACTCGAGGGTCAGATCGGCGACTCGCCGGACCGCCTCGCGTTTCTCGCGTGGCGTCAGGTCGGCGTCGACGATTTCGGCCCCGCGGCCGCCGTAATCGAGGTGGTAGAAACAGAACCGATCCAGTCCCTTCTCGGCGAGCAGGTCGACGACTCCCTCGAGGTCGGGCGCGTTGGCGTCGGTAATCGTATACCGCAGCCCGGTTTTCAAGCCGACGTCCAGACAGTTTTCGATTCCGCGAACAGCAGCGTCGAACGCCCCGTCTTGGCCCCGAAACCGGTCGTTTCGCTCGGGCAAGCCATCGACCGAGATGCCCGCATACTGCAGCCCGGCGTCTCGGAGGGCTATTGCCTTCTCGCGGGTGATCAAGGTCCCGTTCGAGGAGAGAACCGGTCGCAGCCCGAGGTCGGCAGCGTAGTCGACGAGTTCGACCAGATCGTCCCGCACGAGCGGTTCGCCGCCCGAAAAGAGGATCACCGGCGCGCCGTAGGCCGCGAGGTCCTCGAGGAACGCCTTCGCTTCGGCCGTCGAGAACTCACCGGGGGCGGACTCGAGGTCCGCACCGGCATAGCAGTGCGAGCAGTAGAGGTTACACCGGCGGGTGGTGTTCCAGACGACGACCGGGCGGCGCTGTTTGTCCTCGGTGATCTGTGGTTTCGAGGAGCCCTCGGCGTCGTCGTACCGAAGGCCGTCGCCTTCGGCATCGAGGTCGCAGAGCAGCTTACTGATCGAAATCACGTGTCGGTCACCCCCTGCGTGTGACACGTCTCACCGGTGAACCGGCTCGGTTTGGAGTCGGACGATCCCTCGTGGCGCTCGTCCGAATCGTCCGTCTCGGCCGTGAGGCTGCGTGCCGAATACCGTTCGACCTCGTCGGCGGGACAGAGCCACAGATCGACGGCGTACTCGCCGAACAACCGCGAGGCGTGTTCGTGGGCCGTTGTGGCGTTTGCAGCCGCCACACTGCCGACGTGGGTCAGCGACTCGGCTTCGGTCTCGCGGACGAACAGCTCCCACTGTCGCTGTGGGTTCGCCCGCTCGTCAGTCTCCACCCGCTCGAGTTGTGAGGTCTCGGCCATACCAACACGTAGGAAACGGGGTGAAAGACCGTTCACCCAAACTCCCAGCCCGTGGGAACACCGGCTCAAATGACCGAACCCGTTCACCCCTATGAAAAAACCGACGGCTCGGTCGCGACTGTGGCGGCGTTACTCGAGGACGACCAGCACGTCGCCCATGTCGACGCTCTGGTCCTCTTCGACGGCAATCTCCGAGACGGTTCCGCCGCTCGAGGCGACGATGTCGTTTTCCATCTTCATCGCCTCGAGAACGACCAGCACGTCGCCGGCGGCGACCTCGTCGCCGACCTCGACTTCGATGTCGAGGATCGTTCCCTGCATCTCGGCGTCGACGACCTCGCCGTCGCCTTCGATCTCGACCTCGTCGCTCGAGCCACCGGCAGGCTCCGGACGGCTGGCCTGTGCGCCGCCGCCGACGTCGACGTCGCCGGCCGGGATGGCGGGTGCGCCGTGTTCTTCGAGTTCGACCTCGAAGCGTTTGCCGTTGACCTCGACGGTGAACTCGCGTTCGACGCTCTCTTCGTCGTCGTCGCTCGCGCCGTCGCCGGTGTCGCCGCCCCACTGCTCTTGGGCGTCTTCGATGCGGCTCGGATCGAGTTCGTCGTCGAGATACTTCGTCGTGTGTGTGCTCTCGACGAAGCGCTCGTCGGTGAGCATCAGGCGGTGGAACGGGATGATCGTCGGGATGCCGTCGATCTCGTACTCCCGCAGGGCGCGCAGCGAGCGCTCGATACACTCATCGCGGTCCTCGCCCCAGACGACGAGTTTGGCGATCATCGAGTCGTAGTCGGTGACGAGTTCGTCGCCCTGTCGCAGCGCGTCGTCCATGCGGACGCCGACGCCACCCGGTGGATCGTACGTCTCGAGGGTACCACCGGTTGCGGGCGCGAAGTCGTTGGCTGCGTTCTCGGCGTTGATCCGGAACTCCATCGCGTGGCCGTCGATCGAGACGTCGTCCTGCTCGAAGTCGAGTTCCTCGCCGGCGGCGATCTTGAGCTGTCGTTTGACGATGTCGATCCCCGTGATCTCCTCGGAGACGGTGTGTTCGACCTGAATCCGGGTGTTGACCTCGAGGAAGTAGAAGTTGGTCTCCGGGCCGAGTGGGCCGTCACGGTCCGGTTCTTCTTCGACGAGGAACTCGACGGTGCCAGCGTTGGTGTAGTCGGCTGCGGAGACACCGCGGCGGGCTGCTTCGCTGATCTTCTCGCGCAGTTCATCCGACAGCGCTGCCGATGGGCCTTCTTCGATGACCTTCTGGTGGCGGCGCTGGAGCGAACAGTCACGCTCGCCGAGGTGGCAGACGTTGCCGTGCTGGTCGGCGACGATCTGGACCTCGATGTGACGCGATTTCTCGAGGAAGCGCTCGAGGTAGACCGAATCGTTGTCGAAGTAGGCCTCACCCTCTCGCTGGGCGCTCTCGAGTTGGTCTTCGACGTCGCTTTCGTCTCGGACGACCTTCATCCCGCGGCCGCCACCGCCGCCTTCGGCCTTGATGGCGATGGGGTAGCCGTGTTTCTCCCCGAACGCTTTGACCTCCTCAGGATCGGTGACGGGGTCGGTCGTGCCGGGCACGATCGGGACGTCTGCGTCGTCCATGATCGATCGGGCCTTGGTCTTCTCACCGAGCGCTTCCATCGAGTCGCCGGACGGGCCGACCCAGGTGATGCCCTCGGTTTCTTCGACTTTGCGGGCGAACTCGGCGTTCTCCGCGAGGAAGCCGTAGCCGGGGTGGATGGCGTCGGCGTCCGCTCTCCGTGCGGCATCGATGACGGCCTCGTGATCGAGATACGAGTCGGCCGCGCGGGCCGGGCCGACGTTGTACGCCTCGTCGGCGTAACGGACGTGTCCGGAGTCCTTGTCGGCCTCGGAGTAGATTGCAACCGTCCCGATATTCAGCTCCTCGCACGCACGCATTACTCGAACGGCGATTTCCCCACGGTTCGCTACCAGAACCTTCCTGAACATTCCTGTCAGAACCAATGCGAAGCCCCTACCTTACTTTTTCGCAACGGGTCGCGGGAGGACGACTGTCGCGCTGGGCCTCGAGACCAGCGTTCGGTTCGTCGAAGATGTGAAAGAGGGTGCGAGTGAAGACGAGGAGGTGGACGTGGAGTCGCTCGTTCCCGGGAAACGAGCGTGCGACGGGCCGGAGCGACGCGCAGTGCCGGTCGGGACGTGAAAAGCGCCGTCAACCGGCGTCCGTATTATCGGGCCACAGAATAAAAAGACAGCGGTCGACCGTCCTACAGTCGCCGGTCGCGAAGTGCCGGAAACGACTCGCGAACCCGCTCGAGTGAGGCGAGATCGAGATCAGCGACGACCAGCGCCGGCTCGTCGCCGCTCGAGGCGAGCGTGGTTCCCCACGGGTCATAGACCGTCGACCGGCCGAGCAGCGTCGCGTCCGCGCTCTCGAAGTGGCCGGAGCCGTTGATCGTTGCGACGAACGACTGGTTTTCGATCGCGCGCGCTCGTGAAAGGGTCTCCCAGTGTTCGACGCGAGGGTACGGCCACGCGCTGGGGACGAGTACCAACTCCGCACCGGCATCGACCAGTCGCCGGTAGAGCTCCGGGAATCGCAGGTCATAACAGGTCGTTGCGCCGACGGTGACGCCGCCGATCGTCGCCGTCTCGATGCGCTCGCCGGGAACGAGCAGCTCGGATTCCGCCGACTGATAGCCAAAGAGGTGGTGTTTCCGATAGACGAGCTGTCGGGTGCCGGTCGCATCGAACAACGCGGCGGTGTTTGCAAGCCCCTCGTCGGCCGGCGTCTCGACGGTTTCAGTCGCCGCCAGATCCTCGACGATACTCCCCGCGAGGACGGCGATTTCGTGGTCGGCAGCCGCCTCCTGAACTCGAGTAAACGTCTCGCCCTCGAGCGGTTCGGCGTGGCGCTCGTAGCTGTCGAACGCGAAGTAGCCCACGTTGAACAGTTCGGGCAACGCCACGAGGTCCGCGCCACGGTCGGCGGCACGCGAGATTGCCTCGAGTGCGCGCTCGACGTTACCCTCGAGTTCGGTTGCCTCGACGTGAAGCTGGGCGAGTGCGATTCGAAGAGTCTCGTCAGCCATCGTTATCGCTCCTCGGAACGGGTCGTCTGCAGGTCACGCTCGAGCGCCCGCCGGAGGTTCTCGAGTTCACCGTCCAGATTGTGCTTGAAGAACTTCTCGACGCCGGGGAGTTTGCCATCGACGACGAAGTGGTTCTCGAGGCGCGTGCCGGTCTCGGTCTCGACGATATCGTGTTCGCCGGTGACGGTCATCACCTTCGATTTGCCGACGAACTTGACGTGCGACGGCGGCTCGCGTGTGATGTCTTCGGTCTCGACAGGAACCGTTTTGCGAACGAGTGGAATCGGTAACTCGACGTGCCAGGTTACGTGTCGACCGTCCGGATCGTTGACGGTGTACTCCTGAACGACGCTGATTGCCCGCGCACGGTTTTTCGGATCGGCAATAAACTCCCAGACGTGTTCGGGAGCTGCCGACAGCTCGAACGAACGGTCGACCCGTACAGTCATGCTACTAACTGAGGCCGTCTGTACTAAAAAGACCGCGGCCCGAGGTCGACCACTGCAGACAGCGACACAGCCGAAGAGATCAACTAAGCGTGACTTTCCACGTGGTCGAGCGTGCACGACCCCACTTCTCGATATCAACGTCGTCCGATTTCTCCGCGAGATGGGGGAGCCGAACGCCGACCTGTTTCGACGATAGCCCGATCGCGTCGGCGATGTTTTTCGCCCGGAAGTACTGTTCACCTCGGGCGGCACTCTCTCTTAAGTACGAGAGAATTCGCTGCTCTTCGTCGGAGTAGTCGGTCATCGTCCGTGCCTCATCCTACGGTGCGGTTGCTCTTAACTGTTGGCGGAGCGTCGGTAACCAATCGCCGGACAGGACCGGGATTGCAACGCGATGTTAGTACAGGTGAATCCCGATAACGGCGAGGCAGCTAAAAATCATTGCCGCGGCAAAGCCCCATGCTGCCGTCATGTCCGGTGCGCCGATAAACATCAACAGTGCGCCGATGGTCGCAGCCGCACCAAGCGCAAGCGCCAGTCCAATGTTCATGTCCGTGGTTGACTCGGTTTCAGTGGCCATACCCGGGGGTTGTGGATGATGTGTATTAAAGCGTTTGACAGCAGTCGACTCGAGTGACCGTTCTCGAGGAGCGACACGAGGTCGTTCTCCCTCGAGCAGCGATCTGAGAGACGAAACTGCCCGAGATGACGGACGTGATAGAACGGTGGCCGACTCAGACTATCGGACAGCAGTCAGTGAGACGGCGGCCGCAGTAGTGCGGCCGACCGTCGAATAGTCCTATCCGACAGTATCAGAACCGACTCGTCCGGCCGGCGGCCGACCACGGATCGGTCGGCGCATCGCGTGGGACGCGAACGGTTCGGCTCTGGTGGGCTCGAACGCGGCCGGCAAACGACCAGCGCTTGCCGTCCCACGTCTCCTCACCGCTTGCGGCCGCCGCCGCGGCGACGGCGAGTGCGTGATCGTGAAGATGGGCACCGACTGCGGCGGCGATTGCCGCCGCCTCCGCTTCGGTGGCGTCGTCGGGGATGTCGAGTTCGATATTCGACAGGACGTCGGTCTCGAGTGCGGCGTCGCCTGCCGGTGACTGTGGACCCGCTCCGGCGGCGTTCCCGTCGTCGACTTCGACGTTCGACTGTTGTGATGTCATCCTTACAGCGGGATGTTACCGTGTTTCTTGTCCGGCTGTTCTTCGCGTTTCGTCTCGAGCATCTCGAGGTCCGCGATCAGGCGTGGACGCGTCTCGGTGGGCACGATGACGTCGTCGAGGAAGCCTTTGTCGGTCGCCGTGTATGGGTTGGCGAACTCCTCGCGGTACTCCTCGATGAGTTCGTCGCGGAGTTCGTCCGGGTTGTCGGCTTCCGCGAGCTCGTTCCGATAGAGGATGTTGACGGCACCCTGTGGTCCCATGACGGCGATCTCGGCGGTCGGCCACGCGTAGTTGACGTCCGCGCCGAGGTTCTTCGAGGCCATGACACAGTAGGCCCCACCGTAGGCCTTCCGGGTAATGACAGTGAGCAGCGGGACAGTTGCCTCGGAGAAGGCGTACAGCAGCTTTGCACCGTGACGGATGATGCCACGGTGTTCCTGATCCGTACCGGGCATGTAGCCGGGAACGTCGACGAACGTGACGATCGGGATATTGAACGAATCACAGAAGCGGACGAACCGCGACCCCTTCATCGAGGCGTCGACGGTGAGCGTGCCGGCGTTGACTCGTGGCTGGTTGGCGACGACACCGACCGAGCGGCCATCGAGACGACCGAAACCGACGACGATGTTCTGTGCGAAGTTGTCCGCGACTTCGAAGAACGAGCCCTCGTCGACGACCGAGTCGATGACGTTGGTCATGTCGTAGGGCTTCTGTGGGCTCGGCGGGACGATGTTCTTTAAGTCCTCGTCGCGACGGTCCGGGTCGTCCCACGGCTCGACACGTGGTGGGTCCTCGACGTTGTTCTGGGGGAGATACGAGAGCAGGCGCTTGATCTCATCGAGCGCTTGTTCTTCATCCTCGACGGCGAACTGGGCCACACCGGTCTTGCCGGCGTGGGTCATCGCCCCACCGAGTTCCTCGTGGGTGACCTCTTCACCAGTGACGGTCTTGGTGACGCCGGGGCCGGTGATGTACATGTGGCTCGTGTCTTTCACCATGAAAATGAAATCGGTGATCGACGGCGAGTAGACCGCACCGCCCGCGCAGGGTCCCATAATACCCGAAATCTGCGGGACGACGCCGCTGGCTTCTTGGTTCCGGCGGAAAATCTCGGTGAAGCCGGCGAGGCTTTTGACACCCTCCTGAATACGAGCGCCAGCAGAGTCGTTGAGGCCGATGATCGGCGCACCGACTTCCATCGCCATGTCCATCACTTTACAGATCTTCTCGGCGAACACTTCACCGAGCGAGCCGCCAAAGACGGTAAAGTCGTGGGCGAAGACGAAGACAGTCCGGCCGTTGACCTCACCGTAGCCCGTGACGACACCGTCGCCCGGCACTTTCTTCTCTTCCATGCCGAACTGGCTCGTCTGGTGGGTCCGGAGCTGGTCAAACTCCGTGAAGGTTCCCTCATCGAGGAAGTAATCGATCCGCTCGCGAGCGGTCATCTTCCCCTTGTCGTGTTGTTTTTCGATTCGGTCTTCGCCACCACCAAGGCGAGCCTCCTCGCGAAGGTCCTCGAGTTCATCGATTCGGTCTTCCATCGTCATGCTCGAAACACTCCTGTCGGATTCATACGGGTTTCTGCGAGGACCAACAGGAAAAGGATTCCGTAACTCTTTCACGATTAATAACCGAACCGGGTGACCTGATAGGGTGACCACAAAAAGTTATATATGAGCGCCTTTTTAATGAGGTGGATATGGTGCAACGAGAAACGTGGGCAACGAGAACAGGCTTCATTCTGGCTGCGGTCGGGAGCGCAGTCGGATTGGGGAACATCTGGAGATTTCCGTTCGTCACGGGTGAAGGTGGTGGTGCAGCGTTCCTGCTGGTCTACCTTCTGTTCGTCGCATTGATCGGCTTCCCAGCAATCCTGGCCGAGTTCGTCGTCGGCCGAAAAACCGAACGAAACCCGGTCGGCGCGCTGATGGAGTTGGGAGGGAGTTCGTGGAAATACGTCGGTGGCGTCTTCGTTGTCACCGGCTTCGTCATCCTTTCGTTCTACAGCGTCGTCGCCGGCTGGTTTATCCGCTACTTCCTCGAGGGCTTTCGGGGAAGCTATGCAAACCTTCTCACCGGATACGAAGGAGATGCGGCGATCATGTTCGGAGAGCTATCGACTGGTCTCGATGCGTTCTTCTTCCACACGCTGTTTATGGTGATCACAATCGGGGTCGTCGCACTCGGCATCCGACAAGGAATCGAACTCGCTGTGAAGGTGATGGTGCCAGCAATCCTGATATTACTCATCGGGATGGCAGTCTGGGCGTTTACGCTGCCCGACGCCAGTGCCGGCTACTCGTATTACCTCTCGCCGGAGTTCAGCATCATCGCCGACAACTGGGCGACGCTGCTGCCGGCGGCCGCCGGACAGGCCTTTTTCACGCTCTCGCTCGGGATGGGTGTGATGATCACCTACGCGTCCTATCTCGGTGAAGATCGTAATCTGACCAAAGACGGGGTAACGATCATCGGCTTCGACACCGGAATCGCGTTCCTGACCGGACTGGTCGTCTTCCCCGTCTTCTTCTCGGCAGGGATAACCGAACCCGGTGATGGTGGAGCCGGTGCCATCTTCATCTCGATGACGGAAGCGTTCGCAACCATCGGCGGCGGTCACATTCTTGGCTTGCTGTTCTTTGGCACCGTTGCCATCGCAGCGCTCTCGAGTGCGATTTCGCTGCTCGAGGTCGTGACGGCCTACGTCATCGACGAGAAAGGCGTCGAGCGATGGAAAGCAGCACTCGGCATGGGCGGAATCATCTACCTGCTGGGTGTGCCAGTCACCTACGATCTGATCTTCCTCGACCTGCTCGACGGCTTCGCCGACGGTATCCTGCTGGTGTTCGGCGCACTCATGCTGGTGATCCTCGTTGGCTGGATCACGCCAGAAGTGGCCGTCAAAGAACTCGAGAAAGGCATCGGTGATCTCGGTGGACGCGGCCAGGCGTGGATCTGGGCGATTCGCGTGCCGATCCTCCTCGTGCTGGTCATCACGCTGTATCTCGGTGTCGACGGCTACGTCGGATTCCTCACCGGCGACTTCGCCGACTGGATCAGCACGAACCTGTAACGGAAGCCGACTCTTTTCGCGATTTTTATGCTTCGCCGTAGACCGGCACGGCAGCGCCGCTGGTCACCGCAGCCCCCTCGCTACAGAGGAAGGCGATCACGTCCGCGATCTCGGTCGGCTCGACCCACGAGTCGTGATCCGCGTCGGGCATCATCTCGCGGTTCATCGGCGTATCGATCACGCTCGGCATCACACAGTTCGCTCGAACCGTCCCGCGATTCTCCGCGGCGAGCGTCTCCGTGAGCAGGCGAATCCCGGCTTTCGTGATTCGGTAGGGGCCGTCGCCCTCGCCGCCCTCGAGTGACGACCGTGCGCTGACGCTGACGATCGACCCCGACGTCTCCTGCAGATGAGGCAGGGCGTGTTTTGCGGCCAAAAACGCCGTCTTCAGGTTGACGTTCAGCAGCAAGTCGAACGCCTCGAGATCAGTGTCTTCGATGGGGTCGCCGCCACGCCACGTGCCGGCGATGTTACAGAGATGGTCGATTCGGTCGTGGTCGTCGACGATGGCTGAGACGAGCCGCTCGACGTCGCCCTCGTCGGTCAGGTCGGCCTCGTAGAACTGGACGCCCGAGTCGGGCTCGAGCAGGCTGTCTTCGTCGTCGGGGGCAACGACATCGACGGCACAGACGGTCGCGCCGGCCGTTCGAAATCGGTCGACGACGGCGCTTCCGAGCGCCCCGCTTGCACCCGTGACGACGGCGACGGTGCCGTCGAAATCAACATCGAAATCGGTCTGTGGTGACATACGACAGGCTACCACGACGACGTAGATGAATGCGGGGGGCGAACTCGCCATCAACCGTGGGACGAACGTTCGATGGCGACGCCCGTCAGGACGTGACCGGCGGCAACGCGGCCTGCTGGAACCAAAACGCCGCGACGGCCTCGACCATGGCCACGTACTCGTCGGGGTCCGTTGGTTTGGTGAGGTAGGCGTTCGCGGCACGTTCGTAGCTCTCGAGGACGTCCTCGGTGGCAGTCGAACTCGTGACGACGAGAATCGGGAGCGAGGCGAATCGGGAATCGGCCTGAATCGTCTCGAGAAACTCGAACCCGCCCATTCGAGGCAGATTCAGGTCGAGAAGGATGAGATCCGGGACGGGGGCCGTCGGATGATCGTATCGCGCCGAGAGAAACTCGAGTGCATCGTTGCCATCGCTCGTCACGTTGATCGTCGTCTCCGCCGGGAGTTGCTCGAACGCATCCTGTATGAGTCTCACATCGCCGGGATTGTCTTCCACCAACAGCAGTTCAATCGGGGTCTCGAGTCGGGGGATCATGAATCGCGTGCCGTACAGCGCTACAGCGTCGGGGACCGGTCGAGGTCAGCAAGGACTGTACGTACGCCCCATAACGAGTGAGCCCGTTTAACGATACGTACTAATCACGTTGGCACTCGAGGACGTGTGGTCGACACACCAGCCGTCGCCCGTCGCCAGATGCGGATGCCGAGACCGCCCCACCGCTGCCAATCGCCTGATGCGGATTGCTGTCCCTGTGTCCCGCTGATCGCCAGCACGAGTCGGCGATCGGCGGTTAGTGTCGACAGGAAACCGTATGAGACAACGTGGAACTAAAGCCGGTCACCACCAATGTGTCGATGAATGCGTTTGATCGCCCACCGTGGTTTCGCCGCGACGGCCCCCGAGAACACGATCGCAGCGCTCCAGTCAGCAGCCGAATACGCAGACGCCGTCGAGTTCGACGTTCGACGCTGTGGCTCGGGCGAGCTCGTCGTCATCCACGATGAGACGATCGACCGCGTCACCGACGGCGTCGGGACCGTCGCCGACATCCCTCTCGAGGAGCTTCGAACGTACACGGTCCTCGACTCGGGTCAACGGGTGCCGACACTCGAGGAGGTGCTCGAGGCGCTCCCGACGACGGTCGAGATCAACCTCGAAATGAAAGCGTCCGGGATCGCAGCGGACGTCCTCGAGGCACTCGCCGATGTCGAGAATCGGGTGGTCACGACCTCGTTTCAGCTCGCCGAACTGCGAGCGATCCGGGAACTCGACCCCAGCCAGCCGACAGGGCTACTCGTCAGTCGCGACCTCGAGACGCCCGTGACGACGGCCGTCGAACTCGACTGTGACGTTATCGGCGCGAACTACTGGCGGTGTCTGTCGACGTGGCTCGTCCCCCGTGCAACGGCCGTCGACCTCGAGATCCACGCGTGGTCGCTCGAGTACCGGGCCGTCGCAAAGCTCCTCGAGTGGCGGGGTGTCGACTGTGTGTCCGCGGATCGCCCGCTTCGAGTCTCCTGACGGACGCTACTCGCTGACGGACGTCACCGACACCGTCCTCGTCCGTGGTCCGTCACACTCGAGCAAGAGGACGGACTGCCACGTCCCGAGTGCCAACTCGCCGTTTTCGACCGGAATCGTCACATCCGGGCCGACGAGTGCCGCCCGGAGGTGTGAGTCCGCGTTCCCGTCTAGCTGGTCGTGTGCGTGGCCCTCGTCGGGGACGAGGTCTCGGAGAAACGATTCGATGTCGCCGCGGAGTCGTGGTTCGGGTTCCTGTACGAGAAGGCCGGCCGTCGTGTGCCGGACGAACGCGGTTACGGTCCCCGACTCGAGGTCGTCGGGGACGGCGTCGGCAAGCCGGTCAGTCACGTCAACGGTCGTCAGCCAAGCGTCGGTCGAGACCGAAACCGTCGTCTGTGGCATACGCCCCCCATGCGAGCCAGCGACCACTAGTTTGGGGTCATCAGAGAGTCACTGCCCATCGGTGTCCACCCGGTCGTCGGCTGCCGGACGATCGGTGTGGCACCCGTCAATCATCACTCGAAAGCTCCGCCAGCGCCCAGTCGGCCTGCTCTCGAACCGTCGACGACGGGTCCGAACTCGCACGCGCCGCAAGCTGGTCCGTGACCCCCTCGCAATCGCCATGGCCGAGCGCAGCACACGCGCTCGCACGCACGCGTTCGTGATCGTCCGCAAGTAACGCGAGCAGCGATTCTTGGACAGGTTCGATCGCCCCCGGCGCTTCGGCTGCGATGTGAGACAGAGCCACCGCGGCGTTGGCACGCGTCTCCCAGTTGTCGGCCGGTTGCTGGTCGCCGATCTCGGCGATCGACTCGACGTGATCGACGAGGGCCACCGGGTGCTCGGCGGCGAGCGTCTCGAGGCCGCGACAGAGTTCACGGGTCGCTGGCTCCGTCGGGTTGTCGACGGCAAACGAGACGAGTTCGTCGGCCGACGGCGCAACATCGGACGGCGATTCGGCTGCGAGTTCAGCCAGACAGTACGCAACCCGTTCGTGGTCCTCGAAGGAGGGCTGCTCGAGCAGCCCACGGAGTTTCGGCACGGTTGGAATACACGCCGCTGGCCGTTCGGTCAGCGTGTCGTGGATCGTCTCGACGGCCGCCCGTTGCTCGGCTGGGTCATCCGTATCGAGCTGTGCAAGCACTGACGGCAGTTCGAACGCGTCCCCCTCGGTTCGTCGCTGCTGAATCGTTTCCCCCCCTTGCCCATCCATTACATCCCGAGCATGTGCGATCGACGGTAAAAGCTTTCCGGGATTTGATTCGAATACTCCTGAACAAAATAAATATCAGGCGAGCCATTCGTCCGGCTTGGTGTCGTAATCGACATCGTCGGCTGCCAGATGGTCGACTTCCTCCCACGGGACGTCTTCGATCGTCACATTGGTTCCATCATAGCGAAGTAGTTTGCCACGCTCTTCGGGTTCGGGTTCCCGATTGCGCCGTTTCGCCACCTCGATATCGTGGTCGTCGACCTCTTTGACGATCGTGAGCAGGTTCACCGGCCGGCCCCACAGTTCGAAGATGCGTTTGAGCGTCTCGCGAGCCTGTCCAAGGTCCAGCATGACGCCGTTGTACTGGTGGCCCAACAGCAACTCGTTTGCGTTGTTGTAGTTGCCGTCGTAGACCGCGATCGTCGGCTTCCCGAAGTTCGTAAACTGCAAGAGCAGCTTCTTTTTGACGTCTTCGGCCGCGTCGCTTGCGACGTGGAACTGACCGGTCGCCTTGGAGTGTTCGTAGGTGAAGTAGTTGTTCTCCGTGATGAACTCCGGCGTGAGGAACTCATCCAAGAACGTCACGTCGTTGTGGCTCTCGCGGATGTCGAACATCCGATCCCAACCCGTGGTGAACTCGACGTCTGCGAGTGCTTCCTCGATGCTTCCATAGCGTGCATCGTCGAAGAGATACCGCCCGATCTGTTCGACGTCCTGCTGGCTGACTCGAGTCAGGAAGCCGCGGTGTTGGCGCTTGACCAGCGAGTAGTGCCGGCGCGCCAGTCCCTCGTAGGTCAACACCTTCCATGGATACTGCTCGACATCGATCTCGCCGTCACGGGCCGCCGCAAGCGCCTCGTGGTCGACCCACTCCTCGGGGACGTCCTCGAGTGCATCCAGCGTCTCGGGCGTGATCGTATCGATCGCGGCAGGTGCCTCAAGCGTCTCGAGGACGCTCTCGAAGTCGACGACGTCCATCAGGTTTCGCCAGGAGACGCCCTCGACACGAAGCAGGCGCTCTAAGACCTCTCGGCGGTTCGTTCGGTTCTCGACGTACTCCCAGAGTTCCATCCCGAGGCTGTAGGGGTTGAGCCCGCCCGACGCAAGGACCTTCGCCATGTGGTCGGCGTAGTTCATGAACTCGTCGTCGCCGGCGAAGGTCTCGTCGGTCATCATCGTCGACTCCCAGTAGGCAGCCCAGCCTTCGTTCATCACCTTCGTCATCTTCTGAGCGGCGAAGTAGTACGCCTCCGCGCGCATCATATCGAGAATGTCACGTTGCCACGCGTCCATCTCGACCGCCCGACCGGTCTCGTCGTCGTACTGCTTGCCGTGTTCGCGAACAAAGGCGAGGACGTCTTTCTGAGGTTGTTCGGGGAACGTCGTCTGGACGTCGTTCTCCTCGAACTTCTCGAGCCACTCGTCGTCGAAGACCTCGCCTTTGATCTCGTCGGAGAGTCCGAGTTCGTCCAATTTCTCCGCGATATCCTCGTCGATCGCGTCGGCCGGGCCGTCGACGTCGAGTCGTCGTTTGAACACCTGATGCTGGTCGATGTTGTCCTCGAGGCTGAGACAGTGGTCGATCCACTTCTCGACTTCCGCACGGTCGATCTCGGAATCGGACATGTACTCGTCGATCGCCCGGGCGTGGCGCTCGAGCATGGCCGCAGCGTTGACCGCGTCTTCGTCGACCCGACCGCCGGTAAAGAGGCCGAACCACTCGTTGTTCGCGAAGAAATCGGAGTGAGCCTCGACGTGAGTGATGACCGCCTTCTGGTCGGCGATCGTGTTCGACTCCTGGAGAAACGCGTGGGCCGGGTTGTCGTTGTTGACGATTTCGAAGGCCTTGCCGCCGCCGTACTGGCCCTGTTTCTGTTGCTTGTCGTACTGCATCCCCCACCGCCAGTGAGGGTATCGACTCTGGAACCCTCCGTAGGCGATGAGTTCGTTCATCTCGTCGTAGTCGATGATCCAGTACTTGACCGGGTACGGCTCGAGGCCGAGCTTTTGGGCCAGGTTTCTGGCCTCCGTAACCGGCTCTTCTAAGTCGCTGGCGATCGCCTGTTTGCGGAATCGATCCGCGTTGGAGTTGCGTTTACTCATCTGTTTCACCCTCCGTCGAGAGAATCTCGTAGATCGCGTCGGTCACGTCGTCTTTGCTGTTGACGTACGCCACCGCGACGTCGTCGGAATCGGTCCCGAAGTGGCGCTCGAGTTCCTCGGCGTGGGTCGCGTTGATGGCGTTGCCGCTTGGCTGGGTCTCCACGTAGGCGTGAAGGTTGGCGGGAATCTCTTCCATTCTCGGAATGACGCGCTCTTCGGTGTCGTTGCTCGAGTTCTCGGAGTCTCCCGCGGCGAAGACATAGCGGTTCCAGTCGCTCCAGGGGTACTCCTCTAACAGTTCGGCCGCGAGGTCGTACGCACTCGAGATCTTCGTCCCACCGCCGCTGCGGATGCCAAAGAAGTCGTCGCGTTCGACCGCCCAGGCGTCGGCGTCGTGGGCGATGTAGATGAACTCGGCGTTGTCGTACTTGCCCTGAAGATACCAGTCCAGCGGCGTGAACGTCCGTTCGACGAGTTCGCGTTTCTTCTCGCGCATCGACCCCGAGACGTCGCGGATGTTGACGACGACGACGTTCTTCTCTTTTTCCTCGATGATCTCGGGGTAGCGGTAGCGTTCGTCCTCGCGGCGGAAGGGGACGTGTTTGATCCCCTCCCGGCGAATCTTCTGCTGGACGCTCTCGCGTTCGACGTTCGCTTCGACCGCCTCGATCGAGGCCCACGTGCCCCGTTCCTCGTCGGGAATCTCGCTGTAGGCCTCCTCGACCCATGCCATCGACACCGGCAGGCTCTCACCGCGGGCCCACTCGAAGACCTCGCGGGGCTCGATGCCCTCGACCTTACAGAGTTCGCGCAGGAACTCCTCGTCGAAGTCCATCGCGAGCTTTCGCTTGAGACCCTCCTTGAACATCCGCTCGAAATCGAGCGTGCTGTCGGGGCCCGACCGGGTGAGGTCGGTAAACGGCCCTTCTTTCTCCTCGATCACGCGCTTGCCTTTCGGCTCTAAGTCGAGCCCGAGTTCCTCGTCGAGTTCTTCGGCGAACTCCTCGGGGTCCATCTCGTAGTACTCGTGGTCGCCGCCCTCCTCACCGGGCTCGCCGTCGTCGCCGTCGTCGTCACCCGGCTGTGGCTGGGGTTGGCCGACCGGCTGGCCGGTGTCGGGCGTTCCGCCGTCGCCTTGCCCGACGCCACCCTGATCGCGCTGATCGTACTCGAACTCCGGCAGCGAGACGATCTTGACCGGGATCTGGATCGATCCCTGTCCGCCGGCGAGGTCGCCGTACTGGATGAAGTCGGCCAGATCCTCGCGGCGCTGTTCGCCCACCTCACGGAATCGCTCGAGGTCGTCTCTCAGTCCCATCGGTAGCTCACCTGTCCCATAACGTGTCTGCTGGTCAGTTCGGCCGACGCCTCGGAGTAGTCGAAGCGCTCGACCATCGTCTCGATCGTGCGGTCTTTGACCGCTGCGGTCTCCGTCCCGCTCGGTGGGTCGTCCCACTGGCGGGGGTCGAAGTCCTCGAACGTTCGTTCGACGTCGTCCCAGTCGTGGCTCTCGAGAACGGATTTGATCACCGGAATCGCGGTGAGATCGACGTCTTCGACGGCGAAATCCTCGTCGCGGTGTTCCCACGCGTGGCGGTTCAGTGACGTGATCACCTTCTCACGGCGGAAGTTCCGGACGCTCTCGCGTGGCACGTTGCCGTCGTACTCGGCCTCGGAGAAGCGGCCGAGGTGTTCGACCTCGAACAGCTTCATCTTCAGTGGGTCCGGCTCGACGCGCTCGCCACGGTCGTTGTACAGCGGTTCGTCGGTCTCCCACGCGTAGACGTTTTCGACGTACTCGGCGACGGTCTCCTCGTCGACGCGTTTGTCGTGCATGATCGCCTCGATGACGTCCGACTCCTGACGGTCGAAGACGTAGTTTTTCACGGGCACGATCCGGTTTTCGAACTCCGAGCGCTCGCCCATCGAAAAGACGGGTGCGTTCGCGAGCCCCTCAGCCATCGTGTTCAACACGTCCCGTGGCATCACGACGTCCTCGACCGACAGTTCGGGATGGTGTCGATCCCGGTCCGTCTGGAGGAGTTCCGCAAGCGTGTCCCGCGTGTAGGTCACCGGAATCCCGTGTTCGCCGTCGTGGGCGTTGTCATCGAAGTCGAACTCGTCTTTCTCCCGGCGGGAGTCGCCTTCCTGCAAGAAGCCCTGATCGAAGATCAACGCCTTATCGACGAGATCGAGACCGTTCGGCAGGCTCTCCTCGTCGAGCCGGGTGACGACCGCATACAGCGCGGCCGCCTCGATCGCGTGGGGTGCAAACTCCTGTGGTCGGGGCTCGCCGGTCTGATCTTTGACCGTTACCGTCACCGGCTCTCGGATCCGGTCCTCGAGTTCAGCGTAGCTCTCGGCCTCCCAGACCGACGTCTCGTTGGTCAGTTCGCGGCGAATGAGCTCACACTCGAGACTCAAATTCGTCAGGTAGCCGAACTGGTGTTTGTCCAGCCGTCGCTTGAGCGCTTTCAGCGGGTCCATCCCGTTTCTGTCCGAATGTTGGTTCAACTGGGCCTCGAGATCGGGGTTCGAGATGATCAGCATCTGCGTGTCGATGTCCATTCCGATCCCCTTGTCCAGTTTGACCGACTGCTCGTCGGGGACGTTCAACAGCTTCTGGAGCAAGTCGGCGTGTTGGGCTGCGTCCTCGACGATCGTCAGGACGCCGTTGCCCTGCGAGAGGACGCCGTCGTAACTGAACGCCTGTGGGTTCTTCCGACCCCGCGAGTCCAGTTCCTGCAACATGCCGTGCATCCACGAGCCGACGAGTCGTTCCTTCGGCGACCCATCGTCTTCGGAGTGGAGGACTCCCACCCCCTGTCCGATGTCGACGACGTAGTTTTTCACCCGCAGGTGGTCGTCGTCGATGATCGCCGAGAACAGCGCCTCCTTGCCCTCCCGGCGGTAGCGTTCCTCTAAGAAGTCATACGCCTCCCGCGAGAACGGATCGAGCGCCGCATCGACCCGGACGGGGACGTGGTCCTCGAGGTCGCCGTTTAAGTCCGCGAGCACCCGTTCGCGGACCGACTCGGGGAACACCGACAGCGGATGGGTCTGGACTGGACTTTCGTACCAGTGTTTGTCGTCCATCGCGGTCGGATCGCTGTCGCCGTAGCTCAGTCCGCGATCGTCGGCTCCAGCCGTGGTCACGTTCCATTCGACGGTGTAGCGGCGGCCCTCGGGCGTCTTCGAGTACTCGCGCAGTCCGTTGACCAGACAGCGCTTGAGTTCGGATTTGCCCGTCGCGGTCGGTCCCTCGAACCAGATGATCTTCTCGTCTTTCGCCCGGCCCGAAGCGATCGATCGCAGATCGTCGACGAACCGGTTCAACACCTCGGTGTTGCCCAAGATCGCGTGCTCGCCGTCGTTGTGTGGATCGTCGAAGAAGCGATAGCGCTCGTTCTCCTCGCCCTCCTCGACCACGGTTCGGGTGCCCGCGGCTTCGATCGCCTCGAGCAAGTATTTCGAGGCGTGGGAGGCGATCGTCGGGTTCTCGAAGATCCGATCGACGTACGCCGCGAGGCTCATCGGCTCTTCGTAGGTCTCTTCTAGCGTGCGGTCAGCCTCGGTGACGTAGTCGTTGCCAGTCATATCAGTCTTCCATCTCTGCTTTGGCGACCTCCGCGCCGGCGAACTCGAGTACTTCTTTGGCCCCTGCCTCGGAGTAGCCCTGTTCGATCAGCGCGTCGATCCACGACGAGCGTTCGTCGTCGTCGAACTCGTTGGCGCTGACCAGCGCCGAGAAGTTGATGTTGTGTTTCTTGTCCTCCCAGAGCTTTCGCTCCAAGGCGCGGCGCAGGCGCTCGTTGTCCTGCGGGTTGAACGCCTCGCCCTCGCGAGCACGGCGGGAGACCCAGTTCGACACTTCCTGGCGGAAGTCCTCTTTGCGGTCTTCGGGAATGTCGAGTTTCTCCTCGACGCTTCGGAGGAACGTCTCGTCGGGTTCTTGCTCGCGACCCGTGAGTTCGTCTTCGATCGTGTCGTCGTCGATGTAGGCCATCACGTGGTCCATGTACTTCTCGCCCTGACGCTGGATCTCGTCTAAGTCGTAAGCCAGTGCATGGCGGACGTCCTCGATGGCGCGCTCTTTGTACTCCTCGCGAACCATCTCGAGGTAGCGGTAGTACTTCTCGAAGTTGTCTTCGGGGATCGAGCCGTGGTGCTCGAGATTCTCCTCGAAGAAGTTAAACACCGTCAGCGGCGAGAGGAAGCCGCGCTGGCGGTGTTTCGAGTCCATGATCGCCTCGGCGATTTCGTCGCCGATAAACCGCGGCGAGATGCCGACCATCCCTTCGCCGATTTCGGCTTTCGCGGCGGCTTCCTCGCGGAGTTTCTTGACGTCGATGTCGTCGCCCTCGTCGATCTCGTCGTTGTACGCCTTCGCCTTCGAGAGCAGGTCGACCGTCTCGGTGTCGGGCTCTTCGATCCGCGTGAGCACGCCGAACAGCCCCGCCATCTCTAAGGTGTGGGGCTCGACGTTGATGTCGGGGACGTCGGCGTTGGAAAGCATCTTGTTGTAGATCAGGGCCTCGTCTTCATACGAGAGGACGTACGGGAAGTCGATGCGCTTGGTGCGGTCGTTGAACGCCTCCATCTTCTCGTCGCCCTTTTTGTCCTTGTACTCGGGCATGTTCGTCCGCCCGACGATCACCTGGTCGATGTCGATCCGCGGGTTGTTCTTTGGCTTGATCGTCTGTTCCTGGGTCGCGTGCAGGAAGTCATAGAGGAACTCGCGCTGGAGTTTCAGGAGCTCTTCACCGCTGAAAATTCCCCTGTTCGCGTTACAGAACGCCCCGGAGTAATCGAACGCGCGTGGATCGCTCTCGCCGTAGATGGCGATCTTCGAGTAGTTGACGTCGCCCGTTAGCTCCGTCTCGTCCTGATTTTTCTTGTCCTTGGGCTCGAACGTCTCGAGTCCCTGGCGTTTGTTCTCGTCGGCGACGAGCCGGATGATCTCGACGTGGTTCTCGAGGACGGCCTGAAGGTCGTCGTCGTAGTACGCCAGCAGCTTGTCCATGTAGAACTCGCTTTCCGGATCGAGCGCCTGCTCGTTCTGGATGGTGTAGGGTGCGTCGAGACGCTCATTTAGGTCGTCGATCACCTGCTGGCGCTGCTGGACGGGCAACAACACGAGCGGGTCCTGATTCATCGGCGACCGAACGGTGTCGTCAGCGGGGTCCTGGTCTTTGATGACATCACAGAGGTTCGTCCAGCGGAAGGTGTACATCCGCCCCTCATCGCGGAGGGTGTAGTCCTCGAAGTACTTTCGAACCTGCTTGTCGAAGTGAGATTTCCCGGAGCCAACCGGCCCGAGCAGGAGTTTGATCCGCCGTTCCGGACCCAGTCGACGGGCACCCGACTTGACCTTGTTCACGAACTCGTGGATCGACTGGTGGATCACCGTCCCGTAGAAGGTGTTCTCACCGTCGTTCAACGGGTCCTCCGAGGCGAGTTTGTACTCGACCATTCCTCGGGTCTCGTCGTAAGACGTCCCGTAGTAGTCGAACATGTCCGCAACCCGCTGGTGGGCGTTGCGGGTGACCTTCGGGTCCTCGTACAGCGTTTCGAGGTACCAGTCGAAGGACTTGGTCTCCCGCAGGTCTGCGGGCATCGATTCCTTGTAATCCGTACTGAGCTTCTCGAGTGTCTCGATGTCACCGGTCATGGTATCATTGCCAGTTGCGGTCTCCCCCGTCTGCATCGTCCGTAGTCATACGGACCGTGTTCGGAGCGGACGTCGTCCGACCAGCCGTGGCATCGTGGTCGAACCGTCGGAATCCGTCGAACTGCATCGTCGACAGACATGGTGTCACTGTCGCGTTCGGGTCGCGCCTCGAGTGGCAGGCTCGTCGGGCGTTCCGAACCGCAGTAGGCGGCGGTCTGTCGTGTCATATGTGATCGATCACCACGTGCCGTTGCGCGAGGTCCGTATCGGGGACATGAACAACGGTGCGCCGGGGACGGACGCAGGGTGAATCGGTCCGTCGGACGGATACCGATAGTGTTTAATGAGTGAGTAATCCAGCTACTTAGCTTTAGCCCCAAAAGATATTTATCAGGAGCTTATTGCAGGCAAATACTACCAGAATCGTATACAGATATTCGGTACCACACCACTCAATCGAGCAATCGCGACATAAATTATCGGCTTGCAGGGTCCGGGAACGCTCGCGCGCGGCTGGCCCGCGGCTCGCGCGAGTCGAGTTCGATGACGACACTCGAGTCCGTCTCCGACAGTATATACGGCCGGCGAGGGTAACACGACGTATGACTGATACGGCGTCCGACGACGACTCCGAACGGCTGCGCTCGTCGCTTGCGGACGGTTGGGACGTCTGGAGCCACGGCGACGACGGCCGGCTCGTACTCGCATACCGGCCGGACGTCTTCAACGGCGATGACTTCCCTGCGGCCTGTCTCCCCACGCTGTACGTGACCCACGGCAAGCGAACCCGCCGCCCCGGGACGAATCCGACCACCCGAACCGACGAAACTGACTGGTACGTCACGCTCTATCTCGAGCCCGACGTCTCCGCCGAGAACGAGCGGTTTCCAACACAGGACGACGCCATCGCCCGTGCACTCGCGCTCGCTCGCGCGTTCGCCGAGGGTGAGGTCGACTACCGCGGCCTCTATCAGGTGCCACGAGAGACGTACTTCGAGCGACTCGACGAGTTGACTGGACCGACAGCCGCGGACGACGCCTCCGACTCGGCCTCATACTGACGGGCAACAGTCAGTACACGCCTGATCGCGTCTCACGGCGCGTCGACGACGGCGACGCGCGTTCGCGTGCGATCGGTGCGTGAATCGTTTGTCCGGCAGTATAAGCCGCCAGCAACGCCGGCTCGAGTGTGTGCTGTCCGGACGTGAGTCTTAACCGCGGCCGGGAACTACCCACCACCATGTCCACCGTTACGCTCGTCGGAACTCGCCTCGCCGAGCCCGACACCGAGTTCGTCTATCACGGCGAGGCCGACGCCTGTGCCGGCTGTCCCTACCGGAGCCAGTGTCTCAATCTGAACGAGGGGAGCAAATACCGCATCACATCCATTCGCGAGAACGCTCAGACCCTCGAGTGTGCCATGCACGACGGCGGCGTCCGCGCGGTCGAAGTCGAGCCCGTCTCCGTTCGCGCGAACATCACCTCGAAAGGCGCGTTCGCCGGCAGCAAAACGAGCTTGCCCGGCTCCTGTCCGTACGTCGACTGTCCGAGCCACGAGTACTGCGAACCCGACGCGGTTGAGTTCGACACGGAGTATCGCATCCGCGATATCATCGGCGACCCGCCACACGACGTCTGTCACCTCGATCGATCGCTCGAGTTGGTCGAACTCGATCCCGACGAGTAGCCGACGGTCGGAGTCACACCACGGACCGGGGTGTTTTTGATCGATCCACCCTAACCATGGGACATACACGTGCTGTCGGTTGAACTCCACGCTCACTCGTCGTTGTCCTATGACGGCCGAGATCCGGTCGAACTGATCTTAGAACAGGCAGACGCCGTCGGCCTGGACGCGATCGCCGTGACCGACCACGACGAAATCGACGCCAGCCTCGCCGCCGCCGAGCGCGCCCCCGAATACGGACTGGTCGGCATTCCGGCGATGGAAATCTCGAGCAAAGCCGGCCACATTCTGGGGTTCGGACTCGAGGAGGCCGTCCCGCCCGGACTCTCCTACGAATCGACGCTCGAGGCGATCCACGATCAGGGCGGCCTCGCGGTGATTCCACACCCGTTCCAGGAGTCACGCCACGGCGTGATGGCTCGGGTCTCCCGCGACGAACTCGCCATGGGCGATGCGATCGAGATCTACAACTCCCGACTGCTGACCGGCCGAGCGAACCGTCAGGCCGAGCGCTTCGCCAGGTCCCGTGAACTGCCGATGACTGCCGGGAGTGATGCACACATCAGCGAGATGGTCGGTCAAGCCGTGACCCGTGTCGACGCCGACGAGCGCTCCGTCGACGCGATCCTCGAGGCGATCCGCGCCGGTCGCACCTCCGTCGAGGGCAAACGAACACCGTGGCGGATCAGCTTTCAACAGGCTGCTGGCGGCGTTTCGAGACGCGTCAGAAACGGCGTTCTGGGGCTGTTCCGATGAGCCCGACGCTGCGCGGTGCCGACGCCGAACTCGTCCGTCGAGCGCTCGAGCACGACGAGCCGTTGCCAGGGACGGTCGGCTTCGCCGGAGAACTCGACGGGACACTGGTCCGAGACGTTCTCGGCCGCGTTCCGCTGTACGTCGAGGCCGACCGTGACCCGACGAACCCCGACACCCAGTGGGCGTTCGAGCCCACCGCCCTCGAGGTACCCGAACTCCTCCCGCCGGGATCGACGCTGGATTTGACAGCCGAGACCGACCCCGAGCCCCGGTGGACGCTCCCCGAGCCGCCACTCGAGACGGACCACGACGCGGCACTCGAGCGGCTCTCGGACGCGATCCGAACGGCGACAACTGACGCCCGATCTGCCGACCACGACATCGCCGTCGCCTTCTCCGGCGGCGTCGATTCGGCGCTGGTCGCCGAGTTGCTCGACGCGCCACTTTTCGTCGTCGGCTTTCCCGACAGCCACGACGTCGAGGCCGCCCGGACGGCCGCCGATGCGATGGGCCGCGAGCTAACCGTCGTCTCCCTCGAGCCCACGGATCTCGAGCGCACCGTGCCCCACGTCGCCCGTGCGATCGGCCGAACGAACGCGATGGACGTCCAGATCGCGCTGCCGCTGTCGCTGGTCGGCGAACACGTCGCCGCCGAGGGCTTCGACGCGCTGGCAGTGGGACAGGGAGCCGACGAGCTGTTCGGCGGCTACGAGAAAGTCGTCCATCTCGACCACCGTGTCGAGGCCGAAACGACCCGCGGGGCCGTTCGCGAAGGGATCGCGACACTGCCCGACCAGCTGCCTCGCGACCGCCACGCAATCGAGGCGACGGGGCTCGAGCCAGTCATGCCCTTGCTCCACGACGCCGTCGTCGACGCAGCGCTGCGGCTCCCCGATTCGTTGCTGGCCGACGAGGACGAACGCAAACGCGCGCTTCGGCTCGTCGCTGCCGACGTGCTCCCCGAGGACGTCGCCAGACGGGATAAAAAGGCCGTTCAGTACGGCAGCCTCGTCGCCCGCGAACTCGATCGCCTCGCCCGACAGGCCGGCTACAAACGCCGAATCGACGACCACGTCACGAAGTACGTCCGCTCGCTGCTCGAGGACGAACCGGTCCCGCCGACGGAGTGACGGGAGTTCAGCGGTCGTGTCGCTGCTCGTGTCGGTCACTCGTCGCCGCTATCGTTCTCAAGAACAGATACGTCAACTGCTAGTTCCGTGTGAACAGTGCCGTCCCTGCCGAATCGCCGCCAACCTATTTATGTCCGCTCGGTGGCCATCTCCTATGGCAGAGACGACCGATCACGACGAACAGGTTTCACGGGAGGAGGCCGCTGATCTGGTACAGGAACTCGCACAGGAAATTCGGAGTGAGGGGGCCGCCGATGTCCGAGTTGGCAACAAGCTGTTGACGCTGTCACCTCCGCCGGAACTCGAGTACGGAATCGAAGTCGAAGAGCGCTCGCCGATGCTCGGTGGACCCCGTGAGAAAATCACGGTAACACTCGAGTGGAAACTCGAAAAAGAGCCCTGAGACGGACTCCTGTCCGTCGGTTACGGTGTGGCCTGCAGGCTAGTCTCGGGTTCGGGATATCGGGATCGCAGCCCGTATGAAACGACGTGCAGGCAGTCGGAGGCGCTTAGTCTTCCGTTTCGGTTGGAAGCGCATCGTCCGGTTCGCCGCCACCGACGTGTTCGGCGACCGTCCGACGGTTGGTCTCACCGACGCGGTCGGAGACTTCGGCGACGAACTCCTCGACGGTCTCTTGGACCGGACTCGAGTCGTCTTTGACGAGTGCCCCCTCGCTGCCTTCAGCACCGAAGTCGGGGTGGATCGGAATCTGACCGAGCAGCGGGATATCGTATTTGTCGACGATGGTCTGGGCCCCTTCGGTGCCGAACAGGCCGTGTTCGTCGTCACAGGATGGACAGATAAACGAACTCATGTTTTCGACGACGCCCAGCACCGGCGTGTCGTGTTTGTTGAACATCTGGATTCCTTTCCGTGTGTCGTCGAGCGCCATCTCCTGAGGTGTCGTCACGACGACGGCACCCGTCACGGGCATCGACTGCAGCAGGTTCAGCGTCGCGTCACCCGTCCCCGGCGGCAGGTCGACGATGAGGTAATCGAGTCGGCCCCACTCGACGCCCTCTAAGAACTTCAGCATGAACTTGTTGACCATCGGTCCACGGAGGATCGCTGGATCGTCCTCGTCTTCCATCATAAAGCCCATACTGATGATTCGGACACCGTCGGATCGGGGCGGAACGATGTCCTCACTCGGCGTCACGCCGGGTTCGGTTTCGACCGGCAGAATGCGTGGCACGTTCGGGCCGTGAATGTCCGCGTCGAGCAGGCCGACCATGGCACCGCGCTTCTCGAGGCCCGCAGCGAGGTTTGCGGCGACCGTCGTCTTGCCGACACCACCTTTCCCGGAGGAGACGGCGATGACGTTTCGGACGCGAGGGAGCACCTCGTCGTCGAACCCGTGTTCCGAGCCGACGTGGGCGCGCAGGTCGGCCTCGAGTCCGGCCTCGCTGACGACCTCACGGATCCGGTTCCCGAGTTCCATCTCGGAGGGTGCATACGGCGCGTTCAGTGCAAGCGAGATCTTGGCCGTCTCGTCCTCGATGCGGACGTCGTTGACCAACCCGAGTGAGACGATATCCTCGCCGATGTCCGGGTCTTCGATCCCCTCGAGTTCGATCTTGAGTTCGTGTTCTGTGATGCTCATAGTGCGTGGTATGCGTTACTCGAGAGTAAAGTAGCCGAACGGGATACGTGTGATGGTTCAGTGTTCGATCAACACCGGGGCCGGCCCGATGCGGTTCGAGAACTGTTACACGCCCGGAAACTCGCCGTAGAAAATGAGCCCGATCAACACCGTCAAAACGAGCATCGAGACCCACATACTCGTCGCGATCCCGACGAGATATGAAACGCCGAGCAACCCCGTTTTCGTGTCTCGAGGGACCCCGGCAAACCACGCGACGAGCATCACATAGATGGGGACCAGAATAACGGCGAAGATAATGTATGTCCCCTCGTTGGCGAACCCGGTCAACCCAGCAGTGCCCTCATAGCCGTGATAGAGGACGGTCGCCAGTGTTGCGAGCGCGGTCATACGCTCGATTCGTGACTCGAGTGAGTCGTGGTTTCCCCTGTGTGTGCAGGCAGATCATGTTACCAAATAACGTGGCGTTCGCCGGGGTGGCGACTCGAGACGATACTGCACGCTCAGACGGCTGTTGGGGCAGCGATCAAAAAACGGACCGACAAGAATCGATGGCTGTGGTCGGTCCGGAAACACCGTCCGGCTTACAGGAAGCCGAAGATCGGTGAGTCAGTGGACGGTCCGGCTGCACCGAGCGGTTCCGGCATCCCACCGTAGAAGATGAGACCGATGATCACCGTCAGGATGAACATACCGATCCACATCTGCGCCGCGATGCCGACGAGATAGGAGACACCGAGCATTCCGGTCTTCGTGTCGCGTGGCTCACCGGCGAACCACGAGATGACCATGATGTAGATCGGGACCAGAATGATCCCGAAGATCAGGTACGTCCCGATGTTCGGGAAGCCGGTGATGTCACCAGTGGCTTCGTAGCCGTGATAGAGGACTGTCTCGAGTCCCATCGAGAGTGCAAGACTCATGCTTTCACCTCCGACTCGGTTGCAGCGTCATCCGCGTCGTCGTGGCCGTGACCGTGGTCACCGCGAAGATGTTCGACCGCGTGGAGTT
The DNA here is from genome assembly GCF_000337735.1 of Natronorubrum sulfidifaciens JCM 14089. Lineage (GTDB taxonomy): Archaea > Halobacteriota > Halobacteria > Halobacteriales > Natrialbaceae > Natronorubrum > Natronorubrum sulfidifaciens. Next base: position 102,914 of record NZ_AOHX01000046.1, on the reverse strand, counting down.
CGACCACGGGGACGACCTTCGAGACGACGAGGAAGACCAACACGACCATCCCGATCGTGCCGAGCAGTGACAGCCACTCGATCACGCTTGGGAAGTACTCACCGGGCGTGTTCGCGTAGATCTCGAACGTCGGGTGCATGAAGCCTTCAACGACGAACAGCAGCTTCTCGAGCAGCGTCGCAGTGAGCACCAGAAGCGCAGCGCCAATGGCGCGTGCCTTGGTGAACAGCGATGGACGGATCGTCTGTGCGAAGATGTACGCGAGCGTCCCGAAGACCAGCCCCATCGAGAGGAGGTAGGCCCAGTGTGAGAGGGTCGCTTCCTGTGCGACGAACGTGTCGACTGGGGCTGCGAACAGCCCAACGACGTTCTGCTGGAGCTGCAGCCAGAGGAACAGCAGGCAGAAGAATCCGAGCCAGAGCAACAGGCCACGGAAGACGTCGTCAGTCATGATGTGGTCCCAGTCGTAGGCACGACGGAACGCGTAGGCGACGATGATGACGCCACTGATCGCGGAAGTCAGCGCGATGGTCAGGAACTGTGGTCCCTGCACGGCGCTGAACCAGGCAGGCATGCCGGGGAGCACCGCGAACAGCCATGGGATCACACCGCCGTGAAGCAGGAGTGGCGCCATGATGATGATCGCGAGTGCGAGCCACCAGACCATGCGCTCGACGACTTCGTCTTCGTCCTTGGTGTAGCCGAGGGTCATGACCTTATAGACCGGCTCGAAGTGGTCGGGCAGCTGGTCGCGCAGACGGGTGATGTCGTACCGGAGCGTCAGTGCGAGGTACGTCGCCGTCAGCACGAAGTACGCCGTAATGACAGTCACGTCCCACACCAGCGGCGAGTTGTTGACCGTGATGTGATAGTGACCGAGGACGCTCGTGACCATCCGGTCCGGACGGCCCATGTGGACCAGAATGTAGAAGCCAGCCGCCGAGAGGCCGGCGATCGTCAGCAGTTCAGCCAGTCGTGCGACCGGCATGTAGCGATCCATGCCGAGCAGGCGAACCGCAGCCGAGAGGATGATCCCCCCGTGAGCGATCCCGACCCACCAGATGAACGCACCGATGTACAGCCCCCACGTCACACCGCCGCCGGAGCCCCAATCGGAGAGTCCGGTGACAGCCATCCCGTTGGCCAACTGGTACATCCAGGCAACGAGGAAGATGCCGAGTGCCAGTGCCGAGGCACCAAACAGCATGAAGAACTTCTTCGAGACGTTGTTGACCGGACGGAGAATGTCCGCTTCAGTTGGTGACTTGGTGCTCATAGGGACACCCCGAAGTCACCCACAGTGGACTCGTCGAGGACGTCCTTGCGGTTGTCCGTCTGCCCGATGTCGGAGTAGGCAACTGGTCCGTCGACCTGTTCGGCTTCTGGACCCGGCTCGTTGCCGACGTACGTCACGTTCGGGTTCGTTCCGACTTCCTCGAGCAGTTTGAACGTCGACGCTTCGCCGCCAGCGTAGGCCTCGAGGACCTGCTGAGCGGTGCTTTCGTCCGTAATACCGTCTTCGGACACCCACGGTTCCTCCTCGCCGTCGAGGATCAGCAGCGATTCCTCGACTTCGGCGGGCGTGATCTCGCGGGACTCGTAGCGGTCGACGACGTTCTGAACGCCGTCTTCGGCGTTCGTGATGACGGCATCAATGGCGTCGTTGGCCGCCTCGCGGTCGTCCGCGTCGGCGTCGCCTTCGTCCGCATCGCCGAGCAGGATGTCGGCGAGCGTGCCGAGTTCCTCCTCGTCGAGGTCTTCGAGCGCGTCGGCACCGCCGAGAATGTCGATGACGATCTCGCGGAGCTCTTCGTCGTCGAGCGAGAGGTCGTCGGCGTCGAGTTCGCCCTGAATGAACAGCGCGGCCTCGATCTCGTCGTGGTCGCCGTCCTCGAGATACTCCATGTCGAGCAGTTCGATGTCGCCCTCGAGGAAGTCATACGACTCCTGGACGTTCTCGCGGTTCGGGCTCTCGCCGTCGACCATCCGTTCTGCACGGGTCTGAACGACGTTCCGAAGATAGCGCTGTGGTTTGCTGTCGGGGTCGTTCATGTCGCCGAAGTTGATCGCTTCGGGCGGACAGGCTTCCTCACAGGCCGTCGTTCCCCGGTACTCATCACCCATATGTCCGTCCTGTCGGGTTGGGCACATGGTACACTTACTCATCACGCCACGGGGAGCGCGACTGTCGACCCAGCGGTCACGGTCGTCGACCATGTGGTCGCCGTCCATGTCGCTGTGCATCTCTTCGATCTCGTCGGTCGAGACGTCAGGCTCGTCCCACTGGAAGTAGTTGACACCGTACGGACAGGCGACCTGACAGTAGCGACAGCCGATACAGACGTCGTAGTCAGTCAGGACGAGGCCGTCCTTGTCACGGGTATGTCGAGCCGTTGTCGGACACACCTTCTCACAGGGGGCGTCAGTACAGTGCTGACACGGTCGGACGAGTCGGTTTCGGCTCGCGCCGGGTTCGTCCTGACCCGGTTCGCGGTAATCGAGGACGTACATCCAGTTGACGCCCTGATCGGTCTGGTTCTCTTCTTGACAGGCAGCAACACAGGAGAGACAACCGTCACAGCGCTCGAGGTCGATGACCATCCCGAGCTGGGTTCCCTCGTTGGAACCGCCGTCGTCGCCGTCGGCAGCGGCGAGGTTCGTTTCGGGACCGTCGTCGACGGTTGCCCACGCACCGAGACCGACAGCAGCTGCACCGGCACCCATCTTTTTCATCGTCTCGCGGCGACTCTGTTCGCCGTCGCCCTCGAAGGCCTCGAGCATCCGCGTCGCAGTCCCCTTCTGCGCTTCCTGGGCCTGCTCGTAGGCGGCTTCGGTTGGGCGATCGTCGACACCGAACTCCTCCATCACGTCGTCGTGATACATTTCGTGGAATTCGGCTTCGGAGAGCTCACCTTTCGTGACACGCATCGCGTCCTGGGCCATCTTCATCCCCAGGTCGCTGTCGTACTCGGTGTCATCGAGCATCTCCTCGAGTTCGCCTTCCCACTCTCGACCGAGTGGGTGGAATGATTCGTCGTCCGTGCTCATTCGGGTCGAACACCTCCGGACGAGAATCCGTTCAATACAAAGTAGTTACACGCCGACACGTAATTGAATACGGTCATGTGGATCCTCTACACCGGACTCACAACTAGATCAGGTTGAAGTATAGAGTCGATTTCCATAACGTGAGAATCAATGCGAATATGTTCGCCCTTATAAGTTCATATATAATCAAATCCGCCGATAGTGGTCACTCAAATGTACATGTTACCACGAGACACTCGTGACTCATCACCACGAAATATCGTCCAACAACTACGACAGAGTTTTTTCAGACGGCACAAAACGGCGTATTTGGTAGCCGAACCAACACGAGGATACTCGCTCGAGCGACGACACTCAGACCGAACGGCAGACCGCATGGCCGACACCGAACAGCCGGTTCGATGGCACACAGAACCCGTAGCACAGGTCGGGACAACGGGCGCTGCTCGTGGTGGTGCGCCGTAGCGACCGATTAGCTGCGTGCGAGTTGGTCGTCGAGCGATTCGTCGGTCTCGCGCCCCGGGAGGTCCTCGACGAACCGTTTGATGATCCCCTCCTCCGCTCGGTGGAGTGTTTCGCTGCAGGTCGATTTCGCGATTCCCAGATGGGCTGCAAGCTCCGTGAGCGAGCAGCGTCGAGGCGTGTCGTAGTAGCCTTCTTCGACGGCGGCCACGACGACCTCGAGTTGGCGTTCCGAAAGCAACTGGCTCTCGTGAAGCCGCTCGCGGACGTGCTCAATTCGGTACGTGAGGCCGAATCGCTCGAGTTGTTCGGCGAGTTCGGCGAGCCGATCGCGGGAGCCGGTGACCTCGATCGTTGCCTCGCCGTCGACGACCTCGACGGGGAGTTCGATCGGCATGCCGGCCTCCCGCGCGGAGAACAACAGCAGCGGAGCCGTCGTCTCGAAGTGAACCGTTGCCTCGTTTGCACTCGAGTGGGCGAGCGTGAGTTCGAGGAGCTGGGGATGGTCGCGCATGTCTTCGACCACATCGGCGATCTCAGCGCTGGTGATCCGAACGAGGGCGAACCCGGTTTCGTCACCGGGGACGGCCGCGAGTACCCGAAACGTCGCCGACGGATACGTCGTCGACAGCTGTTGGATCCAGACCTGTTCGGGCATCGTGATTGTGAGTGTCGCCTGGGCCATACGAACGTGTTCAGTTCGACGATATATACCCATGCCGTCGAATAGTGCAACGTCCGTTCCCAGTCGGTGGGAACGGTCTCGGAACGGACGGCACCGCCCCGTCTCAACTGGGAGCCGACAGCCACTCGAGCAGCAGGTCCGACAGTCGCTCCGGACGTTCGTGTTGCACCCAGTGGCTCGTCTCGGGCAGGAGTTCGAGGCGGCTGGTCGAACAGCGTAGGTCGCTGTCGATTGCCAACGCGGGCGTCAGCGCGGTGTCGTCTTCGCCCCAGACGAGCAGCGTGGGTGTCTCGACCCGTTTTCGAGGGGGTGTCGGCGGGTAGCGAGCTGCTGCGCGATACCAGTTGAGCATGCCGGTGAGTGCGCCGTCGGCGTGCCACGCCGCACGATATTGCTCGAGGTCCTGCTCGCTGAACGCCCCCGGGGCGGCAGTCCCCCGAAGCGCGGACTCGAGGAGCCGATAGTCGCCGACACGGAGGGTCCGTTCGGGGAGCCACGGGAGCTGGAACCAGAAGACGTACCAGCTTCGGCGCAGTTGCTCGGGACTCGAGCGAAGGTGCTGGCGGAACACGGTCGGATGGGGTGCGTTGACGATCCCGAGTCGATCGATGACGGACGGCTCCCGAAGCGCGAGGTCCCATGCGACCATCCCACCCCAGTCGTGGCCGACGACGTGTGCCTGATCGCGCCCCGTACTCGAGATGAGCGCAGCGATGTCCCGCGAACACTCCTGTATTCGATACGCGCGGACTCCCGTCGGCTTCTCGCTTCGATTGTAGCCGCGTTGGTCCGGGACGAGGACCCGATAGCCGGCGTCGACGAGCGCCTCGAGGTGGCGGTGCCAGCCGTACCAGTACTCGGGAAAGCCGTGGAGCAAGACGACCAGCGGCCCGTCGTCGTCGCCGGCTTCGACGACGTGCAGTTCCACCCCGTTGACGTGTCGCACCGTCGATTCCGCATCGACCGTCGAGCAACTCGCTGCATCCGTCCCGACGTGCTCGACCGACGTCATAACCATACTCCGTGTGCCAACGGGGAGCGTGATATACTGTCGGTCCACAGCCGAGCAGCGTTCCTCGCTCGAGACGTGACCTTAGGTCCAGACGCGCAGACACTCACTCGAGCAGAAATGCAGATCGATCTGCTTGTCGGGGGCGTTCGACACGTGGGTTGTGAGTGTGTATGCGATCTCTGCGGCTGCACAGTTGTCACAGGTCATACGAACAGACAGTCGAACCACGATATTCAGTATGGTGTGACTGTCACGAATAGACGACTGGTAACCAGTCGATAACGCGAATCAAACAGTCGTTACGGCAGGCCCATCCGTTCAGGCTAGCCCGCCGTCTTCGGCCTCGAGCAACTCGTGATACCGATTTCGAATCGTCACTTCGGAGATGCTGGCGACATCACTGACGTCGTTTTGCGTCACCTTCTCGTTGGTCAACAGTGCGGCGGCGTAGACGGCGGCGGCCGCGAGGCCGACCGGCGACTTGCCGCTGTGGATGCCCTGTTCTTTTGCGGACGACAGGAGACTGCGAGCGCGGCGTTCGGTCTCGTCCGAAAGGTCGAGATCGCTGGCAAACCGTGGCACGTAGCTTTCGGGGTCGGCCGGCTGGACCTCGAGACCGAGTTCCCGAATCACGTAGCGGTAGGTGCGGGCGATCTCGTCTTTTTCGACGCGGGAGACGGCCGCGATTTCGTCGAGGCTCCGTGGGGTCCCGGCTTGACGGGCGGCGGCGTACAGCGCCGACGTCGCGACGCCTTCGATCGAGCGGCCCGGTAAGAGGTCTTCCTCTAAGGCGCGCCGATAGATGACACTCGCCGTCTCGCGGACGTTTTTCGGTAATCCGAGCGCCGACGCCATACGGTCGATCTCGCCGAGTGCCTGTTTGAGGTTGCGCTCTTTGGAGTCACGCGTCCGAAACCGCTCGTTCCACGTGCGCAGGCGCTGCATCTTCTGGCGCTGGCGACTCGAGAGGGACTTCCCGTAGGCGTCTTTGTTCTGCCAGCCGATGTTCGTCGAGAGCCCCTGATCGTGCATCATATTCGTCGTTGGGGCACCGACGCGGGATTTCTCGTCTTTCTCGCTGGCGTCGAACGCCCGCCATTCGGGGCCGCGGTCGATCTCACCTTCGTCGACGACGAGGCCACAGTCGTCACAGACGGTTTCGGCGTGTTCAGTATCGGAGACGAGTCGGCCGCCACACTCGGGACACTGCTCTCGCTCCGTCGGTTGTTCGCGCGACTCGGTCGATTCGCGCTCACTTCGCTCGCCGCTCCGCGTTCGAATCGTGGTATCTGTCATCGTGGAAAGTCACAACGATCGCTGGAAAACGCTCTATCGTGACCAGTACAGTAGGCTCTCCGCAACTTAAATTCTTCGATAGTATCGCGAGATGAACGCGCGGCTTCGGAACGTCGGACTCGACCAATCCGTTCGCGACTCCGTTCGATACCGGCCGACGAGCGGTTTCGACTGGACCGATGTATCGAAACCCTTACTCCCTACTGGCAAGTGCGAGCAAGCATGAGCGACGACGCCGTCAGTCCCGAGGAGGTCCGCCACGTCGCGGAGCTGGCTCGCGTCGGCCTCGCCGACGACGAGGTCGACCAGTTCACGCGACAGTTCGCGGACATCCTCGAGTATTTCGAGACGCTAGACGAGGTGCCCGAAGTCGACCGTGAGGCCGACCTGACGAACGTGATGCGACCGGACGAGGTCCGCGACTCGCTCGAGCGCGAGACGGCTCTCGAGAACGCCTCCGAAACCGAAGACGGCTACTTCAAAGGACCGAACGTATCCTGATCATGGCTGACGATATTTTCATCACCGAGGAGACGATCGAAGGCGCAGACGACGGCCCACTGGCGGGGACGACCGTCGCCGTCAAGGACAACATTTCGACCGAGGGCGTCCGGACGACCTGTGGATCGCGAATGCTCGAGGAGTATGTCCCGCCGTACGATGCGACCGTCGTCACCCGGCTCAAGGAGGCCGGCGCGACCATCGTCGGGAAGTCGAACATGGACGAGTTCGGAATGGGGACGACCACCGAAACGTCGTATTTCGGTTCGACGGATAACCCGGCCGCACCGGGTCACGTCCCCGGTGGCTCCTCCGGTGGCTCGGCTGCTGCCGTCGCCGCAGGCGAAGCCGACGTCGCACTCGGTTCCGACACGGGTGGCTCGATTCGCTGCCCTGCGGCGTTCTGTGGCGTCGTCGGTATCAAGCCCACCTACGGGCTGGTCTCTCGCTACGGACTCGTCGCCTACGGCAACAGCCTAGAGCAGATCGGTCCCTTCGGCGAGACTGTCGAGGACGCCGCCCAGCTGCTCGACGTCATCGCCGGCAGCGACGAGCGCGACGCGACGACCCGCGAGGCGCCGACCGATGGCGACTCGAGCTACGCCGACGCCGCCACCGGCGACGTCGACGGGCTCACGATCGGCGTCCCCACGGAACTGCTCGAGGGAGCCGACGAGGGCGTTGTCGAAACGTTCTGGGACGCCATCGCCGACCTCGAGGCACAGGGCGCGACGTACCACGACGTCTCGCTGCCCTCCGTCGAACACGCCGTCGAAGCCTACTACGTGATCGCGATGTCGGAGGCCTCCTCGAACCTCGCGCGGTTCGACGGCGTGCGCTACGGCCACGACGCCGACGCCGACGGCAACTGGAACGACGCCTTCGCTCAGACGCGCGAAGACGGGTTCGGCGACGAGGTCAAACGCCGCATCTTACTCGGCACCTACGCGCTCTCGGCCGGCTACCACGACAAATACTACAAGAAGGCCCAGGACGCCCGCGCGTGGGTCAAGCAGGATTTCGACGAGGCGCTTGCCGAGGCCGACGTGCTCGCCTCGCCGACGATGCCGGTTCCGCCGTTCGAACTCGGCGAGAGTCTCGACGATCCGCTCCAGATGTATCTCGCCGACGCGAACACTGTTCCCGTCAACCTCGCCGATCTGCCGGCGATCTCGGTTCCCGCCGGCGAAACCGACGGCCTGCCCGTCGGCCTCCAGTTCATCGGACCGGCGTTCGGCGAAGCGCGCCTGATTCGGGCTGGGAGCGCACTCGAGTAAGACACTGGAACTACAACTGAGCCGCTGGCTGTTTCTGTCTCGAGGCACTCGCCGAGAAAACCGTCGAAACGCGTCGTCGTATCGGTCCTGCTACTGTTCGTACGCGAGGTTCATGATCCACTGCGAGAAGGCATCGCTGTTGGGGTCGACTTCTTCCTCACCGATAAACGGCGAGAGCATGTCGCCGGCCATCAGGAGGGTGAAATCGAGGTCACGAGCGGTCGGCGTGATGTAGTAGGTGTTGTGGCCGTCGTACACCGTCTCCTCTCGGTCGACCAGTTCCTTCTCGACGAGTGACTCAACGATTCGACTCCCCTTTCGCGAGGAGACGTCCAGTTCCTTCCAGAAATCGCTCTGATGAATGCCGCCAGTCTGGCGGACGAGTCCGAGTCCGGCCCGTTCGTCCTCGGAGAGTTCGGCTTCGGCCGCAGAAACGCTCACGGTGACCACCTCTCCGTACTCGTCGCTACAGGCAGGAGTGCGTCCATGTACGTATGAGATAGAGCGAGGCGCTTAAATGTGCCCTTCGACGTCGCACTCTGCCTCGAGTGTGGATCGCGCGGTCGACTCGAGGGCGACGGGTTCGTACGCCGTCTCACAAGGTGGGCCCGGCGCGAACGCATACCGCGTGGTTTCGGGCCCGAGGGCGATCAGCGACGACGATTTCGTGCCGAATCCATCGCGATGGAGACAGACCCCGTACTCGTGGTCGCCGAGGACATCGCCGGCGCGCTCGAGCCACTGCGAGACCGACTCGTCGTCCCCGACGGCCAGCGTCTCGCGGACGGCGAGTGCGTTGTCGGCCTGCTCGCGGGCGATAGCGAGGCGGTCCGACGGGAGGTGGACGGTGTCGTTGACCGCGGCGTTGACGATGACCTGAACGCCGGGTTCGAACTCGAGACGCGAGAGGGTGCCGTTCCACTGATAGCAGTAGGCGGCCGACTCGTCGGCGACGACCAGATTGAAGCCGTCGTACTCGTCCGTCTCGGTTGCCGCCTCGATCGTTTCGGCTGCCGTCGCCGCGGAGTCGGCAGCGAGCACGTCGGCGACGAGCAGCCCTCGAGAGCGGTCGGCCGCGAGGTTGGCGTCGGTCCACTTGTTCGTGATGCCGGCGAAGACGCCGTGTTCGTTGTAGCCGATCCACGTGCCGCCGGCTTCGGTGTCTCTTGGCGCAACGACCAGCGGCTCCTCGCGGTAGACGCCGGGTGAAATCGACTCGCGATCGAGGGCCTCGTCACGGTTGGCGGCGACCGCCACTGGCGCGTCGTCGAAGACCTGCCAGGCGAGGGTCAGTGTACACACAGCTGATAGAAGGGACGCGATCGACTTATACTGTCGGCTCAGACGTCGGTGCCCGTCTCACGAAGCCGGTCTCGAACCGCCTCGCGATCGACAGTTCCCGACGCGGTTCGGGGCAAGGCGTCGGCGACGCCGACCGTCTTCGGTCGTTTGAACCCGGCAAGTCGCGTCTCACAGTACTCGAGAACCGGCTCGAGGTCGATTTCGGCGTCTCCATCCCGGCCGTCGGCGGGGATGAGGAGCGCACCGACGCGTTCGCCCCATTCGGGATCGGTGAGGCCGACAACGGCGGCGTCTTCGACGGCTGGATGGGCGCAGACTGTCTCGATGACCTCGCCGGGATCGACGTTCTCGCCGCCGGTGACGATCCGGTCGCTCCGTCGGTTAAGCACCCAGAGTCGACCATTTTCGTCCGCGTAGCCGACATCTCCCGTGTGGAGGCCGTACTCGCCGACGGCGGAATCCGTCTGCGCGGCCTCGAGATAGCCCGGCGTCACCGTCGGTCCGGAAACGACGAGTTCGCCCGGCTCCCCGGCCGAAACCGGTTCGCCATCGTCGTCGACGACCGTTACATCGGTGAACACCAGCGGCTGACCGACCGTTCCCTCGTGGCTCGCCGTCTCCGCGGGCGTCGCCGTCGCGATCTGAGAGGCCGTCTCGGTCATCCCGTAGGTCGGGTACACCGGCACGTCGGCCGCCCGGCAGCGCTCGAGCAACTCGCTCGAGGCCGGCGCACCGCCGAGCAAGACGAATCGCAGGTCGGCGGTGGGCTCCCAGCCCGCATCGAGCAGTCGTTTGCACATCGTCGGCACCAGCGAGACACCCGTGATCTCGTATTCGTCGAGGACGCGAGCGGTTTCGTGGCGGTCGAACGAGCGCTGGATGACGACCGTCGTCCCATACAGCGTCGACCGCAGGACGGGGGCCAGCCCGCCCATATGATACATCGGGAGACAGCACAGCCAGCGGTCGCCCGGATCGACGCCCAGTCGGAACGCCGAGGCGGTCGCGCTCGCGACGAGGTTGCCGACGGTCAGCCGGACGGCTTTCGGCTCGCCGGCGGTCCCCGAGGTGAACATGATCACCAGCGGATCGTCGCGCTCGAGCGAGACCGGATCGACCGACGGAGCAGTATCCGATCCAGCGGCCGGACACAGCCGTCGCGTCCGTTCCCGTGCCGGCTCGTCGACGGTCAGGACGGTAGGAGCAGTCGCCGTCGACTCGACCGCCGCAGTGACCTCGAGCGCCGCCGACTCGGTCGCCTCCTCACAGACGACGGCTACGGGAGCCGTGCGTTCGACTTTGGCGGCCAGTTCGCTGGCGGTTTCGCGGACGTTCAGCGGGACGACCGTCATCCCCGTCCGCATCGCGGCGAAAAAGACGCTGACGAACGCGGGTCTGGTGTCCATCAGGACGGCGATCCGTGGCTGCCCGTGATCGATCTCGAGGGTCTCGAGGACGTGAGCGACCTGATCGACCCGCTGGTCGAGTTCCGCAAACGTCCACGTCGCCCCCGTCTCATCATCGATCAGCGCCGTCCGCTGTGGTGTCGCGGCGGTCCGATGGGAGAGGAGGTCTCGAGTTGGCCAGTCGACCGGGGCACCTATCACTCCGTCCACACCCCCTCGACGCCGAGTCCTTTCGCCTGCGGAACGACCGCTGCACCCTTCTCGAGCAGGACGGGATCACGGCCCAAATCGTCGGCGAGCAACGACGCCGTGGCCAGCCCGCAGGCCGGCACGTTCGGGATCGATGCGGCGAGGTGGACCGCACCCGTTCTGGCGACAACCCCATCGATCGTGGTCGTCACGATCGGTTCGATCTCGAGTTCCTGTACCCACGCGGCGATCTGGCGGGCGACGTCGATCCCGCCGAGCGCCATGGGTTTGAGCACGACCGCGTCAGCCGCGCCCGCCTCACAGATCGCGTCGACGCCGTGTTCGAGCAGTCCCTCGTCGAGGGCGATCGCAACCCCGGCTCCCTGCTCACGCTCTCGGAGCGCGGCGTGGCCCTCGAGTGCGCCCGCTGGCAGTGGCTGCTCGAGGATCGAGACGCCGAGGTCGGCAAGCCCCTCGAGCGCTTTTTTCGCCTCGGTGTAGGTCCAGGCTTCGTTCGCATCGACTCGCAGTTCGATGTCGGGACCGACAGCCTCGCGAGTCCGACGGAGCCGTTCGATATCGGCCTCGACGCTTCTGTTTCCGACCTTGATTTTGCAGCAGTTGAATCCACGCTCGACGGCTTCGCTCACCGCTCGAGCGGTCTCGGTGGGTTCGCCATCACCGATCGTCGCGTTGACCGGCACCCGGCCGATCATCGGGCCTCTCCCGATATGTCGATACAGCGGTGTCGCCTCCTGGCTCGCTCGCAGATCACCGAGGGCGAGCGTAACCGCGTGTCTGGCCGCTCCCTGTCCGTCGACGGCCTCGAGTGCGGCGGCCGGCCCGTCTTCGATCGCGGCGCGTGCGCGTTCGAGGGCTGTTTCACAGTCAGCGATCGATTCCGTCCAGCCCGCCAGCGGTGTGGCTTCGCCGTAGCCGACTGCCTGCTCGTCTGCGTCGGCAGTCGGCGCGACGATTCGGACGAGAAAGCCATCACGCGAGTCGATCGTCCCAGCGGCCGTCTCGAGTGGACTCGCAAGCTCGAGCGAAAACGACTGATACTCGAGTGTGCAGTCGAGTTCGCGGTCGACGTCAGCTCTGTCGTTCATGCTATCATCCCCACGGCGAACAGCACCGAATAGATCGCGAGCAGTTTCCCGGTGCCCTCGAGTGCGGGGTTGAGCGCATCGCCGTCGGTGCGGGTCAGGACCGTTCGGGTGACGACCGCGGCGTAGGGCAGCGACACCAGTGGGAGCAACACACTGGGACCGAACCCTGCAGCGAGCCAGAACCACAGCGGTGTGATGTAGGCGAGTGCGAGGAGGGCGACGTACTCCACGCGACTCCATCGGTAGCCGAGTCGAACCGCGAGCGTTCGCTTCCCGGCTTCGACGTCGGTTTCCCGATCACGGATGTTGTTGACGACGATAATGGCCGTCGAGATACCGGCGACCGGGAGACTGGCGACGAACGCCTCGAGCGTGACCGTTCCCTCGGGAATCGTCGTGGTGAGCGGTTCGACTGCCGTTACGGCTTGGACGTAGAACGTCCCCATCACGGCGACGATGCCGAAAAAGACGAAGACGAACAGATCACCGAGGCCGTGGTAGCCAAGTGGGTAGGGGCCGCCAGTGTAGGCCCACCCACAGAAGACGCTCACCAGCCCGATGACGAGGATCGGGACCCCGCCGATGTAGACGAGATACGTCCCCGTGAAAATCGCCAGCGCGAACGTCACGATCGTCGCCAGTTTCACCTGTTCGGGCGGGATAATTCCTGCCTGCGTGACTCGAGTGAATCCCTCTCGGTCCTCGGTGTCTGCGCCCTTGATCGCGTCGTAGTAGTCGTTCGCGAAGTTGGTCCCGATCTGAATCAGCGTCGCCCCGATAAACGCCATCACCGCCGGCAACGGAGCGAAGACGTCAGCATAGATCGCAAGCGCCGTCCCGACGATCACCGGGGCTGCAGCCGCAGGCAGCGTCTGGGGCCGTGCAGCAAGCAGCCACGCCTTCGTCCGTGAGATGTCGACCTCGGCCGTACTCATTACTCGAGTCTCCGACACGCGGACGTGTCAACGTTGGCATTGCGGTTGGCTGACTCGTTGTCAGCGACCCGGGCGTAGACCAATGATTGTGTGTGGTCAGTCCAACCGACGGACGGCGAACACCAACACCGCACCGACCGCGATCAGTGCCGACGGGGCCACGAAGCCGGGCACTGGATCGTCCCCACCACTGGTTTCAGTGACAGTGATCGTCGCCTCTCGGTCGACGACTGCCTGCGGATAGTCGCTGATGAGCACCGCCGAGGCATCCGTGATCTCGAGCGTCTCGTTCGTTGATGGGGCGTCCTCGGCGACCTCGAGCGTGATCGTCGCTGCCGTCTCGGTCGCTCTCGCGCCGTCGCCTGAGGGCGTTCGCTCCTGATCGATCGTCACCGTTCCGGCCTCGTCGTCGATCTCGACGGCGCCGTCGACCTCGGCGTCGGAATCACCTGCAGCCAGCATCGGCCCGTGCTCGACGTCGGCCACGCTGAAGACATCGGGATCGTACGCGACTGTCGCCGACAGCCTGTCGATGCCGTCGCCGACGTAATCGCCGTGGGTGCTCGCGATGAGCTCGAGCGTGACGGTTTCGCCGGCGTCAGCCTCGGTTTCGCTCGGTTCGAAGTAAAAGATCGTCGCGTTGTCGCCGGCACCGACGGTCATGGGAACGACTGCGCCGACCGTAAGCGTACAGATACACAGGGCGACGAGGACGATCGAGCGTCGGGCTGGCGTCGATTCCGTCATGGCTCCTCCGGGACGGTGAACTCGAGCGGCGGCATCTCGAGAAACGCCGTCTCGTACCCCTGATGGCGGGCGACCTGCGGCGGCGACTCGAACGTGATCGTGATTGCGTCGCCCGACTGGAGCGCCGCAAGCGACGCGCCGTAATGAAGGTCGTACTCGCTGTCGAGAGTCTGCACCAGCCGCGTTCCATCCGCGTCACCGACCGGTTCGCCGTCGCGTTCGACCGTCACCTGCATGGCCATATCCGCGAGCGGCACGCGGTTGTACGGCGTCCGTGGCGAGACGAGCAGGTACTGGTCGTCGCCGTCGGCGAGTCGGGAGCCGGACTCGAGCAGCGTCGCGAAAATCGCGGCATCGCCGCTTCGAGGCAGGTCGGTGTCGGCCTCGTCTGTGGGCTCGAGTCGGGTGCCGGGGTACGCGTCGGCTGGCGGCAGCGCGGAGTACGGGACGTGACCGTGGTCGTGATGGCCGTTATCATCGTTGTGGTGGCCGTCGTCGTCGTCGTGGCCGTTATCATCGTCGTGGTGGCCGTCGTCGTCGTGGTGGCCGTCGCCATCGTGGTCATGATGCCCGTCATCGTCGTGATCGTCGTGCCCGTGGTCCATCGGCTCGAGCGCGCCGCGTTCGCCCCACTCCGATTCGTCGAAGTACTCGACGCCGCCGACGACCTGCTCGCGGAACGCCCGGTCGTACTCGAACTCGAAAGTCACCGTCTCGCTGTCGGTAAATCGGCCCTCGAGGTCGCCAGTCGTGTGTGTCGGGATCGGTGGGAGTTCGACGTCGACGGTGTAGGTGCCGTCGTCCTCGAGGGGGATGTTGTCGCCGAAGTGAAAGCCCATCTCCTGGGAGATCATGGGCCACGGCGAGTGTGGCGACCCGATCCGTTCGCCGTTCTGAGAGATGGTGATCGTGGCGCTGGTGTCGACCGGGAGGACGATTCCCGTCTCGTCGTCCCAGAGCGTGAACATCATGTGGACGCCACGTCCCTGTTCGGGATCGACGCGTTCGATGTCGTCCTCGCCGGCACCGCCGGTGACGAGCCAGAACGGATGCGGATACGACAGCATCGGCGCGAGTGTGTACTCGCCAGCCGTGATCGGCTCGAGCATCCGCATCGACTCGCGGTGGGTCGGACGGTAGACCGCTGCTGGCGGATCTTCGACCTCCGGAAATCGCGGCACGGCGTCGTCACCGTTCGATGGGTCGCCCGTGTCCTCGTCTTCATCAGTGTCGTCGTCGGTTTCCAGACAGCCCGCAAGCGCGAGGATGCCGGTCGCTGCGCCTGTCCGCTGAACGAACGTCCGTCGGTCGAGATCGTGGTCGTGCATGTGTCGTGGTGTGGTCGGTAGTCCTACTGTGGGGTGGCTCGCGGCAGCGCCCGAAGCGAGCGCGGTGGGAGCAGGAAGTTCCCACGGCGAGTGACGAAGATATAGCTCAGAATTCCGTTGTTCGCGTGCATGACATCGAGATCGTCGCCGATCATCGCCTCGCGAACACGGACGAAGTCGTCGATGCCGTGTTGCAGCGAGAGAAAGTGGACGCCGGGACGGTCGCCATCGACGGTGTTGAAGTCACGTCGCAACAGCGGCGGCCCGTCGTCGTCTCTGGCTCGAGCGGCCTTCTGGGCGTGGCCGACGACGCCGCGACGGGCGTCTGCCTCGGTGGCGTCGATCCGCTCGTCGGTCAGACCGTTCGTCGTCGTCAGCTTTTCGCCGACATCGCCGACCAGATTCTCGTCTGCGTGTTCCGGGCTGAACATCTTCCGAACGCGCATGGGATGGCTGTCCTGCTCGAACCAGGTCCGAAGCTGGGTCTCGAGCGATTCGACGTGTTGTGTCGTCGCGCCGGCGAACGGGCCGTCCTCGATCGTGACCCGGTCTTCGGTCGCCTGACTCCCCTCGAAACCCGAGCGAAAGCCCATAAAAAAGGGCGCGTCTTCGGGCACCGAGTCGGGAACGCCCGAGACGTCGGTGTGTTCGGCGGGCAAGCCAGCGCCGACGAAGCCGGTTCGGCGCTGGTCCTCGAGGCGTTCGAACACGCCGGTCAGATCGGTTTCGACTGCGACGCCGTTGAGGTCGTCGTGGTCGCCGAACAGCCCCTCCTCGGCCTCGAGAACGACCTGTGAGTGGTCGCTTGCGAGATGCAAGAGCGCATCGAACTCGTCGATCGCTGGGTCCTCGGACGCAGTCAGCGCCGTCGGCTTCGGGAGGTCGACCGACTCGGGGAGCGCGTCGTCGAACCGCTCGAAGTACGCCGGCGTGTAGCCGATGGTAAACAGTAGCCCGTCGGTGCTCCACTCGTAGGCGCGCTCGAGCGTCCGAAACGCGTCCTCGAGTTGCGCTCGAGTTTCGTCGGTCGGCTCGTCGAGCAGCGCCAGCGGCACCAAGACGTGGTGGTCCGGCGGCTGGACGTTGCCGTCGTCGTCACGCGAGAGACTGTCGTTCCACGCGTGTTGTCGGTCCGGGAGTGAGTCCGGGTCGTCCGTCCCAGCGGGGATATCGATCGCACCGCTCTCGGAGACACAGGCACTGAGTGCAGTCGCGCCGCCGATGGCGACCAACGTCCGGAGGTAGTCCCGACGGGACAGCGCGGACCGATCGGGGAGTGTCACTAGCAGCGTCTCGGGGCCGGAACGCCCAAAGCGTTGTCTTTTCCGTCGAATCTACCGAAGCCAGTGACAACGGGATGATCGGGAACGAACCCGTTAACTGGGACGTTCTCGTTCCACAAGCGCCACTGCCGATCGGACTCGAGGCGACAGCTGGTCGCAGATGTCGGCAATATTAACTGGTGTTGAGCCAGTCTCTGGATCGTCTCACAGCCTCGCGGGCTGGGGTCAGTGACTGACGCGGCTGCAACCGTCCTGCGAGTGGGTCGTCACGACTGGACGAACGACAGTATCAGTAGTGCCACGGGTAGTCGTCGAACTCGGGGTCACGACCCTCGACGAACGCATCCCGGCCTTCTTTGGCCTCGTCGGTCATATACCCCAGTCGGGTCGCCTCGCCGGCGAACACCTGCTGGCCAACCATCCCGTCGTCGGTCATGTTGAACGCGTACTTGAGCATCCGCATCGCCGTCGGGCTCTTGGCGTTGATCCGTTTGCCCCACTCGAGCGCCACCTCCTCGAGTTCCTCGTGGGGAACGACCTCGTTGACCATCCCCATCTCTGCGGCCTCCTCGGCATCGTAGGTCTTCCCGAGGAAGAACACTTCACGGGCTTTCTTCTGGCCGATCTGTTTGGCGAGATACGCCGAGCCGAAGCCGGCGTCGTAGCTCGCCACGTCGGGGTCGGTCTGGAGGAACTTCGCGTGTTCCTCGCTCGCCAGCGTCAGATCACAGACGACGTGTAGCGAGTGGCCGCCGCCGACGGCCCAGCCCGGCACGACGCAGACAACGACTTTCGGAATATGACGGATAAGCCGCTGGACCTCGAGGATGTGGAGTCGGCCCTGCTCGGAGGCACGCTCCTCATCACCCCCGTACTGATAGCCGTCATCGCCCCGGATCGTCTGGTCGCCGCCGGAACAGAACGCCCAGCCGCCGTCTTTCGAGGAGGGACCGTTGCCGGTCAGCAGGATACAGCCCACGTCGGTCTGGCGCTTGGCGTGATCGAGGGCGTCATAGAGTTCGTCGACTGTTCCGGGCCGGAACGCGTTGCGAACATCGGGGCGGTCGAACGCGATCCGAACCGTTCCGGAGTCGACCGCACGGTGGTAGGTGATGTCGGTGAACTCGTCGTTCAGGTTCGCGACCGGTTCCCACTGCGACGCATCGAAGCATTCCGAAACCATTGGTCGCAGTTGGTCCGCAGCGGATGAAATAGGTTCGTGTCGACGAGCGCCGTCACGACGCGATCGGCAACCGAACGGTGAACACGCTACCCGTGACCGCCTCGTCGCCAGCCTGTGTCCGCTCATCTGTGGCCCAGCGCTCCGTTCTGTCCGCGACCCAGACGTCCCCACCGTATCGGTCCACAAGCGTCCGGACCAGATACAACCCCAGCCCGGTGCCGTCGCTCTCGAGGCCTTTCTCGCCCTCCTCGAAGATCGTCGCCTTGCGTTCGTCGGGGATTCCCGGCCCGTTGTCCGCGATCCGTATCTCGACGTGGTCGGCTGCCGTCGTCGCGGACACCGTCACCGCGGGAATCTCCACATCGTTGTGTTCAATCGCGTTCGTCAACAGGTTCCGGAACACCGACTCGAGCATGTCGTCGGCGACGACATCGACGCTCGGGATCGATCCCTCGACCGTCACGACCGCGTTCTCGTACGTCGAGCGGATCTCGTCGAGTTCGCGCTCGAGCGTGTACCGAAGTCGGGCCTGTGTCGGCTCGGCATCGGCCTGCAGCATCACTTCGGAGACGTCTCGTGCCGTTTCGGTGATCGCAACGGCGTTGCGTGCGCTTGCGAGTACCTGCTCGACGTACTCGCGTTCCGTCTCGTCGACGACGTCCTCGAGGGTTTCAGCGTACGCCAACACCAACTGAAGGTCGTTGCGGATGTCGTGGCGGACGACCTGGTTGAGCACCTCGAGATTATCCCGCTGGGTCTCGAGTTGGCGTTCGTACGTTTTGAGTTCGGTCACATCACGGGCATATCCCAGCACAGCCGTCTCGCCGGTCCCGGCGACCTCGAAGGGGAGTTTGGTCGTCTGGAAGATCCGCGTCTCGCCGTCAGCAGTCGTGAGCGATTCCTCGGAGATGTACAGGGGTTCGCCCGATTCGATGACCTCGCGGTCGTCCTCATGAAATCGACGGGCCTGCTCGTCGTCGGGGAGGAGTTCGACATCCGTCTTCCCCTCGACGGCCGACCGCGGGCGGCCGTGGTAGGCTGCGGTCGTCTCGTTCGCGAGGATGTACTCGCCAGCGCGGTTTTTGACGAACAGCATGTCGGGCACGAGGTCGATGATCTGTTGGAGTTCGTCACGCGTCTGCTCGAGGGCTTCTTCGTAGCGCTTTCGCTCCGTAATATCCTGAATCGTGCCGCGGACACGGACGGTAGTGCCGTCCTCGCACTGTGGATCGCCACGGACGTGGACCCACCGGACCCCACTCTCGTCGCCGACTCTGAGCTCGAGATCGTACGGCTCGCCGGTCTCGACTGCGTGCTCGAAGGCCGACTGGATGCTCTGCTGGTCGTCCGGGTGGAAGTACTCGACTCCCTCGGCCGGCGCTGGCTCGTAGTCTGCCGGAAGCCCATAAATGCGGTTCACCTGTGTCGTCCACCACCCCTGTCCAGTCTGCAGATCGGTCTCCCAGGCACCGATCGCGGCAATCTCTTGGGCCTTCTCGAAGAGGGCGCTCTGGCGGCTGCGTTCGCGTTCGCGTTCTTTTCGGGCCGTGATATCGCGAGACAGCGCCAGTATTCGGTCGGTCTCATCCAGCGTGAGCTTGGTTAACCAGACCTCGACCGGATACGTCGAGCCGTCTTGTCGACGATGTGACCCCTCGAGTGTCGCCGTCTGCCCGACGTCCATGGTCGTCCACAGCTCACAGAGTCGCTCGAGGTCGTCCCCGACCTCGATGTCACCGATGGACAGCGAGAGTAACTCCGCCCGGCTGTATCCGAGATCAGTCGTTGCTCTGTCGTTGACGTCGACGAGGGTGCCGTCCGTCTCGTGGACGAAAATCGCATCTGGCGAGTGGTCGAACAGAACCCGAAGTCGCTCTTTGCTCCGTTCGAGCCGTCGTTGGCGCTCCCGTCGGTCGGTGATGTCACGGACGACGCCGACGATGCTCCCGTCCTCGAGGCGGGCAAGCGAGAGTTCCGTCGGAAACGTCGTCCCGTCCGCGTGGACGCTGGTTGCCTCGCCACACCACGCCCCGTCCTCGGCGAGCGTGGGAAAGACCTCGTCTTCGAACCGGTCGAGTTCGTCGTCGGAGACGAATGTCCGCCAACTGGAGCCGATAACCGTCTCTCGAGCGGCGTAGCCGTAGATCTCCGCGTGGGCCTGATTGACGTAGCAACAGTCGCAGTCGTCGTCGAAGATCGCCATTCCGTCCATCGAGGCCTCCATCGCGGCCGCCTGTCCGAGGATAGTTCGTGCGCGCTCCTGATCGGAGACCTCGTCGGGAGGCTGCTGTACGAGCGCGGACTGAACCGCTCCGACAGGCGCAGTGACACGCTCACGGTGTCGTATTCGGTGTCTGGCTGTGTGTCGGTCGATCGCATCTATGAGCTTGCTCGCCAGCTGGTCGCTACGCGTCGTCTCGCCGTCGAGTCGGAGATAGTCGGTCACGCCGGCCGAAATCGCATCGCTCGCCACCGCTTCCGACCCCTGTCCCGTATAGAGAACGAACGGACACGTCGGCCGGACCTCGCGCACGCTGGCCAGCAGTTCGAGTCCGTCCGTTCCACGCAATTGATACGCAGCGACGACCCAATCGATCGCCTCCGTCTCGAGAACGTCGAGTACCGCAGTCGAATCCGACACCGAGCGGACGATTATCCGGTCGTCCATGGACTCGAGTCGGGCGGCTGTTCGGTCCAACCAGTCGACATCGTCGTCGACATGGAGGAGCCGAATCTCGGTAGTCATTGTCGAAAACAGAGAGCGTTGATAATTGAATCTAGTGTTTCTGTGACTCTCCTGAAATCTGATTCGAGAACGATTCGATATCGCGATAACCAATTTATCCGTTGGAACGCCGACGGTACGCTCGGCCGTGGCTGGCGTTCGCCGCGTCGACTCTCGGCAGTCGTCGGCGTACCGTTCTCACATGCTCGGACGCCGTTCGGAATCGCTATTCGTCAGTGAGTTCCGTACGAACGCGCTCGCTGAGCGCATCCCGTCGCCGGTGATTCGCGTCCGACTCGAAATTGACGGCGAGGATCTGCGTGCCCTCGCACTCGAGTGACGCCTGATAGGCCGCTCGGAACTCGGCCGCGTCGACACGCTCGAACTCGAGGCCATAGAGATCGCCCAGCGGCTCGAACTCGAGACCGTGGGGCGTTTTGAACTGGTCGGTAAACGGCGGCTCGAAGGCCTCGATCGGCAGTTTATGGAAAATACCGCCGCCGTCGTTGTCCAGCAAGACGATCGTGGCGTCGACGCCACAGCGCTCGACTGCCAGCAGGCCGTTCGAATCGTGATAGAAGGCGAGATCCCCGGTAACGAGCACCAGCGGCTCGTCGGTCGCGCTGCCGGCACCCAGCGCCGTGCTCGTGATACCGTCGATGCCGCTCGCGCCGCGATTGCCGAGCACCGTCAGGTCGGCGGCTCGAGGGCGGCCAAACCGATCCACGTCGCGGATCGGCATGCTGTTGGAAACGAAGACGGTCGCCGGGTCGGGTGCTGCCTCGAAAACGGTTGCGAGAACTGCGCCCTCGAACGGGTCGGCTGCGAGCGCATCGACAGTGAGGGCATCGTCACGCACGCGCCAGTGGGTGCGTTCGGCGGCATCGAACCGAGCCAGCCACTCGTCGTCGCTGGTAGTGTCAGTCGAGCCGGTGGCCGCCTCGAGTGACTCGGCCAGCGTCTCGAAGGCGGAGTCGGGGTCGGTTGCGAGCAGTTCCGTCGCGGTGAACGTCGCCTCGCGCCACGCGCCGGCGGGGTCGAGCAGGAACTGCCGGGCGTCGCTGTCGCCCAAGGCGTGGCGCAGCGGTTTCGAGGTCGGCGACGCACCGAATCGGACGACGACATCCGGCGCTGGAAGCGCACTGATGTAGCCGTCGTAGCCGCCGTAGACGTGACGGTCGCCGGCGTCGGACTCGACGTGGGGCCCGAATCGCAGGTTCGAGAGCGGGTCGGCGAGAATCGGTGCGCCGACGTGGTCGGCCACCGTGACGACATCGGCGGGCTCGAGTCCGGAAATCGCTGCGGGATCGGCCGGCCCCGCGACGATCAGCGGGCGCTCGGCGTCCTCTAAGGCGTTGAGAAGTGGCCGAAGCCGGTCGGCCTCGAGGGCCATCGACCCCGTTTCGGTCTCGACGAACGCACCCGTACGGCCCGTCCCGGCCAGCGTCTCCGCGAATGCGTCGGGGACGGCATCCGGCACCTCGAGTGGCTCGAGTGGCTTTCGAAAGGGGCAGTTCAGGTGGACAGGACCGGGGTCGGGACCGCTGGTTTCGGCGAGCGCTCGTGCGGCGGTCGTCCGAAGGCTTCGGACCTTGCGCTCGTCGGCTTCGGGGTCGGGCAGTTCCGCATACCAGCGGACTGCGTCGCCGTAGAGTTTGACCTGATCGACGGTCTGGTTCGCGCCGCTGTCGCGGAGTTCGGCGGGCCGGTCGGCCGTCAACACGAGCAGCGGCACGCGGGCCTGATCGGCCTCCATCACGGCGGGGTGGAAGTTCGCCGCTGCCGTGCCCGACGTACAGACCAGCGCCGTCGGTTCTCCCGTGCGCCGAGCGCGACCGAGCGCGAAAAAGGCCGCCGAGCGCTCGTCGAGATGCGAGTAGACGTCGATCTCGGGGTGGGCCGCGAAGGCGACCGTCAGCGGCGTCGAGCGACTGCCGGGGGCGATACAGACGGCCTCGAGGCCGCCCTTCGCGAGTTCGTCGACGAGCACGCGACCCCATAGCGTCGCACGGTTTGGTGCACTCATCGGATCACCGCAGTTCGTCGAGGATCGGTCGGAACTTTAGCTGTACCTCGTCCCACTCGTCGTCGGGGTCGCTGTCGGCGACGATACCGCTGCCGGCAAAGAGGGTTACCGTGTCGTCGCTTGCGACCCCGGATCGGAGGCCGACCGCGAACTCGCCGTCGCCGGCGGCGTCGAACCAGCCGATCGGCGCAGCGTACCAGCCGCGGTCGAAGGCTTCGGTGTCGCGGATCGTCTCCCACGCCGCCGCGGGCGGCACGCCGCCGACGGCAGGCGTCGGATGCAGCGCTTCGACGAGTTCGAGGACGTGGCGATCGTCCTCGAGCGTCGCCGTGATTGGCGTCTGTAAGTGCTGAATCGTCGCGAGCCGTCTGATCGTCTGGTCGGCGACGTCGACCGAGGCGAGGGGGTCGAGTTGGTCGCGAATCGCCTCGACGACGAGGCCGTGTTCGCGCTGGACCTTCTCGCTGTCGCGCATCTCCTCGGCGTGAGCGTCGTCCGCTTCGGGCGTCTCGCCGCGTGGGACCGAGCCGGCGAGCGCCTCCGTTTCGACGTGTGTCCCGCGTTTCGAGACGAGACGTTCCGGCGGCGCACCGAAGAACGTCCCGCCGGCGTCGGGACCGATCAGGAACCGATAACAGTTCGGATACTGCCGGCGCAGCCGCTCGAGCGTGCCGGGGACGTCGATCGGCTCCTCGAGGGCGACCGACAGTGACTGTGCGAGGACGACCTTCGTGATCGTCCCCCGGTCGATGCGCTCGAGGGCGGCCTCGACCTGCTCGGTCCAGGCCGCCTGCGAGGTCGTTCGTCGCGTCGATTCGACGCCGGGGCCGGTGCCGCTCGGCTGCATCGCCGGCAGCTCAGCCAGTCGGTCGTACCAGCGCTCGAGGCGTTCCTGTGCCGCTTCGGGCTCGTTCGCGACGGCCGTCAGCCAGGTGCCGGTCTCGCTACGGACGACGAGAATCCGTGGGACGACGAACGCCGCCGCGTCGAACCCGGTCCACGGTGGCCCTGACTCGTGTTCGTCGTGAAACGAGAACCCGCCGAACGCTCGCGGCCGGGCGACGTGTGGTCCGTCGTGGGTCAACCCGGCGAACGTTCGGTCAGCGGCCGCTCGAACGCGATCGAAGCGGTCCGATCCGTGCGCGACTAGTCGTGCGGCGACACCCTGTCCGACGACCTCGAGGCCGCCGGGGGTGGCCCACAACACTCGAGACTCGTGTTCGGCATCAACGATCGCGCTGAACGACACGTCCTCGAGTTCGCGGCTGGCGCTAACGAGGGCAGTCGGTTCGTCGGCTGGCGGTGACTCCGTATCAGCCGTCAGTCGATGCCCACCCGACGATCCATCCATTAAACGCATCTCAGGACCGCCACGCCTTCAGCCTAACTATTCCAGAGAACTGCCGCGGCTAGCTGTATCGTTCCTCCTGCCACGGGTCTGCCGTCTGGGAGTAGCCACGCCGTTCCCAGTAGCCACGCTCGGGTTCCGTGAGGAACTCGATCCCATCGACCCACTTCGCCCCTTTATACGCGTAGCGGTGTGGAGTGACGACCCGCAGCGGCCCACCGTGGTCGGCCGGCAGCTGCTCGCCGTCGTACCCCCACGCGAACAACACTCCTTCGCGCAGACAGGCCTCGAGCGGAAGATCAGTGGTGTAGCCGTCAAGCGCCGAAAACATGACGTGGACGGCCTGTCCAGACGCCGTCGGGTTGCCCGTCGAGCGCTGTTTGCCGGCGTCGGCGTCGTCGATAACCCCCGCTCGCTCGGCGAGTTCGAGGAACGGTACGCCCGTAAACGAACAGTCGAACTTGCTCCAGCCGGTGACGCAGTGAAAGTCCTGACGCTGGGTCTCACTCGGGAGCGCCTGAAACTCGTCCCACGAAAAGGTGAGTTCCTCCTCGACGGCTCCGGTGACGGTAAACTCCCACGTCTCGGGGTCCCAGTCGGGTGTTGGCCCTTTCGACAACACCGGAAACGCAGTCGTTTCACGCTGTCCCGGTGGCAGGCGCTCGTCGCCGAACTCCTGATAGAGGTCCGTGACGTCCGTGCGCTGGTCGCTCATATGCGTTCGTTCACCTCGACAACCGTAGCTGTGACGCCTCCCGTCGGCGCGGACAACCGAGCAATCGCTCGAGCATGAACAACACCGGATTTCGGGGACGGGACAGTGATCGGAACGTCACGAAACGAGTGGCTGCCGGCCACCAGTCTGTTACTACCGTTCGAAACCCTCGCCACCCCTTAGTACCGTCTCAGCGACGGACGTGCTGTATGGCGAGCAAACAGCAGCTCACGGAACGAGACGTCTCCGGACAGGTAGCCGAAGAAGCTGGCGAGCAGGCCCTCGGCCCGGCAGCCCTCGCGTCGGCCGCCTCGGTCGGACTGTCGTTGTACTACTACTTCGTCCGCGGGGACCGCCAGCTCGGCGCGTTCATCGGCCTCTGGCCGCCAACCATCCTCGCGTTCGCGAGCTACTTCAACCAGCGGAAGATGCGCCGGCAACTCGACTCGATCACCCAGCCGGGGGCGACGCTGAAGAACGCGCTGGACTCGATGATGGGCAACAAGTGACCGGCAGTAAGTAACTCCTGCAGTCCGTCTCATTCTCGAGTGCACTCGAGCGAGGCCGTCACGCGGTCTCGCGTCACGATAACGCGACGACGAGCGGTGGTTCGGGCCGTCCTGTCAGTTCGGAGGTGGCCGTCCGTGCTGGTGTCCCCGTCAAACCTAAATACCCCCTCGCCGAAAGCCGAATCAGATGCCGAAAGTAGAGATCACCATACCGGAGCACCTCGAGATGCAGATCGCCCAGATGGTCGAACGCGGCGAGTTCGTCAACCGGGAAGAGGCGATCGAGGATCTCCTGTCGACGGGCATTAAGGCCTACAAGACCAGCGGACCGATGGACGAAGAAGAGGGCGCAGGAACTGGCCTCGAGGACGATGGCATGATGGGCCACGACGACGAGTACGTCTTCTAACACCACGTTTCGCCGTGAAGATACCGATTCAGAGTGGAACCGTTAGCAGCGGGATTCCGAACGCGATTCCGATGCCGACCAGCATGACCACGAAGCCGATCGCGACCGCGCTCGAGGAGTAGTCGCTCATCGGTGCCGTCGTTCGCTCGGCCTCGAGGTCGTGACCGACGTCAGCACCCGAGTCCGTATCCGCGGTCTGATCCGTGTTCGCTGTCATACGGGCGTGTTGTCGACTCGCCACAATAAAGACATCCATCGCCGTCGTACCAGCGCCAGTCGGCCAGCCTCGAGCAATCACAGACTGGTGTCCAACAGTATTACTACCCAGCGTGCAAACGCACGCATAACGACCAACATGACGCTAACCAAGCGAATCATCCCCTGTATCGACGTCGACCTAGACGAAGACGGGAACCCGGCAGTCTACACCGGCGTTCATTTCGAGGATCTCAAATACACCGGCGATCCAGTCGAGATGGCCAAAGCGTACAACGAAGCCGGGGCCGACGAGTTCGTCTTTCTCGACATCACCGCCTCGGCGGAGGGGCGCGAAACCATGCTCGACGTCGTCGAGCGCGTCGCCGACGAGGTCTTTATTCCGCTGACCGTCGGCGGGGGCATCCGCACCACCGACGACATCAAAGAGACCCTCCGCGCCGGTGCGGACAAAGTCTCGATCACGACAGGCGCACTCGAGCGCCCCGAACTGGTCAACGAGGGCGCGAAAGCGTTCGGCAGCCAGTGTATCGTCATCAGCGTCGACGCCCGCAGGCGGTTCGACGAGCAGGGTGAGAACTACGTCGAAATCGACGGCGAATCCTGCTGGTTCGAGTGTACCAAAAAAGGCGGCCGCGAAGGGACCGGGATCGACGTCCTCGAGTGGGCCAAAGAGGCCGAAACGCGGGGTGCGGGCGAGTTGTTCGTCAACTCGATCGACAAGGACGGGACGAAAGACGGTTACGACATCCCGCTGACGACAGCCGTCACCGAGGCCGTCGACACCCCGGTCATCGCCTCCTCGGGCTGTGGCAGTCCCGAAGACATGTACGAGGTGTTCACCGAGGCCGACGCCGACGCCGGCCTCGCGGCCTCGATCTTCCACTTCGACGAGTACTCGATCGACGACGTCAAGTCGTATCTCGACGAGCGCGACGTTCCCGTCCGCCGCTGACAATCGACCACGGGACCGCGAGCCGTCGCCGCTGTTTTCGTTCCGATTTCCAATACGCTTATACTGACACGGTCGTGCTCTACTACCAGTGAACTGGCGGTGTACGTGGTGTGGAAAACCGCACGAATCGAACGACCCACCCTGTGACAACTGCGGGCACAACACCTTCGAGAAGGCCGTCGTCCGCGAGGGTGACGACGAGCCGGCGGTGTCGCCGACCGAAACGGTCGACACCGGCACGACCTACGTCTGGGCCTGTCCGAACTGCGATCGCGAACACGTCAAGAACAACCCGCCCTGCTCGCGCTGTGGCAACCCCGACCTCGAGAAGACCGAACAGACCTACGACGACGTGGCCCGCGACCTCGAGACGCCGAGTTGGCTCGAGGTAGCCAGACCCTACGCCCCGGTATTCGTCGTCGTCGCAGTAATCGCGGCACTGTTTGCGACCGGCATCATCCCGCTGTCGGTCATCCCCGGCCTCGGCGCGCCGTCGCCACCCGACGCACCCGGCGAGGGCACCGAAGCAGCCGGGATCGACCTCGAGGCGACCGAACGTGAGGTCCACGACCGTCTCGAGGCCGACCGCGATGCGGAAGCGTCACGGGCGTACGACGACGACCTCGCGGCCTACGCCGAATACATGAACCGCGCGTTCGTCGCGGTCGATTACGACGATGCGAGCCCGGCACAGGTAACGCCGAGTGAGTTCGGTGTCGACTGCCAGCGCGACCCGATCGCTGGACGGGCGGAGCCAACCCTCACGATCACCGACTACGACGACGAATCGACACTCGCCGACGACATCGCTGACGGGCTTCGTGAGAACACCGGCGGTTCCGAGTACGACCGCGAAGGGCTCGATATCCACGTCGTCGACGGCTCGGTTTACGTGTTCTACGCGGCGTGCTAGTCGCGAACAGGTCGATGACGATCACGAACTGATTGCTGCGCTACTGGCTGTGCACACAGCGCTAGCGCTCGAGTTCGGTCGAGAACGGAGAGAGATTCGATCAGGCTCGGCCCGGGCCGGCGGCGTTTATGCGGCTGCTTCGAACGCGTCCCGGAACGAGGTTGCTTTCTCGCGAACGTCGACTGCGGCCTCCTCGAGTGCCTCGAGAGGGTCGACGCCGGCTTCGGTTTTGATCGTCAGAATCGGTTCCGTCTGGCCACCCGACTGTTCGGGATTCACGTCGTAGGTGGCGGCGCTTACGTCGTCGTGCTCGAGCAGTGTGCCCTTGAGGACGTTCATAAAGGTGTGGTCCTCGCCGGTGATTTCGATCGAGAGTTCGTTCTCGCTGCTCTCGGTGACCCGCAGTTCCATACTCTCGTATCCGTCCGTCGGCCGCTTGTACCTTTCCTTTCGCTCGAGTTCGAGTCGGACGGGCGAGCGAAAGAGAGAGGAAATCCATATACAGTCTCGCCCGAACCAGAGGATATGGTCCCGACTGGAGCGCTTTTGGGGACGCTCCTGCCGATTCTGACGGTGGTGGCGCTGCTCGTTTCGGTAGCGACCGTCAGACGGCTTCATCGCCCCGAACGTGGATGGCGGGAGACCGCTCGCTCACGGCTCGTGATGGGGGTACCGTGGGGCTCGCTGGTCGTCATCGGCGTCGTCATCGGTGTTTATTTCGTCGTTCAAGATGGACTGACGGCGTTCGACGATCCGGTAACGATCCCCTACCGGGCGTACTCGTACTTCTACCCACTGGGAATGCTGACGGCGTCGTTGTCCCATGCTGGCCCGGGACACCTCATCGGCAACCTTTCAGGCGCGATCATCGTCGCCCCCATCGCGGAGTACGCGTGGGGCCACTATCCGAACGGGCGGGACGAATCGGCACCGACCACGTGGCGAACCCATCCCTGGGTACGGGCGCTGGTGCTCTTTCCGCTTGCCGTCGTCACGATCTCGATCGTCACGAGTCTGTTCGCACTGGGACCCGTGATCGGGTTCTCGGGCGTCGTCTTCGCCTTCGCCGCGTTCGCACTCGTCCACTATCCGATCACCACCATCGTGGGCGTCCTCGGCGTTCAGAGCGTCGTCGTGATCCTGTACCGGGCGCTTCAGACGCCCATCGGCGTCTACGTCGCCGAGCCGAGCCCGCCGTCGGCTCCGTCGTGGGCCGGCATCGCCATCCAAGGCCACGCCCTCGGCTTTCTTCTCGGTCTCGTGCTCGGGATCGCGCTGCTTCGCAGGCGTGGTCACGCACCTGACCCGCTTCGACTCTGGGTCGCCATCTTGCTGTACGGCTTCGCACAGGGGCTGTGGCAGATCTACTGGTTCGGCAGCGAGAACACCTTCTATCTCTATCAGGGCCCCGGCGTGCTCATCGTCGTTGCACTCGCGCTCGTGATCACGCTCGCAGCCACCGACGTCGACGAACCGATCGTTCCACGGCGGCTCGAGCACCGACTCGCTCGAGTGCGTCGAAGGCGTCCCAACTCGTCGGTCGAACGGGCCCTCGAGATCGCTCGCGCGACCGGCGAGCGGACGACGGCCGCGACACCGCGACTCGAGCGCATCGACGAACTGGCGACGGGGACACGACCACGCGAGTCGTCGGGTACCTCCCGACGGGCGGCATCCGTGGTCGTTCTCGTCGTGCTCGCGGTCGTCGCCGGGATGGCGATCCCGCTCAACGTCTTCGTGCTTGACGACGCCACTACGTCCTCGGACGCCGCCGTCGAGGTCGGAGATTACACGATCCAGTACGCCGAGGGCGTCGAAAACGAGCTGACCGCGCCGGTCAGGGTCGGCCCGCTCGAGAACGCCATCTCGATCGAATCCAGCGGGGTGATCGTCGCCAGCGAACAGCGCCAGCTCTGGCTGGAGTCCGTGTCGAGCCAGCGCCTCGCGTTTACGGGCGCGGAGTCGGTCGTCGTCGGCGGCCCCGGCTGGCGTGAGACGGTCCACGTCGAACGAACCGGCTGGGAGCCGGTCGGCAACGACACCGTGTATCAGGTCGATCTCTGGACCGACGGCGACGACCGCCAACTCGCATACGAGTCCAACGGCTCGCGTGCTGACGTCCGCATCGACAACCGGGCCGTGACGATCGCATCCGAGGACGGAACGTTCGTCCTCGAGGTCGAGTCGCTCGAGACCGGCGTCGCCGAGACGACGACGATACCCGACATGGGTGCGTCGGCAACTGCTGGTGGGCTGACGTTCGAGCGTGGTGAGGAGACGATCCATGCGAGTTCGAACGGGACGCGGGTCGCCGTTGCGAGCGCGGAGACGTACGATTGAGAGAGACTCCTGTCGTCAGGTATCGCCGATCGCCGACCGGGGCGTGAGACGACGCCGAACAGTCACGAATACGTGTACGTTTCGGCCATGACCGTCTCGGTTATCGGTGCCAAACACGTTGCGGGACCGGACGGTCGCGACTCGAGTACAGTAGCGACTGCAAACCAGTTCGTTGCGGACAGTGGGAGAAGTTAACCACGTCCTTGCTGTGGGAAGCCGGAGAGAAACAATGGCCGCCTGTGCCATCGATCCGAGCGAGTTGAACGCCGAACCGATGAGCAATCACGCACTGGAGCAGGTGGTCTCCGCAACTGGGCAGGCGAGTACCGGAACCGAACCGACGACAGCCGTTCGGCTCGAGACGGTCACCCACGAGTACGGCTCGAGCGGTGGCCATACGGGCGGCGATCGGGTGGTGACGGCGCTCCAAAACGTCTCCATGGCGGTACAACTGGGTGAGATCGTCGGTTTGGCAGGACCGAGCGGCAGCGGTAAATCGACGATTCTACATACGGTCTCCGGGCTGTTGGTGCCAACCGACGGCAGCGTCGAACTGCTTGGCACCGATCTGACCACCCTTTCGGATCGACGGCGAACGCGACTGCGCCGACAGCATATCGGCATCGTCTTTCAGCGCTTTCATCTGCTGCCGTCGCTGTCGGCGCGAGCGAACGTCGCCTTACCCCTCGTGCAAGCGGGTGTGCCGACGGCGACCAGACGCGAACGCGCCGAGACCTTACTCGAGCGGGTCGGGCTCGCGGATCGGACGGGCCATCTGCCGGGCGAACTCAGCGGCGGCGAACGCCAGCGGGTCGCCATCGCGCGGGCGCTCGTGACCGATCCGGACGTGATCGTCGCCGACGAGCCGACGGGGGAACTCGACACGGCGACGGGTGCGGACGTGCTCGATCTCCTGACCGATATCGGCCGCAACCGGGCCGTGCTTGTCGCCTCCCACGACGACGCAACGCTGTCGGTCGCCGACCGCGTGGTCGAGTTGCGCGACGGGCAGGTGAGTACGGATGGCAGATGACGACCGATTCGACCTCGAGTCGGCCGGGACACGCCGTGCCCGCTGGCGCGGACTCATCGGCATCGCAGCCATTCGACTGTGGAAGCGAACGATTCAGACCAGATCCGGCCGGCTCGTGGCGACGATCGCCGCCGTCGCACTGACCATTGCGCTGTTGGTGATCGTGACGGGCGTCGCGCTGGGACTCGCCGACGGCGGCGCGCTCGCCGACGACGATGCCGACGTCCGGATCACGCCCGAAGCGGGCGCGACGCTGTCGGCCGTCGACGGTGTCGAAGGGGCACGACTCGGCGCGACGAACGAGCGCGCCGCCACGATCCGCGCCGAAGACGGCATCGAGCACGCCTCGCCGGTTCTCGTCGAACCAGTCCAACTCGAGTCCCCGAACGGCGATCCACAGACGGTCTTGCTCGTCGGCGTCGTTCCCGACGACGAGCCACGGCGTATCGGCGGGCTCTCGACGGCGACACTCGAGGCGGGTGATTCCCACTACGCGAACGGCTCGTACGATGGCCCACGAACGGGCGAACTCGTTCTCTCGGCTGCGGCTGCGGATCGCCTCGAGGCAGACACCGACGAGAACCTCACGGTCACTGGCCCGCATCGGTCGAACGAAACGCCGGCACCGTCGTTTACCGCGACTGCCGTCGAGACGGGCAGCGATGACGACCTCGAGACGCCGATCGCACTCGTCCATCTGAGCGACCTGCAGACGATCGCCGGCGCGGACAGTGGCCACCTTGCTGACACCGTCCTGGTCTGGGGGGAGGTCGACGCAGCGACGGCGGCTGCGACCGAAACGTATCCCGACGCAGCAGTGCAGTCGGCCGAGAGCACCGACCCTGCTGCGCTGTTCGGCGACGGCCTCGCGTTCGCGACGAGTCTGCTCGCGCTCGTCGTCGGCGTGGTGATCTGTGCGTCGTTCGTCGCGACGACGACCGGAATGGCGGTCAACGAGGATCGACGAACCCTCGCGGTCCTCGAGTCGGTGGGCTATCCTACACACAGTCGCCTCACCATTATCGCGGTCTCGACGCTGCTCACCACGCTCGGTGGGGCGTTGTTGGGGGTCGTCCTCGGCATCGGTGGCATCCACGCGCTCAACACCATCGCTAGCGCAACCGTCGCTCCGGGCGCCGTCGCGCAAGCACATCCGGTGTTCGTCCCCTACGCCATCGTCGTCGCCCTCCTTTCGGGACTGGTCGCCATCCCCTACCCGCTCGTGGTAGCCGCTCGCACGTCCGTCCTGACGGAGGTGGGACGATGAGTCTGCGACGAGCGGCCATCCGGACGAAAGCCGTTGTCGGCCTCGCGTTCGCACAGCTTCGCCGATCACCCGGCCGGACCGCACTCACCGTCCTCGCGGTCACGCTCGCCGTGTTATCGGTAACGTTGCTCGCTGGCCTCGGTGTCGGCGTCGTCCAGACGGGGGAAGACGGCCTCGAGAACGCCAACCGAGATATCTGGATCTCGAGTGATCCGATCGACCCCTCCGCCAGCGGGACTGAGAACCCGATCGTCGGCTCGCACGGTGTTTCGGCCGATATCACTGAACGCGAGGATATCAGCTCCGCCTCGCCGATCGCGATGCACGACGTGTATCTCGGGACCGACGAAGACGACCTCGTCCGAACCTCGGCCGTCGGCGTCCACGAAACACACGACGGGTTCGACTTCGAGGCCGGGAGCGGGTTCGAAACCGAAATCAACGCCTCGGACGGAGAGCATCTCGAGCACCAGCGTGCCAGCGAACCGACGAGCGAGGAGATCGTGCTCGACCCCAATACAGCCGAGCGGCTCGATGTCTCGGTCGGTGAGACGGTCTATCTCGGAACCAGCCGGGAGACGGCACGCGACCACGAGTTCACCGTCGTCGGAATCGCAGCCTACTACTCGCAGTATCTCGGCTCGGACGCGGAAGCCGTTCCGCTGACCGATCTGCAGGCCGTCGCGGGAACCACGAGGACGGATCGAGCGACGTTCATCACCGCAAGCGTCGACGACGGGTCCGATCCAGCCGTCGTCAGAGACGACCTCTCTGCGGCGTACCCGACCTACGACGTCCGTACCAGCGACGAGCAGGTCAGCGCGATGTTCGAAGAGCGCCCACTCGTCCTCGCAAGCGGGGCGACACTGGTCGGACTCGCCTTCGTCGGCGGGATCGTCCTGACGATCAACCTGTTCGCGCTCGTCGCCTACCAACAGCGGGACGAACTCGCAGCCCTCCGAGCGATCGGTCTCTCGCGATGGGTACTCGCCGGAACGATCGGCGTTCAGGGATTCGTCATCGGACTCCTCGGCGGGCTTGCAGGGCTCGCAGCCACACCGCTCCTCGCGAGGGGGCTCAACCTCCTCGTCTCGTCGGTCGTCGGCTTCGACTCCCTCCTCCAGACACCACTCGAGGTCTACGGTATCGGCCTCGCACTCGCACTCGTCGTCGGGACAGTCGTCGCCCTCGCCACCGGCTGGCGGGCCGGCCGCTACGCCCGCCTCGAGCACCTCGAGGGCTAAGCCCACTCGATCCGGAACACTTCCGCCTCGAGCGTCTGTGTTGTGTCGGTGTGAAACTCGAATCGCTTTTCGATGGGGAACTCGGCGCTGAACCCGTGGGTCACCGTGGCTCCGTTGTCGGCCGCGAACGACTCGACGAACGACTGACTGCCCTCGTTGTGGATCGTATAGGAAACGCTCGCAATCGAACTGATCGTCTCGAGAAAGTCGCGATCGGCGTGGCGATTGCCCCGTTGTGCGCCAAACGGCGGGTTCGAGACCACCGTCGCGTCGGTGAGCGAGAGTGGTGGTCGGGTTACGTCGCCACGAAGCCACTCGAGCGTGCCGTGGCCCGCCTCGTCGATCCGGGCGGCGTTCTGCCGGGCAACGGCGAGCGCGTCGGGGTCGAGGTCGATCCCCACCACGCGCTCGGCCCCTGCGAGTGCGGCCGCGATCGCGAGCATTCCTGTGCCGGTCCCAAGGTCGACGACCCAGCGATCCAGATTGCCCTGTAACCGTGCCTGATGGCAGATGTGGGCGGCGATCTCCGGCGGCGTGAGATACTGCTCGAGGGCGGCCGACGGCTCTGGAAAATCCGCAAGCGTCTCGAGCGCTCGAGCGAGGGTTCGTCGCGACGGGCCAGCCATTGCGACCGGCTTCTGTCTCGAGTGTCATAGCTCCGTCGGGTTCGGGGCTCGCGGGCAGCCCGGTTGGCGCGGTGTTCTGTGGACATGACAAGTTCGAATAGAGTTAAGAAGCGACCGTCTAACAGAGGGGTATGGAGTGTCCACGGTGTCAGGGCTCGCTCGAGGAACTCTCGCTTGGTGATGTCTCGACGGTGTCGTGTCCACACTGTGCGTTTGCGGACGTGCCCGTTGACCACGTCCGCGAGGAGGACGACCCCGAGTCCTGGCGGGACGCATTCAATCGGTTTTACGAGGCCAACACTGGCGGCGACGATGTCACTGGCGGCGACGATGTCACTGGCGGCGACGATGTCACTGACGGCTGACTCCGTCTGCTGTCGCGATCGCGAGCGACGTTCGGTGATCGGGGTCAGACGGTCCGTATGAAACGTGAGCGTCACAGTGCGACACTCACACTGAAACTATGGGGTTACTCGTTTGCAGCGGCCGCTTCGGCTTCGTCGTCGGCAGTCTCGTGCTCGACGTCCTCGTCGGATCGGGCGGCGACGAGGCCACCACGGGCCACGCTGTACAGTGGCTCGTTGGCGTGGGAGACGCCGCTGATCGAGAACGGAATGTTCGCGTCCGCGAGGTGGTCCCGGAACAGCGCCTCGAAGCCGCTCGGACTCGAGGTGCCGCCGGTGACGACGACGGGCACGTCGAGACCTTCCTCGACGTCTTCCTCGTCGACTTCCTGGACGATGTTGTCGATGACGTAGTCCAGCAGGTTCTCGTAATAAATCGAGAGCGCACCCTCGACGCCGCCGACGTCGGTCGTGAAGTCGAGTTCGAAGTCGTCCTCTTTGATCGAGGTGACTTTGTCGACGGGCGTGCCAGTTGCGCGGGCGGCCTGTTCGTCGACCCAGTCGCCACCACGGGCGACGGAGAACTTCATGACGGGCACGGCGTAGTAGGACAGACAGACGTTCGTCATGCCGGCACCGAAGCTGATTCCGAGCCCAGTGAAGTTGTTATCCGCGAGTTCGCTGTAGATGACGGACATCCCTTCGTTGATCGGTTCGGAGTCGTACCCCATGTCGTTGAGGAACGACTCGATCGTTTTCTGGTGATACAGCGTTGAGAGGTCGGAGTCGATCGGATCTGCAGGGGACGAGAAATACAGCTTCTCGTCGGGATAAGCGGGTTCGCCGACGACCTGTTCGATGATGAGTTTCATCATCGGGATCGCGCTTTTCTCGTCGTTCGAGAGAATCCCGTGTTTCATCGGTCGGCGGGTTTCCTTATTGAAAATGTTCGCAAAGTTCAGCGCGTCGTCGCCGACGACGTACACCTTGTCGTCTTTCCGAATATGAAGCACTTCACTCCGCGAGAGCATCTGCTCGGCCATATCCGAGTACTCGATCTCTACGAAGGAGTTTCGCTGTTGTACGAACACCGTGTCGTTGCCATCCTGTTGGGCAGACAGGATGTTCATCGTCCCAACGTCTAGGCCTTTTGCCATAGTCGAGAAAGGCCACCGATGGATTATAAATCTATGTGGAATATCCACATCTCAACTAAGAAACGACAACCCTATTTTAACCCCTCCAGTGGGGAATTACTCCCGCCGAAAGAGCGAACGGAACCGCTCGAGTAGCCCCGAGATCGGCGTCGACGAGCCGTTATCGTCTTCTGTCGCCAGTTCATCGATACGCTGCTGTTCGCGAAGTTCTTTGAGCTTCGCCGTCTGGTCGTCGACCGTCGATTGGGAGGTCGTCTGTTTGGTCTCGCCGCCTTTCAGTCCCTTGAGGCCGGCAACCTGTGCGTCGACGCCGGTCGAGCGAGTCGTCTTCGCCGCACCGTCGGTGTTGACCGACACCTCGTCGAACTCGTCTTCGGAGAAGCTCAGTCGCTTGTGTTCAGTTTTCTCGACACCTCCCCAGGAGAGTTCGACGTCTTCCATCGCGTCGTCGATATCCTGTTGAACGTCGAAATCGGGCTCGTCGTCTTCGTCGTCTTCGCTGTCGGCGTCGGTCTGCGTGACGGCACGCGCCATCTCGAGGTAGTGTGCGATCAATGCCGCCCCCGTCGACGCGGTGATTCCGGCGAGTCCGACGGCGTAGACGGCGACGACTTCCGCCGTGTAGTCGTTCCCCCAGCCGTTCCAGTCGTCGGGGTAGGCATAGAGGAAACCGGCAACGGCCGCGAACGTGATGGCAACCCCAGCGATCGAGGCGTACAGCACCCGACGCTCCGACGGCAACAGGACCACGATCCCGAGCATCAACAGCGGCAACGCGACCATGACGATCGCGTACGCCGGCTCGGCCCACGTGACGTGGGCAACGCTGCGGGCCTCGAACGTGCTACTCCAGAGAAAGAGCACCAGCGCGACGATCGCGAGGCCGATCCCGCCGAGGAACAGACCGAACCCGACGTAGACGTCGGTCCGGTCTTCCGGTTCTCCGATGTATCGACGGTAAAGGTCGAAAAGATACCCGTCTGCAGGCTGTTCCGCTGACATTAGCCCCTGATTTACACTCCAGTACTATGACTGTTGGGACAATTGTAACTGTCCACGAAACTGATCTGATCGAACGCCAACACGCTCGAGTCGCCGTTTTATAATGAGAATCAAAACTGCCGAAGCGCCGCCGTTATACGTCCGTGGCCGTTAGGACGGTCAATGAGTCAGGAGTCGGAGTACACCGAGGGAGACCTCCGGAACACCGGGATGCGTCTCAAACACGATCGCGAATGGGATTACGAACTCGAGCAGATCGTTGAGGCGATCGAGGAGCGAGACGCCAAAAAGGTCGGATTGCAGTTCCCCGAAGGATTGAAACGACGGGGTCCAGCCGTCGCCGACGACCTGCGAGCACTGGCCGACGACGACGTAACGTTCATGCTCTCGGGCCAGCCGTGTTATGGGGCCTGTGATCTTGACACCTATCTGATGAAACGCACCGACGTCTTCGTCCACTTCGGTCACTCGCCGATGAAGAACACGGACAAGGTCATCTACGTGCCGCTGTTCTCGAACGTCGAGGTCGAGCCGATCATGGAAGAGGCACTCGAGACGCTCGAGTCACCCGAGGAGACCGAGGACGTCGGCCTCGTCACCACCGCCCAGCACATGAACCGCTACGAGGAGATGACCGAGTTCTTGGAAGAACGCGGCTACGAGGTCCACAGCCGTCGCGGCGACGAACGACTGACCCACGAGGGACAGGTACTTGGCTGTAACTACGCGAGCGCGGACGTGCCCGCAGACCAGGTGCTCTACGTCGGCGGCGGGAAGTTCCACCCGCTCGGGCTGGCGATGGAACACCCAGACAAACACGTCGTCATCGCCGACCCGGTCAACAACGTCGTCACTGTCGCGGACACGGACAAGTTCCTCAAACAGCGCTACGGCGCGGTCCACCGCGCGATGGACGCCGAGAAGTGGGGCGTCATCTTCTGTACCAAGATCGGACAGGGCCGCTGGGAGCAGGCCCAGGAGATTATCAACGACAACGACAACGCCTATCTCATCACGATGGACGAGGTGACGCCCGACCGCCTCCGAAACTTCGATATGGACGCCTTCGTCAACACTGGCTGTCCACGGATCACGACCGACGACGGCCCGCAGTTCCACAAGCCGATGCTCACCCCCGGCGAGTACCGGATCGCCGTCGGCGACGAACCCCTCGACAGCCTCTCGTTCGACACGTTCCACGGCACCTGGTAGTCGACGACAGCCGTCTCGAGGAATGCTGCTCTTGGAGCCGGAATTGTCCGTGGTAGCGACGTACAATGACGCAACCCGCTGTCTGGACAGTCCGGTCCAAACGACAACCGTTCGGAGTTGAATATCAGTGTTTGATATCGAAATACGGTACTACTCTATCGGATTATTTAGCCATTTGTACCAGAATATCTGCAATAGAGTGGTAATACGCTGCTGAATCCAAACTGATTTGGGCGAGTTCTTTTCCCTGAGAGGCACTGACCAGTAGTCGATGAGTACTCCCGATGGCTACGGACGATCGAGGCACTCTCGAGACGAGACCTTCGCTGCGTTCGCTGTCGAGACTCGGCGCGAAGCCCTTCGAATCGTCAACGAGCGATCGCCAACTGGCGTCACGAAACACGAACTTGCAGCCGAACTCGCGGCCAGAACGACTGCTGGCGACGCCACTGCCGTGACCGACGCCGACCGACAGCGGCTGCTCGTCGACTGCCACCACCGGACGCTGCCCGCCCTGTTCGACGCGGGTCTCCTCGAGAAGACCGACGACGGCCGTCTGGTTACGACGGCTCACTGGGCGTTCGACGATGCCGGACTCGGAGCCGTCCTCGACGATCAGACGACCGATCATCGGGTCGACCTCGACGTGCTGTTCGAGGCGCTGTCTGACTCGCGGCGTCGAACGGTCCTGTCCGTCCTCGATGGGAGCCACCAGCCACACTCGACCGAGGCACTCGCTCGAGCCGTTGCGGCCAGCGAGATGGACCGCGATATCCGGCGAGATGAGGTCGAACAGGTGTGGTCGACGCTCAGACACGTTCATCTGCCCGTCCTGAACGACGCCGGCCTCGTCGGCTACGACGCCGAGTCGAGTCTGGTCTCCTACGAAGGGCACCCAGTGTTGCACGAGTCTTGGCTCGAGGGAACACACGAGCAGCCGTCACAGGCGAACGCTCGAGGCCGATCACTGAACGCCGTCACCGGCGTGCTTCGATCCGGCAGCAATCGGTGAGCCGTTCCGTCCGCTCCTGCAGACGCTCTTCTCGGTCGGGCAGAGGCGGCGTTCGCGGTCGTCGTCGATCGGTTTTCCTCGATTCCTCCCCCGCTGAGGGCCCATCGAGACAACAACACTTACCCGCACAGTCCGCTCACCCTCGCATATGGTTGAAAGCGACTGGGAAGACTGGCTCGTTCGAGACATCGAAGACGCCGACCCCGACGGGGTAGCCGTCTGGTATCTCGGCTGTAACGGCTTCGTTCTCAAAGGCTCCGACGGAACGACGATCTACATCGACCCCTACCTCGGACTGGGCGACCCACCACGAACCGTCCGGATGATCCCGGTCCCCTTCGATCCCGAAGACGTCACTGAGGCCGACGCCGTCCTCGCGACCCACGAACACACCGACCACGTCCACGGTGAGAGTCAGGCCCCGATCCTCGAATCGACGGGGGCGACGTTCTACGCGCCCGACGACAGTCTTACCGTCGCCCGCGAGGACGAAGATTGGACGGGAGAATGGGACGTTTCTGATGAGCAGTTCGCCGAAGTCAGCGAGGGCGACACTGTCGACATCGGCGAGTTCACGGTCCACGTCGAGGTGGCGAACGATCCCGACGCGACCCATCCGGTGAGCTACGTCTTCGAACACGACGCCGGCACGTTCTTCCACGGCGGCGATACGAAACCGACCGACGAGTTCGAGCGCGTCGGCGAGACGTACGACATCGACCTCGGCGTGCTCGCCTTCGGAACCGTCGGCCAGATCCCTGACAAGCAGACCCGAGAGCCGAAACGAACCCGCTGGTACAACGACGAAAACCAGCTCGTCGAAGCCGCCTCGGCGCTCTCGCTCGAGCGGGTGGTGCCAAGTCACTGGGATATGTGGCGCGGACTCACCGCCGATCCGAAAGCGCTCCACCACCACGCGAAGAGCTTCGAGTCACCACGACGGCTGGAACTCGTCGAGATCGGCGATCGGGTCGATCTATAGCCGTCGACGAATAACTTAATCGTGGGATTGTCCGTACAATTTATAATAATGGTGTGGTAACGTTGGCCCCATGAGTACCACCGCAGAGACGGACGACGTGATCGAGGTCAGTGCTGATGGCCTCTCCGTCCAGAAGACGTTCACGGCGGACGAGTTTCCCGTCCCCGCGATCCGATTCGAGATCGAATCGGACCACGACGAGCAGGTTGCGTTTCGACTCTCCGAAGACATTCCCGATTCGTTCCCGATGGACAAAGTCGGATTCCATCCCGACTATCACAGCGACGACTGGACGGCGTTTCAGGACAACCACGTCGAGTTCACCGGACACATCGAGCCGGACGAGTCAATCTTGACAGTGTACGGCATCCGGATCGACGACGAGAGCGAAGCCGAACCGTTCATGACGGAGCCGACGATCGTCGAAGTCAGTTCCGAGGGCGAGGGCGGCTCCGACGCCGAAGCACTCGACGATGACGTCATCGGGAACATCGTCGAAAACGACCGCAACCAGCCCGTCAAAGACATGATCTCCGGCGAGTCCGATACCGTTCCCGGACTCGAGGACGAAGCGTCGACTGACGATGCTACAGCAGCCGACGATGACGATTCCGAGGACGACGGCGGGCTCGATCTCGATCTGGATCTCGGCGACGTCGACACCGAGCCCGAGCCGGTCGACGACGACCGTGACGACGATGACGACGACACGCCGGATATCGATCTCGGCTTCGGTGAGGACGACATTCCGGACGCCGCCGACGCCGACGATGACGAGACGGCGACCGATCTCGATATCGACCTCGGTGACGACACACCCGAGGACGAATCGGCGCTCGAGGATACTGAAGATGAGGATGCCGTCGACGCCGATGATGACGCCGTCGACGCCGAACTCGACGACGAAACGGATGCGAGTGATCTCGAGGACGAGGATGTCGACGAGACAGAAACGACAGCCGATGACGATTTCGAGAGCACAGACGAAGCCGACTCGGAAGCCGACACCGACGACATCGAAGCTGAGCCCGAAGACGACACACCGACCGACCACGACGCAGAGGAGGACGGCGAACGAGACGACGAGTCGGCTGCCGAGCCACCAGCGGCGACGGTCGAGGGGTCCGTCGTCGACCAGCTCGTTACGGAGCTTCGTGCGGACGACCTCGAGGAAGACGAGCGGGACCTCCTTCGGTCCGCACTCGACCTCGAGCCGTCCGGCCCCGACATCGCGAAAGTCGAGCATCTCCAGTCCCGTGTCGAAGAAGTCGCTGCCTACACGGACGCCCTCGAGCAGTTCCTCGAGGAGAACGGCACCGGCAAACAGCTGATCGAGGACGTGCAGGCGGATCTCGAGACCATCGACGCCGACCTCGCCACACTGGACGACCGTGTTGGCGGCACCGAAGACCGTCTCGATGACGTCGCGGACGATCTCGAGGCCGTCGACGACGATGTGGAGACACTCGAGGACGACGTGAGCGACCTTACGGATGACGTCGAGGATCTCGACGCCGACGTCGACGACGTTTCAGCGGATCTCGAGCGCGTCGAAGACGGGCTCGAAGACGTCGAAGACGAACTAGAGGACGTGCGAGCAGACGTCACCGACATTCAAGACTGGCGCGACCAGCTCGGCTCGATGTTCTCGAACTAACCCGCGTTTCGTTCCCGAAACGCAACTCGTTTATCCGTCGCCGATTGAACATCGGTCGATGGGCGAGACGATCCCGGTCGCAGTGCCACGAAAAGGTCGACCGCTCGAGTCGGTACTCGACCGACTCGCACGGCGGCTCGATGTTCCCGATCTCGCAGACGAGATCTCGTCGACACTCCGTCACGAGAAGGCGATCACCAAGGGAACGATCGACCCCGAGGACGATACGGCTGCAAACGACGTCTACCATCGTCTCGCCACGTACAGCTCTATCGACGACCCGACCAAACCCGAGTACACGCTTTTGCGAGATGACCGAGCCGGTAAACCCCGGCGGATCGTCTTCGACAGCGTCACGATCCCGCTCGATGGTCTCGAGGACGCCGCTGATGGCGCAGCCATCCAGTTAATCGGCCGCGAGGAGCCGTTTCGAGCGCTTCGAACCCACGAGTTTGGGCTCGGATTCGACAGCGCGGATCTCATCTTGGAAGAGGTCGTCGAACTCCGACCGGAGCCACTCGACAGCATCGAAGACATCAACGCCCGAATCAACCCCTCCGATACCGACGTCCGCGTGATCACGGGTCTTGGTGATACTGTCTACCACACACTGATGGCGACCCCTGAGGTCGCCCCAGCCGCCGGCTCGCTCGATCGAACGTTCCTCGAGAGCTATGAGGGGCCGCTGTGTATCGAACCCCGGTACGAACGACTCGTGCAGGCCGTCCTCGGAACGCGGACACTCGACGGAATCCACTTTGCGTACCCCGAGGCCGGCCACGAAGAGGAAGCCGCGATCGCCGACACCGGACTCGGCGTCTACCTAACCGTCACAGGATCGACGGCTCGAGACCACGGTCTCTTGCTCGGCGAGCAACTGTTCCCGAGCGAGACCGTGCTGTTAGAGAGCACACCGGAGCCGACCGAGACGATGGCAGCCGTTCGCTCGCTACTGAACGGTGCCGACCTCGAGACGGAGCTGACGGTCGAGCAGTAACGGCGTTTTCGAAGTTTTGAGACCCCATCGCCGGAGAGTGACGACTCGAGTCCGTTTTCGATCACACGCAGAGACCGCGTGCCTATAGTAACAACTGCAACGATTGACACACTAATCGCACAGCGAACGGATCACGTCGTTCCCCGCTCGCTCGTTCACGGTTCTCGCTCGAGTCCTTGCTCACGGGTCGTTCCTCCCCGTTCGCGTGTCCGCGGGTCTCACTCACGTCGTTCGCTCCGACCCGCGCCGCTCCGACCCGCGCCGCTCCGACCCGCGCTCCCGTCGTGCGAGCAGGTGCGCAGTGACGGTCAGTGGCTACTATAGTCAAAACGCTTGCGAGCCACGCTGAACCGGCCGATCGCCCGCGAATGTAGCGTCTCGAACGGACGGAATCCATCTGGTTTTGATATAGCGGTATGGGATTTGTCCGATCGAGGAGAGACGAACGCGTTGTGTACAAAACGAGTATTGTCTGAATAGCAAAACGGTAACACGGCGAACGTAGAATAGTCACTGACCGTCAGTGTACACCCGGTCGCACGACAGCTGTGCGATCGGTGTGCAACAGTTTCAGTTGTTCCGACAACACCCGCTACACGGAGAGCGAATAGATGTGCTCGAGGTACGTTTCCCGGACTCGATCACCCCAGTTGTGGGTGTAGGTATCGATCACGTCGCTGGCGACATCGCCTCGGAGGTACTGGACGATACCGCGGTCGCCGGTTCGGTCCCGTAGGTGCGTCGTAAAGAAGTGTCTGAAATAGTGTGGGGTGACGTTTTCGGCAGCCCCACCGCCAGTTCGGTACCAGCCTCGTTCCCGTGCATACCGCTCGACGACGTGGTGGATGACGTTTGGCGTCAGGCGCTGTCCCCAGTTGTCGGCTGTCGACACGAACAGCGGCTCCGTCGCTGCCCCCGTCGTTCGTGACGGCGTATCCGGTCGCACTGCGAGCCACCGCACGAGCGCCGTTTTCAGTTCCTCGTCGATGGGGATGACGGTCTCGCGTTTGCGCTTGTTCGAAGCGGTCCGCCGTTCACCGCCAGACTCGCGGCCGTAGGTATGCTCGGTGGCGATAAACAGTGAGTCCGGACGGCCCGCAATGTGGGCTCGAGGCTGCCACGTCTGAGCGTCGTGTGTGAGGTGGAGATCGATCAGA
This sequence comes from Natronorubrum sulfidifaciens JCM 14089, assembly GCF_000337735.1. GTDB lineage: Archaea > Halobacteriota > Halobacteria > Halobacteriales > Natrialbaceae > Natronorubrum > Natronorubrum sulfidifaciens. The sequence goes on along the minus strand of NZ_AOHX01000046.1, from coordinate 59,305 downwards.
TCGAGGTTACAGAGTTCGCCGGCTCGAATCCCGGTTTTCAACAGCGTGGTCACGAGCGCCCGGTGGAGCGGATGGCGAACGGCCGTCACGAACGAGCGCATCTCGGGCAACGTCACGTCACGCCGGGTCGGATTCGATTCGATCGATTCGGACATCTCCTCTAAGACGACCGTCATGGGGTTTTCCTCGACGTGACCGACCCGCTCGAGATAGCTGTAAAAGCGGTTGAGATACGACGCATACGTCGCGACGGTGCTCGCTGAGTGTGTGGTTCGAAGCTCGTGTACCCACGCCATGCAGTCCCGGTAGCTGGCTGCTGGTGGCGTCTTGTCGAAGCGATCGTCGAGGAACTGCTCATACGCCGAGAGCACGCGCTCGTAGGCTGTTGCGGTCCGTTCGTTGCGGCCGTGGTGTTCGATGTCTTGGAGGAAGTACTCGACCGTCGTCGGCTGCTGTTGGCTCTCAGTCATCGGTGGTGAGTACGTAGCCGCCGTCACGGCCGCTGTATCGGATCGTGTTTTCGTCCTGCAAGCGCTGTAGTTCCGCGTCGAGATCGGCTTCGACGTCATCGACCAGTGCCTCGACGAGGTCATCCCAGCCAAGGACGCCCTTTCGGTCGAGCACCTCGAGAATTCGGTCTGCGAACTCGTCGTCAGTTGCGGACTCGGTGCCGGCTGATGGGCCAGTCTTCGACTGGTCGGATGGGATCTCGAACTCCTGGCGTCCTGCTTGGACCATCGTTCTGACGAACTCGCTTTGACTCATCTCGAGGGCGTCGGCCTGTGCCTGCCAGCGCTCTTTCTGGTACCGTGGGACGTACGTCTTCACGGCAACACGATCGTCGTCGGCCATACGCTGGTGCTCTCAGCGAAGACACTTCAATCTATCCTACATTCACAAATAAGGGCATTTATTTCGATCTGTAGTACCCCAATCCGGCCGGCAATAGCGGATTATGCTGCTGCATGGGCACACAAGATATCGAATTGTAGTGCTAGATTTGAACCTAAAGAGTAGGCCGGAATCGAGATCGGCAGCGGTTGACAAAGAAACACTGCCAGTCAAACTGATGTGTCTCCGATCAGTCTCTGGTTTGCAACCCGACCCCACACTGGCCAAGTGTGGCCAACCGAATTGCACCGATCAACGCCCAAAATGCGGCAATATTTGAACCACCATCTGGAGGGAGAGACCCTAGGGGTTGCGTCCCGAAAACAGGGCTCTACAGATCACCACAGCGGCCGAGAAAATATACGCTTCCGGACATTATCGGCGAGTCTTTACCATGTGTATTGGAGACATCTAACGTGGCCTTCACCCCACCAATCCGACAACTACTAACTCGAGTCACTGTGACTCAACGAGCGGCAACCAGCGCTCGAGTCAGTAGGTCGACTGACGATGACCGCCGACTCGAGTAGCCACTGACCGTCACTACGCACCTGCTCGCACGACGGAAGCGCGGGTCGGAGCGGCGCGGGTCGGAGCGAACGACGTGAGTGAGACCCGCGGACACGCGAACGGGGAGGAACGACCCGTGAGCGAGGACTCGAGCGAGAACCGCGAACTGGCGAACGGGTCACGTCGTTCCCCGTTCGCTGTGTGATGGGTGTGTACATTGGTTCAGTTGGGACGACACCAGCCACGAGGGCGAACCGATAGCTCCGGCAGGCCACTCACAGGGCGGCCGGCTTGAGCCAGACGGAGTACGCCCAGCGATCGCTGCTCGAGGGTGGCACTGTTCTCGAGGAACTCACGGGTCGTCGCCGTAATCGGGCAGCGATGGGGCCAGCTACCGAAAGTGGATGCGTGAAACGGCGGCGACGTCGTCGGTCGTCAAGTCACGTCTCATCGAAGGGTGTGTCACAGGGCCCCGACTCCACTGTCCGAACCGCTGACGGGCGTGGTCCGTCGGTTCGCTGATCCGTGGCTCGAGCACTTATCCGCGCCAACTGGAGCGCCGCATCGCCGTCCGTAGACCATGGCCGACTACTGTCGTCACCGATCCTGTCGCCCGTGAGCGAGATAGTAGACCGGCTCAGATGATCGAACGCCGCCAGTGGCGCTGGCACGGACTCGTCGCTGACCGTGTCTCTGAGAATCCGGCGGTCACTGATCGGACAACTCCATCGAAGCCTGAAAGTCGTCACAACTGGTCACGAGCCGAACTCAGTGCGTAGCTCGAAACTGAGTCCGTTGGCAGCGTGTCGAACCGTTCGGCAGCCAGCGATCGACCGCTGGTTCGGACGAGACTGAACACGTATATTCTATGTTGCTATATCGAAAGTCGCCGTGTTCGACCCAACAGTTCACTTCTGTCATATGGCTGTTGTGGTGGCAGTCGGTAACCGTTGAAGTCGAGCGTGGACTGCTCATACGGGCTGTTGTCCCGGTACGGGCGGCCGCTGACGACAGCAGTCCGTGGCAGTGGGCAACCAGAAAGCAGAGATTGAGGTCGTCAGTTGGTTCAGTGCGTTGCGGTGCGTACGTCGTCGACACGATACAGGTCTTCTTGGAGACCATCCCCCTCGCAGTCCTCGGACGGACACTCGTAATGCCAGCCGTCCTGCGTTGCGTCGCCCTCCGAAAAGCGGTCGCCACAGACTTGACAAAATAGTTGTCCTTTCGTACACGTGTCTCGGTGTAACTCGAGGGCGAGCTCCGTCTGGAAAGACTGGTTGCAGTTGCGACAGGTGTGCATATTTCATCTGACGCGAGCATCCATCAAAACTGCTTGGGTTCTTTTATTGCGTCGAAACCGTGCCTGATTCGGGTTCACTGTGCCGATTTAGCGGCGACGGTCAGGGAAGAAAGAAGGGTTAATTACGCTAGTTACTCACAACCGTATTCATCGTGAGCCGTCATCTCCGATGACCACGAGAACGACCGCGTTGGCCACTCGGATTTGCATACGAATCCTGATAAGTAAGGGTACACGAGTGCGCAGCGTCTACCGTAGATGGAGTGATGAATGGCAGTTCATCCGATTTGGACACTGCCTCGTGGTCGGACCGGAAACGCAGTCTACAGCAGCCTCGAGCGTCAGTCGTCCTGCCCGAGGATACCGCGCTGGGCCATCTTGCGGGGGTCGAGCACCTCGTCGGCTTCGTCTTCGGAGAGGTAACCCTTCTCGAGGACGACTTCGCGGACCGTTTTGTCCTCTTTGAGTGCGGTCTTTGCGACCTCGCTGGCCTTGTCGTAGCCGATGTGGACGTTCAAGGAGGTTGCCATCGCCATCGACTGTTCGACCTGGTCGGCGCAGTAGTCGGCGTTGGCCTCGAGCGGCGCGACGAAGCGCTCGGCGAAGACCTGACTCGAGTTCGAGATGAGTTCGGCGGACTCGAGGAAGTTGTGGGCCAGCACGGGCTTGTAGAGGTTGAGGTCGATCTGGCCCTCGGCAGCGCCGGCGGCGACGGCGGCGTCGTTGCCGACGACCTGCTTGTGGACCTGGTTGACGGCTTCGGCGATCACGGGGTTGATCTTGCCGGGCATGATCGACGAACCGGGCTGGTTTTCGGGCTGTTCGATCTCGCCAAGACCGTTTCGCGGGCCGGAGGCGAGCAGGCGCAGGTCGTTGGCAATCTTGTTCAGCGAGCCGGCGACGACGCGGAGCGCGCCGTGGGCCTCGGACATGGCGTCGTGGGCGGCCTGTGCCTCGAAGTGGTTGTCAGCCTCGCGGAACTGGACGCCGGTCTCTTTGGTGATGTACTCGGCGGCGCGGCCGGGGAACTCCTCGTGGGTGTTGAGTCCCGTTCCGGTTGCGGTGCCACCGAGGGCGAGTTCGGAGAGATTCTCACGGACGTTGTCGACGCGGCCGAGCCCTTTCTCGACCTGCGTGCGGTAGCCGCCGAACTCCTGACCGAGCGTGACGGGCGTCGCGTCCTGCAGGTGCGTGCGGCCGGTTTTGACGACGTCGTCGAACTCATCTTCTTTCGCCTCGAGTGCTTCACGAAGCGTGTCGAGGGCGGGGATGACGTCTTTCTCGACGGCCTCGAGGGCGGCGACATGCATCGCCGTCGGGATCACGTCGTTGCTCGACTGGCCGTAGTTGACGTGGTCGTTGGGGTGGACGACGCGGTCGCCGATTTCGGCACCCATGAGTTCGGCGGCGCGGTTGGCGATGACCTCGTTGGCGTTCATGTTCGAGGACGTGCCGGAGCCGGTCTGGAAAACATCGACCGGGAACTGGTCGTCGTGTTCGCCGGCGATGACTTCGTCGGCAGCCTCGATGATGGCTTCCGCGACGTCGTCGTCGACCAGTCCAAGGTCACGGTTTGCCTGCGCGGCGGCCTTCTTGACGACACCGAGTGCGCGGACGAAGCGGCGACTGAACGAGATGCCCGAGATCGGGAAGTTCTGGATCGCACGCTGGGTCTGTGCGCCCCAGTAGGCGTCCGTTGGAACCTGCATCTCGCCGAGACTGTCCTCCTCGATACGGTAATCCGTGTCTTCGTCACCCATAGCTGGACGTTGGGGCGTGTCAGGTAAAACCCACCGAAAAACCGGCGACGGAGTCATCCGGATTGCTGTCCCGATATCCTGCCGATCGCCAGCACGGGTCGGTGATCGGCGGTCAGTGACGACAGGAAACCGTATCAGGTGAAATCAGCCGACATCCCGAGGTCGTCGTCGCGTGCACGCTCACGGAGCGCCGACTGGAGGCGTTTTCGGCTGGTCATGTTCACGTCACGAGCGTCCTCGAGATCGACGTCGTAGATCGTCGGTGTCGTCCAGACGAACGTCTGCGAACTCGCGGTGTCGACGACCAGCGAGGCCAGTCCGAGGCGGCGCTGGAAGATCGACCGCCGCGTCGAGACCGTCTGGATTCGGTAGTAGGGGATCACGGTCGTTCGCCGACTCCAGAAGCCACGCCGGATGACCAGATGGTCGTCACCGACGTAGTAGCCCAAATGAACGTATTTGAGGTGTGCGGCTGGCGGAACAGCCGCGAAGACGACCGCGGCGAGATACCAGCGCTCGAGCGCGGTGAACTGCGTGATGGCAAACACGGCTGCGACGAGCAGGCCGGCGACCAGCGAGTAGCGGACCAGATAGCGCCGTCGAGCAAGCGGTGGTGGACTCCGGAACTGTGGCGTCTCGACGCCGGTGAGGTTTTCGGTGAACCGATGAATGTGGCGGCGACGAGCAAGCGGGACGGCCGACTGACTGCCACCGCTGCTTTCGGGTCCGTAGCCCGCGGTTTCGACCCACAGCCCGGCGTAGCCGATCAGTCGCTGCAGCGGGTTCTCGGTCACCGTCACCGACTGAACCTTCTCGACGGGGATCGACCCGCTGTAGCGCTGGAGCAGTCCCCGTTCATAGACGAAGTCCTCATCAACGCGACCGAGCTGGAAGTCGTAGTAGGTGGCGAACGTGTACGCGACGCTCAGCAGATACGTAATGAGGATGGCGTTGATCGCCGACACCACCGTCAGGACGCCGTAACTGGTTGGCGATCCCTCGCCGATCGCCGACGGGCCACCGAGGGGTTGTGCCGTCATGACGAACAGATCGAGGACTGTGTCGGTCGCAAGGAAGAAGACGAACATGGCGGCTGCGATTGCCGCCGGTCGAAACGACGTAAACGAGTACAACAGGAGTTCTCGCGCTTCGAGGTCGAACAGGCGCGTCCGACGACGGCGGCGCGGTTCGACAACGCGGTCTTCGGATGTCGGCCCCGTCTCGCGGTCGTTGCGCGCAGTGGGGTCTGAAACGTGCTCGTCACCAGCGGTCCCGGCCTCGACGGCACTATCTTCGCCATCGCCCGAACTGACCGCATCGACATCCGGTCGGTCAGACGGCGTCGCCGCGCGATTTCGGTTGCGTCGGCGGTCTTTCACCTCGGCGGTTCGTCGGCGGATCTGTTCCTGAAGCCGGTTCGCTTCCGACTCGCTGACGAAGTTGAGCGACGCCTCGGTGGAGCCGCCGCCGGCGGTCTCGATGGAAACGATCGCGAGACCGAGCAGTCGCTGCAAAACGCCCTGTCTGACGTCGACGTTCTGGATCCGACCGTAGGGAATCTCTCGAGAGCGACGGGCGATCACGCCGGACGAGACATCGAACGTATCGGGCGTGATACGGTACCCGAATCGGTAGTAGTAGACGATTCCGTAGGCTGCCCCGGCGAGAAAGCCGACTGGTGCCGCGATGGGGGCCCATGCCGGACTGACCGGGCCGACGATGCCGCCGAGAACCAAGACGAGCACGATCGGAACCCACAGCCACATGAATCCGTACTGGATGGCGTAGGTGACCGCGCTAAGTGGGTGGAGTCGATTCATTTCAGTTACACAGCGTCGTCGGCTTCACTCTCGACGGCGAGTTCGCGAAGCGTGTCCTGCAGATCACGGGCGCGGGCGGGCGTCAGTCCCGGAATCCGAACGTCGGCATTGCGCGTTCCGGCCGTGTAGACAACCACACTCGAGAGGCCAAGCACCCGCTCGATGGGGCCGAACTGCGTGTCGACGTGCTGGACGCGGACGAACGGGACTGCGGTCTCGACGAACGTGACGACGCCGCGCTCGAGGTAGAGCGCGTCCGGCTGGAGTTCGAATTTCCAGACCTGATAGCGTCGGACGGCGTAGGCGATCCCGATGACGAACGCGACGGCGACGACCCCGACGATGACAGCCGTCGGAACGTCGACGAACCACTGATCGACGGCGGCGAGGCCGACAGCGAGAACGAGCGCACCGATCGCCCAGCTGGCGATCCAGAGCAGCCTGATGCGGGGATGAAGCGCTTCCATATGAATGTCCTATCAGGAGCGAAGGATAAAGCTGCGGTTCCGGTAGGCAGTGTGTCTTCCAACGAGTAACGCTGAGACGGACTGCTGTCGGCACGGCTTGCTGATCACGATCCCGACGTCCGTGCTCGGGACAGCAACCCGTCTCAGGCCTCGTCGTACTCCTCGGGCGTGTACGTCGAGAGCTCGAGGGCGTGGATATCCGTCGTCATGTGATCGCCAAGGGCGTCGTACACCGCCTGATGTTGCTGAACCAGCGGCATACCCTCGAACTCGGGAGCGACGACTGTTGCTGCGAGATGGTCGTCGTCGTGTTTGTCGCGTGCGTGCGTGACCGTCGCGTCGGCGTCCTCGAGTTCCGCTTCGATGAGCGCTTCGATGTCGGAAAGGTCCATGCCCAAGCGTTGGGCGCTCACGGCAAAAACGCCGCGGTCCCGGTACGGAGCGCCGTCCCGACCAGCCGACGTTCGGAAGCCGCTGGTCGTCGAATTTATGCCGACACAGGTCGCGCTCTGGAGTATGTCACTGGCAGCCGAAACCCGTCGTGTCGCCGAGTCGCATCCGTTTCTCGTCGCGGCGCTGCGAGCGGGCGTCGTCAACTACACCGCCGCTGCCCGGTTTCTCGAGGTCGATGGCGAGACCGACGCGGTCGCGACAGCGCTGCGTCGCTACGCCGAGGCGTCACCGGCGTACGAAACCGAGTCGCGGGACGTTCGAGTGACGATGAAAAGCGAGATTGGGGCGGTCGAGCCCGGAACGGACGACGCGCTGCTCTCGCTTGGTGGGACGGCGTTCGGCCCCGGCGGTGGTGATCGGACGGGCATCCTCGTGACCGGCGATGTCGACGCGGCCGCACTCGCCAACATCGTACAGCGTCTCGCACTCGAGGAGATCACACCACTCGCAGCCGCCGTTGGCGATGGCTCGTTGCTCGTCATCGTCGAGCGCCTCGAGGGAGCCAACGCGCTCCGGGCGGTCGAAGATGCCCTCGAGAACGTCCCTCGGACGACGTAGCTGAGTGGCGCTTTCGACTTCCAATGTCACGTGCACGCTGAAGCTATTTATAGCGTCGCTGACAGTGTTGCCGTAGAGATGTCATCGACCCCCGAACTCGAACCGCCGGAGCTGACTGCGGATGACCTGCTCGTACTCGAGGACCCAGCGTTCACTCCCGATACCGTCGCGATCGTCACCGGGGCGGCGTCGGGAATCGGCGAGGCGCTTGCGGTTGCACTCGCCGTCAACGGCTTAACTGTCGTCGGTGCCGACATCGACGAGACAGGACTCGAGGAGACGACCGCGACGATCAAATCGTTCGATCCCGAGGGCCGATTCCTCTCGGTGCCGACGGATCTGACCGACGACGGCGACGTCGAGGCGATGGTCGATGCGGCCGCCGAGGAGGGCGACCTCTCTTTTGTCGCCAACATCGCCGGGATGCAACACATCGAATCGATCGCCGAGTTCCCGGTCGAGCAGTACGATCTGCTCCAGTCGGTGATGATCAGAGCGCCGTTTTTGCTCTCGAAGTACGCCATGCCCCACATCGAGGCAAGCGGTGCCGGCACGGGAGCCATCGCGAACATGTCCTCGGTCCACGGCCATTACGCGACACAGGACAAGGCACCCTACATCACGGCCAAACACGCGCTCAACGGGCTAACGAAGTCGATCGCCGCGGAAGGCGGCGGCGACGTTCGCGGCTTCAGTGTCAGCGTCGGCTACGTGCTGACGCCGCTGATGGCCGACCAGATCGCCGACACGGCAGCCAGTCGCGGGCTCTCTGAGACGGAAGTCGTCGAGGATGTGATGCTCGGGCCCGCACGCACCAAGACGATGATGACGCCCGCGGAAGTCGCGAACCTCTTCGTCTTCGGCTTCTCGAGGCACGCAACCCATCTCAACGGCGGCGATCTGCTGTTCGACGGCGGCTACACGACCACGTATGAGTGAATCGAAGACCGACGAGCCGACACAGGTTGCGATCGCGTGTCAGGGCGGCGGCAGCCACACCGCGTTCACAGCCGGTGTGCTCCGGGCGCTGCTCTCGGAGGCAGACTGGGACGACGAGTTCGAACTGGTCGGGATCAGCGGCACGTCCGGCGGCGCGTTCAGCGCGCTCGCGGCGTGGTACGGGCTCGTCACCGCTGACGAATCGGCCGCAGTGGAGTTACTCGAGGCGATCTGGGCCGACATGGCGGCGAATGATTACGCCGATAGCGTGCTCAACCAGTGGGTCTCGCTCGTCTCCCGATTCCAGAGCGAGGGCGTCGGCGTGCCACAGGTCAGTCCGTACTACTCGCCGGGGTCCGACTGGGGCCAACAGCGGATCAGGGACGTTCTCGAGCGCCACATCGACTTCGACGCGCTGCCGGCCCTCTGTGCGTACGAGGAGCCGGAACTCGTCGTCGGCACGGTCAACGTCTCCGATGGAGCCTTCGAGACGTTTACGAACGAGGACGTCACCGTCGATGCGGTGCTCGCCTCCGCGGCGATCCCGACGCTGTTCGAAGCGGTCGAGATCAACGGCGAAGCCCACTGGGATGGGCTCTTCTCACAGAACCCGCCAGTAAAAGACCTCATGTCGGTGTCCGGCGAGCGAACGCCCGAGGAGCTGTGGGTCATCCAGATCAATCCACAGGAGCGGGAGACGGTGCCGACCGGACTCGCCGAGATCACCGACCGACGAAACGAGCTCGCGGGCAACATCTCGCTGAACCAGGAGCTACGGACCATCGAACGGATCAACGAGTGGATCGAGAACGGCCACTTCGACCACCCCGAGTACACGACAACGACGATCCGCCGACTCCAGTTGCGGGGGTATCACCACTCGAGCAAACTCGACCGCGACCCCGAGTTCCTCGCGGAACTGATCGAGCAGGGCCACACGCAGGGCGTGGCATTTCTCGAGGGGCTCGACCTCGAGGACGACGTGGAGTATCCCGCCCGGAACTGAATGCGGGGTCGAGTTGTCAGGGCTGGCCGCCGTGTTGGCGGTACCAGACTCGCTGGCCGACCGGCGACTCGTCGCTGTCGATCGGGAGTCGGCCCAAGAACAGGTCTCTGATGGCGAGGGTGACGATGAGTTCGACCGTCTCACCGGCCTCGGTGTCGACGGCGACGACACAGTGGCCGTCTCGCGTCTCGAGTCGCTGGATCGTGCCGACCGACCACCGCTCTGTATGGTGTGTCGGTTTGCGAGCGTGGATGCGGTCGTGAGTCACAGTTGATCGATAGATGGCACATCGTATAGCTCTCGCTACTATCAGCGCTCGAGTCCGACCCGGCTATTAACAGTGTTTAACTACGGGCCGGAGGTACACGTTCGTAATGACCCTACACGTGACGAACACGTTGACGGGCGAGAAAGAGCCGTTCGAGCCACAGGACCCCGAGAACGTTCTCCTCTACTACTGTGGCCTGACGGTTTCTGATCCGCCGCATCTGGGCCACGCCCGCTCGTGGGTCCACGTCGACGTCATGCACCGCTGGCTCGAGTACCTCGGCTACGATGTCCGCCACGTCGAGAACTTCACCGACATCAACGAGAAGATCGTCGCCCGCGTGGGCGAGGCCGAGTTAGGCGAGGACGAAGCCAGCGTCGCAGAGACGTACATCGGACAGACGCTCGCCGACATGCGCGCGCTCAACCTCCTGCGCGCGGAGGTGTACCCGCGCGTCTCCGAACACGTCCCCGAGATCATCGACCTCGTCGAGACCCTAATCGAGAACGGCTACGCCTACGAATCCAACGGCTCGGTCTACTTCGACGTGGCCAGCTTCGAGGAGTACGGAAAGCTCTCGAATCAGGAACTCGAGGAGATCGAGTCTCAGGGCGAGCCGGACGAACGGTCCGAAAAGCGCAATCCAGCCGACTTCGCGCTCTGGAAAGCCGGCGGCGTCGACGAAGACGCCGTTTCCGAACACCGCCACGAGGGCGTCGACCACGGCTGTGCGACGCCGACGGGACAGACGTGGGAGTCGCCGTGGGGCGAGGGCCGCCCCGGCTGGCACATCGAGTGCTCGGCGATGAGCATGACCCATCTCGGCGAGACGCTCGACATCCACGTTGGCGGCCGAGACCTCGTCTTTCCCCACCACGAAAACGAAATCGCCCAATCTGAGGCTGCGACGGGCCAGCGTTTTGCCAACTACTGGCTCCACTGTGAGCTGTTCCAGATGGGCGAAGAGAAGATGTCCTCGAGTCTCGGGAACTTCGTCACCGTCGACGAGGCCGTCGACAAGTGGGGGACGAACGTCTTGCGAACGTTCCTCACTGCGGGCTCGTATAATAGCCAACAACTCTACGCCGACGAGACGATTACCGAAGCCGAGGAGCGCTGGGATCGACTCGAGCGCGCGTACGAGACGGCTGTCGAGGCAGTTGACTCACCCGACGCTCGGACGAAAGTCGAAGCCGAATCGTTCCGTGCCGAGGTCGATGCGGCCCGAACATCGTTCGTCGACGCAATGAACGACGACTTCAACACGCGCGAAGCGCAGTCGGCACTGCTGTCGATTGCAACGGCGATCAACTCCCATGTCGACGACCGCGAGGCGTACGACTACCGTGGGCTCCGACAGGCCGTCGAGACGCTCGAGGAGTTCGGGGCGGTTCTCGGCCTCGCCTTCGGCGGCGAGACGACGGGCACCGCGGAGCTGGCGGGTGACGTGGTCGAACTCGTCCTCGACGTGCGCGAACAGGAACGCGAGGCGGGCAACTACGAGCGCGCCGACGAGTTACGCGATGAACTCGAGACACTGGGGATCGAAGTGCAGGACACCGACGACGGCGCGACGTACCGGTTGCCGTCCGGCGAGTGAGCATCGAGCGGCTGCACTCGCGGATCGGTTCATCAGGTCTGGTAGCGAAATCGTTCAAGTAGCACGAGCACCCAGTATCCACTGATGGACACCTCCGACTCGGTCGTCGGTGCTGGGTTCGACGCGCTTCCGGCCCACGTTGCGATCCTCGACGACGACGGTGTAATCGTCTACACGAACCGCTCGTGGACCGCGTTCGGCGACGAGCAGGGACTGGCGGACGGAGCGGCCGCTGTCGGAGTCAACTATCTCGAGGTCTGTGACACCAGTTCGGGGGCTGATGCAGCCGACACCGCGTGCGGTCTCCGAGCGATCATCGCCGGCGAACGCGAGACGTTCTCCCTCGAGTATCCGTGCCATACGCCCACCGAAAAGCACTGGTTTACGATGGACGCCACGGCGTACCACCACGACGGCGATCGGTACGTCCTCGTCATGCACGTCGAGATTACCGACCGACGACGCCTCGAGCGGCAAGCCCGCGAGCAGGCCGATCGGATGGAAACGTTCGCCACGCTGCTGTCACACGATCTTCGGAACCCACTCTCGGTCGGCCTCGCGACAGCACAGTCGCTCGAGGACGGCAGTGCTGGGTCTGTGCCGGACACGGCAGACGAGTCCGTGTCCGCGATTCGCTCGTCGCTCGAGCGCATGGAGACGATCATCGACGACGCGCTCGTGCTCGCGACGACCGACAGCGTCGACGAGCCCGAGGCAATCGACCTCGAGACGGCCGTCGAACGGGCATGGGAACACGTCACAACGGATGGCGCGGCAGTCTCGGTTTCGGAGTCGGCCACGATCCGGGCGGACCCGTCCCTGCTTGCAACGCTTCTCGAGAACCTGTTTCGGAACGCCGTCGAACACGGCTCGACGAGCGGTCGACAACAAGACGGCGATGGGCAGCCGTCGATCGAGGTCGGTGTGCTCGAACCGACCGCCGAAGCGGCGACAGCGGTCAGTGGGTTTTACGTCGCGGACAACGGCCCCGGTGTGCCATCGGCAGACCGAAGCCGGATCTTCGACGCCGGCTACACGACCGAAACGGCCGGTACCGGGTATGGATTGGCGATCGTCAAACGCGTCGTCGACGCACACGGCTGGTCGATTACGGTAGCGGCTGGCGACGACGGCGGTGCTCGGTTCGAGATCCGGACGGCGGTGGCTTCCGAGACGAAGTCGACCGACGGCTCGAGTCGGTGACCCCAGCGCGTCGTGTGGTCTCGAGCGAGCCGACCGATTGCAGGGTGTGAAGATCACCGCGAACGTTATGCGCGAGAGTACAGTCGACCAGAGTAGATGAACCGACGACAGTTCGTTGGAACCGTTGCAGCCGGCGCTGTGGGTACGTCGGCGGGGTGTCTCAGCGACGTTCTCAACGAGGAGCTGACGTTCGACGCGTCACCGATTCGTGTCTCGACGGCGGCGGAAACGGAGGCCGGCTACGAGTATCAGGGTACGAGAGAGCGGACCGAAGAACGCGAGTTCGGCGGTGAGAGCGTCGGCCTGACGAGCTATCACAGCGAGTACAGCCGCTCGATCGAACTCCCGCTCGAGGACGTCGACGGCGAGACGGACGCGGGGGTGTTCTCGCTCACCTCGACGCCACAGATCCGCGTTGCAGACGAGACGTTCAACCCCATCGGCGAGCTCACGACGGCGGAGTTGGCCGAGCGGATGCAAGCCCAGTACGACGACCTCGAACTCGGTGCCAACATCGGTGGCCGAGCGATCGAACCGGACGGCCCCAACACGATGGTCTCATTCGATACGTACGAGGCGACGGCGACACTCGACGGCGGGACCGAACTCGATGTCTTCTTCGACATCGCCCTGCCCGAGCACGACTACGAGTATCTCGTCGTCGCCGCGATCTATCCCGCCGCCGACACGGTTTTCGAGGACGAACGTGCACGGGTCAACACGATGGCTACCGGCCTCGAGCACGGTGACACCGTCAGCATCGACCGCATCGAAGCGAGCGACGACAGCGGTGACGGCGACAACGAGTAACTCGAGCGTCTATGGGACGGGTGACCGTGCTCGAGCCGTTCAGAAGCCAAGCGCCGTCGCAAGCGACAGCCCACTGGCGATCGCACCGAGCAGGTAGCCACCGATCGCCCCGCCGTTTAACAGCGGCAGTCCCGCGTGTGGCTTTCCTTTGAGAACCATATGCATGAGCACGAGCAGGCCGGCGATCGTCCCGATGATCGCACCGAGTGCGGGGAGGTTCAGCGCGATTCCCGGGACCGAAATCGTGCCGACATCGAGGAAGTACGCCGCGCTCGCGACGAGAATCGTCGGAATCACGGCGTCACCAAGCCCGATAAACAGGGCGTCTCGCTCGAGTGCATCCGCCTCAGCAGCCGACTCGTCGGGACTGTCATCCGAACCGTCGGCATCGGCGGCGACACTGTCAGGGTCGGTTGACGGGACCGGTTCGTCGCCGTCGCTCGAGGCCGTCGTGTCGTCGAGGACGTCGTCGGTGCTTCCCGACTCGAGGTAGGAAAACGAAAGCGACGTCGGGATGACGAGAACGACGGGGATTTTGAGATCCATGACGCCTTCGGCGAGGTCGAGCATGTGCTCGGTTCGGTAGACGCTGATGGCGTCGTAGATGGCGAGGACGGCGAGCAACAGGATTGCGGGCAGCAGGCCGAAACTGATCCCGAACAGGGCCGCAGCGCCAGCACCCATGATCACCCCCGTGCTGTCGATGACGTACCACTCCGGATAGAACAACAGCCCCGCGCCGACGGCGATGGCCCCGAGCGCGGCGATGACATTCACCGAGCCGACGGTCGCGACGGGTGGGACGAGCTCGGCGAAGACGAACCACGCGAGCATCACGCTGACGCCGATGATCAGGGCCTTGATCAGCCATTCGACGTCGTATTTGAACGTCACGAGCATGAACGCGGTCGCGACGAGGATAATCGCGAAGTAGACCACGCTGTTCGTCGGGTCGTCAGGGTTCTCGACGGCCTGGCGCTCCGACTCGTGGAAAGGCTCGATCAGCGCCAGCGCACCGAACTGGACGCCGAGAAAGAGCACCACGGTCACGCCGACGGCGAGCAGGACCCGTGTCCGATGGTTCATAGCGCGGGGTTTGTCCCCCGTTCGTATGGGTGTTTTCGTCTTCACTCGAGGCGTATCGACGTCTCAACTGTACGCGAGCACGCTAGCGGGCGTACAGCGTCGAGCCGACGAGCGACGGCAGGTGGACGCCGGCGTCGGGCGTCACCGCAAGATATGGCCGTTCGACCGGGCCGAAGACGTCGACGACACGGCCGACTTCCTCGAGGGAGTCGTCGAGGACCATCGTCCCGATTTCGTCGCGAAACGGATCGCTCGAGCCGGGTCCGTCGTCGCGTTCGTCCGCCCGCAAGACGGCCAGTCCCTGTGCGGTGCGGACGACTGAGCCAACGCGGCGCATGTTACTCGCGCATCGCGACGACGTAGGCCGCGACGGCTTGGACGAGGTCATTTTTCGTCGAGTCGTCGGCCCCACGGACGACGACGCGACCGCGGTCAGCCCAGTGCTCCCGGGAGTAGGCTTTGTCCCGTTCGATCGTGGCGTCGTACCCGATCTGCTGGACCGCCTTGGCGATTTCGTCGACCGTCGGTTCTTCGACCGCGAGCTCCTGTGACACGCGCCGCCCCTCGGATCGCGACAGGGCCGCATCGAGATAGGCGGGCCAGATGACGTTCTCGACCATACAGCCATCTCAACGGGCCGACGGGTAAACGCTTTTCAAAAGCCGTGGCTGCGTGGTGGTTATCGGCGGTGCGCGAGGAACGCGACGGCAAGCAGTGCAGCGACGGCTGCTGGCACGCCGAAGCCAGGGATCGAATCCTCGCTGTCGTCGCCGTTCTCGTCGGATTCGTCCGTGTCCTCGAGTCCGTCAACCGCTTGCTCGTAGGCGTCAGGGTGGACCGTCTCGACGATATCGACGACAGCGTAGATCACCTGTGGGGCAGGCTGGTTGAGTTGGTTCGCGTTGACCGAAAAGACGTTATCGTTCTGGTAGGCAGTCGTGGCCTCGGCCGCTTCGGGGATCGGCACGTCCGATCGGTCATCGGAGTAGATGATCCACTCGGGGTCTTCGTCGACGATCATTTCGCTACTGAGTGGCTGGTAGAAGTCGATACCGGCCCGTTCAGCCAGGTTCTCGACACCACCGGTCGTCAGCACTTCGTGGATGAACGTGTCGCTTCCAGCGGTCGTCCCGTCCTCACCCATCGCGTAGTACGCGAGCGGGCGGTCTGTGTTCTCGAGGGCCGTTTCGACGACCTCGAGACGCTCGTCCATCCAGTCGACGGTTTCGGTGGCACCGTCACACTCGCCGGTCAGTTCGCCGGTCCGGAGCACGTTGTCACGGACGTCATCGATTGACGCTGCGTTGTCGAAGTGGTAGACGGTCAGCCCAGCCTCGCGAAGGGTCTCGACGTCTTCTTCAGGCGTGATGTTCGCGGCCAGAACGACATCCGGGTCGAGATCGATCACGCGCTCGTGGACGATCTCGTAGTTGTCGGTCACGTCCACACGGTCGCCCATCTCGAGGTCGCTCGTTGCGTCCTCGTCGGCCATGCCGACGAGTCTGTCTTCGGCACCGATCTCGAAGACCGTCTGTGCATCGCTTGGCTGCAAGGCGACGACGGAGTCGGGTGCTTCCTCGAGTGTGATATCTTCACCAGTGGCGTCAGTCAGTTCGATCGGGTACGCACAGTCAGCAGTCTCGTCGGGCGTTGCCGACGCGCTGCTGGCTGCAGCGATCGGGGCAACCAACGAGAGCGTGAGCAAGGCAGTGAGTAACAGTACGAGTTTCTGTCGCATCGTCCGCTAGGTAGCGACTCTTCAACAAATATTTGTCTAACCCAATCGAGGTTGTAGTGTATGACGCACTCGGCCCGAACCCTCTCGTGGTCGGCGGGGTTGACAGCGCTGCTGGTCGCCGTCGTCGTCGCCAGTGCCGCGCTCGGGCCAGTTAGAGTCGACCCGTCGACGGTTGCGCTGGCGATTTTGAACGCCATCGTCGTCCCCTCGAGTGTCACGGCCGGAAGTCTCACGATTCCAATCGTCGGCGTCGGCGTGCCGGTTCCGAGTCTCGAGTACACGTCGGTGTTCGCGTTCGACGTGCCGAACACCCACCAGATCATCGTCGCGGATATCCGCCTGCCCCGGATCGCGCTCGCGGCAACGGTCGGGTTCGCACTCGCCGCGGCCGGGACCGTAATGCAGGGGTTTTTCCGGAATCCGCTCGCCGATCCATCGATCATCGGCGTCTCGACCGGGGCCGCTGCCGGTGCTGTCGCCGCCATCGCGTTCCCCATGCTCGTGCCGTTCGGGAGTCTGCATCTGGCGGCGTTTGCCGGCGCACTCCTGACGGCGTTTCTGGTCTACTCGATCGCGACGGAGGGTGGCCGCACGCCCGTCGCCACGCTGTTGCTCGCGGGCGTCGCCATGCAGGCGTTTCTCGGCGCACTCATCTCATATATGCTCGTCCACAGCGGCGACAGCCTCCGACAGGCCGTCGTCTGGATGATGGGCCATCTCAGCAACAGCACGTGGAGCGACGTCGGCTTTGCCCTCCCGGTGGCAGTGCTGGGCGTCCTCGTCCTTGGCAGCTACACGCGAGACCTGAACGTCTTGTTGCTCGGCGAGGAAGACGCCCACCACCTCGGCACCGAAGTCGAACGGACGAAGTTCCTCCTGCTCGCGGTCGCGAGCATCATCACCGCCGCAGGTGTCGCCGTCGCCGGCGTCATCGGCTTCGTCGGCCTCGTCGTCCCCCACATCATGCGGCTGATCGTCGGCCCGGATCACCGAATCTTGCTGCCGACCAGCGCCCTCGCGGGTGCCTCGTTTCTCGTGATTACGGACACCATCGCTCGAGCCGGCCCCGCGGAAGTGCCGGTCGGCATCATCACGGCGTTCGTCGGCGCGCCGTTTTTCCTCTTTTTGCTCGTCCGCCGGGAGGTGACCTCAGTATGACCCCGTTCAACAGAACACCAGACGAGACGAACGCTGCACAGCCGACGGAGATCGAGCCGGCGGCGATCACCGTCGAGAACTGCTCGCTGTCGTTCGGCGAACTCTCGGTGCTCGAGGACGTCTCCGTAACCATCGAACCCGGCGAATTCGTCGGCTTCGTGGGTCCAAACGGCGCGGGGAAGACAACGCTGTTGCGGGCGATCAGCGGCGCACTCGAGCCCGACTCCGGGACGGTGTCGATCGACGGCGTCGACATTCACAGCGTTTCCTCGAAGCGCTCGAGTCAACTCGTCTCGGTCGTCCCACAAGATACGACGCTCTCGTTTTCGTTTCCCGTCCGCGACGTCGTCGAGATGGGGCGTCATCCGCATCGCTCGCGGTTTTCCTCGCCGACGCAGGCGGACCACGAAGCAGTCGAGCAGGCCCTCGAGCGAACGCGGACGACCGACCTCGCCGACCGGCCAATCGACGCGATCAGTGGCGGACAGCGCCAGCGGGTCGTCCTCGCACGCGCGATTGCACAGGGAACCCCCGCGATGTTGCTCGACGAGCCGACCGCGAGTCTCGATATCAATCACCAACTCGAGACCCTCGAGTTAGTTCGGGAACTCGTCGATGACGGCCGGACCGTCTGTGCGGCGATCCACGATCTGGATCTGGCCGCCCGCTACTGCGATCGGCTCGTGATGCTCGCCGACGGCGGCGTCTACCGGAGCGGGCCACCGGCAGACGTGTTGACTGGCGAGTCACTCGCCGATGTCTTCGATGCGACCGCGACGGTGACGCCGAATCCGATTACGGGGACGGAGACGGTGACGGCGCTGCCGGGCCACCGGACCGACGGCGACGAGACAGACGAGGAGACGCAGCTCAGAGACGCCCGGATTCACGTCCTCGGCACCGGAACGACGGCGGCGTGCGTGCTCGCCCAACTCGAGAGCACACAGGCCGAGACGGCGCTCTCTCTTGGCCCCGTCACGAGCGGGGACACAGCGGCCGAGACCGCACGAACGCTCGAGATCGACTGTCTCGAGGTCCCTCCGTTCGAGTCGCTCTCGGAATCGACGCTGGTCGCATTCGAGAACCACGTCGCGGACGCCGACGTGACGGTGGTCACGGCGTCTGCTCTCGAGGCCGGCGGCACTGGGACGGAGCGTCTGCTCGAGGTGCTTGCGGCCGTGGCGGACACACTCGTGCTCGTCGAGCGTGAGTCGGCGGCCGACTCCGGCGGCGCGACGACGGCTGGCAGAGCGACCGTGGTCGACGGCGACCGGAGGCGTGTCCTCGAGGCGACGACGGAGACGGTTCTCGAGACGATTGCGGCTGCCCTCGAGCGCCAACTGGTGTCGGACGAGTCGGCCACCGAGGCGGCCTCCTCGGATCGGAAGCCGGGGATGGGACTGGCAGCCGAGTCCTCGTCCGACTGACCGCAACTGGACGGTTTTTTACCCCTCCGCCTCCGAGTGGCGGCCAATGAGCGAGTACGATTACGACGAACTCGGACTCGTCGCCGGGCTGGAGATCCACCAGCAACTCGATACGGCGACGAAGCTGTTCTGTCAGTGTCCAACCGAGCGTCGCGAGCCCGAGGCGTCGACGCGGCGATTTACGCGCTATCTCCATCCCACGCGGAGCGAACTGGGCGAGATCGACCAGGCCGCCCTCGAGGAGAGCCGCGTCGACCGCGAGTTCGAATACCTCGCGTACGAGACGACCTGTCTGGTCGAAGAAGACGACGAGCCGCCAGCCACGCTCGACGACGAGGCCCTCGAGACGACCCTCGAGGTCGCCCAGCTGATGGACATGAATCCGGTCGATCAGGCCCACGTCATGCGCAAGATCGTCGTCGACGGCTCGAACACCACGGGCTTCCAGCGCTCGTCGCTGATCGCCACCGGGGGCGCGATCGAGACCAGCGAGGGTGCGGTGGGGATCGAAGACCTCCTGCTCGAGGAAGAAAGCGCCCAGCGCGTCGAAGAAACCGACGACGGCGTGCGCTTCAGTCTGGATCGGCTGGGCATCCCGCTCGTCGAAATCGGGACGAAACCGGACATCTCGACGCCGGAGCAGGCCCTCGAGGCCGCCGAACGGATCGGGATGCTGCTTCGCTCGACCGGGAAAGTCAAACGCGGACTAGGGACGATTCGACAGGACGTCAACGTCTCCATCGCCGACGGCGCACGCGTCGAGATCAAAGGCGTCCAGAGCCTCGACGACATCGACGACATCGTGCGCAACGAGGCCGCACGGCAGGTCGAACTCGTCGAGATCCGGGACGAACTCGAGGCCCGCGAAGCCGCTGTCGGTGAGACGCAGGACGTTACCGACGTCTTCGAGGGCACCGACAGCGGCGTTATCGGCGGCGCACTCAGCTCGGGCGGCTCCGTGATGGCCGTCCCGCTGTACGGCTTCGACGGGCTGGTGGGCCGAGAGATCGCTCCGGATCGCCGGCTGGGCACCGAGTTCTCCGACCACGCCAAACGCCACGGCGCGGGCGGGATCTTCCACACCGACGAACTGCCGGCTTACGGCGTTACCGAGGACGAAGTCGAAGCCCTTCGGGACGCTGTGGGTGCCGGCTCCGAGGATGCCGTGGCGATCGTCGCCGCCGACACCGACATCGCCGAGGCGTCGATCGAGGCCGTCGCCGAGCGCGCTGGCACTGCACTCGAGGGCGTCCCCGAAGAAACTCGCGACGCACTCGAGGACGGCGCGACACGCTATCTCCGTCCCCTACCCGGCGCGGCACGGATGTACCCCGAAACGGACGTCCCGCCCGTCGAACCGGACCCGAGCGAGGTGCCCGAGCCGGAGCTACTGACCGCAAAGGTCGACCGCTATCAAGACGAGTTCGACCTCGGGGCCGGGCTGGCCGAACAGGTCGCCTACGGCACACACATGCCGCTGTTCGAGTCCGTCGTCGCCGACGGCATCGACCCGACGCTGGCCGCGACGACGCTCGAGTCGACGCTGACCGAACTCCGGCGTGACGACGTGCCCGTCGAGGCGCTCACCGAAACCCACATCGAGGCCGTCCTCGAGATGGTCGACGACGGCGACCTGCCGAACGAGGGCGTTACGGATCTGCTCGAGGTACTTTCTGAGGAGCCGGATCAGTCGGCCGAGGAAGCAGCCGACGACGCGGGACTCGGTGGCGCGGACGAGGACGAAGTCCGCGAGGCCATCGCCGAGGTCGTCGAACGGAACGAGACGCAGGTCGAAGAAGAAGGCATGCAGGCGTTTTCGGGCCTCATGGGCGAGTGTATGGGCGCACTCCGTGGCAAGGCCGACGGTGACCTCGTGAGTCAGTTGCTCCGCGAGGAGATTCAAAAGCGAGCGTGAACGACCCCTGCCTACTTGCCCGATAGCGCGGGCTCCTTGAGACAGAGGCTTCCTGATTCGACGACGTTGTCAGACTGTCGAGGGAACCTCGACAAACGCGACTTGCAGACACAGTAATCATGTCCACAGTGGTCGCAGTCTCCACAGGCGTGTTTTCGGAGTAGTTCACTCCTATCGTAGCCACTGACCATCACTGCACACCAGCTCGCATGACGGCTCTGCGATCCGTGTGTCCATCGGTTCAGTTGTTACTATAGCTTGGCGAGACCGCGAGAAAGAACGTTCAACGACGCGTTGAAATTCAGGTCCAACTACTAAGGAGTGTGCGTATTCGCCACAATATACGTTACAAACATCACCGCGTATAGCAGGGTCGTGACGCCGACAAACGCGATAACGACACTCCTGTTCAGTCCGATCGGGGCGAGTCCAGTGACAGACCCGATTACCAGGAGCGCGGCACAGCCCACGATCAGTCCGACATACATCGAAACGAGCTTTTGTCGGTCTTCATCCATATGGGTATAAATCGGCTGTATTGACTTAATTTGGATGCGTATTGCGGTTTACGACGCGAACTCCAGAAGGGGTTGCTCACCTCGTTCACAGTGATACGTGTGCGTTTGGATCACCGAACAGCACGTCTCAAGTTCTGACGATTCAAATGGTATCTCTGATTCTCATACTGGACACGATCCAACGAAGGTCCGCATGCTAGAAACGAGATGTCCACGCTGCTCAGGCAGGTGCGACATTCACTCATCGACCTCCTGAGAGAGACTGTTAGATCACGGTATCCGCGATCAATGCGATGGCGCGCGCTGAATCGTGGTGAGCGATGCGCGAACCACGATTCGAAGCTGCGCGAGGGATGAGCGAGTGAACTCGTGAACGAGCGAATCGGTTGGGGAGGACGTGGCAATCAGTGTTGCCAGTATAGTAGTGTCATAGAACGGTTCACAAACCTACTATGAACGTGTCCTGATTCGATCAGTACAGGGGATATATTGCTCAAACGTAGCCCTCAATATCAACAGTGACCGTCTCTGGGACTCCGTCTTTTGAATCAGTTATTCTGATAAGCAGTGAGTGAGTTATAAGGTCGTCATTAACACCAAACCACGGATAATCTATAGATATTTCAATCTTTAGCCCATTCTCAATACGTTTAATCGTATCTAACACGAGGTCTGGTTCTGATTGCACCCCATTCTGTACAATCACCATATATGAGTCGTTGAAATTGGTTTCATCAATGAATTTCGTCACAGAACCAATATCTTCAAGTTCTCTATCCGCTGTGTCTACGTCTTCTATAACAGTGTGGTACTCCTCTTTCCAAGCTAAGGACTCCCCCTCTCGTGAGAAGTTATTTGCCGAAACATCCCGTTCAACATGTAGTGTTTCTATGTTCATACCAGAGGGTATTGTCGGAGAGTTATACCAGTTCCAGCCAAGATAGCCCCCTCCTCCCAGTCCAACCCCTGCAGTCACAAGAGCAAGGAACTTTCGCCGGTTCATAGTGAAGTGATTGTGTACTACCACTATAAGCGTCACTCAGACTAAAATCACTTGTTCACCCTCACTCGGTCAGTTTGCACCTGGAGTTACTGGTGTATTCGGATAGATACAGTGTGGAATATACTCTGTGAATTGTCTATGAAATCTATTCGTCGACCAACTCCTCGAGTAACGTCTCGAGGCTGTAACTCTGCAAGGCGTCGCGTTCTTCGATCGCCGAGATGACGAACGTCGAGTCGGTTCGGTCGACGCCCTCGAGTTGTTCGAACTCGGCGATCAGGCGCTCGACCATCTCGCTGCCGCTCAGGCGGGCGACGACGATGAAATCGGTCTCACCCATCGTAAAGTAGACGTTCGTGACGCCTTCGACGGTCAGCAGGCGATCCGAAAACTCCTCGTAGGAGCCCTGATAGTCGGCGTGGATCTCGACGAGGACGGTCACGCCGAGGCCGAGTGCCTCGAGGTCGACGTCGTAGCGGTCGTTCGTGATGATCCCCTCCTCGCGGAGACTCGAGAGTCGGTAGTGGATCGTCGACACCGGAATGCCGGTCGCGTCGTGGAGTCGTTCGGGGCTCCCGGTCTCGAGTTCCGAGATGGCTTTCAGCAGGCGCACGTCGCGGTCGTCCATACGCGAGTGCTCGGCGTGGCCGAAACATATGTCCTTCGGCTGAGTATATTGGAGATATCTACAAGACCGACGTTCGATGTGGAAGGATCTTCGGATCAGATCCATATGTGTGGTTTTTGATTCCGAATTTTCGGATGGGTTGTAGAAGGGTCTAAATACAACCGCAAGTTTCGAATCGGATATGAAGATTCTCGATTCGATTCCATCCGAGTACCGTCAATCGGTGCTCTTTTCGATGCTTGCACTCTGCTGGGGGAGTTCGTTCGTCGCGATCGAAGTCGGCCTCGAGTACGTGCCGCCGATCCTGTTCGCCGGCTCGCGGTATGCGTTGGCTGGCGTGATCGTCCTCGGCTACGCGGCCGTCGTCACCGACCGTGTCCGTCCCGTCGGACGCGCGGAGTGGCTCGTCGTCACCATCGCCGGCGTGTTCGTCATCGCACTCTATCACGGCCTGTTGTACATCGGCGAACTGTACGTCTCCGGTGCCGTCGCTGCCACGGTCGTCAGCACCGCACCGATCCTGACGGTCGTGTTCGCCAGCGCGGTGCTTCCGAATCAGCGACTCGGCCCTGTTGGCGTCGTTGGATTCGTCCTCGGGCTGCTCGGCGTGGTCCTCGTCGTTCAGCCGTCGCCAGCCGCGCTCGGCGGCGACATGATCGTTGGCGCGGCGATCGTCTTCGCCTCTGCCGTTGCGTTTGCACTCGGCAGCGTGCTCGTCCGCCCGATTGAGTCGAATCTGCCGATCGAGACGCTCCAGGCCTGGGCGATGTTGCTCGGTGCTGGCGTACTGTTCGGCTGGGCTGGCTTGCGCGGCGAGTCGGTCGCCGCGATCGAGTTGACGACGACAGCGCTGCTTTCGTACGCCTACCTGACGTTCGTCTCCGGCGTCTTCGCGTTCTTGCTCTACTTCGAGTTGCTCGAGGAAAACGGGCCGACACAGGTCAACCTCGTCGGCTACGCTGAGCCGGCAGTCGCGATCGGCGTGAGTTGGCTCGTCCTCGGCTCGGTCGTCGACTCGCTGACGATCGTCGGTCTGCTAACGATCCTCGTCGGCTTCGTCGTGATCAAGCGGCGCGCAATTCGCTCGCTGGTGCGCTCGCGTCTCGAGCCGACGGCGTTCGACCACCAGCAGACCGCGGGTGGGCATCCCGACGCCCGGACCGACGGCGGGACACCGATCGAAGCCGACACCGAGGTGCGTGAGTCGGCCGACGGGGATCGGTCGGTCGCAACTCGAAAAAAACGATAGCACGCGACTACTCGCGGGCAAACTCCCCGCCGTACTCGGCGTCAATCGTGACCGTCGTGTCCGCCCGCTCGTGTTCGACCGTTTCGGCCTCCGTTCCGAGCACCGACTCGAAGAGGTCCATGTCAACGCGGTCGTCGCGACTGTAGACGACGGTTGCCCGTGCAGTCGCGGCCGCATCGCCGGCAACACGAAGTCCCTGATGGGCACCGTATGCGCCTTCGAAGGCGTCGAAGGCGAATTCTAGACTGTCGCTGTCGCCTGCTTGATCGTCCGAGAGGGTCGCCGAATCGAACGCATCGGCGTCGGTGTAGAGACAGCAGCTGATGCCGCGAGTGTCGCCAGTGCGAAGCAACCGTTCGAACGCCTCGCTGGATTCGTGTTTCGGATCGCGCTCGCCGGCGGCCGTCGCGACCGTTCGTTCGACGGCGGCGACCGGATCGAACTCGTCGCCGCCGTTGGGATAGGAGTAGGCGTAGACCTCGTCCGAGACGCCAACGATTTCGTCGCTCCCGGTTGCGGCGTAGACCGCGTAGGCGTCCGTCTCGGTCTCGAGGGCGTAGCCTGCGCGCTCGAGGTCGGCGGCGAGGCCGTCGTGGTCGTACGCGCCGACGAACGCGTAGACGCCCTCGGCGTAGACGAACTGTTCGTCGCCATCGGGCGTCTCGTTGTTCGAAACGTACGCCTCGAATCCGGCCGAACGACCGAGTAACTCGAGGCCGAACGAACACAGCAGGGCGACGACGACTGGGTTACTGACGAGCGGGTCGGTCGGCTCCTCGCCCGCTTTGGCCCCTGCATCGTTGAGCAGCGTTGCCATCGTCTCGACGTCGATCGCACCGTAGAAGAACGTCGACTCCTCGGTCGTCGGGAGTATCGAGGCGTACGACGGAAGGTCGCCGTCACCCGCGTCGGCTTCGGGACCCCCTCCATCGTCGGCGGCGGAGTTCCCACCGTCGTCAGCCGTTTCCGAACAGCCGGCCAGCAGCGCCATCCCCGCGCCCAACAGCCCGAGTGCGTTCCGTCGGTGCAGCACAGTCATTTTCTACTGGTGATAACGCCGCCTACATCAGTGTGCTGGCCTCGTTGTGGTCGTCTCGAGCGCGCCGTCTTGAGGGATGGCCCTCGTATCAGTCCTCTGCCGGCCGTTCCGTCGCCCGACGCAGGAGTCCCAACAGTGTGTTCGCCTCGCCCGTCGTCAGATCCGCCCGCCCGTAGACACGCCGGAGCATGCGCATCGTCTTCGCGCGTTTCTCCTCGGGATGGTTGAGTTCCTCGAGCAGGTCGGCCCACTGGTCGTAGACGCGGTCGATGGTCGGTTCAGGGGCTCGAACGCGCTCGATGTCCGGCAGTTGGGTCTCGTCAGCTGTGAGGGTGAGCGACTGCAGTTCATAAAGGGTAATCGTCGCAGCCTGTCCGAGGTTGAGGACGGGGTACTCTGCAGCGGCCGGAATCGAACAAATCTCGTCGATTCGAGCGAGTTCTTCGTTGGTGAGCCCGATGCGTTCGCGGCCGAAGACGAGTGCCGTGGGTGCCTCGACGGTCGCCAACCGATCGACCAGTTCGGCCGGCGTCGAGTACGGAAACCGAACGTGACTGTGGTCGTCTTCGTTGGTCACCGCCGTACAGCCGACCGTGTGATAGTTCTCGACGAGCTGGTCGAACGAGAGTTCCGTTGCGTTCGGGAGGATATCATCTCGAGCATGCCCGGCAAAGCCGTAGGCATCACCGTCGGGATCGAGTGCTGGTGGGTCGACCAACAGGAGGTCGTCGAATCCGAAGTTCTTCATCGCCCGGGCGATCGTGCCGACGTTGCCCGGCGTCTGAGCGTCGACGATGGCGACCGACGGCGGTGTCCGTGACAGATCCGTCGAACGGTTGGATGTGGGAGAGTTGGGAGTCATTGGTCGGCGAGCGGTCCTGCCTCGAGAGTGGTTGGACTCGGTTCGGGGCCGTCCACTTGGGCTATCGAAGCGGCCCGATCGACCGACAGCATGGAGGTCGTCGCGATCATACCGGCAGTAGGAAGTGGGTCGTCAAAAGGGACGTGTTCGGCACAGATGGGCACCGGAACGAACTGTCCCCGGTTCGTTGTCCGACGGGATCGTCCAGACCGTGGTGAGTGTTCGCTAGCTGTTCTCTACCACTAGATAGAAAGTTACTAGCTATACACTTACTAGCCTAGTACTAGCTAGTAGTAGATAGAACTAGTTCTAGTACTGAACCTAGAACGGGTCGTCTTTGGAGACATTCTAGGAGAAACCGTGGCGTTTCGGTGGGGATTCGATCAACTGTGATGCTGCTGAGCGTTCGGTTTTCGACGGTCTCGAGGCGAGTCCTCCGTTTTCGGCACTGGGATCTTCCGCTTTGAATGCTGTCGAAACCCTGTCGAGTTCCCGTCGATCGCTGTCGAAGGGGACACACACCCCCTTCGCGTTTGTAACGCCACAACAGTGGGGGGGTCTCTACGTGGAACACACCTCATCCGCGGATGTAAAATCTCGCTTTTGAGCCCTGATTCGACACGAATTCGGGAATAACCGAACACCCACCCCACCCATTTGCCGTTACAAACGCGAGGGGGGTGTGTCCCCCCTCCAACGACTGCCCCCGACCTCGAGTCCCCGGCAAATCGAGCGTCTCCGGAGGTCCTTCCCCGAAAACTCTTCGAGCCGTCTCTGGAAACCTATTAAATATGACACTAATTCCCAGCACACATCGTCGGTCAGTATCGACTCGCTGCCGACCGCTCGCTGGCAGGTTCCCCTCGCGTTACATCCGCGACGGGGGTGTCGGTGGTTCACACACTCGAGGGAGTAACCACTCGTCACTCGAGTCGGTACCCGATCGAAATCCACGCTGGGGGACCCGATCGAAATTCATCGTGGCACTGTCCGGAACCCGTGTCAGGAGTCAGTCGGCGGGCCGATCGTTAGAAACGCGAGACCGCCGTTGAGTGGTTTCATTGCGCATCTGGTAAAATCAGGTTCATCGTCGCCTATCACGCGATGTTTACATCCGCGATCGATCTCCATACCTTTATTTCAATTCAGTTGGAAGCCACGGGGTAACGCAATGTCCGCCAACGACGATCGTGATCCACTCTTTCGGTACGACGATCCGGTCTTTGCCGACGAGCGCTTGCTCGAGATCACACATCTCCCCGGTCCGGACCGGATCGTCGGGCGCGACGAGCAAATGCAACGGGTGGCGGATGCGCTGAACCCCGCGATTTTCGGGAGCGAACCCAACCACCTGTTCATCTTCGGCAAGACTGGCACCGGCAAATCGCTCATCTCCCGGTCGGTCACCCAGCGAGTGATCTCGGAAGCCCGACGCGACGACGTCACCGTCAAATACGCCTTCATCGACTGTGGCGAACAGAACACCGAAGCGTCGATCGTGAAGACGATCGCCCAGCTCGTCAACGACTCCGAGAAAAGCGGCGTGACCGTGCCCGACCGCGGGCTTGGCACCGGCGACTACTACAAACGCCTCTGGCAGGCCGTCGACCACTGCACCGACGTCACCATCGTCATCTTAGACGAGATCGATATGCTCGAGGACGACGAAGTCCTCCGAAAGCTCTCCCGTGCCGGCGAGAACCGACGGATCTCGGACTCGAGTATCGGCATCATCGGCATCTCGAACAAGATCGATTTCCCGGACCACCTCTCCGAACGGGTCAAATCGAGTCTCTCGCGGGACGAACTCGTCTTCTCGCCGTACGACGCCAACCAACTCGTCGAAATCTTGGAGAAACGACGAGATGCGTTCCACACCGACGTCCTCTCCGATGACGTGATTCCATTGACCGCTGCGCTTGCCGCACAAGAACACGGCGACGCGCGCAAGGCGATCGACATCCTTCGAAACGCGGGTCGTATCGCGAAGAAACGAAACGACACGCAGGTCACCGCCGACCACGTCCGCGACGCCAAAGAGAAGACCGAGGCCGACCGGTTCAACGAGTTGATTGAGGGTTCTCCCCAGCAGGCGAAAGCGATCCTCTACTCGCTGACGCTACTGACCGAGAACAGCACGGAAAAGGAGTTCCCGACGAAGATCATCTACAACCAGTACAAGGAAGTCGCCCGTCGACTCGACTTCGATGTCCTCTCGGAGCGTCGTGTCCAAGAGATCCTTCAGGAACAGAACTTCCTCAACGTGATCCAGTCCGAACGCGAGGGCCGCGGACGTGGCCGCGGTGCCCACGCCAAACACCGCCTGCTCGAGAATCCATCGATTGTCAAGAAAGTCCTCCTGCGTGACTCTCGATTGGCCGTCCTCGAGGACGGCGCATCGTCCGAATGACGGATCTTTTAACGGATATTGATCCCTTGGTCTGTTGACCAGACTGCGGTACTGTATTGAGCAAACGTTCAACAGACCGTGGTCAAAAGTCGCCGATCATGGCGACGATCATCCAAACGCTGCAGACGGTTACGATGGACCACCAGACGGCGACGGCGATCGGCGGCGACGACCCGCTGACGTTTTCGGCACTCTGGTCGTTGACGGACGGCTTCGCTGGCGGCCTCCAACAGCGTGCGATCACTGCCGGCGACGCCGTCGCGATCCATCTCTCGAATCCGAGGGCGTTTCTCATCGCCTTTTTCGGGACGCTCAGAAACGGCTGTGTTCCGGTGACGATGCCGGCGGACTACCGAACAGACGACATCGTGTCCGCGCTGAACGAAACCGAGTGCAAGGCGTTCGTCACCGATGAGACGCCGTTTCTCTCGGTTCTAAACGGTGCCGACGAAACACGCGTCGCGATCACGGTCGACTGCGACGCGCGAATGGGAATCACGCTGTCGGCGTTTCTCGACAACGATGGGATGAACAGCGCCGGTTCGCGGACCGGTATCGACGTCGTTCGCCAGTCGGACGGCGACCACGGCCTGATCGCCTACGTCGGCCACGAAGACGGGGCCCCACTCGGTGTGCGCTATACGCATGCTGCACTCACGGCCGCCGCCAGCGTCGAGCATCCACTCCTCGAGACCGACGGCACGATGCGACATCTCGGAAGCCTTCCACTGTCGAACCCGCTCGAACTGCGCTACGGCGCGACGGCCACGATACTCGGCGGTGGTACATACCTGCCACAGCACCACTGGGACCCCGAGACGGTTCGGTCGCTGTGCTACACCGACCGGGTCGACCGGACGTTCGTCTCTCCGTCACAGTTCGAGGCGCTCGCGGCGCTCGAGACGGATCTCGCTGAGACTGTCGCCGTCATCGAACCGACACCGATGGCGGGCCTCGAGGAGTCGGACGGAGCCGTCACGCGTCTCTGTGGCCGTCCGGAAACGGGGCTGACGCACGTTCGGACGCCGACCGCCGACGACTCGCCACGCTCGAGACACGGCGAGACGCTGCCGACGGTCGAGCACCGCGTTCTCGAGGACGGTGCCGAACTCGCGGTCGACACGCCGGCGGCGATGGACGGCTACGTCGACCGGCCGGCGCTGACCGACGAGCGAACCGAACGACTCGATGGGTCACGGTGGATTCGAACGGGTGTCACCGCTGACGCCGTCCCGACTCGGCCATAGCGTGTCGCCGCGCGGGTGATGTGCGGTTCTCCGCAACCGCGGTACATTTCAGGCTGCTCTCCACAGAGGGCGTATGAACAGTGTCGACGCGGCGGGATTGGGAATCGGCGACGAGTACCCGCCTCGAATCATGGGGGTTCTGAACGTCAGCGAGGAGTCGCCGTACGATCCGAGCGTCTACGACGACCCCGAGGAGGCTGCCCAGTACGTCGACGAGGAGCTGATCGACCCCGGTGCCGATATCGTCGATATCGGCCTCGAGTCGGCGAACAAACGCTTCGACGTGCTCTCTGCCGAAGACGAACTCGAGCGACTGCACATCGCACTCGAGACGATCGACCACGTGTCGGGCGAGGCGATCTTTTCGATCGAGACGCGCTATGCGTCGGTCGCTGAGGAAGCACTCGAACAGGGGTTCGACATGGTCAACGACATCGCTGGCTTCGCCGATCCGGAGATGCCCGTCGTCTGTGCAGACCACGACGTGGCCGTCGCGAAGATGGCGAGTCCGCCCGACCTCGAGCGCCCGGGTGCCGTCGAGGAGACCCCGTGGTCCGAACGGAAATCGCCGGCGTGGGCCGAACAGGCGGGCTACGTCGACCAAGTGTACGAAGCGCTGAAACAACACGGCCTGACCGAGAAGACGATCATCGACCCGGCTTTCGGCGGCTGGAGCGAGGCTCAGACGCTTGCAGACGATCGGGAGACGTTCCGCCGACTTCGGGAGTTCCGCGCGCTCGGCCAGCCCATGCTGGTCTCGATCAACCGGAAAAACTTCTTGGGCGAAATCGCCGGCCGTGACACCGACGAGCGACTGCCGGTCAGTCTCGCGGCCACATCGATGGCCGTCGAACGCGGTGCCCACGTGATCCGAACCCACGACGTCGCCGAGACTCGCGATGCGGCCCTGATCGGCAAGGCGTTTACCGAGCGTACACGCACGGTCACGGACGGACTCTCGGTCTCCCGACTTGACGGCTGCTCGAGTCGAGAGCTCCGTGCCCACCTCGACGAACGCGGCGTCGATCCGGCCGCCGTCGACGACTGGTCGACGGTCGCACTCGAGATCAGTGGGCTCGACGACGCCACTCGAGTGCGGCTGTCGTCCGCCGCCGAGTCGACGACAGCGATATATGTGAACACAGGACAGCCACTGCTCGTTGGATCAAGAACTGACATTTCGGCTGTTGCAGACCGCCTTCGGGGAGAAACCGGCAGTACAGCGGCCCTCGCAGAATCGTTCGCAGAAATAATTGAGTAAGAGAAAGCTTATGCCGGAGGATTCAAAATAGGAAGGTGGACGCCGGGCGGCCTCCCGGGTAGGGGTACTTTGGAGGCGACCCCCGGCCCATATCACGAATTATTGTGGCACCAACTCGGTGAGTGACAACTCGACTCGAGCAGCGAGCCCTCGGTTCGGGCGTGTCTTCGAGCCCGAACACAGATACGACTCCGCGCCAGACATCGTGTATGGAGTTCGACGAGTGGGAGCCCATCTACGAGGCGATTCTGGATGACTTCGGCTACGACCGTGCCGGTGACGAGCGAGCCCGCGACGTGTTGGCCTCGCTGACTGCTGCGTTCGACCTCGAACGTCTCTCGAGTGTTCGCGACGCCACGGTCGCGATTGCCGGGGCGGGTCCTTCGCTCGCAGACGACTCGGCGCTCGAGCAGGCTCGAGACGCAGACCTCGTCTTTGCGGCCTCGACGGCCGTCGACACGCTCGCCGACCACGGCATCGACGTCGACTGTATGGTGACGGATCTCGACAAGAACCCCGAGACGGTTCGTCGGTTGACTCACGAGGGCGTGCCGGTCGCGATCCACGCTCACGGCGACAACGTCCCAGCGCTCCGATCAGTCGTGCCCGACTGTGCGACCGAAGCCGTGCTGGCGACGACGCAGGCCGAACCGCGCGGGCCGGTCCGGAACGTCGGTGGGTTCACCGACGGCGATCGGACGGCATTTCTCGCAGACCAGCTCGGGGCCGCACAGCTCGTTTTCGTCGGCTGGGACATCGACGACCCGTCGGTCGGCCCCGAGAAGGCCCGGAAACTCGAGTGGGCCGAACGGCTGCTGTACTGGCTCGAGACGCGTCGTGACGAGCGCTTTGCGATTCTAGACGGTCGCCGGGATCGAATCGAGACGCGTTCGCTGCCGCTCGAGTAAGGCGTTGCTGTAGCCGGGCGATTCCGACTCACTCACACTACGGGCTCGAGTTCACTCGAGTCGATAGCGAGCGATCTCCTCACAGCCGCAGGCCTGGCAGGTCGTGTCCGTCGCCTCGAGTGTCGTCCCACAGCGGCGACATTCGACGATGGTCGTCTGGCCGTCGTCTCGAACGAATACCGCAGACAGTGCCGTTCGCAGTCGTGACCCCGTCGATTCACGGGCCGATCGGTGGTGGCGTCGCATGTCTCCTGTTCCACGACTATCACGGTTTGTTATTGTATGGATACCATGACTCTCACGAGCACTGAAACAAGCGAGACTGCTCGTCGACCGTCGGACGAGCCGTAATGGACCGATTTACCGCGGCCCAGCGACGCGTTCAGTACGGCCTGCATCGCATGAGCTAAAAGAGCGCGTCGAGTTCGCCACCCGTGTCGACGAGCGATGCGAACTCGTCCTGTGCGGTCGCCTGTACCTGCTCGGTCGTCTCCTGGGCCTCGAGGGCGACCTGCTGGAGCTGGTCGATCCGTGGAACGTCGGTGACACCCGACAGGAGGACGACTGCGCCGACCTCGTCAGCGCTGGTGCGTGGGTAATCGCCGCCACGGATCTCCATACTTCCCGTTTCGTCCTCGAGCCACTGTCGCCCGCGTTCGACGCCCTTGCGGCTCAACTGTGTCGGTTGGCCCGTGGCGACGACGAGGCCGCGATCGGCGCTGCCAGCATCACACGGTAACGTGAGTCGGCCCAGCGTTGCCTTGCGAACGAGACTCGTCAGCCGATTGGTCGCCGCACCGTCCTCGAGACCGCTGTCGGCGGAGCCGGTGAGCGAGTCGAGGAGGCCGCCGCTGTCGGTCTCGACGGTCTCGCTGGCGTAGCCGACCGTCGAGACGCCGCCGCCCGAGAGCGTGTTGATGATCTCGGAGGAGTCGACGACGCTTTCGGCAACATGGTCGTCGTGGCCGACCTCGCCGGCGGCAAACAGCAGGCCGAATCGTTCGACGATCTCGCGATTGAT
Organism: Natronorubrum sulfidifaciens JCM 14089; assembly: GCF_000337735.1. Classification (GTDB taxonomy): domain Archaea; phylum Halobacteriota; class Halobacteria; order Halobacteriales; family Natrialbaceae; genus Natronorubrum; species Natronorubrum sulfidifaciens. The sequence goes on along the minus strand of NZ_AOHX01000046.1, from coordinate 26,250 downwards.
TCGGTCGTAGCCGCCGCCGACCGACTCGCCGGCGCTGCGCCACGCGTCGTTGTCGAAGACGAGCAGGTTGTCCACCTCGCGGACGAACGTCCGGAACGACCGGGCCGCGTTGAGCGTGTAGATGCCGCCTTCGTCCGTCGCCGGGAGGACCCCGAGCCCGTAGACGGGCTGGGTGTAGATCCGCCGCAGGTGTCTCGCGAGGACGGGTGCGCCGCCGGAGCCGGTGCCACCGCCCATGCCGGCGACGACGAGGAACGCGTCAATCTCGTGGGTGGGGACCCGGTCGATCGCGTGTTGGATCTCGTCGATGTCCGCCTCGGTGACCTCGCCCCCGAGTTCGTTGTCAGCGCCCACGCCGTGACCGTTGACACGTGCCTGTCCGATGAGAACGCGATTTTTCTGTGGGACGGACTCGAGTCCCCGGAGATCCGTGGTCGCAGTGTTGACTGCGACCGCGCTCTCGACGAAGCCGCCATCGATCGCGTCGTCGTACGTCAAAAACTGATCGACTACTTTCCCGCCAGCCTGACCGAAGCCGATGAGTGCAAGTTTCATAGCTAGCTCTCGTGGCCGTTCTCCGTGCACACGGCCGCTCGAGGAACGAGTGGCCGGGATCGGAGAGACTCCACATGCGGTGAGACCCCACCTCACTGTATTGTTATGGCATCCATATGCTGCTCACAAAGACAGTCAGAAATCCATTACTGTCTTCGAGATCTATATTACACACGCCTGTACAACCCTCTTGACCCAACTCTCCGTGACCGTGCCAGTGACGTGGTGTTGTCCCGCAGAACTATCGTTTCGAGAGTAAGTCATATACCCCGTGGTGGCATAGCCGGTGGCACATGAACGATGGCGCTCCGTCGACGACTCGCCGAGGGCTGCTGGCCACACTGGGTGTTGGAGCCAGTGCTCTCGCCGGGTGTTCGGAGCGACTCTGGTCACAAGCGGAGACCCCCGGATCGGAGCAGGTCTCGCTAATCATCAAGACCGTCCCGGCAGACGACGACCGGATCGCTGCAACGATCGCCAGTCGACTCCGTGAAAACTACACTGCAGCCGGGATCAATGCGACACACGAACCAGTCTCCGAAGCAGAGTTGTACCGCGATATCCTCCTCGAGGGAGAGTACGACGTCTTCGTCGCGAGACACCCCGGACTCGACGAGTACGACGCCCTCTACGGGCTGTTGCACTCCGAGTTTTACAGCGAACGCGGGTGGCAAAACCCGTTTCAGTTCTCGGATGTGACGGCCGATTCCCAACTCGAGGCCCAGCGGGCGGCAGACGAAGACGATCGACCGGCCGTCCTTGCAGACCTGATCGACCATCTGCTGCAGACGACTCCGTACACCACCGTCGCGTTCCCCTACACGGTCAGCGGTGTCTCCGAACCGCTGCAACTCCCTGTCCCGCCGCGTCGTCTCCACCAGTATCTCGACGTGATGTCACATCCGGAGAACGGGCCTCGAGACGGCCCGCTCGAGGTGGGTGTCTTCGGCGAACAGCTCACCGACCAGCTCAACCCACTGATGGTCGACCGAAACCGGATCGATGGGCTGTTGGATCTGGTGTACGATCCGCTGGCCAGATGGATCGACGGCGAGTACGTGCCGTGGCTGGCCGAAACCGTCGAGTGGTCCGAACAGGGCCGAACGCGGGCGACCGTAACGCTCAGGGAGGGTCTCGAGTGGCACGATGGCGAATCCCTCGATGCCGATGACGTGGCGTTCACACTGGACTTTCTCGAGGACACGTCGATGGGGGCCGTCGACGACGGTGTCCCCGCGCCTCGATACCGGGGCAAGCAGACGCTGCTCGATCGAACGGACGTGACCGGCCCGCGAACGATCGACTGCTATTTCACCGAGACGAGTCGGTCCGTTGCCCGCCGACTGCTGACGGTTCCCGTGTTGCCGGAACATATCTGGACCGAGCGGTCAGCGGTCGTCGCTGACCGCCAGACACGGGCGATCACGCACCCCAACGAGGACCCCGTCGGCTCTGGACTGTTCGCCGTCACGGAGGCCGAGGCAGCTACTGGGTTCGAACTCGAACCGTTCGACGCACACGTCTTTCGGGACTCACAGGATCGACCCGACCTCTTCGAGAATTTTTCGCAGTTCGAGGGGATCACGTTTCGAATTTCGCCGAACCCCGGCGCGATGAGTGATCTGCTCGTCGACGGTGAGATCGACGTCACGGTGAGCGAACTGCCACCTGAAATCGCTCGCAGCGTTCGCAACGCTGACACCGTCTCGACGGTGACTGGCACAACCGATGCCTTCTACATGATCGGCTACAACAACCGCCAGAACGATCTCGGCAACCCTAACTTCCGGCGGATCTGCTCGCGACTGATCGACCGCGAACACGCCGTCTCCGAGTTCTTCGAAGGGTTTGCACAGGCGGCGACGACGCCCCACGAACTCGTTGGCTTCCACAACAGAGCGTTCGACGCCGACCTCGAGGACGGTGATGAGATGCCGGACCTTTCGTTCCCCGGCACTGACGGAGAGATCAACACGTCTCGCGTGCGATCGTTGTTCAACGAGATCGGGTACAGCTACGACGACGACATGCTGCTCGAGTAGCTCGAACCGGATGCGTCGGTTTGAAAGAGTTAATGGCTCGTAGGCTGTAGCAGTAGTACCCCGATTGTATGGCACTTGCCGAAGTACTCCTCGAACTCGTCCTCATCGTGTCGGCGATGCTCGCCACTGCGACGCTCGTTATCGTCGGCCCGCGGACCATCGCAGCCGCGGTACTGGACTTTCGATGGCGTCTCGAGGCGTGTCTACTGCCGTTTGCTGCGCTCGTCGTCGTCCTTTTGCTTCGGGTGTCGACACGGGACATCGTCCAGCGCCTCGAGCGGCGCGTGCTGCGGAACAATATCACGCCGTATCTGTTCGAACTCGATCAGGCGCTGTTCGGAACGGACCCGGTCGCCGTGCTCCAGTCGTTCCAGACCGAGTTCCTGACGTCGTTTTTCGTCTTCATCTACATCTATGGCTACGCGTTTTTGCTGATCTTTCCGTTTATTGCGTACTTCGCACTCGATGAGATGGACGACCTGTCGACGCTCGTGGTCGCGTTCACGGCGAACTACGCCATCGGATTGGTCTGTTATACCCTGTTTATCGCTTTCGGGCCGCGAAACGTCGACCCACTGCTGTTCGAGGGGTTGCTGTATGATGCGTTCCCCCAGTCACGGACGCTCACGAATACAGTCAATCAGAACACGAACGTCTTTCCCTCGCTGCATACCTCGCTGTCGATGACCGTGTTCGTCCTCGCGTGGGTCACGCGGGAGAAGTACCCCCTGTGGCTTCCCGTCGCCGGGTTTATCGCGATCAGCGTCGGGCTCTCGACGATGTATCTTGGCATCCACTGGTTTTCCGACGTCGTCGCCGGCACCCTGCTTGCCCTCGTCAGCGTCTACATCGGCGTCAACTACACGATCGAGGGGATGATCGAGTCGGTCCGGCGCTTTTTCGAGGCGAAGTTCAGGCCATCGGACGTCGAGGGTGAGTAGCCCACGGCGACCGGGCGCTCGTCGCCGTGACACGGCACGTCGACGAACGGCTGGCCACCACCGACGCACCTCGCCGCTACCCCGATTTTTTCGATGCTCGAGTCGTCAGTTCGGGTATGAACCTGTATTGGCACCGCCGTGATCTCCGTGGCACCGACAACCGGGGACTCGTCCGTGCCGTCTCGCGCTCGGCGGAGCCGGTGATTCCCGTCTTCGTCTTCGATCCGACCGTCCTCGAGCACGCCTCTGCCGTTCGGGTCGCCTGTCTCCTCGAGGCCCTTGAGGGGCTGCGCGCGTGGTATCGCGAGCGCGGCAGCGACCTGCTCGTCGCCCGTGGCGAGGCCAGCGACGTGCTTCCGCGACTCGCTGCCGAGCACGACATTGACGCCGTCGTCTGGGCGGAGGACTACAGCGGCCTCGCACGCGAGCGCGACCGGGCCGTGACGGCAGCACTCGAGGACGACGGCGTCGCCTGCGATCCCGTCCACGACGCGATCCACCACGAGCCGGGGTCGATCACGCCCAACGAGGGCGACCACTACTCGGTGTTTTCGTACTTCTGGAAGAAGTGGCGTGATCGTGAGAAACTGGAGCCGCTCGAGCCGCCGGCCGCGGACGCACTCGCGGCTGTCACTGGGGAGCCGTTGCCATCGGCCTCGGAACTGGGCTTCGACGAGCCGACCGCGACGCCCCAGTCGGTGACGCAGACGGCGGCCCGTGAGTGTGTCACTGAGTTCTGCTCGGGGCCGATCTACCGATACGCCGACGCCCGCGAGAAGCCAGCTGTCGACGGCACGTCGCGACTGTCGGCCCACCTCAAATGGGGCACCATCGGGATTCGAGCGGTATACGAGGCAACCGAGCGGGCGGCCGAGCGAGCCGCGACGGACGACGACCGCGAGAGCGTCGTCGCGTTCCAGCGCCAACTTGCGTGGCGGGAGTTCTACGCCCACGTCCTCGCGTTCAACCCCGAAACGGTCACCGAGAACTTCAGCGGGTACGAACACGACATTCCGTGGCGTAACGATCCCGACGAACTCGAGGCCTGGAAAGCCGGCGAAACGGGGTATCCGATCGTCGACGCGGGGATGCGCCAGCTCCAAGCCGAGGGCTGGATGCACAACCGCGTCCGCATGCTCGTCGCCTCCTTCCTGACGAAAGACCTCCTGATCGACTGGCGCGAAGGGTACGACTGGTTCCGCCGGAAACTGGCCGACCACGAGACGGCAAACGACGTCGGCGGCTGGCAGTGGGCCGGCTCGACTGGGACCGACGCCCAGCCGTATTTCCGAGTGTTTAATCCGATGAAACAGGGCCGTGAGTACGATCCGGACGCCGCGTACATCCGCGAGTACGTCCCCGAACTCGAGGCCGTGGCGGCCGACGCGATCCACGACTGGCACGACCTCGAGTCCGAGCGACGGGCACAGCTTGCACCGTCGTATCCGGCCCCGATCGTCGACCACGGAGAGCGCCGAGAGCGTGCCATCGCGGCGTTCGAACAGGCTCGTGGGGAGTGAGCCGCCGCCCAGTCGACGAACGGCCCGCTCACTCGGCCCAGTAGGCTTCGCCCGGCTCCGTCTCGAAGATCGCTCGCTCGAGCAGACCGATCGCTTTCGTTAACCCCTCGCGCGAACTGGTCAGCGAATCCTCGTGTTCGATGCTCAACGCGCCGTCGTAGCCAACCATCCGCAGCGTCGAGACGAGGTCCTTCCAGTGGGATTCACCGTGGCCGTAGCCCACCGAGCGAAAGAGCCACGAGCGATTTGGCTCGTCGTCGTAGGCCGTCGTATCGAGAACGCCTTTTTCACGCGCCTGTGACTCGTAGATTTTGGTGTCTTTGGCGTGGAAATGGTGGATCGCGTCACGGTCGCTGAGATACCGGATCGCGTCGGTGATCGTGATGCCCTGCCAGTACAGATGCGAGGGATCGAAGTTCGCGCCGATCCGCTCGCCGGTTTTCTCGCGGAGGCGCGCCATTCCGTGTGGCTCGTAGACCAGCATGTTCGGATGCATCTCGATGGCGATTTCGACGTCGTGGTCGTCGGCGTACGACTCGAGGTCGGCCCAGTAGTCGACTGCGACCTCCCACTGATACTCGAGCGCGTCGGCGTGTTCCGGCGGCCACGGCGCGGTGATCCAGTTCGGGACCTCGTCGGTCGGCCCGCCCGCGGGCAGCCCTGAGAAACAGGTGACGACGCCGACCTCGAGTTGACTCGCAAGCTGGATCGCCTCCCGAAGTTCCGTATCCGCCTGTTCGGCTCGCTCGTCGTTCGGATGCAGCGGGTTGTTGTGCGTCGCCAGCGCGCTGATCTGCATGTCGTACTCCTCGAGCAGATTCTTGACCTCCTGTTGGGCGCTGTCGTCGTCGAGGAACTCCGCTCGCGGCAAGTGGGCCTGCCCGGGGTGGCCGCCGACGCCCGGTTCGATCGCGCCGACGCCGAGGTCGGAGAGATACGACAAGACGCCCTCGAGCGATTCGTCCGCCAGCGGCGGGGTGTGAACGCCGATTTCCATACAGGCCCGGACAACGAGCGGCAAAATAAAACGGGGGCTGGCAGAGAGACGTGAGCCGGCGCGTCTCACTCGACGGGCCAGCGAACGTCAGCAGGAAGCGACCGCGACGTCCCACGCAAGTGTCTGCCAGTGACTTATCTTTCCGACACGACTATCCTAGGCAATGGCCCGAGACAAGCAACTCTCACGGCGGTCAGTGCTGCGTTTCGGTGGCGGAACGGTCGCTGCCGGCCTCATTGCAGGGTGTACCGACGGTGGTGGAGAGGTCGAAGACGATCCCGAAACTGATGACGACCTCGAGGAAGAGGCCGACGATGCCGACCCGCCGGAAACAGGGCAGGACGACGACTGGGAGGCCGTCGAGACAATCGAACTCGAAGCCGACGCCGAAGATGGGTGGGTGGGGCGGCGACCGGACGCGATCGAGGGCGATGAGAACCCTGATATCGCCCTCTATGAGGGCACTGAGTACGAGTTCATCTGGACGAACATGGACGGTGACGGCCACAACCTTGCCATCTGGGATGATGCTGGCCCGATTGTCTCGTCCAGCTTCGTCGGCGACGAAGACGAGACGGTCGAGTTCACGGTTGAGGCAACCGATGAGATGGAGCTGTATCTCTGTGAAGTACACAGCGACGATATGGTTGGCTCGATCGAAATTCGATCCGAGTAGACTGTCCGTGCGCTGTGGCACGCCCGCGAACCGATCTGCCCTCCCTCGTTCACGGCCCAATCCGCCGTCCAGTTCTGGCTATCGTTGATCGTGGCAGCGCCCGCACGAGCGTTGCATCCGGGGTGTATGCGACGCGTTCGGTCGGCGATTTGGTCACGATGATCTTCCAGAACCCGGGCGACTGCAGCGTCAGCTCACATCGCCCGCGCTCGTCTGTTCGCGTGCGTTTCGAACCAGCCTCGACGAGTGCGCCGTCGATCGGGTGGCCACCACGATCTCGAACGCGGATGGCGATCGGGCGTCCAACGGTCACCTCGTGACCACTGAGCTCGAGGACGAGTGGCCGTTCGACTTGCATGTCGGTTGTTCCCACGCCGATGGGGAAAAGCATCGCCCTGCGCATTCTCGCAGCCGGCGCTCACTCGTCGACGACGATGGTGTGACCGTCGTCGCTCGAGCGATAGATCGCGTCGATCACGCGCTGGACGGTGATCGCTTGTTGGACACTGTCGTCGTCCACGTCGTCTCGACTGATCCGGTCGAAAAACGCCTGCTGTTCGTCCGCGTGTGTATCGTTCTGTCGCGTCTCGATGGCCGTGTTCTCGAGGTGGTCCGGGCCGATGTTGCTCGCCGAATGGATGGTCAGCCCTCCCTCGAGCAGGTCGAAGCGGGCGGCCGCTTTCGTTCCGCGGATGACGAACTCGTGAGTCGCCGGTCGGTTCGTCGCCCACGCCACTTCCAGCGAGACCGTTCGATCGTCCACACAGCGGATGAAGGCGCTGGCGGAGTCGTCGACGTCGAAGCCGGCCGGGCCGGCGTCTTCGCCCCACATCTCGAGGTACGCGTACTCCTCGCTCGAGCCGAACTCACTGCGTGTCACGCCGCTGACCTCGGTGACGCCCGGATACCCGAGCAAAAAGAGCGCGAGATCGATCGCGTGTACCCCGAGGTCGATGAGGGCACCGCCGCCAGCGATCTGCCGGCTGGTGAACCACGAGCCACGGCCCGGAATGCCTCGTCGGCGGACGTAGTTGGCTTCGATGTGGGTCACGTCGCCGAACTCACCACGGTCGATTCGGTTGCGGACGATCCGGACCGTGTTTGCAAACCGATTGTTGAAGCCGACCATCGCGTGACCGTCCGATTCGGCCGCCGCCTCGGCGATTCGGGTCGCGCTCTCGATCGAGTGTGCCAGTGGCTTCTCTAAGAGGACGTGGAGGTCGCGTTCGAACGCGTCGACGGCGTATAGTTCGTGATACTTGTTCGGCGTGGTGATGATGATGGCGTTGACGCTGTCGTACAGTTCGTGGTGGTCTTCGTAGACTTCGACCTCATATCGGTGGGCGAACCGCGACCGAGCATCGCTTGAGACGTCCATCCCCCCCACGAGCGGGACGCCGAGTTCGACGAGTCGCTCCGCGTGATACTGGCCGATGTTTCCCAGACCAACGATCCCTGTTTTGATGTCGCTTCGATCCATTGTTTTGGGTGGTGTACTGTGGTCGGTGTCGCACTCGTAAATCCAATACTGCGATACTAAATCGTCGGGGTGGAGGGTCTTCCGTCCGTTGCCAAACGGCTGTCGGCCGGCGGGCCAGTCGTTCGAAAGCGCACACGCGATTGGGTCAGCTATCTGCCTCCGTCGGGGTCGTGCCCGACTCTCGCTGTGAGAGGTCGGTCACGCCGTGGACCAGCGCATCCGACGTCTCCGTCTCGAACAGATGGATCTTCGAGCGGTCGAGGACGAGCTCGAGTTCCTGACCTGCCTCGATAGCCGTATCGGGGCTGACGCTCATCAGCAACTGATCCGATGACGTCGACGGATCTTGTTCCATCGAGCTATCGGCACGCTCGGACAACAGGAGATAGACGAACATCTCATCACCCATCGGCTCGAGGACGTCGCTTCGGGCGGTGATCGTGGCCGTCGGCGCGGCGAGTGAGTCGGCGTCTCTGGTCAGGTAGACGTCTTCCGGCCTGATGCCGAGCGTGACGTCATCACCGACGGTGACGCCCGGAACCTGGGTCGCATCGAGAGCCACGGTGAAGTTGTTCGTCTCGAGGCCGTCCTCGGTGAGCGTCCCGTCGGCGAAGTTCATCGACGGTGAGCCGATAAAGCCCGCCACGAACAGGTTCGTGGGTTCGTTATAACAGACCAGCGGCGGGGCGATCTGCTGGAGTGTGCCATCGTTCAAGACGGCGATCCGGTTGGACATCGTCATCGCTTCGGCCTGATCGTGGGTGACGTAGATGACCGTCGCATCCAGTTCCCGATGGAGACGCTGGAGTTCCGTGCGCATGTGGACCCGCAGCTTCGCGTCCAAGTTCGCCAGCGGTTCGTCCATCAAGAACACGTCCGGATTGCGAACGATCGCTCGAGCGATGCCGACGCGCTGCTGTTGGCCACCGGACATCTCCGCCGGCATCCGCTCTAACATGTCCTCGAGTTGGACGATGTCGGCGGCTTGCTCGACGCGTCTGCGAACTTCCTCGTCGTCGTACTTCCGAAGTCGAAGCCCGAAGGAGATGTTCTCGTAGACGTCCATGTGGGGGAACAGCGCGATGTTCTGAAAGACCATCGCGACCCCGCGGTCTTTCGGGGCGAGGTCGGTGACGTCGTCGTCACCGATGTACACGCGGCCCTCGGTCGGCCGTGTCAACCCCGCGACCGTCTCCATCGTCGTCGACTTCCCACAGCCCGACGGGCCGACGAAGGTGACGAACTCGCCGTCTTCGACCTCGAGGCTGATGCCGTCGACCGCCGTTTCCTCTCCGTACCGTTTCGTGATGTTCTCGAGTCGTACTCGTGCCATTGTGTTACTCTTTGAGTGCGCCTGCAGTCAGTCCGCTCACGATCTTTTCCTGGGCGATGACCACGAGAATCGCGACGGGAATGACCCCGATGATGCTCGCGGCGGCCATGAGGTGGTACAACACTTCGTACTGGCCCTGATAGGCGAGAATGCCCTCGAGGATCGGGGCCCAGTTTTCGGGCTGGCCGTCGGTCATCAGAAACGAGAAAAAGAACTCGTTGTAGACGGCGATAAAGGTCAACACGCCCGCGGTCGCCACGCCGGGTGCCGACAGCGGGATGATGACTCGGAACAGCGCGCCGAGTCGGGTCGTCCCCTCGACGCGGGCGGCGTCCTCGAGGCCGTCCGGGATCTGTGCGTAGAACGTCGTCAGAATAAAGATCGCCAGCGGCATGAAGATCGCCGACAGCGGCAACACCATCGCCCCCGGCGTATTGTAGAGGGTGCCGTCGCCCGTGATCGGCTCGAGGAGGAAGAAGCTGGTGTTGAACAGGTCGTTCAGCGGGATGAAAAACGCGGCTGGCGGGAAAAACGAGATGACGAGCACGAGCAACATGAGCGGGACTTTCCCGGGGAACTCGAGTCGTCCGAAGGCGTAGCCGGCGAGGCTCCCGATGATCAGGACGAGGACCGTCGAGGCCAGCGCGATGACGAAGCTGTTGAACATATACCAGTGGAACGGGATGGTCTGGAAGACTTCGACGAACGCGCCCGGATTGAACCCGTTCGGGGTGAAGACGATGTCCTGAAGTTGTCCTTCCGGCGTCAGTGCGACCATGAGCAGCCAGTAAAACGGAAACAGCGTCGTAAAGAGAAAGAAGATCGCCGCAACGTAGAACATCGCGCGGTAGACCCGTTCGGGGTTTTCGATCGAGTCTGCGGCCCACTGCTGGAACGGACCACGGTCGAGTTCGGCGTTCTGTGCGTCGTCGAAGACGGCTGTGTCATCGGTTTCGGTTCGGGATTGAGTATCCGTCATCAGTACAGTCCTCCCTCGGTGTCGCGGAAGAACACGACGTACACCGAGATGATCAGGCCGATAACCAGTGCGGTCGCGAAGGCGACGGCGGCTGCAGTGGCGTAGATACGGGTGCCGCCGAACATCGCCTCGACGACGAGACAGGTCAGCGACGGCACGGTCGTACAGCCGGCGGTCGACTCGATCAGCCCGTAGACGCGCATCGCATCCATCGTTCTGAACAGCATCGCGACCAACAGGGCCGGCATCACGAGCGGGAGCGTGATCAGTTTGAATCGCTGCCACGGTGAGGCTCCGGCGACACGGGCGACGTCGTAGAGGCTCCGGTCGACGCTCTGGAGTCCAGCGAGGATGAGCAACGCCATGAACGCCGACGATTTCCAGATGTCGGCGACGAGGATGATGATGAACGCGTCCTGACTGTCGGCCAGTGGGTTGGGGCCGAAGATTCCGAGCCACTGCATGAGGTCGCTGCCGAAGCCGACCTCGGGTTGGAACATGAGAAAGAAAATCATCCCCTGGATGACGATCGGGACGGCCCAGGGCAGGATAATCGCCACCCGAACCCAGCGCCGACCGCGGAACTCCTGATCTAACACGTACGCCTGTCCGAAGCCGATGACCGTCTCGAAGACGACGCTGATGACCGCAAACGCGAGCGTGACGAACAGCGCCTGCTGGAGAAACGGCGTCCCGAGGTCGACGAAGGGAAACGACGCCGACACCGTGACATCGAGAAACTGCCGGGCGAGTCGCGCGTTCCCGGTGAGAATGTCGACGTAGTTGTCGACACCGACGAAACCACCCAGTGGCTCCGCTCCTCGCGTCTGATCCTCCCGAAGCGACGTGATAAACGTCGAGATGAGCGGATAGAACGCGATCAGCGTCAACAGTGCAAACGCCGGCAACAAGAGCAGGTACGCGTAGGTCGCCTCGCTCAAGTTCTCCATCCGGTTGATGACCGCGTTCCCGGTCCGGTCCCGGTCGGGCGTCGCGTCTCCACCAGTGAGGGTGTCCGTATCAGTCGCCATCTTGTCCTGCCACCTCCGTCTCGCTTCCCTCGAGGCGCTCTGACAGATCGGCCATCGCCTCGTCGGGTGCTTTCGCCCCGCGTAACGCCGCGTTCACTTCCTGATAAATCAGCGCCGACTGCTCGGGCCAGACGTCGGTCACCGGCCGAGGGATCGCGGTTTCGCTGGCCCGCTGGACCTGGTCCGTATAGCGAGCGATCGGGCCGATTTCCGCTTCGTCAGCCTCCGTTACCAGCTCGATGATCGGCGGCAGAAAGCCCTGGAGTTCGAAGATCGTGAGCATAACCTCCTCGCTTGCAAACGCCTCGAGCACCTGCAGGGCTTCCTCGCGGCGGTCCGTGTACGGGCTGACGACGAGATGCCAGCCGCCGAGTGCGGAGGTCGTGCCGCCGACGCCCTCGTACGCGGCGTCGGCTTCCGAGACCGCATACGGCATCGTCGTCACGCCGAGATCCTCGCCGAACGCCTCGTCCGACCCGGTTTCGGCCATCGCGAACGACCAGTTTCGGTGTGCAACCGCGTTGCCGTCCGCGAACGGGCCGAGTGACTCCTGTTCGGACCACTGGACGATCGCCGACGGACAGATCTCCGCGTACTCCTCGAGTGCGTTCGGGTCGTCCGCGTCGATGAACGTACGCAGCATCCGAATCGCGTCGACGACGTGCTCCTCGTCGACCGTGATGGGGCGGTCGCCGGCGGCGAACAGCGTGTCCGTCCCGCCGAAGTACGCCCCGCCCCAAGACGTCATCACTTCGTTGAACGAACAACAGGACAGCCCCTCGTAGGCGTCTGCCTGTGTCGTAAAGCCGTACGCAACGTCGCTGTCGGTCATGGCGTCGCTGACGGCCGTCGAGAACTCCTCCCACGAGGGCGGTTCCTCGGCCCAGCCGCCGGTGTCGTGTCCCGCGTCCTCGAGGAGATCCTGTCGATACAGCATGAACCCGAGGTCGGGGAACATCGGCAGCGCGTGGAGGTCGTCCGTCTCCGGATGCCGGGCCGTCTCGAGTGCCGCCTCGAGATACTCGGTTTCGACCATCTCGAGGGTCTCATCCGAGAGTTGCTCGCTCAGGTTGGTCGTCTGCTCTCGCAGAATAAACGGAATCGTCCAGCCGCTGTCCATCATGTGGATGTCGGGTGGAGCGCGACCAGCCTGAAGCGCCGATTGAGCCTCTTGCATCCGTTGTACCGAGTCGCTGACGACGGTCTGGATCTCGACGTGAATGTCCTCGTCGAGTCCGGCGTCCCAGAGCGCCTGCTGAATCGAGGGCTCGTCACCGTCGCTGTACATGATGCCCTCGACGTCCGTTGCAGCGGTCATCACGACGGTTCCCGGGTCACGGGTCCCGCCGAGACAGCCGGCCACGGCGACCGTCCCAACCGCGGTTGCGACTGATGCGGTCCGTAGAAACGACCGCCGTCCGACGCGAGGACGACTTTGCTGCCCAACGATATCACGTCCCATGACCAGTGATCCGTCCACACCATGGGACATATATGTTGGCGATAAATGGTGTAATAAACTGAAACTGTCAGTATATCGATTGCGTTACGACCACCCTGCTCGGGGATTCGAACCACCGCTGGAAACCGATCCGAACTCCCGAGTGCGACTGCATTCGGGCCGATATCCACCTGTGAGGGGCGGCCGGCAAGTGCCTGCAGACGAACAATTAGCTGGCAGCAAGACGAAACGTGGGGCAACGAGACGGACGGTCTCGAGGCTGGTGGGAGCGAGACCGTCGACTCACTCGCTCGAGGTGTCGATTACTCGGTCTCGAGGCTGGTGGGAGCGAGACCGTCGACTCACTCGCTCGAGGTGTCGATTACTCGGTCTCGAGGACCGGCGGTTCGTTGCGGCCGATGTGGATCTCGTGAGCCTCGACGTCTTCTAAGGCGGCGACGCGGCCACCGACGGTGACCTCCTCATCGTCTTCGTTGATCAGCGTGAGCGACGCGACTTCCTCGCTCACTTCGAACGAGACGTCGAGGATGCGTCCGCGGACGATACGCGGGCCACCGACTTCGACGTCTCGACCCTCGATCGTCGCATAGAACTCGCCACCTTCTTCCATGATGTCTTTGACACAGCGGCGGATCGAGGCGTACTTCCGGGGATAGCTCCGGGCACTGCCGTCCTCGCCGAGGGTCCGCTCTGCGGTCGTCCAAAGCACGGTTCCGAAGAATCCGGAGACGAGGAACCCAAGCGCCGAGCGGTTGAAGATGACGCCGTAGCGGTCCTGATCGTCACGCAATGCGTCCTGTGTCGCATACATCGAGTAGTTCCCGTCGGCGACGGCGATGACCGGCGTCGTGATCCCCCGTCGGGCGCGGGCCGTCGTCGCAACCTCACGATAGTCGAACTCGTCCGGCTCGGGAGCCTCCTCCGCCGGCGTCACGATCAGATCAACGCTGACACCCGCATCGACGGTCGCTTTCAGGTCGTCTTCGAACCGGGTCAACAGGTCCGGTGTCAGCGACAGCGACAGTTCGTAGTCGGCGTCGTCGATGACTTCCTCGAGGTAGCGCAGAATCGTCGAGCGGGATTTGACCAACGAGACAGCCTCGGTGTCTCGCGCCGGCGCGGTGTACCGGCTCTCGAGTTCGTTGATCATCTCCGCGAGCGAGGTCTGGACGTTTTCGAACGCCTCCTCCGGATTGATCGCGACGACTTTCATCGGTCGGGATTCACGGAGTTCGACAAGCCCGCGGTCGCTCAAACTGCGCACCGTGTCGTAGACGCGCGGCTGTGGGATATCCGTTCGATCAGCGATTTCGCTCGCCGTGAGCTGTCCCTGCTCTAAGACGGTCAGATACGCGTCAATCTCGTACTCGCCGAGATTAAATCGCTCCCCGACCTGCTCGACGGTCGAGCGAAGTTCGTCTGGTGCCATACAGGACCGTATGCTCCCGACGGATAAATGATTTATTATGCACTGAGTAGCACCTGTTTTCGAAATTGGGTTGTTTTCGTTTCACGACTCGTGTGGCCGACTGGCCATCGTAAACGGTGGGGTCAGAACGCTTAACCACTGTGGGAAAGAGTGTCCGGGTATGCGCGGGGTGTTGCAAGCAGACGAGAGCGAGGCGACCGAAGGGGTCCGGGACGTGCTTCCGTTCGACGTCTCCCAGCTCACCGTCGATCTCGCACTCGCGGTTCTCGTGGTCGTCATCGGCTGGTATCTCTCGAAACTCGTCGTTCGGATCGCCGGTCGGACGGTTGCTCGCCGGATCGAACGCCCCAGCGTCACACGGACCGTTCTGCGCGGCGTCCGGATCTCCGTCCTGTTGCTGTCAGTGATCAGTGCGGCGTGGATCCTCGGACTCGGGAACACGGAGATCCTGCTCTCGGTGACCGTCATCTCGGCCGTGATCGCAGTCGTTCTCGCACCACTCGTCGGGAGTCTGATCAACGGCTTTTTCATCCTCACCGATCGGCCATACGAAATCGGCGACATGATCGAGGTCACTGACGAGGGCCATACGGGATTCGTCGAGGACATCACGATCCGCTATACGAAGATCTTCACCCTCCAGAACACATTCATCGTCATCCCGAACGCCGACATCCACGAACGGGACGTGATCAACTACTCTGCCGAAGACGAACGCACTCGTATCTCCGTGACGTTCGAAGTTACCTACGACAGCGACCTCGAGACCGCGCGAAAACAGGCCGAACGAGCCGCCAGAACCGTCGACACCGTTATCTCCGGCGGTCCGGATATCCGGATCGGCAGCGCCCGTTACGCCGCTGCACCGGTCTGTAACATCGACGAGTACGGCGATAACGGCATCGCGCTCGAGATCTACTTCTGGATCAAACACCCCTACAAGCAGGCCGTCGCCCGGTCGGACGTTCAGTCGGCGATCCGCAACCGGTTTGCCGACATCGATGTCGAGTTCGCCTACCCACGTCGCCACCACGTTTTCGATGAGACCAGCGGCGTTGCCCGACTGGCCGTCGACGGTCCCGACGCGGCCCGACGCAACGACGACTGGGACACGGAGCCGGATACCACTCCACAACACACGACCGAGTCCGGACGCCAGCCGGATCGGTGACGACGCCGCCGGTCCCAACGCCACTCCCGTCACGGTGGGATTGTGGTGGTGTTTTATACGATCACCACACCAAGTCATGCGATAGCTCACAGATGTACGACAATATCCTCATTCCGACAGACGGGAGCGAGACGGTCGCCGAAACGCTGACTCACGGCCTGCCGATCGCCGAAACCAACGAGGCGACGGTCCACTCGCTGTACGTCGTCGATAGCCGAATGACCGCTGCAGCCAGTGGCGACACCAGCACCGACCTCGAGCGAGCACTCGAGGCGGATGGGCGAGATGCCGTCGACGCCATCGAACAGGAGGCCGAACAGCGCGGCCTCGACACCGTCACCGACATCCAGAAGGGAACGCCGGCGAAGACGATCCTCGAGTACGCCGACGAACACGATATCGACCTGATCGTCATCGGAACACGCGGGAAGAGTCCGCGGGAGAAGGTCACGTCACTCGGCAGCGTCTCGGAGCGAGTGGTCGACAACGCCTCTATTCCGGTCTTCGTCGTTCGCGACGCCGGCACGGACGGAAAGTAATCAGCGCTTACGTCGGTGCGGTCACTGGCTGTGTCCGACTGCACGCGCACCGACTTCGACTGTCGTCCGACACCGTTAGGCCCGTGTGCTTTCGACCGTAATAACCTCACAATCGAGATGCGTCCGCAGATACCGATCGATGTTCGGGTTATCGGTAAACCGCTGGAAGATCCGCCGGAGTCGACTCGCCTGTTTGCTCCCGATGACGACAGCGTCGGCACCCTCCGCTGCCACTTCGTCGAGAATACTCTCCTCGACGAGAAACCCGGTCCGGACGACATACCGCGTGTTCTCGAGTCGACCGAACGTGCTCTCGACGGCGTTTTTCAGATCGATTCGAGTCACTTTCTTCCCGTTCTGATAGAGATCGACGTGCAACACCGTCAGTGCTGCATCTCGCTCACGAGCGACCTCGATTGCCCGCTCGAGCGTTCGTCGCGAATGCTTTGACAAAGGATATCGAACGGGAACCACGACCAACGACATTACCCAATCGAACGGTACCCTGCCGGGTAAACCTTTCAGTTAGGATAGTCTCGAGTGTGAGTAATTACCATGGGTATACTCGGGCGATCGCCGACGGCGGTTCGGGCCGACATCGGACAGACAATCATTTACCGCGAGCGTGGCTAGACGAGACCATGCAACCATGGCCCACTGACGATGGGACCGTCTACGTGTCACAGCGAGACGGCGACAAGGGATCCAAGGGTCCGTTTCTCGTCGCATACGAATCGAAAGACGCGGACGAGCGGTACGGCTGGTTCTGTACGAACTGTGAGAGTTTCGATAACGCGATGGACTCGATGGGTCGGATCAAGTGCAACCAGTGTGGGAACTTTCGAAAACCCACCGAGTGGGACGCGGCCCACGAGTGAGCGATCGACGGGCCGTCCGACAGCGTCCGTCGGACGGCGGTCGCCTGCACCGAGTGCCGGTTGACGATTGACAGTCAGATCGTGTGTCTCGTTCGGAGTTGTACGCTATGTTCCCGCCTGAGTGCCAACTCGTTTGCACAGGGTGGCAATCTCTTGTTACGTGCCAACATTTATTATGGGCGGTCGCGTACGTTTACATCGAATGGGTCCTGTTAACATGCGACTCGTCGAGCAGGCCAGGTCGATCTTCGCAGAGCTTGGGTACACCGTTGAAGGAAACGGCCCGAAGTTCCGTGCCGAACGTGACTGGAAAGTCGTCCACGTGAGTACCGTCCTCGAGACCGGAGAGCTGCCGACCGGTTCCGGACAGTTCCACTGTTTCGTCGCTCAGCCAGACGATGCAGATGATCTCGAGAAGACACTCCAGAGCGTCAACCCTGCCTATGAGTGGGCGATTATCGTCGTCGACGGGGACGACTATCAGGTCGAACGTGCCCCGCCAGGACCGCGAATCTCCGCCTAACAGTTCACAACCGACCCCCGCTTTCCGCTATTTTTCGAGCGCGTTCCGTGCCGCCGAGACGCCGACTCCCGGATCGACGTCTGCCCCCATCGACTCCAAGACGTCACCGAGCGCCGCCACCACGTAGATCACGTTCTTCGGGCGTGCGGAGTGACCCATACAGCCGATCCGGAAGATCTCGCCCGCCAAATCGCCGAGTCCGCCCGCGATCTCGAGGTCATAGCGCTCGAGCAGTTCGGCACAGACGTCGCCGTCGTCGATTCCCGCAGGAACACGGACGGCGTTGAGACTTGGGAGCCAGTACTCATCGGGTGCGTTCATCTCGAGGCCCATCGCTTCGACGCCGGCTTTCAACGCGCCGGCAACCCGTTCGTGGCGTGCCCACCGTTGCTCGATGCCTTCCTCGGCGACCAGCCGCAGCGCCTCACGGATCGCATAGACGTTCGTGATCGGTGCCGTGTGGTGGTAGGCGCGTTCGTCGCCCCAGTAGCCCTCGAGCAAGGAGAGATCGAGATACCACGACCGGGACTCCTCCTCACGTGTGAGGACCTTCTCCATCGCCGCGTCCGAAAGCGTCAGTGGGCTCGCACCGGGCGGACAGGAGAGACACTTCTGTGGGCCCGAGTAGGCAACGTCGATCCCCCAGTCGTCGACGCGGAGTTCGACCCCGCCGAGTGAGGTGACGGTGTCCGCGATCACGAGTGCATCGTGGTCGTGTGCAGCGGCGGTCAGTTCGGAGACGTTCGGCTGAAGGACGCCCGTACTCGTCTCGGCGTGGACGAAGCCGAAGACGTCGGGGTCGTGTTCGGCAAGCGCGTCGGCCACATCGTCGGGCTCGAGTGGCTCGCCCCACGGGGCGTCGACTTCGACGACCTCGCCGCCGGCCCGGCGAGCCATCGAGGTCATCCGGCCACCGAAGTAACCGTTCGTCGGGACGAGCATCGTATCGCCCGGCTCGACGACGTTCCCGATCGCGGCCTCCATGGCAGCGGAGCCGGTCCCCGAGACCGGAATCGTCCACTGGTTGTCCGTTCGGAACGTATACCGCAGCAGTTCCTGCACTTCGTCCATGATCTCGACGAACGAGGGATCGAGATGGCCCACGAGCGGGGTGCTCATCGCCCGCAGGACGCGTGGATTGACGTCGCTCGGCCCCGGCCCCATCAGTGTTCGATCCGGCGGCGTCAGTTCACCGATCTCTGCCACATCGATCGTCTTGTCAGCACCAGTCATGGGTTCCAGTGAGAGCGGCACCTCAAAAACGTTCACGCATTACTGTGGACGAACCGAGTCCAATCGGTTCGTAGCCGCCGTTCGATACCCGTTGCTGTCAGCCCGACACCGTCTCATCCGTTCGTTCGAGCATGACTCGTCTCAAAAACAGTGATTATTGCTATCACTAGCCATACATTGAAGACGAACCACGGTGTACGTCTACGGGCAATGGTATTCAAAAAGATCACACTGATCGGAACGAGTCCAGACAGCTTCGATGCGGCGGCCGACGACGCCATCGACCGGGCCGAAGAAACCCTCGAGAACGTTCACTGGATCGAAGTCGACGAACTCGGGGTCGAAGTCGCAAGCGCCGACGACCGACAGTACCAGGCGGAAGTCACCGTCGCCTTCAAACTCGAGGAGTAATACTGTCTGGCAGAAAAACGAGTCGCTACGTCCGGAACGATTCGCCACAGCCGCACTCGCTGACGACGTTCGGGTTTTCCACGTGGAACCCTTCGGCCTGCAGCCCGCTTTCGTAATCGAGGACACTGCCCTCGATGTATTTCAGGCTTGCCGGGTCGACGAAAACACGGAGCTCGTGGTGATTGTAGATCGTGTCGTCGTCATCAGGTGCATCGTCGAATCGCATCCCGTATGACAGTCCCGCACAGCCGCCCTGCTGGACGAACAGCCGGAGACCTGCCTCGCCCGCGTCGAGCCCTTCGCCCTCGAGCAACGCGAGCGCTTGCTCGGCTGCCGTTTCGGTCACTTCGATTTCGGGACGCGTCTCTGCGTTCCCGCCGTCCATGCTGTCCGTGCTCATGTGTATTCAGTACTGTCGCGACGATGTTAACTGTGACGCCCGTGGGCCCGCCTTCGTGCTCCGTTCTGCTCGCCGCACCGGGGACGGCTCATACGGTCTGCTGGTCACTGCCCGACGCTCACCACCCGTGCTCGGGACCGCAGCCACCCAGTTTGGACTGCACAACCCGGACATGCGCATCCACGTCGACATCCCGCCTCGCCCACATCACTTGCCGTACGTGGTCACGTGTCGCTGTACCGTCTGGTAGTACGCTCCGAACTGCCGTTCGTCGTTTCGGGAGAGTTCGATATCGTGTTCCGCCAGTAACTCGAGCATCCGCCGTGGCTCACACTCATACCACATCGAGAGCAGCCGGACGTTTTTCTGTGCGTAATCGTAGTTTCGCTCGAGTACACGCCCCTCTGTCGGGTCGACGACCGACTCGCGGTCACGTTCGTGCTCATGCCGTGACATCTCACCTGCTACTCCGGGACCCACTACCGTAAAACTAGGTCGTCGTGTGCTGGGCTGGCTGACACGGCTCCCGCCGATCAGTGTTCGATCCACCCGCGACGCGTGCGGGCCCATGGGGAGAGCAGGACCACGGCCCGTCCGAACCGTGCTCCCGTGTTAGGCCTGCTCATCGTCGATATCCTCGAGTCGACGGCGAACGCTTGCCGCGTGTGCCTCGAGTCCCTCGGCGTCCGCGAGCGTCGTGATCGTCTCGCCGATCTCCGAGAGGCCGTCCGCTGAGAGCCGCTGGACAGTCGTCGATCGGAGGAACGTTTCGACCGAGAGCCCACCGGTCACGTGTGCACTGCCGTTGGTCGGGAGCACGTGGTTGGTCCCGCTTGCGTAATCGCCGGCCGCAACGGGCGTGTTCGGGCCGAGGAAGACACTCCCCGCGCTGTCGATCCGCTCGAGGAGCGATTCGTCGTCCTCGGCGATGATCGAGAGGTGCTCCGGCGCGTACGATTCAGTAAAGAGGATCGCCTCGCTCATCGATCGCGCCAGCAAGACACCGCTTGCCTCGTTGTCGAGTCCGGCCCGAATTATGTCTTCGCGCTCGCGCGACGCGACCTGTTCGTCGATGGCCGTGGTGATCGCTTCCGCGGTCTCCTCGTCGTCCGTGACGGCGACGACCGACGTGTTCGGATCGTGTTCGGCCTGAGCGATCAGTTCCGTTGCGACGTACTCCGGGTTCGCCGTCTCGTCTGCGATGACAACGACCTCGCTCGGCCCCGCAAGGAAGTCGATTTCGACGTCCCCTCGAACCTCGGCTTTGGCTGCCGTCACCCACTTGTTCCCCGGTCCGACGATCTTCTGCACGCGCGTGACCGTTTCGGTGCCGTAGGCGAGTCCGGCGATTGCCTGTGCACCACCAACACTGTAGACGGCATCCGCGCCGGCAGCGTGAATGGCCGCCAACGTAACAGGGTTGAGTTCGTCAGCCGGCGGCGTCACGACCGTAACGTGCTCGACACCGGCGACGACAGCCGGCACGACCCCCATAATCGCACTCGATGGGTAGGCAGCCGAGCCGCCGGGAACGTAGACACCGACACGATCGAGCGGGCGAAACCGTCGGCCAAGTTCTCGTCCCTGACTGAACTCCTCGCGCCAATCCGCCGGCAGTTGCGCTTCGTGGAACTCCCTGACGTTTGCGACTGCGGTCTCGATCGCCTCCAGCAGGTCCGCATCGAGCTCGTCATACGCGCGCTCGCACTCGTCCGTAATCGTAATATTTCCGAGTTCAACGTCATCGAACTTGCTCGTGAACTCTCGGACGGCGACGTCGCCTTCTTCTCGAACTCGGTCGACGATCCCGCGTACGTCTCCCCTCACCGCCTCGATGCCAGCATCTCGGTCGAAGAAAGCAACACGCTCGTCCGGGCCGAGATCAGCCAGCTCTCGCACAGCTACTGTCATATCGGCTCGTTCGAGTGGGACGCGAAAAACGGTTTCCTTCCACTGACGGTCCTGCTTGCTACGTTTCGCTGTTCTCGATGTTCCAGACACCCACCATATCCAGTGTCGCTCTGATGAAGAGGTAGCCCACGATCACGAACCCGATGGTCGCAAACGGTGCTTGCAAGACATCCGCGACACCTCGCCCGAAGACGAGCTGGCTGAATCCACGAACGAAAAAGCTCAGCACGACGAGCCCGAGTCCGACCACCGCGAGTTTGACGAACCCCTCTCGATCCATATCTCACTGTTCACCTGTACTCGCTAAATCGTATCGGTTATCTCCCCCTGACACACCGTTTCTCGAGACTGTTCAACACGAGCCAGACGCCGCTCGAGACGACGGCCTTATATGTTCTTGTCTCCTTCGGTATAGTACGAAGAACGCTTCGCCGGATGCGACTTCCGGTGACGTTCAAATTCGACGCCCTTAAGTGTACAAGGCGATTCGGATGTGAATGCAAAGAAGCGTGATCGACGGCGCGTTCAATCCGCGCCGTCATCTCGGATCACTCGAGTTCGAAGGGGTTATGTACTCCCGACGGCTTAGAAGTAGATCCGAAGGAAATGAGGATCCNCGTGATCGACGGCGCGTTCAATCCGCGCCGTCATCTCGGATCACTCGAGTTCGAAGGGGTTATGTACTCCCGACGGCTTAGAAGTAGATCCGAAGGAAATGAGGATCCTACCCCTGCGGTCCGCCGTACAGATGGGATCTGATGTTAGCCTTGGTAGTTCGGTGACGCCTGATCGGTCGTCGATCGTGGTCACCGAACGTGGACCCATTTATGTGTGAGTGTGTATNAACATTCACCGCCAAATGAACCCTCCCGACAATGGTCGGGAGTATATAGCATTCCGGTTGATCCTGCCGGAGGTCATTGCTATTGGAGTCCGATTTAGCCATGCTAGTTGTACGAGTTTAGACTCGTAGCAGATAGCTCAGTAACACGTGGCCAAACTACCCTATGGATCCGGACAACCTCGGGAAACTGAGGCTAATCCGGAATACGATTCTCAAGTTGGAATTGCTGAGAATCCGAAACGCTCNAACGGCCCACCGTGCCAATAATCGGTACGGGTTGTGAGAGCAAGAGCCCGGAGACGGTATCTGAGACAAGATACCGGGCCCTACGGGGCGCAGCAGGCGCGAAACCTTTACACTGCACGCCAGTGCGATAAGGGGACTCCGAGTGCGAGGGCATATAGTCCTCGCTTTTCACCACCGTAAGGAGGTGGTAGAATAAGTGCTGGGCAAGACCGGTGCCAGCCGCCGCGGTAATACCGGCAGCACGAGTGATGACCGCTATTATTGGGCCTAAAGCGTCCGTAGCTGGCCGCGCAAGTCTATCGGGAAATCTGCCCGCCTAACGGGCAGGCGTCCGGTGGAAACTGCGTGGCTTGGGACCGGAAGATCCAGAGGGNGAGGGACGAAAGCTCGGGTCACGAACCGGATTAGATACCCGGGTAGTCCGAGCTGTAAACGATGTCTGCTAGGTGTGTCACAAACTACGAGTTTGTGATGTGCCGTAGGGAAGCCGTGAAGCAGACCGCCTGGGAAGTACGTCCGCAAGGATGAAACTTAAAGGAATTGGCGGGGGAGCACTACAACCGGAGGAGCCTGCGGTTTAATTGGACTCAACGCCGGACATCTCACCAGCATCGACAATGTGCAGTGATGGTCAGTGTGATGAGCTTACCAGAGCCATTGAGAGGAGGNGGTAGCTGGGTACATTAGGCGGACTGCCAGTGCCAAACTGGAGGAAGGAACGGGCAACGGTAGGTCAGTATGCCCCGAATGTGCTGGGCGACACGCGGGCTACAATGGCCACGACAGTGGGATGCAACCCCGAGAGGGGACGCTAATCTCCGAAACGTGGTCGTAGTTCGGATTGAGGGCTGAAACTCGCCCTCATGAAGCTGGATTCGGTAGTAATCGCGCCTCAGAAGGGCGCGGTGAATACGTCCCTGCTCCTTGCACACACCGCCCGTCAAAGCACCCGAGTGAGGTCCGGATGAGGCCGCCGCAACGGCGGTCGAATCTGGGCTTCGCAAGGGGGCTTAAGTCGTAACAAGGTAGCCGTAGGGGAATCTGCGGCTGGATCACCTCCACAGACCGAGACCGGGGCGTNGTTCACGTTCGATTGACCCATCGTTGGGCCGATCGGGCACCTTAGAACTACCGAGGCTAACAAGTATATCTCTGTCCGCCCGTCTGGGCGGACGTGGGCCCATAGCTCAGTGGTAGAGTGCCTCCTTTGCAAGGAGGATGCCCAGGGTTCGAATCCCTGTGGGTCCATGACTCGTGCCGGTCACAGATCCGTGCCCTTAAGTGGGAGACGGGATNGTGGGAAGGGTCAATGCAGGCCGGCCGTCTACCGGCGTGCAGATGAGACCGTGTGTACGTGTAGTCCAGGCGTCCACTGGACCCGTTCCCGGGTCACTTAACGTGTTACACTTCTGTGTAACGCCGATCCGATGAACGTGGCTACTGTGCCAGCTGGTGGATCGCTCGGCTTGAGAGCTGAAGACGGACGTGCCAAGCTGCGATAAGCCCAAGGGAGCCGCACGGAGGCAAAGAACTTGGGATCTCCGAATGGGAATCCCCACCGCAATTGCTTCGCGCAATGGGGAACGTCGAGAATTGAAACATCTTAGTATCGACAGGAAAAGAAAACGAACGTGATGTCGTTAGTAATGGCGAATGAACGCGACACAGTCCAAACCGAAGCCTTCGGGCAATGTGGTGTTCGGACTGACGATCACTTCTCGAAAGANTCGTTAGTAATGGCGAATGAACGCGACACAGTCCAAACCGAAGCCTTCGGGCAATGTGGTGTTCGGACTGACGATCACTTCTCGAAAGATGACAGGAAGTCTCTTGGAATAGAGCACGAAACAGGGTGACAGTCCCGTAGTGTCGTCGAGTACGGAACGAGTCAGCTCCAGAGTATCGGGGGTTGGATATCCCTCGTGAAGATCGCGGGCATCGACCGCGAAGACTAAACACTCCTCNCCCGTATTGAATGAATCAGGTGCGAACCTGTAGTAAGCCGTATGGGAAGCCGGTGTTCTGTCGTACGTTTTGAAAAACGAACCAGAGAGTGTGCCTGTTTGACGAGTCTAACCGGATCATCCGGGAAGGCGTAGGGAAACCGATATGACCGCAGTGCTTTGCACCAGGGTCACCGTGTTCAAGCGCGGGGAGTCAAACGGGCACGACCCGAAACCGGACGATCTNGAAAGGCCCATCGAGTCCGGAAACAGCTGGTTCCAACCGAAACATGTCGAAGCATGACCTCTGCCGAGGTAGTTCGTGGGGTAGAGCAACGGATTGGGGGACCGCACTCCGAGAGGAGTGCGCCCCCCTGTCCAACTCCAAACCTACGAACGCCGTTAGACGCAGGGAGTCCGGTGCGCGGGGTAAGCTTGTGTACCGTGAGGGAGACAACCCAGAGCTGGGTTAAGGTCCCCAAGTGTGGACTAAGTGCGATCGAAGGTGGTCTCAAGCCCTAGACAGCCGGGAGGTGAGCTTAGAAGCAGCTACCCTCTAAGAAAAGCGTAACAGCTTACCGGCCGAGGNGAGAGATCATGTGGACCGTGCAGCAACGAAAATTCTGGTCATAGTAGCAGCGTTAGTCGGGTTAGAACCCCGACGGCCGAACGAGTAAGGGTTCCTCAGCAATGCTGATCAGCTGAGGGTTAGCCGGTCCTAAGTCAGCCCGTAAGTCGAAGCTGACAACAGGGAGATAGGTTAATATTCCTATGCCAGTGTGCACTCAAAGCCGACGCTTTGGGGCCGCCTCTGCCGGGNAGCACACTGTCCGTACCGAGATCCGACACAGGTACTCGTGGCGGCGAAAGCCAAGGTCTGTCGGGAGCAACCGACGTTAGGGAATTCGGCAAGTTAGTCCCGTACGTTCGCAATAAGGGATGCCTGCCTCGGAAAGAGGCAGGTCGCAGTGACTCGGGCGCTCCGACTGTCTAGTAACAACATAGGGGACCGCAAATCCGAAAGGACTCGTACGGTCACTGAATCCTGCCCAGTGCGGGTATCTGAACACCCCTTACAAGGGGACGAAGGACCCGTTAACGGCGGGGGTAACTATGACCCTCTTAAGGTAGCGTAGTACCTTGCCGCTTTAGTAGCGGCTTGCATGAATGGATCAACGAGAGCGCCACTGTCCCAACGTTGGGCCCGGTGAACTGTACGTTCCAGTGCGGAGTCTGGAGACCCCCAAGGGGAAGCGAAGACCCTATAGAGCTTTACTGCAGGCTGTCACTGAGACGTGGTCGCCATTGTGCAGCATAGGTAGGAGCCGNCATTGAAATACTACCCGATGGTGACTGCGACTCTCACTCCTGGCGGAGGACACTGGTAGCCGGGCAGTTTGACTGGGGCGGTACGCGCTTGAAAAGATATCGAGCGCGCCCCAAGATTTCCTCCCTCGGGTCGGAGACCCGAGGAAGAGCGCAAGAGCAAAAGGAAGTCTGACAGTGTCCGGCACAACGACGGACGCTGACGCGAAAGCGTGGTCTAGCGAACCAATTAGGCTGCTTGATGCGGCCAATTGCTGACAGAAAAGCTACCTTAGGGATAACAGAGTCGTCACCCGCAAGAGCACATATCGACCGGGTGGCTTGCTACCTCGATGTCGGTTCCCTCCATCCTGCCCGTGCAGAAGCGGGCAAGGGTGAGG
>NZ_AOHX01000045.1 GCF_000337735.1 Natronorubrum sulfidifaciens JCM 14089 | reverse complement strand
CCCTCAGTGAGCCACGGCTATGGCTCGCTGGGGGTTTTCGTATTTATATCATAGTGATAATACACGTCTCGGTATTTGCTATCCATGTCACTCATGTGTTCAGAAACGGTGTCACCCGGAACACTAACGTCCAGCCTCATCCCGTGGCGGCATGCCGCGTCAGCTGGCTAACCCTCGTGCCGGGCGGAGGAGTCTCGATCCTCGGACGGGTAGGCGAAGCCCACCGAATGACTGTTGCGTGCCCGGGTTCGCCGTGCTGTCATCGCACCCGAATGGGTAAGCTCGGACGGGGACTAAAGGCACGCAGTTGCATTACGTGAGTGGATGGTTTAACGCTTTCAATGAGCGGCGACAACAGCGTGTCATCCGAGCGAAGACGACTCGAGAACGGTGTCGTGAGTCTAGGTAGGCTGTCAAACCGAGTGGCTGGTCGGATTTGCTGGCCGATTTCGAGTCAGTAGAAGTACTCGTCTTCGCGCAGTTGGACGTAGCCGCCGTTGCGGTACGCAAACTTCCGCTTTTTGTAGGCGAAGAGGATCTTGGAGGCATCGAGGCCGGCGGAGTAGCGCTGATTGAGTAAGACGTTGTCAGTTGTGGTTCCCTGCATCTGATTGATGACGTCGAACGCCCAGTCCCAGTCGTCGGGTTCGTAGTCTTTGACGATATCGGCGAACGAGACGTTCCGACGGATTTCGTCGCCGATCGCGCGTTTCCAGACGTCGTTGTAGTTTTCGAGCGAGTCGGTTGCGGCCAGTCTCCCGGCGATTTTCCCCGTCCGGACGGCGACGTGGTAACCGCCTTCGTGGAAGGCGGATGTCGTCCCCATTGCGCCGCCGGCGACGGCGATGTTCGCGCCGACGGGTGAGTCGATCGGTCGCGTCGAGGAGATCGGGTACGTTTCTGTCCCGTTCGACTTGCCACGGTCCTCAACGATGGGAATGTCGGCTTCGATGTCGTACTCGTCGCCGTACTCCTGTTCGAGCAGGCGGGTGATGTACTCCGAACCCGACGGCAGCTGCTCGTCGGAGGGATCGAGCAATGCATAGGAGTCGGGGTTGGCAACGTCCTCGAGTCGCATACCAATCGGCATCGTCAGGCCGACGCGGGCGACCGTGCCGTCGTTGGGGAACACCCAGGGGTAGGCGGTTTCGCCGGGCATGTAGCCCCACCAGAATTTGAGGGTGTCTTCGAACTCTGCGAACAGTTCCTCGGGGAACTCACGGTACTCCTGATAGGCGATGTGGTTCGCGTCTGGCGGCGAGAGGTAGTCGGAGACGCTGCGGCCGGGTGCAGTGAACTGGTCGAGTGCGTCGAGGGTGATCCGGCGCTGTGGCCCGTCGGCGAGGACGACGTACTGTGCGGCGAGCTGGTCGCCGTTCGAGAGCGTCAGCGTGTGGGTTGGGCCGTTCGAACTCGAGGCTCGAAGATCGGTCTCGAGGTCTTTGACACCCGTGCCGACACGGAGGTCGGCACCGGCGTCTGCGGCGCGGTCGTAGAGCCAGTCATCCATGCGCGTGCGGTGGAAGGTGTACCCGAACTTCGGGTACGTGGCGTCTATTCCCGTCGTCGTCAGTGTGACACTACTGTTGGGACCGACGAATTCGGTGGCCTCGAGTTCCCGGTGGATGACGTCGTCGGGGACCTCCCGGTAGTCGAAGTCCATAATGTCGATCCAGTAGTCGAGCATGCCGGCGGCGTCGGTCGAGTCGGGGCCGAGTCCATCGCGGTCTTCGCGCGGGACGCCCTGTTCGAAGAGGACGGTCTCAGCGCCGTGGGCAGCGGCCCGTTCGGCCGCGGATGCGCCCGCAGGACCGCCACCGACGATCGCGACATCAACGCGTTCCATACTCCATTGGGAGTCTGTCACCCGTATTAAACTGCGTGAAATTCGTGTCAGAAACACAGTCGACGGTGCCGTCGAGTTGCAGGTCACGGTCTGCTCGTGATTCGAACCAGTCTAATCACACGACTCATAGGCGTGTCGCTTTTGAGACGGACTGCTGTCGGCACGGCCCGCCGAGTTCCGACCTCGATCGGGACAGCAGACCGTCTGAATGGCTCCCCCGAAGGCGGCTGAGAGACGAACCCTTTTGATGGCACCGTCCGAGGGAGTGTACATGACTGACGCTGAGACAGAGACGCCGGATGTCCTCGTCCTTCGGAACGGAACGCACGGGATGCCAGTCGAGCAGTACGCGGCTGCGATCCGGGAGCGACTGCCGAACACGACGGTTGAACTCGCGCGCACACCCGCCCAAGAGCGTGCGGCAATCGAGAATGCGCGTTTTGTCACCGGCATGACTCTCGACGAGGACCTGCTCTCTGCGGCGGCGAACCTCGAGGTGTTCGCATGTGCCTACGCAGGGACTGGTCATCTCCCGCTCGACACACTCGAGCAGCGACACGTCACGGTCACGAACGCATCGGGCGTACACGGCCCGAACATCGGCGAACATGTTCTCGGGGCGATTCTTCGGTTTGCGCGCTGCTTTCACGTCGGTGCGCGCCAGCAGCGTCGGCGGGAGTGGCGCCACTATAAGGCCCACGAGCTACAGGGATCGACGGTGACGATTGTTGGGTTAGGGGCGATCGGACAGGCAGTTTGTGAGCGACTCGAGCCGTTCGGCGTCGAGACGATCGGCGTCCGCTACTCCCCGGAGAAAGGCGGCCCGACGGACGAGGTACTCGGCTTCGACGGGGAGGCGTTCGACGAGACACTGGCTCGGACCGACTATCTCGTCCTTGCCTGCCCGCTTACGGAGACGACGCGTGGCCTGGTCGACCACGAGGCGTTCGTGACGATCGATCCTGATGCCGTCCTCATCAATATCGCCCGCGGGCCGGTCGTCGACACCGACGCGCTTGTCGACGCGCTGCGCTCGAACTGGATCCGTGGTGCGTCGTTGGACGTTACCGATCCCGAACCACTGCCAGAAGACCATCCGCTGTGGACCTTCGAGAACGTCCAGATCACACCCCACAATGCGGGACACACGCCGAAGTACTACGAGCGACTCGCCGACATCGTCGCCGAAAACGTTCGTCGGGTCGCCGATGACCCGAGCGCAACGCTCGAGAATCAGGTGATGCCGTGAACGCACCATCTCGATGACGGGTCGGTCATCGAGAACTGCAGCTTTTTTATGCGATAGCACGAAGCCGGGGTATGGAACGATCAGCGCTGCTCGGTTGTGTTCGGCTGTGTGTTCGTGATCGGACGGCGACACACGTGGGGGAGCGACGATGACGCTTTCGTTCGACGGAACGGTCATCGTTCCCGCGGCTGACCCCGACGACGGCGAACGGACGGCTGCAGCGCTCAAACCGCATCTCGGGCCACACAGTACGGTTGTCGTCGTCAACGTGATCGAGAAAGGCGGTGGCGTGCCTGATAAAGCTCCGATGGAACGGCGTGAGGAGTACGCCGATGAAATCTTCGACCGTGCACGACGGGCACTCGAGTCGACTGAGACGACGATTGAAACGGATGTGCTCTACGGGACCGATGTCGTCGAGCGGATCTTTTCCGAGGCGGCAGACAGAAACGCTGACGCCGTTGCCTTCATCCCGCGTGAGGGGAGTCAGCTCGTGCAACTGCTCACCGGCAACGTCGCACAGCGTCTCATTACTGAAGCGTCTGTTCCGGTCGTTGCCCTGCCCCACGACGACTGAGACGGATTGCTGTAACTATTTGCCGCTCATCGCCGATCCGTGGCTGTCGATCCACGGGACATCGTTACAACAGTCTCAGCGTCGGATGAGCAACTCGGCTCCAATCTCCCGCAGCGAGATGGTGTTCGTGTCGACATCGAAATCGATGGCGTCGGCCGCCGCTAACGCCGGGAGGTGAACGTGTCGAAGCGAGAGCTGAACGCGTCTGCGCGTCCCCAGTAGGGCGTCACCGGTCGCGGCGAGTGCGCCGCTTGGGTGCCCTCGTTGCTCGAGTGTGACGTACTCTGCGAGCTCGACTAGCGAGACCGGTCGGTCGTGTTCGACGAGATACTCGAGGACAGTTCGGCGTTGCTGATCGGCGAGCAGATCGGTCGCTGGGTCCGTCTCAGTGGCGGGCGTCGACTGCAGGGTCGAGAGGGATTCAGGCTCGGAGACGAGTGGCAACATACCCTCGCTTGGGATCGAACACGGTTGTATACGCTGCCAACGTGTACAGGATCGATTCGCTGACTCGAAAAACGAGATCGTCGTCTGGACGCGTCCAGACGTGGAGTGTGCCGTCTCCGCGGATTCTCGAGTCGATCGTTCACCCGCGGGTCGATCGAGGGGTCTAGAGGTAGCCGTTCTCGAGCAGCAGTTCGCCGTTAAGCACGCTGGCGCCGGCTGCACCGCGCATCGTGTTGTGGGCGAGACAGTTGTACTGCAGCCCGAACGTCGACTCGCGGATGCCGCCGGCAGAGATCGACATCCCGTTGCCGAGGGTGCGGTCGAGGCGTGGCTGTGGTCGTTCGGGGTCTTCGAAGACCTCGATCAGCTGGTCAGGCGAGGAGTGCAGGTCGGCCGATGGGTATTCGCGCATGGCCTCGGCTGCCCCCGCTGGGGAGAGTTCCTCTGCGGTCTCGACGAAGACGTTCTCTAAGTGGCCGTCGATCGTCGGGATGCGGTTACAGGATGCGCCGACCTCGACGTCGTTGAGCGTCAGTTCTGCGCCGTCGAAACTGCCCAGCAGCTTTTTCGATTCGGTCTCGAGTTTGTCTTCTTCGCCGCCGATGTGCGGGATCGCGTTGTCGATGATCTCCATCGAGGTGACGCCGTCGTAGCCGGCACCGGAGACGGCCTGCAGGGTTGCGACGTGGACCGTCTCGAGACCGTACTCCTCGAGGGCGGCCAGCGTCGGCACGAACGTAATCGTCGAGCAGTTGGGGTTTTTCACCATTGCGCCATCCCAACCACGCTCGTCGCGCTGGACCTCGAGCAGGTCGATGTGGTCTGCGTTGACCTCCGGGATGACGAGTGGGATGTCGTCGTCCATCCGCCCGTTCGAGGAGTTCGAGGAGACGACGTAGCCGGCCTCACAGAACGCCGACTCGACGGCTTCGCCGACGCTCGAGGGAAGCGACGAGAACAGCAAGTCGACGTCGCTGGGGACCTCGTCGGGGTCGGTCGCGGAGACGGTCATCGCCGCGACGTCGTCCGGGATCGGACTGTCGGCGCGCCATTTGGCGGCCTGCCGGTAGGTCTTGCCGGCACTCGATTCGCTTGCGGTCAATGCTGCAATCTCGAACTCCGGGTGGGGGTCGAGAAGTTGAATCAGTCGCTGTCCAACGGCACCGGTCGCACCGAGAACGCCAACTCGTACTGCCATTTTCCGGGAGTCGGAGTTGCGAGCGCAAAACCGTTTGGGTTTCCGTCGCTCGTCTCCGTGTCTAACCTGACTGAACACGCTCCGTGCGAGTCGATTTCCGGCCGTACAACGGTTTGAACGACGTGGTGTCGCTCTTCTTGGCTGGTGCGTATAGAAGCGGTTAAGAAATCGGAGTGAAATCTATCGGTCGATGTACGCACAACACGTTCGACTCGAGTCGGACGCGGGGTGGTCCCGATGACGAACTCGACTGCAACCTCGAGCGGTGTCGGGCCGTTCGAAACTCGATTTCAGACTGGTGCCGCAGTGCTTTCGGCACTCAGCTTTCTCGCTGCAGTCGCCGTCGGCTGGATGGGGTATCAGGAGGCGACACTCCTCGGAACCGAGTTAAACATCATCTCCGGGTCGGCCGGCCTCATGCTCGCGGGATTCCTCGGCACCGTCGCACTCGTCGTCGCGTTCTACATGGAGCCCGGGTTCGACCACTGACGTTCTGTAACGCCCCCGCTTCCTTTTCGCTGCTCGTGGACACAGTACCGAACCGCAAAGCCGTCGGCTCACACGCTTGTCGAACTCGGGGCAGAAAGGTGCTTACGCAGGGACCTGGGCGCTCTTCTTGCGAGTGACGTAGCCCGCGATGCGGTTGCGGACGCCTTTGGACTCGACGGTGGTGAGCTTCGTGACGCTGTCTTTGTTCTGTTCGAAATCGGTCGTGAACGCGTCCGGGTACCGTTCCAACAGGAGGTTCCCGGTCTTCTTGACGTAGGCCGGTTTGATTGCCATACAGGATGATTCCGTCCAGAGGCTTTTAATGCCTTCTCTTCGGCGCTACGGAAGAGTCTGCCAGTGTCGACTCCGATTCGGGCCGTGTCGATCAGAGACGTCCGTCAACTGTGAGACGATTGTTCGTTCGCTGGGACTGTTCGACCGGCGTCTCGTCGTCGGCGTTGTCGATGAGTTCCTGAAACCGATCGGATCGGTCAGCGATTCGATCGATCGTCTCGCTATCGGGCGTCTGCGATCGAGATTCCACGAGAAACGTCGTGATCACGACGGTTTTTACCCACGGCTTGAGGACGCCGGTGTAGACGGTAAGGAACACGCCGCCAACGACAATCCAGCCGGCGATTTCGACTGTCGCCGAAAGGCCGCTGAGAACGCTCGCGATCGGCGTCAACGCCAGCAAGACGATAAAGGCCGCAGCGTACAGGCCGAGCACGATCAGCATGGTCGAACCAAGCACTGGCTTCCAGGTTTTCCCGTAGAGGACGACACCATCTCGAGCCGAGCGCCACGGGTTGTCGTCGTCGGTGATGAACATGTGGGCGATGATCGCTTCGTCGATGTAGCTAGCTGCGATCGCGAGTGCCTTGCCGACGAGTCGAATCAGCTTTTTTAGGCTCGGGACGGTGCCGAACAGCCGCGAGAACGAGACGACGCTGCTGTTGAACTGTTTGACGACGGCTTTGACGACCTGATCGACGGCAAAGAGTGCGCTCGCCTCCGCAAAGCGGTCCGTCACCTGTGTTTTACCGTACTGGAGCTGATTCGACGGCACCTCTCCAGTGTCGATGATGTGGGCGATCACGGCGATGTGGGCCGCTTTGACCAGATACAGCACGTACCGGCTGAACAGCCGCCAGCCCCAGACGAACAGGCCGACCGCGATGAGCAATCCGATCGCTGCGATCCAGCCGGAGATCGTCCCGGCCTCGAGAAACCGGTGGCCGATCCAGAGGACGGTCCCGAAGTAGAGGACTGAAACGATGCCAAGCAGCAAGCCGACGCCGATTCTGAGCAGGACGAACGGGAGCGTTTTCCCGTAGACGCCTGTCGCCTGTCTAAAGTGAAGTACCATGTGCCCTCGCTTGGCCGCGGCTTTCCTCATAAACCTGCGGGCGCGGCCGAGGACAGGGGCTGTTGCGTTCGGTTCCGGGCTCACCAGTTCGAGTGTTCGCGCACGCGCTCGAGCGCCTTGCGCTCGCGCGGACTCCCGGCGCGGTCGACGACCGACGCGCAGTACTCGAGGCGCTCACGAAGGTCGGCGTCGTCGTAGCCTGCAACGCCGAGGCGCGAGGCGGCGACGGTGGCCTCGATGACGGCCCCGAAGCCGCGGTCGATCGTCGGCACGCGCTCGCGGCGGATCTCGGCGTCGACGGGGTGCAGCGCCCACCGCTCCCAGTCAGTTCCGTCGTCGGTGCCCGACTCGAGCGACTCGACGGTGACTCGAGTCCACGCGTTCGCGGACTCGAGGATCGGCTCCTCGCCTTCGACGATCGAGAGTGCGGCGTCGGCGAAAACGACGGGGTCGTCGACGAACTGGACGTAGCCCTCGCCCTGTCGGTGGAAGTTGCCTCGAGTACGGGTTTTCCCCCACGTTCGCGCGGTGATGGGTCCGTCGCCGTCGCCGTCGGCGAACAGCCCCAGCGGCGCGGCGTTCCACAGGCCGTTCGGCCCGAGCGTCGTCACGATGGATTCGGTGACGCCCGACAGCGAGACCGGCCAGTCGGCGGTGTCGGCTGTCTCGCCGTCATCGTCGTGCCCACGGTCGGCGCTCATACGGAAATCGCCTCGCGCTCGAGGGCGATGAACAGCCCGGCCGCCGTGAGGTCTGCCGTCGTGCCGGGATTGACCCCGCGCTCGACGAGTTCGTCGGCGAACGCCTCGACGGCGTCTCGGTCGGTCTCGAGGGCATTCCGTTCGACCAACTCGCCCGCGCGTTCGGTCACTTCTTTGGCGATGGCCTCGCCACGTCGGTTCGCGACGAGCGTGTCGGGTCGGTCGGCGAGCAAGGAGAGAAAGACGCTCGCGGCGCGGTCCGTCAGCGGGCCGTCGGCGTCGGCGAGGCGTTCGGCGGCGGTAAACGATCGTTCGAACCCGGTTAGCCACTCGCGAGCCACGTCGTCGCCCGGCACGCTGTGGTCCATCACGTCGAACAGCGTCAGGCTGCGGTCCTCGAGTGCGGGAATCGCGTCGCTGCCGCGGCGGACGTCGAGCGGTTCCATCTCCGTGGGTGGCTCGCCGACGAAGACGTCGACGTGGTCGAACGCGCGGTAGAAGCCAGCGGCGTCGGCGACGGTGGTCTCCTCGCAGACGGCCTCGACGATCGGCTGTGAGAGGTCGTTTCGGGCGGCCCGGACCAGCGGGACGAGCAACAGCAGCGCCCCGAACTGGGTGTTTCCACCACCCTGTTCGGCCATGCCTTCGATCGCGCGCTCGAACGCTGGTCCGACCGCACTGCCGTTTTCGGCCAGTTCGAGGCCGTCGCGGGCACCGACTGTTCCCGCGAGAAAGTGTTCGAATCGCAGACCCTCGAGGTCGCGGTGGCGGTCGACATTGCCCGGTTTGGGCGTGCCTGCGACCTCGAGTAAGAGTGCCAGTTCCGCGTTTTGCGCCGGCGTTCGCATGGCATTCGCTACGAGATGCGTGATGTAAGGACTGTCCTTTCGGTGAGTCTCTCGGGCTGGCCGTTACCGACTCGGTGTCGACTCGAGGCCGTACGCCTCCTCGACGGCAGCGAGCACGCGCGCTAAAACGTCCGGATTGTCGCTGGGGCGACCGACGCTGACCGCATCGGCACCGTAGTCGACGTACTCCCGGACGGTGTCGGCGTCACGGACGCCGTTGTTGGCGATGACAAAGAGATCCGTCGCGTCGACGACCTCACGGACGACCGACTCGCTGTCCATCGCGTCGATGTGGACGAACGCCGCGCCCGCGGCCTCGAGCCCCTGTGCAAGCGCCGGCAGGTCGACCCCGGGGACCTCCGCCCGAACTTTCACACCGACGGTCGCGCCGGTTTCGGCCGCCTGAGTGACGTACTCCCGGAGTCGATCGGCATCTCGAAGCAGCATCTCGCCACAGCCGACGGCACACAGCTCGTCCT
Organism: Natronorubrum sulfidifaciens JCM 14089; assembly: GCF_000337735.1. Lineage (GTDB taxonomy): Archaea > Halobacteriota > Halobacteria > Halobacteriales > Natrialbaceae > Natronorubrum > Natronorubrum sulfidifaciens. Next base: position 139,850 of record NZ_AOHX01000045.1, on the reverse strand, counting down.
GTCTGCAGTGGGCGTTGACCTCGAGCAACGCGTCCCGATCACGGCAGACCCGCGCCGCGTCGGGGATCGGGTCGGGCGTCGCGCTCCGGACGTTGAACGCGGGCTGGATGGGCACGTCCTCGAGGGCGGCGAGTTCGCGGTCGATGAACGCGAGCGGATCGTTGGGGAGGAACTCGGTGCGATCACGGGCGACGAGGTCGCGGGCGGCCGCTCTCGAGTCGTCGTCGATGGCGATGCCGCCGAGGAACGCCGCGCCCGCGTAGTCGGCTCCGGCACGGGCCCAGTCGGCGTCGGCTTCGCCGCTGAGACTCGCGAGTGCGAGTGGTGGACTGAACATGCGTCAGTCGACGAGGTCGATTGCGTCCTTGATTGCCCGTGAGACCCGTGCGGCGTCTTCTGGTGCGTCGATGCGGATGTCCGTCTGGACTGTCGGCCGGTCGAGCGTGGCGTCATCGGTTTCGTCGATGACGAACGCGTCGGCAAAGGGGTAGGCAGTCGCGAGCCCTTCGGTGCCCGGTTCCGCGTCGACCGCCGCCATGAGGTCGCCGGCGGGGCCGGAGAAGGCGTCGTCGCCGAGAAACGGCGAAACGGCGACGACTGTCGACTGGCTGAGCGTGTCGGGCACACCCGGCAGCGTCAACATCGGGCCGATACTCGTCACGGGGTTCGAGGGACCGACTACGACGGTGTCCTCGAGGGCATCGAGCACGCCCGGTGCGGGCTCTGCGGTCGACGACCCACGGAACTCGACGGTCTCGACAGACGGTTCGCCCCGGTGGGCGACCCAGTACTCCTGGAAGTGCATCAGTCCATCTTCGGTGTGGATGAGGCTCGCGACGGGGTCGTCGCTCATCGGCAGCAGGTCGACCTCGAGGCCGAAGGCGTCGGCGAGTCGTCCCGTCGCCTCGCTCAGCGTCAGCCCCTGATCGAGCAGGCTCGTTCGCGTGATGTGGACGGCGCGGTCGCGGTCACCGATCGTCATGAACTCGGCCGTGCCCGAAAAGCGCCGCCAGTTCGAAATCTCGCGGCCGGCAGTCTGTTTGTCCTCGGGGAGATACTGCGGCCCCTCGGGCAGTCCGGCTGCGGCGGCGATATCGGCGAGCGCCGTGTTGGTTCGATGCGTGTCGCCGTCGATTCCCCACCACGTCTCGCGGTCGAGCACCCCACCGCCCTGAAAGAGCAGCGTGTCGACGTCCGGCGAGACGAACAGCCCGCCGAGTTCGATGTCGTCGCCCGTGTTGGCGACGACGGTGGTTTCCTCCGGCGAAAACGCGGCGGCGGCACCGTCGAGTAGCTTTGGCGTTCCGGTGCCCCCTGAGAGGAACGTTACCATAACCGACTCTCTCGAGCGTGGGTACTTAATGACTTGCGGCCCCGTCGTCGCCGGGTCCGGTCTCGAGTTGGGGCGCGGTTGGTGACTGCTCGAGTGAGAGCGTGGGTCGGACGACGGCGCTCAGTCGTCGCCGACGGTGTCGCCTGCCGTGTCGCCGGCGCTTTCGGGTCCGGGCGACCCGTCCGTGTCCGTGAGCGTGCCGTCGAGCCACTCCACCCGGGTGAACCAGACGTAGGCAATCACGCCGCCGATCACGGTCGAGACGGCGAAGGCGAGCCAGACGCCGTCGGAGCCGAAATACTCCGCGCCGAGCCAGGCGAGCGGGAAGCGGATCACGCCCAACGTGAGAACGGAGATCACGGCGGCGATGAGGGTTTTTCCGGCCCCGCGGAAGCCGCCACTGTAGGCGCGCATCACGCCCATGAAGCCGAACGTTAGGGCGGTGTATCGGAGGAAGGTTGCGCCCTCGTCGACGACCGCGGGATCGGTCGTGAAAATCGAAACGATCGGCGCGGCCGCGAGGAAGACGACTGCGCCGAGTGCGGTCAGCGCCACCAGCATGATCTTCGCGCCAAAGTGGTTCGTTCGTTCGGCACGCGCCCGGTTTCCGGCACCGATGTTCTGGCCAGTCATCGTCTCGATCCCCTGTGAGAACGCGATCGCAGGGAGGAAGATGACCGAAAACACCCGCGTCCCGATCCCGAACGCCGCGACCACCGTCTCCGGAAAGATCGCGATGATGACCAACAACAGATTGATCGACAGCGCTCGTGCCGTCCCCTCGACGGACGCCGGCGTCCCGATGTCGACGAGCCGTCGCGCGTACTCGAGGTCAGGGCGCATTTGCGAGATGTCGATCCGGACGCCGTGTGTTCCACGGAACATGATCGCGAGGCCGACGGCGAACGCCAGCGCCCGGGAGAAGACGGTCGCGATCGCTGCGCCTTCGATCCCTGCGCCGGTGTAGCCGGTGAGCGCGTACAGGTCGGCCTCGAGAGCGCTCAGTCCGAGATAGCCAAACAGCGGGTTCTCCTCGAACCCGAAGATGAGGAAGGGATCGAGGATGATGTTGAGCACGACGGAGCCGAACATCACGAGCATCGGTGTGACGGTGTCGCCGTAGCCCCGCATGAGCGCGAGGAAGACGAAAAAGCCGAAGACGGCGACCAGTCCGAGCGAGTAGACTTCCATGTAGGCGGTGACCAGCGGCGCGACGTCGTCGGAGGCACCGAGTAACCCGATAACGTCTTCGGCGAACACGTAGCCGACGGCACCGAGGGCAAGCGAGGCGATGACAGCGTACATCACCGTCTGTGAGGCGGCGTACGTCGCTTCGTCGTCCCTGCCAGCACCGGTGTACTGGGCAACGAGGACGCTCCCCGCCACCGAGACGCCGAGTGCGAGCGCGATGAGGAAAAACACCATCGGGAACGCGAAGCTGATCGCCGCAAGCGAGGTCGTGCTGTGCTGGCCGAGCCAGAACGTGTCCGCGAGGTTGTAGGTGACCTGCAAGAGGTTCGTAATGATGAGTGGAATCGAGAGGTAGATCAGCGGCTTCGCGATGCCGCCGGAGGTGAGGTCGAGTTCGTCGGGTGATTTGAAGATCGCATCGACGTGGTCTCGAACCGTCATTCGACGCTGCCCTCCGTTCGGCCGACGCCGACTGCGAACAGTCGACGACAGAGTGTATACCGCGCTGTAGCGGGCACCTCGCTGGGCTCGTCGGTCGTCGCGGTTCTGACTGGCTGGTCAGTCAATAGTATCATAACTGACCAGCTGGTCAGGCAAGTATCTTCGGATTCGTTCCGCGTGGACGACAGCTGTTCCCTGCCTGAACGACCCGGAGAACAGTTCAGTCGCCGATCCAGTCGGCGAAACTCCCCTCGAGTAGCGTCTCCTCTTGCCGGCTGACGTACTGGCGTTGCATGGTCGCAATCGCCTCCGGGAGCGGTGTGCCGGCTGCGACAGCGTCACTGACCTGCTCGTGTTTCCACGAGGCGGGCGTCACACCCTGTCGAACCCGACGCCGAAGCGGGTAGAGATACTTGGCAGCCTGCTCGTCGGAGAGGCCGCGGTTGATCAGGCCGTCTTCGGCGTGAGCTAGCAGGTCCTCGTAGAGGTCGAGACAGTCGGTCGTCTCCTTGCCGTCGTTGGTGATCCACGTCAGATCGGCCTCGAGGCCATCCCGCATCGCCGCATAGAAGTTCTCTCGGGCGAGTTCCCAGTCGAGTTCGACGACGGGGTGCTCGAGGCGAACGAGACTCTCCATCAGGCCGGCAAAGGCGGCAAGGAAAGAGATGGAGTCTCGGACGGTCGGTTGGGCCGGAATCGGCCGAAACTCGATGCGGGCGTTGGCAGCCGAACGGGTTGGCCCGCCGAACACCGGCCGAACCCATCGCCAGTAGGTGCCGTGTTTGCGCCGGAAGTGGGGGAACTGATCGTCGAACCGTTCGCCCTCGGTGACTGGCATCGGGACCATAGTGTCGTCGTCGGCGATTCGGTCGATCGCCTCCTCGACGGTTCCGAGGTCGCGGGGGAATCGAACCTTGCCTTCGCCGGTTGCAGGATCGTTCAGCATGGTCTCGAAGACGCTGATCCGGTGTTCCATCCACCCGTCCTCGAGAACGTCTTCGGCCGTCGCGTCGTCGTCGTACAGATCGGCCGGGAAAAACGGCGAGTTGACGCCGAGCGCGAGGAGGGGGCCGGCGACGCGCAGCGCGTAGTTGAAGTATCGCGGGAGGTCGGGGGCGTGTGACACCTGATAATGGGGCTGGATCGACGTAATGAGGCTTTCGGGCATCACCGTGTCGGCCTCGAGCGAGACGTGTGGGGCGTCGATACGCATCCCGGCGACGTCGGCCCGGTCGGTGTTTGCCATCGCGTGATAGCGCGCGGAGTCGCTCATGTTGGTCGCGATGCGGATCTGCTGGTCGGTCCCGTCCGGGCCCGCGATCGTCCGTTCGATGCTGTCGGTGAGGTAGGTCGTCGCGTCCTCGCCTTCGGGCGGGATCGTCCAGAGTGCATCACTGACCAGTCGCATGCGCTCGGATTGGGTGACGTCGAGCGCCGTCTGTAGCCGTGATTTGACCTCCGACTCCTGGGCGAGTAGCCCGTAGGCGTTCAACGGCTGTGGGCTGGTCGTCATCTCCGCGTTGTGCAAGCCGAGTTCCTTCTCGAACCCGATGAGTTCGAGGAGGCGACGCGGCACCCGCCGCAGCGTCCCGTCGTCGTGTTTGATCGCGTAAAACTCGTACTCGAGGCCGATGATCGCCTGTGGGTTGTCGAAGACGCCGTCGTCGATGGCGTCTTTGATCACCTCGGCGTCGGCCTCGGCTCGCTCGCGAAACTCCTCGTCGTCGACCGACAGCACGTCCGCGACCCGCGCTGCGAGTTCCTCCTCTGGCATACCTCCCCCTGCGGGCGCGACCGGCTTTAAATCCGTCCCTCCAGACGAGCGCCAGCGTACCCCCAGCGTCCGCTCTCAGAACCGTTTTACTCCCCCCGGCGATACTCTCCGCCGATGGAGTTCGCCACGTTCGCCGACCGTGTCGCTGCGATCGACGCCGAATCCGCGGACCTCGAGATCGTCGCCCACGTCAGGGAGTTGCTCGAGGACGCAGGCGATGATCTCGAGATCGTCGCCCGATTCGTGCAGGGCCGGGTATTTCCGGCTTGGCAGTCGCGGACGCTCGATATCGGCCCGAACACCTGTTATGAGGCGATCGCCCGCGCCGCGGGGACGAACGTCAGCGCCGACGACGTCGAGGAACGACTCGCCGAAGTCGGCGAGATCGGTGAGGTAGCGGCCGGCTACGACTTCGGCGGCCAGCAGGGGCTGGGTGCGTTCACTGCGGGCGGTGCGAGCGAGACGTTGACCGTCCGTGAGGGCTTCGAGACGCTCTCCGAGCTGGCCGCCGCCGAAGGGGCGGGCAGTCACGACACGAAAGTCGATCTCCTCTTTGGCCTGTTCAACCGCTGTGAAAGCGTGGAAGCCCGGTATCTCGCTCGTCTCGTCCTCTCTGAGATGCGGATCGGCGTCGGCGAGGGCGCCGTTCGCGACGCCATCAGCGAGGCCTTCGACGTGCCAGGCGAACGCGTCGAGCGCGCGCTGCAGGTGTCGAACGACTACGGGCAGGTCGCTCGAGTCGCCCGTGACGACGGTCTCGAGGGGCTGGATGCGATGGACCTCGAGGTCGGCCGACCCGTGCAGGCGATGCTCGCACAGGCCGGAACCGTCACGGACGCGCTCGAGGAGTGGGACGAGGCGGCCGTCGAGTGGAAGTACGACGGGGCTCGCGTTCAGTTGCACCACGATCCAAACGGCACAGACGCGGCAGAAACCCGTGTCTTCTCGCGGAACATGGAGGATGTCACCGACGCCTTACCGGAAGTCGTCGAGTTCGCCGAGGAAACGCTCGCAGAACCTGCGATTCTCGACGGCGAGGTCGTCGCCGTCGACGACGACGGCGCGCCACTGCCGTTTCAGGAGGTCCTCAAACGCTTCCGACGCAAACACGACGTCGCGAAGGCACGGGAGGACGTCGAGGTCCGACCCGTCTTCTTCGACTGTCTCCACGCCGGCGGCGACGACCTGCTCGCCGAGTCGTTGACGACGCGCCACGAGCGACTCGAGGCTCTCCTCGCCGACGACCCAAACCAAGAGCCAGCAGCCGTCGACGGCCTCTCTCTGTGCTGGCATACCGACGACCCCGAGACGATCGAGTTGATCGACAATGACGCGCTCGAGGCCGGCCACGAGGGGATCATGCTCAAAGATCCCGACTCGACGTACTCGCCGGGTCGACGGGGCAAACACTGGCGCAAACGCAAACCCGACGTCGAGACGCTCGACTGTATCGTGACGGGAGCCGAGTGGGGCGAAGGCCGGCGCGCGACGTTCCTCGGCACGTTCGAACTCGCCGTGCGCGCGGGCGATGAGCTAGAAACCGTCGGCAAGGTCGCGACCGGGATCACCGACGAGACACTCGAGGAACTGACGGACCTGCTCGAGCCCCATATCACTGCTGAGAACGGACAGGAGGTGGACGTCGCGCCCGAAACCGTCTTCGAAGTCGGCTACGAGGAGATCCAGACGTCGCCGACGTACTCGTCAGGGTATGCGCTTCGGTTCCCGAGATTTCAGGGCGTTCGTCACGACAAGGACCCGTCGGATGCCGACTCCCTCGAGCGACTCGAGCGGCTTCGGGCGTAGCCGACCACTCCGTTCAATGGGGTGATCTGACTGCGTGTCTGAGTGTGTCTAGCTAGATTATGCTGCTGCTCGTCGTATCGTGAGATGGTGAGTCGCATGGCAACCACTGAAAAGACGACCATCAACGGTGTCGATGTTACCGCGCTCGAGGGGGCCGTCGAAGCGATCAGCGACGACGCCGACGTCGGCATGTTCAGCTTCCGGGCCGAGACCGAGTGGGAAGACGCGTTGAAGGCGACGACGACGATCGACGAGTTCGATCAGGCGGGCGAGACGATCCACACTCGTGCGTTCACACTGCAGGGCGATGAACCCGAGCAGATTTTAGGCGAGCGCACGGGACCGAACGCCGTCGAACTCCTGCTTGGCGCGCTCGGATCGTGTCTCAGTGTCGGCTACGCTGCGAACGCCGCAGCCATGGACATCGAACTCGATGACCTTCGTTTCGAACTGGAAGGCGATGTCGACCTTCGTGGCTTCCTCGGCCTCTCCGAGGACGTCCGTCCCGGCTACGAGAACATCACCTGCACGGCACACGTCACCGCCGATGCATCCGAGGCGGAACTCGAGAAACTCCGCGAGCGTGTCGAGTCCACCTCACCCCTGCTGGACATCATCACCAACGAAGTCCCAGTCGTGACACAACTCGTCAGTGAGTGAGGCGGTCTATAGTAGCCACTGACCGTCACTGCACATCTGATCGCACGACGGCTGTGCGATCAGTATGTAAATCGTTGCAGTTGTTACTATACTGTCCGTCAGTTCCGGCGCGACCGCGACCCGTCCTGCGGTCGTGTCGGGAAATCGGCACCGCAGATCGAATGACCGACTAACGTTACCATCTTTTGACACTGCATCGACTCCACCCGTTTTCAGCGCTCGTTGCGGATTATCGTAACAACTGAACCGATTCACACACTAATCACATAGCCGTCGTACGATCAGGTGTACAGTGACGGTCAGTGGCTACTATAGCGTCCGCGACAGCAGCGCTGACAGCCGCTCCCGGACACGCCGACCATATGTAAGCACCCTTAAGACCCGTCGTAAACAGCATTGGCGTATGAAACCGCGAGACCTGTCCGATCACGTCGCCTACGAGGCGGGTCGAGGGATCGAGGAAGTCGCCCGGGAACTCGGGTGTGATCCCTCGGAACTGATCAAACTCGCCTCCAACGAGAACCCCCACGGTCCGTCTCCGGCAGCGACCGTGGCGATCCGTGAAGCCGCCTCGAGCGTGAGTTCCTACCCGAAAGCTGCCCACGCCGACCTCACCGCCGCCGTCGCCGAGCGCTGGGCCGTCGACGACGAGCAGGTCTGGCTCGCAAACGGCGGCGACGGGGCCATCGACTACCTCCACCGGGCCACCCTCGAGCCTGACGACACGATTCTCGTTCCGACACCCGGCTTCGCCTACTATGGCATGAGTGCCCGGTTTCACCACGGCGATGTCCGGGAGTACAGCCTCGAGCGCGAGGCCGACTTCGAACAGACCGCAGACTCCGTCCTCGAGGCCTACGACGGCGACCGAATCGTCTGGATCACGAGCCCGCACAACCCCTCCGGCTCGACCATGGCGCTCGCAGAAATCGAGCGGATCGCCGCCGAAACCGACGCGGAGACGCTGGTTGTCGTCGACGAAGCCTACGGCGAGTTCGCCGACGGCGAGAGCGCCCTCTCACTGACTGAGGGGCGAAACGGGTTCGAGTCCCGCGACGACGTGGCCGTCTTGCGGACGTTCTCGAAGGCCTACGGGCTGGCCGGCGTCCGACTCGGCTACGCCGTCGTACCAGACGAGTGGGCCGACGCCTACGCCCGCGTGAACACTCCCTTTGCAGCGAGCGAACTCGCCTGCCGGGCCGGACTGGCCGCGATCGACGACGAGGAACACGTCGAACGCACCGTCGAGACGACCCTCGAGTCCCGAACCACCATGCGCGAGGGGATCGAGGCCCACGTCTGGGAGAGCGAGGGCAACTTCGTGCTCGTCGACGTCGGAGACGCGACGGCTGTCGCCGAAGAAATGCAAGCGCGTGGCGTCATCGTTCGCGACTGCTCGAGTTTCGGCCTTCCGGGCTGTATCCGCATCACCTGCGGCACCGACGAGGAAACCGACCGCGCCGTCGAGACGCTCAACGCCGTGCTCGCGGATCTCGAACTCGATGTCGACACCGACACCAATTCGGAGGTGGCCGATACGTGAGAGTCGCCGTCACCGGCACCCCGGGAACCGGGAAGACGACCGCGACGGACATCCTCGCCGCCCGATTCGCCGCCGACGACTCGCTGCCGGATCTCGAGGTCATCCACCTGAACAGCGTCCTCGACGAGGAAGGCCTCTACACCGAGGTCGACGCCGACCGCGGGAGTAAGATCGCCGACCTCGAGGCGCTTGCCGAGTGGCTCGAGGGCCGGGACGACGCCGTCATCGACTCGCATCTCGCTCATCACTTCGACGCCGATCGGGTTGCCGTCCTCCGGTGTGCCCCCGAGACGCTCGAGGAGCGCCTGCTCGAACGCGGCGAAACCGAAGCCAAAGCGGCCGAGAACGCCGAAAGCGAGGCCCTCGACGTCGTCCTCTCGGAAGCCGTCGAGACCCACGGCCTCGAGTCGGTCTACGAGATCGACACGACCGATCGTGACCCCGAGGCAGTTGCTGACGCCCTCGAGGCGGTCGTGGCGGGTGACCGAGAACCGAGCGCTGGCGAGGTAGACTTCATGGGGTATCTGACATGACACTCGATAAGTTCCGTCCGTACGTCTCGCGATTTCTCGATCCGTTCGTCAAGGGGTTCGACCGCGTCGGGATGAGCCCTGATGGGGTCAGTCTCTTGGCGTTTGGAATGGCGATTCTGGCCGCCGCCGCGTTCTTCCTGGGCGGCCGTGCGGACCCGGTCTGGTACGTCGTGGCTGCGACCCTCGTCTTTCTCAATGGTTGGCTCGACATCGTCGACGGGGCACTCGCCCGCGAACAGAACGTCGCTTCGGCGGGCGGAGACCTGCTCGACCACGTTCTCGACCGGTACGCAGACATTGTCGTCATTGGCGGACTGGCTGCGGGTGTCGGGGACTACTTCCTCGGCTTTCTCGCGGTGACGGGTGTCGTGATGACGTCGTATCTCGGGACGCAGGCTCAGGCCGTCGGCCTCGACCGGGTCTACGGCGGGCTGGTCGGCCGTGCGGATCGGCTGGCGATCATCGGCCTCGTCGGCTTTCTCGCCTACCCGATCTCGGGAACCTACGGCGGGCTCACGCTGATCGGCTGGCTGCTCGTCTTCCTCGCGGTCGTCGGCCATCTGACCGCACTGCAGCGGTTCGTCTACTCCTGGTCGGCACTCGAGTAACCGCCGTCTCCTTGTTCGGGAGCGCCCGCATGGTTTATCACTCGCCGCGATATAGTGTCGGGTATGGTCCAGTGCGAGATGTGTGGCGCTGAGACGTCGTCTCCGAAGACTATCAAGGTCGAGGGTGCGAAGTTAGACGTGTGTTCGAACTGCACCGATTTCGGCACTGAAGTCAAACAACCCTCGAGCACCAGTAGCTCGACGAAGTATTCGACCTCGAGTTCGTCCTCGGGCTCCAGCGGTGACTCGAGTTCCTCGAGTTCGACGGCGAGTTCGAGTTCCTCGAGTAGCCAGCGACGCTCGGATATGTTCGACGACATGGACGAGCTGGCGACTGATTACGACGATCGCGTTCGAACCGCCCGCGAAAGCAAGGGGCTCAGCCAGTCCGACCTCGCGAACGAACTTAACGAGAAGGCGAGCCTTATCCGGAAGATCGAACGCGGCGATACGCTGCCGAGCGACCGCGTCCAGTCGAAACTCGAGAAGTTCCTCGAGGTTAATTTGAACGCTGAGAGTGGCTCGGCAGACGACTCGGAGTGGTCGGGTGGCTCCTCGACTGGCAGTTACACGCTCGGTGACGTCGTCAAACGAAAGGACTGAGACGGACAGCGGTCTGTCTGACGACCTGTTTGAGGTCGCCGGCGGACGTGTGCGCCCGCTGACTCCGCCGACTCGCAAACTATTTCTTTCGGGCGAATGGCTGTGCTGATATGTTCGTCCTCGTCAATTTGAAGACGTATCCCTGTGATCCAGTCGCCGTCGCGGAAGCCGTTCGCGACGTCAACGAGTCCACTGACGCCCGAGTCGCCGTCGCCCCGCAGGCGGCCCACCTCGAGCGCGTCGCCGAGACGGGTGCCGAAACGTGGGCCCAGCACGTCGATCCGATCGACTACGGCAGCAACACCGGACACACGCTCGCCGAGACCGTCGCCGAGGCGGGCGCGGTCGGAACGCTCATCAACCACTCCGAGCAGCGACTGAAACTCGCCGACGTCGACGGTGCCGTCGAGGCCGCCGAACGGGCCGACCTCGAGACGGTCGTCTGCGCCAACAACCCGGCACAGATCGGTGCCGCGGCGGCGCTCGGCCCGGACGCGGTCGCCGTCGAGCCACCGGAACTGATCGGCACCGGGACGCCGGTCAGTCAGGCCGATCCGGACATCGTCGAGGACGCCGTCGAGGCAGCCCAGGCCGTCGACGCGGACGTCTCCGTGCTCTGTGGCGCGGGCATCAGTACGGGCGACGACGTGGTCGCAGCCGGCGACCTCGGCTCCGAAGGGGTCTTGCTCGCAAGCGGCGTCGCGAAAGCCGACGATCCGACGGCGGCGCTCGAGGACCTCGTCGCCCCGCTGTAAGACTGCGACCTGCGGTTTCGTTTCAGTCGATCCGCGCTCGTTTCGTCCGGCACCTTTTCACCTCGCGAGTGGAAGCACCCGTCATGACGGACCATCGGCCCATCGACATCGCACTCGAGAACCGACTCATGAGCCACGGCATCTATGTGACGGAGTGTACGCTGCTCTCTGACCGTAACGACGCCGTCGACGAACGCGACTCGGTCGCCGACCTCCCGGACGGGACTGGTTTCGCACTCGAGTACGAAACCGTCACCGAGACACCGGGTGTCGGCAGCGACGAAGTCGGTGCTGTCGTTCGGACGCTGCTCGATATCGCCAACGAGCACGGGTGGACACCGGGCCGGCTCGAGGCGACGTCGACGACCACCGACGGCACGGTCCGCGGCCACTGGCACGTCGAGCGAGCGTGGTTCGATGGGCTCGGCCTCGAGGTCGACGACGTGGAGTTCTCACAACGAGTGCTCGAGACCAGACGGACCGAGAGTGACGGCTGAGACGGACTGCGATACCGATGTCCCGCCAATCACCACCAGCAGGGTCGGTGATCGGCGGTCCGTGCCGACAGCAGTCCGTATGAGAGGCTATCGTGCGACGTGGCCGGTGTGGTTTTCAGTGCCAACGATAGATAGATTAATGCGGTCGCACCCACCAATCGGTGTAGAGCCGAATGACCAGAGAACAGATCTACGTCTCACACGCACCGGCTGACCTCGAACTCGTTCAGGAGCTGTTCTCGACGGTCAAGAACTTCCCGTTCGGCGTCCATATCACGTTCGAGGCAATCGAATCCGGGCGAACTCGAAAGCGTCTCGAGGGACGACTCGCCAACAGCGATGTCGTCGTAGCGGTGTTGACGGCGGCGTCGGCTGACAGCCAGTGGATCAATCAGGAGATCGGCTACGCTGTCGCCAAGGGGATTCCCGTGCTCCCGCTGTACGACCACGAACGCCACCGCGGCGGATTCGTCGATGACGTCGACGGCGTCCAGATCAACCGGCAAGACCCGTCGGTGACGATCTTCAACCTGTTGAGCCGGCTCCGGAGCGCGCTCGCGCCACTCGGCGCGCTGTCGGTCCCGAACTGGTACATTCGGTTTCCGTGTACGGTCCCTGACTGTGGCCATCCGGTGACACTCGAGATCGAGCAGGATCAGACGAAACTCTGGATGCGCTCGAGACACGGCAAGCTACTGACAGCGTCGTGTGCAAAATGTGGATCGACGTACGCCTTCGACCCGGCCACGATCGGCTACGTCCACCGCGATGAGACCACGGTTGGCAACGGCGTCTAACTCAGGCGTCTTCTCGAAGCCGTTCGTAGGCGTCTCTGACGAGTTGAAACGCCGATTTGCTCCCGCTTTGCTGGTCGGGGTGGGCGCGTTTGACCTGCGTGTGGAACGCGGTTCGGAGTTGGTCGTTGGTTGCGCCCGGATCGACGCCGAGTACCTCGCGCGCTCTGGTTTTCCGGATGTCGACGTCTTTGATGATTCCGTCGCGCTCGGCGCTGTCCTTACAGGGTGGACACAGTCGCTCAGTGCGGCCGTCGATGGTCGTCACGCGGAACGGTTCGGCGCTGGTCCACTCGTTGCACTGCGTACACAGGGCGGTCTCGTCGCTCTCAGGCTCGGTGTCGACGCGTTCCTCGTCGGTCGGCGACTGCTTCGTGTCGCCCTGTGATTCAGTCACCGTCGTCTCGGCGTCGGTGTCGGGCACCTTCGTTACACAGGTGGGACAGCATGCGACGACCGTGCCGTCGCTCAACACCACGTCCTCGAGTTCGGCCTCGAGAACGGTGCTGGTACAGCCATCACAGGTTCCGCGGCGCTGATCGAGCGACGAGCACTTTCGGGCGGCCTCGCGGGCGTGTGGCTCACAGCGAGGACAGCAGGCGACGCGCTCACCGTCCGGCATCGTCACTGCGGTGAGGTCCTCAAGGGGAACCGATCGACCACAGCCATCACAGCCCGCGTGATGATCGTCGGCCACAGCCATTGTTCGCGTCTTTGTCTTCATCCTTTATCAGTTCTTCTTCTGACAGGGTCTCGAGCGTGGCCATTGATACCGTGGGTAATTCTGCCATGCCCGTTTCTCGAGTGGGTGACTGTGCGAGGGAGCTCTTATACGGCAACACTGCCCGTTGGACGGCGCTCGCCGACTCCATCGTCGGGCGTCTTGTCAAGTCGTCTCCGACGACCCACTGCCGGTCGAATCGGGAACGCAATAGGGATGCAGTCGTACGGTACAGATATGGACTCAGCAGTTCGAACGGACGATCGCTCACAGGGGATCGACCGGGAGACACTCTTGCTCGGCGTTGGAGACATCGTGCTGCTCGCGGGGCTCGTGGTCGTTGGCCAGCTCAGCCACAACGTGAACCCGCTGACACAACCCGTCGCCTCGCTCGAGGCGATCGCGCCGTTCGTCATCGGGTGGCTCGTCGTGGCAGCCATCGCGGGGCTCTATACGCGCCCAGCCACGTCGTCGGTGACTCGAATTGCGCGGCTGACGACGATCACATGGCTCGGCGCGGCAAACGTCGGTTTGTTGCTTCGTCAGTCGGTGTTCGGTGCGACGGCAGCGTGGCCGTTCCCGCTCGTGATCACGGGGTTCGGATTCCTGCTACTGGTCGGCTGGCGTGTCGGCTACACGGCGGTGCTCCGTCGCGCGCCGTAACTGTGTATATGGTTCCGAGAGGTGGTTCGTCCCGTGATGTATCATTGCTCGGATACACATTTACTGGCGCTGAATGGAACTATTTGAACGACCATTATATATGTTAACTGTTTGTTTTTCTCTCGGCGTGTTCGCTATCGTATCGCAGTAATGCGATTATTAACATGAAAGACTGGAATAGTATCCTTTTTCTGAAGAGGATTCATCGACGTTGCGGATAATTACTTCGTATTGGGGCGGACACAAATCTTCGCCATAAGTTATGAGAATTCACTGCCTCAAATACGAGTTAGAAATAAGTCCAGTATAGAGCGATTATGGGAAACACTTATATGCCTATTTCCCATAGTATAGGATAGATTATGACTGGATATTACGACATTGTTCTTGGCCTCATCCCAGTCGCACTGCTCGGTATCACCGCAGCGCTTACGGTTGTCGGTGTGTCGTTGACTGCAGCGGTTCCAGTCGGTTCGGTCGTCGCGATCGCGATCATGGGTCACGCGATGTTCGTTAACGCGCCCGCCGACGGCTCCGACGAGGCGCGCTCTGCGCGTCCGCCAACCAACGCGGACTGAGCGGCTTCTCTCTTTTCCTCTTGTCTGTTTCTGGTTTTTGAATCCGGTCGTTTCGGTTGAACGGATACGCTGTTACCGTCTCTCTTGACGTGCGTTCCGACACGGCATTCAAGCGTCTCCCTCCCGTATTGCGGTTCATGTCCCGTGCGGCTGAGCTCTCGTCCGTCCTCGAGACGACTGAGTCGCTGGTGATCGTCTGTCACGACAGTCCGGACCCCGACTGTCTCGCCAGCGCGCTGGCCCTGGAGGCGATCGCGAGCGATCACGACGTCGACGAGGTGACGATCACCTACGGTGGCGAGATCTCGCATCAACAAAACCGTGCGTTCGTCAACATGCTCGAGATCTCACTCGAGTCGATCGAGCACACCGACGTCGAGGCCTACGAGCGCATCGGATTCGTCGACCACTCTCAACCGGGTGGAAACACCGAACTGTCCGCACAGATCACACCCGATATTATCGTCGACCATCATCCGGCGGCGTCAGTTGGAGCCACGTTCGAGGACGTTCGGAGCAGTATCGGGGCGACGGCGACGATCTTCGTCGAGTATCTCGACGACCTCGAGGTCGAACTGACGACGCGACTTGCCTCGGCACTGCTCTTTGCGCTGCATCGCGAGCGACTCGATTTCGTTCGGGACCCCACCAGACGGGAGTACGAGGCCGCGCTTGCGGTCTACCCGGACGCAGATCTCGAGACGCTCGAACAGTTGTACGGCAGTGCGTTCTCACCCGGGACGATCGATGCGATCGGACAGGCGATCGCCTCCCGCGAACGACGGGGGTCCTCGCTGGTGGCCAACGTCGGCAAGACCACCGAGACCGACGCGCTCCCGCAGGCCGCGGACTACCTGTTGAACCTCGAGGGAGTGGATACGGTGCTCGTCTACGGCATCATCGGCGATGCGATCCGACTGAGCGCGCGGTCGATCGATCCGCGGATCCATATCGGCGAGACGCTGAAAACCGGCTTCGACGAACTCGGACAGGTCGGGGGGCATCACGATATGGCTGGCGGACGGATCGAACTCGGCCTGTTCGCCGACGAGGCGGACGACGCAGACGTCCTGCTCAGGTTCGTCGGCGGTCGTCTCACCCGCCGGTTCTTCGATGCGCTGAACCTCGAGGACGAGCCGTAAGTCGGTTCTCGAGTCCGCTCCTGTCCCGGAGTCGAGCGGGCGTCGGTTTCGTCCGAGCCGTCGGGAATCCGGGACCGAGCCAGTTATACACGGTGATTCCTGAGTGCTGCTGTGGTCTCCGCCGAATCGAACACGCCCGTACAACCCGACTCGTTGCAGAGTCATAGCTATCGAATCACCGTCGACGACGGCCGCGAGTCGTTTTACGCACTCAGTATCGAAGACGCCTCGAGCGAGGAGGCGTGGCTCATGTCCGATACCGTTGTTGCACTCGACAATATGCGGTAACTCGGTTTTTGGCCCGGCTCAGGTGCGTCCGAACGACTCGCTTGGTTTCGCCTCCGATGGGACGGCCCGACAGCCGTTGCACTCGAGCCATGACAGTCACGAGACACGCGAGTCGCCGATAGCAACTCGCTTTAGGGGGGCGACCGTTGTGTTCGCCGATGAGACGTCGGACGCTTCTGGCTGCCGGCGGTGTGCTTGCGGGGACGGTTACAGCGGGTGTCGTGAGTCAGCCGTCGACGGAGACGCACTCGCTTGCAGCGGCCCGCGAACCCGGTGAGGTGGGCGAACCCCGGCGGACGACAGCGACGCTTCTCCCCGGGACCACCCACGAGACGCCGCTGTACGAAATCGACGCGCCACAGGACGGCCCCACGGCGATGGTGTTCGGTGGCGTCCACGGCGATGAACGAAGTGGAATCCACGTCGCCCGCGAAGCGACCGACTGGTATCCCGACGCGGGGACGCTCGTCGTCGTTCCCGAGACCGACCGCGTGGCCGTCGAGCACGACGAGCGCGAAGGGATCGACGGCGACCTGAACCGTCACTTCCCGGCCGACCGCGAGCCGGTGAGTGACCTCGCTCGCGGCATCTGGGCCGCCGTTGAACGCCACGACCCCGATGTCGTTCTCGATCTCCACCGATCGCTCGGGATCTACGGCTTGCACCGGGAGT
This sequence comes from Natronorubrum sulfidifaciens JCM 14089, assembly GCF_000337735.1. Lineage (GTDB taxonomy): Archaea > Halobacteriota > Halobacteria > Halobacteriales > Natrialbaceae > Natronorubrum > Natronorubrum sulfidifaciens. The sequence continues at coordinate 123,248 of NZ_AOHX01000045.1, read as the reverse complement.
ACGTCGGACAAGCGATCTTTCACTCGCCAAACGCCCACGGCGACGCACTCGCCGACGCGCTCACCGACGACGGCGTGCCGTGGTACCTGCCGTTCCATCGGTTTACCGCCCGCGAGACGTCGTTTTCGGGCTCGTTGCTCTTTCAGAAGGCCGCCCGTGATCTCGAGGCACAGACGTATCTCTTCGAGACGACCGAGTTCCTGCTCGATTGGGAGACGAAAGTCGAACTGACACGGCTGGCAACCGCACACGTGCTCGCGCTGCATGGCGTGCTTTCGGCCGAGGTGGAACGATGACTGGCCTCCTTCGACGGGCCGTCTCGAGTCCTGCCACGGTCGTGACCTCTCTGGTGCTCGTCGTCCCGTTCGCGCTGGGCTGGCTTTCGACGGCGCTGTACTCGCCGCTCGCGCTGCCGGGCTATCTGGTGTATACGATCGGCACGGCAGTCGGCAACGCCATCGCGCCGCGCTTTGAGTTCTGGCTCTACTGGGTGCCGTTTCTCGGCGGCTGTTATGCGATTGCCGTCGCCGTCGGCGTCGGCTACGAGTGGTGGCGCAAGCGGCGCGCGGCCTCGAGTGGTGGCTTGTAACGACGACCGATCAGTCCGCTCGAGAGGCCCTTGCCGCGAATCAGTCCCTTTTTACGCTGTGGTGGGGAATCATCGGCTATGAGCTTCGAGGAAGACGACCAAGTCGTCTTACACGACGAGCACAGCGAGTTCGATGGAGAGACCGGCACCATCACGCAAGCGATGGAGTCGATGTTCGGTGACGTCACCTACACCATCAGCTTCGAGGACGGACAGGAAGCCGGCGTTCCCGAGGATGCCCTCGAGGCAGCCGACGCCGACGAAGACGAAGACGAAGAATAACCGAGTTCCCGGGGCCACTGTGCCCCTGCCCACTCGAACCGCGACCGTCTCACACAGATGCCACAGATCCCGCTTCACTACGTCGATTTACGCACGTTCTGTTACGCCACCGAGGACGAGAAACGCGTCGAGGAGGCGCTTCGAACCTTCCTTCCCGAGGAGTTCGATATCGAGCGCGTCGAGAGCGAAGGCCACTACGGCGACCGCATTCTCGTCCTCTCGGCCCGCGTCGAGAACGCCGATGACGTCCGCCACGTCCTCGCCCGACTCGCCGACCTCGAGTCGTTCGATCGGTTGATCGACGAACTCGACGATCGAGTCACCGAGAACACCGAACTCTTCTTGCGACTGGACAAGCAGGCCGCCTTCGGCGGTGACATCCGACTGGGTGATGGGATCACGTTCCGTGCGAAGGTCGAAGCCTACCCGGCCAAGAAAGACCAGGCCGTCGAAAACGCCGAGGACGTCCTCACGCGACTGCGAGACGAGGCGTAATCGTCAGAGACGGGCTGTGGAGGACTCGTTTAGCGACCTCGACGGGCCACTCGGAGCACCACCGAAGCTGCCGTTCCGAGTCCCGGTATGCGGGTGGAGGCGGCGGCCGCACCGAGTAACAGGAGGCCGCTTCGCGTCCGACCGTTTGCGACCTCCACGAGCGCGTCGACGACCGTCGTGACGGTACTCGCGTTTTTCATACTGTCAGACAGCAGTCAATACGAAGTCGGTCGCGAATTCGCGCGACCGATCTTCACGTCGTTCTGTCCGGCAGTATCAACAGCTCCGTTCGATTTTGGGTTCCACTCATCGTACTCGTTCCGACGGCTGCCGTCGGGAAACGGCAGGTGCTTGCAGGTGTCGGCCGCCGTTGGTGCTCGGCCGATCCTGTCTGTGGCCCCACGTGAACGGGGTGTTTTTGATGCCGGCGTGTGACCGTATTGGTATGGATATTCACGTCGTCGGTGACGACCCGGTTCGTGCGGCCGTCGTCGCCGCGCTCGGAGACGTCGACATCGCCGTCGAAGACGCCGATCCGGACGACCTCGCAGCGGCCAGATTCGCCATCGTCAGCGACGTCGCCGGCTCGGAGACGTTCGCTCGAGCGAGCGAGGCTGCGCGAGTGGGCAATACCCCGTGGATCGCCGTCGAAATCGGCGGTGTCGGCGGCTATCCGCTCGCCGACGTCGACGCAGCGATTTCGGGGTTTGCGCCCCAAACGGGCTGTTTCGACTGCCTTCGACAGCGTGTCGCGTCGTTGCTCGAGGAGGGGGCGACGAGCGACCGCCCACGGGCCGATCGCAGCGCCGTCAGGCTCGCGGGAGCGATGGCCGGCCGAGAGTGTGTCCGTGTGCTCTCGGGCGAGGAGGGGTCGGTAATCGGACAGACGGTCGAACTCCCCCACACCAGACGGCGATTCCTCCCGGTGCCGGGCTGTGACTGCCAGGACGAGCCACGAACGCGCACTCTCGAGCGCGATGATGACTCGCTTTCCCTCGACGCAGCCGTCGAACACGCCGAAGCGACGATCGACGACCGCGTCGGTATCGTCCAAAGCATCGGCGAAATCGAGTCGTTCCCCGCGCCGTACTATCTGGCAACGACGGCCGATACGTCGGGCTTTAGCGACGCCAGTGCGCCGACGCAGGCGGCCGGCGTCGCAGACGACTGGAACGCAGCGTTGATGAAAGCCGTCGGTGAAGGCCTCGAGCGCTACTGTGCCGGCGTCTACCGCGACGACGACTTCGTCCACGCCAGCGAGGACGAACTGGACGCCGTCGTCTCTCCCACTGATCTCGTCCGCCCGGCCGGCGCACCCGCCTACGACTCGAGCGAGACCAACCGATGGGTACCCGGCGAGAACCTCGTGACCGGAGAGTCCGTCCACCTGCCTGCGGCGGCGGTCCAGTTCCCCCAGCCCGGCGAGGCGCTCGTGCCGTCGATCACGACTGGACTTGGACTCGGCTCCTCGACGGTCGACGCCCTTCGCTCGGGGCTGACGGAGGTCATCGAGCGTGATGCAACGATGCTCGCGTGGTACTCGACGTTCGAACCGCTCGGGCTTGCCGTCGACGACGACGGCTTCGACACGCTCGAGCGCCGGGCCCGAAGCGAGGGACTGTCGGTGACGCCGCTGCTCGTCACGCAGGACGCCGACATCCCCGTCGTCGCCGTCGCCGTGCATCGCACCCCGGAGACGCTAGCGGGCGACGTCGAGCCGGGTGACGACGACTGGCCGGCGTTCGCCGTCGGCTCCGCGGCCGCCCTCGACGCTACGGCCGCCGCACGGTCGGCACTCGAGGAAGCGCTACAAAACTGGATGGAACTGCGGAACCTGGGGCCTGACGAGGCCGCCGAGGCGTCAGGGGCGATCGGAGAGTACGCCGCGTTCCCCGATGTCGTCCGACGGTTCGTCGACGTCGAGCAATCGATCCCCGCAGCCAGCGTCGGCCCCGATCCGGTGCCGTCGGGCGCGGACGCACTCGAGGCACTCGTCTCGCGGACGACTGCCGTCGGGTTGACGCCGTATGCGGCCCGACTCACGACTCGAGACGTCGAGTCGGTCGGCTTCGAGGCGGTTCGAGTCGTCGTCCCCGGCGCACAGCCACTGTTTACGACGGCACCGTTTTTCGCCGACCGGGCACGAACGGTACCCGAGGACCTCGGCTTCGAGCCGCGTCTCGAGCGGGCGTTTCACCCGTATCCGTAGGCGGACCTCGCCGGGGCTGTCGCTGTGTCGATCATGTCGGCAGCTGAGACGGACGCCTGTCAGTCTGTGTCGGTCGTCTCCGTGTCGTTCGTCTCGGCGTCCCCCTCAACGTCGGTCGTTACCGTCTCGTTTGTCGCGTCGTCCGACTCGTTCTCCCTGACCTCGACGACGAACTCGTCGTCGTAGAGCATAATCGTCACGAGTGTGGTGGCTTCCGTCAGCGAGACCTCCTGTACCTCCGCTTGCTCTTCGCCTTCGATTCTGGCGATCCGAAAGCTCTGGTCGGTTTTGTTGAGGTTCGGCGCTCCAACCGTCTCGCCCGGCGACACGCTGATACTCTGCTCGTAGCTCTTCCGTCTGGCCTCGCGCTCGTAGGCCTCGAGATGGAGATTGTATGTCCGATCGGCTTCGCTGTGGATCTCGAGGGGAATAATCCCTTGGAGACCGAAGTGCTCCCGGACGCCGTCGATACAGCCAGCAAGCCCTGTGGTCGCGGCTACCCCGGCGACCTGAAGTACCCTCCGACGGTTCACGACCGACGTTCAGGGGTGGACGAACGTAGGCGTTACTCTTCGTCGGCTGAGACGGACTGTCGTCCCGAGTACGGACGGCGGGCCGTGCCGACAGCAGTCCGTCTGACTCGAGTCACTGGCGCGGGATCTCGGGATGAACGGTGGATCGTGTGGTTTATCCTGTGGTAGGGTAACACGTGGGTATGGAGAAAGTCACGATCGATGATGTTGCTGTCGAACCCAACCCGATGGAAATCCACTCGGTTCGACGGCCGATTTCGAAGGCGCTCGGCATGACGGACTTCGCGATGAACTACTTCGAACTCGAGCCCGGCGAGGCGTTCTCCGGTGGATACCACACCCACCACGATCAGGAGGAGGTCTTTTACGTGGAAGACGGTGTCGCCACGTTCGACACCGAAGCGGGTGAGGTGGTCGTCGAAGCGGGTGATGTCATCCGGTTTGCACCGGGTGAGTTCCAGCAGGGGTACAACGACTCCGACGAGCGAGTCGTCGGCTTCGCCTTCGGCGCACCCGGCGCGAAACACGACTGGGACGAGATCGAGTCGCTGGTCTACTGTCGGGACTGCGAGGCGGAAGTCGGCCACAGCCTCGAACTCGTCGATGGGGGTGCCTTCCGCATGAGTTGTACGGCGTGTGAGAACACGTTTACACTCGATTAGTCGCCGTCAGGGCCTCGAGCAACTCGCCGTGTGGTGTTTGAGTTGCTGTTCTGGTCGCCAGTGCTGAGCGAGAGTCTCAACTCAAACGGGCCTGACACCGACACAACGGCGTCTCTCGACCGGATATACGCTGGCGGACTTCGTTGACGATGTTTTCCGTCAGAGTGGAGTCCATCTCACTCTCGAGAGACAGTTGTTGACATGTTAACGGTCACCTTCTCATCCATAACGAACATGTTACCTAGTATTGCGGCGGACAAGAGCGCTGCAGCGATGGGGAGGCATCGAAAGAGGGCACGACTGGTCCCTGAATTCGGGTGAGTGCTCTCGAGCAGGTCGTTCCCGATCCATGAGCAAGCCGACCGCAAGACGACTTCGATACGAGATCTAACAATGGCACGAAACGTTACAATGAGCCTGATCGGTGTGCTCTCAGTGGGTGCACTGGTGACGGCAAGTCTCGGGTGGTATCGGACGTTCTCGTTTATCGGCGGAGCGATCATCCTGTCGGTGATCGCGACGTCGACGATCGAGCGAAGCGACCGCGACCCCGATCTGGCTCCCTACACGGGGCTGATCGGCGGACTGGCAGTGTTTTTCCTGCTCGGTTTGGGCGGGATCTGGTTGACGTGGGACCCGACCGTTACCGAATACAGCTACGTTCTCGGCATTCCGACTCCCACGCTGATTTACTTCGTGTTCATCTGGCTATTGCCGCTTACGGCTGCGGTCTATTACTCGATAATCTTCGATCGGATCGCCAGCGAGGAGATCGTCGACGATATCATCGAGTCGGCTCGAGAAGAGCAGCGACGCGAGTCGTTTCCGCTGGCCCCGAAGCAGCCGAAACGGACCGCGGAAGTCGCTGACGGTGGTGAGGTGACCGATGAGTAGTTCCCTCTCTCTGCTTCCGTTCCCACTTCAGGAAGGGATTCCAGTCGCCGATGACCCGATTATCATCGCCTTCGGAGCAGCGTATCTGTTCATCGTGATGCTGATCGGGGTCTGGGGCTGGATGCAGACGGAGTCGACCAGCGACTTCCTGATTACGGGTAAAAGCATCGGCACGTGGGTGCTCGCGTTGACCGCGTTCTCGGTGATCCAGTCGGGCTTCGGATTCGTGGGCGGCCCCGAACTCGTCTACTCGTTCGGGACGACGGCGCTGTGGATCTTCTTTACTGCACCGCTTGGCTTCCTGCTGACATGGATCGTCCTCGCCAAGCGGATGCGTTTGATTGCCGACATCCGGAACGTGTTAACGCTTGCCGATGCGACGTACGTCCGCTACGAGAGCGAGTGGGTCCGGGGCCTGACCGGTCTCGCCGTCGCCCTCGGTGTGGTCGCATACCTCGCAGTTAATCTGGCAGCACTCCAGTTCGTCATGCGGGCAATCTTCGGTATCCCGCTTATCTGGGGACTGTTGGGCGGCGCGTTAATCCTGTTGCTGTACAGCATGCTCGGCGGCATGATTGCGGGTGTCTGGACCGACTTCCTGCAGGCCATCACGATGATCATCGGCGCTGGATTCGTCTTCGCCTACGCGCTGTCGTTCGGTGGTGGCATGGAGAACATCTCGCGAAACCTCGCGAGCGCGGACCCGAACCTCGTCTCGCCGTTCGGAACGCTGGGTGGCGCTGAAACCGCCGTCCTCGTCGGCATCGCCTGGTGGGTCCTCTTCGCTGTTGGTGCCGCCGGCCAGCCCCACCTCATCACGAAGTTCTACATGAGCCGTGATATGACCATCCTGAAATGGGGAGCGCCGATCGCGGCCATCTCCTACGCCATCTCGAGTCTGATCGCATTCGGAGCAGGACTCTCGATGCGGGCGATGGTCGAAGCTGGCGAGATTTCGGAGACGTTCAGTGCGAGTGAAGTCGGCCCCGTTTTCGTCCTCGACCACACGGGAAGCATCATCGCTGGCCTGATTCTCGCCGCGTTGCTGGCGGCGATCATGTCGACAAGTGACTCCTTTCTCAACATCGGTGCGGCGGCGATCTCGCGCGACATTCCGCGGGCGCTCGGCCGACCGATCACGGACGATCAGACCGAACTCCGCGTCACCCAGGGTGCACTTGCCGGACTGACGATCCTCTCGACGATCGTCGTCTTCTACTCGCAAGCGCTGGTCGGCATCCTCGGCGCGATCAGCTGGGGCTTTTTCGCCGCGGCGTTCGTTCCAGTGGTGGTGTTAGGACTGAACTGGAAGGGGGCCTCGAAGTGGGGCGCGATCGCCGCGCTCGTTGTCGGGATGCTGTTCAACATCGTCTACAACGTCATTCCGGAAGCCGCAACGATCACCGGAACCGAGTGGCTCAACGAAGCAGTGATGTCGATCTACCCATACCCGCCCGAGGTTCCCGCGGAAGCGATCTCGCTGCTGGTCTCGATGACCGTGTTCATCGCCGTCTCGCTCGTTGCACAGCGCATGACAAGTGCAGAACGTGAGGTTCCGGCCGACCTCCACGCGCTCTTCGAACGATGATGGTACAGCCCGAACAACCGCTCGCCCGATTCACGCGATGGATCCGCCAGCGCCCGAACTCCATCGAGTTCTGGGAGCTGGTCCTCACTGACCAGCGACTGGTCTGGTGTTACGTCGGCCAGTCCTACCGGTCGATGCTGTTGCGAGCCGATATGGGCGAACGAGACCGGGCCATCGTCGACGACAGCCGACTCGAGGAACTCGAAGAACTCGCCGAGGAGAACTTCGCCGTTCCGCTCGAGGCCCTCGAGTCGATCCGACTCGTCGAAGGCACGCGCTTTCGACGCGCCAAACTCGAACTCGAGTGGCGAGACGACGACGAGAGTCGCTACAACGGCCAGATGACGCTAGTCAGCACCAGCGACGCCGACTCCCAACGGGACGTCGTCGCCGCGTTGGCCGACGATCCACATCTCGAGCACGTGGATATCGACTTCGACACGCGGCGCTGGCCGTTTTTCTGACGGGGGCGTTCGAACGCACAACGCACGTTCCCGACCGTCGATGTCGTGATGACACATCGATCGGTGTCGAGCCTCGCACGCGGCGACAGCCGGATATCTTTTTACACTGAACGGTGAGTATTCGTGTATGTCCACGGATGCTCCGTCGGCCGAGATCGACACGACACTCTTCATTACCGTCTCCGGACCGCCGGGATGTGGAGCAACGACACTGTGTACCCAGTTGGCCGAAGCAATGGGCTGTCCGTACGTCTCCGGGGGCGACATCTTCCGCGAGATCGCGGACGAACAGGAGATGACACTCAATCAACTGACGGCAAAGGCGGACGAATCCGACGAGATCGATCGGGCGATCGACCAGCGCCTCCAGTCGATCGCCGAAGAGTGGGGGATGGCGAACAAGCCGTTTATCCTCGAGTCCCGGCTTGCTGGCTGGCTCGCCGGTGAGCGTGCTGACCTTCGGATCTGGCTGGATGCCCCTGAAGACGTCCGACTCGCCCGTATCGAAGACCGCATCGAAACCGAAGCCGAGATGCGCGTCCGAGAGGTCAGCGAAGCCGGCCGATACAAGTCCTACTACGAGATCGATATCGACGAACGCGAGTTCTACGACCTCAATATCAACACCGCACGCTGGAGCAAACGCGGCGTGTTCGAACTCGTTCGGGCCGCCTTAGAAGAGTACGATCCCGAAACCGACGAAGGTGCGTTCTCCACGCCGAGCGTCGAACTGTAACTCGAGGTCACGTTCGGTCCGGTTCACTGCTGACCTGTGTGGCTGATGACGCCGGTTCTTTCTTGTGACATGTCGACAAACATCATGGTATGTCGTACTACGTCACAGTTGATGGGGAGACGCACGCGGACGCACGCGAGTCGTTTTCGTGGGACGTTCCCGACGGCTTCAACGCAGCCGTTGATCTGGTCGGCAAACACGACGGCGACCAGCCTGCGCTGGTGCAGGTGTCCGACGACGGCGCGCGGACGACGTACACGTTCGACGACCTCGACGCTCGGTCGAACGCCGTCGCAAACGCACTCGAGGCACGTGGCATCGAACACGGCGACCGTGTCGCCGTCGTCGTCCCGCAAAAGCCGGCGAACGTACTCACTCATCTCGCCTGCTGGAAGCTAGGAGCGATCTCGCTTCCCCTGTCGGTGTTGTTCGGCGACGATGCGCTCCGCTATCGGCTGACTGACAGCGCCGCCCGCGTGGCCGTCGTCGATGCCAGCCAGCGCGAGACGATCCGCGAGGTCGCCCCCGACTGCCCGGCGCTCGAGTCCGTTCTCGTGGTCGACGACACGAGTTCCGAGACTGTCGTCCAGCAGCGAACCGACGGGGTCTCCGTGGAGCCGTTCGACGCCGCGGTCGACTGGACGGCGACGGCGCTCGAGCCTGCCGACACCGACGTTGACACGTCCGCGATTATTATGTATACGAGCGGCAGCACCGGCGAGCCCAAAGGCGTCCTCCACTCTCACGGCGTCTGGCTCGGCCACTGTCCGGCGTTTCAGCTCTACTTCGAGCACGACGTGCGCGACGGCGTCTACTGGACGCCCGCCGACTGGGCCTGGATCGGCGCACTCGGCGATCTTGTCTTTCCCGCCTGGCATTACGGCCAACCGGTCGTCGGCTACCCGATGGGGTCGTTCGACGCCGAGCGCGCGTTCGAACTCATGGCGACCGAAGCCGTGACGAACGCCTTCCTCCCGCCGACCGCGATCCGGATGCTGATGGACGTCGAGGAGCCGACCAGCCGCTATGACCTCTCGCTCGAATCGATCTGTTCCGGCGGCGAACCGCTCACCCCGGAAATCCTCGAGTGGGCCGACGAGACGCTCGAGGGCGTTGTCGTCAACGAACTCTACGGGCAGACGGAGGCGAACCTGCTCGTCACGAACTGCCGGCAGTGGTTCCCGGCGAAACCGGGGAGTATGGGGAAGCCAGTGCCCGGCCACGACGTCGCGGTGCTCGATCCAGAAACCGGCGAGCGGGTCGACCCGGGTGCGGTCGGTGAAATCGCGGTGCGCCGCGGTGACGATCCCGTGATTTTCGAGTCGTACTGGAACGAGCCGGCGAAGACGGATGCAGTAACGCTCTCCGACGGCCCGGACGGCGACCGCTGGCATCGAACCGGCGACCTCGCCGAACGAGACGAGGAGGGATATCTCTGGTTTCGGTCTCGAGACGACGACCTCATCATCACGAGCGGGTATCGCGTCGCGCCGCGAGAAGTCGAGGAAACTTTGCTCTCCCACGAGGCCGTCGCACAGGTCGGTGTCGTGGGTGTCCCTGACGAGCGACGTGGTGAGATAATTAAAGCAGCCGTCGAACCCGCATCGGAAGCGTCTGCAACCGACGAGTTACGGGCCGAACTTCGCGAGTTCGTTCGCGATCGGCTGGCGGCCTACGAGTATCCGCGCGAAATCGAGTTCCGTGACGAACTCCCGACGACGACCACTGGCAAGATCCGGCGGACGGCACTCAAACCGGGGCGTGATTAGCTGTTGTCGGGCGAGTAGTTCGGCGCTTCGTCGGTGATGACGACGTCGTGAGCGTGGCTCTCTGCCTGGCCGGCCGAGGAGACGCGGACGAACTCCGAGCGCTCTTTGAACGCGGGGATCGTCTCGGCACCGACGTACCCCATCCCGGACTGCATCCCACCGGCGAGCTGGTGGAGTTCGGATTTGAGCGTGCCTTTGTACGGCGTCGCAGCCTCGACACCTTCCGGCACGTACTCGTCGTCCTCGTCGGGTTCGTCCTTGAGATATCGGTCGCTGTCGCCTGATTTCATCGCGCCGACGCTTCCCATGCCGCGGTACTGTTTGTACTTCTTCCCGTTCATCGTGACGACGCGGCCGGGTGCCTCGTCGGTGCCAGCGAAGTACGAGCCGAGCATGACCGCGTCTGCGCCAGCGGCAACCGCCTTGATCGCATCGCCGGAGTAGCGAATGCCGCCGTCGGCGATCACGGGAATGTCGTGTTCGCTCGCGACGTCTGCGACCTGTGCGACGGCGGTGATCTGAGGCATCCCGGCACCCGAGACGACACGCGTCGTACAGATCGACCCGGGGCCGATGCCGACTTTGATTCCGTCCGCGAAGCCAACGAGATCCTCCGCTGCCTCGCGGGTCCCGACGTTGCCGACGACGACGTCTGCGTCGACTGCCTCTTTGATCTCTCGAGCGCCGTCGATGACGTTCAGGTTGTGCGCGTGGGCGGTGTCGATAAACAGCACGTCCGCACCAGCCTCATCAGCCGCCTCAGCCCGGTCCTGTTCGAAGGGACTGACGGCGACCCCACAGCGCAGTCGACCGTCTTCATCACGGACGGCTTCTTTGTACTCACGCCGTTGGAGGATGCCCTGCATCGTCACGAGCCCGACCAGCAGGTTCTCGTCGTCGACGACCGGCACGCGCTCGATCTTGTGCTCGTACATGAGGTCGAACGCCTCCCGGGGATCGATATCTTCGGGTGCCGTGACGACCTCGTCGGTCATCGCCGCGGTGACCGGGTCCTCCTCGTTGACCTCGAGGTGGGGCCGGATGTCGGTACTCGAGATAATCCCGAGCACCTCGCCGCGGGTGTTGACGACGGGTGCGCCACCGACACCGTTGCGGGCCATCCGTTCGTCTGCCTCACGGACGCTCATCTCGGGATCGGCGGTGACGACCGAGTCGAGGGGGATAATGAGTTCGTCGGCGCTTTTGACGCGTTCGATCTCCTCGACCATCTCGTCGATGTTCATGTTTCGGTGGAGCACACCGAGGCCGCCGTGGCGGGCCATCGCGATCGCCATCCCGCTTTCGGTCACGGTGTCCATCGCCGCCGAAAGGATCGGGACGGAGACTTCGACGTTTCTGGAAACCCGCGAGGTGAGATCAGCCTGGTCCGGTTCGACGCGACTCTCCTTTGGCCGAAGGAGTACGTCGTCGAACGTTAGCGCTTCCGGTACTGCCAGTTTCGAGGAATAGATCCCGTGTTCGGGAACGTCGTTCGCCATGTAAGCCGTCGGAACCCACGAGCAAAAAGCGTTGCGAGATATATTTGGGTGTGAACGGTTGACGCGCCCGTCGACGGCCGATTCGGTGGATTTCGTGTTGGCACACGATATCAATGGTTACCGATCGCTCGAGTGCGGGATGGTCCCCCTGTTCGCCGGCGATTGACCGGCACCTCGGGTCGACATCGATCGATCGGAAAGCGGACAGTCGTCTACCAGATGGCGAGTATCCCTTCGGTATTCAACGACAACTCCGTACATTCACTCGCAGATATGGGTGTCAGTGGCGAAAATACGTCTGCTTATGCAACCCCTTCCCACACAACGTTTATTGACACTCCTGTCTATTCTCCGAGTATGTACGCTGTGAGTTCCAGTGAATCCCGAGTCGGTGGTTGGATGAGTCATCACTCCACCTCCAAATTTACATTCGGGAATCAGAAGACAAAACTCACAGCACGAGGCCGCAATCGGACGAACTGGTGGCTCGCCCACCATACCCTCCGGGATCGTCCACCCTATTACCCACCGGCCTCGGGTCATGGCCATCGACCCTGACCGATGAGTACGTCACAACACCCGGTTGCACTCCGTCTCGAGCGGTTAGTCGGTGGTGACGCGCGCCTGTTGGCGCTGGTGATGATGTTGCCACTGATCGACGGCGTCTTCCCGGCGCTGATCCTCGCGGGCGCGTTAGACGATCCGCTCGGTGCTATTCAGGTCGGGCTGTTGATCTTCGGCGGTAGCGCCACCGTTGCGGTGATCCTCGCCGAAATGTCCGGCACGCCGCGTGAACAGACGGCGATCGTCTTGATCGTTGGCATCCCGCTGATACTGCTGGCGGCCGTCCAGGCCGCCCTTGCACCAGCGATCGGCAGCGTCCTCGACAACGTCATCATCACCCGCTTTGCGGCGCTGGTGATCCTCGCCATCGCGGCCAAAACCGCGAGCGCGACGATCGGCGACTACCTACCAAACCCCGTCGTCATCATCGGACTCGGGCTCATCGCGAGTTTCGACCCCTCCGGCGCGTCCATCGTCCTGATGGACGATCCCGCACTCGTCGCCAACGCCGTCCTCGCCGCGGGCGTTGGCGTCGGCTTCGCGCTGGCGGTCGCCCTCGGCGGGCCGTATCTGCGCGAGTACATGGATATCGACCGTTTCCGCTTTGGCAGCGCCGTCGCGCTTGGTCTGTTGCCGCTGTCGATGCTCGGCATGGCATTCGGTCAGGCCCCCCTCGCAGCCCTGATCGTCGCCGCCGTCTTCGCGATCGACCTCCCACTCGAGCGAGACTCGAGCGACTCGGACACGGCCGCGGACGGCCCGGTGGCCGACGGTGGCGACGAGGAACCGTCCCTCGAGGACGCACTCGAGGATGTCGAGGCCCCCGAGCCGGAGACGTATCCGGGCGACGACTCGACGGATACCGAAGGCCGTGCCCCGTGGCTGTAATCCGGTTCCGAATCGAAACCACTTTAGGTAACATCCCCCAACTGGATGACGAGGGGTCGTGGCCAAGCCAGGGATGGCGACTGACTCCAGAGGCAACGCGCCCGGGACGACACTCCAGACTGATATACTGATCGGACACCTGATCAGTGTCCGTGTGATGACCCTCTGGAGTTCCGAGGCGCACCGGAGATATCAGTCGATCGGGGGTTCAAATCCCTCCGACCCCATCTGAAATAAAAAGCCTCTGTCGGCTTTTTTCGCGTTCTCGATACTTCCTTAGGAGTGGGTGGTCTGCATGACGGTCGCGCCGTGGCCGTCGGTTGACGACTCAACGTGTACCCACTGCGGAGCCCACGTTACAGACCGTTTCTGCCGTGTTTTCGGTGACAACAGTAACCGAGCCCATCGCTGTGGCGAGTGTGATACCTATGCTCGACTGAGCCGAGGGTCGGCAGCTGGCGAAGACGTACAGATTCCAGATCCAGAGACATCGCCCGGTCGTCACGGAGGTGAGGCCGATGTGTGAGGGCTCGTTCGTTCCCGCGAGTCGGCTCTACGATGTCGGGAGTCAAACGCCCATAGCCCATCCGGCCCACCAAGCCACAGACGACGATGTTCGTCGTGCGCTCGAGGACGGTGGTTCGCGATGAGTCGTTCGGGCCTGCAACAGTTCGGGTTCATGCCGCCGACAGTCGTTCGCGAGCCCACGCGAGATAGCGAGGGCGTTCACGTCTGTCCTGAATGTGGCTACCCTGTCGGGAAGTCGAAAGGCTCCCAGCGGATCGAGAAGCCCGAACTCGAGCACGTCGCTCTCGCTGCTGCCTTCGACGAACTCATTACGTTCGGCTGGCGGTGCGATCGTCACCCCTACGACATCGTAATGCCAGCGCGAGCGGGTGGCCCCGATGCCAACGCGATGAACGATGGCTGGACCGGCGTTGAGCTCTGGTTCACTGACGAGTTCGTGCGTCACGTGCCGGTCCCCAAACGGGAGGTGAGAGAACGTGCCGAGTAAGCAGGCATCGCTAGTTGAGTTTGGGCCGGATCTCTCTGTGCTCACTGACGCTGAACGCGAGGCCTACGTGACGTGTCGAGAGAACGGCGTTGGTGTTCGCGAGTACGCTCGTCGGACTGATCGACGGCCAGGGACAGTCGGGAATCTGCTCCGCCGAGCGGAGAACAAGCTCGAGGAGGGATCGGCATGAGTTCGGACGCTTCCCGATCGGCGAGTGAGCCGACAGTCGTTCCGGGCGGTGACTACGATCTCCCGCGGAACGAGGGAATCGAAACACGGTCGAAGACGTATCCGACACCGCCCGGCCACGGTGGCGGTGGGAAGTTCGTACTGAACGACGCTTCTCGGCCAGCTGGGCGTATTCCGTTCGATGCCGGAGAGAACCGCAACATCCCCGACGGATCGCTCTACCAACACGCACGCGCGGCCCATTACGCACACGAAGACGAGATCGTCGTCGACCCAACCGAAGAGAAAGAACGGATCGTTCTCTCGCGTGACTATCTCGTCGACGGCGTTCCACACGCGGTCGTGCAGACCGACAGTCGATGGCGTGGCGGTCGCGGAAAGGGATCGAACTACCGGCCGTTCTACAAGTACGACGTGACGCTGAAGCCGATCGATCACGAGGGCGAGATCGAGTGGTCGAAAACGCCACTGAACGCGCTCTCGCTCAAGATCCAGCCACAGTACGACGGGATGGTCAACAGCGATGGAAACGATGTGAATCTCCCGTTCGGGACTGGGACGCTCGTTCACGTGCAGACGACGTGGGTCGAGCACCCCGAGGCGCTCGCCGATCGAGCCGCCGACCTGGTGGCTCACGTCTTCGACTACGATCTCGACGAAGACGAGATCAGTGAACAGAGCAAAGGGTTCTGGAAAGCCGAGACACACGTCCGCTGTGACGATGCGAAGACCGACGATCTCGTTCACACTATCCGCCAGAGCGCGGACTTGCTCGCCGAACACGCGGCCGACGTTGATACGACCGGGCTCGCTTCCGACGGCAACTGGCTCGAGGCGAAGATAACGACTCGAGACTGGCGACAGCTGGGCTTCCCTGATCTGGATGCGAATATCCTGTTGAAACTGTACTATACGGACAACCCGGAAGCCGTGAGCTACCCGTTCGATCAGCCGAAGATCGAAGCCGCGCTGATGGGCAACCCGAACGGCGATAACCACCACTGGGACGAGTGGGACGACATCATGCGCGCGCTTCGCGAGATCGTCCTTTCGCATCTGGTGTGGGCCGATGTCGGCGTGACGGATCTCGTCGGTGACGACGTTTTCGGTGGGCCGACCGCTGAGCCGTACACGTGGCAGCATCCGGAAGGCCGGCGTTGGTGGCTGAGAAAGCACTACGAGTCGCTGGTTCCGGAACTCTACCGCGAGGTGACGAAGCCGAACACACAGCTGGTGTACGATATTCTCGACACTGTTCGTCGACACGGAACGGTCACCTACCAGACGCTGATGGAGGAAACTGGTGGGGCCTACCGTACAATTCGAAAGCACGTCAGTCGGCTCACCTACCCTGATGATGATCCGGATAGCGATGAACCGGGGATTCTCAAGAAGGTGCAAGGCGTTCAGACGTGGGTTGCCTTCTCGTCGCGATTCTTCGAAGACGCTGCCGACGATGCGCTCGACGAGGTGAATCCAGACGACACGCCGGAAGCCAAGAGCGAGCGCGCTGACAAACGTCGCGAAGATCGACAGGAGCGACAGCAGCAAAACGACGACGACCTGGAGGAAAGTGACGACGACGGTCGTGCCGATCGTCGCGATCGCGACGACTGGCGACCGATCGATACGCTGCCGTACTCGCCTGCCAACGTCGGTCAGTTCATCGCACGCGGTGACCTCGAGGCCCAGGACGTAAAGGTCCGGATCTCAGCCTACGACTGGCTGAACGCGACGGGCTAAGTCGGCTCGTCGCCACGGGCTCGCTTTTTCTATAGCAACAGCATTCGTCTAAGCCGCCAGTTTTCGATCGTTCTGTCGCCTTTCTTTTACAATACTGCAGGTAGCTTTTCATTCCAGCCGCTATGCGGTGTGTTTTTTGCGCGGGTATGCTCGAGGTCGCGACGATCTCGAGTGTTCCGCAGCTGTGTGTTCGCTTTGGAACCGGCTTTTGCGGGTGTTTGGGCGGCCGTAGAGCGGTATCTGTCACGTTCTGTCGGTAAGCCACCTTGCCAACCCCCCGTACCGTATAGTGCCGCTGGGGCGGCGGGGTAAAACGGCCGGGGGCATATCGCCCCCGGCCTACCGCACAAATCCGGATTTGGCTGTAGAACCGCTGTTCGCTATCCACACGGGGAGTAGAGACGGTCACGAAGGTGGCAAGGTACGGTGCCAGATCGACGTAGGGTTCTCCCGAAAATGGCCCCTGATTCACGCGTTAGCTCTCGATCATCCGATATACACCCTGGTGAAAGTGAAAAAGTCAGCTCCAGCGTGTGTATAACGACACAGAATCAAAATATACACCGCCCCGCACAGCACCGCTACGCTGAAAATTCAGCGTCTGTAGCCGCTAAGAATCCTCGAAAGTTGCCTGCGGTAGCCCCTCCTTCACGTCTTCGCGAATCTCCGCTTGAAGGACACGGAACGGTGGTTGTCATCGGCTATTCTCTACTTCGATATCATGTACATTGAGATTCACATATGTAACCGGTGCAGGGACAATGACTTTCTTTTCTGTCCCACCAATCTCTGGTTCAACTCCCTTCAAAGCGGGGTCGTGCTCAATAGTTGGATTCCCATTAGGATCTGCAAATCCACCACCAACTAACGAACCTTTGATATGAGTGTTGCCACCCAAATTAAATGATTCCCGAGACCCATCATCTGTCGGAGCATAAATAGTTCCAATAAAATCTTGCCCACCATTGCCAGTCATTTCAAATGAAGAGGTTCCATATATCTGAAGGTGACGTGCTTTATAATCATCTTCTTCGTCACTACCCTCAATATCAATATTTGCGTTCCCCGACATTTCGTAGTTGCCAGTGATATAGAAATGAAGTTCATATTCATCGGAGTGATTCGTGACAATTATATCATTATTTCCGAAATCAATTGACCCGTTAACGACAATTGTCGTGTCTCCTCCTGAAAGATCAAACTTAAGGTCGCTATTACCTGGATCACCGCCATTGTCTGGATCGCCGCCATTGCCTGGATCGCCGCCATTGCCTGGATCGCCGCCATTGCCTGGATCGCCGCCATTGCCTGGATCGCCGCCATTGNCCGCCATTGCCTGGATCGCCGCCATTGCCTGGATCGCCGCCATTGCCTGGATCGCCGCCATTGCCTGGATCGCCGCCATTGCCTGGATCAAGACTAAGCTCTTCACCATAATATTTCCCGCTAGTAACAGTTCCGTTTTCCATTTCGTCATCTAAGCTGTCGTAATCTGATTTTTCCTTGACCATCTCATCAATCTCGTCATCAATCGTTTCGAGATCTAGGGAGTCTGTTTCGTGAGCCTCTCCATCGAGATGGTCCTCTTCACCGGTAATCGTTCCACCATACATCACATCTCCAATAACCTCATTCGACCCATCTAGTTCCAAGTCCCCTTCCACTGCGATCGCCTGTTCGTAGTATGAGTCCAGTTCAACTTGGCCAAGAAGAGCGGTCACTTCTCCATGCGTATCGTTGATTGGTTCAGCATGGACCGCGTCTTCACCAAGTTCATCTTCGAAGTGCTGCTCCCATCCACGATAATACTGACTCGTCAGTGTAATATCTACAATCGTGTTATCTGCAACCGTATTTTCCTGATTTACATTCTCATGATCCATCGAGATGTCCCCAGAGCCAAGCGTCTCGTCACCGTGAATTGTCGTCAGTGAAAAGCTAAGACTCTCATCATCCCCTTCAGACGGATCGTAGTCGAATCGCGGTGCAGAAACGACCTGTGTCTCGTTCCCCGTTTCACGGAAAACGGCACCGCCCTCAAAAGCGATTGTAGTTCCATCATCACTATGGTATTCGACAGCTCCGAAATCCTCACGGATGGGATTCTCTCCTCCATAGTCTATCTCGATGTTCCCTGACTTCTCTTTCGTAATCGCACCATCCTCACCTGCGTTTAATTCAATTTCTCCACCTGTGTCCTGGTTAATGCTTATTCTCTCCATTGAATGTCGAAATTCGACAAATGATTGTTCAATCGCCTCATCTTGAGATGCACTTTCGTATTCCGAAATCATGTGTCCTCCAACCACAAATAGTCCTAAACTCGCAATCGCAACCGCTCCTATCAACAGAATAATACCAAGAATTGGTGACACTCCTCGAGTATTTCCCTTCATATTTACTTACCAAATCGTAGGTCGTTGGCATAATTGTAATCGGGTAAGTCTTAACAATGAAAATAACTGTCTGTCTACCATGAAATGCTATCTCAAATATGATGAAATAAGTCTTACTGCCAGTTCAGTAGTCTGGTTAACCTTGATATGGTTCTGCGGGTCATTGAAACGTGTAAGTGAGTAGCTATGGCAGAATCTAATACCCGTATCAACATCATCGGAATGCCTGTCTGGGGGTTATAGGTAACCATGGCAAGAAATTCTGTTCGGTAGACTAAATCTTCTTCTCCCCTCGGGGTTGCACGTCGACAGAATCCGTTTCCCGAATATGCACACGAGATCGGAAACGCCGTGTGCATATTGCGAGTCGCTCGGTCCCTCAAGTCGGATTCATCGACGGTGGGCCGACAGATCACCCCCATTTTGGGCCGATATGGGCCGTTGAGTGAGCCGAAAAAACTAGGATTCCGGGGGTCGTGTGTACGAGCATGCGAATCAGAACCGACGGCGACTACGCGTATCGACGGGATGCGATCGAGCGAGCAGCTGACTTCTACGACTGTAACAGGACAAAGGCCGTGGTCAGTGCCTGCGATGATGTCCCCCACTTCGTCCGCGCTATTCAGCAGGTCCTCGAGCGGGATGATCTCACGCTCAAGCAGCGCCGGGAAATCGCCGAGACGTTGAGCACTCGAGCCGTGAGCTTTGAGATCAGTACTGAAGTCAGCACAAAAACCGAGTAAAAAGTACGGTCTTGGGTTTAGGGTGAGATCAGCAAACGTCTACTCCACTGTCACCGCCCTTGATTCCAGTCACACTGCATTTCTTGCCGTCAATCACACCGTCGACATCTATCTCATCCTGGTGGTTCTCCACATCTAAGATAAACAAAACAGTACCATCAGTATCTTGAATCTCTTTGCTTGCTTTGTTATCATCCCCCTCACGGCTGTGATAATCAACTTCCGCAGCGACTTCGACTTCGGCATCGTCGAGTGCACCGCTTAGTTCGTACTCGATATCGATCGCTACGGTATCGTCTTGACTACCGAACTCGCTAACATCCACTGTTAGGACTTCAAACGATACCGGCTCACCGCTTGTACTCTCGTCATCTTCAACTTGAACGACCAACCCTGTCTCGCTATCATCTCCGCTACTGACTATCGCCGGATACGACCGTTGATCATCTTCGCCGCTATCGCCATCGTCTGTTTCCCAGGTTAGTTCGATATCCGTTGAATGCCCGCTCGACAGCTCAACCTCTGTCTGGTCGATGACTTCGGACTCACCGGTTTCGTCATTTACAATCTCTAGTTCGATATTCTGAGAGTCTGTTTCCTCACCAGTGTTTTCGATAGTCGCGTCGAAGACTACTTGCTCACCTTCAGTTACAGTCTCGTCATAGCTGTTCACGGAGACAGTAAAGGTGGATTCGCCTTCGCTTTCTTCGCTTTCCCCGCCTTCTCCGCTTTCCCCGCCTTCTCCGCTTTCCCCGCCTTCTCCGCTTTCTCCGCCTTCGCCAGCGTCTTGATCTCTCACGTCATAGGTGCTGAGCAATTCCGACTGTGAGCCTTCATCCAGAATCACAGCAATCGAACTAGTATCATCAAGGTCTGCACAGTTACCACCATCAGCATATCCTGTGATGTTCATCCTGTCGCCGACACCGACTCCGTTGGAACTGTCCCATGCACCACAGGCTTCCTGTCCGTCTACCCGGATCTCGAAGTCATCTTCATCGAGAGAAGAGGTGCCGATGAGAGATGTGACGACCATCGAAACATTGTCATCTTCCTGCTCGACATAGTCCACGTCGATGTCTGGTGTGGGCTGGACGATCCCTCCCTGACTAAGAACGAGAGAGCCGACAAGAGCCATAGTCATAACAGATATGCCGACAAGTAACACAACTCCAATTACCGGCGAAACGGCGTTATCATCCCTGAGAAATGCCGATTTCTCCATCTTTTCTGAATCTACCAAACAGTGATCGCTTAAGTATATCGACGGTTTGTGCCATGTTGGACTGCTATCCTTTTTTCTATAGCTTCCTGTAGGCGAGCAAGAGCGCCTTGAACGCCTTGACTGGCCGCTGTTGGGTCGTAAATAGCGGAATCTGCACAGAAAGCGTGAGCAGAATTGACAGAGGGGAGCTAAAACACGTCACCGATTGCGATCTTCGCCTGTTGTGTGCCGCGGTGATCGCCGCCACCGTGCCACCGGAGCAGCGGGAGATCGCCCGCTCGAACCATCTTGTCTTTGACGACGGTCAACCCGCTGCGACCATGGGGACGGTAGACGACGAAACAGTACCAGCCGTCCGCCCGCCGTAGCTTCTCGTGGTATGCTCGGTAAACTTTGAAGTTCCCTGGCTGGCCGTCGGCGTGCTCGAGCATCGTTGATTTGATCTCGACTGGCGTACCGTTCTGGAATCGAGCGTCGTGCCAGCTGGCGCGCTCGAGAGCGAACCGACGCTTCCGGGCCATGCGCTTTTCGCAGATCGTTCCGAAGTGGTTGGCTCGCTTCGATCGATTCACGGTGTCCTCCGTTCGTCTCGCCAGCGCCGGTCGGCTCGAGCACTCGACCAGGTAACGAACGCCGCGAAGAGCAGCGCACTCACACCCAGTCCGTATGCGGCCGTCGTGATCGACGCGATCGCGACCGTGCTCGAGCCACCGATAATCGTGAGCGTTTGTCTCGAGAAGACACCCCGCTCGTAATCCATCCGTAGTTCGTGGGCCAGATCGACAACAGTGAACCGAGCAACGTCGATAAGATAACGGAAGGCGACAGCCATGTCGATCACATCCTACGCGCTCGTCGCGCGCCTTTATTTATTTCTCCGCCAGCTATGTCACACGGAACGCAGGCGATGGGCGTAGCCACGCGGCCCTGTCGGGCCGCGCCCATAGCTACTGTAAACGGGGGTGCGTAACCAGAACCGGTGACACAACCCGCCGCCGTCATGCGATTACCTCTTCGACTTTGCCAAGTGTCTCGACGTGCTTGCCGTCCTTGCGGTGTTCGTTCCACCGGGAATTGACCCACCCGTGGCTGTAGGGCACGAATTTAGCAGTTTCACGATCCGTCATTCCGTCTTCTTTGCATCGAATCGCGGTCCAAATAGCCGTCATCTTCGCCGCCTCGTCAGCTGCGAGTTCGTCGGTCTCGTCGCCATAATCCGACCAGCTCCAGTCGCTCGCTTCTTTCGTGTTGTAGCGGAAGTCCGTCGGTGGAACGCCTTCGATCTCGCCCTCGATGTCTGCCAGTTGGGCATTCCGAATCGAATCAGCGATGACGGCTTTCTTTCGCGAGACCTTCTTGACGATCGTCCCAACGCGCCAGAGCATCGGATGGATCGAGCGCTCGCCGTGTGCGATGTAGATCAGTGCACCGCCGTACTTGCGGATCTTGTAGACCAGCGGTGCCATCTTCTGCCGAGTCTGGTATCCTTGCTTCCCGGTGCCGCTGGCGGCACTCGAAAACTCGTCACCGATGAATAGCTTGTCTCGCTGGCTGTGCTTGAGCGGATCACCGTCCTGTTCGACCCACTCCATGAGAGTGCCGTAGTCACCGATCCAGCCGTCCTGGACGTCACCGTCGTCGTCGACCCATCGGTTCTTTTCCTCTAAGCTCTGGATGTTCGTGCCGAGCAGCGAGTTGTCCTGATGGAGCGCTCGCCAGCGCTGTGCGAGCAAGCAGGCGAAGTCGGTCTTGCCCGCGCCCATCTCGCCCAAGACGACGATCACCGGTGCCGGGCCGTTCACGAGTTCGTCGACTTTCCCGATCGCCTTCAGTCCGCTCACGTCCGCGCGTTTCGACGTGTCTCCGACGAGGTGCTTGATCGTCGGCATATCACCGTTCTCCATCGCTCTGCGGAAGGTTTCAGTTCCTTCTACCATCCTGATCTGCCGGTGTTTCTCGAGGTCTTTGCACTGGCCGGGCATCTTGTCGGGCCGATCGGCGGCCGTCGGCTCGTAGTGAATCGACCGGATCGACATCGCTCGAGAGATCGATTCGTCCCTAACGATGCCACCGTGATCGGCGATCTCGCGGTTCTCTCGCTGACCGAATCCCTCCTGGTACTCCCGCGCTTCGCCCGTGACGTGGAGTGCGTTGTCGTCAGTCATCGGTCCACCTCCAGCGGTCGCTTTCGTGACCGACGAGTAGCGGTTTCTCGGCCCTGCGGAGCTTGTACAACAGCTTCCCGAACCCGTTTCTCCCGGCCGATGTGACCGGCTCGCTGCCGACGAACGTTTTCGGTGGCTCAACTGTTCGATTCCGTACCGTGCCGTTGTGGATGTATCTCATTCTGACCCTCCGTTTCGGCCGGCGATCACGGCCGCAAGGTTGTCGTTTCGCCGCCGTTCGATGGTTCGCACTTCGTCCCACAGCCGTTCTTCGATCAAGCGATACCGTTCGTCGTTCGGGGCTTTCGCTATCGCCTCGAACAACTGATCTTGATATCTCTCGAGTGCGTTGCTATTGAATCCGTAGTGCTCGATCGGTGGCATCATCGTTCAGGTCCTCCGTCGGTTGCTGCTTGCCCATCGCCCATGCCCATCGCTCCCTGATCAATCGTCACGGGATCAGGGTCGGCCGGGTCGAACTCCTGTTCGTACTCGCCGAGGTCGCTGATCTCGTCGCTGGACCACTCGGTCGCATCGTCTTCGGCCGCTTCGAATCGCTCTTTGACGCTCGTCTTCTGTGTCATCAACCCGCGCTCGTCCGCCTCCGCATGTGCGTTGATCGTGTCGCGTTCGATCTCGATACCCATCCTCGAGATTCGACCGCGAAGTTTGTTGTAGGCGATCGCCGTTTCCACCAGCTCGCCGTGGATGTCCTCGAGCATCGCTTTCACCGTGACGAGTTTCGAGTCCGACAGCTGTGAGAAGTAACAGCCGGTGACGACCAGCGTCTCGGTGTCTTCCTGCCAGTCGAACTCCCGAACTTCAAACGCCTCGTCGTCGTTCACTCGGTATGGGCTCGGGCCTTCGGTCACCTTCTCGTCCCACACCTTCGGTTCGACGTAGAGCTTCCGCCGAACGTCCTCGACGGCGTTGATGTGGTGTACTTCGACCATCCGCCGCTGTCTGAGCTTTCGGGCTCCCGTCACGAACAGCGCGAGCAGTGGTGGCCCGAGCAGGAGCAGCGCCGCGAACCAGCCGTACGCGATCGGTGGCACACCCGGCAGCGACGGCCGGATGAAAACCAGCGCGGCACCGAGTGAGACCATCAGACCGAAGACGATTAGCTGACTCTCTGCCGCGATGTACGTCAGCCGGTCGCTCCAGCCGCCGAACGTACCGCTCGTGTCGCTCATGCTTCGATCACTCCGCTGTCTTCGGATCGCAACACGTACGCTGTGCCGACGGCCGCCAGTCCGACCGTCATGATAATCCCGCTGAACAGCCCGCTTTCGCCGCCAAAGTGCCGGAACGGGTTATCGTCCTGTTGCTCCGGTGCCTCCATCTCTGTCGAGAGCCGCACGGTAGTTCCGCTAACTGTAACGCCGACCGACGACGAGCCGCGCATCTCGCGCACGTCTGTCGAGATCGTCGTTTCGCCGCGCTCGAGTTCGTAGGTCTCGCTCGGCACTTGCACCGCGCCGTCTTGATCGATGCCCTCGAGCGCATCCGACACTGTCACTCGCTGGTAGCGGCTGGTTTGGAAGGTAATTGTCGCGGTGCCGTCCTCGAGCGAGTAGTCGGTGATCCATGTGCCACCGCCGAAGTCGACATCGAACTCGTCGGGAGCGTCGACGTCCGCCGGCTCGTCGCGCAACCAGTCGCGGACGTTATCGCGTTCGTCGTCCTCGAGCGCGTTCGGGTTCGCGGTCGTCCAGTCGCGCACCGCCGCCCGCGTGTCCTCCGGCACATCGTCGCGGTCCTCGTCGAGTAGATCGCGCACCTGATCGGCGTCGAGATCGGTCGGCCACTCGTCCTCGTCTGCGGCGGCCAGCCCAAAGCCCATGCCCATCGCCAGTGCCACCGCTGCAATCGTGGCAAAGACGAAAATCCGTCGCATGGGTCAGTCACCCAGTCCGGGAACGAGGTCAGTCACGATGCCGATGACCGCCAGCACGACGACACCGATAAGACCGAGACCGAGGTATTGCGCTCCGTCTGAATCGAGCGGATTGTCGAAGTCAAACAGTGGGTCGCCGCCACCGCCACCACCGCCAGCACCGTCAAGGTTGATCGTGATCTCGGCGTCCTCCTCTGCCTCTCGCTCGCGCTCGTAGGCATCGCGGATTCGCTCGAGCATCGCTTCGGTATCTTGCGGATCGGGCAACTCGGTTTCGTCAAACATCAGCGGCCCGTCGTGCCCGCCGTCGAGTCCATTGATTCGGAACGGTTCCGTGAGCTTTGTCGTGCCGACCCAGTCCTCGTTCCAGCCGTCACCGTCGTCCTCATCGAGACTGTGGACTTCCGCGCCCATATGAATCTCGCCGAGTTCGTCTTCGGGTTCGATCCACTCACCGATGAGGAGGCCACGATCGGGATCGGGAGCCGTCCAGAACAGTGCGCCTTGCAGTTCGACACCGCTCTCGAGTTCGACAACCGCGGCGTGTTCTCCTTCGGGTGTGTTCACCTGCCTGAAAAACATCGCCGCGTCGTTCCAGTCCTCGAGATCGGCGGCGGCATCGAGCACTGCCTGTCCTGACGCAACGTCGTGGTAACTGACTTCGCCGTCGAGCATCGCCTGTCCGAGATTATCGACGATCGTCTCGGCGTGAGCCAGCTCCTCCTCGAGCAGGTCGAGCAAGCTCTGATGCACATCAACGAACTGCTCGGCATCAATCAACTTTGCATGAGGGTCGCCAACATTGTAGGGTTCGGGGTAGACACGCAGCGACGTTATCGCCCTGTCGCTAGATGACCGGCTCCCGACCATACTCCCGTCAGCATCACGATCAACAACAGTCCGATAGAGGTCGTCCCAGTCAGAATGGGCACTGAACCCCTCGGCTGTCGAAAAAGTTGGATCAGCAGACGCCCACGGGAACAGTACCGTTATGGGAGCGGTATTAGCATAACCAACGCCGGGGAGAGATATAGAGTCGCCATTAGCCAAACTGATTTCGGGACTCATCGCAATAGTATCCTTGCGGTTATCGGATTGCACGGTGCCCTCACTACCCTCGGTCTTTGCAAAGACGAAGCCGTCAGTATTGTCCATGCCCACGGAGTTATCCGCCAATGGGTCCGTTTGATGACCGTCCCCATCGTAGCTTGTTGCATAGATCACCTCTTGAGCAACATCACCGCTGTAATCGCCGCCGGTGTAGAAGTCATACATTATCTCAAATACCTGTTGCATATCTGATGCCCACACGTTGAACAGGTTTTGCTCAGTGTTTGCGATATTGTCGCGGACGACGTCCTCCACAGCATCGTGCATGTCGTCGAGATCGCCACCAGCAGCCGCAACGTTCGCGACCTCATTAGCGACGTTGTCACGAATCCATCCCGACAACATTTTCAGGTCATTTTGAATGCTGTCAAAGGCGTTCTGTCTGTCATCCTCCAGCATTACCGCCTCTCGGTATAATTCGGCGTGCAAAGCACTGTCTTGCTTATCCTGATAGTTGGCAATTGCCCGAGTCGTGTAGCGACCAGTCAGGAGCATATACACGCCGTTCGTTCCGTCCCTGACGTAATCCCAGTTTGACGAATCCTCGTCATCGTCTTCGGCGAGCGCGGTCCCGCTCGAGGCCGTTCCGGCCGTGATCGCAGCGGCACCGACACCCACCCGCCGCATGAACGACCGACGGGCGATCGCGTTGCTCGGCAGCTCGAGATCATGGGCGGTGGGCTGTGGGCGTGGGCTATCGTCGGCCGACATCAGAGCACCCCCAAAGCCATGCCCGCCGTCAGGCTGATCGACACGGCCGAGGCTGCGATGATATAGCCAGTGATCGTCGTGCTGTACCACTCCGCTGTGCCGTCGAAAATATCGAAAGTCATTGTGGAATCCTCCGGGTTACTTGTAGGCGATCACGTAGAACGCGGCTCCGTTCAGAAAGACGCTGAACCAGCCGACGTACCACATGCTTTCGAGGGTGACCTGCATTGCTGGGACGAGCGCGCCGAGCACGTTCAACAGCACCGCCAAGAGCACGACGACGGTCTCCACGTCGGTCCAGTCCTCGGGGGTGCTTTCGTTGGTCAACCAGCCGACCAACAGGATCGAGATCGAGAGGACGAACGCGTAGGTGATGTCCGTCCCGTGGGCCGAATACAGCGAGTCAGTCAGCGACACGTCGAGTGGCGCGCTGAACTGAAGCGTGCCGACCGCGCCGATCGAGAACGACGCCAGCACGAACAGTGGGGCGAGAATACTGTCTGTCAAGTCGATACCGTCTTCCTGACGAACCGAGTCAGGGACGTACTTCTGCGGGAGGCTTAATGCCATACGACCAGCCGGTTTCCCCGCGCTGACGAAAACGTCAGGAAAACCGCCGGAACACCTTGGGTTCCCCGAGAGTCACCAACTTTTATGAGATGGGGGGTTGCCCGCCTGCTATGGCACTGAACAAACTCCGCCAGCTGGATCAGGATTCGGTCGGCATCACGCTGCCGAAAGACGACGTCCGCCTCGAGGGTCTGCTAGACGAGGATGGGCGACTCGAGGGCGAACATCACGTCCACATTCGGCATGTGGGAGAGGGAGAATGGTCACTCGAGTTGGTCGAAAGCCTTCATTGATAATAGACGGATATTACAGGTAGATGTATTTTGAACGCTAAGAGGCGGTGGTGCAGAACTAGTCTCAAGGTCTAACTCGGCAGATCCCTAATAGCACCCACTATATGAACAGGACCAAACGCTGCAATAGAACCATTCCAAACAGGATTGAAATTTTCCCATTCAGGAAATCAGATTCTGGAAGTACAAGGCCTGTGAAGACTTCTGCACCACCGCCCGCTAAGAGATAATATGAAAAAGAAATTTCGATTACGGTTCGTACTCTGCGATGATACTTGAAGTTCCGTCACTCTCCCAGGTGAGAGTAACCTTCAAAATCTCATCATCATAATTGAATTGGTCTCCACTTCCAGAGGTATCAAGATCGTCGAACGGAAGCGCAGTAGTTCCGGCACCAGAGATTGCAATCGCCTCACGATCACTAGCTTCGTTTATTTCAAAGGTGATTGTGTCACCTGCTGTGAATTCCTCATCACCAAGTTCTGTTGTTGCTGTTACATCATCTCTAGTTTGACTGGTATTCGTCGCTTCGATTGTCACACTGACATCATTGAGATCAATATCGTCTCCGCTAGTGTGAGTGATCTCGGTCATATTGTTAGTGGAATTACTTTCCCAGTCATACTGTGCCTGCGGTGCACTGTCATCAAGGTCGCCAATGTCAAGCACGAACGCTGCAATCACAGCTGCGAGGATTACAGTTATCGCAACCATGAGGATTACACCAATCACTGGCGAGACAGCGCGTTCGTCTTCGCTACCGACGAGTTTTTTAATAAATTTCATTGTTAGGGCTCATAATTGGCGATAATTGTTGAGGAACCATCTGATTCCCATGTGATTGTGACTTCATCTATCTCGTCTGGATCACTGATGCTATCTCCATCCCAGTCAGTATTACCATCGAAGTCAACACCATTCTCGTCAATCTCCATTGTATCTCCAGCTGTGAATTCGTCAGAACTTGAGTCGGATAGGTCACTTTCAGCACTTTTGTCACCATCAAAATCAATTTGCACAGTGACTGGATCTAAATTGATGTCGTCCCCACTGGTATGTGTAACTTCGACCCCATCACTCGTGTTTTCCCAGTCGAATTGAGCGTTTGGTGCACTGTCGTCAAGGTCACCAATATCCAGCACGAACGCCGCAATCACGGCCGCGAGAATAACGGTTATTGCGACCATGAGAATGACACCAATCACTGGCGAAACTGCCCTCTCATCTTTGCTGCCGATGAGTTTCGTAGTGTATTGACTAAGGTCGTAAGTCATTGTTAGATCTCGTACTCCGCAATAACGGTTGAGCTGCCGTCTCCCTCCCAAACAATCGTGACTTCGGTGATATCTCCTGTGAAGTCTATCGTCTCACCAGCAGTCCATGTTCCACCCTCAATATCACCGGAGACTTCATCCTCCCCGCCACCATCTGCCACTGTGTTAATATTGATTGATTCTGCATCGATATTATCCCCGCTGGTATGGGTTACATCGTCGATATAACCTCCGTCGGTTCCCCAATCAAACTGCGCGTTTGGAGCACTGTCGTCAAGATCGCCGATGTCCAGCACGAACGCTGCGATCACAGCCGCGAGAATCACCGTTATCGCGACCATGAGAATGACACCGATGACGGGCGATACAGCTCGCTCGTCTTCGCTTCCGATCAACTTGTTTCGATATTTCGTGAGATCCATAGTTGGATTTGCGTTTTCACGCACCCGCAAACGGTGAGATGACTTCTTTCGAGTGCCACAGTGACACCCGACGGCGCTCGAGGGAGCTAACAATCGCCCCTCGGCGGTGCCGTCTCGTCGTTGCGGTGCTACTTGCAGCCAGTGAAGACTGTATATATATAATTATCCCAAAGTCCAACGTATTGGTGAAAAGAACGTTTTGGAGCGCTTTCAAAACTGATAATTAGGGAGGTGTAGAGACCCTACAGCACCCCCTTGAAGCTACGCCGTCTTGCGGTTTTGACGACTGTTCAACGATACAACACATATTTGAAGTCTCACATCTGAAACTCAGTATGGACTGGGACACCCCCGTAATCGACGAGCGTGATCTCGCGCGCACCTACGACGGCGGGGCATACAGTGATCCGTGGGCGGCCGTCCTCGACTACCAGGCCGTGTTGCGTTACGCGAGTCAGCATCCGGACAAAGGCTCCTACGCGATCTCGAATGCGCTGGAGTTCCCACGTGGGCGCGTTCGTGGGTGGACCGACGGCGGGAAGCCGGATGCCGCCCGCGGGATCGAGATCGCCCGCGACTACGGCTGGTTAGATGCGACCATGCAAGATGGGACGTTTCTCGCACTGAATACGCTCGTCGCGAACGTGTTCTCCGGTGGCTCGATCGCCATCGAGACGTTCACTCCCTCCTTTGCGTTGAACCATCGCGATCACCGCTCGCACGTGATCGACGCGCTCGAGGGTGTCGGGGTTGAACACGAGTTCTACCACGAGGATGACGACTCGCGATCGACGGAGGTTCGACCGACGGTCGCCGGGTCGGTCTTGGGCCGAACGCTTGCCGTCCTCGGTGCGCCAGTCGGGCCGAAGGCGCGACTCGAGGACTTCACGTTGCCGTGGTATCTCGATGAGGCACCGTTCGAAGTTCGCGAGATGTTCGTGTTGGCGTATCTCGCGAACCGGGCGATCCACCAGCGAACGAAAGAGACCGTTCAGATTCAGGAGGAACGCGACAAATCCTACCGCGACGAGCTGGCGGCGCTGATCGAAGACGTGGCGAAGGAACCCGTCACCTCCGGCGAGCGCATGGTGACGATCTCCGCCGACGCCGCGCGATCGCTTGGACTCCAGCCGCGATATCGCACGCCGACTGGGACAACCGAGCCCAGCGAGTAGCTGCCGATTCCGTGCCTGCTTAGGGAACCGAACTTCAATTCTGCTTAGAGTTTTATGCTGAAACTTTCTTGACGTGCTCTTCGTCTGGTTTGTGGGCGTTACTGGCTGCCTTCGAAATTGCTTCCGCGAACTCGAGAGACGTTTCGTGTAGCTGTAGCGACTTTGTTACCTCTCCCTCTTGCGTTCGTAGCTGAACAGAAATCTGGCCCTCTTCAGTATCGAAAGCGTGTATGAGTGCGATTATACCACCGAGAATCCCAGCAACACCAATCACGATGAACATAGCAGCGAGACCTTCCGACATCTGTCCTTGGAGCGCCAAGGAGACAAGTCCGGTAAAAAGTGCAATCAAACCAGCTGCTAAACTGTCCGTATTCAGGTCCCGACCCTCCTTCTTTCGAATGTTTACTCCACCCAAACCGTCCAAAAACTGTGATTTGGCTGTGGTTGTTCCGTTGTTCTTTTCATGATACGTGAATAGCCGCCTATCGGTTAGCAGATACGTGACTGACTCTCTGGAACACGCAGTGATTGCCGTCTCCCCGTCGGCGAGATATGATGTGAGTGTTTTTTGTTGCGCTTGTGACAGCGTCATGAATACATTCTTGCATATCAGTGGTCAGATTAGTCTCTTTCCCTAGCTATCAATGCCGATAATTAGCCAGCTCCCTGTCTGAAGACTGAACTCTCGATTCGTGATTTACTCCAACCGTCAGTAATTAATACTGAGTCTGATAGTTATAGCTCATGATTACGGACGCTCGAGCACTCGAGACAACGTATCTCCCCCAGGATCTCGAGCACCGGGACGGTCAGATCAGCCAACTCGCCGCAGCGCTGGAGCCCATCACGAACGGGATCGGTGGCGAGCATAGCCTGATTTTCGGCCCATCGGGCTCGGGGAAGACGACCCTCGCGAAGTACGTCGTGCGAAAACTCCGTCAAGAGTCGTTCGGCGTTCGGCGAGCCTACTGGAACTGTATGTCCGGCTCGTCGAAGACGGAGGTACTCCATGGACTCGCACAGGATTCCGGAATCGGGAATCATCTCTCTCGAGACGGGACGGCCGCGAGTACGTTCATCGAGACGTTTCGAGAAACGGACGATCATATCGTTGCGATCCTCGACGAGGTCGACGTTCTAGAGGACGAGACGCTCTTGCTGGGGCTCGGCGATCTCCCGAACGTGACGATCGTCGGGATCACCATCGACGAAGACGACTTCTTCGCCAACTATCAGCTGAATGGGCGGGTGAAATCGCGTTTCTCGAGTGCCGAGACGCTTCGACTTCGGAAATACGCACATCAAGAGTTAGTCGACATTCTGCTGGCGCGGATCGACGCGGGCCTTCGCCCCGGCGTGATCACGATGGATGTCGTGGAGTACATCGCCGATATCGCAGCTGGCGATGCTCGAGAGGCGATCAAGCATCTCGAGAAAGCCACCAAGCGTGTCATGCGAGACGATCGATCACAGATCAGGCACGACGACGTGAATGCAATCCACAGTGCGGCTCGGACTGATCTCCGACAGGATCACATCGATACTTTGGGAACGCACAAACGGCTGTTGTACGATATCGTTGCCGACGCTGGCCGGATCGGTGTCACCGATCTCCATGCGACGTACGAGGAACGGGCCGGTGATCCGAAGCCGAACCGAACCCGTCGGCGATATCTCTCGACGCTCGTCGACAAGTACGGCTTGCTCGAGGCCACTGGGACAGGGAGAGGAAAGAACTACTCGATTCCGGATCTCTGACGACGGTTTGTTGACACTCACTGACTGGTTCATCTGACGCCCACATAGCGGTCAGCACAGAGAATGTATTTATTAAATCTATCCGCTCCAGAGAATCCTTGGGCGTCTAGCACTCCCGCTGTATACATCAGGTTGGAAAGTACCCAAAATGCTGAGTGATTAATAGCGCAATGTTACTGCGTCTCCAGTTCTATTTCTTCATCCATGTCCACTTCTCTATCTGTTTCGCTCTCATCGACTCCTTCTTTTTCCTCCAAATCATTAGGCTCGTCATCGACTCCTTCTTTTTCCTCCAAATCATTAGGCTCGTCATCGACTCCTTCTTTTTCCTCCAAGTCATTAGGCTCGTCATCGACCACTTCGGCCTGAATCTGACGAAGTTCTTCCTTTATTTCCTCCAAGTCATTAGGCTCGTCATCGACCATTTCGGCCCGAACCTGACGAAGTTCTTCCTTTATTTCCACCATATCTTGTCCTTTGTCTGGTCTCAATTGCACCACTCCGTACGAGACATAAATTGCTAACCCAGAAATTAGTAAGAAAATCGTTAAAAATTCCGGAGATATAACGTCTATCGACAAACTAAAAAGGGCAAACACAAGCCCACCAAAAAGTCCACCAGCCATCCATGAAGCGGCCTGTGCAAAGGCTTCTCTCATTGTTTTCCAATCAACCATACCACCAGATAGAAACTGAAAATAAATATAATATGTGATTTGAAATGCGACGGAGGCTGGCATTCTGTGTTATGATGAGTCCATCAGATCCGCACCACTATACTCCGCAACAGTATATTATGCGAAAATTCACATCACGTATTCAATAAGTTCCTTTCATACCTGGTTAGTTTGGTTACTACAAATTTGACACGATTTGGTACAAGATACGCGCCCTGTATTCAGCGCGACTTAGCGGTCACTATCTGAAACTGGTCGGTATCTCAGCGATCAATTCGAGCGTGTAGTGTACATCATAGGATATTATTCTTGAATAGCAGGGCCTCAAAAATTCTTCCCGGCCACTTCCCGGCCACTTTCCGGCCACCGGTTTCAGCTCCTCTCAGTACTGTTTTCAGGCGACAAATTGAATATCGACGTTTTCCGGCCACTACCGGTGTAGGAATATGGGGGCTTCGTTCTTTCCCCAGTGTATGTCACGGATCGCAACTAGATCTGAATCAAACGCAACGAATCCGCTCGAGGAGATCGCGGTCGATCTCCCGGACGGCCGAACGGCTCGAGTCGAGATTACAGGACTCCCGACGAACCGCGCACGTGTCGACGTGCGGGTTCCGAACGGCCGTCAGTGGATCTTCGGCGTGAATGGTGACGTTGCCGGGCTCGTGATGGTTCTCAACCAGAACGGTCAGCGTATCGATGATGAACTCCCGGCGTGGATCGAGCCGGTGATCCAGCGGACTGGACTCGAGGGGATCGATTCGTGAGCCGGTCAGCTGTCGGTCGGCTCGAGGTCGGCCGCATCGAGATCACCCGCGAGATACTGCTCGCCGAGGTCGGTGATCTCGTAGTATCCGCGCTCGACTCGAGTGACGAGCCCATAGTCGACGAGAGCCGAAAGCCGGCGAGTGACCTCTTCGCGGCTTCGCTCGATGTTCTTTGCGAGCACTGCTGGAGAGAGAATCAGACCCGACGAATCCAACGCCTCGAGAACTCGATCGTCGGTCGGCTGTTGCATCCAATCGCCGGGCTGTCGCATACGTCATCTGTGTCAGAACGAAAGGATACGCCTACCGGTACGACGATCAAATATCAACGTATAGCGAGAGATGGCTCACCAACTAGTGAGAGATTTTATAGTGATGGAGTCACGACTGATCTGATAACGCGAGTTACACGCGGGCCTGACTGTCTGTCGGGCCCATTGCAAGAATGCGGTCCGGTGCTAGGGACACCGGGTCCGCGCGGCTCGCGTAATCCAGGTACGCAAGCCATGTACGACGACTATTCGCGGGGTCTTGAAAGCCCCGACCGACCAGCAGCATCGACTGTTACTGACCAGCAACTCATCGCTGACGGTGGAACCACGTGGGGCGATCTCACGGGATTCCAGCGAGACACGCTCGAGGCGATCGCCCGACTCGAGCGCGACGACGAGACCAGCTACGGACTCGCGATCAAGCGGCGACTCGAGCCCCAGCACGGCGAGGTCAATCACGGACGGCTGTACACGAATCTCGATGCGCTCGTTGAACGCGGGCTCGTCGAAAAGTCCGAACTCGACAAGCGCACGAACCAGTACGTCCTCACCGACGATGGGCGTGGGCTGTTACTCCAGCGCGCCGAGCGCCTTATGGACGCCTGCGAAATCGGGCTCGCTGCGACCGATGGGGGGAGCCGATGAACGACCTTCTCGATGGGGTTCACCGAGATCAGGAGCGCGATGGTGATCTGTCGTGAGTCGCGATCTCTCTCCACGCGAGGCTCGCGATCGATTCCTCTCTCGACGAAAGCAGGAGAACACCGCGAAGACGGTTCGGAGCTACGAGAATCGGCTTACGCAGTTCGTTCGATGGGCCGAAGACGAGCGAATCGATTCGATGTCGGAACTCACAGGATGGGATATCGATGAGTATCGAGCAGCTCGAGAAGCCGACGGTCTCGCACCTGCGACGCTGAAGGGACACCTGATGTCGCTGAAGCAACTGCTCGACTACTGCGCCTCGATCGACGTTGTTGACGACGATCTCCCGGACAAAGTGAACATCCCCACGCTCACGAAAGCGGAAGAATCGAGTGACGTGATGCTCGAGCCCGAAGACGCGAGTTCGTTGCTCTCGTTCTTCCGGAATTCGGATACGCTGTTTGGAACGCCGAGACATGCGTTCCTCGAGGTCGCGTGGCACGTGGGCGCGCGAATGAGTGGAATCCGAGCGTTGGACCTTCGCGACTTCGATCCAGATCGGCAGACGCTCGAGTTCCGTCACCGCCCACCGACGCTGTTGAAGAACAAAGAAGACGGTGAGCGCTTCGTTGGGATTTCGAAGCCTGTGGTGAAGGCGCTACGGACGTATATCGCCCGCGAACGGTTCGACAAGCGAGATGAGCAAGGCCGCGAGCCGTTGTTCTGTGGTCGGCAGGGACGGCCTTCTGATACGACGTTTCGGGCGTGGTCCTACATGAGCACCTACCCGTGTCACGTCAAGAAGTGTCCTCACGGCAATCGCCGGGAGACCTGCAACTACACCCGCCGAAACCACGCGAGCAAGTGTCCGTCATCTCGGAGCCCACACGCAATCCGAACCGGTTCGATCACGTGGCAGCTGCTGCAGGGAATCGCGATCGAGACTGTGGCGGGCCGGGTGAACGCGACGCCGGAGACGATCCGTCGCCACTACTACCGCGCAAGCGAGTGGGAGGAGTTCGAAGAACTTCGCGCCGAAGAAACTCTGAAACTTGACATAGGTGGTTTTGATGCGTGATAGTTTCGGGCGTAATTTGACAGCACAGGCTGTCTGTCACTCCCAGAAAGGACTAGGGGAATGCCCTCCGACCCCATACCTCTGCTGCGAACAAATCCGTGAGCAGCAGATATGTACGTCGGAGGATTTGAACGAGACCGAGGGTCTGCGAACGAAGTGAGCAGACCCTCGGGCGTTGTTCAAATCCCTCCAACCCATTTCCTCACCGCAACCATCGTCGTGAGCGACGAGTCCGTGTCTCGAGTCGATCGCAGATGTGGACTCACCCACTGCTGAAAACGGGGCTGAAACCGCCCAGCGAGTCGCTCGAGAAGTGGCGCAAGTCGGGCAACGACCCTGTTGGCGGTGCGGGTAGCCACATGGGCTGGCACGGAAGGCGACACTGCGATCCGTTCGCTCGAGACGTCTTTCAGCAGTGCTGGTTGTACACTCGTCATTCTTGTTCAACTGGGGGTACAGTCTGTTCCTTGGCGGGTGTTGCCAAGGGAACAGGGGCAAAAAATTACAGCGCCCCACCCCCACCTTCACACAGCAAAACTCCAGTTGAAGCACCTGAAACAGAGGTATATCTGGTTTCCGGGCCAGTTCTTCAGATGCTGCGTTATATTAGTCCCGGAAAGCTAAGATCAGCCCTATCAATTTCTTTTTCGCTGATCACAAGATCTATCAATTCTTCCGCAGTATCAATACAATAATCTGCATCTTGGACTGCACGCAGAGCATCGGACTCATTAAGTAATTCAAAAGATGAAATGTTTCTTTCTGGAACCCCATACTTGGATAAGGTGTAAAACCTTTCCCAAAACTGCGTGAGGAAAATAACCCTTGGGACACGTTTGGAGAGGTCGGAATCAGAGGGCAATCGATTTAGTAGATCGGTGACACGTTCGTGGTTGAAACTAATCTCGTGTCTCTCAACAGGGTTTACACCTACCGTTTTAAAAATAGCCTTAGCGGCCAATTCAACACATATCTGACAATCAGATATTGTAATATTTGGTGCTAATGTTGCACCTGATTCAGATAGATCCTCTGGTGAAATGTTATGAGGGTTACTTATATCCTCACCGATGTACAGATCCCGTTTTACTGTTGCGATCCGTTTCTTACACTGTAAGAGTTGAAGGTGAGCAAAATCGACATCATCAAAGCTCACATCATCATACTTTCTACACATACTGTCAAAGGTGATTGTGTCTACATAATATCTTTTGGATTAGATACTCTCCAATTCCTTCCACCTCGCCTAACCATGCCAGCTCTCGAGGTTACACGCCGACAGAATCCGTGTCCCGAACGTGCACACGAGATCGAAACCACCGTGTGTGCAGATCCCGAGCCGATCACCACCCCGAGCCGAGAGCCACCCCGACAAGTCGACAGGTCATCGCCGTTGTGGGCCGAAAAACCGAGCGTGAAGGGACGACTCTCCGAATCAGAGCCGACGGCGACGATGCGTATCGACGGGCCGTGATCGAGCGTCGTCGGTGGCGACAACAGCCGCGGTCGTTCGCCGCCGATTACGACTTCGCTCCGTTGGGTCGGAACAGCGCACAGTTCGGGCACCATACGGAGCGGTCCGCTCGGATCTTCTGTCTGCTGCCGCAGTCGGAACAGCGGTCGTCCGAATACTGAACCATGCACACGTGTCAGCGGAGCCGATACATATCCCTTCCGGTCTAAATTTCACCACGCATGGTGTAGAGAATATCTCTGGAACGAGACTCTCACGCTGGCTGATGGCTGCCCCCCGGACGACAGTGGTGGCCGAACCGACTCGTTCGAACTGGACTCGAGTCGTCACCCGGCGAGCACAATGCTGGCAGCCGTTTTAGGCTGGTCGTAGCCGTACCAACGATATGAGCGAGACTGCAGACACACCGTCACCGATCCCGGTGCGAACGGCTGCGTTCGCCGCTGGACTGGGGGCGTGGGTTCTCTGGTCGGGTATCGTCCTGACGGGGACTGGGCTCATCATCATAAACAACGTCATCGTGGGGGGATTGATCGCGTTTTTCGCCGCGTACACGGCGGGGTGGCCCGACGGCGGGCGACTGCCGGCGATCGCCGCGCCGGCGCTCGTGGTCCTTTTCGGGCTGTGGACCGTCGTCGCGCCGTTCGTCTTCGGGGTGGCGATCGAGCGACTGCTCTGGAGTAACGTCGTCTCGGGGGTGCTGGTCGTCCTCTTGGCGGTGGGCAGCGTCTACGGCAGCTGGCAGCTGACACAGTCGGCGACGAGTGTCTGAGACGCTGGCGTCCGACGCGTGTGGAGTCCGAGCGACAAAACCCGGTGTCTCAGAGCTTCTCGAGGCCGATCGCTGGCACCTCACAACGATGAAATGAGCGCTCAAGGGCGAGCTATATACCCACTGGTCGCGTACCCGTTGCGATGACGCCTCGAATCCCCACTCGGATTGACGATCGTGAACGGAGTCGGTCTGCAGTCCGAACGCGTCTCGAGGAGACGACGACGCGACTCGAGCGGACGGAGTCCCAGTTGCGGGATGTAACGGATCGGCTGGACCGGACGGAGTCCCAGTTGCAGTTACTCGAGCGGACGGTCCATGCCGTTGCCCGACAGTCGGATCTCTCGATCGGGGGGCCGTGTGACCGCTGTGAGCGAAGTTGTCTCCTGATCACCGACGGGATGATGCATTGTCCGGCGTGTGGCTACCAACGATCGATCTGACGGCTGTCACGACGAGCCGGCGTTCGGGCCGTCGCCGGCTTTCCCGCATCGCTCGCACGGTGGCTGTTCCGTCCCGGCACGGGGTTTATCCGATTCAAGGGAGAGCGGAGTACACATGAGCGACCGAGTGGACGCCACGGATCACGCGTTCTGGGGGGATATCGACGATGACGTGGCACTCGAGCGCTATCGGACGCTCGTCGGGATGGTCGACGACGGCGTCTATCAGCTCGATGGCGAGGGAACCTTCGTTGCGGTCGATGAGACCACTGCCGAGACGATGGGCTACGCCCGCGAGGAACTCGTCGGCGAGCCCATCGCGTCGCTCGTCGACGATGCTGCTGCCGATCGGATCGAATGCGCACTCACAGCGCAACTCGAGGGCGACGACGAGCCATGCTCGCTCGAGGTGACGATCCGGGCTGCAGACGGCACACAGGTGCCGTGTACGCTTCGGCTCACCGCGGCCATCGCTGATGAGGAGTGGACTGGAGCGCTCGGCACCGTTCGAAAACGCCGAGCTCCCCTCGAGTCGGCGGCGATCTCGACCGAGTCGATCGCGAACGTCCTCGACGAGGCGGACGTTGGGGTGTTCGTTCTCGATGCGGAGTTCGACATCAGATGGGTCGACGAGTCGATCCAGACGTATCTCGGCCTCGAGCGCGAGGCCGTTCTCGGGCGGGACAAACGGACCCTGATCGAAACCGGGCTCGCGGACCGATTCGCCGATCCAGACTCGTTTGCCGACGCAGTTTTGGCGACGTACGAGGACAACACGTACGCCGAGCGCTTCGAGTGTCGAGTGACTGCTGACGAGGCGACGGGCCGCGAGGAGCGCTGGCTCGAACACCGGAGCAAACCGATTCGGTCGGGACAGTTCGCCGGTGGCCGAGTCGAACTCTACTACGACATCACCGACCGGAAACGCTCGGAAGGCGCACTCGAGGAAAGCGAGACGCAGTTTCATTCGCTCGTCGACGCCGTCGAGGAGTATGCGATCTTTCAGCTCGATCCGACGGGGCGGATCGTCAGCTGGAACGAGGGGGCAAGACAGATCAAAGGCTACGAGCGCGAGGAAATCCTTGGCAAGCACATTTCGACGTTTTACACTGCCGACGACCGTGCGGCAGACGTCCCCGAAACGATCCTCGAGCGCGCGACAGCCACCGGATCGGTCGAAGACGAAGGCTGGCGAGTCAGAAACGACGGCTCGAGATTCTGGGCGAACGTGACGCTTACGGCCGTGATGGACGCCGACGGGACGCATCGTGGATTCCTGAAGGTAACTCGCGATATGACCGATCGACGCGAGCGCGAACAGCAACTCCAGCGCGAACGCAATCTGATCGACCGCATCCTCGAGGCGAGCCCGGTCGGGATGATCGTCTTCGATACGGACGAGACGGTTACCCGCGTTAACGACCGATATCGGGAGCTGTTCGGGGCCAGCACGGACGACCTCGAGACGAGCCCGTTTGCCAGCGAGCGGTTGTTCGACGACGCCGGCGAGTCGGTGACTCACGCGACCCATCCGTACACAGCGGCGTTACGGACGGGTGAGCCGGTGTTCGATCGTGTTCTTCGGATCGAACCGGCATCGAGGGCCGACGAGCGTCAGTGGATCGTCGTCAACGCCGTCCCGTTATTGGACGACGATGGGACGGTCGATCGCGTCGTCGCAACCGCCGAAGACATCACAGATCTCAAAGAACGCGAGCGGGAACTCG
Source organism: Natronorubrum sulfidifaciens JCM 14089 (assembly GCF_000337735.1). Classification (GTDB taxonomy): domain Archaea; phylum Halobacteriota; class Halobacteria; order Halobacteriales; family Natrialbaceae; genus Natronorubrum; species Natronorubrum sulfidifaciens. The sequence goes on along the minus strand of NZ_AOHX01000045.1, from coordinate 83,532 downwards.
AGAGCGAACTCGAATCGATTCTCAGTCGCATCACCGATGCGTTCTACGCGCTCGACGACGACTGGACCGTGACGTACGCCAACGATCGTGCGCGGGAGTTGATCGATTTCGAGGGTGATGAACTGCTCGGCCGGAGCATCTGGGAGGTGTTCGAGTGGGGTGCAGAGTCGACACTCAGGACTGAGTACGAGCGGGCAATGGCGGTCCAAGAGCCGACGTCGTTCGAACTCTACTCCGAGCCGCCCGAGGCGTGGCTCGAAATTCACGCCTATCCGTCCGAGACGGGGCTGTCGGTCTACTTCCGAGACATCTCCGAGCGCAAGCGCCGCGAACGCGCGCTTCGAGGGGAGCGAAACCTCGTCGAGCGAATCATCGACACCAGCCCGGTCGGAATCGTCACGCTCAACGAAACGGGGCGTCTCGAGCGCGTCAACTCCCGTGCCGAGGCGATTCTTGGCTACGACGAGCATGAGTTGAGCGACCTGATACGTGATCTCGACCGGCTGGACCCGATTCGTCCGGACAGAGCGTCCGTCTCGACGGCCGAGGTCCTGATCGATCGTCTCTTTCGCGACGGCGAGACGATCCACAACCTCGAGTTGGGGATTCGCCGGCCCGACGGCCAGCGGATTTGGGTGTCGGTTAGCGCGACGCCGTTGGTAGACGACGGTGAGATCACTGGCGCGGTCATCACCTTTGCGGATATCACCGACCGCAAGGCGTATCAGCGCCAACTCGAGGCGTCGAACGAGCGGTTAGAACAGTTCGCCTACGCGGCCTCTCACGACCTGCAGGAGCCGTTGCGAATGGTCTCGAGCTATCTCCAGTTGATCGAGAAGCGCTATGCTGACGACCTCGATGCGGACGGCCGGGAGTTCATCGAGTACGCCGTCGACGGCGCCGAGCGGATGCGCGAGATGATCGACGGCCTGCTCCAGTACTCACGCGTCGAGACGGAGGGAGACCCCTTCGAACCGGTCGATCTCGAGGGCGTCATCGGCGACGTGCTCGATGATCTCCAGCTCCGAATCGAGGAGACGGACGCCGAGATCACGGTTGGCGAACTCCCGACCGTTCGTGGTGACGAGGATCAACTCCGGCAGGTCTTCCAGAACCTCTTTTCGAACGCGATCGAGTACAGTGGCGACGGCTCGCCGACGATCGCCGTCGCCGCCGAACGGAGCGGTTCGTACTGGCGGATCGACGTCGCGGACGACGGGGTCGGTATCGAGCCGGCCGAGACTGACCGGATTTTCGAGGTGTTCCAGCGACTCCACAGCCGTGATGAACATTCGGGGACGGGGATCGGGCTTGCGCTCTGTCAACGAATCGTCGAACGCCACGGCGGCGAGATTTGGGTTGACTCCGAACCCGGCGAGGGATCGACGTTTTCGGTGACGCTCCCGGCAGTGCCCGAGTCGGCGCTCGAGGGCGAGCACTGAGACGGACTGCTGTCGGCACGGACTCGCCGCGCACCGACCCGTTACTGTGTTGAGAGAAGACCCACGACTGTGTCGTCGTTTGGAGATCACGAGCGTGAGACGGCGACTGTCCTGTCTCGTCGCGTCCGTCAAAAGCGTCGCCGGCAGTTCCGTATTCCCTGTCGACCAAGTTCCACAACCCGGTCAGCTAAATATTTCGTTACGAGGCCTTTATAGCTTTTTGACACTGTCTGTCGTTGAGAACGAACGGCCCACGTCACGGGGCCCTCGCGTACACGGACTGCTGTCGGCACGGCCCGCCGTACACCGATCCCGTCGCCCGTGGCCGGGATCGCAACTCGTCTCAACCATGGTCGTGGAGTGGGTACGTCGCCACCGTTGTCCGGTGGGATCGTTCATCGCGTCTTGACTGTTCGCTTGTTCCGATTGCCTACTTTTGAAGAGAGTCCCGCTAACGGAATAGTATTCGAAACCGGAAGGCGGGAAAGGCTACCGGAAACCCAACGCGTCTATAGATCTTTGTGGTGGGTCTTTGTGATGACGACTGTCGTCGAACTCGAGATTCCGGCTGACCGACTCGGTGCTGCCCAGACCTTCGAGACGGTCCCGACGTTCGAGTGCCAGATTGGGGGGATGATCGGTGATTCTCCGCCATTGGTCTGGACATCCGGACCGGATATCGATACCGTTCACGACGCACTCGAGACGGACCCATCAGTCGACGTGATAGCGAGTTTGACCGACGGTGACCGTGAACAGCGCCCGATCGACGCGGACGAACCCGATCAGTGGTTGTTCCGACTCGCGTTCGGACGCGGGTTCAAACTGTTTCAGCAGATCGTCGCCGAAAACGACGGTGCGATTCTGGCAGCGTTCGGTGAGAACGGCACGTGGGCGGTCAAACTACTCTTTCACGACCGAGCATCGCTGTCGGAGTGTTATGCACTGTTCGAACAGTACGATTTCGACGTTGAAGTCACGCGACTCGCCGGCACGAACGATTTTGCGAGCGCACAGACACCACTGACACAGACACAGTACGAGACGATCTGTAAGGCACACGAACTCGGTTATTTTGATATTCCGCGAAAGATCACGCTCAAAGAACTCGCCGCGGAACTCGACGTTTCACATCAGGCGCTCTCGGAACGACTTCGACGGTGTCACTCTGCACTCGTCAGCGCAGAGTTGACCGATCGGATGCAGCCAACGGCGATCGATCCCTGAGATCCACCCACGACCGAAGTCGCGGGCTTTCTCCTTGACCCCGTGTAACTCCCTGCGATCATCGTCTCACTTCTCACGCCTTCGGCGACTGCCGACCTCGCCGTTGGCCTGGCCTCGAGTAACTACGTTTCATACGGACTGCTGTCGGCACTGACCGCCGCTCACCGACCCCGCCACCCGTGATCGGCGGGACATCGGTACAGCAGACCGTATCAGTGGCTACGATAGCTCACAGAGCCGCAGTTTTCGCCTGATGATTGGCCTAAAATCGTACTTATGAAGTCCCTACTGGATTATATTGGGTGAAAATGAAGTTTAGAGCGAAAATAAGTCGAATATACCGCAAGAGTTAGCTTTATTATTGGACAGAACAGAATACAGTATGTCGGCGTGATCGCCGACCCCGCGATGCATACCGGGCGCAACGAGACGCCCAGTCGCTCACTCGTGCTCACTCACTGTGGCCACTCGTGGCTGTGTGGCCATGGCAGCATACATCACAGGTCGCTTTCTGCGACCCACCCCTGCTTTCGAACCACCGATGACTGTCTGCTATCGTCTCCCATGGGACAAGACACTTAACTGTTCTCTGCTCGGCTAGTATCGATAATGGTGAGTCTCGCGTCTCGAACCGACGACCATGCTGTCCGGCACGTGCCTCGGGACGCCGAGACTGCTGGCGTTCCATCTCCTCTCGAACCGGACGACGTGTACCACCTCTTACAGACCCGGCGGCGGCGCGACGTACTCCGCTATCTTCACCGCGCCGATGGGCCGGTGCAGTTGCGTGCGCTTGCCGAGCAGATCGCGGCCTGGGAGGCGGAGACGACCGTGGAGAACCTGACCTCGAGTGAGCGCCAGCGGGTGTACATCTCGTTGTACCAGACCCATCTCCCGAAACTCGACACCCATGACGTCATCGACTACGACAAGGATCGGGGGACGATCGAGGCGACACCGCTTGCTGCACAGCTCGTTCCGTACCTGACCGGGCTCGAGGCGACGACCGAACACGACCCGTGGCCACGGCGGTATGCGACCGCAGTGGGTGGCTGTGGGCTACTTCTTACGGCGATCGCGACTGGACTCGTCTCGATTCCGTGGGCCATCGCAGCGGCGAGCATCACTGGTCTCATTGCAGCAGTGACGACTGTCCACGCCTACTCCGTGCGGTGGCGTTGATTCTGTGACGGCTCGATGGCTGTGATACTGTGCGCCTATTCGGCGGACGGCCTCGAGGCCAACTCGTGTACGGTGACGGTGCGACGACCGTCAATCGGCGCGGGAAACGGGTGTCACCGTGTCCGACCCATCGGTCGGGACGGCCTCGAGGGCCCGATGTGCGTAGAAGGCAACCGAGAAGTCTTGCGGGCTGGGAATCGCACAGGCGAGCCAGCCGATCCCAATCGCCGTCAGGAGCGGTGACTCGACCGGGAGGAGTCCACTGAACCCCAGCCCGAAGATGGGGACCGCGAGGGCGAGTGGCGCGAGCGCCGCAACACGGAGGACTGTCGCCGACTCGTGGCCGGTTGGGTGTGGGTGGACGGCAGCCCACGGACAGCTCGTCACGAGCCCGACGATGCCGTCGGATCGCCCGGGCGCGTAGGTCACGGTGTACTCGACGCGGGCGAGGGTCAACACCACCGCGTGTGCACACTCGTGAGCCACCAAACCGACGACGACCGTCACGACGAGGAGACAGCCAGCAACCACCACCGTTCCACTCATGGTTCGGTGACCGAGAGACGTCGGTGCGATCGAGTTTGTGCTGTCATCTCGCGCACTCGATGGAACGAACTGGGGCTGAAAATCCGTCCGGCTGCATCTGTTCGGCTATTAAGTCATCGTGGCTCGAGGCGGTCCTCTTTGACCCGGCTCGAGAGAGAGTGCAGACGCAGTCTCGAGCGCGGGAATCGAAAGACAGTTTGAACGGACGATGCTATGGGGAGGCATGCTTTCGATCGCGCTTGCCGGAAAACCAAACGCCGGCAAGTCCACGTTCTACACCGCGGCGACGATGGCGGAGGTGGACGTCGCCAACTACCCCTTTACCACCATCGACGCCAACCGGGGCGTCAGCTACGTTCGAACCGAGTGCCCCTGCCTCGAGCGCGAGGAACGCTGTAACGCCGACAACTGCGAGGATGGCAAGCGCTACGTCCCCATCGAACTGTTAGACGTCGCCGGGCTCGTCCCCGGTGCCCACGAGGGGAAGGGACTTGGTAACCAGTTCTTGGACGAACTCACGAACGCCGACGTGATCGTCAACGTCATCGACGCCTCCGGCGGCACCAACGAGAAGGGCGAACCCGTCGATATCGGCGCACACGACCCACTCGAGGACATCGACTTCGTTGAAGAGGAGATGGACCTCTGGCTGGCGGGCATCGTCGAGAACAACTGGGAGTCCGTCGAGCGAAAATCCCGCTCGCCCGATTTCGACATCGACGACGTGCTGGCGGACATGCTTTCGGGCTTCGGTGCCTCGCCGACTCAGATCGCCATGGTCTTGCGGGATCTCGACTACCCCGACGACCCCATCCAGTGGGAAGACCACCACCGCGAGGCGCTCGCCCGCGACGTCCGCCAGCGCACCAAACCGATCGTCGTCGCGGCGAACAAGATCGACGTCGCCCCCCAAGAGAACGTCGAGAAACTGCTCGAACTCGACAAACCCGTGATCCCGACCACCGCGGAGGGCGAACTCGCGCTCCGCCGGGCCGCAGAAAACGGCCTCGTCGACTACGACCCCGGCGACGAGACGCTCGCGATCGGCGACGACGTCTCTGACGCCCAGCGCGAGGCCCTCGAGGGGCTCGCCGAGACGATGGCCGCGTGGGACGGCACCGGCGTCCAGTCGGCGCTCGATTACGCCGTTTACGATCTGCTCGAGCACATCACCGCCTATCCGGTCGAGGACGCCTCGAAGTGGTCCGACGGCAGCGGCAACGTTCTTCCCGACGCCTTCCTCCTGCCCGACGGCTCGACGCCAGTCGACCTCGCCTACACCGTCCACTCCGACATCGGCGACGGCTATCTCCACGCCGTCAACGCGAAGTCGAGTCGAGAGGTTGGGGAAGAGTACGAACTCGAGGAAGGTGACGTCATCAAGATCGTCAGTACTAACTGATATTCTCGTTTTGATACGTCGAGTTTTCCTCACCAACAACTCCTACGTCGCGTACCCAGTTCGGCTACATACCGGCGTTCATGACGTTGCAACCGATTGATAAGCCTGCAACACATTCGTCAGGCAATGGACGTTCTCTACGTCGCCGACCAGTCCGACCATCTCGAGTCCGCGGCGACGCTCGAGCGCGCCCTCGCAGCCGTCACGATTCACGAGACACCGTCGGGTGAGGGCGCACTTGAGACGTTGGCAACCGAGTCGATCGACTGTATCGTGGTCGATCTCCCTGCGCCGGACGACGGCGATCTCGAGTTTCTCCGGCGGGTTCGGGAGCGTGCGCCGAGCGTGTCACTGATTCTGCTCTCGAACGCGCCCTCGGAGGCGGTGCTCGCCGAAGCAATCGACGCCGGGATCACCGGCTACCTCTCGAAACAACTGCCCGGGTGGGACGAACTGCTGGTCAGAACGATCCGAAACGCGGCCGAGAAACACCACACGGAGCGAGCGCTTGCCGAGCGAACCAAGGAGTTCACCGCCGTCCAGCTGACGGCCCACCTGCTCGAGGACGCCACCCAGTCTCTCGAGGACGTTTTAGAGCAGTTCGTCACCTTCCTTCCGTCGTCGTTCACACGGCCGGAGGCAACTGCTGCGCGGGTAACTGTCAGCACACATCAGGTCACGACCGAGGGGTTTGACCCGGCTGCGGAATCGATCTCCGTCCGAACCCAGACCGACGATGGGACGCCGATCGCACTCGAGGTCGCCGCGATCGGTGTGCGTCCTGTCGGCGACAGCGAACCGTTCCTCGACGAGGAGGTGGCGCTGGTCGATACACTGTTGTCTTTTCTCGAGTTCTATCTCGAGCGCCGCGAGAGCAGACAGCGCCTCGAGCTCGCGCTCGAGGGTGCCGACGCTGGCATCTGGGCGTGGGACATCGAGACTGGTGAGTTGCTCTGGGACGAGAATCTAGAGCGGCTGTTCGGGCTCGAGCCGGGAACGTTCGAGGGGACGTACCGCGATTTTCTCGAGTACGTCCATCCAGAGGACAGGCCTACTGTCGATCGAGCAGCCGCGGACGCACTCGAACGAGCAGAGCGTTTCTCGCTCGAGTTCAGGATCGTGCGACCGGATGAAACGGTCCATTGGCTTGCCTCGCGGGCGACGATTCTCACCGACGCGAGTGGTGAGCCCGTTCGGATGATCGGCATCGAAGTCGACATCACCGAACGAAAGGAGCGCGAACGCCAGCTTCAGGTCATCAATCACCTGCTCAGGCACAACGTCCGAAACGATATGGCGATCGTCAGAGGCTATGCCGAGGCGATCCGTGACGGCGACGGCGACCGCGACGAACAGGCGGCAGTGATGATCGAGACGATCGACGAGTTACTCGAGACGATCGATAAGAAACAGACGATCGTCGACGTCCTCTCGGGGCCACACGAGCGCCGGGCACGTGAGCTAGTCGGGACACTCGAGGGAGCCATCGACTTGGTTGCAGCCCAGTATCCGGCCGTCGAGATCACCCGGGCGCTGCCCGAAACGTGTCTCGTCGTCGCCGTCCCGGAGCTCGAGGCGGCGCTCATCGAACTGCTCGAGAACGCGGTCGTTCACAACGACTGTGAGCAGCCGGTTCTCGAGGTCGCCGTCGAATGCGACGACCGAACGGCTCGGATTCACGTTGGTGATACCGGGCCACGGATTCCGGAGATGGAGATCGATGTCCTCACTGGAACACGCTCGATCGACCCGCTCTATCACGGCTCCGGACTGGGGCTGTGGGTCGTTCACTGGGTTGTCAAACGCTCCGGGGGGATGTTGACGTTCAACACGAACGAGCCACGGGGGAACGTCGTGACCGTCACGCTCCCGGTTGCAGATCGAGGCTAGAACTGATACTGTCGGACAGAACGATTCGAAGATCGGTCGCACTACTGCGGCCGTCACCCCCGGAGACGGCCGCGAATCCGCGACCGACGTCTCACTGACTGCTGTCTGACAGTATGACCCTCGTTCAGAACACGCCCGAAAGCGGCTCGAACCAGACGGCAGCGACGAGCACCGCGAGGAAGACGTACGACCCGCGGATCAGCAACATCGTGGCCAGTTCCGGCTCGGCGCGACGGGCGACGATCCCGACCGCGGCGAACGCAAGCGCTGCGAGTACGGCCGTCGGTGGGAAGACTCGAGTCACGGCGAAGCCGACCACGACGAGCAGGGCCGTCATCATCAGGCCGTAGGCGAGCGTGTATGCCCGCTGTGGGCCGATGAGGACGGCGACGGTTCGTTTCTCGATCGAGCGGTCGTACGCGTAGTCCTGTGTATCGTCGATGACTTTGATCCCCGAGAGGAGCACGAGAAAGACGAGCGCGAAACCGAGCGGGACGGCGGCGAACGTCTCGGCTTGGACGTAGAACCCACCGAGCAGGGAGAGGGAGATCCCAAGCGGGTACCCCACCGTCGCCGTCACGGGGTTCATATCAAGCTGAGGGGCGTGGTGGTAGGCGATCACCCACGTCGGCACCACCAGTGCGACGGCAAGCCAGTCGACGAAGACGAACAGGAGGAGACAACACAGCGCAAAGAGTGCCGTCGAGAGCGCGAGTGCGACCCGACAGCCCCGTTCGGTCAGCGGATGGTCGTCGTCCTCGCCACGAACGTAGAAGTCGACGTAGCCGTCTTTGACGTGGGCGGTGTAGACCGCCGCGAACATCGCGACGACGTGGATCACTGCGAGCGTTGTCTCGAGGCTCCCCGCCAGAATCGCCCCGAACAGCGACGCTGCAAGCGGCGGCGTCATGAAGACGGGGTGGACCTGCGACCAGAACGCCCGCGCGGTCGCGTCGATACCGCGGTCGGCTCTCGCGAGGGCCATGCCTCGAGCGACAACGAACGGCGATATAATACCCCGCCCGGCGCACCACTCGGTGCAACCGGGCGACGTGGTGGGTCGTTCTCCGAAACGCACAGGTTGATGTGGGGGTACGTACCACAGTAAGACATGACTGCAGGCTACACCGGTGCCGATCTTTTCGCCGACGCACTCGAGTCCTACGGCGTCGACTACGTCTTTGGCAACCCGGGGACGACGGAGTTGCCGATCATCGAATCGATCGGGACGAGCGACCTCGAGTACATCCTCGGATTGCACGAAGACATCGCTGTCGGGATGGCATCGGGCTACGCTCAGACACGACGGTATCACGCCCATCATGACGAGTCGATCACGCCCGTCGGCGTGGCGAACCTCCATATCGCGCCGGGGCTGGCTCACGGCCTCGGCAACCTCTATGCTGCCAAGATCACCGGCGCGCCGCTGGTCGTCACCGCGGGCAACCACAGCACCGACTTCCGCCACGAGGAGCCCATTCTGAGCGGCGAACTCGTCGGGATGGCCGAGCAGTTCTGCAAGTGGTCCGACGAGGTGTTGGACGTCGCCGCGTTGCCGACGATGCTCCGGCGGGCGTTTCGCGTCGCGATGACGCCGCCGACCGGGCCTGTCTTTCTCGGCCTTCCGCTCGACGTCATGCTCGCCGAAACCGACGCCGAACCCGAACGGCTCGGTCCGATTCCAAACGCCGGCGGCGGCGATCCAGCCCAACTCGAGCGTGCCGCCGACCTGCTGGCCGAGGCCGAGAACCCGGTGCTGGTCGTCGGTGACCACGTCGCGCGGTCGGGCGCAGATGCCGTCGCTGCGGCAGTCGACCTCGCGGAGGCGACCGGCGCTCGCGTCCACGGCGAGATTCTCTCCTCCGAGGTGGATTTCCCCACCGACCACGACCAGTGGGTCTCCTACATCCCGCCGAACGAAGACCTCGCCCGGACGTTGCTCGACACCGATACGGTCGTCTTCGCCGGCTGTTCGACAAACACGACGCTGACACGCCACGAGGAGGCGCTGGTCGACTCGGAGACGACCTGTATCCATCTCAGCGACGACGACTGGCAGGTCGGCAAGAACCAGCCCGCCGACGCAGCCATCGTGGGTGATCCCGGCTTGATCCTCCAAGGGCTGCTCGAGCGCGTCCGAGAACGCATTTCCGACGCGACCGTCGAGGAACGCCTCGAGCATGTCGACGCGGTCAAGGCGATGGCCGAGCCGAAGCTGTCCGAGATGGGGACGGGCGACGCCGAAGACGACCCTCGAGCGTCGAAAGCCGAACTCGTCGATGCGATGGAGCGCGTGGCCGGCGATGCGTACGTCGTCGATGAAGGGATCACCTCGAAGTACGCGATGCTTGCCCGCTGGGACCTCGCGCCCGAGCAGTACATCTCGAACAAGGGCGGCGGCCTCGGCTACGGGCTCCCTGCGTCCGTGGGTGCAGCCATCGCCGAAAGCCAGCGCGACGACCCGCGCGACGTCGTCGGCTTCATCGGCGACGGCTCCTATCTCTACTACCCCCACGCGATCTACAGCGCGGCCCGCCATGGGGTCGATCTCACAGTTGTCATCTCGGACAACCGCAACTACCGCATCCTGAAGGACAACACGCTGAAACTCATGGGCGGCACGGAGGACGACTACGCGTTCACCGGCATCGACTTCGAGCCAGCCGTCGACTTCGTCCAGAACGCCCAGAGCCACGGGGCCCGCGCCGAGCGCGTGGAATCGCCCGACGGGATCGAGAGAGCGCTCGAGGACGCGCTGGCCCGCGAGGGCGTCGACGTACTCGACGTGTTAGTTCACGACTGACTCGAGGTTGCGCCAAAACCCGGGGCTCGAACGCCTACGAGCGCGTCACGAGCGCGACCGCGAACAGGCCTCCAAGCGCTGAGAAGGACGCGAGCACGACGAACAGGGCCGAGACGGAGGCGTAGGTGAGCGTCGTCCCGACGATCGCCGCACCGAGGGCCCCAATGCCGAAGATCGCGAGGTAGGTGTAGCCGAACGAGAACCCTCTGGATTCCGGCCTCGAGTATTTCGCGATCGTCGCCTGCGTGAGCGGCTGCATCGCAAATAGGACGAAGCCGAGGATGAAACTGATAACCAACAGTCCCCACAGTCCCGCTTGTGCCGCGGGGACGAACAGCAGCGCGATGACGGTAAGCAGCGACAGCATGATGATCAGTCCGCGGTCGGGTTCGATCGCATCCGTGAGCCGACCGCCCAGATACTGCCCGCCGATGCCGACCGACAACAGCGCGGCGTAGAGATACTGCGACAGGTCGAACTCCGCGGCGACTGGGCTATCTGGATCGAAGAAACCAGGCCGGACGTCGCCGACGGCTGCTGTGAGGAAATCGCCGAGCAGGTCCGGGAGGAACGTCAGGACGCCCCGATAGTACAGGCCGTTGAACGCGACGACGACGAACACCAGCAGAAAGCCGAGGGTGAACAGCCGTCGCGTCTCGCTGCCGAACTCGGCGAGCGATGTCGGAATCTCTCGGGTTCGTCCGCCGTCGGTTACCTCGACCGCCGCAGTCGGATCGAACTGGATTCGCATGCCAATGACGGCAGCGAGTAGCGCCGGCACGGCGAGAATCGCTGCTGCGACCCGCCAGTCGAACGCAAGCAACAACACCGCCGTGAGCAGCGGGCCGCCAGCGATGCCGACGTTGCCGGCCATCCCGTGATAGGCGAACCCTCGACCGCGTTCCTCGACGCCGTTGCTGATGAGCGTCAGCCCTGCGGGATGATAGATGCTCGCGGCGATTCCCCACAGCGCCAGCGCGATCGTGACCCCGACGACACCGGAGGCAAGACTCAAGGCCAGAAACGATAAGCCCATCCCCGCCAGACAGGCGCTGATCAACGTCCGCGAGCCGAACCGATCGACCAGCAGGCCGCCCGGTAGCGCACCGATGCCGAACAGCCCGTAGCCGACCGTCGCCGCGACACCCAACATCGCCGCAGTAGTCGAAAACTCGAGCAGCCAGATCGTCATCAGGATCGGAATCGAGAGTTCGTAGGTGTGCACCATCGCATGTCCGACCATGACGAACCCGACGATAGAGCGATCGTTGTCGTCCACAGCGTCAGTTACTCAGAGGGATCGTTTAATTCTTCTAAAGACTGCCGGTGACTGCACGAGGGCTACTCGTCTTTCGTCTCGAGCGCACCGCCCATACGAACCTGCTTGCCCCATTCGGGAAGATCTTCCCCGGATTCAGCGTTCCCGTCGGGTCGAGCGCGCGCTTGATTACGTCGCCGGGATGGAGCGGCTCGAGGGAAAGGATCGTAGCTGGCACCGCGTAGGCTAGTTTTCGGCGCGCTTGCCAGAGGGCATCCATCTCGGCATCATCGTCGCTCATCTCGAAGGGGGTAACGTCGTGATCCTCGGAGGTCGCCAGACGAAATCGAAGGGATGATCGAGAACACACTGACTCGCGAGGGCGTCGACGTGCTCGACGTGTTGGTCCACAATCCACTCGAGGCCGCTAAATTCGTTACTGAAGAACCGATGGACTATTTTTAGCTATTATGTGTGGATAAATGATGTTTAAGTGAGAAGAAGGAACTAGTTAGAAAATAAATACCACATACACCACAGGTCATTTCGGCCACATATTATAAATAGGGTTCGTTCTATGTGGCTGATAACAGATGAATATGTTTACTGAACGGCGAACATTATTAAAAACGACTGGCGGTTGTCTCGCAGGGGTGGCAGCCATCGGTGCAGGAAGCGGTCATGTCCGTGGAAGCGAACCGGATGTTTCAATCACGTTTGAGGATCAAGAGTCTAACGGAAGATCAGTTGTTATTGCAGAGGTAGCAACGAATAAAGATATATTCGTGTCTATTCGGGATGAGAATAACTCTATCGGGAGAACCAACCTTGACGCCGGTGTGGCTACAGATGTTACAATCACGCTGACTGATCAGATCACTGAATCACAGACCCTATCAGCAAGGGCGTATCCGGCCTCGGGCGGCTCCCGGCTCGAACGCGATGACGCGCTGGTCAGTGTCGGTGATAATCTTCCAGAGCGGATCAATGGTGTGGAGCCACAACTGATTGATGCCAATCCCAATGCGGGATTTAATTATCCGTACTATCTCTACGCACCAGATACGTTCGAAGACGAGGAGCCGAAATCGCTGCTGGTCGAGCCAACCAACACAGGAACAGTCAGCGATGAGTTTGAAGAGCACCGGAAAGCTGGTGAGCGGACTATCTCTGGTGGATTTGGCAGACAAATTGCTGGTGAACTCCTTGCCCCGTTCATTGTTCCCGTGTTCCCGCGTCCGAGAGCGGAGCCAGTTGATGGAAACCACTACGTGCATCAACTCGACGATACTACGCTTTCACTTGAGTCCGGACCACTAGAGCGAGTTGATCTCCAGTTACTCAGCATGGTAGAGCATGCACAGGATCGACTTACAGATCAAGGATACCCAGTCGCCGATGGGATCATGCTTAATGGCTTTTCTGCATCGGGGAATTTTGTCGATCGGTTCACGATGCTCCATCCTGATCGAGTTCTGTCAGTGACCGCTGGTGGGCTCAACGGGATGGCTATACTCCCGCTGGAGGAGGCTGAGGGACATACACTGCCGTATCACGTTGGAATTGCAGATGTTGCAGAACTGACGGACGAGCCGGTTGATTTGGACGCACTTGACGAGGTAAATCAATTCCTCTACATGGGTGCAGAAGACAACAACGACACGATTCCATACAGTGATGCGTGGACCGACGACGAACTTCGACAAATCGCACTAGAAGTATACGGCGACGACATGATCGAAGAACGGTTCCCCCGGTGTCAGGAAGCATACCAGGAGGCGGGAGTCGAAGCACAGTTCCGCGTCTATGAGGATGCGGGTCATACTCCACAACCAGCAATCGACGACGTTGTAGCGTTTCACAGGCGGAGTCTCGAGGGTAAAGATGTGAGTGAGTTTGGCCAGACGATCAGAGCAACACCAGAGTTCGAATTAACTCCAAAGAATCCGACAGTCGGTGATACGGTTGAGTTGAACGCTTCGAGTTCAACAGGTGGTACCAGCGATATTACTAACTACCTGTGGGAATTCGGGACTGGAGACACTGCAGTCGGGGAGACTGTTACATACACCTACGAGGATGCAGGAGAACAACTGATCACACTAACCGTCATTCTAGAAAATGGGAGTGAAAGAGAGTTTACAGATAGAGTTACTGTTACCGAAACAGACGATGTTTCCGCCGAAGATGAAAAAGACAACGACGAGACAGACACAGACTCGGTAGTCAATCACACAGAAGACGACGAAACGGGAATCGAGGGCGAGATAGATGTAGACTCAGAGGCAGATAACACAACAGGTGACGAAACGGGGATGGACGATGAGACAAATGACGTTTCAGACGATGACGGCAGCCCGGGCTTTGGCGTCGTGGGTGCTCTTGCTGGACTTGGCGGCGTTGGCTATCTCTTGAAACACGGTTTACTCGACAATACCGAATAAGCATAGATCGCCGTCTGCTTTACTCTTCCGTCTCAAGCGCACCGCCCGCACGAACCCGCGCACCTGACGCCGTCTCGGGGAAGATCTTCCCCGGATTCAGCGTTCCCGTCGGATCGAGGGCGCGCTTGACCGTGCGCATCGTTTCGACCGCGCCAGTGCCGTGTTCGGCCTCGAGATACTCGCGTTTTCCCTGTCCGATACCGTGTTCGCCGGTCGCTGTGCCGCCCAACTCGAGCGCCTGTTCGACAACCGCCGCGTAGAGTTCCTCGCCACACTCGACCATCGCCGAATCGTCGGGATCGACGAGGACGGTGTAATGCAGGTTGCCGTCGCCCGCGTGGCCGAAACAGGGGACGAGCAGGTCGTACTCCTCGCCGAGGCGTTTCGCTTCGTGGACGATCTCGGGGTAGGAACTGATCGGCACCGTGACGTCGCCGGGATGGAGCGTCTCGAGGTCGGGATCGTAGCTCGCAACCGCGTAGGCCAGTTCCCGGCGGGCGCGCCAGAGGGCATCCATCTCGGCGTCGTCGTCGCTCATCTCGAAGCGGGCGACGTCGTGGTCCTCGAAGATCGTTCGACAGAGCGCGATCTCCTCGTCGACGCCGTGGTTGGCGTGGAACTCGAGAAAGACCATCGGTGCGTCCGGCAGGTCGGCGTCGAGATACGCGTTGGCCATCCGGGCGCTCAACCCGTCGACGAGTTCGATCCGGGCAACGTCGACGGCCGTCCGGACGGTGTGGAAGACGGCTTCGGCGGCGTCGTCGAGCGTCTCGAAGATGGCTCGTCCGCCGCGGACCTGCTCGGGTCGCCCCGCGAGCTCCAGCGTCGCCTCGGTGACGACCGCGAGTGTGCCCTCGCTGCCGACAATGAGTTCGGTCAGGTTGTAGCCGCTCGAGGTCTTGACCGCCCGCGACCCCGTCTCGATAACGGTGCCGTCGGCCAACACGGCCTCGAGGCCGAGCACCCAGTCGGCGACCTCGCCGTATCTGACAGTCGTCATCCCGCTGGCGTCGGTCGCGATCATGCCGCCGACCGTGGAGATGTCGCCCGAGGAGGGAAGCGGCGGGAAAAAGAGGCCATCGGGGGCGACGTACTCGTCGACGGCCGAGCCGATGACTCCGGGGCCGACGTCGATCTGGAAGTCGTCGGGCCGGTACTCAACGACGTCGTCCATTCGGGTTAGATCGAGGCTGATTCCGCCGTCGGCGGGCACGGCGTTGCCCTCGAGCCCGGTCCCCGCGGCGTAGGGCGTGACTGGAACGCCGCGGTCGGTCGCTGCCGCGAGAACGGCCGACACGTCGGCCGTGGACTCGGGCCAGACGACCGCGTCGGGCCGGACGCCCTCTCCGCGCTGTTGTGCACCCCAGTCGGCAGCATGAGACTCGCGCCGGCTCTCGGCGACGGATAACTGGTCGTCCTCGAGGTCGAGGGCCTCGAGAAACGAACAATCGTGTGTCATACGCCCACGTTGGCGGCGTTCGGTATCAACGTTTTCACCAGCCTGCTCGTACTCGAGATGCCACCATCGAACGAACCGAGTCAGGAGTTGACCGTCGTTGGCGGCGACGAGCCACGACTGATCGCCGGCCGTCAGCCAACAGTTACGGGACTCGCCGTCGTACTCCCGTCAGTGACCGACGACTCGTCCCCAGCGGCAGCCGACGACAGCGAGCGAGGGATCGCTGTGCAGGTCCGCCAACTCTCCCACCGACTCGAGGCGACTGCCGACGTTCCCGTCAACCGGACCGCGAGTCGCTGGCTCGGCGAAGCCGAAGCAATCGCCGCCGACGCCGCGACGAGCGACCTCGAGGACGCGACGGTTCGCGAGCGCGTCGCAACGGTTCGGGAACTGCTCTCGGAGATCGACGACACTGGCCACGAGGACGCAGACGCCCACCTCGAGTCGGCAAAGCGGATCTGTCGGGCGATCCTCGAGTCTCCGGCCGACGAGCAGTGACGGCGCGCTTCTCGAGACGGAGTGACAATACTTTATGGGAGTGGCTGACGCGGTAGCTGATGATGCACAACAGTCACACGAACCGACAGTCGCCGCGGAGGGAGCACGCGTGAACGCCGAACTGGATCTGCTGGTGAGTCTCAACGACTACGAGACCCCACAGGACGTCGCTGATCGGGCTGTTCAGGCCGAGGAGCTGGGCTTCGACCGGCTCACCGTCGGCGAGACGACCGGCTGGAACATCGTGCCGCCGCTGACGCTCGCGGCCGATCGCACCGACGAACTCGGTATCTCCAACGACGTCATCTCGCCGTTCGGGCGCTCGCCCGCCATGCTCGCTCAGACGGCGCTGACGCTGCACGACGCCTCCGACGGCCGCTTCAGACTGGGACTCGGCCCGAGTTCGCCCGCGATCACCGAGCGCTGGCACGGCAAGGCCTTCGAGCGCCCGCTGCGACGCACCCGCGAAGCCGTCGAGATCATCCGTGCGGTCTACGAAACCGGCTCGCCGGCCTACGAAGGCGAGATCTTCGACATCGCCGGGCTCAACTACGAACGCGACGTCCCCGAGAGTCCGCCGCCGATCGACCTCGCTACCCTCGGGCCGAAGGCGACCGAGATGGCCGGCCGCTTCGGCGACGGCTGGGCCCCACAGATGTTCACGAGAGACGGCCTCGAGGAACGCCTCGAGGATCTCGCTCGCGGGGCCGACCTCGCGGAGAAGTCGCTTGAGGACCTGCGTGTCGCCCCGATCGTTCGTGGTATCGCAAGCGAGGATCGCGAGGCGGCACGCGAGAAAGCCCGCTCGACGATCGCGTTCATGCTCGGTGCCTACGGCCCCTACTACGGCGATTCGGTCGCCGAGCAGGGCTATCCCGAAGTCGTTTCCGAGATCCGAGACGCCTGGGGCGAGCGCGATACCGACGCGATGGCCGCCGCCCTGCCGGACGAAGTGCTCGACGAACTGGCTCCGGCGGGCACGCCCGACGAGGTCCGCGAGTGGGTCACAGACTACGCTGCCCTCGAGGGTGTCGACGCCGTCCGCATCGGTTTCGTCGACGGGATGTCCGACGCCGAAAAGGAGACGACGATGCACGCGGTCAGCGAACTGGCGTAACGGTCTCGCGCGCCGTCGCTATCACTATCCTTCCCCTTCGGACTGGTAGGGTTCCCCGACGGCGTTTCGGGGCAGTAAGTTGAACACCTCCGTTTCCAGATCGTCCATCGACTCGAACGTGTCGCCGCCCGAGTCAGCAACGGTCTCGCCGAGGTTTACCTCTCCCTCGGCGAGGATCAGCGTCACGTCGTCACACTGATCGACGGCTGCGGTCTGTGTGATCGGGTAGTCGAGGTCCTCGAGCACCGTCTCGAGGCCATTGAGCTTGACAGCTTGTCCCATAGGACAGCCACGACTGCCGTTGGCTTAGCGGTATGGATGAGTCGGATTTCTGGATCGTCTGGTGGCTCTCGATCGAGATTCGACTCCCTCGAGTGGCTCGACGCCGGTGTGCAGTCGTCGCCGTCTCAGGGTTCGATGACGAGTTTCCCGAGGCTGCTCTCGGTCATCACATCGTCTTGGGCCTGCCCAGCCTCCTCGAGGTCGTAGCTTCGGGCAATCTCGATCGACAGCGCGTCCGTCGCCATGAGATGGGCCACGCCACGCAGCGGGACGCGCAGATCCGGCGTGTTGAACATACTCATGAACTGGTAGCTGACGTCTTTCGAGCGGGCGGCCCCGTCGTTCGTAAACGCCGGATCGGGACTGTTCTCGCCGATGCCGACGACGCGAGCGCCCGTCGCGGCGACGTCCGCGTCGAACTGGAGGTAGTCGTCCAGCCGGTGGTCGAGGATCACGTCGACGCCGCCGTCGCTGGCCTCGAGCGTGGCCTCAGCGAGGTCGTCGCGCGCGTAGTCGAGGACGGTTTCGGCACCGAGGCCCTCGAGGTCGTCGTGGTAGTCCTCGGACGCGGTGGTGATGACGCGGGCGCTGACTGCAGCCCCGATCTGGACGGCGGCGTGGCCGACGCCGCCGGAGCCACCGTGGACCAGACAGTACTCGGCGGGGTCGAGGGCGGCGTGGTCGACCAGCGCGCGCCAGGCGGTGACGGCGACGACGCCCGCCGCGCCGGCCTCAGTCAAGTCCGCGTCGTCGGGGAGGTGAACGACGCGATCCGTCGGAATCGTCGCGTACTCGGCGTACGCGCCCTGTGCGGAGGCGTTGCCGATGCCGGTGCCGAAGACGCGGTCGCCTTCTTCGAACCCCGTGACGGCCGCGCCGGTTTCCGCGACGACGCCGGCAATGTCGACGCCCGGTGTGAAGGGGACCGAAACCGGCTCGTAGGAGCCATCCCGGAAGTAGGTGTCGACGGGGTTGACCCCCGCAGCAGCCACCTCGACGAGCAACTCGTCACTGTCGGGCTCGGGTTGATCGACCTCGTCTACCTGCAGTACATCCGCGTCACCGTGTTCGTGAAGGCGTACAGCTCGCATGACGTTCGAGCACACGCCACAGAACCGTATAAGCGTACAGTTCCACACCTCTCGCCGGGCATATTTCACCTGTCGTCTGACTCATCGTCGTCGTGATCTGCAGCCGATCGGTTTGCGGTCCACCAGTCGATTGCGAGCCAGGGAAGCGAGAGGGTGACGAGCCCCGCGATCAGCGCGAGCGCGAACACCAGCGATTCGATGAGGCTCTCGGCCATGTTTCACTCGAGTTGTGCGATTCGCTTAAAACCGCCACCCGGTTCGGTCGTCCCCGAGTCTAGCGCACGGCCTGTGTCGCTTCGTCGATGATCTCGAGTGCCTCTTTCAGTTCGTCCAGCCCCGTCGCATACGAGAGTCGAGCGTAGCCTTCTCCGTTCGCACCGAAAGCGTCGCCGGGCACGACGACGACACCCCGGTCGAGCACTTCTTCACACCAGCCCTCTGGCACTTTCGGCATGACGTAGAACGCGCCTTCGGGTTTCGGAACCTCGAGGCCGGCATCCTCGAGGCCATCGAGCACGACGTCGCGACGCTCCTCGAACGCCACAACCATCTCGTCGACGGGGTCCTGTGGTCCCGTCAGCGCGGCTTCGGCGGCGTACTGTGCGGGCGCGGAGGCACAGGCCTGTCCGTACTGGTGAACTCGCAGCATGCGCTCGATGCGGCGATTCGAGCCGACGACCCAGCCGAGTCGCCAGCCGGTCATCGAGTAGGTTTTCGAGCAGGCGCTGACGGTGACGACGTTGTCAGTCTCGGCGAACTGCATCGGCGGGTGGTGTGTGCCCTCGAAGACGATGTGTTCGTACACCTCATCCGAGAGACAGAGCACGTCGTGCTCGTCGGCGATACGAGCGAACTCGCGCATATCCTCCTCGCTCTGGACTGCGCCGGTCGGGTTGGCGGGGCTGTTGACGACGAAAACAGCGGTGTCGTCCGTAATGGCCTCCTCGACAGTGGCAGGATCGAGCGTCAGATCCTCACGCAGCCCGACGGGTTTGGGCGTCCCACCGGCAATCTTCGTCAGGGCGTCATACGAGACGAAGCCCGGATCGGGGAAGATCACTTCTTGACCCGGATCGACGTGGGCCTGCAGGACGAGATGCAGCGCCTCGCTGCCGCCCGAGGTTGCGATCACGTCTTCGGGATCGACCTCGAGGCCGTAGTCACGGTCGTACTTCGCTGAAATCGCCTCGCGGAGGCTGCGTGTCCCCTTGTTCGAGGTGTAGGCGTCGGTCAGGCCCGATTCGATCGCCTCGATCGCGCCACGGCGGGCGTGAGCGGGCGTCGGAAAGTCCGGTTGGCCGATGCCGAGGTTGATCGCGTCGTCGCCTGCGGCCTCGAACACTTTCCGAATGCCGCTGATCGATACCTGCTCGACTCGATGTGCGAACTCGGTCATGCCTAAACCGGGGGTGTCGACCCCGATAACTCTTGATGTGTGGCCGGTCGATCCCGATCGATCGCACCCTGTGACACTCTTGTCTACAGAACAGAACGTGACGAAACCACTATACGGCCGCCAGCGCAGTACTCTGGTAATGACGTACTCTCGACGACGCCTTCTCGCGGCCGGCGCGACCGGAACCCTCGCGTTGACCGCTGGCTGTCTCGATTTCGTTCGCGGTGCCGGGCCGCTCGAACTCGAGGCCCAGCGGGTCGCCCCGACCGACGACGCACTCGCCGAAACCGGCTACGGCGAACGCGAAATCACGGACCAATCACTCGAGGAAACGATCGACGTCGGCGTCGAACGCGACGTTCGGGCGACGGTCTGGACCTCGGTGTATGCAAAAGAGATCGAGTATCAGGGCCACACCCACGAAGGCAGCGTCTTCGCTGCCGTCTCCATTCCGGACTTCTCAGTGCTCGGCTACTCACTGAATCCGATCGCGGACATGGACAACGAGGACCTCCTCGAGGAGTTCCTGAACGAACTCGAAGGCGACCGTTCGATCGAGGACATCTCACACCAGGAGTCGTTCTCCCTCGAGATTCTCGATGAGAGCCGCGACGTCGACGTCTTCGAGGGTGAAAGTGACCTCGAGGGCGAACCGATCGACGTCGAAATCGTCCTCTCGTCGTTCAGCCACGACGACGACATCATCGTCTTGTTGGGCAGCTACCCCGCGCCGCTGGCCGAGGAGTCAGCCAACACCGAGGTGCTGATGGAGTCGGTCGAACACCCCGTCTGAGCGGTCTCGAGTTGCGAATCGTCTGCCGACTGTTGTGTCTGTCGCTCGTTGTCTCTCGTCTCAGTCGTTGCGACTCGACTCGAGAGTGCAGCGAAAAAATCGATCGTTGAGGCGTCGAAGGCGAGTTAGTAGAACTCGCGGACGAGATCCATCGCGTCGTCGGGCGCGCCGTCCGGAATCTCGGACATGTCCTCGGTGACGCCGTGTTGTTCGTGGTATGGGACGGAGTTTTCGTCCTGATACATGATCCCCTGATACTCCTTGTCGCTGTCGAGGATGACTTCCTTGGCGGCCTCGTAGTCGGTGGGGTCGTGGCCCTCGTCCTCGAGGTCGACGAGGTTGTCACGGAAGTAGTCGTAGGTGTCGACGTCGTTGAACGTGACACACGGGCTGAAGACGTTCACGAAGCCGAAGCCGTCGTGTTCGACGGCTTTCTGGACGATCTCCTGGTGTCGCAGGGCGTCGGAGGCAAACGACTGTGCGATGAAGGACGCACCGGAGGCGAGCGCGAGCGCCAGTGGGTTGACTGGCGGCTGTTTCGGCCCTTCGGGCGTCGTCGAGGTCTCGAAGTCGGACCGCGAAGTCGGCGAGGCCTGTCCTTTGGTCAGGCCGTAGATCCGGTTGTCCATGACACAGTAGGTCATGTCGACGTTCCGGCGGACGGCGTGGACGAAGTGGCCGGCACCGATCGAGTAGCCGTCACCGTCACCGCCGGCGACCATCACTTCGATATCGGGGCGGGCCATCTTGACGCCGGTTCCGACGGGGAGTGCACGGCCGTGAACCCCGTGGAGGGCGTAGCTGTGCATGTAGGTCCCGATCTTGCCGGAACAGCCGATTCCGGCGACCACGAACGTGTTGTCGGGGTCGTTGCCGGTTTCGGCGAGGGCTTTCATCATGCCGTTCATCGTCCCGAAGTCGCCGCACCCGGGACACCAGGTCGGCTGCTTGTCGGATTTGAAGTCTGTGAATCGAACGTCGGAGCTCATTGTGCTGGCACCTCTTCGGAGAGTTTCTCGGTGATCTGTTCGGCGAGTTCGTCCGCCTTGAAGCGGACGCCGGTGTACTTGTTAATGCGTTTCACACGGGTAAGCACGTCGTGTTCGATCAGGTCCGCGAACTGTCCGGTCGCGTTACACTCGACGACGATCACGTCGTCTGCGGCCTCGATCTCGTCGGTGAGGTCCGGTCGTGGGAAGATGTACGGCACCGAGATGACGCGGACATCGATCCCGTCGTCCTCGAGGTAGTCGAGCGCTTCGGCGAGTGCGCCTTCGTTGGAGCCCCAGGAGAGGATAAGGTTGTCGGCGTCTTCGTCGCCGAACTCGCGGTACTCCCAGTTTTCGTCTTCTTTTGCGGTCTCGACCTTCCGGGAGCGCTTGTCGACCTGCTGGACACGCTCGTCCTGGTCTTCGGTCCGGCGACCGAGTTCGTCGTGCTCGAGTCCCGTGCTCATGTGGGCACCGTCGATCGTTCCCGGAATGGCACGTGGGCTGACACCGTCGTCGGTGACGGCGTGGGCGCGGAATCGGCCCTGCTCGTCGAGCCACTCGTCGACGCTGTCGTCGTCGACGAGTTTCCCGCGGTCGATCTCGACAGCGTCCATGTCGAACGTTTCAGGCGCGAACGTCTGTTCGGTGACCGACATCGCCAGATCGGAGATCAGGAACACCGGCGTCTGGTACTTTTCGGCGAGGTTGAACGCCTCGATGGTCTTCCAGAAACACTCGTCGATCGACGTCGGAGCGACGACGAAGCGTGGGACCTCGCCGTGACCACCGTACAGCGCCATGTTGAGGTCGCCCTGTTCCTGTTTCGTTGGCATCCCGGTCGAGGGACCGGATCGCTGAACGTCGGTGATCACAAGCGGCGTCTCGCTGGTCGCGATCAGGCCGAACGTCTCGGTCATGAGGTCGATCCCGGCACCGGACGTGGCGGTCATCGAGCGAGCACCAGCGCGGGCACCACCGAGGGCCATGTTGATCGCCGACAGCTCGTCTTCGGCTTGGACGACGTGGCCGCCGTACTCTTCGATACGCCCCGTCAGGTACTCCATGATCGAGGTCGCGGGCGTGATCGGATAGCCGGCGTAGAAGCGACAGCCAGCGGCGAGTGCGCCCATCCCGATCGCCTCGTTGCCGTTGAGGAGGACGTAATCGTTGTCGGTCGTCTCGAGGTCGTAGCCGAGGTGATCCAGATCGTAGTGTTCCTGGACGTATTCCTGGCCTGCGCGGGCGGCCGCTTTGTTGTTCTCGACGATCTTCGAGCCCTTGCCACCGAAGCGCTTCTCTAAGGCTTCGTCGAGGTATTCGACGTTGAAGCCGGTAATCTCACATGCGGCACCGAGTGCGACGATGTTGCGCATGATCGCACCACCGGCGTCTTCGGCGAGTGATTTTAGGGGGACGTCGACGGCGTTCATCTCCTCCGGAATCTCGGCCTCCCACGAGCGCTCACCGTCGTAGATGATGGCGCTGTCAGCGTGGAGTTCGTCGAGATTCTCGTCGATGGTTCGTTGTGTCAGTGCGACCAGAATGTCCAGTCGGTCGACGACGCTTTGAACTCGATCAACAGAGGTACGAATCTTGTATGCTGTGTAGCCACCGCGGATTCGTGACGCGAAGTCTTTCGACGTGAATACGTGCCGTCCGGCTCGGGAAAGTGCCTGAGCGAAGATTTTACCGGTGGAGTCGATACCATCACCGGCTTCACCTCCGACCGCCCAGTTGAGATCCTCAGCCATGTTATGCAGAACCTTTTCCCCAGTAAATGAAAAGGCTTCTGAAACCTCAACCGATTCACCGCCCATTAGAGTGGGCTATTAACTCACACACGAGTGTGTTTTGACGGTTCGAACGGAACGCCTTTTCACGTTCCCACCGAACCGATTCGACATGGAAGGGACGCCAGTTTCCGTCGAATCAGTACGTGAAGTCGGCCCCGGCACCGTCGCACTCGAGCTCGAGACGCCAGCAGGGTTCGATGCCGCACCCGGCCAGTTCGTCTTGCTCCGAGCCATCCCTTGGGACGTTGCGGAAGACGAAGCGATCGACGAGGATGACGTCGTCATGCGCCACTACACGCTCTCGTCGCCGTCCGTCGACGAGACGTTCGAGATCACGGTCGGAATCGACCCCGACGGCGACCTCTCGCCGTGGCTCGCCGACCTCGAGGGCGGCGAAACCGTCCACATCGACGGTCCGTTCGGGACGATCACGTACGAGCGTGACGAGGACGTGGTCGCCGTCGCCGGCGGTCCGGGGGTTGGTCCTGCAGTGTCGATCGCCGAAGCAGCCGAGGAATCAGGTCACAACGCGGTCGTCATCTACCAGGACGACGAGCCAGCACACGTCGATCGGCTCGAGGCCCTCGAGGATGCGGGCGCAGCCGTCGTGATTCTCGATGTGGACGATGACGGCGGACTGGCCGATGCGATCGAGACCCACCACGCGGACGGCCAACTCTACGCCTTCGGCTTCGAATCGTTCGTGACGGCCGTCGCGGACGCACTCGAGGACGCCGGTGGCGATTCCGACGAGGCGCTGATCGAGAACTTCGGCTGAACGCTCACCGTTTGCGTTCACCCGCAGTTTCCCGTTGTTCGCAAGCACATGTTTCTCCCGCGCTCCTCCACTACTCAGTCGCATGGTTGACGACGACCTCGAACTCGAGCGCGAACTCGGCGATGCGACCATCGTCTACGACGATCCTGACGAGGGGACGGTCGAAAAGACGGTGCCGAACGAACACGTCGCCTACTTTCAGGACCACTGGATCATCAAGACCGACGAGGACGACCAGGGCCACGATATCGTTCGACGGATTCCATCAGGTCGGGTCCACTACGTCGAACGCTCCGTCGAACAGTTCGAGGACGAAGTCGAGACGCTGGTCGACCGAGTCCAGTCGTTCGCCAGCGCTCTCCAGACGAAGATTCCGGTCGGCGGCGACGGCGACGAACGACGCGAGCGGCGCGAGCCACACCGCATCGATGTCGGGTCCGGGGCCATCGACGAGCGCGACGAGCCGGATCGGTAACTCGAGTCGCGTCGGTGACGCCGGTCGGCCGCGATCAGTGCTCGACGAACTCGACCAGAATGCCGCCCGTGTCTTTTGGATGTAAAAAGGCGACCTCGTGGCCCCACGCACCGGGTCGTGGCTCCTCGTCGATCAGCGTCACGTCGTGCTTGCGTGCGCGCTCGAGTGCGCCCTCGATGTCGTCCGTCGCGAGCGCGAGGTGGTGGATGCCAGCCCCGTTAGCGTCGAGATAGCGCGCGATTGTGCCGTCTTCGAGCGGTTCGAGCAACTCGAGGTAGCTCTCACCACACTCGAGGAAGACCACGCGCATTCCGTCGAACTCCTCTTCGTGGACGGCCTCGAGGCCGAACAGGTCTTCGTACAGCGTTGCGAGTTCTCGTGCGTCTTCGGTTGCGATTCCCGCGTGATCGAAGTGCATGGGTGACCGTTTCGTGAGGGGTGACAAATATCGCGGTGATATCAATCGCCGACGCTGGCCCAGCGAGTATATACTCACGACGAGCATACTGTCGCATTCGAATGCAGATCACGAACACCGAAACAGTCCCCAACCGCGACATCGTCGAGACGCTCGGAATTGCCCGCGGAAACACCGTCGAAGCGCGGAACGTCGGCCGTGATATCACCCAGTCGATTCGCAACGTCTTCGGCGGCGAACTCAAAGCGTACTCCGACCTCCTCTCGAAGGCGCGAGACGAGGCGATCGACCGCATGGTCGCAGACGCCGAACGAATGGGTGCCGATGCCGTCGTCAACGTCCGCCTCGAGACCTCTCAGATCACCGACGGCGGCTCCGAAGTGATGGCCTACGGCACGGCCGTTCGACTTCGATAAGATCGCGACCGACCGCGGAATCGACGCCTCGAGTTCAGCCGTTACCGAAGCCCGAGCGTGGTCGCCAGTCGGTCCCAGCGACCATCGCCGACCGCGGCGACGGCCGCCAGTTCGTCGGGCGACAGCTCGAACTCGAAGACGTCCGCGTTCGCTTCGATGTGCCGGCGGTTCGCGGCCTTTGGAATCGCTGCGACGGCCGGTTGCTGGAGCAGCCACCGCAGCGCGACCTGTGCTGCTGACTTGTCATAGGGCTCGCCGACCGCCTCGAGTCGATCATCGCCCGGCACGACGCCCTCCGCGAGTGGGCTGTACGCGGTGAGACAGATCCCGTGGTCGACACAGTACTCGAGCAGCTCGTCCTGATGATGATAGGGATGGTATTTGACCTGATTCGCGACGATCGGCGTTGCGGAGTGCTCGCGGGCGGCCTCGAGGCCATCGATGTCGAAGTTGCTGACACCGATCTGGTCGACGTGACCGTCGTTCTGGAGGTCGTTCATCGCCGCCAGCGTCTCCTCGAGCGGGGCCTGCTCGCTCGGCGCGTGGAGCAAGAGGAGGTCGACGGTCGACAGGCTGAGTCGCTCGAGGCTTGCGTGTGTCGACTCGAGAACGTCGTCGAAAGCGGCGTTGTCGGGATGGACTTTGGTAACGATAAAGACGTCGTCGCGGTCGACCTCGCTTGCGGCGACGGCCGCGCCGACGGCACGCTCGTTGTCGTACAGCTGGGCGGTGTCGATGTGGCGGTAGCCGACCTCGAGGGCCCGTTCGACGGCCCGTTGGCACTCGTCGCCGGTCATCCGCGCGGTGCCGAAACCGAGCGTCGGAATCTCGGTATCGCCAACCGTCACTGTTGCTGTCGACACCGTCGAACGTGAATCCATACGACAACGATCACTGGCCCGGCTCTTCAAACCGATCCAGCACCGCCTCGAGAACAGCCCGCGCTGCCGGCCCGGACGCGGTGGTCGCCATACGAAACGGACACGCTACTGATAATCAGGATCGACGCCGTCGACGAGCCAGTCGACGGCCTGCTGGTGCCAGTCGTCGGTCGTCCCGGCGTTGAGATACCGTTCCCAGTCGTAGATTCCCGACTCCTTGGCGAGGCGGCGAAACTGCAGCGTCAGAATCGCCGAGTCGAGCACCACGCTCGAGCGAACCATTCCTGCGTCCTGGTAGTGTTGCTGTCCCGCCCGCATGACCTGCTGTTCGTCGTCGCTGAGCAGGTTCAACTCCCGCATGTCGACGAGAACGCCGAACTCGTCGGGCGCGTCCTGTAACGCCGTTCGAGAGTCGTCGGTCCACTCCTGAAGCTCTTGTTCGTCCATCTTCCCAGCAAACGTAATCTTGAACCCGAACTCCGTCTGTTCAATTGTGTACATTAGTGAACTATTTCGACGGGAGGGAATCTCATAATATTATGATTCCGATGTTCGCTACCCTGTGCCCGACCTGTGACACGCCGCCGCAAAAACAGCTGCTTCGACTCGAGGACAGCCCCGTCTAGACCGCGCTGCCGGGCTGGTACTCGCCGAACTCCTCGCGGAAGACGTTACAGACCTCGCCGACGGTCGCGTACGCTTTCACCGCGTCGATGATGTACGGCATGAGGTTCTCGTCGCCCTGGGCGGCCTCGCGCAGGGCCTCGAGTTTCGCTTCGGCCTCCTCGTCGTCGCGCTCGCTGCGGGTCGCCTCGAGGGTCTCGATCTTGCGCTGTTCGTCTTCTTTGGTGACCTCCTCGACGTCCATCTCGACGTCCTCTTCGACCTCGAACTCGTTGACGCCGACGATGATGCGGTCTTTGTTCTCGATCTCTTTCTGGCGGTCGAAGGCCGTGTCCTGAATCTGGCGCTGGACCCACTGCTGTTCGATGGCCTCAAGCATGCCGCCGCGTTCGTCGACCTCCTCGAGAAGTTCGTAGGCTTCTTCCTCGACCTGATCGGTGAGACTCTCGACGTAGTAGCTGCCGGCCAGTGGGTCGATGGTGTCTGCCGCGCCGGATTCGTGAGCGAGGATCTGCTGGGTTCGCAGGGCGGTACGGACGGACTCCTCGGTCGGCAGTGCGAGTGCCTCGTCTTTGCCGTTGGTGTGGAGACTCTGCGTGCCGCCGAGGACGGCCGCGAGGGCCTGATAGGCGACACGGACGACGTTGTTCTCGATCTGCTGGGCGGTCAGCATCGAGCCGGCCGTCTGGGTGTGGAACTTGAGCTGTTTGGATTTCGGGTCGTCGGCATCGAAGCGCTCGTCGATGATGTCGTGCCACATCCGACGGGCTGCACGGAACTTTGCGACCTCTTCGAAGATGTTGTTGTGGCCGTTGAAGAAAAACGACAGCTGTGGAGCGAACTCGTCCACGTCGAGGCCGGCGTCGATCGCTGCCTCGACGTACTCGATCCCGTCACCGAGCGTGAACGCGAGTTCCTGTGCTGCCGTTGCACCTGCTTCGCGGATGTGATAGCCCGAAATCGAGATCGTGTTGAACTTCGGCGTCTCTTCCGAACAGAACTCGAAGATATCCGTGATGATCCGCATCGACGGCTTGGGCGGATAGATGTAGGTGTTCCGCGCGCTGTACTCTTTGAGCACGTCGTTTTGGATCGTTCCACGGAGTTCCTCGCGGTCGACGCCCTGTCGGTCGCCCACGGCAATATAGAGCGCCAGCAAGACGGAGGCCGGCGCGTTGATCGTCATCGACGTCGAGACCTCGTCGAGCGGAATGCCGTCGAAGACCGTTTCCATGTCGTCGAGCGAGTCGATCGCGACACCCGCTTTCCCAACCTCACCGGCGGACATCGGGGCGTCCGAGTCGTGGCCCATCTGTGTTGGCAGATCGAACGCCATCGACAGCCCGGTCTGTCCCTGATCGAGCAGGTAGTGGAAGCGCTCGTTGGTGTCTTCCGGCGTCGAGAAGCCGGCGTACTGGCGCATCGTCCAGAGCCGACCGCGGTAGCCCGTCTAGCCCGTCGAGTATACCCCGCGCGTGTACGGCGGCTCACCCGGATAGCCGAGATCCTCGTCGTAATCGAGGTCGGCAACGTCGGCTGGCGTGTAGATCCGATCGACGTCTTGACCCCCTGTATCCGTCGTGAACGTCTCCTTTCGTTCACCGAACCGGTCGATGACTGGCTCTACTTCGTCTTCGTGCCACTCCTCCTCGTTGGCACGAATCTCCTCGAGTTCATCAGCGTCAAACATTATCGTTACCGTGGATGGGGTGGGGCTTGAAGTTTGATGAACGCGCCCGGCGTCGCCTCGAGTCGCGGGCCACTCAGAGGGACAGCAATCCCTCTCAGACGTCGTCGTCCGGGTCGTGTCGTGCGGCCATTCTGCGCGCCTCCGTCGCATACCGGTCTCGAGTCGCGGGGTCGTCGACGGTGCCCACGGCATCCGGCGAGACGCACAATCCCGCTTTCGTTTCTCGAGCAGGGCCGGTGAAACTCGTCAGCGCACGCTCGCGGCGGTGGTAGCGGCTGCCGTCTTCGGTGGCGTACACCAGGATGATCAGGTTCAGTTCGTCGTCCGAGTACGTCCGCTCGACGAGCCAGACGCGGACGCCGTCGTCGTCTTCGCCCGTGGTATGTTCGTCGGTCGATGGCATCGTGTTACTGGCCCGTGTCGTACTTGTACGTCGCCGATTCAGGGTCGATCCCGAAGTCCTCGGGTGATTCGACATCTGCCGACTCCTCGCGGCCGTCGGGTGCGTGCTTGAACGCCTCCCGGAGTCGGTCGGGCATCCGGAACCGGGAGCGCTCGAGTTCGAGGGGGACGGCCTCGGGATCGACGCCGTCGCGTTTGTCGGTCAGGCGCTGTTGGAGCGGTTCCGGAAGCCGTGCGTCGTCGATTCGCCGGAAGCCAAACTGGGCGAGATAGCTGCCTTCGCCGGTCAACGCGTAGACGGTGTCGAAATCCTCGTCGCTGGCGTACTCGACGAGGCGTTCGACGACGTGAGCCCCGACGCCCTGAGTTCGCCACTCCTCTAAGACGCCGATGCTGGTCAACTCACAGATGTCTGCACCGTCGTCGACTCTGTGGATGCGAATGCGGCCGAACCCTGCCTTTTCGCCGGATGCTTCGTCGACGGCGACGACGTAGTCGCGCGAGCGGAACGCCGTCTCGTCGAGCCCCATCGCCTCGATATGGTCGAGCAGCCAGACTTCCTCTCTGTTTTTCGCGTCCCGCACGTACATACACTAGAAAAACGGACCGTACGGCAAAAAATATTTGTGAGGACTGGCCATTGCTGGAGACTCGAGGCGGTTTTCATCTCGCAAGTCGCCGGCTGTACCGTTTTGCCGACAACCAGCAACGACGTGTCGGCACGGACCATGGAACGAGGACGACGACTGCGAGAGACAGTGCAGACCAGACGACGACCACTCCATTGCTGACTTCACCTGCCACGAGCCAGACCCCGACGGCGAGAACGGCTCCAAGAGTCGGGAGCAACACCCGCAGGGTGGCGTGTCGCATCGCCTCTGAAATCGTCGGTGCGGAGTACCAAGCGAGTAGTCCGCCAAGCCCGCCGCCGAAGACGATCAGCGAGTTTCGACTCCCGACGAACACCGTGGCAAGCACGCCGAAACTCAATCCAATCGCGAACGTCGCCGTCGTCTCATCGACCGGTAATCGTCGCGAGACGACGTTTCTGAGCAGATAGTAGCTTCCGAGAAAGCCAACGCCGTAGATAAATCCGCCGGCCACGTCGCCGGGATAGTGCACACCGAGTCCGACCCGTGTGAACCCAACCCAGCCGATGAGCGTGATTCCGACGAGCGCTCGGTTTCGAAGGGTGCTTCTCGGTAACTCGAGAGCGATCATGCCGACGATAATCGTGGCAGCCATCGTGTGGCCGCTGGGAAAACTCGTTGTGGAAATATGGGCCGCGTGCTCGTACCACGGGACGAACCACGTGGGGAAGGCGTCGGCGCTGACTGGTGGGTCGACGGTCGGACGTGTCGCGGTATGATACGATTTGGTGAGCGACATCAGCCCGTAACAGCCGATAACGCCGCCAAGCCACGGCGCTACACGATCGCGGTTGGTCCAGTAGGCAGCGATCATCGCGGGTGCGATCAGATAGACACTCCCGAGATACGAGAGCACGACCATGATGATTCCGAGCCACGTCGGCACAGCGTCACGGACGGCTTCGATGACAGCAGGATCGAACCACATTCAGACAACTATTAACTTTTCTAATAAGTATTTCTTTCGATCATGTTTGATTTGCACACGTCTGCGAACGCTTGCGTGTCGGATTCGATCACGACCACGCGTTTATGGGATGAGCAGGCGCAAAACCTCGCCGTTTACAGTAGTTGCCGAAGCAACTCTTCAAATAATCTAAAACTCTTTGATTCGTTGCGGTGGTTGGTGGCACCAGCATGCGATAGCTGAAGCGTCACGATCAAAGAAGCGAAGGAGCGCCGTACAGCGGCGCTCCGAAGCGTTGTCACTCGCTTTGCTTCTTCCTGACCGATCTGCTCGGTCGACTCAGAGAGCGGTCTATCCGTAGTCGGTCAGGAGCACGAATTCACGGAAGATCCTCGTCGAGATTGGTGGTTTTCCTGGAATCGCTCCCTCTGTAACGAGAACGTTCGCCAGAACCCAGAGATTGTACAGCGCAACTGCGAACAGAAAGTAGAACAGTCGCACCGAGAACGTCGGCGACGACGTTCTCGGAAGAAAGTCTCCGATTTGGCGATAAGAGGTCTCAATTCCCCAGCGGCGGCGGAACGCCGCCGCGTACGCTCGAGCGGCCTCAGGTGCGATCTCGAGGTTTGTGACAAACCACACGTGCTCGTCCTCTTCTGAGCGATGAGGGACTACAAAGATCATTACAGGAGCCGATGCGGTCGGTTTCCGCTTGCGCTGCATGAGATAGTCGTCGACAACCGTCTCAGCGCCGGCGCTGAGACGGTCTTTCATTCCTTTGCTCGGACGCGCACGAACGATGTAATCGACACCGAGCTGTTCCAATTCAGCGACAACGTGGACCTGGTAGAAGCCACGGTCGAGATAGACGTGCCTGAGTGAGATGTACTGCTGGGCGGTCTCCAGCAGCGTTCGAACGGCTTCGCGCTTGGCGCGAAAGCCGTTCTCTTCGAGTGGAAGCACAGCAAGCGTAAATCGTGTCCCAGGAGTCACAATACAGAGAGTCGCAAAACAGTACGTTCGAGTCGTTCCTTGATCCGGGTAGGTGGTGAGAACGTGATCTGTGTCGGCTGTACCGTAGAACCGCCATTCGTGAAGATCGATCGCGACGTCGACACAGCTGGGCAACAGTCGACGTTTCCGAAGGACCTCGAAGAGATCATCGCGGACGCCATCGAACTGCTCGTCGATGGCGTCCGCTTCCAGATTCCGAAGATGGTAGAGAAGTGACTTTGCGAGCGAGTTGCGAGCCGTTGACGTGATGTCAACTGGTTCGTTGTGGTCTAACTGGTGCGTTTTCCCGCCTGTATTGGCGAACTCTTGATCAAAAGCGATCCGAGAAAGGACTTCGAGAAAGTCCTCTCTCGTGTACTTTCCACACAACTTGATATCAAAGTCGAGTTCTGGATAGACAAGGGTTGATGCGGCACGACAGACCTGTTTTGCTTCGGTTGTCTTCACCATAGACACCCTCACCAGCAGCAGCATCGTGAATTAGGTTCGGCGTCTACTGTTCACGCCGGGGAGGATGTCAAACGGGACAGTGGTCTGGAACTGTACTATGACACATCTCGCCCTCGTCGACGCCCAGCACCCACTTGAGGGGCATGCCACGCTCATCGAGGGCGGCGAAAATGGGTTCTCGAGCGAGGCTCTCACTCGAGAACTGTCGGGAGTTGTGTGAGCGATGAGAGCCGATGTGTTGGCTCGACGGCGAGTGCGTCGTCGGTCGCGGACTCACTCGAGCGTGTGAGCAGCGCCGAATCGATCCCCGCGTTGTGGGCGGCTTGAACGTCGATCTCTCGGTCACCGACGTACAGCGCCGATTCGGCCTCGAGGGAGTCCATCGCGTGGGTGATGTTCGTCGGCTCGGGCTTGCGCCGAGCGAGTCCATCCGGCGTCAACGGACAGCCGTAGACGGTCTCGAACACCGACTGCAGGCCGAATCGGTCGAGGAGCCTCGTGACGACGGTCGGGTGGTTGTCGCTGACGATCCCGAGGGGATACTCGAGCGATCGAACCACGCTCACATCGTCGTAGGCCCCACGAAGCCCGCGTTCGACCTCGCTCAGCTGTGCACGGACCAGTTCGCGCACCGCCTGTGTACAGAACCGGTCGGTATCGATCTCGAGGTGACGACAGCGGTCGGCGATCGACTCGAAATCACCCTGCATGAGTTCCTGAAGCGTCGCTGCTGCTGGACCCGACCGTCCGAGGTTCTCGTATGCTCGGCTGAGTGCGTCGTACATCCGCTGGGACGAGGGCGTCTCAACCACGACCCCATCGAAGTCAAACAGGACCGCGTCGTACTGCATCGCTGGGGTGGTATTTGCTCTCGACCTATAGCCTTTTCTAGCTGACCGACAGCACACTGTGTGTCTCACGCGAACGGTGGCGGACCGTCCGGAGCACAGTCGGAACGCCCTGTCTGTGACGGTCACTCGCCGCTCGAGCCACTGAGTCACTCGGACTCGAGGGTCGGCACGTCGGCTGGCGTATCGAAGTCGTGGAAGTGCTCGCCTCGTTCCTTGCTTAGAATGTGCAGGGCCGCCGAGGCACCGTCGCCCGCAGCGATGATAGCCTGCCACTTTTCGGCTCGGACCATCGCCCCCGTCGCGTACAGGTTCTCGACGCTCGTCTCCATGTCGAGACCCACGTCGACGGTTCCCTCATCGTCGAACGCACACTCGAGGTCGTCGGCGATCGACCGATCCCCGCCCGTCGCGAGCACGACGTACTCGGCCGTGTGACTGTCGGATTCGGTTTCGACGTCGAAGCCGTCCGCACCGGCTTCGATACCGGTGACGGCGTCGTCCGTGTAGACCTCCGCGCCGCGATCCCTGACCTGTCCGCGTGTGAGTGCCATGAACTCGCTGCCGCTGATGCTCCGGATACCCGGATAGTTGAACAGGTGGGCTTTGTGCATCCACGTCTCGTCGGTGTCGAAGACGACGGTCTCGAGGCCGTTTTTCGCGGTGAACAGTGCAGCACTCAGTCCGGCGGGACCGCCGCCGACGATCGCAACGTCTGGCATATCACGGTCGACAACGATGAGCGAAATAAACGATTTTGCACGAACAGCTGATGGTCACGAAGACGGACCGGACGCCGTCTCCGGCGCGTTAATCGTCACTGGGGCCGACGATGTGGCGGCTCATCACGCCGGTGAAGTTGGCGATACCGACGTTCTGTGAGAACGACGTAATCGGAAACGCAGAGAAGATAGAGCCGAGCGAACTCAGAATGCCGTCGTTGAACAGCCCGCCGCGGAACTCCGTATCGGTCGGATTTCGACCCTCCGCGGCCTCCATGGAGACGGTTGGAGAAATCGCGGCAAAAACGGTTCGTTCTCGCGGTTGTCCAGCCTCGAGACTGCCGCGGCGACACTGATCAGGGAAGCGAGACGTCCTCGAGTTCGATCCGAGTCGACTCGGGAACTGACTCGCTCGAGACCGCATATGCGCCGTCTGTGGCCTCTGTCTCGGCGTCGTCATCTGTGAGCACGATCACGCCCTCGGCGAGCAGCGGCGTGAGGACGCCCGCAACCGTGGCTCGAGGGTCCGACAGCGGTTCGCGAACGACGACGCGGTCGCCGGCCTCGATACCGTACTCGTCGATCAGTTCGCTCGCGGTCTCGAGTGCCATCTCGTGACTGATCGTCCGATCGCCGTCGGTCAGGATCGTCGTCTCGGGGTCGATATCCAGCGGTGGGAACGAGGGGTTCTCGCTCCAGACGCCTGCATCGAAGTGGTGGATA
Source organism: Natronorubrum sulfidifaciens JCM 14089 (assembly GCF_000337735.1). GTDB lineage: Archaea > Halobacteriota > Halobacteria > Halobacteriales > Natrialbaceae > Natronorubrum > Natronorubrum sulfidifaciens. The sequence continues at coordinate 48,919 of NZ_AOHX01000045.1, read as the reverse complement.
TCGGGTTCGTTCGGTTTCGACCCGTAGCCCACCCGCTGGGCACCACGCGGAAGGTCGTAGATCCCGGCTTCGAGGTCGTCGACCGGAGCCACGAGCGCTCGGAATTCGTCAGCATCCGTGAGGTCGGTTGGCGGGTCGAACCGCGTGGTTCCCTCGAGTAGCGAGGTGCCGAAGAAGGCGAGCAACGCAAGCGGGTTTTCCCCGACGATCCCGACGGTAACGTCCTTGCGAACGCCCGAGTGTCGAAGGAAGTTCCCGGCTTTCCAGGACGTCGTACACAGCCAGTGGTGGTCGAACTCCCGGCCCGTCGCATCGACGAGTGCCGTGCGATCGTCCCGGAGTTCACGCGTGAGGAGCTCGTCGACAGTCACGGCGGTCATACCGCGTACTCAGTTCCCGGCCGAAAAAAGCGCGCCGACTCGAGGCCGACAGCAGCCCGTCATACGACGGCGCGTTCGCACTGGTCGCCGACTGCTCGAGTCAGTGTCAATCGTCCGCGGCTGCAGGGGCAGTGTCGGGGTGGTCGATTTCGGTGCCGAGACACGCCAAGAACTCCGCGAGCCACTCGGGGTGGTCCGGCCACGCCTGTCCCGTCACCAGATTTCCGTCGCGAGTCACCTCTCCCGTCCAGTCGCCGCCAGCGCCGCGAACGTCGGCCTCGAGCGCCGGATAGCCGGTACAGGTGCGTCCCTCGAGGACGTCCGCGGCGGCGAGGATCTGGACACCGTGACAGACCGCCGCGACGGGTTTGTCTTCCTCGAAGAAGTGCTGGACGATCTCGAGGACCTCATCGTATGTTCGGAGATACTCGGGCGCACGGCCGCCGGGAACGACCAGCGCGTCGTACTCGGCGGGGTCGACGGCGTCGAAGTCGTGGTTCAACTCGAAGTTATGCCCCGGCTTTTCGGTGTACGTCTGGTCACCCTCGAAGTCGTGGACGGCCGTCGGACACGTGTCGCCGGCTGCTTTCTCCGGGCAGACCGCATGGACATCGTGGCCGACCATCTCGAGCGCCTGAAACGGGACCATTACCTCGTAGTCCTCGACGTAGTCGCCGGCGAGGAGCAGGATCTGTTGTGCTGACATGGAGCTCCCGTACGAGTACACCCGCACCGGACATAATCAATGTTGGATGATACCACGACACTCGGAATTTCGGACGTGTGTTTCTCGGCCCACTCACAACAGCTCCATTGGGAACACCACACGGGGCGAAGAACCGACAACGCTGCCACAGCCGTCGTCACACGACTAGCTGTGACGATCGGCTAGAACGCGCGTTTGATCTTCTCGAAGAAGCCTTCCTTGACGTCGATCTCGTCGCCGCCGGCCTCGGCGAACGCCTCGAGGGCGTCGCGCTGTTCGTCGTTCAGATTCTCGGGGGTGACGATCTGGACTTTCACGTAGAGGTCACCCTGCCCGCGGCCGCGGAGTCGTGGCATCCCCTTCCCCTCGAGGCGGAAGGTTTCCCCACTCTGGGTTCCTTTGGGGATGTCGAATTCGACGGAGCCGTCGAGCGTCGGCACCGTGACGGTGTCGCCGAAGGTCGCCTGTGGGAACGAGACGGCGAGTCGGTGTCGAAGGTCGTCGCCCTCGCGTTCGAACGCCTCGTGCTCGCGAACCGAGACGTCGATCAGCAGGTCGCCACGACGGCCGCCCTCGGGGCTGGGCGCGCCTTCGCCCTCCATCCGGAGCGTCTGGCCGTCCTGAATGCCCGGCGGAACCTCGACGGTCAGCGTCGCCTCGCTGCGGACGTAGCCCTCGCCGCGACACTCGTCGCAGGTCTCGGAGTACAGCGTCCCCTCTCCCTCACAGTGGGGACACGTCGTCGTCTGCTGGACCCGCCCCAGCGGCGTCTGCTGGACCTGCGTCACCTGTCCTCGGCCCTGACACTCCGAACAGGTCTCGGCGTCCGCGTCCGCGGGATGGCCCGCACCGTCACAGACCTCACACGCTTCGGGTCGCTCGACCGTAAACTGCTTTTCGGCCCCCTCGAACGCCTGCTCGAGATCGATCTCGAGTTCGGTTCGGAGATCCCGGCCCTTCCGTGGTCGACGCCGACCGCGGCCGCCACCGCCGCCGAAGACCTGTTCGAAGATGTCGCCGAGTCCGCCGCCACCCATGCCGCCACCGCCGCCCATGCCACCGAACGGGCCACCACCCATCCCGCCGGCACCGGCGTCGCTGGCGTCGAAGCCGTGCTTTTCGGCTTGCTCGTAGCGGTCGTGACCCATTCGGTCGTAGGCTTGGCGTTTTTCCTCGTCGGTCAGCACCTGCTTTGCCTTCTGGATCTTCTTGAATTTCTCCTCGGCGTCAGGGTCGTCGCTGACGTCCGGATGATACTCCGTAGCCTTCGTCCGGTACGCCTGTTTGATCTCCTCAGCCGACGCGTCGGAACTCACACCGAGCACGTCATAGAAGTCCTCGCTCATTCGTTGTCACACCGATACTCGGTTGAGCCACTTGAAACGAACGTTCCAGCACCGACGTTTTTGCGCAAGCGGTTCGCCTGCGAAAAAACTTCGCTCAAAAAGGCCGCTCGCTCTCGCTGGTCGCTTGCGGGTGCAGTAGCTTTCGTCTCGACCGCAGCGGCAACACCGCCGTAGTTACTGTTCGTTCACCGGGTCAATAAATAGTCAGATGTAGTCTGACCGGCTGAAGAAAACGACTTACTCGTCGTCGTCTTTGTCCACTTCGAAACGTTCGCTTCGCTCACGTTTCGAAACTACGGAAGGCTCACTTCGCTCACCTTCCGAGCCGACGACTCGGACTCGCGTTACTCGTCCTCGTCGTCGACGTCTTCGAAGTCCGCGTCAACGAACTCCTCGCCCTCGTCACCTGCTGCGCCGCCTGGGCCGGGGTTTGGACCGCCGCCCATGCCGCCCATGCCGGCACCTGCGCCTGCGCCAGCGCCCGCTGCACCGCCAGCGCCTGCGGCACCAGCCTGTTGCTGGTAGATCTGCTTGCCGATCTCCTGAAGCTCTTTGCTCAGGCTCTCGGTCGCAGCTTCGATGTCTTCGGCGTCCGCATCGCTGTCGTCGATCGTTTCCTCGAGTTCCTCGACGGCTGCCTCGATGTCACCACGCAGGTCGTCGTCGACTTCCTCTTCGTTCTCCTCGAGCAGCGTCTCGGCGCGCTGGATCGTCGCTTCGGCCGTGTTGCGGGCCTCGATGCGCTCGCGTTTCTGTTTGTCCTCTTCGGCGTGTTTCTCGGCTTCGGCCTGCATCTCTTCGATCTCGGAGTCGGAGAGTCCGGCACCACCCTCGATGGTGATCTCCTCGCTTGCGCCGGTGCCTTTGTCCTCTGCGCTCACGTTGACGATGCCGTTTTCGTCAATGGAGAACGTGACCTCGATCTGTGGGGTGCCTGCCGGCGCTGGCGGGATGTCGGTCAGGTGGAACTCGCCGAGCATCTCGTTTTTCTGTGCGAGTTCGCGCTCGCCCTGGAAGACACGGACCTGCACGGAGGTCTGGTTGTCCGCCGCGGTCGTGAAGATCTTCGACTCTTCGGTCGGAATCGTCGTGTTCTTCTCGATGAGCCGCTCGAAGAGGCCACCTTTGACCTCGATCCCCAGCGAGAGCGGCGTGACGTCGAGCAACACGATGTCGTCGACCTCGCCGCCGAGAACGCCACCCTGAATCGCCGCGCCCAGCGAGACGGCCTCGTCGGGGTTGACGTTCTTCTGAGGCTCCTTGCCGGTGAGCTCTTCGACCTTCTCACCGACCTGTGGCATCCGGGTCGAGCCACCGACCAGCAGGACCTCGTCGATGTCGTCTTTGCTGTAGCCGGCGTCCTCGAGTGCCTGCTCGGTCGGCTCGACGGTGCGCTCGATCAGGTCGCTGGTCAGCGACTCGAACTTGGCGCGAGTCATGGACTCCTCCAAGTGGATCGGGCCGTCGTCGGTGGCCGTAATAAACGGCAGGTTGATCTCGGTCTCCTTGCGCGAGGAGAGTTCGATCTTGGCCTCTTCGGCGGCGTCTTTGAGCCGCTGGAGGGCCTGTCGGTCCTCGCGGAGGTCCATCCCGTGTTCGGCTTCGAACTCCTCTGCAAGCCAGTCGATGATCGCCTCGTCCCAGTCGTCGCCACCGAGGTCGTTGTCACCGTTCGTTGCGACGACTTCGTAGACGCCGCCGCCGAGGTCGAGAATCGAGACGTCGAACGTGCCACCACCGAGGTCGTAGACGAGCACGGTCTGGTCGGAGTCGTCGTCGAGGCCGTAGGCCATCGACGCGGCGGTTGGCTCGTTGATGATGCGCTCGACCTCGAAGCCGGCGATCTCGCCGGCGTCTTTGGTCGCCTGACGCTGTCGATCCGAGAAGTACGCGGGAACGGTGATGACAGCCTTCTCTACTTCGTCGCCGAGATACTCTTCAGCGTCGCGTTTGATCTTCTGAAGGATCATCGCCGAGATCTGCTCCGGCGTATACTCCTCATCCTCGATCTCGACGGTGTAGTCGTCTTCGCCGATGTGGCGTTTGATCGAGGCGATCGTCTTTTCGGGGTTCTGGATCGCCTGATTTTTCGCCGGCTTGCCGACGAGTCGCTCGTCGTCGTCGGTAAACGCGACGACGGAGGGCGTCGTCCGCTCACCTTCGGCGTTGACGATGATCTCCGGGTCGCCACCTTCCATCACCGCGAACGCGCTGTTCGTCGTCCCAAGGTCAATTCCGAGAATTTTGTTGCTCGCCATCGTGGGGGGCTATTGTGCGCACTTTGTTTTAAAGCTTACTAGGGCGTTTCGTGAGCCGAATAAAATAGACCGAATCGGCGATAGACGCCACTCTCGAGGGGGTAACACAGGCAAATCGAAATCGCGTGAAAATCAGGTCAGAACTGTCAATCGGCGGTAGCGTCCGTCACTCAGCCGTTTCTTCGGCTGCGGCCTCGTCGCTATCGTCGCTGTCGGCCGCCGCCGAGGAGTCGTCGTCCGCGTCGCCCTCGAGTTCGCCGTTCGAGACCGTCACTTGTGCGTTCTGGATCACTTTCTCGCCCATCTCGTAGCCGGGTGTGTAGACGTCGGCGATGGTCCCTTCGGGCAGCGCGCTGTCGACGCGCATCATGACTTCGTGGCGCTGTGGGTCGCTCTCAGTGCCCGGTTCGGGATCGATCTCCGAGACGTTCTCGTCCTCGAGCACGCGGTCGAACTCGCGAAGCGTCATCTCGACGCCATCACGGAGGCTGTCGGCGTCACCGCTTTCCTCCGCTAAGGCGCGTTTCATGTTGTCGCGGACGCCGAGTAGTCGTTCGACGAGGTCCTCGGTGGCGCGGTCTTTGATCTGCTGTTGGCGCTTTTTCGCGCGTTTCTTGTAGTTCTGGAAGTCGGCCTGTTTGCGCTTGAGCCGACCCTTGAGGTCGTCGACTTCGGCTTCGGCTGCCTCGAGGTCGTCTTGTAACTCGCCGATGGTTTCTGCCTGTTCTGCGACGCGCTCGGAGAGATCCTCGAGTTCCGCGCGCTGGTCGGTGGCGGTGGCGTTTACTTCACGAGCATCCTCGACGATAGCGCTGACCTGGTGGGCGAGGTCGTCGTCGTGCTCGCTGATCTCCTCTAGAAGTTCCTGGATGTCGTCGCTCGTTTCCGGGGTGATAGCTGGCTCGTCGTCTGAAGCGGCCGGTTCGGCTTGTGGTTCGTCCTCGGCTGGTGTGTCCGTATCGGGCGAGTCGGCGTCGCCGGCCGCGTCGGACTCGACGTCGGCCGTCTCGCCGTCGTCGGATTGCTCCTCGGACGGGACACCCTGGGCCGTCGCGTTCGTGCCCTCGTCTTCGCTCATGTGCCAGTCAACGAACAGCGGTAATAAAAGGGTTGAGGTACGGTGCGCTGGCCACGACGGAGGTCCCGTCCGCGACGCTCGAGCAAGTACCCCGACGGCACCGTCGCTCGAGGCGCTCGAGACACCAGACCGTATTTGTCGCTCCCACCCGGAACGTCGGTCGTGAGGCGGCCCCAAGACGACCCCACAGATGCGCCACCGGCGCTCCGGTACGAAGATGGCACTGTTCGAATCGACGGCCTCGAGTCCGACGCGCTGGCCGCGGTTCGTGAGTCGGTCCCCGGCCTCGAGGCCGATCCCCGCACCGACGGCTGGCGGGTGCCAGCGTTTCGCTACGCTGCCCTTCGACGCGCGCTCGAGGCCGAGCACGTTCGAATCGACGACCACGTCCTCGATCTCGAGTCGCTGCCGGCGCTCGAGTCGGCGTACGAACTCCGCGAGTACCAACAGGAGGCCCTCGAGGCGTGGCTCGAGACGGATCGCTGGACCGACAGCACCGGTAGTGACTCGCTCGCGCGTGCACCGGCGGGCGTTCTCGAACTCCCGACCGGCAGCGGGAAGACTGTCATCGCCATCAAGGCGATCGAGCGACTCGCCGTGCCGACGCTCGTGGTCGTCCCGACGATCGACTTGCTCGAGCAGTGGCACCGAGAACTCGAGCGGGAGTTCGACTGCGAGATCGGGCGGTTCGGCGGTGGCGAGCAACGCAGAGAGGCGATTACGGTCTCGACGTACGACTCGGCGTACCTGAAAGCCGACGCCGTGGGCGATCGGTTCGGCGTCGTCGTCTTCGACGAGGTTCACCATCTCGGCGGCGAGGGGTACCGCGAGATTGCACGGCTGCTCGCTGCGCCTGCACGACTAGGGCTTACTGCCACCTTCGAACGCCCCGACGGGGCGCACGACGTGATCGAGGACGTCGTCGGGCCGCTCGTTTCCCGCGTCGACATCGACGAACTGGCCGGCGACCACCTCGCGGCCTACGATCTGAAGCGCCTCGAGGTGACACTCACGCCCGCAGAACGCGAAGAATACGAGCGAAACCAGCGCGTCTTTACGGACTACCTCGCACGCTCGAACATCCAGATGCGAAGCGGCTCGGACTATCAGGAACTCGTCAAACGATCCGGAAACGACCCCGAGGCCCGCAACGCGCTGCTCGCGCGCCAGCGCGCACGCGAGATCATGCTCGGAAGCGAGGCCAAACTCGAGGCCCTTGCCGACATCCTCGACGATCACCGCGGGGAGCGGACGATCGTCTTTACGGCCCACAACGACCTCGCCTACGACGTCAGCGAGCGGTTTCTGATCCCGACGGTCACCCACCAGACCGGCGCTGGAGAGCGTCGCGAAATCCTCGAGCGATTCCGCGAGGGGACCTACACGCGCATCGCGACCTCGAACGTCCTCGATGAGGGGGTCGACGTTCCCGACGCATCGGTGGCAGTCGTGCTCTCGGGCAGCGGGAGCGAACGGGAGTTCGTTCAGCGACTCGGACGGATTCTTCGGCCGAAAAAAGACGGCACGCGAGCGATTCTCTACGAGGTCGTCTCCGAAAATACGGGCGAGAAACGAGTCGCCGAGCGGCGACGCGACGACTCGCTGTAAGCTTCGACGCTCGATGGCTCGCACGACGGGCGTTCACCTTCGGTGTCGGCGCTGGTCGTCGACACTCCTCCGGGACGATCACCGACAGGTTGGATCCGGTTTCCTCCCTTCGTCGATCGAGCTCTCGTCTCCCGTTCGAGTCTCGAGCTATGATCACTCCTTCGAGTGCACCATCGCCATGAACAGCGCGTTCTCGGCCTTCCTCGAACGCCAATAGCGACTGCCCGCTTGGACGTCTACGATGGGTCCGTTATCGCACACCCCCGTCGACGGCACACCCCGACCGTGCAACTTGCCTTGCTATGGATGGGCTGGCCCTTACACTACTCGTTCTGGATACTGCAGTAGGCCGGTCGCGTACCCTTTCGCGAGCGTCGATGGCTCTCGAGACGCGGACAGCGGATCGAACCTGCTCTCGAACGACGACATGCGGCCCCACGGATTTCAATTATGGTAGCAAACGACTCAAACACAGACGACCGAAACGACGAGCAGCCGAAATCAACCGATAATAACGCGAATCAACCCGATGCGAGAGATGACCAACCGGAGCGGGAAGCGATAGCTGACGATCCGGAACGACAGGAGCGAGCCGACGGCGGAGACGGTGGTGGGTCACGATCCGACTCGGAGTCGCAGGCGGGTACCAGCGACGACCAGGAGGGTGAAAGCGCCGAGAATAGCAAGCAAGCGCAACTCGACGAGGTCCGCGAGAACTCCGAGGGCGAGAAGTTGACGACTGACCACGGTGTCAAAGTGAGTGATACGGACAACTCCTTGAAAGCGGGCGAACGCGGGCCGACAATCATGGAGGACTTCCATTTCCGGGAGAAGATGACCCAGTTCGACCACGAGTCGATCCCGGAACGGGTGGTCCACGCCCGCGGCACCGGCGCGCACGGGTACTTCCAGCCCTACGAAGATCCCGACCTCGGCGACGAGTACGACGACATAGAGGAGCTGACGAAAGCGAAGGTGCTGACGAATCCCGACCAGAAGACGCCCGTCTTCGTGCGGTTCTCGACGGTCGTGGGCTCGCGGGGATCGTCCGACACCGTCCGGGACGTCCGCGGCTTCGCGACGAAGTTCTACACGAAAGAGGGTAACTGGGATCTCGTCGGGAACAACATGCCGCCGTTTTTCATTCAAGACGCGATGGAGTTCCCGGACCTCGTCCACGCGATCAAACCCGAACCCGACGACGGGATGCCCCAAGCGTCGGCGGCCCACGATACCTTCTGGGACTTCGCCTCGTTGAAGCCCGAGACGACGCACATGCTCATGTGGGTGCTCTCGGGACGGGCCCTCCCGCGGGCCTACCGGATGATGCAAGGATTCGGCGTCCACACTTTCCGGCTGGTCAACGACGACGGCGAGTCGGTGTTCGTCAAGTTCCACTGGACGCCCGAACTCGGTACCCACCAGCTCGTCTGGGACGAGACGACGAAGCTCTGGGGTAAGGACTCGGATTTTAACCGGAAAGGTCTCTACGACGTCATCGAGGAGGGGTACGACCCCGAGTGGGAACTGGGTGTCCAGATCTTCGACGAGGAACAGGCCGAGGCGTTCGACTTCGATGTCCTCGATCCGACCAAGATCGTCCCCGAGACCGAGGTGCCGGTCCGACCGATCGGCAAGATGGTGTTAAACGAGACGCCGGACAACTTCTTCGCCGAGACCGAACAGGTCGCGTTCCACCCCGGCAACGTCGTCCCAGGGATCGACTTCTCGAACGACCCCCTGTTGCAGGGCCGGCTGTTCTCCTACCAGGACACCCAGCTCAACCGCTTCGGCAGCGCCAACTGGGACGAGATTCCGATCAATCGACCCATCGCTGAACGGCACAACAACCAGCGCGCCGGCTTTATGCGCCAGGAAATCAACGAAGGGACGGCCTCCTACAAGCCCAACTCGATCGGCGACGACGACCCACAGGAGGTCCCCGAGGAGGAAGGCGGCTACGAGCACTTCGCCGAGAAGATTTCCGGGGAGAAGATCCGCAACCGCAGCGACAGCTTCGAGGACCACTTCACGCAGGCGCGGCTGTTCTGGAATAGCATGTCCGAGCCCGAACAGCAGAACATCGTCGACGCCGCTCACTTCGAACTCGGCAAGGTCGACCGCATGGAGATCCGCGAGCGGATGGTCTACGATCTGTTCAATAACGTCGACCACGAGTTCGCCAAACGCGTTGCCGAGGGGATCGGCGTCGACCCGCCCGACGAACCCGGCGAGGAGATGCCGACCCACGACAGGGAAGATCCCTCGCTCAGCATGGAAAACCGGACCCCGGACACGATCGAGACCCGCAAGATCGCGATGCTGATCGACGACGGGTTCGACGATGAGCACGTCTCGACGCTCCGGTCTGCCTTAGAGGAGGACGGTGCTCGAGTCAAGGTCGTCTCGAAAGTTCTCGGCGAGAAGTCAGGAGCCGACGGCGGCACGGTCGACCCCGACAAACACCACGTCGCGGCGGCCTCGGTCTCGTTCGACGCGATCGTCGTCCCCGGTGGCAGTGAGAGCGTCGATGCGTTGTGCCAGCAAGGCGATCCGAAACAGTTCGTCGCCGAGGCGTTCAAACACTACAAGCCGATCGCCGCAGTCGGCGAGGGAACGGAGCTGTTCGAGGCGGTCGACCTGCCGGACACCGAGATCGCCGACGAGGGCGACCTCGAGTCAGACGCTGGCGTCGTTACCTGTCGGAACGACGACCTCGAGGCGTTCGCGGCAGCGTTCATCGACGCGATCGCCGAGCATCGCCACTGGGGACGCAGTCCCGAAGGAGTGCCAGCGTAGTCGTCGCTTGCGGGTGACGATTGACCAGCGGTCGTCGCGCGGTCACGCTGGCACCTGCTTCCCTGCTCGGATCGACTGACGCCACCGTTCGGTCCGCTACTGGAACGATGGCAATACGTCGTCGCCGAACGCTTCGAGGAACGCTTCCTGGTTCGTATTCACGTTGTGGACGAACACCCTGTCGACGTCGAGTTCGACGTCAGCCTCGAGCCACGCGATGTGCTCCTCGAGATCCCCGGAGACGCGGACGTTTTCCTCGACCTCCTCGGCGGTGATCTGGTCGGCGAGTTCGTCGTACTGTTCGGGCGTCCGAAGCTCTTGGGTCACGGGACCCGGGATGCAGTTCGTCCCCCACTGCTCGTGGGCACCCTCGAGTGCGTCTGCGTCGCTTTCGGCGTAGGAGTGTTGGGCCTTGAGATAGACGGGTTTCTCGGGTGCTGTTTCGCGGAAAGCCTCGACGCGGGCGGCGTCGGCCTCGTGGTCGGGGGTGGCGACCGTGATCATGCCGTCAGCCCACTCGGCGAGCCACGCCGCCGTCTCCTCTGAAAGCGCGGCCCCGATCAGCGGCGGCGCGGTCTCGGGGCGGGAATAGAGTTTTGCCTGTTCGACGTCGACGCGGCCATGGTGGGTCACCTCCTCGCCCTCGAACAGTCGCCGCATGACGTCGGCACACTCCTCGAGGCGGGCGTTTCGTTCGCGCTTGACCGGCCAGTCGGTGCCCGTGATGCCTTCGTTCAGTAGTTGGCCGCTGCCGACGGCGAGCCAGAACCGTTCGGGATACAGTTCGCGCAGCGTTGCCGCGCCCTGGGCGACGATCGCGGGATGGTACCGGTAGCCAGGTGCGTTGACCGTCCCGAAGGTCAGGTCGGTCGCCTCGAGTGCCGAGCCAAGCCACGACCAGACGAACCCGGATTCGCCCTGCTGTTCGCTCCAGGGATGGAAGTGATCCGACGCAAGGGCGTGGTCGAACCCGTGCTCGTCGGCGAGTTGGACGTACTCGAGGAGGGCACTCGGCGCGAACTGTTCGTGAGAGGCGTGGTAGCCGAGGTCGGTCACGGGACCGCCCACCCCCGGCCGTGATGGCGATCGGGATCGCGTTCGTGATGGGACAGCACGGTCACGGACTCCACGAAAACGGACTTAATTCCACGGCGTGGCTGTGCTACCCCGTTGCCGTTCTCGCCACTCGAGGGCGTGCGATCGTCGTGTCTCCAGCCGTGCCAGCCGCCGCAGTGTGATGTATGCGGTCCACAGCGACGCTCTCGAGTCGGTACGTATATAGTGAAATGGCTGTGAGGGATGGGCATGCTATCTGGGTTGCCAACCGGGAGCGCACTCGCGCTGGTGTTGATGCTCCTCGTCCCGGTCATCACGCTCGTACTGTACTGGATCGATCACACGCAGAACGACGGCTACGTCTCCGTTCTGGGGAGGCGATAACGATGGCGACGCTGCAACTGACGTTCGGTGTCTACCTGTTGATCCTGCTCGCGATCGGACTCTACTTCTATTTCACCACCGACACCCAGCGGCTCTCGGAGTACCTGATTGCAGACCGAGATGTCGGGACGTGGCCGGTTGCAATCTCCGAAGTGTCCTCGGTCGCAAGCGGCTGGACGTTCTTCGCGTGGGTCGGCGTCGGCTTTACCGTGGGGCTCAACGGGCTCTGGTTTTCGGTGACGATGATCTTCATCATCGTCTTCATGTACCGCTACGTCGGCTCGCGGTTCCGCCGCCAGTCCGAGAGCCTCGGGAGCATCACGATCGCTGATCACCTCTCGCTTGCCGTCGAAGACGAACGGCTCAGTTTCTACATTCGGGTCGTCGCAACGCTGTCGATTCTCGTCTTCATGGGTGCGTATATCGGTGCCCAGATCATCGCAGTCGGCGAGGCGATGGATACCGGCGTCGGAATCGATTATCTCGCTGCGGTCGCCGTCGGCGGTGTCGTCGTTGGGCTCTACACGACCCTTGGCGGCTTCAACGCCTCCATCTGGACGGACGTCTTTCAGGGAGTTCTCATCTTCGTCGCGGCGGTGACGTTACCCGTGCTCATGATCATGGAGGTCGGCGGCTGGTCGGTGTTTCTCTCCGAGGCCGCGGCGGTTGACGACGCCGCGTTGCTCGATCTCAACGCTGGCCTCGCCGGGCAAGCGATGCTCATCGCAACGCTTGCGTGGGTGACCTTCGCGTTCGGGACGATCGGCCAACCCCACTCGCTGATGCGCCTGCAGGCGATCCGCTCCGAACGCCATTTGAGCGGCGCAGCCGTCATCTCTGTCGCTTTTCAGTCGCTGCGTCTGACCGTCCCGCTGCTTATCGGGATGGCTGGCCGCATCATCTACGGCTCCGTCGAGGACCCCGAAAGCGTCGCCATGGTCGCGATCGTCGACTTCTTCCCGGCGGTCATCGCCGGTATCCTGCTGGCTGCGATCATCTCTGCGATCCTCTCGACGTCCGACTCGATGCTCCTCGTGGCCTCATCGGACCTGACCCGGTTCTACGAGGAACAGATCGACCCCAAAGCGAGCGACACCGAACTCATCCTGCTCGGTCGTGGCGTGATCGGCGTGCTGGCCATCGGCGGGATCGTGCTCGCGTTCCTCCGACCCGGTACGATCTTCGAGATTATCGAGTTCGCCTACGTCGGCCTCGGCGCGACGTTCGGCCTGCCGCTGTTGTTCTTGCTGTTCTGGGAGCGAACGACCGGTGAAGCCGTCCTCGCCGGCATCGTCACCGGACTTCTCACCTCGATCGGGAACCTCTATCTGTTCCCCGATCTGTTCCCAATCCTCGTCTGGCCGCTCTGTCTTGCCGTCATCGTCGGCGTCACACTCGTGACCGCAGCAGACGGCGCTGGCGTCGCCGACGTTCCCGAACCGACCCCACAGCGTGTCGATCCGGCTGACGACTAAGCGCCAGTTCCATCTTTCTCCGCTTTTCGTCCTTCTGTCACACCCGTCGTGGTCCGATTCCGAACTGGATTTCTGACTCGTCCTCATCCCGGCAACGGGGCACTTTTGGCCCTCCCGAACTGACTGCTCGCCATGCTGACGAAGGACCTGCTTCGCGTCTCGAGGGCCGGTGGCGGCTACCACCCCCAGTTTGCCGGCCGGGAACACCGGCCGTTGGCGGCCCGCGTGATCGGCACGTATCAGGGCCACGTCGGCACCCCACGAGCCGACCTCGAGGACGCACTCGCCGACCTCGAGGCCGACGCGTCGGATTTCAAACTCGTCCGCGGGTTCGCGGCCCTCCTCGAGCGCGAGGCGACGTTCGAAACGGACGCCGCAATCGAGCCCGAACGTGCCCGCCGGGCTGCGTTCGAGGCCGCCGAAGCGGTCGGCGTCGTCAGCGAGGACGACCGGACGATGGCGCTCGTTCGGGCTGGCGAGTCGCTGTCACTGTCCGCGGACGTCCTCGAGCGAGCGCTCTACGCCGACCTCGAGGCACGACAGGTGCTCACTGCGTTCGATTCGCCGTGGGACCCCGACGAACTCGTCGCCCAGTACAACCTCTCGCTCTCTCAGACAGCACTGTTCGATGCGACCGAACTGCGGGTTCGCTCGAGCGATCCGAAGGCGCTGATTTCGGCGATCAAACGCCTCCGGCTGATGTACGAGATTCGCCGCCTCGAGGACGAACACGCTGGTATCGCCGAACGCGAGGTGATCGTCACCGGCCCCACCCACCTCTTCCGGGCGAGCCGTCGGTACGGTACTCGTTTCGCCCGCCTCTTGCGGACGGTGACGAACGCCGACGAGTGGTCGCTCGAGGCGACGATCGACGACCGCGGGACCGAACGCACGCTCTCGCTGTCCCATGTCGACCCCGTCCGCGCTCCCGACGCCGACCCCGTCGCGGATGTCTCGTTCGACAGCGGTGTCGAGGCCGACTTCGCTGGTCGGTTTTCGAACCTCGACCTCGAGTGGGACCTCGTGCGCGAACCCGAACCGCTCGCGACGGGGACGCGGGTGATGATCCCCGATTTCGCCTTTGACTACCAACACAGTGACTTCCGCGTCTACTTCGAGATCATGGGTTTCTGGACGCCCGAGTACGTCGAGAAAAAACTCGCCCAACTCGCCGATCTCGAGGACGTCGAACTGATCGTCGCCGTCGACGAGTCGCTCGGCGTCGGCGCGGAGATCGCCGCCCGCGACTTCCGGGCGATTCCCTACTCGGGGACGGTTCGGCTGAAAGCCGTCGCCGACGTGCTCCGGGAGTACGAACGCCAGCTCGTCGCCGAAAGTGCGGCCACGCTCCCTGCACAACTGCAACCGGACGACGACGTCGTCTCACTCGAGTCGCTAGCCGAGCGCCACGGCGTCAGCGAAGACGCCCTCGCAGACGTCTCGTTTCCCGACCACGAGCAGGTCGGGCGGACGCTCGTTCAGCCAGCCGTGCTCGAGTCGCTCGCTGCCGACCTCGAGGCCGGGATGGCGCTTTCGGAGGCCGAGGACGTGTTTGCGGCTGTTGGTATCGGGGACTCGAGTGCGACCCTCGCCGAACTGGGCTATCGCGTCGAGTGGGAGGGGCTGGCCGGCGGGACGATCCGTGAGCGATAGCGATTCGACTGTTCTCGTGTCGGCACGAACGGCAGGAAAAAGCGGCAACGACGATATTCGAGCGGCGACCGTTCAGATGTCTCGCTGGCGGCCTTTCGGCACCATCGAGCGCAGTTCACCGTGGACGTAGAGACCGATCCCAAGCGGCTCGAGGTCGCCTGCAAGTTCGTGTGCAGCGATGAGATATCCCCAGTCGCCGTCCCACCACTCGAGGTCCTGATCCTCGCCAGCCGCGAACGCCCGTGCCTGTTCGCGCTCGAGTTCGATCACGCAGTCGGTGGCGAACTGGCCGAAGCGCTGGACGAAGTCCGTCGTCGGCTTCCAGTGTTCCTGTCGCGTCCGGAGGCAGGTCATCCCAATCGCTTCGATCTCGATCGGCGTCGGTGCCTCACCTGCGTAGATCCAGATCTTGCCGGCTCCTTTCTCCCAGAACGTGTAGTCGGCGAACGTTTCCGGCGGGATGCCAAAGCGGTCCTCGAAGTAGTCGATCACTTCCTTACGGCTGGCCCGACCCTCGACGGTTCGCTCTGTATCCGTTTCGGGGAGTCGATCGAAGCGCTGCCCGTCGTTGTCGCTCATTCGGCGGTCACCTCCAACTTCGCGACGAAAAAGCCGCCGGTGTCGTTCTGGTGTGGGTAGATACGGGCGGCGCGCTCGAGTGAGTCGTCGAACGTCTCGTCGTCCCACTCGGACAGTCCCGAGGAGTGCTTGAGGCCGAGGTCGAAGTCGACGACGCGACAGGCCTCGTTCTCGAGGGCGTGCTGGACGACGGCCTCGTTCTCCTCGGGCGCGAACGTACACGTCGAGTAGACGACGGTGCCACCCTCGCGTGTGGCTTGGACAGCCCGCCGGAGGATGCCTTTCTGGATGCCCGAGACGGAGCTGATGTGGCCTTCGTTCCAGTTGTCGAGCGCGTCGGGATTCTTCCGGATCGTCCCCTCACACGAACAGGGGGCGTCGACGAGCGCTCGATCGAACTCGTCGAACGGAAAGCGCTTGAGCGAGTAGGTCCGGGCGTCGGCGTTGGTCACGGCGAGACTCGTCGCGCCGAGTCGCTCGGCGTTGAACCGCAGCGCCGAGATTCGGCCGAGGTTGTTGTCGTTTGCGACCACGGTCCCGCGGTCGTCCATCAGTGCGGCGAGCTGGGTCGCCTTCCCGCCCGGTGCGGCACAGCTATCCCAGACGCGCTCTCCCGGTTGCGGGTCGAGGACGACCGGCGGCACCGCCGACACCTCCTCTTGTCCGTGAGTCAGCCCGTGAAACGATGTCCACGTCGAGCCCGGCGAGTCCGTCTCGAGGCGAACCACGCGCGGGTTCCAGTCGGCCTGTTCGTAGGCGACCCCCTCCTCATCGAGGGCCTCGAGCGTCCGCTCGACGGACCCTTTGATCGTATTGATGCGGGCGGCGTTGCCGAGTGGCCGTTCGCACGCGGCGAGAAACGCGTCGAAATCGTCGATGATCGGTCGATACCGCTCGAATGGCTCCATTGAACTGAAATTCGAGCGCCCAGCGTTTGTGGGTTTCGAAGGCACGTGGAAGCCGGCCCGCAATTCCGCTCGCGGTTGTCGCCGCGATCCGAGCCGCTCGGCATCGTCTTTATGCGAACTGCGTGCGACTCTCTAGGTATGACTGGACTGTGCTCTCAGGGACCGGAACCGGACCTCGAGACGCCGACGCTCGTCGAAGGATTTCCCGGCATCGGCCTCGTCGGCAAAATCGCGACCGACCACCTCATCGACCAACTCGAGATGCGCTACTACGCGAGCGTCGACTGTGAGGGACTTCCTCGGATCGGCGTCTATCGCAGCGGCGACCGAACCGCTCGGCCACCAGTCAGACTCTACGTCAGCGACGAACACGACCTGCTGGCTCTCCAGAGCGACGTGCCGATCGTTTCGGCTGCGGTCAACAACGTCGCCGACTGCGTGACACGCTGGGTCGGCGACCACGACGCGACGCCGCTCTATCTCAGCGGCTTCCCTACAAAACGTGAGACTGAGCCGGATCTGTACGGGATCGCGACCGGCACCGTCAGCGAGACCCTCGAGGCCCACGACATCTCACCCCCGCCCGAAGACGGCGTCATCACCGGGCCGACGGGAGCGTTGCTCAACCGTGCAGCCCACCACGAATACGACAGCTACGGCCTCGTCGTCGAGTGTAGCCCTCAGTTCCCCGATCCCGAAGCCGCGAGCGTGCTGTTAGAGGACGCCGTCGCGCCGATCGCTGACGTCTCGATCGACACGGACGACCTGCTCGAGCGAGCCGCGGAGATCAAAGAACAACGCGAACAGTTCGCCCAGCAGATGCAAGCGGTCGCGCAGGAAGAGAGTTCGCAGGCCCAACCGCTCCGGATGTATCAGTAGCAGGCCCGTCTTCGGAGCCGACTGGGCCATTCACCCGCGAAACGGCGGCACGAGATCCAGCGCTGCCCCGGCCACGAGCAGGCTGGCAGCGATGAACGCGGCGCTGAGTGGAAGCGACGAGCCGACGACGAGTCCGCGAACGCCGACAAACAGGAACACGAGCGAAAAGCCGAGCAGCACGACGGTGCCGATCGCATCGAAGATCGCGTCCCGAACTGCGCTTCGAGCGACTGCGTGTTCGGTCTCGCCGCCCGACTCGGTATCCGTGTCCGTCTCGCGTGCCATCGGTAGGTGAATGTGTCAACCGAACGGTGATAATCGTTCCGGTCGTCTTCGTCGCTCGAGGCACTACTGTCGATTACTGCTTGCCTACGCCGCCACCGACCGACTCGAGCGTCTGAGCCGTCGGAAGCCGCCAGCCGTAGGTGACAGCGACCAACCGCGTTCCGACCGTGACGGCCGCACACATCGCCGCGGCGGTGCTGCTCGTCGCGCCGAGAGACACGACCACCCAGTAGCTGGTCCCTCCTAACACCGCACAGCTCGCATAGAAGTCCTCGAACAGGATGAACGGGGCTCGATCGAGGAGGATGTCCGCGAGTGCCCCGCCGCCGACGGCGTTGATCGTCGCGATCGCGACGACGCCGAAGCTCGAGACACCGGTTTCGGTCGCGACAATCGCGCCAGCCGTCGTGAACGCAGCGAGCCCGACGGCGTCGGAAACCAGCGTGATCGGATGATCGTCCGGCGACTCGAGGGCGTGGTAGAGGCCGATCGCCAGACAGACGCCGAGCAGGCCAAGACTGATCTCGCCCAGTGACCGAAGCGCCAACGGAATGCGGTTCACGAGCAGATCCCGCGTGACGCCGCCGGCAAACGCCGTCGCAAGTCCGACGACGGCGATTCCGAACAGATCGAACTCCTCTCTGATCGCTTTGCTCGCGCCGACCAGCGCGAACGCGACCAGTCCAACCGTGTTCATCACGACGAACGGATCGGCTAACAGAACGCCAACGAGGTCTCGTGCCACTGGTTTTGCTAACGGTAGCGACTGTATTGAGCGCTCCGTCTCGGCCATGCTCGTGCGTCGATCTGCGGCCACCACGAATGGAAACCGAACCACTAGCCGCAACCCAAACCCATTTTCGCACGCTGGCTCTTCACTCATGTATGGAACCAGAAACCGCCGACACTGTCGCTCCCGAATCGTGTCCAACCACAGACGGGATGCCGATGCTCGGCCTCGGCACGTGGCAGAACGAAGACCCCGAGCAGTGTGCCGAAAGCGTCCGAACGGCCCTCGAGACGGGGTATCGACACATCGACACCGCCCAGATCTACGAGAACGAGGCCGCCGTCGGCGAGGGGATCGCGGCCGCCGATGTCGACCGCGACGACATCTTCCTCGCGACCAAGATCTGGATCTCGAACCTCGAGTCCGAGGACGTCCTCGAGACGGCTCGCGAGAGCCTCGACCGACTCGGCGTCGAGTACGTCGACCTGCTGTACGTCCACTGGCCAGCCCGAACGTACGACCCCGAAGACACGCTCGAGGCGTTCTCGGAGCTGTACGACGAGGGCCTGATCAAGAACGTCGGCGTGAGTAACTTCGAACCCGAGCAACTCGAGGAAGCCATCGAAACCTGTGACGTCCCGATTCTGGCGAATCAGGTCGAACTGCACCCGATGTTGCCCCAGGAGGAGCTTCAGGAAACGTGCGAACAACACGACGTCGAACTGGTCGCCTACTCCCCGCTGGCCCGCGGACAGGTGTTCGACCAGCCCGTGATGCAGGAGATTGCGGCCAAACACGACGCGAGCGAGGCCCAGGTCAGTCTCGCCTGGCTTCGCGAGAAAGGCATCACCGCGATTCCGAAAGCGACCAGCGAAGCACATATCCGGGACAACTGGGCGTCGTTGGCACTCGAGCTAGACGAGGAAGACGTCGACGCGATCGACAGCATCGAAGAGCGGAGTCGGAAAGTCGATCCCGACTTCGCGCCGTGGAACTGACACAATCGTTCAATGGCTGGCGGCAGCCACGGTTTGTGACACTGAACTGACCTATTTAAACTCCAGAAAAGCAGGAACGTTTACGGTACGCCGGCTTTTTGGCTCGCGTATGTCCACCCGCTCACGACAACGTGGCGGCGGTGGGGTCGTCGGGGCGATCAAAACCGACGTCCAGCGGTTACACGGTGCCTGGATGGAACTCGTCTTTCCACGCCAACGTGGCCGCGGCCACTCCGTCATGGGGAAATGGCAACCCGAGACGCTCCCCCAGCGCATCGCCTACCGGGGCTGGAGCCTTCTCGGGCTGGTCGGCTTGCTGGTCCTATACCCACTGACCGTACTCGGCCTCGGCACCCGCTACTACGCGGCGAAACTCGACTCGACGCGAACGCGACTCGGCATCGTCGGCGTCACGGGCATCGCCCTGCTCGGCTGGGGCCTGTTGACGCTTGCCTGGGGGGCGATGTCCTATATGGAACAGGTCGACATTCCGTTTGATGCGGTGTTGGCTGTCGCCGCAGCCAGCGGCGTCGCGACGGTGTCGACCGCACTCGCCGCCACCAGCTCGAAATTCGGCGGTCGCGGGCTCACAGTCGCTCTCGCCTACCCCTTCGCGATGACGGCGTTGTTCTTGCCACCCGTCGTCGCCGCACTCGTCACGCCGTCGCTCGAGGCCGTCGTCTTGGAGCCCAGCTACGACTTCGCCGTCTGGGTACTCGACAACGTCCTCTTCGTTGGCGGTATCAACGAGTATCTGCGCGGGAACTTCGAACTCGAGGGTGCGGCCTACGCGGCGATGTGGACCGGTATCTCGTTCCCACTGGGCTGGTTCCTGGGTGTCGTCACCGCGCTGGCGAACCTGGTCCGGCCGTCGCAATAATTTCTCGTTTTTCTCACCTCTGACAAACCATTGTGAACGGACTGCCGATTCCGGGGATCATTAGGTGGCTGGCTCCCAACGACCACGTATGGAATTTGACCTTACGACGACAGCAGGCGTGTTCATCGCCTTGATCGCTCTCGGCGTCGGTGGCATGATCGGATCGAACATGATGACGACGGATAGTATTCTGATGATGGTACTGCCGTCGATGGTGATCTTCGGCGCGATCATGCTCGCAATCGGCGTCAAACACGGCGAGTACCGCGCACAGCACTAATACGGACTGCTGTCGTCACTGGCCGCCGAGTACCGGCCCGCACTGGTGATCGGCGGGACATCGTGACAGCAGACCGTACAATGCGTTCGAGAGTCCTTTCTGTGGCCTCACTCAGCACTGAGCGATCGCTGTCGCTCGAGTCTGAGACGCCCGCAAAAACCGGTCAGACGGCGATGCGACGGCAAACTGGCCGCGCTTACATGTAGCCGAGGTCGCGCAGGCGCTCCATCAGGTCCTCTTTGTCCTGGGCGCGGCCCGCACGCTCGGTCGTCCCCTCGAGGTCCTGTAGCCAGGCAGGGTCCTCGTCGCTCTTTTCGGTGCTGATCTCGCTGCCGAGCGAGCGGAAGCCGGCGAAGTATTTGGGCGAGACGGGGATGTCGTCTTGGCTCAAGTCGTTCGGCAGGTCGGTGTCGCTTTGTGGGACGTAGCCGTCGTCGGGGAACTCGGCGACGGTGTCCGGCACAACGAAGTTCCAGAAGGCTTCCCAGACGGCGGCCTCGTCGAACTGCAGAATGGGTTGGACGCGGTCGTGGGGCGGGTAGATGTCGGGATCGTGACGCGGCGAGAAGAACGTCTCGTCGGCACGGGCTTCCTGTTCGTCCCAGCGGACGCCGGAGATGACGCCGTCGACGTCGTACTCCTCGAGCGCGTTGTTCAGCGCGACCGTCTTCAGCAGGTGGTTGCCGACGTAGGTGTCGAGCAAGAACGGGAACGTGTCCTCCTCGTACTCGAGGATGTTCTCGACGTGGTGTTGGTTGTGCTCGGAGAGTTCCGAAATCTCGATGTCGTCGCCGGGCTCGAGGCCGTGCTCGTCGACGTAGTCGCCGATGTCCTCGTTGCGCGCGTAGATAACCTCGAGATCCCACTCGTCAGCCCAGTGGTCGACGAAGTCGTGGATCTCGTCGAAGTGCTGGTAGTGGTCGATGAAAATCGCTGGCGGCACTTCGAGATCGAAGCGCTCGGCGACCTCTTTGACGAAGTAGAGGACGAGCGTCGAGTCCTTGCCGCCGGTCCACATCACGGCCGGGTTCTCGTACTGCTCGAGTCCCTGTCGGGTCACTTCGATCGCTTTCTCGATCCGGTCGTGGACGTGTGCGTAGTCTTCAGGGTCCTCACCAGCGCCATCGTCGTAGTCGACGTCGACGTACTCGGGGAAGTTCGCTGTCATAGGGTGTAATTAGATATAATTACCACATTTAAACGCTTTGGGGGAGCGGAAACGTCTGTCGCAAGCTGCGACGGTGGCTTGAAACTATCTCTCGGTTGCACAACTCGAGACGAGCCCATCGAACTGCTGTGATCGACGCTGTACAAACGCCTGTACTGCCGGTGTATCGCTGTTTCAGACGAAGTTGGAAAGCACCGTTTCATCACGAGAGATATGAGAGGTGGTCACAAGACGGTCACTCCGGCGGCGGGACGCGCCCGCGGCCGGCGTCGGAAAGAAGCAGCGAGTATTGCCGAGACCAGAATCGACTGTCGCTGGTGCTGTGTGAGACGGTTGACTGGAGTTACTGACCGCCGATCGTCAGCCACGGGTCGGCGATCGGGACAGCAATCCGTCTGAGTCACCTGTGAAACCGCGTAGAATACAGCCGCGACGAGGTGTGCGTTCGAATACTCTTACTCGTCTTCTTCGACGACTTCCGGATCGCTCATCGCGCTCTGGAGGCTGTCGAGCCCGTTGATCCACTCCGTGACGAGGCCGTACTCGAGGTCTTCGGCCATGGATATGTCGAGTTCCTCGCCGTCGATGACGAGCGTGCCTGCCTGTGCGGCGTAACCGAGTGCCGCATCGAGGTCCTCTTCGGCTTCGGCGTCGGCCGCCGCGCCGAGGTAGTCGCCGACACTGCCTTCGTCTGCGGGGCCACCGGCGATGAACTCCTCGGCGGCGAAGAAGACACAGACGAGACTCGTCTGGACGCCGTCGACGAGGATCAGTTTCTCCTCGTCTTCGATATCGACTTCATCGAGGACGATCTCGCGAACGTCACCGATCTCCGCGAGCGCTTCCTCTTGCTCGAGGGTCCCATCGTCGTAGGCGGCGACGATCTTTGCGATCGCGATCGCCGTGTCGTCCTGCAGATTCAACAGCAGGCGGGCCGAGTCCTCGTCTTCCGGATCGAGCTCTTCGTCTTTGATGCGGTCGATCCAGTTCTGCCAGCGTTCCTCCGAGTAGAACTCGGTCGGGGGATTGCTCATACAGAACCCTACACCGGCCGCTTGAAATGCCTTTCTCTACTGTGCGTCGATCCGAACGAACCCGTATCGTGGGTTTTAGGCCTGCTCGAGGGTGTTTACCGTATCAATACCGTAGACGAGCGCGGGTGTTTCGACGTGGGCGTTTCGGACGGCGTCCTCATGGCCGTTCTCGAGGAACCACTGCACTCGCCGCGGCACCGTCTTCGGTCCTAACACGGCTCCCGGCCGGTCCGGGTCGTCGATGTAGTCGGTCTCCATCAAAAAGGGCTCGCCGCGTTCGGCCGCCGTCTCGAGTTCGTCTTTGTCACAGATCACGCTCGGAATCGGCCCCTCGAGTCGCCCGCCCGCGTAGTGTTTGACGACCTTGTGTGCCGGGAGGCCGACGTCTTCGGCCCACTCTGTGACCTCGGTCATCTCCTCGCTTCCCTCGGCGTGGAGTTGGACAGCACACCCGAGTTCGCTCGCGCGCTCGAACGCGCGGCGCATGACGGCGTTTGAGGCCGTCCAGACAGCGTCGTCGACCTCGTAGTGGGGCCGGCCGGATTTCAGCGCCAGCGCCTCGCCCGCGTCGACGTACTCGGCCGCGACGTCGATCCCGGCCTGCATCAGGTCACGCGCCTCGTCAGGACTGAAGCCGCGGTCATCGACCAGGCGCGAAATGAGTCCGGGGTGGATGCCGAGAACGGGCCAGGCTCGTCCCTCGAGTTCGCTCGAGGCCGCTTCGACGACCTCGATGGTGCGCTCGAAGACGGCGCGGAAGTCCTCGCCCGTCTCGGCTTCGACACCGAGATGCCACGAGGGTTTGTTCACCACGAGCAGGTGGGTGCCGCCGACGCGGGCGAAGTCCCGGACGGCGTCGATACCGCGATGGTGGTCCGGATCGAGATGAAGGTGGTTGTCGAGCACCGGCGTCTCGTCGATCATAGCCGCTACTGTGTGTGCCGTGAGGGAAAAGTCACCGACTTCGGACGCTTCGGCTGTGGGACGAGCGTGACTTCAAGCCTGCTTTTCGGTGGCCTCGAGAGCTGATCACGTAGATGTGTCTGTACTCGAGGTATGCGTTCACTGCGGGTACGCGCTGACCGATGAGAGGTGTACCAATCAGATCACATTTACAAAGAGACATGATGAATACAGAGAATGTGTGCAGCAAACCCATTCTATTTTCTCGGCTGAGATATCGCGAATTAATCAGTCAGAGAGTGTACTTGGCAGGTTAAAAGTCGGTGATGCTATCTACAAGCCGATAATCTCGGTTTACAGTTCTTGCCGGGCCATACCCAGATGAGGATATAAATACAAACTGTTGGAATGATAAACATAGTACTTGTAAACAGAGCCATAATCAGCCCAAGTGGATAAAGAAAAATTCCAGGAGGCAGAGTCTCCTCAAACTTATTGAGTATATCAAATATGATGGCGGGAATTGAAAGAAGTGTGGTGGGAAGAACCGTCAAAAAGGCGAACACCAAAATTGCATCATCCGTCTGTGGTGCAGTGAGAGGTGTTACAAGCGTCAAAAGCAGGGAACTAGCACCAGCCAGTACTGGAAGATACCACCATTTATTCGTGCGAGAGGCAACGGCCCCAAGAGATCGAACGACTGGTCCCGGAGAGTAACTTTCAGAGCCCATAATACATGTCGTCGGCTAATTTATGAATATTTTTACTGATTTGATCTGGATATAGTGAGATCTTGTTCACTGTTCTCGCACGTTATTTTTGCTAAAATTCAGATAGACGGTCGCTTTCGTTGGTACATGCGTCCCCTCTACTTGCCGAGTCAATATCAGAACCGATGCGCACCAGAGGGTGTGACAGTACCCACCTCAAGACTCGAGCGTGATCGCCTCGTCGGCCGCGTTTCGCAGCGCGTCCGAGCGGCCGTACTCGCCCGGGGCGATGGCGATCGTTTCGACGCCGAGGGTGCCCGCGTGCTCGAGGACGGGCTTGAAATCCGTATCTCGAGAGACGATCGCGAGTCGGTCGAGTGTGCCGTCGCCGGCGAGAGCGGTCGAATCGACGGCGAGTTTGACGTCGACGTCGCCGCTGGTGATGATCACTTCGAAGCCGCGGGCTTCGGCGGCCTGAATGAGCCCGGGTGTGGCGTGTTCGTCGAGATAGAGCCGGATGACGCCGACGTGGCCGAGGTTTCGGGCGACATCTCGCAGGTCATCGAGGTCGACGTCGAACTCCTCGCGAAAGACGTTCGGCCCGTCGACGAACAGGCCCACTGTCGGCTCGGTCTCGCGGTCGGTGTCGGGACCGACGAGGCGGGCGAGCCGGGCGCGAACGTGGTCGAACATGTACTGGCGTTTCCACGGCCGCGAGATAGATGTGACGAAACGCGACGCGAGGTGTGACCGGCCACACCGCCGGTCGACCGACGAAAAGACATTACTACTCCGGGCGTGTCGTCTCGAGTATGCCGCTTCAGACGCCGCCGTTACGTGGGGCGCACGACGAGCGCGGAGCGAAGTTTACGGAGTTTGGCGGCTGGGATATGCCGGTCGAGTTCGATTCGATCCAGACCGAACACGCGGCCGTTCGTGAGGACGTCGGCATCTTCGACGTCTCGCATATGGGTCAGATTCACGTCACCGGGCCGGACGCGACCGAACTCATGCAACGGCTCACCTCGAACGACGTCACCCGACTCGAAGTCGGCGACTCCCAGTACGCTGCGATCACCAACGAGGAGGGGATCATCATCGACGACACCGTCGTCTACCGGCTGCCGGACGAGCCTGCGACGGCGTCGAGTGGCAGCGACGGCAAGCCGACGTATCTCTTCGTTCCGAACGCAGGCACCGACGAGGAAACACACGAACGCTGGATCAGCTACCGAAACGAGTGGGACCTCGAGGCAACGATCGACAACCGAACCGACGAGTACGCCATGTTCGCCGTGCAGGGACCGAACGCGCCAGCGCTCGTCGACGACCTCACCGACGAGGCCGTCGCCGAACTGGACCGCTTTGGGGCCCAGTATGCGACCATCGACGACGTAACCTGCTGGATCGCCCGCACCGGCTACACCGGCGAAGACGGCTTCGAACTGCTCGTCCCGTGGTCGGAAGCCGAGTACATCTGGTCACTCATCGAGTGTCAGCCCTGCGGACTCGGCGCTCGAGACACGCTGCGGATCGAAGCCGGCTTCCTGCTCGCCGGGCAGGATTTCGACCTCGAGTCGAATCCACGAACGCCTTACGAGGCCGGCATCGGCTTTACCGTCGCCCTCGAGACCGAGTTCGTCGGCCGGGATGCCCTCGAGCAGGTCCACGACGACGGCGTCGAGGAGCAGTTGGTCGGCGTCCAGCTGATCGACCGCGGCGTTCCACGACACGGCTACGATATCACGAACACCGACGGCCGGGTCGTCGGCACCGTGACCAGCGGGACGATGAGTCCGTCGCTGGGCCAACCGATCGGCCTCGGCTACGTTCCAGCCGACTACGCAGAGCCGGGGACGACCTTGCAGGTCGTCGTCCGCGGCCAGTCGAAAAAAGCAAGAGTTGAAACGATACCCTTCATCGACACAGTATAATGAGCTTCGACATTCCCGACGACAGACGGTATCTAGAATCGCACGAGTGGGCACTCGAGGAAAACGGCGTCGTTCGCGTTGGCATCACCGACTTCGCACAGGACGAACTCGGTGACGTCGTCTTCGTCGAACTGCCCGACGAGGGCGACCACCTCGAGCAGGACGGCGACCTCGGCGTTATCGAGTCGATCAAAGCCGTCTCGGACCTGTATGCGCCCGTCAGCGGCGACGTAAAGGCGGTCAACGAGGAACTGTTCAACGCTCCCGAACTCGTCAACGACGATCCGTTCGGTGAGGGCTGGATGCTCGAACTCGAGGCCGACGACCTCGACGAACTCGATGCCCTCCTGAGTGCCGCGGAGTACGAAGACCAGATCGCCTGAGACGGGCTGGCGTTCCGATCACGGGTAACGAGGTCGGTGTGTGGCGGGCAGTGCCGACAGCATCCGTCTCAATCCTCCGGCGGCGGCTCAGCACGGTTCGCGAGAACGAGCGCACTGCCGGCGAGCAGTACCATCGCCGTTGCCCAGCCGAGCCATACCGCTGGACTGTCTGCGTACACCGTCGCTGCTAACGTTCCGACGAAAATCACTGTCAGCGCGACAGTCAGCCGTTCCGTTCGATCGAGCATATCGTGGTCCTCCGTTCGTCGACTCGTTCTACTCCAAGCTGACGAGATACTCGAGTAAGTCGTCAAGTTCGGTGTTCGTGACGGCAAGCGAGTAGCCGTCGATCCGGGCGAGATCGGCCGCGTGGTCCCACAGTTCGTCCTCGTCGATGCCGTGGAGAATCACGGCGTTGGGCGTCGGGTTGACGACGCGCAGGGCAACCAGCGGTGATTCGCCGCGAGTGACGCCCGTAAACACCAGCACGCGGTTCGTGCTCTGGCCGTACAGCCGGAAGAACTCCTCGCTCGAGAGCCGGGTGATTGCTTCGATGCTGTTGATAACGGTGTGGCCGCTGATGCGGTCGGTGTTGCCGGTCGTGATCTCGGTCGCATCGATGTCGTCGTAGAGTGTGACGAGCGGGATCGACGTGGCATACTCCCGAAGGTCGTAGACGATGTCACTTTCGAAGCCGGCTGAAAGCACGCGACCGTACTGCCGGATGCGATCGCCACCCCGTCGCTCGTCGATCGCAAGCAACCCTTTGACGAGACGGCGAACGACGCCGATGCCAGGACTCTCACGACGGCCGCTCTCGTAGTCGGAGACCACCGACGAGGAGATGTCGAGTTCCGACGCGAGATCGGTCTGTGAGACGCCGAAATCGGTTCGCCACTTCCGAAGCGTCGCCCCGGGGTCGTCGCTCAGTGTGATCTCCCCGGCGATTTTCTCTGCGAGTTCCCGTTTTGGCCCACGGCCGCTCATATGCTCCCGTCATCCGGTCGACTCAAGTAGCTACTGAAGATCGGTTGTCGAAGCGTGACGCTCCGGAACCACTAAACGCGCCTTCCACCTACCACCGACAATGAGTGACTGGACCGAGAAGTACCGTCCGACGACGCTGTCGGAGGTACGGGGGAACAACAAAGCCCGCGACCAACTCGAGGAGTGGGCGCGGACGTGGGACGACCACCGAGAGGCGGTGATCGTCCACGGCAGTCCGGGTGTCGGGAAGACCTCCGCGGCACATGCGCTGGCCAACGATCTGGGCTGGCCCGCCATGGAACTCAACGCCAGCGACAATCGTCAGGCCGACGTTATCGAACGTATCGCGGGTGAGGCCGCAAAGAGCGGGACGCTTACTGCGGGCGGCGCTGGTCGCCGGCTCGTCATTTTAGACGAGGCGGACAACTTCCACGGCAACGCCGACTACGGCGGCTCGAGGGAGGTCACACGGGTCGTCAAGAACGCGAACCAGCCGATCGTGCTCGTTGCGAACGAGTTCTACGACATGAGCCAGTCGCTGCGAAACGCCTGTGAGACGGTCGAGTTCCGTGACGTCTCGAAGCGATCGATCGTCCCGGTGTTGCGGGATATCTGCCGACGTGAGGGGATCGAGTTCGAGGCGGAGGCGCTGAAGAAGATCGCTGACGCGACCAGCGGCGACCTGCGGTCGGCGGTCAACGACCTGCAGGCAGTCGCCGAGGAGACCAGCCGGCTCACGGTCGACGACGTCGTCACGAGCGAACGCGACACCACTCAAGGGATCTTCGACTTCCTCGATGCGCTCATCAAAGAGGAGGACGCCGAAGGCGCGCTCCGAGCGTCCTACGACGTCGACGAAAACCCCGACGAGATGCTGAACTGGATCGAAGACAACGTGCCGAAAGACTACGAGGGGGCGGAGCTGGCCGACGCCTACGAGTTCCTCTCGAACGCCGACCGCTGGCTTGGCCGCGTTCGGGCGACCCAGAACTACTCCTACTGGCGGTACGCGACCGACAACATGACCGCCGGTGTCGCCGCCTCTCGGCGCGGCTCGAAAGGGGGCTGGACTCGCTATGGCCCGCCGAGCTACTGGTCGAAACTCGGCCGGACCAAAGGGACTCGAAACACCCGCGACGCCATCGCCGAACGCATCGCCGAACGCGAAGGGACGAGCGTCGCGACCGCCCGGCGGGAGATCCTCCCGTTCCTCTCGGCGATGACCCACCACTGCAAAAACCGCGATCTGACCGTCCAGATGGCCGCCGTCTACGAACTCGACGAAAAGGAAGTCTCCTTCGTCACCGGCAGCGGCAAAGACACCAACAAGGTCCAGTCAGTCGTCGAGGACGCCAAGGAGTTGCTGGCCGAGGAGACGGTCGAACACTCCGGCGGTGCCTTCTTCGATGCCGGCGACTCGAGCGACGACACTGACACCACCGAAACCGAAACGGACGCTGGAGACGGCTCGAGCGATCAGGAGACGCTTGCGGCAGCCGCGGAGTCGGAGGCCGAGACGACCGCTTCGGAACCGGCGGCCGACGACACCGACGACGGACAGGCCGGACTGAGCGATTTCATGTAGCTCGCTGCAGTGCCGGACTGGTATCTGCGAGGACATGTCGGTGACAGTTACAACCAACACTATTACGTTGCAGAGCCATGTTAACACGTACCGGTGAGTGGCGAATGAACAACCGACATCGCTGCCCCCTCTGTACGGCAACGTACGACGAACGGACGCCCCTCCACGTGCACCTCGAGGTCGAGCACAGAAAGTCCGAAATCGTCACCGAGTTCATCGACCTGTACGAGACTGGACTCGACAGTTCGATCGACGGCGGGCCAAGGGTAGCCAGCAAGGAGCGGCCGATGCCGTCGGCTGACTAGGTCACATCAGTCGTCCGGTCCGATCTGTTTTAAAAACGCCGCCGAAAGCCCGTTAGCGACGCCGTCGGCCAGCGCCTGTGGCGTCTCGCCCTCGAGCGGTGGCACCGTTTCGACGTCGTGGCCAGTCATTCGCTCGAGTTCGGCCGGGTTGGTTCGCTCGGCGACTGTCGCGCCGTCGTACTCGTTGCAGACGATTCCGGCAACGTCGATCCCGCGACGCTCGAGCGCTTCGACCGAGAGCGCGGTGTGATTCAGTGTGCCGAGTCCGGATCGGGTGACGACGAGCGCCGTCGCCTCGAGATCGTCGACGAGATCGATCACCTCGTGGTCGCCAGCGAGTGGCACGCGGAGCCCGCCGATGCCTTCGATGATCGGGCGCTCGGTCTCGGCGATCACGTTCTCACAGGCCGTCAGAACCGAGCCATACGTCAGTTCCTCGCCAGTCTGTGCGGCGGCCACGCGCGGCGCGAGCGGCGGCTCGAGGTATCGACAACAGGTCGCGGCGTCGGGGTCGCCACACGCCTCGGTGACGAACCCAGCGTCGTCGTCCGGCGGAAAGCCAGTCTGTGCGGGTTTGATCGCCCGCGCGTCGACGCCTCGCTCGCGCAGCCAGCGCGTCAGGCCCGCCGTCACAACGGTCTTGCCGACGCCGGTATCGGTGCCGACGACGGCGATCGGGTCGCTCATCGGTCAGATTAGCCCGATGTCCTCACCCGCCGCCCGGAACGCCTCGAGGCAGGTGACGATGTCGTCTTGGTCGTGCGTCGCCATCGGCGCAACTCGAATCCGGCTGGTTCCCTCGGGGACCGTCGGTGGCCGAATCGCCGGCGCGACGACGTCTCGCTCCCGAAGTCCGTCCGCAAGTGCAAGGGCGTCCTGTCGGTCGCCGACGAGCACGGGGAGGATCTGTGAGTCTCCGACGACCGTATAGCCCATCGACTCGAGGCCGTCCCGGAGGTGGGCGACGTTCTCCCAGAGCCGTTCTCGAGCGTCGCTGTGGCGGGCGATGTGGAGCGCCTCGCTCGCGGCCGCGGCGGCCGGCGGGGCGAGACCGGTCGAGAAGACGAACGAGCGAGCGTCGTTGACCAGACACTCGATCAGCGCCTCGCTGCCCGCGACGTAGCCGCCCTGGCTCGCGAGCGCTTTCGAAAGCGTCCCCAGCTGGATCTGGATTCGATCCTCGAGTCCCTCCGCCTGCACGACGCCACCGCCGTTGGCGTAGAGTCCGGTTGCGTGGGCTTCGTCGACCATCACCCACGCGCCGAACTCCTCGGCGAGGTCGCAGAGTTCGGTCAGCGGGGCGACGGTGCCGTCCATGCTGAACACCGAGTCGGTGACGATCAACCACGACTCGGAAGCACCGTCGGCCGTGGCCGCTCGCGCCTCGAGTTTCGAACGCAGGCTCGAGGCATCACAGTGATCGTAGACGACCGTCTCGGCACTCGTGAGACGACAGCCATCGATGATGCTCGCGTGATTGAGTTCGTCGGAGAAGATCACGTCCGGCTCGAGGGCCGTGATCGTGCCGACGTTCGCAGCGTACCCCGAGGAAAAGGCGAGCGCGCGCTCGGTTCCTTTCGTCTCGGCTAGCAGCCGCTCGAGATCGTGGTGTACCATCGTGTCGCCGGTGACGAGTCGGCTCGCGCCGGCACCCGTGCCGACGGTCGCAGCGGCCTGCCGAGCCGCATCTTGGACACGCTGGTCGTCCGTCAGCCCGAGGTAGTTGTTCGCGGCGAACACCAGCGCTTCGTCCGACTCGAGGACCGGGAGGCCGCCGCCGGCGGGAGCCGCAAAGTAGCCCCGCTCGGCGACCCGGTCGACGGGTGACAACGATCGTTTCAGCGTCGCATCCTCGAGCCGCTCGAGTCGGGCCTCGAGGTCGAACCCGCGGTCTTCCATTCGGGTGAACGGTATCATCGCCATGCTTTCACTCTCACGGTTCTGCCTGGATTCGGGTTGTGTCCGCGCTCGTCTGTCTCGTCTCGAAAGAGACGACTTCCGCCGTTCCGGACCGTTTGCCGTCGGTTCGGCACACGTTAGTTAGAACCCGGGCAGCAGTTCCGCGGGGCCAAAGACGCCGTACTCGCCGGCCCGGTTCCGTCGAACGCCAGTTTGCAGATACCCCAGCGCCGGGCCGTTGACGTTGGCTTCCATGCTCGTCTCGTCGCCGAGTTGGAACGTGTTCGTCGCCGTCTCGCCGTCGAATGTCCGCCCCGTCACGGAAACGGTCGTCGTCGTCGGCTTCTCGTCGCTGCGAACGTCTAAGATGCCGCCGACGGTGACGTCCTCGGCATCGCAGACGCCAGCGCGCTCGAGCAGGATGTCGTCGGCGTGTTCCATGTCCTCGAACTCGATGACGCCGTCGTGGTCGTCGATGATCGCTTCGATCTCCTCGTCGGNGTGTATAAGAGACAGTCGTCGGCGTGTTCCATGTCCTCGAACTCGATGACGCCGTCGTGGTCGTCGATGATCGCTTCGATCTCCTCGTCGGAGAGTTCTCGAGCGGTGTCGATATCGTACTCGGGCAGGTGAGCGATGTCCTCGCGGACGGTCCCGCGGTTGTCCTCGTAGCCCGATTTGAGACCGACGCCCCAGTGGATGTCGACGTCGGTGACCTCGACGAACGACTGGGCTGCGAGTGCAGCCGCGCCGGTCAGCAGGCCGGGCGTCGCCCCAGCGCCACAGATGAACGTGACACCGGCGTCCTCGAACGACTCGCGGCGCTCGTCCAGCATACCGATCACGCGCGAGCGTTTGAGCACGTCGATCATGACGCCCGAGTAGCCGCCCTCGAGGAAGCGATCGGCGGTTCGCGGGATGAAGTCGTGTTCGTAGTTCGGCAGTGCCAGCAAGACGGCGTCGATCCCGTCGCCGTGGTCGATAACGTCCTGAATCGAATCCTCGCTGGGCTGAGCTTGCTCGGAGGCGACGACGCCTTTATTTTCGCCGTGTTGTTTGACGCCGCCTTCAGCGGCCGTCGCACCCGCACCGCCGTCAGAACGGAGACCCGACGAAGATTGCGACCCGTCAGTTCGCTCACCGCCGTCAGAGCGAAACCCTGTCGAGGATCGCGGACCGTCGGTCCGCTCACCGCCGTCCGTCGCGACCTCGTTGTCGATGTTGCCCTCCGTCGCTGCCAGCAACTCGTCGACGTCGAGGCCGTCGAAATCGATCGCGGTGCCGTGGCGGTCACACGCCGCGACTGGGGTCAGCGCGTCTTTGTACTGGCTCACTTCGAGTGCTCGTCGGCCGATTCCACCGGTTCCAACTACTGCAAACGTGATTTCGTCCATGTGTCTCTGTGGGTTGTCTCGTCGTCAGTCGTCGCTCGGTTCTGCGCCTGTACTCGCTGCCGAGTCGGTCGACGACTCCGCGGCGTCGCGGTGGCGAGCCTTGACCGCCTCGGGGTCGAACTCGTTTGTCTCCTGATTCGGCTCGAGGCCCGCCCGTTCGATGATCTCGATGTCGTCGCCGGGTGACTGGCCCTCCGTGGTGAGGTAGTCGCCAGTGAGCAGGCCGTCTGCGCCGGCCTCGAGCGGGAGATGCTGCTCGTCGGGCGCGAGATTGACCTCGCGACCACCGGTGAGCCGCACCCGCGACTCGGGATGGAGGAGTTTGTACACCGCGACCGTCTTGACGATCTCCTCGGTCGTGATGGCGGCTCCCTGCTCGGCAAGCGGCGTTCCCTCGACCGGATTGAGCACGTTCACCGGGAGCGAGGAAATGCCGATCTCTTGGAGCGCGATCGCCGCGTCGACGCGGTCGGTCGGCGTCTCGCCCATGCCGAGGATAACGCCAGCACAGAGATCCATGCCGGCGTCCTTGGCGATCTCGAGCGTCTGCACCCGATCCTCGAAGCTGTGGGTGTCGACGATCTCGGGGAAGTATCGTGGTGAGGTCTCGATGTTGTGATTGTAGTGATTGATCCCCTCCTCGACCAAGATCTCGGCTTCCTCCTCGGTGAGAATGCCGAGGGAGGCGTCGATCTCGAGGGCACACTCGTCTCTGACGAGTCGGATGGCCTCGAGAACCTCTTCCCACTCCTCGGGTCGGTGTTGCTTCGAGACGCCCTTCTCGGCGACGACGATGCCGAAACGCTGGGCCCCGTCGCGTTCGGCCCGCTTTGCGGCTTCTAAGACCTTCTCGGGGCCGATGAAATCGTACGTGTCGATGCCGGTGTCGAAGTGGACTGACTGCGCACAGAAGCCACAATCCTCGGCGCAGTTGCCCGCCTTTGCGTTGACGATCGAGCAGGCGTCGACCGTGCCGTCACCGAAGCGATCGCGCACGGCCGCGCCAGCCTCCGCGAGCGCCTCGACCGGCTGAGCCAGTAACGCGACCCCGTCGGTCCGATCGAGTCGCTCACCGGAGAGCACTCGCTCGAGGGCATCGTCGACCGTCTTGTTGTCTGTCTCGTAAACCATACTCGGAATGGTGGTTAACGACATTATAATTGTTGTGGAATGTCGCGTTATTTGCAACATCCGGGGAAGCCGTATGTCGCTGCTATCCGCGGCTGTGCCGGTCGTATGCTCCGGAAGCATCGCCGGGACGTTCGTCACGGGCCGCAGCGAACGAGAAGGGTCCGTGATGGCTCGAGTCCCCAGCATCGGTGGACTGAGCCACATCCGCATCTTGGTTGACACTGTCTCGGAGACAGCGACTCGTCATTCCAAACGCTTGTGTGGTGAGATATCATAGCACGATCATGGTTATCCGGACATCCGAGGAGCGATTCGAGGAGCTACCAGAATTCGACTACGACCACGACTACGTCGACGTCGGTGACGTCCGGATGGCGTCCGTCGAGGCGGGACAATCGGCGGATGACGCCGACGAAACGTTCCTCTGTCTCCACGGCGAACCCACCTGGTCGTTTCTCTACCGAAAAATGATCCCGACACTGGCCGAGCGCGGTCGCGTCGTCGCGCCCGATTTCATCGGCTTCGGTCGGTCGGACAAGTACGAAGACCGTGACGCCTACACCGTCGAGATGCACTACGAGACCCTGCAGACGTTCGTCACGGAACTCGAGTTGACGAACATCACCCTCGTCTGCCAGGACTGGGGCGGCCTGCTGGGACTGGCGCTCGCCGCCGACGAACCAGAGCGATTCGCGCGGCTGGTGCCGATGAACACCGTCCTCCCCGACGGCACCCAGGAGATGCCCGAGATCTGGCACCGCTTCGCCGAGACGGTCGCGACGGCCGAGGAGCTAGATGTCGGTCGTATCGTCCAGAACGGCTGTTATAATGATCTCCCGGCGGACGTCCTCGAGGCCTATCGCGCGCCGTTCCCG
The DNA here is from genome assembly GCF_000337735.1 of Natronorubrum sulfidifaciens JCM 14089. Lineage (GTDB taxonomy): Archaea > Halobacteriota > Halobacteria > Halobacteriales > Natrialbaceae > Natronorubrum > Natronorubrum sulfidifaciens. Next base: position 14,329 of record NZ_AOHX01000045.1, on the reverse strand, counting down.
GACGAACGGTCGCTGGCCGGGGTCCGGACGTTTCCGGGGCTGGTGCCCCAGTCGCCGGACGAACCCGGTGCGGACCGCTTCGCCGAGGCCCGCGAGCGACTCGCCGACTGGGAGAAGCCGGCGTTCGTCCTCTTCGGGAAGAACGATCCCATCATGTCCGGCTTCCGGGATTCGATGCGCGAGCTAATTCCGACCGCGAGCGACCAGCCCGACGTCTGGATCGACGAAGCCGCCCACTTCCTGCAGGAGGACGCCGGCGAAGAGATCGCCGAGCGAATCGTCGCCTTCGTCGACCGGACGTGAGACCCTATCGCGGCGTCTCGGCACCCCACTTCTCGAGTGCCGTCGCGAGTTCGTCGTGTTCGTCGGCGTAGGAGTCGAGCGAGACGCCCTCGAGGCTCGCCTCGACCGACTGCCGGAGCGCTTTCGCGCCCGCGTACGTGCCGTCGGGGTGGCCGTGGATGCCGCCACCGGCCTGAACGATGATGTCCGTACCGAGCGCGTCGAGTAACTGGTCGACGACACCGGGGTGGAGGCCGCCGGAGGCGACGGGCAGGACCGGGTTCATCCCGTACAGGTCCGACGTGAGCCACTCGTTGATCCCCGGTGTATCCTCGTTTGCGAGTTTGCCCAACCCGGCGGTGCCGGTGTGGATGTGGTCGACGCCACAGAGGCGGGCGAGTTGGGCGAGCACGCGCATCGAGACCCCGTGGTGCTCGAGACGGTCGAAAGCGGCGTGCATGGCGCGGTGGGCGTGGATCGCGAGGTCGTGTCGGTCACAGCGCTCGCGGACCGTCTGGACGGCCGCCCAGCCACAGGTGATCACGTCAACCATGACGAAGCCGCCACCGTGTTCGGCGACGAGGTCGACACGCTCAAGCATCTCGTTCGTCTCCGCAGTGACGTTCACGAGGTAGTCTTTCCGCTCGCCGACGTCCTCTTCGACGCGGTCTCGAGCGGCGAGGCTGTCGGCGAGTCGGTCCTCGAAGGGGTTGAACGACTGATCCGTGAGATTCTCGTCGTCTTTCAGCAGGTCGACGCCGCCGCGCCAGGCGTCCTCGCCGATCTGGACGTGGGCGTCCGTCGAGAGCCCGACCTTCGGTTTGGGAACCGTCGCGAGGATCGGTCGATCGCCTGCGTCGAGTTTCTCGTGGGCGACGCTGGTCCCGAACTGCGGGCCGGGGAAGCCGGAAACGATGGACTCGGGCCAGTGGCAGTCCTCGAGGCGGATCGTCTCGACCGCTTTCATCCCCATGATGTTGCCCGCGATACACGAGAGGATCTGAGCCATGCTCCCCGATTCAAACAGGGCGTCGGGGTAGGCGACGGTGATCTCGTGGCCGTCGATCGCACACGCGACCGCGCTTAGATCGGTCAGTTCGTTCTCGTCGACGTGCAACGCGGCCCACGTTCCGTTGGAGGACTCCGAGGCGACCCGGCTCGCCGCCGCCTCCGTCGACATCCCGTCGGCGGGATCGATCGTGAACTCACAGACGAGATCCGTCGCCGTGGGCTCGTACTCGAGGTCGAGGAAGTCGTCGTACTCGATGCCAGTCATAGCAACTCTTGCACTTCAATACGGGGAGTAATAGGGTTTGTGCCGGTTGTCCTCCGCTGTCTCCCCTTGTTATATCTCGGTGCTCACGCCCGGGCTCGAGTCCGCCGGAACGACGAGTTGGATACTCGACCATCGGATGCGGTACTTTTGGACGTTTGTAATATTCTTACCGTGTCGATCCCCGAAAACGGCCGTCACACTAATACGGTATCAGTCTCGCTTGTCGACAGTGAAAAAATTCCGAACGTTAAAGTTGTGCGATTATGTAATATCACGGAAGGAGCCTATGACTGATAGTACGATAAACACGAACTCGAGTGACGGGACACTCGACGTCGGGGCGGCGACCGACGATCTGTTCGAGGATCTCGAGGAGGGGATACCGGAGGGGGAGCCGGTCGACGGGGACGCGACGGACGAGTCGGAATCGACGGCCGACGAGCGAAAGCCGTCCGAGGGTGGTGTCGAAGACCAGACGGCTGCGACCGTCTTCGGGAACCTCCAGAACAGCGACGCCGCGTCCGACGACATCGATGGCGTTCTCGAGGGCGAGAGTCCCGAAGACATCATCGCGAGCGCGGACGAACCGGAGCCGGCTGCGGACGACTCCCTCGTCGACGAGGACGCCCTCGAAGAAATGCTGTTGACCGATCGAACGAAAGAGCGGGAGTTCCTCTGGATCGACGCCGACGACGACGCCGAGACCGACACGTCGGCCGCTGACGACGACGCTGGCCCGTCAGTGGCGGACACTGTCGAGCCCGAAGCCGAGACCGACACGCCGGCAGAGCCCGCTGCCGGCGACGACCCACGTCCAGCCGTGAGCGACTCGAGCGTCTCCGAGCCGGCCGCTGACTCGGTGGAGACCGACTCGGCTGTCGCCAGCATCGACGACGCGGAACCCATCGACGCCAAAAGCGGCGCTGTCGACCCGGACACAGGGACACAGGAGTCGGCCTCGAGCGACGACGTGGACGACCAACAGGCACCAGCGGCGACCGACGACAGCGAGGAGACGGCGGCGACCGTCGAGAGCGAGCCGGCCGCCGACCGCGAGGCTGAAGCGGATGGGGACCACGAAACGGGTCCAACACGCCGTGGTACTGACAAACAGACGGGTACACCGGCGACCACGGACGATGACAACGGCTCCGCTGGCGTGCTCGGCTGGCTCCGTTCGACGCTCGGTCGGCTCTTCTCGTAGGGTCGAAGACGGGACATCCGCCCACGATCACGGATTCGAGTGATCGTCTCCGTTCGGAATCACCACCGACGAGCGCGTTCACTTTGCGAACTGTTGTGCCAGCGTTTCCGACCAGTAGAGGTCGCCGTCGTAGATGACTGACGCGTCGGTCTCGCGTAGCAACGAGACAACGCTCGACTGTTCGAGCGTAAAGCTCGATTCGGTTCCACAGAGATAGGCGAACTCGTTGGCTTCGGTGTGCGGGAAGTAGTACGAGCCGGTCACGCGGGTCGAATAACAGTCGAGCGTGACCAGATATCGATCGCGCTCGTCCTCGAGTTCGTCGACGGTGATGGTGATCGGGAGTCGGTGGTCGCTCTGGATGAGCGAGTGGGTGCCGTCGCCGACGACGGCGTAGTCTTTGCCCATCATGATTCGGCTGCGTGCGAGCCCGAGTGCGCGCTCGATACTGAATCCGTTGACGAGGTGCTTCGCAAACGTCGAGCCGACTTTGACGGCGTGGTCGTTCAACACCTTGGTGAACGTCACCGCACCGGCGACGCTTCCCTTTTCGATCAGCTGCATCCCCTCGTAGTAGGAGCCACAGGCGTTGAGAAAGAACGTCTGAGCGTTACAGCGGTCGAGACTCGCCGTCGAGAGCGAGCCGTCCGGACACCGCAGGCCACCGCTTTCACAGTGGCCGATGTAGTGGACGAACTCGTAGCCGTGTTCGAAGACACGTGCGAGTTCGGCCGTCGTGAGCGATTCGGCGACGGTCACGTCTATCGCTAGCTCATCGGCGCGCTGGCGATAGATGTCGGCGACATCGTCGTGTTCGCCGGCCATTCCTGAGTCGTTCAAGACGACACAGATCGATGTCGACTCGCTCGAGCGCTCGAGATAGTCGAGTCGGTTGCGGTAGGCCTCGGGTGTGGTCTTGAAGACGTCGATCGGCACCCCGTCAGCGAGCCAGCCGTGCACTCGCCCGGTTCGGAGGTCTGGTTTGACGATGTCGACTGAGGCGACGTTTCTGGCGCTTGCTCTGTCGTGTCTGCCACTGTCCGGGCTCCCACCACCGCGATAGAAATCGGCCAGCGAGCGCTCGATCAGCTCTTTGCCCTCGAGTGTGGACGTCCGCGGCATGTAGAGCAGGCTGAGTCGATCGAGCAAGAACGGAAGCTGCTCGACGGTGTCGTACTCGGGGGCGACGTACATCGAGAGATGCCACTCCGGGAGCCGGTGTTCGATCGCTTCGTAGGGGACCTCGAGATAGGTCGCGAGCCGTTGCTGTGGGCTGGCCGCATAGAGAGTGGCCGCGTCGAGTTCGAGCGTCTCGAGGACGCGTTGTTCCGCCAGATTCGTGCCGTAGGGGCCGGCGTTGCGAACGAGACAGTCGAGAAAGAACGTCTTGCGCAACAGCCGCTCGACGTCGCGCTCGAGGTCGGGCATCGGTGAGAGCGATGTCTCGATCCCGAGGTCGGGAAGGCGAAGCCGTGGGTGGTCTCTCTCGCACCGAGCGGGACAACAGGTTCTGATGGTCGCCTGCAGATAGTACGCCAGTGGCGCAACGACGAACAGCGCGTCGTAGGTCGGCGGCACGACGACCTCGATCCCGGAGTCGGACCGTGTCGTTTGCAGGTGGTCCGGAATATCGAGGGAGTCGCCGCGCTCGAGCAGCGGCGGATGTCCACGAAGGGTGGGATAGGTTCGATCCGGACTGTCCGTCTTGTGTGATGCAGCGAGGTGGGTGAGTGCTGTTGCAACCGCATCGGGCGAGTCGGGAACGGTAATCGTTCCCGTCGGAAGTTCGTGGTGGCTTCTGAAGCCGATGGTCACCGTGGTCCGCTTTGGAAACGAGACACTGATCGACTGGAGGTCCTCGGTTCGCTCGATCGTTGCTGCGCCCGAAAACTGGAGGTATATCTTGATCTCCGTGTCGATGTCGACGATGTACTCGCCGGCAGAGAGTGCAAGCGACGACTCGCTCGGCTCGAGTTCGTGTCGCTCGCTCGACTCGAGCGAGAACGCGTAGGTGATCGCATGGGGAAACTCGAGTTCGTCCGTCGTGACGAGCAGTGTCTCCTCGACCGGACGCGGCAACTCCGTCGCCGACGTCTCGACGACGGGGTCAGCACCGTGAACCGACACCGTGGTGTTGTCGGCGTCTCTGACACGGAGCGTTTCCCCGTCGACTCCCCACTCTATCATTCGATACGCTGAATGTCGCTCGGGAAAGTTAGTTGTATCGGGTCGGTTCTGAACCGACATATGACGGGTACTACGGACGTTTCGAACCGCCAGCGACGGTTCTCCTGAAACCTCGCTGAATAGTCATTCTGAGTCACGTGTGGACCTGCCCCATCGCTCGCCGAAGACGGGTACACTTATACTGCCGCCAGCCGGCACATCGGACATGGAACACGACCACGTCCGGGACGTCGATCCCGCCGTCGCTGATGCACTCGAGGGAGAGGTAGATCGCCAACGAGAGTCGCTGCAGATGATCGCCAGCGAGAATCACGTCTCGGAGGCGGTCCTCGACGCACAGGGCAGTGCCCTGACGAACAAGTACGCCGAGGGGTATCCGGGCTCGCGTTACTACGGCGGCTGTGAGTTCGCCGACGAGGTCGAACAGCTCGCGATCGACCGCGCCACGGAGCTGTTCGGTGCCGAACACGTTAACGTCCAGCCACACTCGGGCACGCAGGCCAATCAGGCCGTCTACTTCGCGATGCTCGAGCCCGGCGATAAGATCCTCTCGCTGGATCTGACCCACGGCGGCCACCTCAGCCACGGCCATCCGGCGAACTTCGTCGGCCAGCTCTACGACGTCGAGCAGTACGAAGTCGACGCCGAGACGGGTTACGTCGACTACGAGGGGCTCGCCGAGCAGGCCGAAGAGTTCGAGCCGGACATCATCGTCTCGGGCTACTCCGCATATCCACGCGAGATCGACTGGGAGCGCATTCAAGAGGCAGCCGACAGCGTCGACGCGCTCCACCTCGCCGACATCGCCCATATCACGGGGCTCGTCGCCGCCGGCGTTCACGACTCGCCGGTCGGTATCGCCGACTTCGTCACCGGCAGCACGCACAAGACCATCCGCGCCGGTCGCGGTGGCATCGTCATGTGCGACGAGGAGTACGCCGACGACATCGACGCCGCCGTCTTCCCCGGCGGACAGGGCGGCCCGCTCATGCACAACGTCGCCGGCAAGGCCGTCGGCTTCAAAGAAGCACTCGAGCCCGAGTTCGAGGACTACGCCTCCCAGACGGTTGCTAACGCGAAGGCCCTCGGCGAGCAACTCGTCGAGAACGGCTTCTCACTCGTCTCGGGCGGCACCGACAACCACCTCGTGCTCGTCGACCTGCGCGAGAGCCACCCCGACACCTCCGGCGGCGACGCCGAAGAAGCGCTCGAGGACGCCGGCATCGTCCTCAACGGGAACACGGTGCCCGGCGAGACGCGCTCGGCCTTTGATCCCTCCGGCATCCGTGCCGGCACGCCCGGCCTGACGACGCGTGGCTTCGACGAGGACGACTGTCGCACCGTCGCCGATCTGATCACGCGCGTCATCGACAACCCCGACGACGAGACCGTCCTCGCGGAGGTCCGCGAGGAAGTCGAGTCGCTGTGTGACGCCAACCCGCTGTACGAGTAACGCGCCCGTTTGGGCCCGTTCGGCGACGGGTCCCACTCGTGACGTCCGTCACTGAACCGAGACTGTCCGGTTCGCGTATCTTTTTGTGCTGTGTCGTGTTCTCGTGTGGCATGACTGAGTCGACCGCGACGACGATGTACCGGACCAGAACCGACGCGCTGACGACCGACGTCGGCGCGGGACAGCCGGTCGTCTTCGCCCACGGGACCCTGATGGACCGGACGATGTTCCAGCCCCAACTCGAGGCGCTGGCCCCCGACTACCGCGCAGTCGCCTACGACCTGCGGGCGCGGACGGATCAGTACGCGTCGACGTACGATCTCGTGGATCTCGCCGGTGACTGTGCCGCGGTACTCGACGGCCTCGGCGAGGAACGCGCCGTCATCGGCGGGATGTCGATGGGCGGGTTCATGGCGCTGCGCTTTGCACTTGCCTATCCCGAGCGAGTCGACGGGCTACTCCTGATCGACTCGATGGCGACACCCCACGAACCCGCCGAACGCGAGACCTACGGCCAACTCGTCGAGCCACTCGAGAGGTCGCACGACCCCGTGCCGCGGTCGCTGGCCGAGGGTGTCGCCGGCTACCTCTTCGGTGAGACGACGCGCCAGATGAACCCCGCGCTCGTCGAGGCGTGGATCGATCGGTGGGCGACGTACCCCGGCGCAGCGGTCTACAACGAACTGCACTCCTGGCTCGAGCGCCCGGACGTCACGGACCGACTCGCGGAGATCGATGTCCCCGTGCTCGTCGTCCACGGCGAGGAAGATCCGTCGATCGACCCCTCGCGAGCCGAGCCGATGCTGGCTGAAATCCCCGACGCTCGCATGGAACAGATTCCGAACGCGGGCCACACGTCAACCCTCGAGGCCCCGGACGGAGTCAACGAGGCGATTACGTCGTTCCTCGATGAGCGGTTCTGAACGGATTATGGCCATGACCGTGCATATGTGTGGTCCTATTGACGGCTGTTCTGCGCACGAACCCGAGGGTTGATTAGCCTCGCGGCCACCCACTCGAGTAATGACCGAGATCATTGATGGCAACGCCGTCGCAAGTGAGATTCGTGACGATCTGACGGACGCAATCGAGACACTCGCCGACGCGGGTGCTCGACCCGGCCTCGCGACCGTCCTGATGGGCGACGACCCGGCCAGCCAGACGTACGTCAACATGAAACAGCGCGACTGCGAGGAGGTCGGCATCGAGAGCCACCACGTCGACGTCGCTGGCGACGCTCCAGCCGAGAAGTTGTACGACACCATCGCCGATCTCAACGACAACGACGACGTTCACGGCTACATCGTCCAGGCCCCCGTCCCCGATCACGTCGATTATCGGGAGGTTATCCGCCGTGTCGACCCCGCGAAAGACGTCGACGGCTTCCACCCCGAAAACGTCGGCCGACTCGTCGCCGGCGACGCCCGATTCCGACCCTGCACGCCCCACGGCGTCCAGAAGTTGCTCGAGTCCGCCGACGTCGACACCGAGGGCAAAGACGTGACGATCGTCGGTCGCTCGGATATCGTCGGCAAACCCCTCGCCAACCTACTGATCCAGAAAGCCGACGACGGCAACGCGACGGTGACCGTCTGTCACTCCCGAACTGACGACCTCGCCGCGAAGACTCGCAGTGCGGATGTCGTCGTCGCCGCCGTCGGCGTCCCCGAACTCATCGACGGCTCGATGATCAGCGAGGGAACGGTCGTCATCGACGTCGGCGTCAATCGTGTGGATGCTGACACCGAGAAAGGGTATGAACTCGTCGGCGACGTCGAGTTCGAGAGCGCAAAAGAACCCGCCAGCGCCATCACGCCCGTTCCGGGCGGCGTCGGCCCGATGACGCGTGCGATGTTGCTCTACAACACGGTCAAAGCCGCAAGCCTGCAAGAAGACATCGACGTCGACCTGCCCTGAGCCGTCGCTTACGATCTCTTTTCTATTCCGTTTCGTCGAACTCGAGGCTCTCGAGTCTGTCTTGGGCCTGTGTAAACGCCACCTCGTCACCTCGCAGCCCGTTTGCGAGGTCGCGAGTGGCGTCGATCAATCGGTCGGCCGTCTGCGGGTCGACGTCGCCGTCCAGCATCCGGATGCGGGTGACGTGTTCGCCGAGGGTCTCGAGTGCGCTTCGCTCGGCGTTCGTCAGGTCGCGGTCCGCGGCCCACGTCCGGACGTCACGGCGGTACTCGCGGACGGCGTTTGCGGCGGCGAGACCGCGAGCACTCCGCAGGCTCGGTGGAACTTCAGCGGCCGGTGGCCGCTCGCCGGTGTCGGCGTCACGGAGCAACGCGAGGAAGTAGAGTTCTTCGCGCTCCTCGAGGAGAACATCTCGGCCGACGATGTCGGCGACGTGTCGGAGTTCGCTGGCGGCGAGATACGCGTCGTCGAGTTCCCGGAGCGTGCCGGCGTTGACGAAGCCACGACGACGGATGTACTCGCGACACTCCTCGCGGGCCCGTGCAGCGAGATCATTCGTCGAGAGCTCGTCGATCGCGTTTCGAACCGGCGTGAGATCGAACGCGACCTGTAGATCGGTGTGTTCGGTGCGCTCGTCGATCCCAACGCTGCGAAGGCTGCCACAAGCTGGACAGCCGACGCTCCCGGTTTCGTAGTACGACCATCGCGTGCTACACTCCGTGCACTCACGCTCACCCCGGACTTTCATGTGCCCCACTACGTATGCCAGCCCAAAAACCACACTGGAGTCTCTTAGCTGTTCGATGGACGCCCGACGAGCAGTTTCGCGGTGGAGAGCCCACCGATGCCGAGCGTGAGCCAGTACGTACTGGCCCGGTAGATGAGTGCGATCGTGACGGCAGCAGCCGGCTCGAGGCCGCCGAGTGTGGTGAGTCCAGCCGTGACGATCACCTCGACACCGCCGGTGCCGCCGGGTGCCGGGACGATCGCTCCCAGCTTTCCGAGCGCGACGACGAGGGCGACGACGGGCAATGCGAGTTGGTATCCCAGCGCGAGTGCGCCGATATAGACAGGAAGCATCAGGCAGACCATTCCGAGATGGGCATAGACGGCCGTGAAGACGAGCGTGCGTCTGTCCGCTGTGATCGTTCCGACCGTCGTGTAGAACCCATCCAGTCGCGATCGAACGGCAGTGGGAGAGAGCTGTTCATCGAAGCGAGTGGTAACCCGGCCGACGACGCGACGGCAGAGCCCGGTACTGGCGAGGACAAGTCGGTAGACGACAGCCGATCGGCGAACGGCGACGTAGACAACCGAGACGATGACGACGAACAGCCCGGTGAACGCGACGATCTGTGTCTGCATGTCTGTGCCGGAGATGTCGTCGACCGCCAGAACGCCGAGTGCCAAGAAGCCGAACGTGTAGTAGGGAATGTAGTTCAACAGATCTGCGGAGAGAATACTCGCGAGGCTGCCCTCATACGCCATCTCGCTATCACGCGAGACGAGATACGCCGCGAACGGTTCGGTCGCGAGTTGCCCGTAGGGGGTCGCGTATTTGACGAACATGACCGTCAGAAAGATCTGGATGATCTGCCTGCGTGGCATCGTCTCGTCGACGACGCCGATGAACCGTTCCCAGACCAGCCCGCGAAACAGCAGCGCGCCCAGCCCCGAGAGAAACGCGAGGCTGAGCACTCGAGGGCTGGCCTTCGAGAGTTCTGCCACGATCTCCCGGCTACCGATCACGGCGATCAGCACGAGGAGGAGGAGGAGGGCAAACGAGAAGCCGAGGACGATCCGTCGTTTCACGAGCCAAACATGGTACTGATACTACAATTATGTTATGAATGAGCTGGAAACTAAAATCAGGCGGGAGTGATGGTTACGGGCCGTCACGCGTGGGTTACTCGTCGAACGGTACGAAACCAGTGACGGTCACACGGGCTGTCAAGCTGTTCAATAGGTCATTAACGGACGGCAGTTGCAGGCCGCACTGAAACCAGCGGGAACGTCCTACCCAGAGATATGTCCGACCCAAGACTCAACCGACGAAAGTTCGTGACCGCGACCGGGACTGCAACTGCGCTCGTACTCGCTGGCTGTGCCGATAACGGTAACGACGAAGAGGAAGAAGACGACACCGCTCCGGACGACGACATGGACGATGACATGGACGACGACCTCGAGAACGGTGACGAGACGTATATGCTGACCGTCACCGTCGAAGACGACGAGGCTGAACCCGTCGAGGGTGCGCTCGTCACACTCGAGCACGCTGACGATGCGATGGACGAGGAAGACGACGAGGAGATGGACGATGAAGAAGACGACGCGATGGAGGACGAAGAAGACGACGAGGAGATGGACGATGAAGAAGACGACGCGATGGAGGACGAGGAAGACGACGAGGAGATGGACGACGAAGAAGACGATGCGATGGAGGACGAAACCGACGAAGACGGCCAGGTGGAGTTCGACGACCTGGAAGACGGCGAGTACACCGTCATGGCGGAATACGAAGGCGACGAAGCCGAGGACGACGTCGAGATCGCTGGCGCCGACGAAGAAGTGACCCTGACGCTCGGCGAGGAGGCAGCCAACGGCGACGAGACTGAAGACGACGACGAGACCGAAGACGACGACGAGACCGAAGACGACGACGAGAACGACAGCTAATCGGCTGGGTGCCCGGTCCCAACGCGACTCGACAACGCACTCTCAGGTTGCTGCTCGCTCGTCGTCCCTCGAGACTCGAGCAGGCGAATCGCGGTCTCATCAACGCCGTCGGTCGCTCGAGTGACCGATTCGGATTCGGTGGCGGTGTTCCATACCCGATCACGGACGGCGGCATCGGTGATCGACGAGCAGTGACGACCGCAGTCGGTATCACGGCGTGACACCACGCAGAACGGACCGTGCGAGGGCCGCACAGACGACTGTTGTCGGCTCGAAACCGGCGACTGATCACTGAAAGAGACGACACGTGCTGTCACGTCGCTACCAAGCACTGATTGCCACACCGCTTGGCGACCGTTTTTTGCGCACTCAGCGTGTAGCCCTGTGTATGCGAGATGAAGACGAGATCCGCGAGCAGTATGAGTTTCTCAAAGAACACCTCGAGAGCGAGGACATGCGCCACGAGGGTGTCAGAGAGATGTTCACGTACTACAAGCGTGCGCTTGGCTGGGTCCTCGAGGAGGAACACATCTGAGCTCGACCGCCGCTGAAACGTATCGTAATTCCGTCCAGTGTCGTTAGGTTTAAGTAGACTCAGCGGAAGTCTTCACGTGACGCTTCGCTTGGAGGGCCGAAGCGTCAGCGGGGACCAATTCAGGGCGGCAAGCGATCGCGTGACATTTTTCCGTCACGCGATCTGCTTTCCTGTTTCCAACCAACACAACTGAACAGCGACTGCGTTTTTCGACAGGCACGTGGTACCGACTTTCACAGCCTCGCGTCCCCTGTTTCGTTCGTATAATCATCCATAAACGATCCACATGGACGGTAAACATGACTTCGATGCTATGTATTCGCTGCGTTGAACCCCTCATGGTGATTATCATTCGAGACGCGCTGAAACGGCGATTCTCATCGGTAATATCGTTGTTTCGATCGAAACAACCCGATAGCCTTATTAAAATTCGACAGTAAGTGGAATTGGTACTTTCCCAATGTACGACCTGACAGGATTCCAGCGAGACTTGCTGTACGTTATCGCTGGCGAGGAGGAACCTCACGGACTGGCGATCAAAGAAGAGCTCGAACAGTACTATGAAAAGGAGATTCACCACGGTCGGCTCTATCCGAACCTCGATACGCTCGTCGACAAAGGACTCGTCGAGAAGGGGCGTCGTGACCGCCGGACGAATTTCTATACGCTCACCCGTCGCGGCCGCCGGGAACTCGAGGCTCGCCGAGAGTGGGAAGCGCAGTACGTCGACCTGTAGGACGTGGTTCGGTCACGAACGACGACCGCGTTCGCGGGGCTGGTTCTCGGCGTCGGCATCAGTGTCGCTGCCTGGATCTTCTTTGAGACCGTGTTGTTCTTTCTGTTTCTCCCGTTCGTCCCGTTTCTGTTCGGCTTCGGACGGGCGGACGGAACACCTGAGCAGACGGTACGACACTGTCCACAGTGTTCGTTTCGAACGTCGGAGTCGGCCTACGAGTACTGCCCGCGAGACGGTCGCCGACTTCGCGACGGTGAACGCGAGTACGCGAGTGCGCGATAGTATCCGTCGACAGTCGATTGCGGTGGCCATCGGTGATACTGCCCGCTCCGAACGTGGTAGCCACCCAATCGGCTGGTCGCTCCGAATCGGTGACTGTCGGCCGACAGTATATATGGGTCCACAGTATACGGTGAACGGTGAACGGTGTCTCGCTTCAGGTCGTCGATGCCCCACTGGACCAGACGGTGTTGCGGATCGCACTCGCCGGTGCACTGGGCATGTTTCTTGGACTGGAGCGTGAGTGGTCCCAGAAACCCGCCGGCATCCGAACGTTTTCCCTGATCAGTCTCCTCGGGGCGGTGTTTACGCTGTTTACCTTCGAGACCGGCATCGGTGACGGATTGCTCGTCCTCGGCGGCGTGCTCGTGATTATTCAGGGCGTGTTGCTGGCGGTTCAGGGGCTGTTGAGCGACGACACTGGTCTCTCGCTGACGACCTCCGTCTCGATGCTCGTCGCCTACGGCGTCGGGGCGCTGGTCGCCGCCGGATTGATCCTCGAGGGAGTCACGGTCGCCGTGCTCTCGTCGCTGTTGCTCGTCCTCAAACGCGAACTTCACGAGTTCGCGTGGGGGCTCTCTCACGAAGAGATGCGCTCGACCACCGAGTTCGCTATTCTGGCCTTTGTTATCTACCCGCTGTTGCCCGCCGAGATCTCCCTCGAGATCGGTGGCTTGACGCTGCCACTCGAGCCACAGGTGATCTGGCTGATGGTCGTCGCGGTTGCAGGGATCGGGATCGTCAACTACGCGATCGTCTCGACGTACGGCGGCCGCGGCATCGCCGTGACGGGCTTTTTCGGCGGGCTTGCTTCATCGACGGCCGTCGTCGGAACGATGCTCGATCACGTCAATCAGCGGCCCGAGGCCGCCTCCTATGCCGTCGCGGCGATCTTGCTCGCGAACGCGGCGATGGCGGCGCGGAACCTCGCGATCGCCGTCGGCTTCACCATGGGTGGCGAGACGGCAGTCCTCCTCGAGGCGATCGTCCCGCTCGGCGCTGTCATCCTGCTGGCGTTCGCCATCGCGGCGATCACCGCAGACTGGCACGAATCCGGGCCGATGGATCTCCAGAGTCCGTTCTCGATGCTGAACGCGCTCGCGTTCGGTGCCGTCTTCCTCGTCGTCCTCGTGTTCGGATCGCTCGCCGAGACGTGGTTCGGGACGCTTGGCTTCTATGCGACCGCTGTCGCAAGCGGCTTCATCTCGAGTGCGGGTGCGACCACGTCCGCGGTCGTCCTCTATCGGGGCGGCCAACTCGGCCCCGCTGAGGCGACGATCGCAATTCTGCTTGCGACGGTCTCGAGTATCGTCGTCAAGGCTGTGCTTGCGTCGACGTCGCCGAACCACGACTTTCGAAAGCAGGTCGCGAAATACAGCGGACTACTCTTGCTCGGTGGGGCACTGGCATCGGTTCTCGTCGTCATGTAGCGCAACTCGTGACGAGCTATTTCACTGCTGAACGCTACCATACAACATGGAACGCGCCACGGTCGAACCCGAAGTCAAGACGATCCCGGACGAGCGAGCCAGACGGTGGGTCGACTACCACCACCAGTTCGCCGCCCCGAGTACGTACGTCTACGAGTTCGTCTGGGACACTGGCGCAGACGCGGTGGGTCCGTTCTGTACCGATGTCGACGGCAACGTCTTGCTGGATTTTACGAGTCACGTCGCTGCCGCCCCGCTTGGCTACAACAACCCGATTCTTCGCGAGAAACTCCGTGCGTTCGATCTCGTCGATCCGCTGAAGATCGCCGGTCAGGACCTGTCTCTTATACA
>NZ_AOHX01000044.1 GCF_000337735.1 Natronorubrum sulfidifaciens JCM 14089 | reverse complement strand
CCTTCGACGGGGCCTTCCACGGCCGCACGCTCGGCGCGCTCTCGCTCAATCGGTCGAAGACCGTCCATCGCCGTGGCTTTCCCGAAGTGCCCGGAGTGATCAGTCTCCCCTATCCAGCGACACAAGACGAGTACGAGCGCCGCTGGCTCACCGACGGCCCCGGCGGCAACGTCGTCGCTGATAGGCTCCACCCGGATCGCGGCGTGATCGACCCCGACGAGGTCGCCTTCCTCATCCTCGAGCCGATCCAGGGCGAAGGCGGCTACCGAGTCGCACACCCCGAGTTCGCCCGCGACCTCGAGGCGCTGCGCGAGCGCTACGACCTTCGGATCGTCGCCGACGAGATCCAGTCAGGACTCGGCCGCACGGGCGAGCTGTGGGCGATCGACCACCTCGATCTCACACCCGATGTCATCACCAGCGCGAAGGGGCTGCGTGTCGGTGCGACGATCGCCCGCTCTGAGCTGTTCCCCGCGGAGACGGGACGGCTCTCCTCGACGTGGGGCGCTGGCGACCTGCTCGCCGCGATGCAGGGCGTGCTCACGATCGACATCATTCACGAACAGGGCCTCCTCGAGAACGTCCGAACCCGCGGACAGCACCTTCTCGATCGACTCGAGGACCTCGAGTCCGAGTCCATCGTCGACGTCCGCGGTCGTGGACTGATGCTCGCCGTCGAGTTCGACACCGAAACGCGTCGTGACGCCGTCCTCGAGGCGGCGTTCTCCCGCGGTCTGTTGACGCTTGGCTGTGGATACAAAACGCTGCGACTGCTGCCACCGCTCGACGTTACCGAGCGAGAGATTGACCTCGGCGTGCGGTTGCTTGTCGAGTCGATCGAGGCCGTCACACCGTCGGATTCCTGATACTGCCGGACAACACGATTGACGCACCGATCGCACGCGAACGGTTGTTGCCGAAGGCGACGAGCCGTGAGACGCAATCGGGCGTGTACTGACTTCTGTCCGACAGTATGAGAACCCCCTCCAAAAAACGCAGCTGCAGCCGTTACTCGCCGCGAAGCTCGTTCATGTGGTCGATTCGGCGCTGGACGAGGTCGGCTTTCCCGATGTCGTGGCGCATGTGCAGGCCCTCGTCGCCGGCGACCGCGAGGGCGTCCTCGGCGATTGCCTCGGCCTCGCTGATCGAATCGGCGACGCCGACAACGGCGAACGAGCGGGAGGTCGTCGTGTAGATGCCGTCGTCGCGCTCGTCGACGCTGGCGTAGTACAGCAGGGCGTCGCCGGCGCTCTCTTCATCAACCTGGACTTTCGCACCGGCTTCGGGGTCCGTTGGGTAGCCCTCGGGCACGGCATACTTACAGACCGTCGCCTGGGAGGCAAAGTCGAGTGCCGGCGGGGCCTCGCCGTCACGCGCAGCCGTGAGCACGTCGAGGAACGCCGTCTCGAGGACGGGCAGCGTGTTCATCGCTTCGGGGTCGCCGAAGCGAGCGTTGAATTCGATGACCTTCGGGCCCTCGCTCGTGAGCATGAACTGGCCGTAGAGGATGCCGCGGTAATCGTCTAAGGCGTCGACGGTGGCCTCGATGATCGAGACAGCTTCGTCGTAGTCCTCGTCGGTCATGAAGGGCAGGGACGGGGTCGCATCGGAGTAGCTGCCCATCCCGCCCGTGTTCGGTCCCTCGTCGCCCTCGTAGGCGCGTTTGTGGTCCTGCACCGCGGGTGCAGTCTCGAACGCGCCGTTGGCGACGAAGGCCTGAATCGTCACTTCCTCGCCGATCAGGCGTTCCTCGAGGACGATCCGATCGTAGTCGGAGTCGCGGATGTACTCCTTGCCCTCCTCGGGGGTGACCTGATCGCCGATGACCTTGACACCCTTGCCGCCCGTGAGGCCGGCGGGCTTGATCGCGAGGTCGCCGTTGTACTCGTCGATAAAGTCACAGGCCGCGTCCATGTCGTCGAACGTCTCGAAGTCCGGACAGCCGGGGATGTCGTTTTCGGACATGAAGCGGCGCTGGAACGCCTTGTCCGTCTCGATACGGGCGTCGTCGGCTTTCGGCCCGAACGCGTAGATGCCCGCGTCCTCGAGTGCGTCTGCGACGCCGGCGTCGAGCGGTGCCTCGGGGCCGACGACAGCGAGCGTCGCCTCGACGGCCTCGGCGTAGTCGACGACCGCGTCCGGGTCGGTCGTCTCGAGCGTTTCGAACCCGGCCGCGATTCGGGCGATGCCCGGGTTTTTGTTGCCGGCACAGGCATAGAGGTCGGCCTCACTGTCCTCGAGTGCGCGAGCGATGGCGTGTTCGCGGCCACCGCCGCCGATCAGGAGTACGTTCTCTCGCATGGTCGATAGCGGAACGCACGAACCTGTAAGCGTTGCTCTTTCCTCGAGTGAAAGTATGCACGGCCGTGTGTACTCCGACGATCTGTCTTCCGATCGTGTTACCGGAACGTACACGTCTTCCGACTGTCAATTTTCGAAATATGCAACGCCGCTCGTTTCTCCAGACCCTTGCGACCGGCGGAATCCTGCTTTCTGCTGGCTGTGCTGAATCGGTTCCGTTTTCGACGACACGGCTAGATTCGAACGAAGTGTTCGACGGCTACCGGTACGAGGACCGTGACCTCGTCGTCGAGTTCCACGACGATGTCGATGTGAATCAAGCGATGCTCGCCGACTCGAGCATCGATGAGGAGTACGAAACCGTCGACCACCCTGGCGATTCCGTCCGGTTCCCGGTCGTCTTTCCCGACCGCCTCGAGTCGCGCGTCTCGCATTCGCTTCGTGTGAACGCCGAAACAGACCGAGGGTCGGCACGACTGGGTGTCGGACAGCCGGTTCACGCGTACGTCCACACCGTCGAGGCGCTTCCAGACGGCCGCGCGCGTCTCGAGATTGAGAGTCAGACGTCGGCCCCGGTGCTCGTCGGATTCGTCGGTATCTACGGCGACGTTCCGAACCCGGCGCTCGATCCCCAGAGCGACTCGTTCGATCACTCGTCCGTGCTCGGTCCGGGTGTCGTCGGCGCCGCCGCGAATCGACCGCTGTCCGAATTCAGAACCGATCTCGTCATCCCGCCGGAGGAAACGAGAGTGTTCGAGACGACGTACGCCCCGTTCGCATTTCCCGACGGGATCGACGCCGCGGACTGCAACGGCGACGAACGCACCGGTACCGTCGCGGTCGTTCACGGCTCCGGCGGCAGTGCCGCGTACACTTTCACGTACCGACTCGAGGGCGAGCCAGCGTCGCTCGAAGATGGGCTCGAGGCTGCGGCCTGTCCCGACACGACATCGGCTTCGGAGTAGCCAGTCGCTACACCTTGCCGAACCACTCTCGCTCGAACCGCTTGCGGAACTCGAGTACGAACGCGTGCCGATCGCCGGCCAGTCGACAGCCGGTCTCGGCATATTCTCGCGCAGGTAAACCAGATTCCCTCCGACGTGCTCGAGAGTCGGGCCATCGAAATCGTCGTCTGAGGCCGATAGACAGTTCAGAAAAGTTATGAAACTTGGCGACGATGGCGACGGCTACAGGCGATGAGTGCACCATCCACCCTCGAGTCCACCCATCCCCGGGCGGGGTTCGTCCCGATTCTGCTTGCGAACCTGCTTCCGCTCGTGGGCGTCCTCGCGTTCGGGTGGGACGCGGCGACGCTGGCGATGGTCTACGCACTCGAGGTGTTCCTGTCGTTCCCACTGGCAGCGGTAAAGGCGCTGTTCGCCCAGCAGCCGTCGAAAGTCGAAACGGACGAGAACGACCACAAGGACCCGACCGTCGCGGACGAACTGAAGGAGCGACGCGGCAGCGTGCAACTGGTTTCGTGGCTTCCGCCGATCTATCCGCGGAACGTCCCGTTCGTTAGCACCGTCTTCACCGGGTTCGCGTGGGTCGCAGTCGCCGTCGGGAGCATCCTCGCGACAGCGATTCCCGTCGCGGACGTCCTCACGCGACCCGAGGTTTTGGTGAGCATCCTCGCGCTGGTGGCCGCCAGCGCGGCTGACGGCTGGTTCGACTATATTCGTGGCGGCCGCTACGAGACGGTCTCCGCCTACGAGGTCGCCGAAACACACGTCGGACAGACGCTTTTCGTCGTGTTCGTCCTCATGGTGGTCACGATACCGGAGGACGTCAGCGGAGTGGCGCTGCTCGTCGGCTTCGTCGCCGCCAAGGTACTCGTCGAGTGGGCTTCCTTTCGCGCCGCCCACAGGGACGGCGGCCCGAACCGCATTCTCGGCTGGCTCGCCGGTCCCGACGATCCGACGGAGCCAACGGAGCCGCCGATTGTCCCCGACGGCGAGCCCACCGCTCGGTTTTCGACCGACAACACCGCCGTGCGCTACACTGCCGTCCAGCACACGCTGTTCAGGAGCCTCTTTTTCGCCCCCTGGATCGTCATCTCGTGGGTCGTCCTGCTCGCAGTTTTTACCGGCGACGGCACGCCC
The DNA here is from genome assembly GCF_000337735.1 of Natronorubrum sulfidifaciens JCM 14089. GTDB lineage: Archaea > Halobacteriota > Halobacteria > Halobacteriales > Natrialbaceae > Natronorubrum > Natronorubrum sulfidifaciens. Next base: position 13,058 of record NZ_AOHX01000044.1, on the reverse strand, counting down.
TTATCCGTCGTGGTCGCGACTGCTGTCGCGTTCGGCTCTTTGCTCCTGTTGCAACCCGCAGTGGAGTTTCTGAAGTTCGTCCTCAGATACGGCCCGCTCGAGTATCGGCGGTACGAGGACGACGACCGGGACGAGGACCGACTCGTCGCGTACGATACGTGGGTCGACGAACCGCAGTGGTCGGTCCCACTCCACGAGGTTCGGGACGTCACGGTCGTCCGCGATAATCTTCCGGATCACCTGCTCAACACCCGGACGTTCGCCGCGACGATCGGTTGGGGCGACGACGAGTTCGAACGCGATCTCGGGCCTGTCTCAGACGGCGAGGCGTTCGCAACGACGTTCGATTTGCTCGTTCGATCGACGGAATTGGAACCGATCGACCGACGGCTGGCTGGGGCTGCGGTCGCCCTCGCCGGGTGTGCCGTCTTCGGGTTCGTGCTAGCGGTCGCGGCCACGCCGTCGGTCGGGACAGTCATTCAGGGCGTGTACATCCTTCCGTTCGCGCTGGTTCCGGCGTGGGGACTCTGGCGACTGGCGTATCCGAGTGCGGAGTGACCCTGGTTCCAAGTGCTGGGTTCCGATGCGAGCCGAATTCGTTACTGACGTTCGCGACTTCAAATCCTGAAGCTGCGGGTTTTACCTTACGAACACGCAAACGATGTGTCAACTATGGGCGAGGACTGCGATGTCGAAACGATCGGAGGCGTTCTAGAAGATTCCGTCGCCCGTTCCATCCTTGTTCACGCCCGCACGGAATCGCTGTCGGCGAACGTCCTCGCCGACCGGTGTGACGTCTCGACGGTGACGATCTACCGGCGCCTCGAGACGCTTCGCGAGCACGACCTCGTCGTGGCATCGACGGTGCCAGAGCGCGACGGAAACCACTACAAGGTGTACCGGACGAACGTGCGTCGCCTGACCGTCGATCTCACCGACGACGGATTCGAGCTGAGTATCGAACGCACGGACACGGCCGCCGACCGATTCACCAGACTAATAGAGGAGATGTGAGCATGATCCCAACTATCGACCCGTCCATCGAAGCGATCGTACAGGGAAGCCTCTTTATCATCTTGACCATTCTCGGTCTCGCCATCATTTACCTCGCGTTTCAGGGCTATCGACGGAATCAGAGCCGACCGATGTTATTCCTCGCGCTCGGATTCGCCGCGATCATCGTCCCCGAACTCGCGATGACGGTCGTCACGCGACTCGTCGAGATTTCGCAGTTCTGGATCGTGACCACCTACCAGGTCACGAACGTCTTCGCGTTTTGCTGTATCCTCTATGCAATCACGATGGAACCGTGATTGCACTCGAGGCCGTGGCGGCCGCGTTGGCTGACTTCGCCGACAAGACTGACGGAGACGGAGCGGATTCGTAAGCGTTGATTCACCTTCTGAAGCCGCGATGGACGGTCTTTGGCAGTTAATCTGGTATTCGTACTCATGGCTGAATCGACTGTCGACAGGGAATCGAATCGATCCGCCAGCGACACGCTTCTGTACGGCTCGAGCGATACCCGCCTGCGCGCGACGTGGCGAGTACTCGCCCCGCTCGTCGTCGCCATCGCGCTCTACGTTACCGGTCACGCATTGCTCGAGACCGTCGTCACATCGGTTCTCGAGACCTGGATGAAGACGGGCGAAACCTCGGCAGTCGTCGCGACAGCGGGCTTTTTTATTGGGTTGTCGATCACGATCGCGCTCTCGGCGGTTGCGGGATTGCTCGTCGCCTCGCGGCTCGACCACCGACCCGTCTCGAGTTACGGCTTCGCCCGCTCCCGCGAGTGGATCGCCGACTTCGCCGCGGGCATCCTCATTGGCGTCGCCGCCAGTGCAGGAGCGGTCGGGTACCAGGCTGCTCGAGGAGATCTAACGCTCAGCGTATCGGTGACGGGTGTCGGCGTCGACTCAGCGGCGCTTGGTGGGCTCGTCCTCGTAGTGGTGCTGGTATTTCTCCTCGTCAACAACGTGTTCGAAGAAGTAGTTTTTCGCGCGATCCTCATCCCGAACGCGGCTGCGGGACTGTACGCTCGCTTCGGCTCGCGATCGATCGGCGCGACGGCGACGGTCGTCGTCGCGGTCGCGGTCAGCCTCCCCGTGTTCGGTGCGCTCCACGTTCTCGGCGGCGGTCTCGCGGCCATCGTTACGAGCGCGATCGGCGGGATTCTGTTCGCAACGGCCTACGTCCTCACCGGTCGACTGGGGTTGCCGATCGGCGTCCACTTCGGCGGCATCGCCGCCCTCAGCCTCGAGCAGCAACCGCTCGCCGCTGATCCCGAACTAACGCTGCCGTCGGTCGTCGTCGCCGAGTGGGTCGGAACCCCGTCGCTCCTCGTGAGCGTCGAGCTGTGGACCGTCAGGTTGCTCCTCGGCGTTGTGCTGGTCTGTGGCTGGGTGTACGCGACGTATGGCGATCTCTCGATCACCGAGCGAGTGCTCCCCGCCGACGCCGATTTCGACGCTGATCCGGACGGGTGAGCACTCGAGATGTCAGAAGAGTACTGATGGTGGAACGATCAGTTGATTCCGATGCTCGAGTGGTTCGGCGGGGTTTCGAACGTCGTCAATCTCACCATCCCGCTGTTCGGTCTGGCTCTCCTCGTGACCCTTCGAGAGATCACCGAGACGAATCGTAGCTGGCAGTACATCGCTGCCGCGTTTTGCTGCTGGGCGGGGGTTCGGCTCGTCATCGCTCTCCGGGACGGAACGCTCGTCGCCGTTCCTCGCCTCGTCGGAGCCAATCTCGCCGTCCTGTTGTTGGTCGGATTTTTTGTGCTGTTCTTCCGCGGTCTGTTCGACGTATGGCGGCTGCGAGACACAGCCACAACCTGACCCGAACGCGGCCGAGCGAACGAATTACGCGGCGGGGGTCGTCGATCCCTGCCGTACTCGTCGTCGGGAGGCGCAAGGGTCAAAGACGGTCTGGACAGCGTGATGAAAGTAGGACCGGTCGATACGAAGGCAGATTGAAACGTTAAGACTGGTGGGTTTTAGTTGCGGAATACGAATGCAGCGACAATGCAACAGTACCTCGAGTTAGTCGACACGGTCCTGTCCGATGGTACCTACAAGCCAAATCGGACCGGCGTCGACACGATTTCGTCGTTCAGCGAGCACTACGAGGTCGATCTCCAGGAGGGGTACCCCCTGCTGACGACCAAACAGATGGACGGCTACCGCTGGAACTCAATGCTGCACGAGGTGTGCTGGTATCTCTCCGGCGAGGAACACGTCAAAAACCTCCGCGAAGAGACCAAGATCTGGGACGCGTGGGCCGACGAAGAGGGGCGACTCGACACCGCCTACGGCCGGTTCTGGCGGCGGTATCCGATTCCCGACGACGACGCACAACTCGAGGGCGAAACGTGGCCCGACGAGGCCCACCGCTGGGTCACCGAAGAGGCAGACGGGCGGAAGACGTTCGACCAACTCCAGTACGTCGTCGACACCCTCTCGGACAGTCCGAACTCGCGTCGACTCGTTGTCAACGCCTGGCATCCTGCCAACGCGGCCGTCTCGACGCTGCCGCCGTGTCACTACTCGTTCGTCTTCAACGTTCAGGGCGACCGGCTGAACTGCCATCTCACCCAGCGCTCCGGTGATATCGCACTGGGGATTCCGTTCAATATCGCGGCCTACGCGCTCCTGACGAAGGTCGTCGCCCAGCAGACCGGCTTCGAACCCGGAACCTTCGCCCACACGGTCGTCGACGCCCACATCTACTGCGGCCGCGGCGCGCGCGGGGAGTGGTATGCCGACAATCTCGAGGCGCTGCAGTCCCGTCTGGCCGACGTCGACAAGCGTGCAGACTATCTCGCCGTCCGCGAGTGGCTCGAGACCAACGCGCCAGCCGAAGCCGAGGGTGACGAGCGACTCGACCACGTCCCCGGCCTGCTCGAGCAACTGTCCCGGGAGCCACTCGAGCGCCCGACGCTCGAGATCGGTGACGCATCGATCGACGAGCTGGCCTACGAGGACGTCGAGTTACAGGATTACGACTGCCACGACGGGCTCACGTTTTCGGTGGCCGAATGAGCGGGGAGGGCGACCTCGAGAGCGACCGCGAACTCGTCGGCATCGTTGCCGTCGCGGACAACGACGTTATCGGCAAGGACGACGAGATGCCCTGGCACATCCCCGCAGACTTGCAGCATTTCAAGGAGACGACGATGGACCACCCGGTCATCATGGGCCGGGTTACCTACGAGGGGATCCTCGAGGCGCTTGGCGAACCGCTGCCGGGGCGGACGACGATCGTCCTGACGAGTCGAGACCTCGAGACGCCCGAGAACGCCATCGTCGCGAACAGCCTCGAGGGCGCACTCGAGGCGGCCGACCGGGCGGCCCGCGAGCGCCACGACGACACTGACCGCGTGTTCATCGCCGGCGGCGCGACCGTCTACGAACAGTTCTTGCCCGCCCTCGACCGACTGATCGTCACCGAGGTTCACGAAGAACCCGACGGCGACACCGTGTTTCCTGACTGGGACCGGGAGTCGTTTCGGGTGGTTTCGCGTGACGAACGCGATGGGTTCGCGTTCGTGGAGTACGCCCGCCACGAGTGACCGAACTGGGGACTGTGACGGGCAGCGGGCTGTGTTTCAGGTGCCGGACACAGCGAGTGGGCGACAGCGCTCTCTCCGATTCGGCTCCAACTGCTGGCTGAAAATCACCGTCCGACAATCACGAAAGTGGTGTGGTATCAGGACACGCATTTTGGCGACCTGAGTGCCGATTCGTGCCACTCTAACACATGGGAATGGTGAATGGTATATAATGATTCTACAGCAGATTCTCGGGAGATTGAAAACCCCCCGGTTCGAAAGTCACCTATGGCAACCGATTCGTTCTCGGATGCGATCCGGGAATTCGAACACGATGGCGAGACGTACAAGATGGCCGACCTGACGGTCCTCGAGGAGGAGGGCCTCTGTGACCTCGAGAAACTGCCGGTGAGCATCCGGATTCTGCTCGAGTCGGTGCTTCGAAACGCCGACGGCGACCAGATCGACGCCGACTCGATCCGCGCGGCGGCGTCGTGGGAACCTGACGTGCCGGACGCCGAGGTTCCGTTTACGGTGTCGCGTGTCGTCCTGCAGGACCTGACGGGCGTGCCCGCAGTCGTCGACCTCGCAGCACTTCGCTCGGCAGCCGACCGCAAGGGCGTCGACCCGACGGTCGTCGAGCCCGAAGTCCCCTGTGACCTCGTGATCGACCACAGTGTGCAGGTCGACCACTTCGGCACCTCCGACGCCTACGAGAAAAACGTCGAGATCGAGTACGAGCGCAACGAAGAGCGCTATCGCGCGATCAAGTGGGCCCAGCAGGCGTTCGACGAGTTCAACGTGGTGCCCCCAGGAACCGGGATTGTCCACCAGGTCAACCTCGAGCACCTCGGCCGCGTCGTCCACGAGCGCGAAGTCGACGGCGAGCAGTGGCTCGTCCCCGACACGCTCGTTGGCACAGACAGCCACACCCCAATGATCGGCGGCATCGGTGTCGTCGGCTGGGGTGTCGGTGGCATCGAAGCCGAGGCCGCACTGCTCGGCCAGCCGATCAACATGAGCCTGCCGGAAGTCGTCGGTGTCCGCCTGTCGGGTGAACTCCCAGAGGGCGCAACCGCGACTGACCTCGTGCTCCACATCACCGAAAAGCTCCGCCAGGTCGGCGTCGTCGACAAGTTCGTCGAGTTCTTCGGCCCCGGCGTTGCCGAGCTGTCGGTCGCAGACCGTGCGACCATCTCGAACATGGCCCCTGAACAGGGCTCGACGATCAGTATGTTCCCCGTCGACGAGAAGACCCTCGAGTATCTCGAACTCACGGGTCGCGACGAGGACCACATCGATCTCGTTCGCGAGTACCTCGAGGCACAGGGCCTCTTCGGCAAGCAGGACCCCGAGTTCACCGAGGTCGTCGAGTTCGATCTCGGCGAAGTCGAGCCAAGCCTTGCCGGCCACAAGAAGCCCCACGCCCGTATCCCAATGGGCGATCTGGACGAACACTTCCCAACGCTGCTCGAGGAAGAGGGTGTCCTCCCATCGGGCGCTGCTGAAAGCGACGGCGGCCTCGTCGCCGAGCAGACTCCATCGCTCGACGAGAAGGTTCCCGTCGAACTCGAGGACGGCACCGAGATCGAGATCGGTCACGGCGACATCCTCGTCAGCGCGATCACGTCCTGTACGAACACCTCGAACCCGTCCGTGATGGTCGCGGCCGGTCTGCTCGCACGCAACGCCGCCGAGCAGGGTCTCGAAGTGCCTGAGTACGTTAAGACCAGCCTCGCACCCGGTAGCCGCGTCGTCACGGAGTATCTCGAGCGTGCGGAACTGCTCGATGACCTCGAAGAACTCGGCTACCACGTCGTCGGCTACGGCTGTACGACCTGTATCGGGAACGCCGGCCCACTGCCGGAGCCAGTCGAGGCAGCCATCGACGAGCACGACCTCTGGACGACGAGCGTCCTCTCGGGCAACCGGAACTTCGAAGCCCGTATCCACCCGAAGATCAAGGCCAACTACCTCGCCAGCCCACCGCTGGTCGTCGCCTACGGCCTCGCAGGTCGCATGGACATCGACCTCGAAGAGGAGCCAATCGGCACGAACGACGAGGGCGAGCCGGTCTTCCTCGAGGACATCTGGCCGGACACCGAAGAAGTCCGACAGACGATCCACGACAGCGTCTCCCCCGACATGTTCGAGGAGAAGTACTCGAGCATCTACGACGGCGACGAGCGCTGGGAATCGCTCGACGCCCCAACCGGCGAGGTCTACGACTGGGACCCAGAGTCGACGTACATCCGCGAGCCGCCGTTCTTCCAGGACTTCCCACTCGAGGAACCCGGCGTCGACAACGTCGAGGGCGCACGCGCGCTGTTGACACTCGGTGACACCGTCACGACCGACCACATCAGCCCCGCCGGGCCGTTCAGCGAGGACCTGCCCGCCGGACAGTGGCTCAAAGAGCGCGGCGTCGAACCGTACGAGTTCAACACGTACGGCTCCCGTCGTGGGAACCACGAAGTCATGATGCGTGGCACCTTCGCGAACGTCCGCATCAAAAACGAGCTGCTCGACGGCAAGGAGGGTGGCTACACAGTCCACCACCCAACCGGCGAGGAGACCACCGTCTTCGAAGCCTCCGAGCGCTACCGTGACGATGACACGCCGCTGATCGTCATGGCTGGCGAAGAGCTTGGAACCGGCTCGAGCCGTGACTGGGCCGCGAAAGGAACCGACCTGCTCGGTATCCGCGCGACCATCGGCAAGAGCTACGAGCGCATCTACCGTGACAACCTCATCGGCATGGGCGTCCTGCCCCTGCAGTTCCAGGACGGCGAGGGCTGGGAGGAACTCGGCCTCGAGGGCGACGAGCACTACTCCATCGAGGGTCTCGAGGACGGCCTCGAGCCAAACGCCGTGTTGACCGTCACCGCCGAGGACGACGACGGCGAGACCACCGAGTTCGACGTCACCGCACAGGTCGACACGCCGATGGCTGTCGAGTACGTCGAGAACGGTGGCGTGCTCCACCTCGTGCTCCGCAAACTGCTTCAGGAAGAGACGGCCTAACGGACTCGAGTCGACACGTCGAACCACCGCGAGCGATTTTTTGACGCCGATACCGGCACACGAGTCGGTCGTACGTCGGGCTTTTACAACTCCCACCCATAGCCGAGCGTATGTCTACCCCGACCGAACGGAACCGCCTCGACGAGGAGGAGAGTCCGTATCTGCGCCAGCACGCGGACAACCCCGTTAACTGGCAGCCGTGGGACGAACAGGCTCTCGAGACGGCACGAGAACACGACGTCCCGATTTTCCTCTCGATTGGCTACTCGGCGTGTCACTGGTGTCACGTCATGGAAGATGAGAGTTTCGCCGACGATGAGGTCGCCGAACTGCTCAACGAGAACTTCGTGCCGATCAAAGTCGACCGCGAGGAGCGCCCCGACGTCGACAGCATCTACATGACCGTCTGCCAGCTCGTCACCAGCCGAGGCGGCTGGCCGCTCTCGGCGTGGCTCACGCCCGAGGGCAAACCGTTCCACATCGGGACCTACTTCCCCAAGGAATCGAAACGCGGCCAGCCCGGTTTCCTCGATATCCTCGAGCGCCTCGCCGAGACGTGGGAAACGGATCGCGAGGAGGTTGAAAACCGCGCCCAGCAGTGGACCGACGCGGCGACGGACCAACTCGAGGAGACCCCCGACACCGTCGCCGCTGCCGAGCCGCCCTCGAGCGACGTGCTCGAGACGGCAGCCGACACAGCACTTCGCAGCGCCGACCGCCAGTACGGCGGCTTCGGCTCCGGCGGGCCGAAGTTCCCACAGCCCTCCAGACTCCGAGTGCTCGCCCGCGCGTTCGATCGGACGGGTCAAAGCGAGTATCTCGAGGTGCTCGAGGAATCGCTCGACGCGATGATCGACGGCGGCCTCTACGACCACGTCGGCGGCGGCTTTCACCGATACTGCGTCGACCGGGACTGGACGGTCCCCCACTTCGAGAAGATGCTGTACGACAACGCCGAGATTCCCCGCGCCCTGCTTGCGGGCTATCAGCTCACGGGCGAAGAGCGCTACGCCGAGACCGTCGCCGAGACCCTCGCGTTCGTCGACCGCGAGCTGACCCACGACGACGGTGGGTTCTTCAGCACGCTCGACGCTCAGAGCAAGGACCCGGAGACGGGCGAGCGCGAGGAAGGCGCGTTCTTCGTCTGGACGCCCGAGGAAGTCAGCGAGGTGCTCGAGGACCAGACCACTGCAGAGCTCTTCTGCGAACGCTACGATATTACCGAATCGGGCAACTTCGAAGGGCAGAATCAGCCGAATCGTGTACAGTCTATCTCGAGTCTCGCCGAGGCGTTCGACCTCGAGGAGCAGGAGGTCGAAACGCGACTCGAGGCCGCTCGCGAACGGCTGTTCGAGGCCCGCGAGCAGCGGCCGCGACCGAACCGCGACGAGAAGGTCCTCGCAAGTTGGAACGGCTTGATGATCGCGACCTACGCCGAGGCAGCGCTGGTGCTGGGCGACGACGAATATGCCGAGACCGCTGTCGACGCCCTCGAGTTCGTCCGGGACCGACTCTGGGACGCCGACGAAAAGCGACTGTCGCGACGGTATAAGGACGGGGACGTCGCCGTCGATGGCTATCTCGAGGACTACGCGTTCCTCGCGCGCGCCGCGGTGGGCTGTTATGAGGCCACCGGCGAGGTCGACCACCTCGCCTTTGCACTCGAGTTAGCTCGCACTATCGAAGCGGAGTTCTGGGACGCCGAGGCCGGGACGCTGTACTTCACCCCCGAAAGCGGCGAGTCGCTGGTCACGCGGCCACAGGAATTGAACGACCAGTCGACGCCCTCGGCAGCCGGCGTCGCCGTCGAAACACTGCTCGCGCTTGACCGCTTCGCCGTCGACAGCGAAGAATTCGAGGCGATCGCGTCGACCGTCCTCGAGACCCACGCTAACCGCATCGAGGCGAACCCGCTCCAGCACGCCTCGCTCTGTCTGGCCGCCGATCGGCTCGAGTCGGGTGCCCTCGAGATCACCGTCGCCGCCGACGAACTGCCCGACGCGTGGCGCGACCGCTTTGCCGAGACGTACCACCCCGACCGACTGTTCGCGCTTCGGCCGCCGACCGACGACGGCCTCGAGGCGTGGCTCGAGCAGTTAGGACTCGCGGATGCGCCGGCGATCTGGGCCGGCCGCGAGGCGCGTGACGGCGAGCCGACGTTGTACGTCTGTCGCGGCCGGACGTGTTCGCCGCCGACGAACGACGTCGAAGACGCCCTCGAGTGGCTGGGTGAGAATACGAGCGCGACCACAGCTGACGAGACGACAAGCGACGGACCCGAAAGTCCGTTCTAACGCCGACACATCGGCGTCGAAAAATCCGCGTCGAAACCGTTTCGGGCCGGTTACAGCTCTTTGTCAAGTTGCTCGGCGAGCCAGATGGCCGGCGGCAGGTCCTCCGACTCGACAAATCGGACGACTTCCTCGCCATCGTCGGTTTCGACGACGACCGTCGGAATGTACTCGATGTCGTACTCCTCGACACCGGGACCCTGCTTGTCTTTATCGAGGGCGATCTCTTCGATTCGCTCGTCGGGAACCTCGGCGGCTTGTAGTGCCGCACCCAGGTCAGGCAGCAGCTTCCGACAGTCCTTACACCAGTCGCCGCCCCAAACTTTGTAGGTCAGTTCGTCGTTGTGCGCCGTGAGCGTGTCGACAGCGTCCTCGTAGGAGGCGGCGTCCCACGTCGGATTCGGCTGCATGGTCTCGAGACTCATACCCGCCGGTAGCGTGTCCGGCGGCTTAACCGTCCTGTTTCCCCCAGCGTTTGATGGGACCTCGAGTTCGAGCTTGCCACTCCACGTCTGATCACGGTGTCGTCGTTCAATCGGGCGTGAGTCGGCTCATACGGCCTGTGGTCCCGATATCCCGACGAGTTCCGGCGGGATTGGCGGGACCTGACGACAGCAGTCGGTATCAGTCGTTACACTATCCCGTCTGCTGGTCGTAGCGAACGGTCTGCTGTTGGCTTTCTTCGCTGAGTTCCGTCAGGACGCTTTCGATCATCTCCACTTTCGAGAACTGCTCTTCGATCTCGCCGGTGACGGTCTCGACATCGTTGTTGATCGACTGTGCTTCGTCGTCGATCGTCTCGATTCGGGTTGCCATCTCCTGTGTGCTCGAGGCCTGGGCGTCGATGAGCGACGAGAGTTCGTCGACATCGAGCATGAACTCGCTTGTGCTCTCACGGACGTCGCCGAGGTCGTCGGTTAGTTCCGACAGTTCCTGCTGACTGGTGTCGACCCGTTGTTGGTTCGCCTCGATCGAACTGAGCGTTTCTTCGGCCCGCTTGCGGAGCGTTTCAACCCGCTCGTCGATCTGTTTCGTTCGGCGTGTCATCTGCTCGGAGAGCTCCTGGAACTGGTCGGCGACGACGTTGAAGTTCCCGGTCTCCCCCGACCGCTTGGACTCGACGTTCGCGTTGACGGCGACCATCCGCGTCTTCTCTGCGGTGTCTGCGATCTCGTCGTTGAGCGTCTCGATCTCGGCGACGATCGATTTGAACGCGTCGACCTCCTCGCGAATGTCGGCTTCGGACTCGCGCAGTTCGACCACCGACTCTGTTGCCTGTTCGCAGTGGTCCTCGCTGCTTTCGACGGCGTTGAGCAGTTCGTCGTCACGGCCAGCGATCGTATCGGTCGTCGTCGACAGTTCCTCGACCGAGGCGCTGATGTCTTGCATCTCCGACGACGCCTGTCGAGTCTGTTGGGACTGTTCGGTGACGGAGGTGCTGATGTCGTCGACGCTGGTCGCGATCGCCTCACCCGCCATTGAAATATCTTGCAGCGCGTGGGAAACTCTATTCGTAACGTCTTGCTGGTGGTCTAACAGCTCCTCGACGTTGGCGTAGGAGTCGATGTACGTGTCGATCGCAACCTGCATGTCCAGATTGATGATCTTCAACAGCGAGTGGAGTTCGTCGATCCGCTCGTCGATCCGTACCGAGAGTTCGTCCTCGAGTTCCGCTATCGTCGTCTCGAACGCCTCGTCGTCATCGCCGTCGTCACCGCCACGACCGAGCAGCGACGACAGTCGGCCGCCGCTGACGTCCTCGTCGTCTCGAAGCTCCGATTGGCGCTCGATTGCCTCCCTGATCGCTGCTGAAATGTCGTCCTGTATCTGCTCGGAGATGATCGGCAGTAGAAGGTTGTAGTAGATGCCGTACTGGCCGATGTAGTGTTTCACCGGCATCTCGAGCATGTCGTGGAGCTTCCCGATCCGGGCCCGGTTTTGGAAGTACTCCTGGTCGTACGATCCCGTCGCAAGCGTCACCAGATACATCTGTTGGGACCATTTGAGCTGCTCGATGCTCCGTGGTGAGCGGTCGAGAATCTCCAGCACCTGTGGGTTGTCTTCGATTTTCTCGTAGAACATGTCCGCAACGTCGTCGCCACGCCGGGTGAACGTCTCTTCGTACCGGCGTAACCGCTCGACGTCGTCGTCTGAAAACTCAATGAACTGCTTTCGCCACTCAATCTCGTTCTCGGAAAGCCCAATTCGATCGACGAGTTCCGTCGCGTCGACCCCACTGCTGTACCCCACGGACCCGAACTGCTGGGACCTATTCATGTTGATTAATATGATTGTATTGGTAAAACTGTGATGGCCACTTAGGAAGGGAACGGCCGGTTATGGCGAGATCAATCCTCCCGTATACGTCAATTTAGATGGCCTAAAACCCGCTATTCGACTATTGTGGGTCTCGGGGCTGCTGGCAAGCGGTCGTCGCCACTGACCGTCACTGCAAACCACCGCGGACGATGGCTGTGGAATGCGTGTGCTCGCCGATCCAGCCGTCACGGGAACAGCACCGTTTTTGCTACAGCAAACAGTATACGTCTCGACTGTTTAGCGATCCGTAATGAAGGGAAGCATTCTGGACACGATCGGCTCGCCGCTCGTCCGGGTCGATTCGCCGGCGGGCGTGACCGTCGCCGCGAAGATCGAATCCTTCAATCCCGGCGGCTCGGCGAAAGATCGTCCGGCCCTCGAGATGATTCGATCGGCCGAACGTGACGGCGTGATCGAGCCCGGTGACTGGCTCGTCGAACCCACCAGCGGCAACACGGGAATCGGTCTCGCGCTGGTCTGTGCCGCCCGAGACTACGACCTGACGATCGTCATGCCGGCGAGCAAGTCCAAAGAACGCCGCCAGATCATGGCTGCCTACGGGGCCGACCTCGAGTTGGTCGACGGCGACATGACAGCTGCCCGCGAGCGTGCCGACGAACTCGAAGCCGAGGGCGCAATCCAGCTCGGCCAGTTCGAGAACCCGGCGAACCCCGAGGCACACTACAAGACGACCGGTGAGGAGATCGTCGAGCAGGTCGGCGACCGCGAGATCGATGCCTTCGTCGCCGGTGTCGGCACCGGTGGGACGCTCTCGGGTACTGGCCGCCGCCTCCGCGAGGAGTTCCCTGACATGGAGATCATCGCCGTCGAACCCGAGCGCAACGCCTGTCTCTTATACACATCTCTGATGG
>NZ_AOHX01000043.1 GCF_000337735.1 Natronorubrum sulfidifaciens JCM 14089 | reverse complement strand
GCCAGCCCGCTCAGAGATGTGTATAAGAGACAGGCCGACGACTGCCCGCTCGTCGTGACGGTCTTCTGGGACAGCGGCGAGCGCTATCTCTCGACCGGGTTATTCGACTGATACGGACTGCTGTCCCGATGTACCGCCGATCGCCAGGATGGGGTCGGGGGTCGGTGGTCAGTGGTCAGTGGTCAGTGGTCAGTGGTCAGTGACGACAGTAGACCGTATGAGACGGCCTGCCGTCCGTCTGAAGTGCTTCCGGGCCAGACGACAATCGCTGTTTCACCTTGGCGAACCCCTTTTATGCGGTATCGTGTTCCCTCGCGTAATGACCGAACCAACCAGACGAACGCTCCTGTGTGGCACTGTGGCCATCTGTACTTTCGCTGCCGGCTGTCTCGACGACGCCAGTCTCGCCTCGTCGGACGACAATGGGGCCGACACCGACGACACTGACGACACTGACGACACTGACGACACCGATGGGAACGCCGACGGCGACGATGCGACAGTTCCCAACGACACAGCGAACGGAGAGGACGACGCGTACGAGTCTGTCTCGTTCAGTCACGCCGACGTTCCAACGGAGCCGGAGGCGACGATTCTCAGTAGCGCGACCCGCGCTGAGCGGTGGCTCGACGCCCGTGAGTTCGCCGATGCGTCGCCGACCGAGTTCGTCGCCGACACCGACTTCGCGGACAGTGCTCTGCTCGCACTCGAGGCCGACGCACCGCGACTCGATTACGAACTGGCCCTCGAGTCAGTGACGCTCGAGCACGACGAGGGGAGACCACGGCTCGTCGTCGAAGCGAGCGTCACTGAGACGGCGGACGGCATGGGTGCGACCCAGCTGGTTACGGTGGGACAACTCGTCCGGGCGACGGCCGACGGCGAGCCAGTGACCAGCGCCACCGTGACGATCGTCGACAGCAGCGGTCGAAAACACAGGTCGACACTCGCCGTCGACGCGGCGAGCGAATCGGCGTCCGGAAGCGACCGTGACAGCCGCTGAGACGGATTGCTGTACCGGGTTATCGGGCACGACTGCGATTCTGCTGTTGGTGTGCTGGGCTGACCGTCGGTGGGACGTCTAAGAGTGCAGCCCGCTCAGGGCGAGTGTTCGGCTTCGGTGAGTCGCACGACGAGCGTCTCGTCGACGTCTCTGAGATCGTACTCGGGGAGTTCGCCACCGGTTCGGCGCACGTACAGCGGTTCGACGAGTCGTCGGGTCGATACCCGCTCGTGTTCCGACTCGCTCGAGTCGGCTCCGGCTGCGTCGTCGGCCGTCGGCGCCGATTCCGGCGTGTTCTCGCCGTCGTCATCGCCCACGCGCTCGAGGCCATAGATCTTACAGAACTCGGCCGTCTCGGCGGGTTCGACGGTTCCGTTTCGAAGCTGTTCGGCGAGCGACCGCGAGAGCCATTCGTCGTCGCTGACGCTTGGCTCTTGGACGAGCGCCTCGTCGACAAAACGGGTGAGATACCAGTTCAGATCGTTCAACAGCGAGACGGCAGCGCCGACGCTGACCGTTCGGAGGGCGATTGCGTTCTCGAAGGGACGCGTGAGGTCGTACGTTGCAAGGGCCTCGCGGGACGTCTCCCGGGAGAGGAGTTCGTACTGGAGGGTGCAGTCGTCGTTCCCGATGAGACAGACGCGAGTCACGATTCTAGTCTGTGGTCGGTGCGTCTGTGTAATGTCGGTTACGGATCAGGGCTCGATCAGGGTCGCGTTCTTCGCTGCGTCTGCAGCGCGCTCGAGCAGGTCGTCCGGTTCGGCGTTCAACAGCGGCTCGAGGCGGGCGTTGGTTTCGACGCGGTCGGGGGCGACACGGTTGCAGCCGGCGTTGATCGTCGAGTCGGTGAACGTATCGATCTCGCGGGCTTTGGCGACGATATCCTGTTTGTCCCACGTGAGCAGTGGCCGGTGGATCGGCAGCCGGGTGGCCCGGCTGGTGACGCCGAGGTTGCGGACGGTCTGGCTCGACTTCTGGCCGACCGCCTCGCCGGTGACGATCCCGTTGGCGTTGACGCGCTCGGCGAGTGTTTCGGCGGCCCGGTAGAAAAAGCGCCGCAGCGAGAGCATCCGGCCCTGGTTCATCTCCTCGACCAGCAGATCGACCGTCTCGCCGCCGGGGATCTTGTAGACCTGCATGCCGAAATTGGGCGCGTATCGCGAGAGTTTCCGCACGGTCTCCATCGCCCGTGCTTCGTGGTCGATGCCGCCGTAGGCCCCGAGATCGACGTACGCTGGGATGACGGGACAGCCACGCCGCATCATCTCATAGGCTGCGACGGGCGAGTCGATACCGCCGCTGATCAGCGCGATTACCGGCTCCTGAGCCCCGAGTGGCAGGCCACCCGGCCCGGAGACGTGCTCGAGGTAGATGTACGCGACCTCAGATCTGACTTCGACGCCGAAGGTGAGGTCGGGGTCGTCGAGGTCGACTTCGGGCTCGAACTCGTCTTCGACGGCCTCCCAGATCGCGTTGCCGGCGTCTCGAGCGAGGTCCTCGCTGTCGTAGGGGAGCGTCTTGTCCGCTCGGCGCGCGTCGACGGCGAACGTCCCGCCGTTGTAGTGTTCGTGAGCGGTTTCGACGAGCGCCTCGATGATCCGCGCTTTTTCGGTGCTGACGACCAGTGCGGGGCTCGCGGAGACGACTCCGAACGCATCAGTCGCCGCCGCGGTCGCGTCCTCGACGGCGGCTTCGGTCGTATGAATGAGCGGTCGATTCCAGCCCTGTTCGACGTCGCCGGGGATCGAGCGGTCCTCGAGGAGCGCTTCGATGTTCTCGACCAGCAACTCCCCCATGTACCGCTTGACCGCGTTACTCTTCGTGTTGACGTCCCCGTGGCGGAGGAGGACAGTGTCGGCTCCCGGCGGGTGCATGAACTGGGATAGATGATCGGAGCTATAAGGGGATTACGAGGCTCGCGTCCGAGAACCGCGTGTGAGCACCCACCATGGTCAGTTGACCGACTCACTGATCGTCGGACTCAGCCGTCCCGTGTGGGCGTAGATGCCGATGACGAGCACGATTCCGGCGAGCAGGGGCACGATAGCACTGATCGCATAGATGGCCTCGAAGCCGAGCACGTCGACCAGCGGGAGCGACACCAGCGGTCCGAGGCCGCCGCCGACATCGCCGAGGACGTTGTTCGTCCCCATCGCGCGACCGATGCGTTCTTCGGGCGTGAGATCCGCGAGCAGCGCCGTCAGCGGGCCACCGACGCCGCCCTGTCCGGCACCGATCAGGAGACAGGCGAGCACCAATACCTCGAACCTCGAGCCGAATGCCAGAACGGCAAAGCCGACACACGAGGTCACCAGAAAGGCGAGCATGACTGGAACGCGTGCGCCGACGGAGTCGCTCAGTGCGCCACCACCGAGGGTAAATACCGAACCCGAGAGCACCGTGACCGCCATCAACATCCCCGAGGAGCCCTGTGCATCGAGGCCGAAAATAGTGATGCCACGGTCGCCAACCAGAAGCACCAGCGTCGAGAAGAGGACGCCGATATACGCGAAGTACAGTCCGAAGTTGACGAGGCCGACCGTCAGCGCCGGGACACTCGTCTCGAGGTCCCACGGTTTGACCGACTCGTGTTCGTCTTCGACGTGGGTTTCGGGGACGATCAGATAGGCAATGACACTCGCGAGGCCGGCGAACGAAGCCGCGAGGACGAACGCCTCGACGTTCCCCCAGAGGTCGCTCACGACGCCGCCGAGGACGAGCCCGGCGGGGAAGCCGAACGTGATCCCCGCACGGACGATGCCCATACTGGTCCCTCGAGAGTCGGCCTCGCTGACGTCGGCCGTGATCGTGTACGCGGTCGCGAAGACGAGCGCACTGCCGACTCCCCAGAGAATCCGGGCGAGCAGAAACCAGAGTTCGGGCAGCGGCGAGAGGATCGCGACGACGTACATGAACGTCGCGACGGCCTCGATCGCCAGCCCGGCGATAAACGGCGTTCGGGTGCCGATGCGATCGATGAGGACGCCGGCTGGCGCGTTGGCCACGAGCCGGGTAAACCGGTTCGCACTCAGGATGAGTCCGACCATAAACGCCGAGATACCGAGCACCTCGCCCAGATTCGGCAGGATCGGGAAGATAACGCCGCCGCCGAAGCCGACGAAGAAGGTACTCGCGACGACGGCGAGGACGATCCGGTTCGAACTGGCTGATGGCAGGGACACTGGCAATCGCTCTCGAGCGCTGTTTCGATTGAAACTCGCTACGCGTCTCTGACAGGCGTGGGATAAAGGGCCTATCGAAAGCGGTGCTCACTCGGTCACGACGTGATACGTCGCTCTCGTCTCGAGACTGCACTCGAACTACGCTGCCAACTCCTGTTGAAAATCCCTTTTTCAGGTGTGGTTTGGATCGAAATGCACGGACACTACAGATGCTAATTGATCACTCGATTTCTAACTGGCCGCTCCCGCCGTCTCCCTCATTGCCGTTCTCGTTCCATTCGAGTTCGAACTCGATGCTCAATTCACCGGGCCCGTCCGTTGGCCCCTCGCGTTCGGCTTTGACCTCAAACGTCGGGCGCGCTGGTGGTTCCATTGTCACGGACTCAGAACCGGATTTGAGTGTGACAGTATCACCTTGCTCGAGCTTATCAGCGACACTGTGGAGATACGATGCGATTTCTTCTCGGGTCTGGTCACTCTCTGATTTGAATAGGACTTCTTCAGGCATAATGAACAATATGCTGCCTGCACCAATAAGTGAATCCCCTGTACAGATCGCTGAGGCTATCTAACTCGTAACTTCTCGAGTCTCTCGAGCGAGCCGGCAAACACGTATATCCACGCGTGGTGAGCGGACGAACACAGATGCTCGAGCAACGGGATGACAGAGTCTGGACGTACGAAGAGCCGCTCCGATTTCTCGGCCTCGAGATCGGCCGTATCATGACCGTGATTCGACTCTCGAGCGGTGGGCTCTTCGTCCAGTCGCCGGCCGAACTGACTCCCGAACTGCGAGCGGCACTAGACGACCTCGGCGACGTTCGGTTCGTCGCGCCGGCGAGCAAACTCCACGGGCATCTCTACATGGAACAGTACCGGGCCACCTACCCCGACGCCGAACTGCTGGCTGCACCCGGACTCCCCGCACGGCGGCCCGACCTCGGGTTCGATCAGCTGTTGGGCGACACGCCCGACCCGCGGTGGGCTCCCGACATCGATCAGGTCGCGATCGTCGGCCACCGGTGGCTCACCGAACTCGCCTACTTCCACCGACCGAGTCGAACAGTGATCCTCGGCGACGTCGGCTTCCACATCGGCGAGGGGAGTCCGCTGACGACCCGGCTCGTGGCCCGCGCATTACGAGTCTACGAACGGGTTGGGCCACCGCTCGAGTTCCGGCTCACGATCGCAAACGAGGCGTCGTTTCGCCGATCGATACAGGACGTCCTCGCGTGGGAGTTCGATCGGGTCGTTCCCGGCCACGGAGAGATCATCGAGACTGGGGGCAAACGGGCCGTCCTCGAAGGGTACGACTGGCTGCTCTAGACCGCCAAAAACGAATCCTGTCGAGCAGGCTGCTTCAGAACGTCGTCAGTTCGCCGTCGATCACGCGACGGGTGATGTCGGTGACGTTTGCGAGTTCTGCGTCGACGATCGCTTCGATGTCGGCTTCGACGTCGCTGAGTTCGACGCCGTCCTCGGTGACGACGTGGACGTCGGCGACGTGGGGCTGGTCGATCGGGCGACCGATCTGGGAGAGCAGGCGCACGCGCAGGTCACGGATGCCGTCGACCTCACCGACGACTTCGTCGGCGATTTCGGTTGAAAGCAGGTTGTAGATCTTGCCGATGTGGTTGACCGGATTCTTGCCGCTCGTGGCTTCCATCGACATCGAGCGGTTGGGCGTGATGAGGCCGTTCGCGCGGTTGCCCCGACCGACGGAGCCGTCGTCGCCCTGCTCGGCGGAGGTGCCGGTGACAGTCAGGTAGATCGAGCCCTCCTCGTAGTCGTCGGCCGTGTTCACGTGGACAGTGACGTCGCGGTCGGTGTGTTCGCTCGCCACCTCGGCGACGAACTCGCGAACGGACTCGACGGCCTCGGCGTACGCATCGAGGTCGGCAATGTGTTCGTCGACCATCGCCGCCGCGACGGTGACGTCGATCTCGTCGCCCTCACGTTTGCCCATGATTTTGATGTCTGTCCCAACGTATGGGTTCTCGTCGGCGAACTCGCCGTTGAGTCGACGCTCGGCCTCGAGGACGATCTGTTCGGTCTCGGTCAGTGGGGCGTGGCCGACGCCGAAACTCGTGTCGTTGGCCATCGGGACGCTTACCTCATCCTCACCGAAGACGTCCTGCAGATCGCCGCTTCCTTCGCCGAGTCTGATGTCGACGACGATATCCTCGCCGACGGTGAGCTGTGGAATCTCGGACTCGAGGTACTCGCGGGCGGCCCGCAGCGCGATGGTCTCGGCGGGGAACGTCTGGCCGTCGTAATGTTTGGTCGCGCGGCCGACGATCAGCAGATAGATGGGATCGACGACTTCGCCGCCGCCGAAGGCGGGTGCGGCTTCGCCCGCGACGAGTTGGGTCTCGTCGGTGTTGAAGTGGAGCACTTTGCCGATACGGTCGAGATACGCTCGAGCCAGCGCGCCGGCGACGGCCTCGGCGACTCCGTCGCTGATCGAATCGGGGTGGCCGATCCCCTTTCGCTCGACGATCTCTACTTCCTGGTCTTCGACTGCCTGTCGGTCGATCGGCTCGACCCGAATGTTCCGCTCGCTCATTACCGGACGTTGGTGGACCGTGGTTCTATAACTTGCGGAAACAGAATCGGTGTGAAAAATGCTTACAAGTAATACGCTGTTGGGGAAGCGCTTCCTCAGGACTCGAGTAACAGCCCCAGGTACGATGTCCGAAGCTGGTCGGCTGGATCGAGCCCGAGTTGCTCGAGGACGTCATACGCGCCCTCGCGGGCGGTCTCGAGGTCGGCGTCGTCCTCGACGTCGGTTTCGACTTCGACGTACTCGCCGACGTCGTCGACGGCGTCGAGCGTGATCGTATACTCCTCGAGCGCGAACCGTTCGCGCTCCTTACGGACCGTCGCGGCGGGCGCAAAGCCGAGATTCGTCAGGATGGCGTCCATCGTCTCGCCGTCGCCGACTGCAGTCTCGAACTCCTCGCGGCTTTTGGATTCGCCGTCCAGCAGGGGGCCCTTGTAGGTGACACGCGTCTCGTCGGCCCCCGACTCGGGGGTCGACTCGCGACGGATTCGCAGCGCTTCGTCGGTTTCGACGAACTCGCGGTGCGGGGCGTCGTAGTACGTATCCGCCTGCACGATGGTCCGCTCTCGAGTTGCGCCCAGTTCGTCGAGTCGTGTTCGAACGGCTGTGAGATCGGCAGGAACCTTCGTTTCGACTTCGTACATGGCCGAGGCCACGGGAAGCGGTCGTAAGTATCGGTCGTTCCGGGGCAAAAACGTCGACCTTAAATGTAGACGGCGGGACGTACAACGTATGACCGAGGATCAGGAGGCCGAGCTCGAGGAGCAGGCCGATGACGTCGAAGAAGCAGTAGAAGAAGACGCCGAGGGACTCCAGAACGGAGACTTCGTCGAGATCGACTACACCGCATACACCGCCGACGGCGACCAGCTGGTCGACACGACCGACCCTGACGTCGCCGAGGAAGAGGGTGTCGACGACCAGGGCCAGGAGTTCAAACCACGAACGATCGTGCTGGGCGAGGGCCACATCTTCGACGGCGTCGAAGAGGCACTCGTCGGCAGCGAGGTCGGCGACTCCGGCACCGTGACGATCCCCGCCGAAGAGGCCTTCGGCGAGTACGATGCTGACAACGTCCAGACCGTCAGCGCCGACAAGATCGACGAGGACGACCGCTACCCCGGTGCGAACGTGCAGATCGACGGCCAGCAGGGCTACATCAGCACGATCATCGGCGGTCGCGCCCGTGTCGACTTCAACCACCCGCTCGCGGGTGAGGACGTCGAGTACGAGTACGAGATCCTCGACGAAGTCGACGACCGCGAGCAGCAGGCTGCCGGCCTGTTCGAGATGTACCTCGGGATGGAACCCGACCTCTGGATCGAGACGGACGAAGTCGAAGAGGAAGTCCCCGTCGAGTCTGACGACGATGATGAGGACGCCGAGCCCGAGTTCGAGACCGAAACCGTCGAGAAGGAGACGGTCTACCTCGAGGCCACGCCCCAGATGACCATGAACCAGCAGTGGATGATAGGCAAACAGCAGATCGGACAGGACATCATCGACAAGATCGGTGTCGACCGCGTCATTGTCCAGGAAGTCATCGACGGCATGGGTGGCATGGGCATGGGCGGCATGATGGGCGGCATGGGCGGTATGGGCGGCGGTGACATCGAGGAGGCCCTCGAGGACGCCGACGTCGATGCCGACGAGATCGTCGAGGAACTCGAAGGCGCAGAGGAGTAACTCCGGTTCCGTTCTTTTCGGTTCGATAAGCCGCGACGAGCACCAGCAGCCGGTGCTGGTTCACATTCGACCAGGTCGAGAAACGTGTTCGGCTCCGGATTAGGCGATATCCCGACTCGTGTCGATCGCCACTTCTTCCGTGAGCTCGAGTTTGATCGCCTCGGTGGGCTGGCCGCCGCCGCGGAACTTCGGGATCGTGAGGTGGTTCTCGAGTTCGCTGCCGGCGATTTTCGTCCGGAGATCGAAGACAGCGTCGGCCGCGTGAAGGGTTCGCGTTCGGTTGGCCGGTGCGTGATCGCTTTTCAGACAGTGTAACACCGCGATCGAGCCGGTCTCGAGCATCTGCGATTTGAGTTCGTTACAGAACTCGATGTAGTCGTCCTCGTCGGTTCGCTCCAAGACGTCCATCGTGTCGATGATCAGGTTCGCCCCGTCGGGCAACGCCCCGATGAGTCGGGTCGCTTCCTCGAGGGGATCGGTGCTGGTGACCTGTCGGACGGTCGGACTGCCGACTGCTGACGGAGAGGCCTCGAGCGCGTGGCGGACGGCGTCGTCGGAGCGTTCGGTCGTCAGGTATAGCGTCCCGCGGGCGGCCGTCAGCTCGTACAACAGCAGCTCGGATTGGCTGGCCGGCTCGGCGCCGTAGGCGACGATACACCCCGGTGGCAACCCACCGTCGAGCTTCCGATCAAGTACGTCGATTCCGGTATCTAACCGCCCGACCATTCAATTGTGACCAGTTACCGCAGCACCCGGATAACTCTTTGGCTTCAAGTTAATTCATGAAATGAAAACAGTAAGAAGAAACGAACCGTTCAGTGAGCCATTCACTCTCGGCGACACAGAATGGAGAGATTCAAGGGCTCGGCAAGAGCCAACACGAACGAATGCGCCACGACCACCTCATCACGAGCAAACAACTCTCACGGGCGGATATCGAGACCGTCCTTGACCGAGCGGCCGAGATCGATGCCGATCCGTCGGCCGTCGCCGATCGCCACGCGAACTCGGTGCTCGGACTGCTGTTTTTCGAGCCAAGTACGCGAACGAAGATGAGCTTCGAGACCGCTATGAAACGCCTCGGCGGCAGCGTCATCGACATGGGCTCGATCGAGTCCTCGAGCGTCAAGAAAGGCGAGACGCTCGCCGACACCGTCCGCGTCACCGAAGGCTACGCCGACGCGCTCGTCTTGCGCCACCCGAAACAGGGCTCGGCGACGATGGCCAGCGAGTTCGTCGACGTCCCGCTGTTGAACGCCGGCGACGGGGCGGGCCACCATCCCACACAGACGTTGCTCGATCTGTACACGATTCGGGAAAACGCCGGGCTGGACGACCTCACCATCGGTATTATGGGCGACCTGAAGTACGGCCGCACCGTCCACTCGCTGTCGTATGCGCTGACGAACTTCGACACCCGACAGCATTTCATCAGCCCGGAGAGTCTCCAGTTGCCACGCGACGTCGTCTACGACCTCCATCAGCAAGGCGAGAGAACACAGATCCGCGAGCACGACTCGCTCGAGGAGATCCTCCCTTCGCTCGACGTGCTGTACGTGACCCGAATTCAACGCGAGCGCTTCCCCGACGAGAACGAGTATCAGAAAATCGCCGGCGAGTACCAGATCGACCTCGAGACGCTCGAGGACGCACGCGATGAGTTGACTGTGATGCATCCGCTGCCACGGGTCGACGAGATCGCCCCGGAGATCGACGACACCGATCACGCGGCCTACTTCGAGCAGGCTCACAACGGCATTCCGGTCCGAATGGCACTGCTTGATTTGCTGCTGGAAAACCACACGCGAGGTGACACCGATGAGTGACGACCACGACCACCACGATGGGCACGACGACCACGAGCTGCGGGTGAGCAAGATCCGTAGCGGAACCGTCATCGACCACGTTCGTGGTGGGCAGGCGTTGAACGTGTTGGCGATTCTCGGCATCGATGGCAGCGATGGCGAGGAGGTTTCGGTCGGCATGAACGTCCCGTCGGATCGCTTTGCACGCAAGGACATCGTCAAGGTCGAAGGTCGCGAACTGAGTCAGGACGAAGTGGACGTCCTTTCGTTGATCGCACCGGATGCGACGATCAACATCGTCCGCGACTACGACGTAATCGAGAAACACCGCGTTGAACGGCCTGATCTCGTCGAAGAGGTTCTCTCCTGTCCGAACACCGGGTGTATCACGACCGGTGACGAACCGGTGAGCTCCCGGTTCGAGGTGCTCGATGACGGGGTGCGGTGTGGCTACTGTGAGACGATCGTCAGAGACGGGATTCCCTCGTTGATCGACACCTGATCGCGGGTCTCGGCACTGACCGGCGGGTGTTCGTCTCGGTGACGCCCCGGACACCCAGTAAAGTATCCAGAATATCTAAGTGTACACCGGCCCACGATTCAGTCGTACATGTCACGTACAGTCAAAATCCTGGTTGCCCTGTTCGTTATCGCTGTCCTCTGGAAAGTCGTCTCCGGCGGCTCTTCCGACGTCGATATCGAAGAGATCGAGTACGAGCCAGCCGAGTAACGCACTGGCTGCCACCTCTGGTGGCGCGGTACTCCTGAGACGGCTGTGGCCCGGTCTCCCGATGGGGCCACAGAACTCGCGGGTGTACCCGCATTGACCGATAGATGTCCGTCTGAATCGACGGCCGGAACCGACGCACTGCTCCGACTCCGGTTCTCAGTCGTCGAGCGACGGACCGCCCCTTCTATCGACGCCGCTCCGGCCGTTGCCGGGTGGACACTCGAGTCCGGTCGAGGCGGTCTCCGTGGACTGTTGGATAGTCGCTTCGAGCTCTGTTCTCGAGCGGTCGCCATCGGCTGTGCAAGGACGATAGGGCCGTAGAAGAGTCGCTCGATTCCGAACGGCTTACGGGGACGGCAGCGTAGGCTACGCTATGTACGGCGTCGTCACGCGGAACGCAGAAGAAGTCCGATGGCCTGAGTTCGAGCGCGGATTCTACGAAGTCAAAGACGTTACTGGTCGATCCGCTGAGCCGATCGAAGATGGCGTGAATATGGTCTCTTGCTTCGGCGACAACGCCGCTGCGGATGCCGATCCATCGCTGGTCGCCGTCGACGATTTCGGCCGCCCGGCCACGCGGGACCGGACGTACTTCGACTGGGCCTATATCTGTCCCAGCCGGCAGGACTATCGTGAGGGGCTCCTCGAGATCATCGACGACTGCGTCGAGGCCAACGAGGACGTCCGACTCGACGACATCGGCTTCCCACGGCCCGAGTACTGCCGCTGTGGCGTCTGCGAGGAGTCGTTTAAAGCCAGCGAGTACGACGATCGCTTCGAGTGGCGCGCCAGCGTCATCACCGAGTTCGTCGAGGAAGCCGTCGATCGCATCCCTGGCCGCGTCTACATGACGCTCTATCCCGACCCCTATCCCGGCCACCTCTACAAGCGCGCCGGCATCGACCTCGAGGCCGTAGCGGAACATATCGACGAGTTCGTCGTCCCACTGTACGATATGGCCTACGAGACGACCTACTGGCTCGAGACGATCGCCAAAGGCTTCGAGAGCGCACTCGAGACGCCGTTTAACATCGAGCTGTACGCAGTCAACATCGATATCGACAAGTTGATCCACGCCACTGAGGTCGCTGAAGCCTACGGCAACGACGTCTTCTTCGGCTACGAAGCGAGCAACGCGCGGGCGGCCCTGCGGCGCAGACGAGCCGACGAACAAGACGGCGTGACACACGGCGAGCCGGGAACGGACAACTGAAACGGTTGCGGGCGGGAGTTTCGCCGACGGGCAGTGCCAGACTGCGTGCGGACTCGCTGATCCCGTTCTGTTTACGGCGAGGTGGATCTCACCGGGTACGTGTCTCGTCGTCGTCGTCACCAATTAGCTCATCGTCGTCGGTGAGTCCGTCATCGTCGTCACCGATCAGATCATCGTCGTCGTCACCAATTAGCTCATCATCGTCGGTGAACCCGTCATCGTCGTCACCGATCAGGTCATCATCGTCGTCGTCACCAATTAGCTCATCATCGTCGGTGAACCCGTCATCGTCGTCGCCGATCAAGTCATCGTCGTCGTCATGCATCCCCGTGTCTCGATCGGTCCCTCGCTCGCTGTCTGTTTCCATACCAGTCGAACGGCTGGTGCCGGTGGCACCGCCGCCTGTTCCCGAGACGTCGCTCTCGAGATGAACCGCATCGTCCGTGACTCGAGCGACGGTTTCTTTCTGCAGCGGGTATGCGTCTTCGTCGGTCCCGCCCCAGCCGAGTTTTGCCTTGATTGTGTCTGTGATTCCGGGGTCCGGTTCGACGTGTGCTGTTCCGTGTTCGACGTCTGCGACGATGCCAACATCATCGCCGTTTGCGTTGATAACGGTCTTGCCGATGTCGCTGTCAGTAAACTCTGTGGGCATTGCAGCACAGTAGACGCCGAGCGGAAGGAAGTTGATGGTGCTTGCGCTGGCTTGCGGCCACGGCTGGCTGTCGGCTCACCTGCAATGAGTTTTACACGCATCCCACCGCAGCCGTGCGGTTAGGTGCCTTAAGCCAGTGCGTTACGTCTCGAACTCCGGCTCTCGGCCCTCGAGGAAGGCGTTGACACCCTCCTCGTGGGCGTCGGAGGTTCGGGCCTGCACCTGCAGCAGGTTCTCGTAGTCGAGTGCGTCCGACCACGGGCGGGCAATGTTCTCGTGCATCGCCTGTTTCATCAGGCCGATGATCTCCGTCGGTCGTTTTTGCAGTTGGGAAACGGTGTCGTCGACTCGCGCGTCGAGTTCGTCGGCCGGAACCGCCTCGTTGACTAACTCGAGGTCGGCCGCCCGCTCGGCACCAAAGAACTCGCCCGTAAAGGCGAGTTGCTTGGCAGCGCGCAGACCGATGATGTGTGGCAACATGAACGTGCCACCGGTGTCCGGAATCAGACCCACGCGAACGAACGCACAGGAAAACGTCGCGTCTTCGGCCGCGTAGGCGATGTCCGCGAGGGCGACGATTGCCAGCCCAGCGCCGATGGCATCCCCGTTGACTTTCGCAACGATCGGGACGGGACACTCGAGCAGTGCTTCGACGACGCGACCGAACGTCTCGGTGACTGACTCGTAGGCCGTCCGCGTCGATTCGGGCGCCTGCGCCAGCGCCTGCATGTCGCCGCCGGCGCTGAAGGCATCACCCTCGCCCGTGATGACGATCGCGTCGTACTCCTCGACCGAGGCGTCTTCGATCGTTTCGGCCAGATCGATCGCTGTCTCTTTCGTGAGCGCGTTGAGCGCGCCCGGTCGATCGAACGCGATCCGACACACGTCACCGTCGCTGTCGACGTTCATGCTCAACGGGTTATTGCCACGACATATAATGATACCCGTTCAGGCGACAGCGGCGGCGTTTGCACGCTCACTCGAGCGCCTGTCGGCTACTGAACGAGCGTCGGTGAAAACATCGAGTGAGTCCGGTCGTGGGCCGGGGTCTTCCGTCGCGATCGAGTTCCCGATCGACTTCGGCTCAGTCCGACGGCATCGGCGGTGCGACAGTGTCGTCTTCGGAGACGTTCAGCTCCGACGTGACGAGGGCGCGGTAGGCCCGTCGGAGCCGCTCCGAAAGGGCTTGATGGGAGATATCCAACTCCTCCGAAAGTTCCTGCATCGACACTTCACGCGGAATCTCGAAGTAGCCGTGGTCGATCGCCGCGACGAGCGTCTCGTACTGTCGAGTGGTGAGCCCACACTGCGAGTGGGTCTCCTCGGCCAGATTGAACAGCCGGACGATCGTTGGTGTCACTCCCTGCTCGTCGAGCCGATCGTAGAGCGAACTGACGCTCTCGCGGTCGGCAAACCGGATGCTCAGCAGCCACGTGTCGCTCGAGGCCGACGCGCTCAGTACGGTACCACCTTCCTCGAGGACGACCTCGAAGACGTTGATGGTCTCTGGCTCGAACTCGATATCGTACAGCCAGCGGTCGGCGTCGCTGTTGATCAGTGCGTACGCGCCGATCGCGCCAGCCTCGTCAAGTGCGGTTTCGATCGCCTCCTGTGATGGCCCCGAAAGCCACAGCCCGTGGCCGCTCGAGGCGATAACTCGCTCCATTTCACAGGTCAGCGACGGAACCGCGTTGAACAGCTCGTTTGTTCCGGTTCCATCGGCCGGAATCTCGATGTCTGCGATTGAGGTCATACGTTTCACTTACCGATACACGGACGATCCAGATAACCCCATTTCCAAAGGGATTAGCCACGATACCGGCGAATAACACGATTGCTTATCGATTTCGATGCGCTCATCGTTCGCCCGTCGCTCGTGGTTGGACGCCGCCGGACGGGACATCGACCGCTCGCTCACTCGAGGGTGGTCACCGGCTCGAGCGTCCGGATCGTCGCGACGAGATCACTGCTGCTGTCCGTTCCGCGGCCGACGAGTTCGCCGCCGACGGCAGCCGGATCGCAGTCGCCGACGAGGATCGTCGGCAGTGGAGCCGCCGAAAATCCCTCGACGATGACGAACTCGTAGCCCCGTCGCTCGAGGCGGGCAAGCGTGCTCGCAAGCGCCTGCAGTTCGGGATCGGTCGAGTCGAACAACTCGTTGCTGTCGGGCGACGACGGTGGGTCTCGTTTGCCGCGTGTGCTGATGTCGAACGTCAGTTCGGGCGTGATCCCGACGACGGTTTCGGCACCGGCCGTTCGGTGGCGATGCGTGTCGGTGCCCGGCGTATCGATCTCGATATCGTGGTGGATCGACTTGACGGTCGCGACACGTCCGTCCTCGGCGAGTTTCGGGACGAGTTCCTCGACGAGCGTCGTTTTTCCCGAGTCGCTCGGGCCAGCGAGACAGACGACCCGAAGCGTCGATTCCTGACTCATTACGGTTGTGTTTCACGCGGTGGATACAAGATTCGTTCGACCGGGTAGTGCCGCCGAAGACAGTCCGCAAGCGCGTAACAACTATGTGGACTCCGTGGCGTGCGTCGTGGTTCCGGGCTGGACACAGACACGCCCGTCGTGGGAGACGACAACCGTGTGTCCATGATCGGTGAACGTCACAGTGACGTCGCTTCCGGCGTCGTCTGCATGGCTACAGAGGTCGGCAAGCGCCTCCGGATCGATCCGTTCGTACAGCGACTCGAGTTCCGTTACAGGAACGTTCTCGATGGCAGCGACAGCCCGCAGAATCGTCTGGAGGATCGATTCTGCATCTCCCCTGACGGCTCGGATCGTCACACACTCCTCGCCATTCGGACAGCCATCGGTGTGATGGAACATATCAATGATCAGAATTGTCGTCAAAAGTGACTTGTCCCAAACCATATCGGTACTCGAGCGCACGACTTCGCGCTCGAGAGCGAAACATAGCGGTCGTCCTCAGAACAGTTCGACGCGAATCCCGTCGGCCTCGAGTTCTGCGGCGAACGCTTCCGCATCGGTTTCGATCGCCTCGAACGTGTCGTAGTGTTCGGGCAACACCAGTTCGGGCTCGATGCTGCGAGCGAGGGCTGCAGCCTCGTGGCGATCCATCGTGTAGTGGCCACCGATCGGCGGCACGAGGACATCCGCACTGACCGCGTCGTGATGCTCGAGGACGTCCGTATCCGACGGGAAGAACACGGTCGTCCCCGATAGTTCGAGGACGAGCCCGATCACTTCGCCTTCGGCGTGGAACGGGTTCCCGTCGTCGTCGACGTGGTCACCCTCGGGGTCGTTATAGGCTGGTACCGTCTGCACGTCGATCCCGTCGACGGTCGTCTCCCCCTCGAGTGGGAGGTCGACGACATCAAACGGGAGGTCGTCAGTGTCGACGGCCTCGTAGACCGCGATCGTGGCGTCTGGCCCCGCGACGGCCTCGATCCCGTCCGGGTCGTAGTGGTCGAAATCGTCGTGGGTGACGAACACGACGTCACCGTCTCCCGGTTCGCCCTCGAGAACGTCACTCCACGGATCGACGTAGATGACGCGCCCGTCGTCGGTCTCGAGTCGCTTGCTTGCGTGGCCGAGTCGCTCGAACGTGATTCCCTCGTGAATTACGGACATAGTCGCTCGAGCGTACGGTGCGGGCGGTCTTATAACTCGGCGACTCATCGCCCTCGAGGGGGCTGCGCTGGATAGCTGTTGCTCGCAGGCTCGAGTTTCGCAAAGGCGGATCGGGTGCGATTATGAACGACGCCGAGACGTTCCAGTTCGCTCGCTGCGCTCACTTACGGGCTGTGACTCGTCTACTTCAAATCGTTCCAGCCGCTTTGCTTCTCACGAAAATGCTCGTGGCAAAAGCGGGCCGGGCGCGATTATGAACTACGCCCAGAAATGCTCGCTGCGCTGCGCCTTTCTGGTCTAGTTCAAATCCCGCCGGTTCCGATGCTCGCCGCTCGCGGATTTGCTCTCGGCGAGAAGCGGGCCGGGCGCGATTTGAACACGCGACCGTCTGATTAAGAGTCAGACGCTCTGCCGGACTGAGCTACCGGCCCTGTACCTTCGACTTTCGGATGGGACGTAAAATACGTTTCCCTTGGACGGCGTTGTGGCAGAGAGAAACAGGCGCTGGACTGTCTCAGCCGTTATTGCACCCGGCTGAAACGTTCGTCGCCATGCAACAATCTTCGGGAGCGTTAAGTGTGGTCGGGCCGACCACACGCTCAATGAGTACGGGGGTTACGATCTCGTCGATCTCTGACTACGCGATCTTGGGCTGTGGCAGCGTCGGCTACGCCGTCGCCGAGGAACTCGTCGAACAGGGGAAAGACGTTCGCATTATCGACCGCGACGAGAGCCGCGTCGAGTCACTTCGCGATCAGGACTTGGACGCCCGTACCGCAGACATCCGCGAGCCCGAGGCCGCCGAGCTCGTCGCTGACCGCGACGTCGTCCTCATCCTCGCCTCGGACGTCGAATCGAACAAACGCGCCGTTGAACACATCCGCGCCGCTGACAACACCCAGTTCGTCGTCGCCCGCGCGAGCGATCCCGTCTCCGGCGACGAACTCGAGGAACTCGGCGCGGACATCGTCATCAACCCGTCGTCGGTGATCGCCGAGTCGGCGCTTCGCGCCCTCGAGTCGGGGGAACTCGAGTACAACGCGGGGAAACTGGCCCAGTTGGTCGAGGCCACCGACGAACGATTGGCGATCGTCACACAGGACAGCCCCGATCCGGATTCAATCGCGAGCGCGGCGGCGCTACAGGCGGTTGCTGACCACCTCGGCGTCGAGTCGGATATCATCTATCTGGGCGATGTCGGCCATCAGGAGAATCGCGCGTTCGTCAATCTGCTGGGGATCGATCTGGTCCAGTGGGACGAAGTCGAGGATCGCTCGGTGTACGATACGGTTGCGCTCGTCGATCACGCAACCTCCGAGGAGATGGACCTCCCCGTCGACATCGTCATCGACCACCACGAATCCGACTCGGAATTCGAACCCGAGTTCGTCGACATCCGTCCGAACATGTCCTCGACGTCGACGATCATGACGAAATATATTCAGGAGTTCGACATGAACGTCTCCGAGGAGGTCGCGACCGCGCTGCTCTATGGCATCCGCGCGGAGACGCTGGATTTCAAACGCGACACGACCCCTGCCGATCTCACCGCCGCGGCCTATCTGTATCCCTTCGCGAACCACGACACCCTAGAACAGGTCGAGTCACCGTCGATGTCTCCCGAGACGCTCGACGTGCTCGCCGAAGCGATCGCCAACCGCGACGTGCAGGGGAGTCACCTCGTCTCCAACGCGGGCCTGGTCCGTGATCGTGAGGCGCTGACACAGGCCGCGAGCCATCTGCTCAATCTCGAGGGCGTGACGACGACTGCCGTCTTCGGCATCGCCGATGAGACCATCTTCCTCGCCGGGCGCTCGAAGGACATCCGCATCAACATCGGCAAGGTGCTCGAGGACGCCTACGGCGAGATGGGCGAGACTGCGGGCCACTCGACACAGGCCAGCGCGGAGATTCCGCTGGGCATTTTCACCGGGATCGAAATCTCGGAGGATACCCGGGATACGCTGCTCGAGTTGACCGAAGAAGCGGTTAAACGGACGCTGTTCGACGCGATGGGCGTCGATGGCAGTGAAGGATCGAACGGAAGCTAACGCGCTGTTATGCGATCAGTTCGTCTTCTTCGTCGTCGGGTTGGCGAACGCGCTCGACGACGTCGTTGATCAGAATCACGTCACCGACTGAACGGACCCAGCGGTAGGGAACGATGACGCCTTGTCCACCACGGGCGGCGTCCGCGAACAGTTCGGTGTTCAGGTTGCCGAGTGCGAGTCCGGTCACGGCTTCGCCGTCGATGTTCAGTCGCAGATCTTCGACTTCGCCGACGAAGACGCCGTTGTTCGAGTACACTTCGCGTCCGACAAGGGAGGTGATCTCCTGGGGAGTGTCGTCCATGCCAAGAATCATGCAGGGCGGACTCTTAATTCTTACAGGCGATCGTCCACTTCTCAAGGATGAATCCGGTTCGAAGATCGACGGGTCTCGGTATCTTGACGATCTCGAGGCCAGTGAACGACTGGACGACGTGCTCGCCATACCCGAAACGAGTTACACACGCATCCCACCGCCGTCGTCCGATGGGTGGCTCGTGACGGTCAGTGGCTCTGATCGTCGGCGGACAGGATGGACTCGACAGCGGCGTGGTCGGCGAGCAGTTGTTCCATTCGATCGACGGTTTCGACGTTCCGCGTCCGGCCACTTCGCACGACGTCTTCAGCCCGTTCGACGGTCGTGAGGGTGTCTGTCTGGACCATGAGGATCGGCGTTTCGCTCTCGGTTGCCTGTCCGATGATCGCCCCCGATGGCCGGTGGCCGCCAGTCAGGATGAGACACCTGATTCCGGGAGCCTCGAGTGCGGCGCGGTGGATCTCGGCGCGGTCGCCGCCTGTGATTACGGCGGCGTCTTTCGTCCGGCGGAAGTGACGCAGGGCGCTGTCGCCGCCCATCGCGCCGACGGTAAAGCGCTCGATGTAGGCGTCCGCGCCGGCATCGACGAGCATCGAGGCCCCGAGTTCATCGGCGAGTTCGTCGATCGTCACACCCGAAAGGACCTGCTCGCTCGGCACGACGCCGAAGACCGGAACCCCCTGTCCCTCGAGGAAGGGGACGACGTCGGTCTCGAGGCTGTCGTAGGCCGCGTCCGCGACGTCGTTGAAGATCACGCCGGCGAGTCGGTCGCCGAACGTCTCGGCTGCGGCGAGTACCTTGTCGGCGTCGCCCGCGATCGTGTATGGGGCAACGAGCACGACGCGCGCGTCGAACAGCGCCGCGATGTCGGCGTCGGTCAGCGAGACGATGCCGCCAACGTCGTACTCGCCGCCGCCCTCGAGGAACATCCGATCGGTGCCGTCGGCGAGGGTTTCGAAGGCCTCTGTCACGCGTTCTCGAAGCTCGGTCGGGTCCTCGCGGCCGCGGATTGCCTGCTCGATGAACGTCGGCGAGTAGACGATCGGCTCCAGATCGTGCATCTCCGCCTCGAGGTCGAGCAGTTCGCGGGCGAGCAGCGGGTCTTCGTCCAAGGTCTTCCCGACGTTGCTCTGCAGGCTGGTGCCTTTCGGCTTCATGTAGCCGACGCGCTCGCCGTGTTCCTGTGCGATGCGGGCGAGTGCAAGCGTGATAGCCGTCTTGCCGGTGCTCGTCTCGAGCGAACTGACGAGAATGGTGTCGGCCGGCGCGTCTTCGGCGTCGGCCGTCGAACTGTGCTCGGTGTCGGTGTCGGTGTCGGTGTCGGTCATAGGTTCTCCGTGTCGACGGTGAGTCTGAGGTCGATCGCCTGTACGCCATCGGGGCCAGCTACGAGCGGGTTAACGTCGAGTTCGAGGATCGCCGGGAAGTCCGTCACCAGCTGTGAGAGTCGCTGGACCGTTTCGACGATCGCGCCGACGGCTGCGGGCTCGCGTCCGCGAGCGCCGCGCAACAGCGGTGCCGCCTTGATTTCGTCGATCATCTCGCGGGCTTCGTCTTCGCCAACTGGGGCGACGCGAACCGACGTATCCTCGAGGATTTCGACGAAGATGCCGCCGAGGCCGAACAGCAAGAGTGGGCCGAACTGCGGGTCGCGGTTCATCCCAACGATCGTCTCGGTGGCGACCTCGAGGTCGACCAACTCCTGAATCTGGACGCCAAGAATCGTCGCGTCGGGCTGGTAGTTGCGCGCGCGAGCGACGAGGTCCTCGTAGGCGTCGTAGACGTCCGCGTCGGCGACGCCGACTTTCACCCCGCCGATATCCGACTTGTGGGAGATATCGGGACTGACGATCTTCATCACGACGTCGCCGTCGATCCCGGATGCGACCTCGAGTGCCCGTTCGGGATCGTCGACGATCTCGCCGTCGGGAGTCGGAATGCCGTAGGCCTCGAGGAGGTCCATCGACTCGACGCCGAGGCGATTGTCGTCACGGTCGGTCGCACGCTCGAGGATGTCGCGGGCGCGCTCGCGGTCGACGTCGAACCGGGTTGGGTCGTCAACCGTCCGCGTGCGAACGTCGCGGTACCGGGCCAGCGCATCGAGACCCGAGACGGCTCGTGCGGGGTCGAAGTAGTTCGGAATGCCGAACTCACGAAGGACGTCTCCGGCCGCGCGCGCCCGCTGGCCTCCCATCAGGCAGGTGAC
This sequence comes from Natronorubrum sulfidifaciens JCM 14089, assembly GCF_000337735.1. Classification (GTDB taxonomy): domain Archaea; phylum Halobacteriota; class Halobacteria; order Halobacteriales; family Natrialbaceae; genus Natronorubrum; species Natronorubrum sulfidifaciens. Next base: position 165,178 of record NZ_AOHX01000043.1, on the reverse strand, counting down.
GACGGGGGTCTCGTGAGCGTCGCGTTTCTCGATGACCGTCTCGGCGAGCGTGTCGTACTCGAGGACGGCCGTCGGCGCGCTGACGACGACCGCGCTGCCGACGTTCGGATCGCCGAGTGCGATGTCGAGGGCCTCACCGAAGCGCTCGGCGTCGGCGTCACCGATGGCGTCGATCGGGTTGTAGATATTGGCTTCCGCTGGCATCGCCTCGCCCAACGCGTCGAGCGTCTCGTCGGCGAAATCTGCCATCTCGAGGCGGACGTCGCCGACCGCATCGGTCGTCAACACGCCGGGGCCGCCCGCGTTCGTGACGACGGCGACGCCGTCGGAGTCGGGTTCCGACAGTCCCGAGAGCGCCCGCGCGTAATCGAACAGTTCTTGGACGGAGTGGGCCCGGATCACGCCGGCTTGCTCGAGGCCGGCCTCGTAGGCACGCTCGCTGCCGGCGATCGCGCCGGTGTGTGAGGAAGCGGCCTGTGCCCCGGCGTCGGTGCGTCCGGATTTGACGAGGACGATCGGTGTCTCCTCGGTCACCTCCCGGGCTGCCCGAATGAACGCCTCGCCGTCGTCGATCCCCTCGAGGTAGCCGATGATGACGTCGGTGTCGGGATCGTCGCCCCACTCGCGGATGAAGTCGGTCTCGTCGAGGACGGCTTTGTTACCGAGCGAGACGACGTCCTGAAAGCCGATCCCCTGTTCGCTGGCCCAGTCGAGGACGGCCGTGATGAACGCGCCCGACTGGCTCATAAAGGAGATCGAGCCCTCGAGGGCGGTTTCGGGGCCGAAAGAGGCGTTCATCTCGGTCGGCGTCGACATGATGCCGAGGCTGTTGGGGCCGACGACGTTGAGGTCGTACTCGTCGGCGAGGTCGCGCAGTTGGCGCTCGCGTCTGGCTCCTTCGCTGCCCGTCTCCGAGAAGCCGGCGGTGATGACGACGACGTTTTTCGTCCCGGCCGCGGCGATATCACGGATCGAGTCGATCACGATATCGGGCGGGACGACGACGACCGCCAGATCGATCGGCGGCGCACTCGACACGGCTGGATAACACTCGAGCCCGAGAATCTCGTCGCGGTTCGGATTGATCGGTACGACCTCGCCGACGAACCCATCTCGCAGGTTCTCGAGGATCGCGCGACCGACAGCGCCATCGCGGTCGGTCGCACCGACTACGGCGACGGTCTCGGGATCGAACAACGCAGATAACCGTCCCATCATTCGATGAGTCGACCTGAAAGGAATTAAAGCCGTGCCCTGCTCCCGGGCAGTGGGCACACGTGCTCGCATCGTCTTTTCAACCGACTCGAGTCGGGCTCGAGCACACCGGGGGCGATCGTGACCGGCAGGTCAGTGCATCGAGAGCGACGCCCCGGACCGGTCCGAGAGGACGATCGCGAGCAGATAAAAGCCGATGGCGACGACGACGATCGAGCCACCCGGTGGGAGGCTCGCCCAGATCGCAAACGCCAGCCCGCCGATCACCGCGGTCTGTCCGAACAGCACGGAGAGATACAGCGTCTCACGGAAGCTCTTGGCGATCTGGGAGGCCGTGGCCACCGGCAAGACGAGCATCGCAGCAACGAGGATCACGCCGAGGATCTGCATCGCGCCGACGACGACGACCGCCGTCATGACGATCAACAGGGTGTTGTAGCCGTCGACGTTGAGACGCGCGACACGGGCCGCCTGCTCGTCGAACGTAATAAACAGCAGCTGCTTGTAGGTCATGGCGATCACGGCGACGACGATCACGGTGAGGACCGCGACCATCCGTGCCCCCTCGACGGTGACGATGGTCAGGCTCCCGAAGAGAAAGTCCTCGATGTCGATCGCCATCGAGACACGTTCACGGCCCCAGCTGATGAGCAATGTCCCGACGGCGAAACTCCCACTGAGGACGATCGCGATCGGCACGTCGCCGTAGGTGTTCGTCTTCGCCGTAAGCCACTGGAGACCGATCGCTCCCAGCGCGCTGACGACCATCGCGATGAGGATCAACGCCCCACGATTGCTGACGTGTGCGAGCAACGCCGACCCCTCGGCGAACGCCACGAAGATCAGACCGATGGCGACGCCCGCAAAGGCGGTGTGGGCAAGCGTCTCGCCGATGAGCGCCATCTGTCGGTGGACCAGGTACGTCCCGACGAGCGGTGCGACGATGCCGATGAGAACGCCCGTCGCGATCGCCCGCCACATAAACGGATGCTGAAAGATGTTCGTCCCGAGATAGAAATCCATCCACATGCCGACGATGAGGAACTGACCGAACAGGAACTCCGCAGGGGCCGCGACGCCGAGCCAAGCGGGCGCGCCACGGAGCCAGTCGAGGGAGATAAACGCGATCATTGCCACCGCAAGTAGCGCAGTCGCGGCGATCCCGCCGAGTTCGACCTGCATCCTCGAGGGTCCAAACGCTTTGAGACGTGCACGGACACCCGCGTTCTCGCCAGCGGCGTCTGTAGTCTCGCCTGAGTTGTTCGTGTCGTGGCTCATGGATGATCGTGTTCGACGACGCCGTGGGCCGCGCCGTAGGCCTTTGCGAGCGCATCGCTCTCGAGGAACGAGACGGTCTTTCCGTGGTGGTACAGCTCCCTGTTGATACAGGCAATTTTGTTGACGTGTCTGGTCAGAATATCGATGTCGTGTTCGATGAGGATGATCGTGATCCCCTGTTGGTTGAGGTCGTCGAGCAGCCCGTAGAACTGATCGCGCGACTCCGCGTCGACGCCGACGGTCGGTTCGTCGAGGGCAAGCAGATCGGCCTCGGATGCGAGCGCACGGGCAATAAAGGCCCGCTGGCGCTGCCCACCCGAAAGCTGATTGATCTGTCGATCTGCCAAATCACCGATCTCGACCGTCTCGAGGGCTTTATCGACGATCTCGTGGTCCTCGTCGGTGAGCTTCGAGTGCCCGGCGTGGGCGAACCGACCCATGAGGACGACCTCCCGGACGGTCACGGGCATCGTCTCCCCCCGATCGGTCGAGCGCTGGGAGACGTAGCCAATGCGTTCGCCGTCATCGAACGCCTGACTCGGCTGGCCGAACAGTTCGACCGTGCCGCTGTCGGGGCGACGAAGACCGAGCATGAGGTGTAACAGCGTCGTCTTGCCCGACCCGTTCGGGCCGATCAATCCGACGAAGTCCCCTTGCTCGATCGTCAGCGAAATGTCCTCGACGGCGACTTTCTCACCGTAGGCGAACGTCACGTCCTGTACGTCGACGATCGGTGTCACTGTGTTCTCCGTTGAGCCTCGAGCGTCCGAACGTTTAATGCTTCCATCTTTCGGCGGGCTCTCGGTCGATACCGGCGTGTCAGCTTCCGACATTGATTCACTCGGCATCGAGCGCCTTCCGTAGCGATGGGAGGTTGATCTCTTCCATCTGTTCGATCCAGCCCCAGCCGTTCTCGTTCCACTCACCGATCGTCCCCTCGACAGGGCTGATCGGTTCCGCGTTGGTCGCCGAACTCCCCTCGAGGAGCATTTCAGCGTCACTTGGCAGATCGGCCATATCGCTCGGGTTCCCGGACTCGAACGGATCGTAGAGGATGGTGTCGATGTCGTGTTCGTTGACGATATCGATCAGGTTCGCGATGGCACCGAAGTCCTCACTGGCGTCGGGTGCCGCACCGGTTGGCGTGTGGAACTCGAGACCGTACCGCCGGGCGATATACTGATAGGAGTCGTGGCCGACGAACGCGACGACCTCGCGGTCTGCATCCTCGACGAGTTGCTCGAACTGCCGGTCGATCTCGGCGAGCCGTTCGTTGTACGCCTCGGCGTTCTCCTCGAACAGGTCGGCGTTATCCGGATCGAGCTCGGCGAGGCCGTCGGCGATGTTCGAGACGGCGTGTTGTGCGAGGACCGGATCGACCCAGACGTGTGGGTCGTGGAACTCGCTTGCTCCCTCGCCTTCGACCACGTCGACACTTATCGGGGCCGCGTCGGTGTCGTAGACGAGTTCGCCTTCGTGACGAAGCTCGAAGATGATCTCCGTCTCTCCCATCTCGAGGCCCGTCAGTTCGACGTAGTCGCCGTAGGACGTGATCTCGATGACACCTTCCTGAGCACCGTCGGCCAGTCGCGCGTCGAACTGGAACGCCTCGTTTTCTCCCAACGGAACGACCCGATCATCCGAATCGCGGAACACGGCTCCGATCGGGACGCTGCCATCGAGGGGCACGTCTGGAACGCCACCGTGCCAGTGTTCGATGTGCCAGTAGCCGAGTTGCTCCTCCGAGCGCAGATCGTAGAAGTCGAACCGTTCTCTGACGATATCGTCAGGATCGAACTCGTGGTCGAAGTCGGGTTCCGGCAACCCATCGGTCTCGTCATCGTCGTCCCCACCACCGAACGGGATGAGGTGTGGCCCCATCCCGCTCATCGCGTCGATTACGGCGACGTTATCGCCGTAGTCGCGCTCGAGGCCGGCAACGATGTCCTGCGCCCAGGAGTACTCGGGTGTGTCCAGATAGATGAACACTTCACTCGAGGCGACGTCTGCGGTGAGGTCGAAGTCGGGCTCCCAGCCGTGTCCCATCTCGCCAGCCGGGATTGGGTTCTCGAACTCGATGTTGCCATCGGCGACCTGATTTGCCCAGTCCCAAAGCGCAAAGAAGGCAGCGTAGCCGTCCTCGTTGCCCATCCCATCGGGCTCGCTCAGACAGCCGGCGACCGCACCGAGCGAGACGGCACCAGTACCCGCAAGCACTGACCGCCGTGTCAGATTCATACCAGTAGGTGACGGTACGCGGTTAAAAGTATTATTATATCACAGAGACGATTTAATAAGCCATGGTGCCGGCGTTTCAGTCGTTAGCAACTCGCCCCCGAGTGCAAGACTGAAAGCCGAAGATCGACAGATCGTTACTCGCCGGTGAGTCGGAGCACTGCACGCCCGTCGTGGAGTTCGACAATAGCGTACTCCTCGATCTCGTCACACCCGTCGACGTCAGCCGTTTCGTACTCGACGTGGCCGTCGGTGACCTCAATCGAGCCAGCGACGTCGCTGAAGAACGCGAACGTGTCGTCGTCGTGATCGTGATCGTCAACCTCGAAAACGACGTAGCCGTCGTCGCCCTCGATCGTGACCGCAAACGGTTGGTGGGTTTCCGAAATCGTCGGTGCATCGTCTTCTGACGAGCCTGCTGTAAAGTCGTCGCCCCCGTCGAACTCCATGTGGCCGCAGGCGTGCTCGATATCCTGGTCGCTCAAACCGTGGTCGTGGCCGTCGTCGTGGCCGTCATCGCCGTCGTGGCCGTCGTCGTCGTTGTGGCCGTCATCGTCGTCGTGGCCGTCGTTGTGGCCGTCGTCGTCGTCGTTGTGGCCGTCGTCGTCGTGGCCGCCATCGTCGTCGTTGTGGTCGTCGTCGTGATCGTGGCCACCGACTCCCTCAACGAGAAGGGTGACGGTCGACTCCATCGGTTCCTCCTCGCCGTTGTCGTCGTCGCCGCTTTCTCCATCATCGTCATCACCGAGACAGCCTGCGGCCCCGATGAGGGCGATCGAACCGGACGCTGCGAGCAGCTTTCGGCGGGACGTCGAGTGTGGGTTTGCCGTCATGAGTAGTTACCAGCAATTGCTTATGACTTGTTGGTAATGAAGCTAACGATATTATTAACAGAACACAAGGTGGCGTTACTCACTAACAGATTCTAACATACACAGCGAGACAGTGGCTAACTCGAGTCCCCGTCGATGGTATGGCTGTCGATACCCGTTCGTCGGTTCCGAACAGAATCGAGACGCAGGCAGCTCGCCGCGAGACCCCGACACGACCAGAGGGGCTGCTGTCTCGCCGACCACGAGCGGTGGGGTCTACGGTCGGCGGGCCGTGACGATCGCAGTCCATCTCAGCCACTACTCGAGTGCAACCTCGAGTCGAATCCCATCCCGTCGTCGATACGCCGGCGGCTGTTCAGGGTCGGCATCACGGACGACCTCGAAGGCGTCGAATCGAACGACGAGCCGCCCGGGATCGATCGTCGCCCGCAACAGTGGACCACGGCTGGTGACGACGACGTACGGCGGCGCTGGAACTGGCTGGGCGCGCAGCTCATACCCCATCGCCGCGACGACGTCGGCGAGCACCAGTGGCAGTTGCTCGAGCAGGCCCGTTGCCTCGAGCGCCGATCGAAGCCGCGTGGTGACCGTCTCGCTATCGGTCGTCCGGGCGGTATCCCAGGGGTCGGCGACCTGTTGGGCACAGTGGTCGATTCCCTCGACGATTGCGAGATGTTCGTCTTCGATTCGCCGTCGAGCGTCTCGTACCGGGCGCGACACGACTGCGTGTGCGAGCGGGAGTTACCTAACGATGTCGGATGCGAGGCGATTGCTGGCAAACGCGTGGCTATGGGTCTCGCTCGACGGTTCCGACCTTGACCACCTGGACACGACTGAGTGCCGCCCGTCCCAGTCGTCGCCACGTAGACGGCTCTCCAGTTCGTTCGTCGAGTTCCTGCTGTACGCGCTCGGTTTCGGCCTCGAGAGTCTGGTTGCGCGCTTCGAGGGCGGCGACGCGGTCCTCGAGGTGCGCACATCGCTTGCGCTGGACGTGCAGATCGGCTTGTGCCTGATTTCGCTCGCGCTCGAGGGTCGTCGCTCGCTCGGCCAGCCGTTTACGTTCGCGGTGGTCGTCGTCGACGAACGGCTCGGTCTCGTCCGATTCGGCGTCGGCTCCGGGCTCGAGGTAGCCGGTTCCGACCGCGTTGACGACGGCACCCGAAAGCAGGATGAGCCCGCCGAAGTAGAGCCACGTCAACAACAGGAGGATGGCCCCGACTGGCCCTGCGCCCTCCGAACCGGCGGCAAACGAGACGTACACTCGGAACAGCGACTGGAGTGCCATCCAGCCGACGGCCGCGAACACAACGCCGGGGATGACCTCCCGCCGAGAAGTGCCGACATCGGGGAAGTAGTAGTACATCGGGTAGAACGCGGCCGTCAGGACGACGACGAGCAGAAGCGACTGCACCACTCCGAGTCCCGGAACCGACGGCAAGAACGCGAACACGATACCCGTGGCAGCCGCCGCGATCAGTGCCCCACCGATCGCCCCGAAGACGATCAGTGCATCACGGAACTGCTCGAGAAACGAGTTCTCCCCGGTCGTGCCGTAAATCTCGGAAAACGCCGTATCCAGTCCGCGGAAGATCTTCAACGACCCCCACAGGAGTACGACGACCCCGATGATCGTCGACCCCGCCGTCGCCGGCGAATCCTCGAGGGATTCTTCGACCAGAAGTTGGCCGCTGTCGGGAAGAACACCCTCAGTCGTCGCGGTGACTTCGGCCGCGAACGTCTCGTCGCCAACGATCGTGACGAAAAAGAACACCAGCACGAGCAACGGCAGTAACGAGATAAACGCCTGATACGCGATGCTCGCGGCCATAAACGGCACGTTCTTCTCCTGAACGCCGTCGACGACCGTCTTCCCGAACGACATCGCATCTCGAGCGCCGGAAGACATACCGGACGAACGGGGTACTGACAGATAGCCGACGGGCTTGCAGCGCCCGTGTCGCTTTTCGTCCCGAGGATGGGCTCGGTGTACTCGAGCAGCGACCCGACGGAGCACCGCGCTGACGGTTGTCGCCCCGCCTCGCTCGAGCCGAGACGCCTACCCGAACACAACGGGGAACCAGAGAAATGTCAGGAGTGCAGTGATGCCGATCCCCAGCAGATTCAGCCAGATACCGATTCGCACCATATCCGGGATCGCCAAGTAACCGGCTCCGAACACGATCGCGTTCGGTGGTGTCGCGACCGGGAGCATGAACGCGAACGACGCCGAGAGCGCAGTGAGTGCCATCAGTCCGAGCGGATCGACGCCGAGCGTCGCGCCGAGGCCGATCATGATCGGCATGAACACAGTCGCAGTCGCCGTATTCGAGTTGATTTCGGTCAGAAAGACAACGACGCCCGCGATAAGGAAGAACAACACGATCAGCCGCACGTCGGCGAAGACGGCCAGCGTCTCGGCGATCAGTTCGTCGAGGCCGCTCAACTGGAACGCGTTCGCGATCGAGAACCCGGCACCGAGCAGTAACAGGACTCCCCACGGAAGGTCTGCGACCGCGTCCCACTCGAGCAGAAACGTTCGTTCTCGGAGATCGACCGGAACGACGAATAACAGGATCGCCCCGATGATGGCAATCGTCTCGTCGGTCAGTGCCGGCACGATCGGTTCCAGGATGAACGGCCGAAGGATCCAGCCGCCGGCGACGATCGCGAAGACGGACAGCACGCGGCGCTCGCCGCGTCCGAGTGCTCCCATCGCCTCGAGTTCGGCCTGTACGACGTCCTCGATCCCGGATGCGGGGACGCGTTCCGGCCGGAGCAACACCACCAACAGAGACCAAGTCGCCACCAGAAGAATCGCCGAAGCGGGGAGCGCAAACAGCATCCAGTCGAAAAACCCGATGTCGACGCCGAGACTCGAACCGGCCACGCCAGCGAAGACGGCGTTGGGTGGACTGCCGATGATCGTCGCTGCCCCGCCGATCGAGGCGCCGTAGGCGATACCGAGCAGCAACGCGATCCCGAACCGTGATCGGGGAAGGTCCTCGGTCTCCGGGATCGACTCGGCTGTCGCCATCGTCGCCTCCCGATTCGGGTTGTCGTCGCGCTCGGCTGTTGCGTCGTCGTCCGCTGTTTCCGTGTGTCCGTCCCCGTCCGTCTCCTGCATCGTGACGTACTGTGCGACGACCGCCGTCCCGATCGGGACCATCATCATGGCCGTCGCCGTGTTCGAAATCCACATCGAGAGGACGGCCGTTGCAAGCATGAAACCGAACAGCAATCGTTCGGGGCTCACACCGACGAGATGCACGATCGACAGCGCGATACGCCGATGGAGATTCCAGTGTTCGATAGCAAGCGCGAGCAGGAACCCACCGAGGAGCAAGAAGATGATCGGGTCAGCATACGGCGTGGTGGCATCCGCGACGGTTCCAACGTCAGTGAGCGGAAACAACGCAACCGGGAGCAGACTCGTTACCGGGATTGGAACGGCTTCCGTCATCCACCAGATCGCGATCCAGAGCGTTCCGGCCAACACCGCGTTCGCGTCGCCCGGGATGGCAAACGGCGTGCCCACGTAGACGATCACGAAGGCAAGTGGTCCCAGCAGCAATCCCACGTTCTCACGCGTCAGTACATCCGGTTCGTCCTCGTCCTCCGTCGACGTACTCGAGTCTGCCCCAGCCGTGGTTCTCATTTCGTCGCTCGAACCCAAATGTCGCCCTCGCGGTGCTTGTGGCTTCGTCGTTGTCCACTTCCACGGAATCGGCTTGTGAGACCGCTCGACAGAACCTCGGATTCCCTACTCATCGGTCGTGCTATGCGACACGGGATTGTAAGAATCAGTGACAGACGCGCTGAGTGTCTGTTTGCTGTGTATCGTCTCGTTCGATGTCAGCGCAGTCACGACGTCACGGACGGGTATAGTAACAACTGAAACGATTTAACACTGATCGAACAGCCATCGTGCGATCAGGTGTACATTGACTTTCAGTGGCTACTATAGGTTATCGGCATGGGCAGCACCATGCAACGAGAAGCACGATGGAGGGAGCTGGTCGCTCCTCGAGAGAGCGGAGGTGCAAAGCCGCGAATCCAACGGGGAGAGCGGGTTCGAGTGGGGGGCGGTTACAGGACGATGCTCTTCTTGCGCATCATCGCGTGGATCGAGGCGTCGAGCCCTTCACGGCCGATGCCGGAGTCTTTGTTGCCGCCGAAGGGAACGTCGCCGAGCCCGTGGCTTGGTGCGCCGTTGATCCGGACCGCACCGGCGTCGATGCGCTCGGCCATCCGCATCGCGCGCTTGTAGTCGTTCGTAAAGACCGCCGCGTCGAGTGCGAGGTCGGAGCCGTTGGCGATCTCGAGGGCTTCGTCCTCGTCTTCGAACGTCGTGATGGCGGCGATGGGGCCAAACTGCTCTTCGTCGACGATACGGGCGTCGTGGGGGACGTTCGCGAGCAGCGTCGGCTCGAAGAACTGGCTGCCGAGTTCATCCGGAACGCCCTCGGGCGCGCGACGAGTCCCGCCGCGGACGATTTCGGCTCCCTTCTCGACGGCGTCCTCGACGAGTTCCTCGACCCAGTCGGCCTGATCTTCGGAGATGAGTGGGCCGAGCGCGGTGTCCTCGTCGAAGAGGTCGCCGGCTTGCCAGGCGTCCATCTGGCCGTCAATCAGGTCGACGAGATCGTCGTGGACGTCCTCGTGGGCGAGCACGCGCGAGATGGCCGAGCAGCGCTGGCCGGCGTACTTGAACGACCCCTTCGCGCAGTTACCCGCGACGTCGGTGAGGTCGGCGTCGTCGAAGACGATCGCCGGCGCGTTGCCGCCGAGTTCCATATGCAGGTTGACCATCCCGCTCTCGCGGGCGACGTGTTTGCCAGCGCCCGACGAGCCGGTCATCGCGATTGCGTTGATGCGGTCGTCGCCCGACAGCAGGTCCCCGATCTCGCTTGCCTCGCCGGGGACGAAGTTGAACGCCCCGTCCGGAATCCCGTCGACGTCGGCGATGACGTCCGCGAGGACTGCCGCCGAGATCGGCGTCTTACTCGCGGGTTTGAGCAGGACGCTGTTGCCGGCGGCGAGTGCAGGGGCAACCTGTAATGCCGTCGTGGCCAGCGGATAGTTGTACGGCGTGATACAGAGCACTGCACCGATTGGCTCGTGTTTGACGATCGCCTGCCAGCCCTCGTGGCCCTCGGTCGAACCTTCGCGATACTCGCCTTTGCTGACGATGTTGCGCGCCTCTTCGGCTGCACGGTCGAACCGCGTCGCGGCCTGTTCGACCTCGCCGCGGGCCGACGAGATCGGCTTGCCAGCTTCTCGGACGATGATCTCTGCGAGTTCCTCTTCGCGCTCGCGAAGGCCCTCAGCGATCGTTTCACACCACTTCGCGCGCTCGACGACCGTCGTCTCGCGCAGTTCCGGTTTGATCTCGTGGGCCGCCTCGAGTGCGGTGTGTGCCGTCGCCGGGTCCGCGGCGGCGACCTGTGCGAAGTTGCCACCGTCGGCGAGATCCGAAACCGAAATCGTGCTCTCGGTCTCGAGCCACTCCCCGTCGACGTAGATCCGCTCTCTCCGCTGTGCGACTCTCGTTGCCATATGAACGCTTTGAACCTCCACACTAAAAATGTTTACTCATACCTGAAAAAATACAATTGTGTTGTATGATAGCACCAGCGTCGACCGAGTGCAGATACGGAAAAGATAGTGCCCTCTGAGGAAATCTGATTTCCCATACAACGAAGAATTATTTTGTCATGGGGAATCTTTAAGTGGAATGCGCGTGTACTGATACGATACGATGAGCACCCAGAAGACCGTCCGTCAACAAGCCGATGCCGTCGAAGCGAACGAACTCCGTCTCGAGCAAGACAAAGCCGAACAGATCGTCGACGCGCTGAACACGGAGCTAGCGAACGCGTACGTACTGTATCACCAGCTCAAAAAGCACCACTGGGTCGTCGAAGGCGCGGAGTTCCTCCCGCTCCACGAGTTCCTAGAAGAGTCGTACGAACACGTCGAGGAAGGCGCAGACGTCATCGCCGAGCGCACACAGGCGCTCGGCGGTGTCCCCGTCTCCGGGCCGACCGCACAGGAACGGCGGGCGACCGTCGAGTTCGAGGGCGAGGACGTCTACGACGTCCGGACGATGTTCCAAAACGACCTCGAGATGTACGGCGACATCATCGAGTCAATGCGCGACAGCATCGAACTCGCCGAAAACCTTGGCGACTACGCCACCGCTGAACTCCTGCGTGAGATCCTCGTCACGCTCGAGGAAGACGGCCACCACTTCGAGCACTACCTCGAGGACGATACGCTGGTGCTCGAAGAGGCCACGAAGTAACGAGTCGGACGACAACGGTTGGCGGATCGTTTTTCGACCGCGCAGATAACACGGTTCTTCCACGCGATACGTAGCAGTCCACGTCCACACCACGCTCAGTCGCGGTCCAAGCGGTGTGCGACTCGAGACGCGGTAACCACGAGCACCGACAAGTGACGTCGTCGGCCGGAAACCGTCTCCGGGCGACCGACGAAAACTCAGTTCCGTCTCGGCGACGTGGTCATCGCTCGAGGTCGACAGCGAAATCCGTCGCGATCCAGCCGTCAGTGTTGTCGCGTTCGGTAAAAACGAGCTTTCCGGGGCGGGTTTCGTGGCTGGTAACGATCATTGCCGGTGTGTCGGGTTCGTCGTGGGGCGTCGTATCTTCCCTGCGGGCGGGCACGTCCATTAGGAGTTGTTAGGCGGGCCTAAATCTAAAAAGGTTTTGGTGAGCCTAACTTTATACGCAGTTCCGGCGGTCGTGTCCCGCCGTTCCGAGATGCACGTGACGATGCGTTGATTTCTATGTTTTGAGAATTGGTACCAGCTTTACTACGTGTCGTCTCGAATCATCACCTTGGTAACCGGACATGTACGATACGATCCTCATTCCGACCGACGGCAGCGAACAGGCCGCTCGAGGCATCGAGCAGGGACTCGACCTCGCCACACAGTACGACGCAAGGGTGGTCTGTCTCTACGTCGTCGACGAACGGCGTCACGGACAACCGCCAGCACTCGGCAGTGTCGAAGCCGAACACGAGAAAGTCGAGGACGAGGCGACCGAGATGCTTGCAGAGGTCGAAGCGCGTGCGGAGGAGCTCGGCCTCGAGGTCGATACCGAGTGCTGTCGGGGGCTTCCTTGGGTGGAAATTACGTCACACGCCGACCGACACGACACAGACCTGATCGTGATGGGCCGGCGGGGCGCGACCAACGATCGGGGAACGCCGCTCGGGAGCGTCACTGAGCGGGTTATCCGTCTCACTGAGATCCCTGTTCAGGCGGTCTGATACGGTCTACACGCTCCGACGGGTTTCGACCTCCAAAAAAGTCATACACAACGGCTGGGTCGCGTGCTCCCGGCTCAGGTCAGCGAGAGCCCGCGGATCTCGACCGACTTACCCGCCGCGACGTGGCCGATGATCCGTCCATCGGTGTCGGCGACGAGTTCCTCGGCACGGTCTTCGGGGACGGCGACGACGAACCCGGTCCCCATGTTGAACGTCCGGTGCATCTCCTCGTCCGTGACGTTTCCTTCGTCCTGAATGAACTCGAAAATCGGCTGGGCCGGGAACGGATCGTCGATTACGTACTCGTTGTCGCCCATCCGGAGCAGGTTCGTCCAGCCGCCACCCGTGATGTGGGCCGCCGCCCGAACGCCGTGTTCGCGCATCGCCTCGAGCAGCTCCGTGTAGAGTCGCGTCGGTCGGAGCAGTTCCTCGCCGATCGTTCGCTCGTCGTCGTGGGGGAACGTGTCGGTGTACTCGTGGTTGCGTGTGACTGCCTCGCGAGCGAGCGTGAGGCCGTTTGAGTGGACGCCGTTCGAGGCGAAGCCGACGAGGACGTCACCGACCTGTGCCTCCCCCTCGAGGATCTCGTCTTTGCCGGCGAGGCCGACACAGGTGCCGGCGAGGTCGAATCCTTTGACGACTTCGGGCATGACGGCGGTTTCACCGCCGAGGAGGGTCATGCCGGATTCCTCGAGGCCGACGGCGAGCCCTTCGCCGATCTCGTTGGTGAGTTCGTCGTCGGGTTCGTCGATCGCGAGATAATCAACGAAGGCAACGGGTTCGACGCCCGCGGCGACGAGGTCGTTGACGTTCATCGCGATGCAGTCGATGCCGATCGTCGAGAAGTCATCGATGGCTTCGGCGACCATGAGTTTCGTGCCGACGCCGTCGGTCGCGAGGGCGAGATAGCGGTCGCCGATATCGAGCAGGCCCGCGTACTCGGTCATCAGGTCGCTGCCGAAGGCCTCGAGCAGCGCTGCCGTCGCGTCTTCGCTGGCTTCGATGTCGACGCCGGTGTCGGCGTAGGTGAGCTGTTCCGTTTCAGCGTCATCGGCCGTTGGATCGGTCATGTCTGAACGACCTCCCGGGGTGAGCAAAAGAACACCGGTTGAACGGTCCGCGGGTGGGCTCCGTCCGGTGTCAGAACAGTCCGAACACCAGATAGAAGCCGACGACCAACACCAGACTCATCACGAAGACGACGGCAAAGACCGGCTTGTTCCACTCGAGGACCGACTTCCCGTCGAGGGGACCGAACGGGATCATGTTGAACGCGGCGAGAAAGAGGTTGATGAGCACGCCGAGATGGCCAACCGTTCCGAGCAGGCCGGGAAACACCATAAGTGGGAAGAACAACACTGCGAGGAGGTGATTCGTCAGCGGGCCAGCGAGTGCGATGTGGCCGTTTTGTTTCGTCGTGATCCGACCCCGGTGGTAGACGGCTCCCGGGGCGGCAAAGAGAAAGCCAACGAGGGCGCTCATGATCGCCAGAAACAGCATCTGGTAATCCGCCCGGAACTCGGCGATCTGGCCGTACTCAATCGCGACGACCTTGTGTGCGAGTTCGTGCAGCAGGAAGGCGACGCCGACGGTGACGAAACTTAACCCGACCATCGCGCCGAAGTAGCCGACGCTGAGTTGTGCTCGATGAATCGGTGCTAACAACAGCGCGAACGCGACCGAAAGCGTGATCCACGCCAGCGCGAGGTCGAACAGTTCCTTGTCGCTGAACTGCAACTCCGGTTCGGACCGTTGGCGCGTTCGAAGGCTCATGCCAGCAGCCCTCTGAGTAACTCGAGGGTGTTTTCAGCCCCGGTGAGCAGTTCGCCGAAGAGGGCGTCGACGCCACCGATCTCCGGTGCCAGCCACGGCAACACCACGATCGGGAACAACAGGGTCGCGATCAGGCTCCCGATGTTGGTCAGCGCGACGATCATGATGAGCCGGAACAACGGCACTTCGAACATCTCGGAGATGGCCTCGCCTACCGGGCGGTCGGTGTCGCCGACGATTTCGTTCAGCGTCTGGATATCCCGGATGTTGACGGGTCTGTGTCTGAGTTCGACGTAGCCGGCGAACCAACCGGGGGCCAACAGCGGGTTGATGCTGGTCAGCCATGCGATTGCACCACCGACGCCCGCGCTGGTCCAGCGTGCGCCGGCGAGTCGGGCGAGCGTGAACGCGAAAAAGCCGTTGAACAGGAACCACGCCGCGAACAACTGGAGCAAGAAGAGGTCCTGTACGCCGGCCATAATCAGCAGGAAGAAAAAGCCAAGGAAGCCGATCATGACCAGATAACCGGCGATTTTCAGCGGCGAGAACCGGCGTTTGGAGGCCGTCCCGGAGAGCGACTCGAGGGTGGGGATTCCCGATGGGGTCTCGAGATGGCGTTCGATCCCGGCTTTGTGTCCGGCACCGACGACGGCGACGACGTCGTATCCTTGTTGTCTGAGGTCGTGAAGGTGGTGGGCAATATAGGCGTCACGCTCGTCGATCAGGGCGTTTGCCCCGCGAGGGCTGAACCGACGAAACTCCTCCATCATCGCGGCGACGACGTCGCCGTCGGTCATCTCCTCGATGTCGACTTCGTCGATATCTTCGACATCGCTCCCACCGGCCTCGAGGAGCAGGCCGAGGAGGCCACCGATGACGACGCCGATTCCAAGCCCGGCGAGGACGCCAACCGTCCCGCGAATCGCGTAGACACCGGCGCTCTCGAAGTTTCCAGCCGAGAACGGACCGACGAAGGTTCCGGTTGTAACCAACGCGAGACAGGCGCTGATCCCGAGACCGATACCAGCCAGTATCCGTATGGTAAGGCCATCGAGAAGCCCACCAGCCGACTCACCGGTCGTCTCGAGGGAGGGCAAAAAGAGCAGCCCGATCAGTGCGCCACCGAGCGCACCGCCGACGGCGGCGCCGACGTACTGCAGGGTGGTTGTCTCGGTAACACCGAGCAAGAACAGCTCACCGAGCCCCAACAGTGGGGCGAGAAACGCAGCGAAGACGAGGCCCACCACGAGTCCGGCGATGGACCCGAGAGCGAGCCCGATGGTTCGCGGGTCGGTGACGCCGAGGGCGAGTCCACCGACCATCTTCAACTTCTCGGTGAACGAAAGCCGACGCCAGAACCGCTGGATCGTCACCTGAATGTCTCGATCGACGAGGGCAACGCCGCTGTCGTTGCGTTCGGCGGCTTCGATTGCCGCACGCATATCCGACCCGGGTTCGATATCGAACTTCTCTCCGAGTCGCGACTGGACGTAAGACAGCATCCAGTAGGCCAGAAACTGGAAGACGGTGTTGCCCGAGAGCAGATCTTTCGCCTCGATGTCGTCCGGGGTGCCGCCTTGCATCTGACGGTACCGGCCCTCGTCGAGTTCGACGGCGACGACGTCCGGGTTTTCCCGGTCGATCGTTTCGTGTACGTCGTCGACGCTCGCCTGCGAGACGTGTGCCGTCCCGAGAACGTGGATAGACCCCTCCTCGTCCGCTGACGGCTCCGGGGGTTCCGGCACGCCGGCATCGCCTGCATCGCTCATTAGCGATTCAACTCGGTCGGGACTTTTACCAGTATCGGACTACGCAGCACTAGTAAATCCAATCACGGGACTGCTGTATACATCTACCGGTCGGGTTCGATACGTGAGTCGCCGGGTCAGTTCTGCTCGTCGTCGGTCGACAGTGGACTGAACTCGTTTTCTCTGGCGTCCTCGAGGAGCGCGCTTGCGGTGTCGCGCGTGTCTGCGACCGTCGCACCGATCAGTGCGCCGATCGCGCCGCCGGTGCTCGCGGCGTTTCGACTGAAGACGGCACCGATCGCGGCACCGGCTGCGGCACCGATCGCGGCGTATCGGGCTCGAAGCAGGACGTGTTTGAGACGGGATTTCGCGTTCTGAAGGTCCATATGACGACTATCGCGACTATTACGGATAAATATGTCTCTTATATCCACAGTCTGCAGCACTGCCACCTTCCGTCGCCGCTTTGTCTACAGCAACGTCTCGACGTCGGCAAGCGACTCGAGGACGTAGTCCGGCTGGATCGTCGCTGACTCGAGTGTGGCCTGATCTGTAACCCCAGTCTGAACGAGTGCGGTCGTCATCCCGGCCCGACTGCCCAGCGCGATGTCGGTGTCGAGTCGGTCGCCGACAACGAGTGTTCGCTCGGGAGCAACACCGAGGCGATCCATCGCGGCTGTGGCAGCGATCGACGAGGGTTTGCCGAGGATCGCGTCGGGTTCCCGGCCGGCGACGGCTTCCATCGCGGCGAGGATCGCTCCGGTGCCGGGGATTTCTCCGTCGTCGACGGGAATCGTCGCGTCGGGATCGGTCCCGTAGAACGGGACGTCGTCCTCGAGGGCGCACAATGCGTCCCAGAGGCTGCCGTACGAGAAGTCCGTATCGAACGAGCCGAGGACGACATCGGCTCCGTCGGGGTCATCAGTCACTTCGATGGCCGCTTCGCTGAGGATCGCCTCGAGTCGATCGCTACCGACGAGATAGACGCGCTCGTCGGGATGGTTCGTCGCGAGATACGCCGCCGAGACGGTCGCCGAGGTCAACACGGTGTCGGGATCGATCTCGATGCCATACGGCTCGAGTTTCGATCCGTAGTGGTCGCTTCCCCGCGTCGGATTGTTCGAAAACAGGAGGCGGTCGATGCCGGCGTCCTCGAGGGCGTAGAGCCCGTCGGTTACGTTTGGCAGTAACTCCTCGCCACGGACGATGGTGCCGTCGACGTCGAGGATCGCGGCCTCGTACTGGGTCATTGCGAGTCCCTAGGGCCGACTGGCGATTGAGTGTTGGGATCGGGGCGAACCGAACGGAGACGACCGACACACGGATTCATTCGGCGCGCTCGAGGTCCAGTGCTGCCGTCTCGACTCCGGCAGCGTCGGCCCGCTCGTTGGCGTCAATTAGCCGCTCGAGTTTGGCCTCGAACTCGGCATCGGAGAGGTCGCCGGCCGCGTACCGCTCCTGCAGTTTCGTGACGGGATCGCGTTCGGCCGCCGTTCGGCTGGAGGCGGCCGTCTCGGTGTCGGAGTCGACACGGTCGACACGCTGGGTGAGATACCAGACGAGAAAGACGCTGACGACGAGCAACGCCGTGATCGCGAGTGCGAACCACGGCCCGGCCAACAACAACACGGCAATAATGAGAATGTCGGCGAGGACGAACTTGATCGCGAAGATCTCCGTGAGGCTGTAGCGGTTCTTGCCGGTCTCACTCCCCATGACTACGTGTTGACACTGGACGGGAATAACTGTAGGGTTCGATCGCAGTCGACGATCACCGTCGAGCGATCGGGTGGGAATTCTTATCCGCAAACCGTCCGTAC
Source organism: Natronorubrum sulfidifaciens JCM 14089 (assembly GCF_000337735.1). Lineage (GTDB taxonomy): Archaea > Halobacteriota > Halobacteria > Halobacteriales > Natrialbaceae > Natronorubrum > Natronorubrum sulfidifaciens. Next base: position 146,980 of record NZ_AOHX01000043.1, on the reverse strand, counting down.
ACCCGTCTATGACACTCGAGGTCGAACCCCCTGCGCCGCCGGAACTGGAGTTCGTCGATCCAAACGAGTACGAGGACGCGACGATCAGCGGTGATGGCACCGAGATCGACTACCGCCGTGAGGACCTCCAGGCGTTCCTCGAGGACGGTGCTTGGGAGGAAGCGTTCGAGGTGTGGGTTGCGGACGCCGATCTCGAGGCGCGAGCGTACGACATCGCCCGCGACCTCGACCTCTTCGCCGAATTTGACTTCTTTTGGGACGACTTCGCCGACCGCGTCGGCTATCACGCTCCCGGCATTCCCGAAGACTGGCAGACTCGAGAGTACCACCCCGAACTCGATACGTGGGGAACCGTCTCTTCGATCAACGCCGAACTGACCGAGTTCGGACAGATCGTCTCGGAGGTGCTCAAAGCGGACTACATCGACTGGGAAGCCGAGTACGAACCACCGGAAGACCTGCCGGATTTTGACTGAGACGGACTGTTATCGTCTCTCTCGAGCGACACGCTGACTGACGTGACGGCGCGTCACGACCCCATCGAGAGAAAAGCAACCGAGAGGAGGAAAATGCCGTCGGCGGGTCGGGATAAGCGGGTTCTAGCCGGACCATTCGCCGGCGAGGTCACCGGCGATGTTCGCTCGCCAGTGCTCGAACCCGTCTTCACAGTCGGCGTTTCCGTCGATGTGATCGATGAATCCAGCACCGGGTGAGGCGAGTTCGTCCCCACAGAACGGACAGCTAATCGGATCATTCCAAGTCGCGGTGGTGTTCACTGCCATCGGTACTGGATACTGGCACTAACTCCCATATAACGTTGATCGGTTAAGAACTAGTACACATGTGTGGTATTTAATCACATTAGTATGTGGGTTTCTCTGAGTGTGCGAGCGGGGTGGACGATCACTCGAGTCGTCAAATCGGTGCGTACTCGGTTCTCCACCGGTCTACATCGAGTGTGAACGACACGTCGATTCGGACGATGGCCGGTCGAGTCACACACTACGACGTGCTCGTGGTAACCGCGGCGATCTGGTTTCTCGGGAAGTTTCTTCGATACGCGTTCCCGCCGCTGTTTGGCTCGTTCCAGACGAGCTACGGCGTCTCGAACGCGGCTCTCGGAACGGCGTTTACCGGCTTCATGCTCGTCTACGCAGCGATGCAGTTTCCCTCCGGCGTTCTCGCTGATCGACTCGGCTCGGTCATCGTCATCACCACTGGCGTCCTCCTCGCAGCGACCGCTTCGCTCGCGCTCACCGTCGACTCACCGTTTCTCGCCCTCGTCGGCGCGATGCTCGTTATGGGTGCTGGAACCGGCGCACACAAGACGGTCGCCGTTCGGCTACTGTCTCGAGCGTACCCGTCTCGAACGGGGCGGGCGCTCGGCGTCCTCGATACGTTCGGTGCGTTCGGCGGTGTGGTCGCGCCTGCGGCGGTGGTCGTCGTTGCGGGCATCTCGTTTGCGTTCGGTGAGAGTTGGCGACTCATCTTTCTGCTCACCGGTCTCGCTGGTGTCGGTCTCGCCGTACTGTTCCGGGTCCGTGTTCCACAACGCCTGCCGAGTGAGTCCGACGGCGGCGCCGTGTCGACGACGTCGACAGCCGGCGTTGGCCAGTACGTCACGCTCTTTCGAGACTGGCGATTTTCGGTGTTTGCACTCCTGACGGTCCTGTTTTCGTTCACGTACAATGGGTTCGTCGCGTTCGCCCCGCTGTATCTCACGCAGGAAGCCGGGCTGACGGACGCCGTCGCAGGCGTGCTCTACAGCGCGCTCTTTCTGGCGAGTCTGGTCCAGCTCGTCACGGGAGATCTCAGCGACCGAATCGGTCGACTCCCGATCATCACCGCAACGCTCGGGCTCGCCTCGCTTGCACTGGTCACGTTTATCTCGCTGACAGGAACAGTCGGGCCGGTCGTGCTCGGCGCTGCACTCGTTGCCGTCGGAATCGGTGCACACGGCTTTCGACCCGTTCGAGGAGCGTATCTGATGTCGATGATCCCCGATGACATCGCCGGCGGCGGGCTTGGGGTGGTCCGAACACTGCTGATGGGTTCGGGAGCGATTGCGCCTGCAATCGTCGGTACGCTCTCTGAAACGGCCGGCTTCCGGACCGCGTTCTGGCTGCTTGCAGCCACGATCATTGCTGCGACGGGACTCGGAGCAGTGCTCTGGCTCCTCGAGTAGGCAGACAGACTTCGGTCCCGGCGAAATCGCACACAGGATCACACCGGCACGGACAGACAGTAGTCAGTCGTACGCTCGAACCGTCACACCCGGTCGATCTGCCGAGTTACCACGGAAAGAGTTAACATACCTCAACACATACACGGTATCATGTCTGTTGCTGAACCACTCGAGTACGAGTGTGTCGTCTGTCGCCGCCGGGAGACGGTCGCGGATGCACTCCTCAGTACGTGCCAGCGCTGCGGGGGCGAGATGCGAAACACCGAACTGATCCGGTCGTAGGCCACCCGCCTGTGCTCGTCTTGAGGGCGACCTCGTCGGATGTGTCGTACGGGTTACTGGTGTCGATTCTCGCCGACGGTGACGGCGTCGCCGGCTTTGAGTGTCGCCCCCTGCGAAGCGTCGGGGACGTGTGTGTTGACCATCAGTCGGAAGTAGTGGTCGAACCAGTCCTCGCTGGCCCACTCGGGCAGGGTCGCCGCTCGCCGCTCGACGAACGTTTCTCGAAACCCGTCGGTCGATTCGCCCGTGTCGGGGTCTCGCGTCGGAACGACACACCGCTGACACGGATTGACTCCCTGCAGTGTGGTCGCACCGAGGTCGAAGGGGACGACCCGACCGGGTGCCTCGTAGAGGCGGTCCTCCCAGAACGCAGGCGCGTCGAGAACCAGATTCGGGCGTAACCGCCGACACATCTCCACGGCGTCGATCCCCGAATACCACCCGGCGACCGCCTCGAGCGTACCCGTGCTGATCACCGTCGGTCCCGAGGCGTCCGTGTCGTCCGGAAACCCACCCTCGTCGTCGCGGACGAGATCGACCGGGTAGCCGAAAAACTCCGAGAGCCAAGCGGTGAGTCCGTCCCGATCGAGGTCGAGGTGGAACGTGTGGCGCTCGTCGCCGTCACGTTCGCCGACGGTGACCGTCTCGCGCTCGAGATCGTACGTCGCCTCGAGGCCGTGGACCCGTCGCTCTCGTTTCCCGTTGACGTACCGACCGCTCGGCTCGGCCCCTGTCGCCGACTTCGGCGACTGTTCGACGATCGCGTACCGTCGATCCCACGACAGGCCGCCGTTTTCGACGATCTCGGCCTCGGAGACCGTAACCCCGTCGAGAGACTTGATCGGATAGACACGGATGGACTCGAGCTGTGCCATTGTGCGTGCCGTCGCGTCGGCGGTGCATATGTGTATCCGTTCTGTCGGCTCTCGAGTCGGGACGGTTCGAACGGACGATCACCCGACCGCTCGAGGACCACGTTTTTGCCACTCGAAACCGTCAGGGCAACCGAAATGTCTGCCGAAAATCCACTCGCCGACGCCGTCGATAACCTCGTGTACGAACCGACGCAGGTTCACGACTATGGCATCGATCTGACCGTCAGCGCAGTGTACGAGGTCGCCGCCCCCGGCCGACTCGATTTCGGCGGTGACGAACTCGAGGACGCCGACCTCGAGCCGGTGGCGACCGACCCTCGAAACCCGGACGACGAGTTCGGCTGGTGGCACCTCGAGGGCGGCCAGTACGTCATCCAGCACAACGAGTTTCTGACCGGCCTCGACGAGCCGCTCTTGCTCCAGCCGCGAAACGAACTGCTCGCCCGCGGCGGCTCCCATCCCTCGGTACAGGTCCGTGATCACCTGCCGTTGTTGCCGCTGTCAGTTGCCGGTGGCGGCCTCTCACTCAAGGAGAACGCGCGGGTGTCGACGCTGGTTTCAACCGGCACTCGTGGTGACCCGACCGAGTGAGACGGTCCCGACCTCCCGGTCTGCCCGCGCTCGAGTCGGCTGTCGCCGGTGTCGTCAGCGACCCTCGTACTCGGGCTCGCGATCTTCGAAGAACGCAGTCACACCCTCCTCGTGATCGTCCGTCGCGAAGGCGATCCCCTGTGCGACCGCTTCATCGGTGAGTGCCTGCTCGAGGGATTTCTCGAGGCCCTCACCGAGCAGTCGGTTGGCGTGGCGCAACGCGACCGGCGGACCGGAGACGATTTTCTCGACGAACGTCTCGACGGCCTCGTCGAACTCATCGGTATCATAAACGTGATTTACAAGGCCGAGCTCGTGTGCCCGATCGGCCCCGATAATGTCGCCCGTGAGGACGAGTTCTTTGGCAACGTTCTCGCCGACGACGCGCGGGAGCAGGTAGGAGGTGCCGGCGTCGACGCTCAGCCCGACCTGTCGGAAGACGAAGCCGAACGCGGCCCGTTCGCTCGCCAGTTGCATGTCACACGCGAGTGCGAGGTTCGCGCCAGCGCCGACGGCAGCTCCGTCGACGAGCGCAATCGTCGGAATGGGAACCGACACCAGCCGACCGATCAGTTCGTTCGTCGACCGCTCGAGGGCGCGCACGCGCTCGTCGATCGGCACGTCACGCTGAATCCCCTCGACCATCCGCTCGATATCGCCGCCGGCCGAAAACGAGCCGCCCGATCCCTCGAGGAGGACACAGCGGGCGTCGCTGCCCTCGATCTCGTCTAAGGCTTCCGAGATGCCGGTGGCGATCGCCTCCGAAAGGGCGTTCCGGCGGTCCGGCTGATCGAGCGTGATGGTCGCCGGCCCATCTGCCTTGATCTCGAGTTGGACTGCCTCACCGAGCGCCATCACTCGGCCTCCGTTTCCGGCTCCGTGCCCTCCGCACGCTCCTCTCGTTCGCGGAGTTTGAACTTCTGGACTTTGCCGGTCGTCGTCCGCGGGAGTTCCTCGACGAACTCGATCTCACGCGGGTGTTTGTACTCCGCGAGATTCGTCAGGCAGTACTCCTTGAGTTCGGCTTCGGTGATGTCGGCGTCGGGCGTGGGGACGACGAACGCTTTGACGGTTTCGCCGCGGCGCTCGTCGGGTATCCCGGCGACGGCGGCGTCGGCGACCGCCTCGTGCTCGAAGAGCAACTCCTCGACCTCCCGCGGGTAGACGTTGTAGCCGCCGGTGACGATCATGTGTTTCTCCCGGTCGACGACGTAGAAGAAGCCGTCTTCGTCGCGATAACCCAGATCGCCCGTGTGGAACCACGTTCGGCCGCCGTCCTCGGTGAACGCTGCCTCGTTGGCCTCGGGCAGCCCGTAGTAGCCGCTCATGACGTTCGGCCCGGCGACGACGATTTCGCCGGTGATCTCGTCGAGATTCGCCTCGTCCTCGTCGACTGGCCCGTCCTCGACCGGTGGGACGTCCTCGAACGCGTCCGTGACGACCCGCGAGTCGACGCCGGGGACGGTCTTGCCGATGCTGCCGACGCGGCGGCCTTTGACCGGGCTGTTGAAGTGCGTGACCGGGCTCGTCTCGGTCAGCCCGTAGCCCTCGTAGAGCTTCGGCTCGTACAGTTCTTCGAATCGACGCAGTACCTCGACCGGGATGCCGGCACCGCCGACGCCACACAGCCGTAGCGACGAGAGGTCGAACGCCTCGGCGTTCGGCTGGTTGATGATGTCGTTGTACATCGCCGGGACGCCGTGCATCAGCGTCAGTTCCTCGTCTTCGATCACCGAGACGGCTTCCTGTGCGTCCCACGACGGCAGCGGGTAGAACGCCCCGCCGTTGAACAGCGTCGAGTTCATCACGACGGTCATGCCGTAGATGTGAAACAGCGGGAGGACGCCGAGCTGTTTGTCGTCCGATCGAATCCCGTCGGGGATGAGCTCGGCTGCGGATTGGGCGTTCGAGGCGAGGTTCTTGTGGGTGAGCTGGACGCCCTTGGGTTGGCCAGTCGTTCCTGACGTATAGGGCTGTACCGCCACGTCGTCGTCGGCTCGCTCGACGATATCGGGATCGCCGGGCTCGAGGAAGTCCTCGAGCGCGGTTGCGCCCTCCGCCTCGCCACCAACGCTGACGACGTGTTCGACGCTCGTGTCGTCTTTGACCGCGTTGACGAACGGGACCAGATCGGCCAACGCGACGACGACTGCGGCCTCGCTGTCGCCGAGCAGGTGGCCGATCTCGCGGGCTTTGTACTGCGGATTCATCGGAACGACGGCCCCACCGGCGCGAAGCGTCCCGTGGAACGCGATCAGAAACGGCGGCACGTTCGGCAGATAGATCGCGACCCGATCACCGGCTCCGACGCCGTGTTCTGCAAGCGCAGTGGCAAAGGCACCCGTCTGCCCCCAGAACTCCTCGTAACTCGTTTCGGTCCCCTGATAGCCGATCGCGGTATTTCCACCGTACTCATCGACGGCGGCCGCGAGATTTGTGACAAGATTTGTCATGCGACGTGAGCTACGTTTGCATACATCGTGAAAAGAATTACCAAATGGTATCGAGATTGCCCGGTTCTCGAGGAGAGTACCGATCCGGTTCTGGGACACGGGAGTCGTCTGCGAGTGCCGTTCGAATGTAGCCGGCACGCTATTACGTCCGTGCTCCTAACGCCGCAGTAATGTATCAGAACGTCCTCGTTCCGACGGACGGGAGCGACGGAACGCGCCAGTCCATCACCCACGGGCTGACGATCGCTGACCGGTTCGGGGCGACGATTCATGCCCTCTCGGTCGTGCCCGAAGGCCCGCTCGGGACGCTCCAGAACGACGCCGCGACGCCCGCCGCCCACCGCGCTGTCGAACGGATCGAGGCCGAAGCGACTCGAGACGGCGTGGAGGCCGTCACGGCGGTCGAACAGGGAGTTCCGCACGAGGAAATCCTCGCGTACGCCGACGACCACGACGTCGACATGATCGTCATGGGGACACAGGGCCGAACCGGCCTCGATCGGGTGCTGGTCGGCAGTGTCACCGAACGCGTCGTCCGCATGGCCGACGTCCCGGTCGTGACCGTCCGCCTGACCGACGAGATACGGATCACCGACGCCGCCGAGGCCGAACGGATCGCCCGCAAGACCCTCGCAGCCGAGGCCGACGCGGTCAGGGCGGACGAGCCAACGGTGCTCGAGGACCCACACCGAACGAGCGCCTCGTGGATCGTCCCGTTCGAAACCGACGGGTTGACTGTCCACGTCCACGTCGACGCGCTCTCGGGGGACGCGCGGATCGCGAGATGTGCCGAGTAGGCAGCACGAACGATCGTCCGATCGGCTCTATAGTAACAACTGAACCGATTTACACACTGACCGCACAGCCATCGTGCGGTCAGGTGTGCACTGACGTTCAGTGGCTACTATAGGTGTCGCTTTTTCCGTCGCTCTCGCGTCCTGTCGCTGTTCGATGTCCGTGTCGCTCGAACGTCGCTCGAGTCGCCGAGCGTGGAACGGTCGCCTCGGCGTTATGCGGACACAACAGTCCTGTAAGCTCTACCATCGGAACGACTGGAGTGTTCATGCGTTTCCAATGTCCAATTTGACTGGACAACGATGGCACGCACTTATGCTGTGATTTCGGATTGAGAGTCGGTATGAGGGTTGAGACGTGAATCGGCGAACGCTTCTCCGAGCGGTTACAGTAGGGAGCCTCGTTCCGGCTGCGGCCGTCGGGACCGCAACGCTCGGCGACGACACAGCCGACACCACCACCGCAGACGAGGGTGCATCCGACACCGACGCTGACACTGGCTCTGCCGACGGCGAAGAGACACCAGTCTCCGTCCGCATCGTCGAACTCCCGGACGAGATTACCGGCGGAGCCCTCCTCGAGTGGACCGTCGAGATTGAGAACCTGACCGATGAGGCGATCCGGCCGACGCTCGAGTGTTTCGTCGATGGCGAGCCGGTGGGGAACGTCACGCTCACCATCGGTCCCGGCGAGCGCGAACGGCCGTTTCCCTCGAGCTACCGAACCGAACCCGTCTCGGACGACGACGAGGTGACGGTCCGGGCCGAAATCAACGGCGACGCCGACGAACGGACCGTTCGCCTCCGCCCGACCAACGAACTGAATTCTGAACTGCAGTTTCCCGACCCCGAACTGGCCGTCCAGTCGGAGACGACGGTTCACTTCGAAGTCGGGGCCGTCGAGCCCGATGCCGGCCAGACGACCACGTGGTGGATCGACGGCGAGAACGTCGGCGATACGCTGGCAGATCCGTGGCAGGGCGTCTACTACGTCGAACAGGACGCCCATTACTGGCAGGAGACGTTCGAAACCGACGACAACGACGCGCATGAGGAGTCCTACGAAGTCGTTGCCGGCGTCGACGTCGATGGCGAGCAGTACCGGGCGAACTGGACAGTCACCGTCACACCGGACGGACTCGAGTCACCCACGATCGACGCGACACGGCCGGAGCCAGGAACCCTCGAACTCAGTCCCGAGGGGACAACACTCGAGGTCGATGTCACTGATCCGGACGAGAACCTCGAGCGCGTCGTCTGGTGGCTCAGTCAGGCTGATCGACTGCTCGACGTGAGCGACGTCTCGGGTGCGTCGGATACGGCGACGCTCGCCGTCGCCAGCGGTCGCTGTGATTTCTGCCAGCTCATCCCGTGGGTGATTACGGGCGATGGGACGGTCACGTCAGACCCGCTGTGGGACACGATCGTTCCCGGTATCGACCCCGACGGCGATGACCTCGAGACTGAATTCCTCTGACTCGCCTCGAGCGAGTCGGATATCCGCCGACCGCCCGCCCAACGGCAACTCACCCAACATGCTTTGGCTGTAGAATTATCACAGTCTATCACGTTCTCACAGAGGGCGGGGGTAGAACACCAGTCGTTGCCACGAATGGCGTTCTCACTCTGAGATATCGGCCCTCGTCTTTCACAGCTGACTGAGACACCACCAGTGACGACCTCGCGAAGTCGTGGGCAGTACCTGAGGTCGTCACTCCCTTTCAGTGTCAACGAAAACGTCTCATACGGGTTCCTGGAGTTACGTTCCGCCGATCGCCAACCCGTGTGGCGATCGGTGGAACATCGGGACAGCAATCCGTCTCAAGCCAGGGCGGGGATTTGAACCCCGGGAGTCTCGATTACAAGTCGAGTGCATGAACCACCCATGCTCCCCTGGCGCAGTCTTCGATTAGTGGTCCTCCTTTGAGTGTGTATCGTTTTTCGACGACGCCGTCTCCGTGAGCGACCGTGCCATTGTGACCCGGTGGGTGTCGTACCCCTGTCGAGCGTAAAACCGGCGTGCCGCCTCGTTGTCGGCCATCACCTCGAGGGCGAGTGCCTCTACCCCACGGTCGGCCAGCGCGTCCTCGACCGCCTCGAGCAACGCGGTGCCGATGCCACGGCCGCGATAGTTCGGCTCGACGTAGATGTTCGACAGGTGGCCGCGTGTGACATCGAGATCGAGCGTGCCGTGTTCGACGGTAAACGAGGCGAAGCCGACGAGGTGGCCGTCGACGCGGGCGACGAGCAGGCCGTCGTTGACCTGATAGGCCGCGAGAGTCTCCCGCATCGTCGCCCGGTTGTCATCGGCGCAGACGACCGAGCCGTACGCTCGCTGGTCTCGAGCGAGACGAACCCAACAGTCCGCGACGGCGTCGATGTCGCCGTGGGTCGCATGCTCAATCGTCGGCTGGCTGTTGGTGTGTGGGGCCATTCTCGAGGGCCGTGACCGCGGGAAGCGGTTCCGCGGTGAGCATTCGTAACGCGGCACCGCCACCAGTGCTGACGTGGGAGAAGCCCTCGACACCGAGTTGACGCAGGGCCGAGGCCGTATCGCCGCCGCCGACGATGCTCGTCTCGACGTCCGTCGCTGCGTTGTAGAGCGTTCGGGTCCCTTTCTCGAAAGCCTCGTCTTCGAAGACGCCGGCGGGCCCGTTGAGGATCACTGTGCCCGCATCCTCGAGCAAGCGCCTGTAGTAAGCGAGCGTCGAACTCCCGATATCCATCGCGGCCTCGTCGTCCTGTGGCGGCAAGGCGTTGATGCCGAGTTCGTGTCGCTGGCCGTCGCGTTCGACGGCGACGTCACGTGGCAGCGCGACCCGTTCGCCGTAGGCGTCGAGTAAGTCGGCGGCGCGGTCGATCTCGTCCCAGTAGCCCTGATCGTAGATGAAATCGGAGCTCGCATCGCCAAGGTCGACGCCGTCGGCGATGAGGAAGACGTTGCCGACGACGCCCGTCGTGAGGACGTGGTCGGCCAGCCCCTTCTCGAGAACGCTCCAGGCGACGTCGATCGAGTCGGAGACTTTCGCACCCCCAAGGACGTAGATTCGGGGCTCGGGCGTCTCTTCGATTGTGCCGAGCGTGTCGAGTTCGGATTCCATCACGCGACCGGCGTAGCCGGGGAGGACGGTTGGAAAGCCGACGAGCGACGGCTGCGAGCGGTGGGCCGCGGCGAAGGCGTCGTTGACGTAGGCGTCGAGCACCGGTGCCAGCCCCGTTACGAGATGGGTTTGAGCGGCTCGCTCGGGTTCGAACTCCATGTACTCCTCGCTGTAAAAGCGCGTGTTCTCGAGGACGACGCAGTCGCCGTTCTCGAGGTTCGAAACGGCCTCGCGGGCGGCCTTGCTGAACGTGGCGTCGACGTAGTCGACGGGATGGTCGAGCAGTTTCGAGAGTCGATCGGCGTGCGATTCAAGGGTGACGAAGTCGTCACCGCCGGGACGGCCCTGATGGGCGAGGACGGCCACCCGGCCGCCACGCTCGATCAGTTCCGAGAGCGTGTCAACGTGGGCGCGTAGTCGGGCATCGTCGGCGAGCATGCCGTCGTCTCCGATTGGGCTATTGACGTCGATGCGGACGCCGACGGTGGTCCCTTCGACGTTGAGGTCGTCGAGGGTATCGGTCATTATCGACAGTCCACCGCGACCCCCGAAAGGTCTTTCTATCGGAGAAATCACGATCGGTAACTGCTATCACGGACCAACTGTGGCACAGTCATGTCGGAACAGACACACGGTGTCGTAGAGGGGTGTGACCACGAGCGGTCGATTACACGGTCCGGCAATCCGCACAGACGAGCTGTCCGTTCGACTCCCACAGCGAGTCCGCAAGCGAGCCACAGGCCTCACAGACCCCCTGTGTCGTGTACTCGTCACCGCCGTTCGTCATCACTGGCGACTCGAACTCGTCGCCGGCGGCGGCACTCGACCGGGACTGGCGGTCGTCAGCCGGCCGCTCGCCCTCGAGTGGGCCGTTCGAGCGCGTCGGCGTCATCGTGGCCTGAAACGAGCCCGCTGCAGCGATGACGTCCCGCTGGGTCACCAGTCCCAGCACACCGTCGTCGTCTTCGATTACGATGTTTCGGATGTTCTCTCTGGCCATCGTGCTGGCGGCGTCGGTGAGCGCTCGGTCGGGCCCGAACGAGATCACCGGCGACGTCATCACGTCGCCGACGGTCGTCTCGTCCGGCTTGTGGTCGTCGGCGACGACGCCGAGGACGTCCCACTCGGTCATGATACCGACCGGGTCGCTGCCGCGGACGACGAGCACGCAACTCGCTCGTTCCTCGCGCATGAGTTCGACTGCACCGCGAACGGTGTCCGACTCGCTCACGCCGACGTATTCAGTCGCCAAGATATCCCTGACGGACAGTTCCGATTCCATATGTTAATCATTACCACAGACAGGCTAAAAGCTACCCCCGCTACACTTAAGCAAACTCGCATCGAAGGTTCGTGATTCGCCGTCTCGAGGCGTCTAGAACTCGAGTTCGACACGGGTGCCGTCGGCACGGCACGTTTCGAGCGCGTGTTTCGCGGCGAAGCCGGCGTCGTGGGCACTCTTACCGCGGCCGACTCCGACCTGCAACTCGACATCGACGGCGTCGTTGACGTGGTGGATCGCCTCCTCGTAGTCGGCTGCCTCGAGGTCCGGACAGACGACGATGATGTTGTCGCCGCCGACGAAAAACGAGAGGCTGTCGTGGGCATAGCGCATGTGTCGCATGAGCTCTGCATACCCCTGTTCGATCTCGATGAACGTATCGAAGGCGTTGAGTTCGTCAGTGTACTGGCCGGTCGCGTTGACGACGTCGAAATGCGCGATCTGGACGTCGTCGTCAGTTCGGTGGCCGTCCTCGATGACCCGGCCCTCGAGACACTCCCGACGGGTCTTGTCCTGTGCGCTGCCAGCCTCTTGGACGCGTGCCGTCGCGTCGGCGAGCGCCTGAACCGGGTTCGTACCGGTCGCGACGCCGATGCTGAGCGTCACTGGGTAGCGGTTACCGACGGACTCCTGAAGGAGTTCGTGGTCCTCGAACGAGCAGCCGTTCGTCACGGCGACCATGTTATCGAAGCGGGTGAAAAAGACGTAGCCGTCACGGTTGCCGACGAACTGGGAGATGTCGGCGTAGAGCCGGGACTGCAGCGTCTGGAGGTCTGCCTCCCTCCGTGGCTCCGGGGTCACCGTCCATGGCCCGTAGTTGTCGATCTGAAAGAGCGTCACCTGCGTATTAGTCACGGTGACCGATTCTTTCGAACGCCATCGTATAAGTGATACGTAATCCAGATTCGTGATGCGCGTCGAAAAGTCGACCGTCGGGTCTCTCGAGCCGACAGTTAGGCGTGTTTCTTCTCGGGGTTGGCACCTTTCGGGTGGTACTCCCAGAAGTCACCGGCGCGCATCGCTGCGCCGACCGCTTTATGCATATCGAGAATCGTCTCGAACTCCTCGTCCTCGATGTACTCGAAGATTTCGCTCATGGGAACGACCCGCTTGTAGTTGATTCGGATCGGGTCGTCGCCGTGTTCGGCGACGAACTCGTCGCGATCGAGCGGGAAGTCCGCTTCCTCGTCGACTTTGTCGGCGATGATCCGCATGTCAAACTTGCGCATCCCTTCGCTGCCTTGCTCTCCGTCGGGATCGTGTGGCCAGTCCATACGGGAACGTGTGTAGGGGTCCCGCAAAAGAGTTACTCTCCGTCTGTCACTCGAGTGCGAACCGGACGAGCCGTCGAGTTGCCGTGACAGTTTAGTCATTCGCTGTGATAGCAGTGAGCGAGATGGCTTCGAACAGGCAACTCAGTGACGAATGTACGGCACATCTCGAGCAAGCGCTCGCGGAAACGGACCCCGAAGAGAAGGACTTCCACGTCCGGCAGGTGCTGCAAGCGTGCGGTGTCGATCATCTGCCCGAGGAGACGAACAACGAGTAGTTCGGTTTTCGCTGAGCACACGGTCGCGACAGTGGGGGCCGAGTCCTCGCAACTGACTCGAACTCTCGATTGGTGTTGGCAATCTGCGATAGTTATAAGTTTCCGCGAGTAAACATCAAGAACGAAAGTCGCGAGCTCCCAGCGAGTGCGAACCGCCCGCCCGTTCCGCTCGAACTGTGGCTTTCAGTCTGGACGGGATCGACGCCATGACTACACACCGACTCTCGAGCGCTGCCCCGCTTGTCCGACGCTTGGATCGTTTCGATCGACGCCCCCGCTCATGTCAGCGGGTGTACCGTCTCGACCGGCGAACACGGAGGGACAGATGGACGTAGCTGACGGCTCCGGGACCGACGAATCGGTGACCCACTGTTCGTCTTGTGGAGCGGCGATGACGATGCTGACGGTAATCGGGCCGACGGAAGCCATTGCCTCCCCCTGTGGCTGTCACGTGCCACCCGAACTCTTTCGGTCGGACTATCGTCCCAACTGAAACCACTGATACTGACCGCTGTCGTGCGATGTGTGTGCAGTGACCGTCCGTCGCGGCTCCAGATCGTTTGGATGGGTACACGACGATACTCGAGTCGAACCAGGGCCTCGAAGGCGTTGTCTACGGAAATCGCCGATAGATATAACGGGTATCGAAACAACAGTGAGAACGGAAGCCCGCTCTGCACGGGGTCTTGAACTGCCTCGGCGGTGGAACACCCGAGACGTGGCTTCCAACCGAACGGTCTGAAGCCATGCTCTCACACACATACCCGGGATGGAATCATCCCACAAGACGGACACAACAGTCGTCTCGAGCCCAGTCAGTACGACACCGGCACCGAGCGTCGACGCGGCGGGCGCGATGGACATGAACCCCACCCCTGATGCCAGAGATAGCGAGTCCGAGACCACGGGCGGGTTTGACTGTCCCAGCTGTGGGTCGGCGGCTGGGATGGTGACCGTCTTTGGGCCAACCGAGGGAGTCGTCTCGCCATGTGGCTGTCGTGTCCCACCGGACGCCCTCGAGTCCCCGTAATCGGCCGTCGTTCAGTCACCGGACGCCCTCGAGTGTCGGAACTGCTTGGCAGAGAAAACACGGAGTCGAACGAATCTATGCTCGTCAGCCGACGCACCCGTCAGACGGTTTTCTGTAATCAATTACCACCGATTGCCGACCCATGCTGGCGATCGGCGGGACATCGGGACAGCAATCCGTCTCAGTCGTCAGCCGTCGTCTCGGCGTCGTCACCAAGCACTTCCTGACGGTGTTCGTCGAGTAGCGGGGCGCGACCGCGGGGTTCGGGCGTCGTCTTGGACATCTTGATCGGATTCCCAGCAATCTCGACCTCGCGGTCGGCACCGGGCTGTTCGACGGGGACGAGCATGTCGCGGGCGTGGACGTGTGGGTCCTCGAAGATTTCTTCGGTCGTCTGGACCGGCGCAACGGGAACACGACCCTCGAGGGTGTCGATGAGTTCGTCGTTGGTCAACTCGGCCGTCCAGGCGGCCATCTCTTCGCGCAGCGACTCGCGGTGCTCGAGGCGGTCGGCTGCGGTGGGGTACTCTTCGGCCAATTCCGCCCGCCCCATCGCCGCACAGACCTCTTTCCAGTGGTTGGTGCCGAAGGCGGCGATGACGGTGTACCCGTCTTTCGTTTCGAAGGCGTCGTAGGGGAACAGCGTCGGGTGTGAGTTGCCCTGTCGGCTGGGGGCCTCGCCGGTGTAGGACTGCTGGTAGATCGCACGTTCGGTGAAGCTGAGCATCGAGTCGTACATACCGGTGTCGACGTACTGGCCCTCGCCGGTCTGAGCGCGGTGGTTGACCGCCGCCAGAATGCCGATGCAGTTCAGCGTCGCGGTAAAGAGGTCGCCGACGCCGGGGCCGGTTTTCGTCGGTGGGCCGCCTTCTTGACCTGTAATCTCCATCACGCCCCCGAGCGCCTGCGCGATAAGGTCGAAGGATGGCTGACCCTGTCGATCCGTTTCGCCCGTGCGTGGGTCACCAAAGCCACGGATCGAGGAGTAGATGAGGTCCGGGTTGTACTCGGTCAGCGTCTCATAGCCGAGGTCGTACTTCTCCATCGTCCCCGCACGATAGTTCTCGACGACGATGTCGGCCTCTTCGACGAGCGAGAGGAAGTCCGCACGGTCCTCCTCGTCGCCGAAGTCGAGCTCGATGCTCTTCTTGCCGCGGTTGACACTCTGGAAGTAGCCGCCGTAGGCCTCTTCGTCAGGGTCGTCGACGAACGGCGGGTTCGATCGGATGAGGTCCCCTCCGGGGCGCTCGATTTTGACGACGTCTGCGCCCATATCCGCGAGTAACATTGTACAGTACGGCCCAGCAAGCACCTGGGTCAGATCAAGCACACGGAGGTTCGAAAGCGCTCCCATGTACGAGCAGTTTCGATACCAGAACCTAAACCCTTACCATCGATCATGTACTTTGTTAGATCGTCTCATTGGGACGATGTTAGGAGATTTAAGGAGTATTATCATGGAAGATCATTAACTTTATAGGGGTGTTCCTCATGGTTTTGCATACGATGTCCCAAACGGTCGTCCTCGGCGTGATCGGTTCCGATGCTCACGTCGTTGGAATCACAATCCTAGAGCAGGCCTTCAGTGCAGCAGGCTTTGACGTTGTCAACCTCGGTGTCCAAACCTCCCAGCAGGAGTTCGCCGAGGCAGCTGTAGACCACGACGCCGACGCCGTCTTGGTCTCCTCGCTCTACGGCCACGCCGAGCAGGACTGTCAGGGATTCCACCGCGTCTTGGAGGACGCAGGCGTCGATGCAGTCACCTACATCGGTGGCAACCTCGCCGTCGGGCAGGACGATTTCGAGCAGACTCGAAAGACGTTCCGAGAGCTCGGTTTCGACCGAGTTTTCGACTCCGAGACGGATTCCGAAGACGCGATCGAAGCGCTTCGCCAGGACCTGCAGATTACACCGACCGAGTCGGAACGCGCTACTATCAGTTCCTAGATGATACGAGACGAACGTATTCCCTCCGACGAGCTACGGCGTATCGACGAAGAGATTCGGTCCGACTGGCACACCGGCGCCGACGTCGACTTCGAGGATGCCATCGCATACCACGAGTCGCTGCCCGACCACAAGCGATTCGCGGACGTCCTCGAGTCGGCCGACAAGCCGCTCTTGCAGCCACGAGCCGGCGTTCCCCGGCTCGACGATCAGATCGAACTCCTCGAATATCTCCACAAGGAAGGGCAGGCGGATCTCCTCCCGACCACGATCGACTCGTACACGCGAGACAACGAGTACGAGAAAGCCCAACAGGGACTCGAGAAAGCCCGCGAGACGGGCGACGATACCCTGAACGGCTTCCCGGCCGTCAACCACGGCGTCGACGGCTGTCGGAAACTGATCGACGCGATCGACGCGCCGATCGAAGTTCGCCACGGCACGCCTGACGCCCGGCTGCTGGCCGCGATCACCTTCGCGGGCGGCTTCCAGAGCTTCGAAGGCGGCCCCATCTCCTACAACATCCCCTACACGAAACGCCACGGGCTCGAGGAAACGATCGAGCGCTGGCAGTTCGTCGACCGACTGGCGGGGGCCTACACCGAACGCGGCGTGCGGATCAACCGCGAGCCGTTCGGTCCCCTCACGGGGACGCTCGTCCCGCCGTCGATCGCGATTGCGGTCATGCTGGTCGAGGGGAAACTCGCCGCGACACAGGGCGTGCGCTCGATCACGCTCGGCTACGGGCAGGTCGGCAACGTCGTCCAAGACGTCGCCGCCCTGAACGCCCTGAAAAAGCTGGGCAACGAGTATCTGCCCGACGAGGTCGTCGTTACGACGGTCTTCCACGAGTGGATGGGCGGCTTCCCGCCGGATGAGGCCCGCGCCAACGGCGTCATCAGCTTCGGTGGCATGACCGCCGCCATCGCCCAGCCGGACAAGGTCATTACCAAGTCCCCACAGGAGTTCCAGGGCGTTCCAACGAAAGAAGCCAACTCCGCCGGCCTACGCACCACGCGTCAGGTCATCGACATGGCCATCGAACAGCAGATCGACATCGATGGCATCGCGGAAGAACAGGACCTCATCGAGCGCGAGACGCGGTGTCTGATGGACACCATCTTCGAGCACGGCGACGGCGACGTGGTGCAGGGGACGCTCAAGGCCTTCGACTCCGGCGCTCTGGACGTTCCGTTCGCCCCCAGCGACAGCGCGAAAGGGGCCGTGCTCCCGGCTCGAGACGACGACGGTCGCGTCCGCATCTTCGAGTGGGCCGACCTCGCGATGGACGACGATATCAAAGAGATCCACAAGGCGCGACTCTCCCAACGTGCTGACACCGAGGGACGCAAACAGTCGTTCCGAATGGTCGCAGACGACGTCGACGCGATCAGCGACGGCAAACTCATCGGTCGCCCGCAGGGTGACGTGAAACTATGAAGATTACAGGTATATACGCAACGCCCGGCTACTCCGGGTTCTTCTTCGACGACCAGCGCGCGATCAAGCAAGGTGCCGAACACGACGGCTTCACCTACGTGGGCGAGCCCGTCACTGACGGCTTCGACGAGATCCGACAGGCCGGCGAGTCGATCATCGTCGACATCGAACTCGAGGACAGCACCGTCGTCCGCGGTGACTGTGCCGCCGTCCAGTACTCCGGTGCCGGCGGGCGCGACCCGCTGTTCAAAGCCGAGGAGTACGCCCCCGTGATCGAGGGCCCTGTTGCCGACGAACTCGTCGGTCGCGATGCGACCGACTTCCTCGACAACGCGGAGACGCTCGAGGAGATGGAGGTCGACGGCGATCGGCTGCATACGGCGATCCGGTATGGCGTCTCGCAGGCGCTGCTCGCTGCAGCCGCCGAAGCCGAAAACACGACGCAAACGGACGTCATGGCCAACGCGCTTGGCACCGAGCCCGCAACGGAGCCGGTGCCTGTCTTCGGCCAGTCCGGTGACGACCGCTACAACAACACCGAGAAGATGTTCGTCAAGGGCGTTCCCGTCCTCCCCCACGCGCTGATCAACAGCGTCGAGAAGATCGGCGAAAACGGCGAGACCTTACTCGAGTACGTCGAGTGGCTCACCGACCGCTCTCAAGAGTTGGGGCCCGACGACTACGATCCCCGGTTCCACATCGACGTCTACGGCATGATCGGCGAGATCTTCGGCGGCCCCTACGACCGCGATGAAGTGGTCGACTACTTCGCCGCCTTGGAGGAGGCCGCTGCGCCCTATCCGCTCCAGATCGAGGGGCCGATGGACGTCGGCAACCGCGAAGACCAGATCGCGGCGATGGTCGAACTTCGCGAGGGACTCGAGGCGGCTGATGTCGACGTCGACATCGTCGCTGACGAGTGGTGTAACACCTTCGAGGACGTCCAAGCGTTCGTCGACGCTGGCGCAGCCGACCTCGTGCAGATCAAAACTCCTGACCTCGGTGGCATTCACCGGAGCGGCCAGGCGGTCCGCTACTGTGAGGGGACCGACACCCGTGCCTATCTCGGCGGGACCTGCAACGAGACGGAAACCTCCGCACGTGCCTGCGCTCACGTCGCCCTCGCGACGGATGCCGCACAGACACTCGCAAAGCCCGGCATGGGCTTCGACGAGGGGTACATGATCGTCGAAAACGAGATGCGACGCACGATCGCACGCCGCGAGCGAGACCAACAGACCGAGACTGACGAGATTACTGCAGATGACTGATTGGACCGATCCCGATACGTTCGCACAGGCACTCGAACAGGTCGAAACCAAAGAGAAGGGCAACTGCTTCGAGGACTTCGCGGAAGGCGATGTCATCGAACACGACCCCGGACTCACGCTCACCCAGTTCGGCAACGAACAGTGGATGGGCCAGACGCTCAACCACGACCCAGCCTACTGGCGAACCGATGCGGCCGAGGCTCGTGGCTACGACGAGCCACCGATCCATCCGGACTACCTGACGGCGGCGACGCTGGGCATCACCGTCGAGGACCTGAGTGAGAAAGGCGGCTACTTCCTCGGCCGAACGGACGTCCGCTTCCCCGAAGCGCCGGTGTATGCCGGGACCGAACTTCACGTCGAAAGCGAAGTCGTCAACACGGCGACCTCGAGTTCCCGTCCCGAGTACGGCATCGTTAGCTGGCGAACCCGCGGGAAAGACGCCGAAACCGGCGAGGTGGTGTGTTCGTACGAACGGACGAACATGATCCCACGGCGCGAGCCCGTTGCGACCGACGGCAGTGGCGCGGCGGCCACCGAAGCCGACGACGGCCCCGACCTCCCCGAGGAGTTCATCACGCCCGACGGTGGCTACTTCGAGGACTTCCAGGCTGCACTCGAGGACGCCGACGGCGAGAACGCCGCCGTCGCCTACCGCCACGAGCGTGGCCGCACGCAGGACGACGTCACCGTCGCCCAACTTCCACTGTCGACGCTCAACACGGCCAAACAACACCACAACGTCGACGTGATGTCCGAGTCGCCATCCGGCGACATCGTCACCTACGGCGACGTCACCCGCTCGACGGCGCTCGGTCACGCTCGCTCGGACGAGCAGACCTGGCGCGAGGTCGGCTTCGACGACGAATCGTTCCACACGTTCGTCGCCGTCGGCGACACCGTCTACGCCTTTACGCGTGTGCTCTCGGCCGAAGACAACGCCTCGAGCGAGCAGGCAGGCACTGTCACCTTCGAACACATCGCGTTCAATCAGGACGACGAACCTGTCTACTCGGGGACACGCACGGCGGAAATCCAAAAGCGTTCTAACTAACACGATCGAACATCATAATCGCACGCAGACAACTACGAACTCACAGACATGACTGACGACATCCGACTTTGCCGAACGTTCCAGACTGCACCGGCCGCCGTTCCGAAAGACGACTCCGCGAAATATCTCCGCTCGGGCCTCGAGGCCGAGGGGTTCCAGGCCCCCGACTGGCTCGTCCCGGACATGGAAGACGGCACCGCGCCGAACATGAAAGACGAAGGGCTCGAGAACACGATCGAACTCGTCCCCGAGTACGACTTCCCCGGCGAGATCTGGCCCCGCGTCGAGTGGAGCTACGAGGACGCCTCTTTCCGTGACCGTGGCCGCGAACAGATCGACCAGCTCGTCGGCGAGATCGGCGACGAACTCGACGGCGTCGTTGTCCCCAAAGTCGGCCGCGTCGAGGACGTCAAACGAGCCGCTGAAGTCGTCGCGGAAGCCGAGGCCGAACACGGCTACGCCGACGGCTCGATCAAGCTCTCGATCATCATCGAAACCGGCCGCGCTCGCTCGGATCTGCGCGAAATCGCTAAGTTCGGCGAAGAGTCCCGACTGACCGCACTTGTCTTCGGTCCCGTCGACTACGCCGCCGAACTCGGCGCTCGAGACCTCGGCGACGGTCGCCCACGCTGGGACGGCCTGCTCGAGGCGCTCTCGAACGAGGCCAGCGCGGGCGGCCTCCTCTCGATCGGCGGCCCGTTCGACGACCTGTTCAAAGAGCGCGCCGGCCTGACCTACTACAACGCCGACGCCTACGCCGACCAGGTCGAACACGAAGCCCACCTCGGCCTCGACGGCTCGTGGTCGCTGTATCCGAAACAGACGATTCAGGCCAACACCGTCCACATGCCCACGCCCGAGGAACTCGAGCGTGACGTGAGCAAGATCGAGCGCTTCAACGAAGCCAAAGCTGAGGGGACTGGCGCAGTGACCCTCGACGGCCAGATGGTCGACGAAGCGACGTTCAAGGTCTTCCGCAACACGATCCTGCAGGTCCGAGCGATCGACGACACTCGCCCCGAGCAGACTGAAGAGTACTACGACGCGGACTTGCTCGAGCGCGCTCGCACCCTCGAGCTCTCCTACCAGTAACCGCGGTCCGACGGCTTCCTTCTCGAGTCGTCTTTTTTGTGCTGGCTCGAGTCGATAGCGATGCGACGACAGCTGTTGCACTGCTCGAGTCTGGATTGTTATTGAAACGGTGGGGATGGGATTTGAACCACGCCCGAGAACCTGCGCAAAGCGCAGAACCTCGGTCTAATTCAAATCCCAACGTGTCGTTTTCCGCTCACGTGCTCCTCACTCCGTTCGTCGCAGTTGTTCGCTGAAAACGGTGGGGATGGGATTTGAACCCATGAGGCTTGTCAGCCAGTTGCTCTCAAGGCAACCGCGTTGGGCCGCTCTGCCACCCCACCTCACTGCCTTCTTTTCCGTCCGGTCAAAAAGGGTTATCGGTTACGATCGCTCGAGCGCGCCATCCTCCCCAATCCCCAATCCGAGGTCGTCAACGACGGCTGCCGTCGCCGCAGCACCCGGTGTACCGGCAGTTCGGCGCGCCTCGAGGAGTCCGAGTGTCGATCGCAGTCCAGCCGGCGTTGCGATGGTTGGGAGCATCGGGGCGAACCCGGTTCCGAGTCCGGCCTCGTCGGCACGGGTCGCCAGCGTGGGCAGTTCCGGGCCAGCGTAGACGTCGGTGAAGTCGATCGGTTCGCTGAAGCCGGCGAAATACACCCGTCCGTCCACAGTGGGGCCGAGGACGACATCGTGGCGGCGGATCGACATCGCTGCGCCGTCGATCTGGGTTCGACCGACCAGCGCGGCCGTCGGCTCGAGGACGCCGACGCTGCTCGCGTCTTCGCGCTCGAGGAGGTGAGTGACGGTGTTGCCGATGCGGGCGCTGTGACTCGAGCCGACCTGTCGCTCGAATCGAACACCGTCGTCGCTGTGTGGCCCGTCGTCGTCGGGCGCCTCGAGATCACCGAGCGCGTCGGCGACGAGCGTTCGGATCTCGGCTTTGGCGTCCCCGTCGGCGAACGTCTCGGGGAGCGTCGTCTCGTCGCGGTAGTTGACGAGCAACTCGCCGCCGCTGGCGTCGACGGCCCAACAGACGTCGCTGACAGCTGCTTCGTAGAGTCGAACCGCTTCGGCATCGGTCAGGGGTGTTTGTTCGACGAGCGACGACAACACGAGTCCGGCTCGAGGTGGGTCGACCGGAACGACGACGATCATGTGCGGTGTTCGGACGGCGTGACTCTTGAACGCGGCGCTTATCGGCGCACGAAGAACGCAGCACCGATTCGGTTCGTCGCCGGACGAATTATAGTACTGCGGTGTCTGCAGTCGGCTATGGAAGACCACGCAGTAGCACGAACAGTACCCGGCTCGGTCGGGCTTCTCGGAGCGCTGGTCGTCGCCGGGCTCGCAGTGCTTGGCGGCTGGGGCTTCGTCGACGGTGTCGTCCTCGAGTCAACCGGCGCGTATCTCGCACCGACGGCCGCCGTGTTGGCGGTCACAGTCGGTGTCGTCGGCGCGTTGATCGCGCTCGGTGCGCGATCGAAGCAGTGGCGTGAGGGACCGTACTGGTAACCGGACACCGCTTTTCGCGCCCGTTCGTCACGGCCCAATCCGAGACTATCGACTCCGCTGTCCTTTCGTCTGGCGATAATCCGACGCCATCAGTTCGACGAACGCCTCGAGCCACGCCTGCGTTTGCTCGGTGGACTGCTCGTGTGGCTCGATCATCGGCACGAGTTCGAAGCCGCGGCCACGGATTCGACGTCCGTGGTCGTCCGGCAACGCGAGTTCGTCGGCAGGTATCGTCGTATACTCATTACCGAGTTCGGCGAGGGCGCGCTCGCCGACGGGAATGAGAATGTGGGGGTTGATCGAGCGGATTTCGGCGTTAAGGAAGGGCTCGCAGTTGCCGACCTCTTCGTCGGTCGGCGTCCGATCGGGATCGCGACAGCGTGTGAGATGGGTCAGATAGGCGTTCTCGAGGACGGGCTGGTCGATCGGCGAGGTCGAATCACAGAGGCCGAGTCGCTCGAGCAGTCGCCGAAGGGTCGTTCCCGACTCGTCGCGGTCGGCCGCCGTCTCGCTACCGGGGGCGGCCGCAAACGGCACGCCGACATCGTCCGCACTGGCGGTCGGGCGCTCGCCGACGAACAAGAAGTCCGCACCGACGTCGCCGTAGCCGTGGACGACCTGCGTGCGGGTCTCACAGAATGCCGGACAGTTCCGACACGACTCGTCCATGCCGTAGGGGTTCGATCGAGAGCGTTGATATGCGTCCACACTCGAGTGTAGCAGCGCGCTCGCAAAAATGACGCGGCTGCCGGCGTGTGACCGGAGCGGTCGACTGCCGGACCGAATCGGGCCGATTCGCGGTGCCTATCGGTCGCTCGAGACGGCTTCGTTGCGTCTCGTCTGTGAGACGTTGCGTCGGTGGACGATCCCGGTGTTGTTCGCGACGTTCTGGGTGATCGTCCGGAACGCGTCGGCGGTGTCGTCGTCGTCCCGCAAGACGGTTGGCTCGCCGCCGTCGCCGCCCTCGCGGACGACGGGGTCGAGCGGGATCGAGCCGAGAAACGGCATCTCGTGTTCCTCGGCGAACGTCTCGCCGCCGCCGGAATCGAAGATGTCGTGTTCGCCGCCACAGTCGGGACAGGCGAACGTCGACATGTTCTCGGCGATCCCAAGGACGATGGTGTCGTGTTCGGCGAACATCTCGAGGCCCTTTCGGGCGTCGTCTAAGGCGACGTCTTGGGGCGTCGTGACGATCACAGCACCCGTGACGGGCATCGTCTGGAGCATCGTCAGCTGGGTGTCGCCCGTGCCCGGCGGGAGATCGACGATGAGATAGTCGAGATGGCCCCACTCGACGTCCTCGGTGAGCTGGGTGATGACCTTGTGGACCATCGGCCCACGCCAGATGACGGGGTCGTCCTTGCCGGTCAGGAAGGCCATGCTCATCAGCTTCACGCCGTATTTTTCGGGTGGCACGAGGGTTTCGTCTTCGGTCGCCATCGGTGGCTCGTCGGCGTCGACCATCCGCGGCACGTTCGGGCCGTAGACGTCGGCGTCGAACAGGCCGACGCGGGCCCCAAGCTGTGAGAGTCCGGCGGCGAGGTTGACCGCGACGGTCGATTTGCCGACCCCCCCTTTTCCGGAGGAGACCGCGATGACGTTTTTGACGTTCGGAAGGACCTGCTCCTCGCTCGTGAGCTCATCCCGATCCGGAATGCTCGCCGAGAGGTCAGGCTCGAGGCCCTCCTCGACGAGCAGGTCGCGGATCTCGCCGGCGATCGAACTCTCCGTCGGCGAGTACGGCGCACCGAGTGCGAGATCGATGTCGACCTGTTTGCCGTCGACGGTGATGTCGTTGACCAGTCCGAGCGACACGATATCGTCACCGAGTTCCGGATCATCGACCGTCCGGAGGCGGTCGCGAACGGCGGTTTCGTCCATGTCCGGAGGTAGGACCCGCCCTCGAAAAGGGTTGTGTTCGCGGGAGAGAGCGGCCGAAACCGGTTACCCGTTAAAATCGAAGCGCGGGCCGCCGTAGGTCGCCGGGTTCGGCTCGAGTTCGACGCCCTGCTCGAAGCGAACGAAGTTGAGATAAAAGGGTCGGCCACAGCCCTCGATGGGTGTCCCCTCGAGGTCGGTGACGTCGTCGTCGCCACAGACGAAGGCGATGCCGTCGGCCGACTCACGATCCGGATCGTCGGGTGTCGCATACTCCCAGCCCGGCTGGGAGAGTTTCGTGACCGATCGATCGGCGAGGTCCGGCGGTCGCTCGAGGGTCACGACGGCGTCACAGTGGGGGCAGGTGTATCGGACGGACACAGTCATTACCGACCCTAGGTGCCTCGAGACCGTATATCGTTCGCCGGAGTGGCAGGGCAGCGGCCGTCTCGACGGTTACAAGAATGGCGCGACGAACATCGGCAAACGAGCCGTCGGTAAGAACATTCAGAGTCCGCTATCGACGGTGGGGGCTGTTGTGGCTCAGCCCGAAACGCAGGTCGTACTCAAAGGAACCAACGGTGAGATGGAACCTGCGAACTCCCCAGACGACGTGGGCCTAACCCTCAGTGGGGGAAGCCCACGACTTTAGTCGTGGGAGAAGTCACTCGGTGTAGACGTAGTTGTCGGCCATCTCCGCGGGCGTGATCACCTCGAGTTCGCCGTCTGCCTCGAGGTCGCGCAGGGTGGACGCCGTCTCTTCGAGTGCGGTGAGCACACTCTCATCGTCGACCTGATAGAACGCGATACTCGTGATACCACCCCACTCGGCGGTCCACTCGAGCAGTTCCGTTGCCTCGCCGGGGTCGGGGCTGGTGGCCAGCGAACAGAGATGTGGGTTCCCCGCGTATCCCTGCGCCGGGGCGTTTCCAGCGAACGCGAGGTCGTAGTGCTCTTGGACGAGTTCGTACGGTCGTTCGGTGTACACCGAGCCGGGGAACGCGAAGAACCGAGCGCCGTCGTCGTACCCCTCGTCCTCGAGCCAGTCGATCGGGTCGGTGATGTTCGACTCGAGATCGTCGCCGTACGCGTCGGTATCAGCGAGCTGGGCACCACGGGCCGACTGGCTGCCGATCGTCCAGCCGGCGTCGGCGAGTTCGCCGACCTGATCACGGGTGAGTCGGTCTCCCTCGACGGCGACATCGGCGCGGATTCGGTCGGTCGGGACGAACGTCGTTCCGGTGAGATCGTACTCTTCGAGGATCGGCAGCGCCTCCGTGTAATGGGTCTCGTATCCGCCGTGGAACTGGAGCATGACCTTCCCCGAATCGGTGTCGGGAACGAAATGGAAGTCGTCGACCCACAGCGCTTCGTCGCGGTCATCACCGAACCAGCAGATGACCTGTAACACAATGACTTCGCTCAGGTCGGGTTCGCCCCGAATGCGAGTGACGCCGAAGTTCTTTCGAACCAGCGGCATGTCGCCCAGCACCTGTTGGCTGTATTCGATGTAGTCGCCGTCTTCGTCTTGGAGTTGAATCCGCACGGCCCCGCGGTCACTAGCGGTCATGGCGATGCCGGGAACGACGTCCGAGACGTCGATGGGATCGTCGAGGCTGCGGCGAACGCGAACCTGCCCCTCGTCGTCGGGCTCGAGGCGGGCCGACTGCGACCCGGCGTAGGAGCGGTCGGTATCCGCTTCGATCGAGCCGATTCCCTGAAACGCCTCCCACTGGCTGAGGTCTTCGAAGTCGTCGAACGTGCCAGCCAGTTCGGGCGTTTCGCCGTCGGTGTCATCGCCGTTCGATCCGTGATCGTCGTCCGTCTCGCTTGGGTCGTCTTCTGCGTCTGCCTCGTCCGAACTGCCGAGTTCCGTACAGCCAGCGAGGGCGACCACCAGTCCTGTTGCAAGATAGCTTCGTCGGTCCATTGGTACGTCACGGCTCGAACCCACCCACCCGATTTGTTATTCGTTGGATAGCACAGCCCGCCCAATTCCACCAGTGTCGAGAGACGGAGTAATCCGACCGGACGGAACCGACACGCAGCCGACAGTCGTCCGGCTTCGCCCACTCGAGCCGCGACCGGTGTCGTGTGTCGGACTGCTGGGCTGACGGCCGTGATTCGACCGAGATGGGTGGTCAGAAACCGAGAGCTGACACCACGAGGTGGGAAACGGTGACTCGCTGTCGTTTCCAGCGCATGAAAGGGATCGCTATTCGGACTGATCGATGGTCTTACTGTTCGTAGTGACGCCGATAGACCGGGTTTGGAACCGCCTATCGTTCGACGTGCAGGGGAAGGGCCGTGATCATTACTCACCGAACGGTTAGTACCGACACCCGGAACACCTTTTGCGGTCACGGGAATCCATGCAGGTATGATCGACGAGACGGTCGAGGAGATTCAGGAAATGCAGACGCACAGCTCCTCGGTAGTGGCCGTAAACGCGACACGGGCACTCGAGGAACTGCTCGAGCGGGAGTTTGCAACCGTCGAGGAGTACACGCGGTCGCTCGAGCGCAACGGGACGGTGTTGCGGCGGGCCAACCCCTCACATGCATCGCTCCAGAACGCAGTTCGGGAGGTCGTTGCCGACGTCAGCGACGCCGACCTCGACACTGTCGAGGAGGCAAAACAGTACACCCAAGAGCGGATCGACGCGGTCATCTCTCGGGTCGAATCCGGAAAACGGCTCGCGGCCGAAAACGCCGTCGACACACTCGAGGACGGCGCGACGTTGTTGACCCACGACTACTCCTCGACGGTCCTCGAGGCCATCGAGCAAGCGGTCGAGGCCGGCAAGTCCTTCGAGGTCTACATCACGGAAGCCCGCCCGCGGTACATCGGCCGCAAGACGGCGCGAGCGCTGGCCGACATCGACGAGCTCGACACCACGCTCATCACCGACAGCGCTCACGGCGTCTACCTCGAGGAGTGTGACCGCGTCGTCGTCGGCATGGACTGTATCGTCGACGACAAGCTGTACAACCGCGTTGGCACGTTCCCGATTGCGGCGACGGCCCACCAACTCGACGTGCCGGTGACCGTTCTCGGCTCGGCGTCGAAAATCGTCACTGAAGGGTTCGTCTTCGAAAACGAGTTCCGAACGGGTAGCGAGGTCATGCCCGAACCCGCCGACGGCTTCGCCGTCGAAAACCCGGCGTACGACGCGACGCCGGTCTCATTGCTCGAGGGCGTCATCACGGACGAAGGCCACCACGAGTTCTGATACCTCGGCGGTCGGTTCCGTATCGTCCGCCTCGAGTGAGACTGTCGGACAGAGGTCAGTGATCAGTCGCGTTCGCCGAACGTCCGCGGCGACCCGTCGGTCGGCGTCGCCCAGTCAACGGCGTTTCGGAGCACCTGTCGGACGGCCTCGTGCTCGTAGATCGGATACGTTTCGTGGCCCGGCCGGAAGTAGAAGATCCGACCGCTCCCGCGTCGGTAACAACAGCCGCTGCGAAACACTTCGCCGCCTTCGAACCAGCTAACGAACACCAGCCGGTCGGGTTCGGGGACGTCGAACGGCTCGCCGTACATCTCGGTCCGTGGCAGCTCGATCGATTCATCGAGTCCGTCGGCGATCGGATGGCCGGGGTCGACGATCCAGAGCCGTTCGGTCGCGCCGTCCTCGCGGTACTGGAGACTGCAGGTCGTTCCCATGAGGCGCTGAAACGGCTTCGAGTAGTGCCCCGAGTGAAGGACGATAAACCCCATTCCCTCGAGGACCCGTTTCCGGACACGCTCGACGACGGCATCATCGACCTCGTCGTGAGCCTCGTGGCCCCACCAGAGTAAGACATCCGTCGCCTCGAGGACGGCTTCGGTGAGGCCGTGCTCGGGGTCCTCGAGCGTTGCGGTGTGGACGTCGTGGTCGGCGAGTCCGGTCGCGATGGTTTCGTGAATGCCGTCGGGGTAGACCGCTGCGACATCGTCGTCTTCACGTTCGTGTCGAAACTCGTTCCAGATCGTGACTGTGGCCATCGGTCTGTCATCGGTGGCCACCCGCTTAGCCCGGCCGGTATATGATCAAGACAGTCATTTTAAAATATACAATTATTAGAACCAATACGTAATATATATCCTATATAACTAGCCACCGTGAAAAGTCAGGAAAGATAGTCGGGATTAATCAGTCATAACGCTTATTTTGGTCGCCGACTGCCACAGCGTATGGACCGGGATCGAACGCAAACGACAGCGAAATCAATCATTTCTTCCGACACGGCCGGCGTGAACGATCGACTATCGGTGAGTTGCCGATGACCGGGCTGGACATCGGTGTCGGGATCGTTGGCCTCGGCGGGATGGGGCATCTCCACGCACAAAGTCTCACGGAACTCGGCGCTGATGTCGTCGCCGGTGCCGACCTCGTCGACGCCCAACGCCAGCGCTTTGCCGACGAGTTCGGTGCAACGACCTACGAAACACACAACGGACTCGTCGCTGACGACGCCGTCGACGCCGTCATCGTGACGACGCCCAACCGGTTTCACGAACCGATTACGGTTGACGCCCTCGAGGCCGGCTGTGACGTGCTCGTCGAGAAACCCCTCGCCCACTCGCTCGAGAGCGCCGAACGGATCGCACAGACGGCAGCGACCACGGGCGGCATCTGTATGGTCGGCTTTCACAACCGCCACGCCGCATCGATGGCGATGTTCGATGAATACCATGCACGCGGCCGATTCGGCGAGCTCACCCACATCGAGGCGAACTACGTTCGACGCCGTGGCGTTCCCGGTCCCGGCTCGTGGTTTACCGATCCCGAACTCGCCGGCGGTGGCGCGTTGCTCGACATCGGCGTCCACGCGCTCGATCTCGCCCTCTACGCGCTCGAGTTCCCCGAGATCACGGAAGTGTCGGGCGTCGCCAGAACGACGTTCGGACACGAGGAGGAGTACGCCGACCCCGACGGGTTCGGCGACAACTGGGACGCCGAGAACGAACGCTACGAGGTCGACGACTCCGTCAGCGCCTTTATCCGTACCGCCGAGGGCCAGACGATCTCGCTCGAGGCCGCGTGGGCGACCAACCGCGAGGAGAGCATGGACTTCCGAATTCGCGGCACGGAGGGCGGCGCGCAGTTCGATATCGGCGATACGGAGCTCGAGATTCTGGAGACGGGCACCGCCGGCGGCGACCACTACGCCGACGTGACGCTCACCGGCGACTCGTCGCTGACCGGCTACACCGAACAGGATGCCCAGTTCCTCGAGGCCGTTGCGACGGGGTCCCCGCCCGAGACGAACACCCTCGAGGAAGCGCTCACTGTCCAGCGCGTGATCGACGCGATCTATCGCTCGAGCGAGACCGGACGGGCGACGACGCTCGAAGAGATCGAGATCGCCGCCGAAGAGCGGGCCCGAACCAACTAAGACCCGAACCGATACGCATGGGTGCTGGCGGTGGCTCGTCGAGGCATGCCCCGGCTGTTTTGCGTGCCTAACGATCACTACATGAATTGTTACCAACAGTATCTGTAGTGTGAATACACATCAAAGCTGTTAAGACCGTGTTACCGTTCAATATCACGATAGAAGGTTGACTATGAATCGAAGAAATTCTACAGGAAACGGTCGATCGCGACGGACCGTGTTGCAAGCAACGGGTGCTGTCGGACTCGCCGCGTTCGCCGGCTGTCTCGGTGGCGGCGATGAGGCCGAAGACCTCGACGAACTGCTCGAGGACGACCCCGACGAGTTCGAAACGCTCGAGATCGGTCACTGGTGGACGGCTGGTGGCGAGGAAGCGGCGTTCGAAGCGCTCGTCGAGGGCTTCGAAGCGGAGTACCCCGACATCGAGGTCGACTCCTCGCCGTCGCCCGGCGGCGCAGGGAGCGCACTCGAGGCCGACATCCGAAACCGTGTCGTCGATCAGAACCCACCGAGCACGTTCCAGATCTGGCCCGGTCAGGCGCTGATCGACTACACCGACGAGGACCTGCTCTACGACATCGAAGAAGACGTCTGGAGCGATGAGATGAAAGAAGCGTATCTCGACGGCCCGATCGAGGTCTCCCGACCCGCCGGCGAGTTCGTCGCCGTCCCGATCAACATCCACCGGCTGAACAACCTGTTTTACAACGTCGACGTCGTCGACGACGCTGGCGTCGACCCCGAATCGCTCGAGAGCCCGAGCGACCTGCTCGAGGCGATGGAAGCTGTCGACGACGCCGGCTCCGTCGGGATGGCCCAGCAGACCCAGTCGGCGTGGTCGACGATGCAGCTATGGGCACAGGTGCTGCTCGGCGAGTACGGCGTCGACGCCTACGAATCGTTCATCGAGGGCGACGTCGAGGCCGTCGAGTCGGAGGTTCGTGACACCCTCGAACTCGTCGTCGAGTACCGCGAGTACTTCAACGAGGACGCGAGTTCGCTCAACGACTGGGACGACGCGAGCGACTACATCAATCGCGGCGACGCAGCCTTCTTCCATCAGGGCGACTGGGCTGCCGGCCAGTACGAGGGCGAAGACGGCTTCGAGTACGGCGAAGACTGGGACCACGTTCCGTTCCCCGGTACCGACGGCATGTACGCACTGAACATGGACTCGTTCGTCTTCCCGAAACACAACCCGTCGCCGAACGCGACGGTTCGGTTCCTCCAGTACGCCGGCACGGCCGACGCACAGGAGCGGTTCAACCCACACAAGGGTTCGATTCCGCCGCGCACGGACGTCTCCGACGAAGCGTTCACGCCGTTCTTGCAGGATCAGATGGCCGATTTCGAGGCGTCGACCGAACAGCCGCCGTCGATGGCACACGGTCTGGCGGTTATCCCATCGATCCAGACGAACATCGAGGGCGCGTTCGCCAACTTCATCGACAACTGGGATGTCGACGAGACGTACGACGACCTCGTCAACAGCTTCGACTAACGGCACTGTCTGAGCTATGGATTCGTTACGAAATTCGATCAAACGACTCAATCCGCTGTCGGCGAGCGACAGCGACTTCCTCGAGTCGATGCCGTTCTGGCTGCCAGCGACGGCGCTTGTTCTGTTGTTCGTCTACGGGGCGATTGGCTGGAACGTCATTATCTCGTTTACCGGGTGGTCCGGTCTCGGACAGCCCGACTACACGAACTTCACGCTGGAGATGTATCGACAGATGCCGTCAGATCCGGACTTCATGGCATCCCTCCGGAACACGATTGCGCTGCTCGTCGCCTTTACCGGCGTCTCGCTGGTCGTTGGGCTCGGGCTCGCGTTGCTCGTCGATCGCAAGATCCGTTTTGAGAGTACGTTCCGGACGATCTATCTGCTGCCGATGGCGTTGTCGTTCGTTGTCACCGCGATCTTCTGGTCGTGGATGTACGCCTCGAACGGCCTGATCAACACCACGCTGTCCGGCCTCGGACTCGGCTGGCTCGCACACGACTGGCTCGGCGATCCACGATTCAAACTCGCCGCGGTCATCTTCGCGCTCGTCTGGCAGTTCAGCGGCTACTGTATGATCGTCTATCTCGCCGGCTTGCGCTCGATTCCGAACGACCACTACGAGGCCGCCCGCATCGACGGTGCGTCGACGCTGACGCTGTACCGGCGGATCATCATCCCACAGCTTCGCTCGTCGACGGTCGGTGCGACCGTCGTCCTGATGGTGTTCGCGCTGAAGGCGTTTGACTTTATCTACGTCATGTTCGGCACGAACCCCGGTCGATCGGTGGACATCCTCGCGGTCACGATGTACCGTGAGGCGTTCTCCTCGAGCGAGTGGGCCTACGGCGCTGCGATCGCTGTCGTCCTCTTTGCGCTCGCGCTGACGATCATCGGCCCCTACGCCTACACACAGTACAAACGAGGTGCACTCTAATGGCAACGACAACGACTGACGAAAGCGAGCACACCGAGACGGAATCCGGGCTCGAGCTACGTCGCATCGCCCTCTACGGTGCCCTGCTCGCGCTCGTCGGCGCGTATCTGTCGCCGCTGTACAGCGGGCTGACGACCGCGTTCAAGACCCAAGAAGCCTACCGGAACACGTCACCACTACAGCCGCCACTCGAGGGGTTCACGATCGACCCGTGGGTGACGGCCGGCAGCGAACTAGCGTTTGCGATGGTCAACAGCTTCGCGATGGTGATTCCGGCCGCAGTGCTGTCGGCGCTGTTCGGCAGCCTCACCGCCTACGGGTTGACGAAAGTCGACTGGCGCGGGCAGGTGTTCGTGCTCGTGTTGTTCCTTGCAGCGGTGTTTATTCCGTATCAGGCGGTGCTCGTCCCACTGCGACAGTTCTGGTCGATGATCGGCCTCTCGCAACTCCACCCTCGCGGTGAGTTGGTCGAGCTGACTATCACTCACATCGCGTACGGGATTCCGATCTGTACGATCCTGTTCCGATCGTACTACCAGACCCTCGACAGCGAACTCATCGAGGCTGCCCGCCTCGACGGTGCGAGTCTCGCTCGGATCTACCGGAAGATCGTCCTTCCGCTGTCGCTGCCGATGTTCGCCGTGACGCTGATCTACCAGTTCACGCAGGTCTGGAACGACTTCCTGTTCGCGCTGGTCTTGCTCAGCAACCGGTCGAACTACGTCGTCACCCTCGAGTTGAACGCACTCGCGGGGTCGATGGCGACGGATTACAGCGTTCAGATGGCCGGGGCGTTCATCGCGGCGCTCCCGACGATTCTGGTCTACATCCTGTTCGGCGAACAGTTCGCCAAGGGGCAG
This sequence comes from Natronorubrum sulfidifaciens JCM 14089, assembly GCF_000337735.1. Taxonomy (GTDB): domain Archaea; phylum Halobacteriota; class Halobacteria; order Halobacteriales; family Natrialbaceae; genus Natronorubrum; species Natronorubrum sulfidifaciens. Next base: position 113,983 of record NZ_AOHX01000043.1, on the reverse strand, counting down.
ACGCTATGACACACAACAGAGGCAGATACAATGGCTGACCTACAACTCGACGACGTAACCAAAGTATTCGTAGAAGACGACGGAAACGAGATCACCGCCGTCGACGAGGTATCGCTAGCAATCGACGACGGGGAGTTTCTGGTTCTCGTCGGCCCATCCGGCTGTGGCAAATCGACGACGCTCCGAATGGTCGCAGGACTGGAAACCGTCAGCGACGGGGCGATTCGCCTCGGTGGCTCGGTGATCAACGACGCGAAACCCGCCGAGCGGGACATCGCGATGGTGTTCCAGTCGTACGCGCTGTACCCACATATGACCGTCCGCGAGAACATGTCGTTCGGCCTCGAGGAGTCGACCTCGATGCCAGATGACGAAATCGCGTCAACAGTCGAAGACGCTGCAACGATGCTCGGCATCGACGACTTACTCGAGCGCAAACCCGACGATCTCTCGGGTGGCCAACAGCAGCGAGTCGCGCTCGGCCGAGCGATCGTCCGCGATCCGGAGGTCTTCCTGCTCGACGAACCGCTCTCGAATCTGGACGCGAAGCTTCGCGCGCAGATGCGAACGGAACTCCAGCGGCTGCAAGAGGACCTCGGCGTCGCGACGATCTACGTCACCCACGACCAGACCGAGGCGATGACGATGGCCGACAAGATCGCCATCCTGAACGACGGCCAACTCCAGCAGGTCGGCACACCGCTCGAGTGTTATCACGAGCCCGCGAACCTGTTCGTCGCGAGCTTCATCGGGGAGCCCTCGATGAACTTCTTCGACGTGAGCCGTGACGGGGAGACGCTCGTTCACGACGATTTCACGTACGAGCTCACATCGGCGGTCGCAAGCGAGTTGGGCGACCACGATGAACTCGTCCTCGGCATCCGGCCCGAGGATATCGAACTCCGCTCGACCCAAGACGACACGCACAGCTACGAGACGTTCGTCGATGTCGTCGAACCGATGGGCAACGAGAACAACGTCTACCTCACGTTCGATGCCGACTCGACGGAGACGTTCGTCGCGACGATCGACGGCCTCAACCACGTCGAAGACGGCCAGTCCGTGATCGCTCACGTGCCGGAAGACGCCATCCATATCTTCGACCGTGCCAGTGGCTCCGCGCTTCGAAACCGGACCCTCGATACGCAGGCGATGCCCGAACCACAGCTGTAGTCGTCGCCCCCAATTTTCGCCGCCGTGTCGTCCGTCCTTACTCGAGTCCTGTCACCGCGTTTCGATAGCCACGGGCAACGAGTCGGGTGGCGACGACGTGGGCGTAAAACGTCACGAAGACGGCGACGACGCCGAACGGCGTTGCACTCGAGAGCGCCGTCAGGAGAAACGCCGAGCCCGGGACGGCGACCAGTGAGGCGAACAGCCAGCCGGTAGCGTAGCCGCTGTCGCCGAGTACGGGACGCGTACGCCGAAGATCGGCGGCCGAACGGAGGCGTCCGCCGTCGGCGAGTCGGCCGACTGCTGCCGGATAGACGTAGCCGAACGTGAGCACGACGAGCAACACGATCGTCGACGCCCCGAAAAACAGCAGCGAGCCCATGAAGCCCGCCGACTCGGGGGCAAACGGGGCCTGTAACAGCCCGCCGATGGTGATGGCGATGATGGCCAGTGGCAGGATCACGTAGCCAAGCGAGAGCAGCCCCAACCGACTCCCATCACGAAGCAACGGTCCGACCGGTCGAAACCGTGGCGGGGCGTCGTCGCCGTCGATGGTCGTTTCGAACACCCGGAGCAGATAGCCGAGTAACGCGACACTCGAGACAGCTGCGAGCCCGACGAAAAGCGCCGAGAGCAGTGACGGGTACGCAGCCGCTCCGAACTGGATCAGGATGGCGGTGACGATTCCCAGTAGTCCACCGACGGCGAGGCGGTCGGTCGGCCGATCGCCACGGAACGGATATCGCACACCGTCCTCCAGTAGCAGCGCCATTACCGGTCAATAGGGGGACCGTCGTAAAACGATTTCAATCCGCAACGTTGGTTGTCGACGGACCCAGAGAGCGTTCGCTGGGCACGGAATTGCGGCTCGAAAGAACGGGTGGCCGAGTTACAGGACTTCGTCGAAGTCGTGGTGGCCGTGAATGTCGACGCCCTCGTCGGTGATCTCACAGAGGAAGACACCGTTTCCGGAGCCGGTGTCACGCTCGACGGCCGATTTGATGCCGCGAGCGGCGACCGTCTTCGCTTCCTCGTTGGACATGTCGTCTTCGTAGGCCTGCTCTAAGTGACCGTAGGCGAGTTGCATCCCGGAGCCGGTGACGGTGTAGTCGTCTTCCATGACGCCGCCGGCGGGGTCGATGCTGTAGACGTGGCTGCCGTCGTCGTCGACACCGCCAAGAATCGGGTGGATGGCGAAGAACGGGCCGCCGCGGGCGAAGTTGCCCGCGAGCGTCGCCAGTGCGTCGATGCTCATGGTCTCGCCACGACGGGCTTCATAGAGGTTGACCTCGGCACGGAGACTCGAGATGAACGACTGTGCGCCACCGACGCTGCCGACGAGCGTGAGCGCGCCGGTTGGGTGGATCTGTTCGACCTTCTGAACGTTCTTGTTCGAGACGAAGCGGCCGCCGAGGCTGGCGCGCATGTCCGTCGCGATGACGACGCCGTCGGCCGTCGAGATGCCGATCGTCGTCGTTCCGGTCTTGTTCACGTTGTCCAGATCAGCACGCGAGAGATCGTTTTTCGGCATCGAACCGATTTCGGGCTCGTAGGGGTTCGGGTCGTCGGCCAACTGGTCGACGGTACGGGAGAAGTCCGAGTTATGTTGAGGTGCTCGCATTGACCGAACGTTACGACCGGCACGGTATAAAACACCGGCGGTCACCACGGCGGTTTCCGGTTTTCGAGTCGACGATTGGACCGCCGACTATTCGTCAGCACGATCGGCGACAGAAACAGTGTGGTTCGATCCCGGCGTATGTTAGCCCATTAGTTGTGGCTGGCCTCGGCGGCCGTTTCGAGAGTTTCGAGGATGCGGTGGATTGGCAGGGTAAACCCAGCCTGGCGAGCGGCGATTGCAAGTGGCATTGCGGCGATACCGATCACAATGCACAGTTGGTACAGTGCGAACAGGGTCGCGTGGTACACGCGGGATATCATCAGCGTTCACTCTGGAGCAGACCGAGGGTGTATATAAACATTACTGAGTCGTCGAAATCATAACGATCGTTAGGGCCGGACGAGGTCGCCGCAGTCATGCGATTAAACGCTGGTTGATTTTGTTACAAGTTAAGCTGAACTCGAGGCCGGATCCGGCTATCCAGACGGCAATCGATCCGCACAATTCTCGTAACTTATGGGGATTATCCAACTCACGTGCGCACCGCGGGCGCGTCAGTCGGGTCACTCGAGCCCGATGCGGTGCTGGCGACGAACCGCAAGACAAGAGACCCCTCGGCCCGACCACGACATATGACCAACTATCTCGTCGCAATGGAAGCGGCATGGCTCGTTCGTGACGTCGAAGCGATCGACGACGCGATCGGTGTCGCCGTCAGCGAAGCCGGGAAACGACTCAACAGCGAAAACATGGACTACGTCGAAGTCGAAGTCGGTGCGACGGGCTGTCCGGCCTGTGGCGAGCCCTTCGACTCCGCCTTTATCGCGGCTGACACTGCACTCGTCGGCCTCGGCCTCGAGATGGAAGTGTTCAACGCCGACGGCGAAGAACACGCCTCCCGAATCGCAAAAAGCGAAGTCGGCGGCGCGCTGCGGGACGTCCCGCTGTCGGTCGTCGAAGTCATCGAAGTGCCCGACGAAGACTAACGATACCCCACTCCGCGTCCGCCACCGCGTCGGCGGTGACGGCGAAACAGGGGACGACCCAAAGCATTTTCTATAACCCTTAGTTATTGTAGCGTATGGAACTCCCGACGCCCGCGGATCTCCGCCAACGCCGAACCGAACTCGGGCTCACCCAAAGCGAACTCGCCGATACGGCCGATGTCTCTCAGCCACTGATCGCCCGGATCGAGGGCGGCGACGTCGACCCACGGCTCTCGACGCTCCGTCGGATCGTCAACGCGCTCGAGAAGGCCGAAAGCGACGTCGTCCGCGCCGAGGACCTGATGAACGAGGCCGTCGTCAACGTCTCGCCCGACGACCCCGTCAAAGAAGCGGCTCGAAAGATGGAAGAGGAGGCCTACTCCCAGCTGGCAGTTATCCAGGACGGAATCCCCGTGGGGTCGATCAGTCAGAGCGACCTCGTGCATCTCGACGCCGAGGCTCGAGACGAACCCATCGAAGAACACATGAGTGAGAGCTTCCCGACGGTGTCGAAAGATGCGACCCTAGACGAAATCAGCAACTTGCTCGAGCACTACAAGGCCGTGATGATTACCGAAGCCGGCGAGACGGTCGGCATCATCACCGAAGCGGATATCGCCTCTCGCTTTTCTTGATCGGCGCAAGCGCGTGTGCGGCCGCGATTGCCGAACCAAACGACGCCGTAACCTGCGTGTGACACGGTTGTGCCTGCGGTCACATCAGTCCGCAGCGGTGGAGTCGGCCGTCGCGATCTCGTGTTCGAGCAGTTCCTGATACCGGTTCCGGATCGTCACCTTGCTGACGTCGATTGCATCCGAGACGTCCGCTTGTGTGAGCGCTTCGCCTGTCAGTCGGCTCCCCGCATAGATCGCAGCAGCGGCGAGACCAACGGGATGTTTCCCACTGTGAAGCCCTGCCTCCATTCCGCCTTCGAGGAGATCATGGGCACGCCGTTCCGTCTCGGCCGTGATCTCGAGCGCCGACGCGTACCGTGGGAGATACTCGAGTGGGTCCGGCGGTGCCATTGGGAGTTCGAGCTCCCTGACGAGATATCGGTACGCGCGGGCCGCCTCGAGGTAGTCGATCCGGCTGACGGTTGCGAGTTCGTCGATCGACCGCGGGACGCCCGTCTGTCGAACGGCAGCGTTCAGCGCGGCTGTCGCCATCCCTTCGATCGATCGGCCGGGTAACAGGTTTTCCTCGAGTGCGCGGCGATAGATGACGCTCGCGGTTTCTAAGGTGGCATCCGGAATCCCGAGTGCCGAGCCCATCCGGTCGATCTCCCCGAGGGCGTGTTTCAGGTTCCGTTCGGTGGCATCACGCGTACGGAACCGTTCGTCCCAGGTTCGGAGTCGCTGAAACTGCTGTCGTTTTCGGGCGGAGAGGGTACTCCCGTAGCCGTCTTTGTTCTGCCAATCGATCGTCGTCGACAGACCGCGATCGTGCAGCATGTTCGTCGTCGGCGCACCGACCCGAGACTTTTCGTTCTTTTCAGTGGCGTTGAACGCACGCCACTCCGGGCCGTGGTCGATGCGGTCCTCGTCGACGACGAGGCCACAGTCCTCACAGTGTGTCTGGTCGTTCCGAACGATCAGTCTGCCGTCGCACTCGGGACAGGTCGTGGTCGTCCTGCCGTCGGGGGACTGGTCAGTTCGCTCGCTCGCAGACTGCGCTTTCGTTCCCTCTGCGGTCGACGATGTCGAATCGAATTTCGTGTGTGGCATTATGCTGGGGTGGCTTCGCTGACCGGACGCCCGACATCTCGGCTGTGTGGACACGGCGGTTCCGGTCGTCGCTGGTCGACCTGTTGTAACGAACTCTAATTACTCTTTCCCCAAATTCTGGTGTCGAGTAACTGAAATCGGTTTACTAATGACGAATAGTATCTCAGAAATTCCGACGCGGCGTCGTCACTCGACCACGCGCCTCTGATTTCCGTTTCCAACGGAGATCAAGTCCTCGAGAAGCGGCTCAGTCATACGGTGTGCTGTAACGATGTACCGCCGATCACCAGCGGCAAAGTCGGTGATCGGTGGTCACTGACGACAGTAGTCCGTCTCAGTCGTGGCCAGAAACCGACACCGGCTCGTATGGCTCCTCGAGATAGGCGAGCTCCGACGCCGACAGCGAGAGCTCGAGCGCCTCGACAGCCTGCTCTAAGTGTTCGACGCTCGTCGTACCGATGATGGGTGCGTCGACCCACTCTTTGTGCAACAGCCACGCAAGCGAGAGCTGGGCCATCGTTACACCCTTATCGGCGGCGATTTCGGCGACACGGTCGTTGATCTCTTGGCCGCCGCCATCGCGGTAGGGGTGGTCGTACATGTGTTCTTCCGTCTCGCCGCGTTTTGTCGCGTCGATCTCCGCGTGCGGGCGCGTGAGATAGCCCCGGGCCAGCGGCGACCACGGCATGACGCCGATACCCTCCTTGTCACAGAGCGGCAGCATCTCGCGTTCTTCCTCCCGGTAGACGAGATTGTAGTGGTTTTGCATCGTGACGAATCGCTCGAGTCCCAGCCGATCGCTCGTATAGAGCGACTCGGCGAACTGGTGGGCCCACATCGACGACGCGCCGATGTAACGAACGTGGCCCCGTCGGACGGCGTCATCGAGTGCCCGAAGCGTCGTCTCGATCGGCGTCTCGTCGTCCCAGCGGTGGATCTGATAGAGGTCGATGGTGTCCATGCCCAGCCGCTCGCGGCTGGCGGCGAGTTCCTGTTCGATCGCCTTTCGCGACAGGCCCCCCGAGTTCGGGTCGTCCTCGCGCATCTGGAAGTAGCCTTTCGTCGCGACGACCGACGACTCGCGGTGGCCCTCGAGTGCGTCGCCTACGATCCGTTCGGACTCGCCGTTCGAGTACAGGTTCGCCGTATCGAAGAAGTTGATCCCGAGGTCGATCGCCCGATCGATGATCGCCTTGCTCTCGTCGTCTTCTAAGACCCACTCGCGCCAGTCGCTCGAGCCAAAGCTCATACAGCCCAGACAGAGCCGACTGACTTCCATCCCGGTCGATCCGAGTGTCGTATACTCCATACTGGACCGATGCGTGCCGGTCAAAAAACAGTATGTGTCCACCGACTGCTCCGAGCCGCTGGACGAGACAGTAGTCGTGGCGGTCCAAACCTCCATGCCCACGGCCGACGTACCAGTCGGTACACATGACGCGACTGCAGACTGCACACACGCCGGATGGTCGCCGCCTCGAGGCCTCACAGGTCTGTTCGGTCCCTGCAGACGACGCGTGGGACCTGCTCGTCGACACGACCCAGTGGCCGGAGTGGATGGCGCTCGTAAACGGTGTCGAAGCCACTGATCGCCGGATTCGGGCCGACACGACCGGCCACGTGCGGGTGTCCGGTGTCTGGATTCCGTTTCGCGTCACGGACTACTCGCGGTCGGATCGACGATGGAGCTGGCGTGTGACTGGCGTGCCAATCGCGACCCACCGAGTCGAAGCCCTCGATGAGACTCGGTGTCGGATCAGCTTCGAACTCCCGTTCTTCGCTGTCGGCTCCGCGCCGATCTCGCTTCGGGCCCTCGAGTCCCTCGAGTCGATGCTCGAGGGCGACTGACTGCGCCATCGGCGCACTAATTCGGTGGTTGACATGACTAACGCGATGTTAGCTGGTTCAGACCCGAACTGCTAAAGTCGTCTACAGCGTACCCACAACGGAGCGAAACAATGTCCTCTCCACAGACCGAACCCCGCGACCAGAACGCTGCCTGTCCCGTCATCCAGTCGCTCGAGCAGATCGGTTCGCAGTGGCGTCTGGCTGTCCTCCACGAACTGCTGGCCGGCGAACAGCGCTTTAACGAACTCAAGCGCTCGACCGGCGCGAACGCCCGGACGCTCTCCCGTGTGCTCGATGATCTCGGCGAGATGGGCTTCGTCGAACGCCGCATCGAGGAAGACGCCCCGATCGCGACCTATTATAGCCTGACCTCGAAGGGCGAATCCTTAGAGCCGGTGTTCGACGAAATCGAGTGCTGGGCTGGCTCGTGGCTCGATGAGGAGACGCTCACACACTGAGCGGAGCCACACGGGCCCTCACCGAATCGATGCACGAACGTGTATATAGAAACCCCTTTACTACCCGACTTCCATCACCGACATGAATGAGTCTTGCCGATTCGGACCACAAGCTCGTCGTTTCTGAGCTGGGGCGAGAGCCGACGCCGGCAGAGGTCGCGCTGTTCGAGAACCTCTGGAGTGAACACTGCGCGTACCGCTCCTCGAGACCGCTGCTCTCCGCGTTCGACAGCGAGGGCGAGCAGGTCGTCATCGGGCCGGGTGATGACGCAGCAGTCGTCGCGCTGCCCGGAAACGAGGACGAGGACGGCTCGAGCACCTACATCACGATGGGAATCGAGAGCCACAACCACCCTTCCTACGTCGACCCGTTCGACGGGGCCGCGACGGGCGTCGGCGGGATCGTCCGGGACACCCTCTCGATGGGTGCCTACCCGATCGCGCTTGCGGACTCGCTGTACTTCGGCGAGTTCGACGACGAACACTCGAAATACCTCTTCGAGGGCGTCGTCGAAGGGATCAGCCACTACGGCAACTGTATCGGCGTGCCCACGGTCGCGGGCAGCGTCGACTTCCACCCCGACTACGAGGGTAATCCGCTGGTGAACGTTGCTTGCGTCGGCCTCACGAACGAGGAACGGCTCGTCACCGCCGTCGCCCAAGAGCCCGGCAACAAGCTGGTGCTCGTCGGTAACGGCACCGGCCGCGACGGGCTTGGCGGTGCGAGTTTCGCCAGCGAGGACCTCGCGGAGGACGCCGAAACCGAGGATCGACCGGCCGTTCAGGTCGGCGACCCCTACGCCGAGAAGCTGCTGATCGAGGCCAACGAACAGCTCGTCGAAGAGCAGCTGATCGAATCCGCCCGCGACCTCGGTGCCGCCGGCCTCGGCGGTGCCTCGAGCGAACTGGTCGCCAAAGGCGGTCTCGGCGCACACATCGAACTCGAGCGCGTCCACCAGCGCGAGCCGAACATGAACGCCTTGGAGATCCTGCTGGCCGAATCCCAGGAGCGGATGTGTTACGAAGTCGAACCCGAGAACGTCGACCGCGTCCGTGAGATCGCCGAGCGCTTCGATCTCGGCTGTTCGGTCATCGGCGACGTCACCGAGAAGAACTACACCTGCACGTTCGAAGGCGAAACGGTCGTCGACGTCGACGCTTATTTCCTCGGCGAAGGCGCGCCGATGAACGACCTCGAGAGCGAACCCGTCGACCAACCCGAGACCGACCTGCCCGACGTCGACCTCGAGGCGGCGTTCGAGACGGTCGTCTCGAGTCCGAACACGGCCTCGAAACGGTGGGTCTACCGACAGTACGACCACGAGGTCGGCGTCCGCACGAGCGTTGGGCCGGGCGACGACGCGGCGATTATCGCTGTCCGAGAAGCGAGCGCGGAGCCACACTCCGCGGATAAATCGAGCGGCGATAGCCGCGAGATCGGGCAAGGGCTGGCTATTTCCTCCGGTGCGGCACCGAACTGGACTGCCGTTGCCCCGTACGTCGGGGCGAAAGCGATCGCCCTCGAGAACGCGACGAACATCGCAGCCAAAGGCGCGACGCCGCTTGCCGCCGTCGACTGTCTCAACGGCGGCAACCCCGAGAAACCAGATGTGTACGGCGGCTTCAAGGGTGCCGTCGACGGGCTTGCGGACATGTGCTCGACACTGTCGACGCCGGTCGTTGGCGGGAACGTCTCGCTGTACAACGACTCCGTCGCCGGCCCGATCCCGCCGACGCCGACGCTGGCGATGGTCGGGACCAAAGACGGCTACGACGCCCCGCCGCTGTCGGTCGAATCGGAAGGCACGCTGTTGCTCGTCGGCGACGTCGGCCTCGAGGCCGGCGACCTCCGACTCGGTGGCTCGGAGTATCTCGCCCAGTTCGATGGCAGTGACGGGTTCCCCGAACTGCCGGCCGACCCCGCCGCCGTCATCGAAACGCTGGCCGACGTGGCCAACGACGAGTCGACGCTTGCGGTTCACGACATCAGTCACGGTGGGCTCGCTGTCTCGCTCGCTGAGATGGTCACCGAAGATGCTGGTCTCGAGGTCTCGCTTCCCGTCCCCGACAGTGGAGACGAATCGGCTGTCCTCTTCCACGAACAGCCGGGTCGGGTCCTGATTCAGACCGACTCGCCCGACGCCGTTGCAGCGGCGTTCGACGGCGTCGCCCCGGTGGTCGAACTCGGGACGGCGACCGACGACGGTGAGTTGACGATCGACGTCGGCTCGGAGACGATCACGACGGACGCCGCGGCGATCGACGACCACCGCTCGACCATCGAAGACGGCCTCGAGTAATACTGTCGGACAGAAGTCAATGCGAAGTCGGTCGCGAATTCGCGGCCGTCACCGTCGGAGACGGCCGCAGTAGAGCGACCGATCTTCACGTCGTTCTGTCCGACAGTATAAGCGTCGCTCGCGTCGGAATCGTCCGACTACCCGATATTTTGATATAGTCTCGAGACAATTCGGGAGATGAACCACTCTCGGAGAGAGCTATGACCACTGAGACGCCATCCGTCCTGATCGTCGACGACGAGCCCGACATCGCAGACCTCTATGCCACCTGGCTCGAGGAGACGTACGCCGTCGAGACCGTGTCCGATGGCGACACGGCACTCACTGCCATCGACGAGACGGTCGATATCGTTCTTCTCGATCGACGAATGCCCGGGCTGTCGGGTGAGACGCTGCTGGCGACGCTCCGGGAGCGCGAGCTGGCGTGTCGGGTGGCGATGGTTACCGCTGTCGAACCGGCGTTCGACGTCATCGGAATGGGGTTCGACGACTATCTCGTCAAACCGGTCTCGAGAGACGAACTGACCCGAATCGTCGAGCAACTGGTGTTGCGCTCGAGCTACGACGAACAGCTACAGGAGTTTTTCTCGCTCGCCTCGACGAAAGCCCTGCTCGATGCCGAGAAAACCGAAGCCGAGCGCAAATCGAGCGCGGAGTACGCACGGCTAGAGGATCAACTCGCACTGTCTCGTGTCCGCATCGAAGAGACGATGACGGAATTCCTCGATCAAGGGAGTTATCGGCGGCTCTATCAGGACCTCGAGTCCGAGCCGCTTTTGTAGCCTGTTTGCGGGCGTTTTTCGAGCGTCGTCAGATCGCGAATCTCGAGTCTCGTCCCACCCGTGTCGCCGGGATCGACCGTGAACGTCCAGTCGTGGGCTTCGGCGATCGCTTTGACGAGTGTCAGTCCCAGCCCATCGGCCGCTCTCTCGGCGACGACACCGGTCGACGAGTCGACCTCGTGAGACCGTATCGCTGGTGGACGGGTCGTGGCATCGTCTCGGATAAACAGCCCTCGAGAGCGATCCGTGTCATCGAGGCCGACGACGCCGACCTGAATCGTCACTGGGCCGTCGGCGCGGGCCGCAACGTCGTTGTACACCGTCTCGAGCAGGCGGCCGAATCGCTCCGCGTCGGCTCGAAGCGTCGCCGACTGCTCGACGATGACGTGATCGCGGTCGCCATCGAGGCGTGATCGCTCGAGTGCGTCGTCGATCGCCGTCTCGAGGTCGATCCGACAGCGCGGGCCGACGGCCGAGGCGTTTCGGGCGAACTCGCGGATATCGTCGACGAGTCCTTCGGCCCGGTCGAGCGTGGCGTCGACCGAGTCCTCCGCCAGCGGAAACTCCCACTCGTCGGTCGCGTCGTCGCCGTCGTCGAGTGCGTCGGCGACGGCCGACAGCTGCTGTTGCAGATCGTTCGAGAGGATTTCGGCGACCGACTCGAGGCGCTCGCTCCGGTGTTCGAGTTCGGCTGTTCGCTCCCGAAGCACGCGTTCGCGGGTCGCTCGATCGAGCGCTGCACGAGTGTTCTCGACGAGGATCGAGACGAGGTCGACGTCGGTCTCGTCGAAGTGGTCGACGGCCAACGACCCCGTCATGAGCACCCCATGGGTGCCGATGGGCGCGATGATCTCCGATCGGATCGGGGTGTCGGGATTGTAGAGGCCCGATCTCTCCTCGAGATCGTCGAACCGTGTCACAGAGCCGTCTTCAAAGACATCCCAGACGAGTCCCTCGCCGGGGGAAAAGCGTGGGAGCCCGCCGAACTCCTCGTGTGCACCGGCCGTTCCGGCGACGGGATCGAGATACCCCTGTTCGTCGTCGAGCAACCAGACGCCGCTGATCGGGAGATCGAGCAGATCGCCGCCGGCGTGGACGGCAACCGCACAGATCTCCTCGGGGTCGTCCGACTCGAGGAGCCACCGGGTGACTTCGTGCAGCGACGTGACGACGCGTTCGTACTCATGGCGGTCGGTGACGTCCCGGATGACGGCGGCGACGGTCGCGTGGTCGTCTTCGATCGGCACGAACCGGAACTCGCCGACCCGATCGCTCCCGTCGGCGGCGGTAAACGACACCTCGAGTTGGCGTCTGTCGGCGTTGCCGACGTCGACGTCGGTGATCGCCCGACCGATCTCGACGGCATCGGTGTCCGAAATCCCCGCTTGCTGGGTCAGCGTCTCGACGTGTTCGCCGATGAGGTCCGAGCGATCGGTGCCGAGGAGTTCCTCGATGGCGCTGTTGACGGTGACGAGTTCGCGGTTGCGGTCGAGCGTGAGGATCGCGTCGTAGACGGCCTCGACGACGGCGGCGTGCTGGGCGAGCGTCGTCTCCTGTGACTTGCGCTCGGTGACGTCGCGCATGTAGACCGAGAGGCCGGTCTCGGACGGATACGCACGGGCTTCGAACCACGTCTCGAGTTGGGCATGGTACACCTCGAACGAAACGGGGACTTGCTCGTCCATCGCGCGGTGGAAGCCGTCGGGGAACTGGGTTTCGACAGTCTGAGGGAACTCATCCCACATCACCCGACCGATCAGCTCCTCACGGGAGCGTTTCAGCAGGGTTTCGGCGCGCTCGTTAAGATAGGTAAAGCGAAAGTCCGTATCGAGTGCGAAGAAGGCGTCGGTGACACGGTCGGCAACAGGAATTGAGCGAATCGTCATCGGTCGTGCCCTCCATCGCCGTTCGACACCCGTTTGATACCCCATCCGAGACGGTGGCTGTGGGGTCGCACTGTCTGATGACTCATCGGCAGCTACTCGGCACCCACTTTGGGGAGTGGCTATTTCAGTGTCGTGGCCGCGAGCCGCTGTGGTATGCACCACCACGCATCAGCTCACGACAGTGTTTGGGCCTGCCCTTCAGATCGGAACCGTCGTGCCGAGGTCGGCGTCTTCGGCTCGAGTGAAGACGAACTCGGCGGTTGCAGCGTCTAAGACCGCACTCCCGACACTTGCGAGGACGACGATCTCGTCCGACGACTGACGGCCGTCGCCGGCAGCCAACACGTCACCGAACGAGCGAACCTCGAGGTCGTCGTGACCTCGGAGATCACCGGTCTCGCTGGCTTCCTCTGGAACGTCGGCGATGATGCGGGATGCGCGTTCGATCGTCGTGTCGTCCAGTTCGCGCATTGTGGCCGTGTATGCGCCGACGGCAACCACGAGCGCCCCGTCAGCGAGGGCCGAACCAGAGAAGACGGGTTCCGTGCTCGTCGTCGTCGTGACGACGACCGAGGCGTTCGTCACGGCCTCGCGCGGACTCGAGACTGGCGTCACGTCGACGTCGAGGTCCGACTCGAGGTCACGAGCACACTCGAGTCGGGAGTCGCTGGGCGAGTAGACGCGGATCGAGTCGAGTCGGTCGACGCCGACGGCGGCAGCGATCGCTCGCGTCTGCCAGCGCGCCTGCGTGCCCGCGCCGATCACTGCCACCTCGAGGTCGCCGTCGACGGCGAGTTCACGGGCGGCGAGCCCGCCGATACAGCCCGTTCGGGCGCTGGTGATCCGATTGCCCGCGAGGTAGCCGATCGGCTGGCCGGTTTCGGCGTCGGCGAGCGTCAGCTGTGACGTCACCGTCGGCAGCCCGCGTTCGGGGTTGTCCTCGCAGACGGTGACGAGCTTCGTCGCGGTGTAGGCGTTGCCATGGATATAGGCTGGCATACAGAGCCCGGTGCCAGTCGGCTCGTCGGGTGTGTCGGGGTCGAGACCTGTCCCGATCGGGTAGTGGGGTCGGTCGGGCCGTTCAACCGCGCCTACCCGTTGTTTCTCGAAGGCGTCGGCAACGATCGGAAGCAGCGCCTCGAGGTCGAGTACCGACGCGATATCCTCGTCGGAGAGCACGCGAACCATACGCGCACATCGGCGGTCGACTACTTCAGTTGCCTGACCCGCCGGCGCGCCGGTCTGCTTGTTCCGAACCGTCGTGTGATTGGCGAGTGACTCGTGAGTGCCCCCGGCTTTATTGTATCAGCTCCAGTCACGTTATCTATGACTGATACTCTCACGACTATCGACGAACTGGCGACGGCAATCCGCACCGGCGAGACGTCGTCGGAAGCCGTCGTCGGCGACGTCCTCGAGCGAATCGAGGCCACCCAAGAGCTGAACGCCTACGTCACCGTTCTCGAGGAGTCGGCCCGAGAACGGGCCCGCGAGGCCGACCGTGCGGCCGCCGCCGGCGAGGACCTCGGCCCGCTTCACGGCGTCCCGGTCGCGATCAAAGACCTCCGGGATCGCAAGGCCGGCGTTCGGAACACGCTCGGCCTCAAGGCCCTGTCCGAAAACGTCGCGACGGAGGATTCGATCACCGTCGAACGCCTCGAGGCCGCCGGCGCGGTGATCGTCGGCACGACCAACACGCCGGCGCTCGCCCACACGATCAAGACCGACAACCGGCTCGTCGGTGCGACGGCGACCCCGTTCGATACGGAGCGGTCGGCGGGTGGCTCTTCCGGCGGGTCGGCGGCGGCAGTCGCCGCCGGACTGGCCAGACTCGCGACCGGCTCGGATATCGGTGGCTCGCTGCGGGTTCCGGCGTCGTGTTGTAACGTCATCGGACTCAAACCCTCGTTCGGACGCATCCCCTCGAACTCACGGCTCGAGTCGTTCGACAGCCACTCGCCGTTTATGGTCGGCGGCCCCATCGCCCGCAGCGCTGCGGACGTTGCACTCGGCTTCGAGATCATGGCCGGGCCGGATCATCGCGATCCACTGAGCGTCCCCCGTGGTGACGACGACGCCCTCGAGGCGCTCGAGCGACCGACAGCGGAGCTCTCGGTCGCGTACAGTCCGAATCTGGATCTCCAGCCCGTTTCGCCCGTCGTCCGCGAGACCGTCGGGGCGGCCGTCGACGACCTCGCGGCTGCCGGCGCGACGGTCGACACCGTCGACGTCTCCCTTCCCGGTGTCGACGTGCTTCGCCGGGCCTACTACACGCAGGTCGGCGGCTACTTCGCGTCGATTGCGAGTCGGGTCGAAGAGGAGTACGGCATCGACTTCGAGACGGCCGACGTCGAGGAGACGGTCCGTTCGACGATTGCGCTGGGGTCGGATACGGAGCCGCTCGAGGAACGACTCGCAAACGGGCCGCGAGTCGAGGCCTACGACGCGATCGAGGCGGCACTCGAGGGCGCGGATGTCCTCATGACGCCGACACTGACCGTCCCACCGTACGGCAAACACCTGCGCGATCGCTACCCGACGGAGATCGACGGCCACGAGGTCGCAGGCATTCCGACCGACGCGATGCTGACGTGGGTGTTCAATCTGACTGGCCATCCGGCTGCGTCGGTTCCCGCCGGCCTCACCGACGATGGCCTGCCGGTCGGACTACAGATCGTTGGCCGCCGCTACGCCGAGTCGGACGTGCTCGCTGCGACGAGGGCACTCGAGCGCGCCCGACCTTGGGCGCAGCACTATCCGGATGCGTAGGTCGAAGTGAAAATCGCAGTAACTGTCTCGAGGGCGCTGGACTACGCGTGGTCCTCGACGAACGCTTCGATCCGAGCTAAGGCCTTCCGGAGGTCGTCGAGCCCGGTCGCATAGGAGATCCGCAGGTGGCCCTCGCCACCCTCACCGAAGACGTCGCCGGGGACGACTGCGACGCCCTGTTCGCGGAGGACGCCTTCAGCGAACTCCTCTGCGGTGAAGCCGTCGGGCACTTCGGGGAAACAGTAGAACGCCCCTTTCGCTTCGAAGACGTCCATGCCAATCTCGCGGAATCGTGAGAGAACGAACTGACGACGGCGGTCGTACTCATTGATCATGTCCCGGACGTCGTTGTCACAGGAGTCAAGCGCCTCGAGGGCAGCGTGTTGGGCCGTCGTCGGGGCCGACAGCATCGTATACTGGTGGATCTTGTTCATCGCATTGATGGCCTCGGCGGGGCCGAGTGCATACCCCAGTCGTAGCCCGGTCATCGCGTGGGCTTTCGAGAAGCCGTTGAAGACGATGGTCCGTTCGCGCATCCCCTCGAAACTCGCGATCGAGGTGTGCTCGTTTCCATCGTAGGTGAGTTCGGCGTAAATCTCGTCGGAAAGCACCGTCAGATCGTGCTCACGGGCGAACTCCGCGATCGGCTCGAGGTCCTCGGCCGTCATAATCGCACCCGTCGGGTTGTTGGGATAACAGAGCACGAGCATGTCAGCTTCGTCCGCGCCCGCTTGCTCGAGGCCCTCGACGGTGAGTCGGAAGTCGTCCTCCTCTTTCGTCGGGACCGGCAGCACCTCGCCGCCGGCGAAGATGACGCCGGGCTCATACGAGATGTACGACGGCTGGGCGATGGCGACCGTGTCGCCGGGGTCGACGAACGCCCGGAAGGCGAGGTCGACGGCCTCGCTTGCGCCTGCGGTGACGATGATCTCCTCTTCGGGGTCGTACCCCAACTCGAAGCGGTCGGCGACGTAGTCGGCGATCGCCTCGCGGAGTTCGCGCTTCCCACGGTTTGCTGTGTAGGACGTCTTGCCCTGCTCTAAGGAGGTGATCGCGGCGTCGCGGGCCGCCCACGGCGTCGAGAAGTCGGGTTCGCCCACACCCAGTGAGATGACGTCGTCGCGCTCCTCGGCGATCTCGAAGAACCGTCGGATCCCTGACGGCGGCACCGTCTGGACGCGTTCGGACAGTTCGAACGTCATGGTTAGGGTGAGAACGACAGTCGTTCGTCGTCTTCGCCGTCACCGAGTTCGATCCCGTGTTCCTTGTAGGACGTCATCACGTAGTGGGTGACCGTCTGAGTGATCTCGGGGACGGGCGCGACTTTCTCACTGATAAACTGAGAGACCTCGCGGATGGAGTCGCCTTCGACTTCCATATCGAAGTCGTAGTCGCCGCTGACCAGCCGTAAGGCCGTGACCTGGGGGAACCGTGCGAGGCGCTCTGCGATGTCGTCGTAGCCCGTCTCGCGGTCGAGCGTGACGTTCAACTCGACTTCGGCGCGGACGCGCTCGTCTTCCAGTTTGTCCCAGTCGACGACCGCCTGATACCCACGAACCACACCTGCTGCCTCGAGTTCCTCGATCGTGGTCTCGACCTCGGACTCGTCGAGGCCGGTCATTCGCGCGATATCCGCCGTCGAATAGCGCGCGTTCTCACGAAGCAACTCGAGTACCTCGCGTTCGCTCATATCTCTCAGAAACGCAAGCGCGAGTAAAGTTCTACCGTTGTTCGTTCGTCCAGAACGACCGGACGCATGACCGATCGTGGCCGAGCCACGACCCAGTCCCGACCTATCGGTAATTCTTGAACAACAGTGCCCGCACGTCGTCTTTCGTCTGGACCTGTTCCGTCGTGCCGTCGGGCAACTCGACGCTGTAGCGGTAGTCTGCCGACGTGGCCTCGCCCCACTTGTCGTCGTGGGTCTCGAGGAGGCTCATCATCTCGTCTAACATATCGTCGTCGTCGGCATCGCCGCTGGCACCCCCGGACGAATCGGCCCCGATCTCATCGCTGTCGGAACCGGACTCGAGTTCGTTCCCAGCATCGCTGTCGTCGCCACGCTCTTCGGCGTCGGCTTCGTCATCACTCGAGTCGTCCACCGTCTCGCCCGTCGAATCGCTGTCAGCCCCGGCGTCGCGGTCGGCTTCGTCGTCCGTGACGGACTCGTCTTCGACGTAGGAGACTTCCTCGAGGGCGTGTGGATCAGTTTCCCCTTCGATTGCGGCTCCGACTGAGGCGGCGACGTCGTCGGTCGCCGAGGACTCGACTGTCGTCTCGACAGACACGGCCGCATCGTCGTCGAGATTGTCGAGCAGGAACTGGACAGCATCGCGTTCGCGGACGAAGCCGTACTCGCCGACGACGTCCTCGGAGATCGCTTCGCGAAGCGACTGGATGGCAGCGTACTGGTCGTCCGTGACCTCGAGCGTTTGCATATGATATCGATCTCACGGCGGGTACAAATATGTAGGTCGTGTTGACCGTCCGCTGGCACAGCCTGTTGCTCGAATCCACAGCCCAGCGAGGTGCTTAAGACCGCAGGTCCGGAACCGACGACCATGGTACTCAAAGAATCCGACTCCGAACTCGCGGCCGGCGACGCGGCCCCCGCGTTCGAACTCGAGGGGGCAGACGGCGAGACCTACACCCTCGAGTCGTTCGCCGACGCCGAGGCACTGCTGGTCGTCTTCACATGCAACCACTGCCCGTACGCGAAAGCGAAGTTCGACCTCCTCAACGAGTTGGCCGCCGAGTACGACGACGTCGCCGTCGTCGGGATCAACCCCAACGACGCCGAGGAGTACCCCGACGACTCCCTCGAGGCAATGCGTGAGTACGTCGACGACGGCA
Source organism: Natronorubrum sulfidifaciens JCM 14089 (assembly GCF_000337735.1). GTDB lineage: Archaea > Halobacteriota > Halobacteria > Halobacteriales > Natrialbaceae > Natronorubrum > Natronorubrum sulfidifaciens. The sequence continues at coordinate 95,583 of NZ_AOHX01000043.1, read as the reverse complement.
CGATCCAGTACGACGCCTACCTGCGCGACGCCAGTCAGGAAGTCGCTCGAGCGTACGGCGCGGTCTGTACGCCGGACCCGTTCCTGTTCGAAAACGCAGACGGTGAGTTCCAACTCGTGTACCAGGGCCGCCTCGACGACGCGCTCAGTCCCAACGACGAACCGACGCGCTTCCACATCCGCGAGGCGATCGAGGCCGTGCTCGCAGGCGAGTCGGTCGACCTCGAGTGGCAGCCGTCGCAGGGCTGTTCGATCAAGTGGACCGACGAGTAAGGCTGTCGAAACGGATTCCCCTGCCGACTGTCTCGTCGCCTCTCCGTTTTGACTGTGGGAACAGACAGTTAATTAACAACTATATGGTGACATGACTGAATAGTCGCTATGGAGCTCCCGCTGTACTCACAGCCCCCGTATCTGTACGTGTTCCTCGGTTCGATCGGACTGTGGGTCGTCTCGGACCTCAGCATCGGCGTTCGACACGGCGACCAGTCGGATACCACGCAGGATCAGTGGTCGAAGCACGTCATTGGTGGGACCGTTAGTGGCGGCGTGCTGGCGGCCGCGTTGGGTCCCGAACTGCTGTCCGTGCCTGCTCTCCCACGTCCTGTTGGCACGTTCTGGCTCGGGATCGGGCTCGTGTTCGTCGGCATCGCCATCCGCCAGTATGCGGTCTGGACGCTCGGCGAGTACTTTTCGCTCGAGGTCGACGTCGACGAGGCGGACGATGTTGTCACTGCGGGTCCCTATCGATGGGTCAGACACCCATCGTATACGGGCGGGTTCCTTTCGCTGGTCGGACTCGGCGTCGCCAGTGGGACGTGGATGGGGGTCGGAGTCGTGACTGGTGCTGGCCTGCTCGCGTACGGCTACCGAATCCGCGTCGAGGAACGAGCCCTTCGGGAGACGTTGGGCGAGTCCTACGACGAATATACCGATCAGACGCCGCATCGGCTGTTCCCGGGGCTCTGGTGAATCGAACAGCGATTTACTGAACCGCCCGTCGGTACTGCTCCGGCCACGCCGTCGGATCGTCCTCGAGGTCGTCGGACGCTCGGAGCCCGAAGTACGGATCGCGGAGGAACTCCCGGCCGACGAGGACGACGTCGGCGCGGCCGTTGCGAACGAGGGCGTCGGCCTGTTCGGGCTCGGTGACGCCGCCGACTGCACCGACGGCGACGTCTGCACCCTCCCGGACCGCTTCGGCGAGTGGCACCTGGAAGTTGGGCCCACCGGGAACGTCCTGTTCGGGATGGAGTCCGCCCGAACTGACGTCGATCAGATCGACGCCGCGGTCGGCGAGGTCGTCGGCCAGTCGAACGGACTGGTCGATATCCCACGCGTCTCTCCCCTCGAGCCAGTCGGTACCCGAAATGCGAACGAAGACGGGCTTGTCCTCGGGCCAGACGTCTCGGACGGCGTCGACGACCTCCCGGAGCAGGCGCGTGCGGTTCTCGAAGCTCCCGCCGTACTCGTCCGCCCGGTGGTTCGTCACGGGTGAGAGGAACTCGTGGAGCAGGTAGCCGTGGGCCGCGTGGACCTCGGCGATCTCGAAGCCGGCCGCGAGCGATCGCTCGGCTGCGGCCCGGTAGGCGTCGATGACACCCTGAATGTCGTCCGCGTCGGCCCGTTTCATTGCGGGTCGGTCGCCGTCGAACGGTGGATACGCGTCGGGCGACGGCGAGAGCACCTCCCAGCCCGACGCGCCGTCGGGGTCGGTCTCGCCGGGCTGAATCGGGAGGTTGCCATCCCATGGGCGGCACTTGCTCGCCTTGTGACCCGCGTGAGCCAGTTGAATCCCCGGCACGCCACCCTGCTCGCGGATGAACGCGGTGATCGGCTCGAGCGCGTCGGCGTGTTCGTCGCTCCAGATACCCAGATCGTGGGGCGTGATCCGCCCGCGCGGTTCCACGGCAGTCGCTTCGGTCATGACGATGCCGGCCCCGCCGACGGCGCGGCTGCCGAGGTGGACGCGATGCCACTCCGTCGGGAGCCCGTCGGGCTCACAGGAGTACTGGCACATCGGCGAGACGGCGATCCGGTTGGGAACCTCGAGGTCGCGCAACTCGAGTGGCGTAAACAAGTCAGTCATCACGTGGTGTTTCGACGGCGGAGGGAAAACGGTCGTGGACGGCGACGGCCTTGCCGCCTCGAGGCTCGATCGGAGCTGTTCGTGGTGCTGACTACCCGTGGGGAATGTCACGGGCTCGAGTATCGCTCGCGACAGCTGGCCCATCCCTCGGGCGTTCCTCGCGTCCGAATCCACCACGCGTCACTACACCAGGGAACGAGTTGGACCCGGTACGTATACTCGAGATCACGGATGTAGAGTCCACGAGCGACTGCCGGATGATCGTGTCCCTCGTGGCGGTGGGGGTAGAAGACTGGGAGTTCCTCGAGGGCAGTGAACGTGGCACCAAACTCCCGCCGTGAGAGCGTGACCTGCTCGTCGGGTCGTTCCAGTGCTGCGTGGAGCGGGTCGAGGTCGACGAGCAGGTCATCATCGTGGGGAGTCACGAACGCATCCGGCGGAAGCTGATCGTCGTGTGCGTCGGCGTCGAGCAGCGGTTCGAGCGGCGCTGCCTCGATATATCCGCCGAAAAAGCCTGGCCAGTGTGGCTGTCTCGAGGCTGCGACACCGAGACCCACGCCGCCGAGTGCTTGGAGGACCGAACGCCGGGACGGTTCTGGCATCGCCATAGACTTGGTCCACGACGATTAAGGTTGTTTCTATAGATTTGTTCTAGAGATCAACCGCTTTCACATTGGAATACATACTTATCCGTGCTCGGTCGTATCTCTCACCATGGACGGAGAATCCGCGCTCACCCGCCCTCTCGGCGTGCTCGCTGTCGTTTTTCTGACAGTATTGTACAGCCTCGAGCGAGTCGTAGCGAGTCTCTCTGAGACGTCACTCGCGTTTTACACGGGCATCGCGGGGCTCGCTGTCGCCTACCTGCTCTGGCGAGGGTCGTTGATGGGGTGGATCGCAGCCGTCGTACTGTACGCGGTATTGCTGCTCAATCTGGCACTCGGGGCGACTGTCTTCGGTCTCAGCCACGTGCCACTCGTCGCCGTCTCGCTCGTCGTCCTTGCGTATCTGTTGGTCGCACGAACCCGGTTTTACGCCAGCCAGTCGTCGACTGAGCCGTCGACTGGCTGAGGTACAGTCTCGAACCCGGTATCGCCCGGCCGCTTGTCGTGCGGACTTATCCCGCTCGAGCCCACACCACCGCTATGCCCACACCGACACCCCTCCGCGATCGATTCGACGCCGATCGACCCGTTCTCGGGATGGTTCACCTCCCACCCCTTCCCGGCGCGCCGGGATTCGACGGCGACCGCGAGGCCGTCCGCACTCGCGCGCTCGAGGACGCCCGCCGACTCGAGGCTGGCGGGGTCGACGGCATCGTGCTCGAGAACTTCGGCGACGCGCCGTTTTACCCCGAAGACGTTCCGACCCACGTCGTCGCAGACATGACTGCACTGGCGTCGGCGCTGCAGCGAACCGTGGACATCCCGCTCGGCATCAACGTGCTCAGAAACGACGCCGACGCGGCGCTGTCGATCGCTGCGGCCACCGACGCCGACTTCGTTCGGGTGAACGTCCACGTCGGCACCGCGGCGACCGATCAGGGCATCCTCGAGGGACGGGCTCACGAGACGCTCCGGCTTCGCGACCGGCTCGAGGCCGATGTCGCCGTCCTCGCGGACGTTCACGTCAAACACGCGACGCCGGTCGGCGAACAGCGCCTCGAGCAGGCCGCACTCGAGACGGTCGAGCGCGGCCTGGCTGACGGCGTGATCGTCTCCGGGCCTGGCACTGGAGCCGAGACCGCACTCGAGGACGTCGAGCGAGTCGCGGACGTGCTGGCGGACCGAGCATCGACGCCAAAGCGCATCCCTGTCTTCGTCGGCAGCGGCGTCACGAACGAAACGGTCGGCGACTGCCTCGAGGCGGGTGCTGACGGCGTTATCGTCGGCACGGCGCTCAAAGCGGGCGGGGAAACCACGAACCAAGTCTCACGCGAGCGCGTCGAGACTCTCGTGGCAGCCGCACGGGACTCGAGACAGCCGTGAACGCACACTGTCGAGCCGAACTCTCGTGCAGCCAGCGCTGGCGTGTTGGTATACGCCGCTAACAGGCCTCGAACGTGTTAGAAGCCGATCAGCAACGGCCCGATCAACACGCCCATCAGATGAACTCGTCGCGCCCGAAATCGGACTGGCACCATCCCGATCGCAGCTGCGAGACAGAAGACGCCGATCCCGACAACGCCAGTGAATAGATACGAGAGACAGAGGAGGAGTGCGAGGACAGCAGCCGAAATCTTCCAGTAGGCGATCCGGCCGACGGCCTCGAGATACGCATCTCCGACGAGAATCACGAGCACGAACCCGAACAGTCCCGCGAGGACGACGCCGCCGAGCAAGATCGGAAGCTCGAGCGGTGCGCCGACGCGCTCGAAGGCGACCATCACGCCGGTTCGGGGCTGTCCGATGGCGACCAACGCGAAGAGTGCGAAGATCGTATTCGCCGTATCGACGCCGCTGGTCGCAACGATGTAGCCGCGATCACCGGAGCGACCGGGCACGAACACCAGCACCGCGACGGCGGCGATCGCCGCCGAAATCCCGGGAATGTAGCCGACGACGGCACCCGCGATCGCACCGGCGATCGCCGTCACCCCGACAAGCGGGTGGGACATCGCGATGGCATCGTCGTGTTGTGGCGGGATTCCGCGTCCGCGGATCGCATCGATCAACACCGGCGCGCCGAAGAGGCCGGCAAACAGCGGGGCGAGCATCCCGCCGGCCTCGAGTGGCGCGTCCGGGGAGAGATCGAGCGTGGCCAGCCCCAGCGCAGCGGCCAGCGCAAACGAAACGCCAGCGCCGACACGGCCGTGCCACGTCCGTTCGGAGGCGACCAGTGCGACGACGACCATCGCCAACACGAGCGCCAGATTGTCCCGGATCGTCGGATACGCAGCCGTTACGCCCCACGTGACCGGGACGGCCAGCGGCACTGCCACGAGGACGGCGAGCACGCTCCCGAGTGCGGAGAGACGAATCGCTTCGTAGCCACGCCCCTCGAGGACCATTCGGTGGGCTGGTAGCGCAGTGACGGCCATCTCGGCGTCGGGAACGCCGAGTGCCATCGCGGGGACGGCGTTCAGAAAGGTGTGGACGACGCCGGCCGCGAGCATCGCACAGCCGACGAACAGGGGCGGGCCGGGCACCGACGGCGCGATGCCGGCGAGCAACAGCGCGAAATTGTTCGCGTGAAGGCCGGGAACGAGGCCGCTACAGCATCCGAGTGCCACACCGGCCAGCACCCAGCCGAGCAACTGCAGGGTCAACGAGGGCTCGGTGACGAACTCGACCGGAACGGTGGCCATCGACTCGTTTGGCCGCCCGTTCGGTCTTAAACCTGCGGTCGATTCGTCGTCGGCTCACTCGAGTCGATCACCGACCGCGTCGCCCATCGGCAGCACACAGCCGCTGCTGGTCGACTGTTGCGTCGATAAAAATCGGGGTTTCGAAGTATCGTCGCGTCGCGACTTAGCCGAAGAGTTCGCCGAGGCCCTCGCCACCGGCGTCGTCGTCTTCGTCGTCGTCTTCGTCTTCGTCCGTCGTGTCCGGGACGTCGCTAGTTTCTTCGGCTTCCTCGTCGTCTGCAGCCCCTGCGGCTGCGCCGCCTGCGGCGGCACCTGCGGCGGGGACGGCAGCGGCTTCCGAGACTGCCTCGTCGATGTCGACGTCCTCGAGTGCGGCGACAAGCGCCTTGACTCGGGATTCTTCGACGTCGACGCCAGCAGCGTCGAGCACGCCAGTGATGTTGTCTTCGTTGAGCTCTTCGTCCGTTTCGTTCAGGATGAGTGCAGCGTATACGTATTCCATTGGTAAATCCTCCGTTGATTAGCCGAACATTGCGCCGAGTCCTTCGCCACCGCCACCGTCTTCGTCGTCATCGTCGTCGTCGGTGTCGGCGTCGTCGGCCTCAGCGTCGTCGTGGTCGTCTGCCGATTCGTCCTCGCCCTCGTCAGCCGCTGCCGGTGCGGCAGGGGCCTCGACGCCTTGCAGTTCCTCAGGCAGGGCGTCCTCGTCGTCGATCTGGGCCGCAAGCGCACGCAGCTGTGCGTCGGCCTTGGAGACGAGGTCGGGCATCAGGGCTTCGTCCTCGATCGCCGCCTGCAGGCCGAGGCTCTTGGCCTCGCCCGTGGCTTTGGCGATGAGTGTTGGTGCGGTCGCTTCCGTCGGGTAGCTCGCGTTGACCGAGAGGTTCCGAGCACGAGCGGCGGCCGTCGCCACGTCGCTCTCGTAGGCCTCGATGTCGATGTCGAGGTCTTCTGGGTCGAAGAGCACGCCCTCGGCAACGACTGCCTTGAGGTCGAGCCCGACTTCCTTGGGTTCGATCCCAAGTTCGCTGAGGACGTTCGACAGGTCCGCAGAGACTTCCTCGCCGGCCTCCAAGACCGTCGAGTCCTCCATGACCTGAATCGAGCCCTCTTCGATGCGTGCGTTCGCACCGATGCTCTGGAGTTCACCGACGAACGGCCCCGGATCGACACCGGTGTCACCCTCGGGGATGACGATATCGTTCGGGGCGACTTCGCCCTCGTTGATCGGCGCGGGCGTCTTCGACGCCTCGAGCTCTTTGTAGAGCGCGAACGGATTGTCGTCCGTTGCGATCAGGCCGACCTGTCCCTCGATATGAGTGACGAGGTCGTCGAGCCCGGTCTCCTCCAGCGAACGGACCTGCAGGGTGTTGCGGCTGACGCGCAACTCGGCAGTCCCGTGGAGGTCACGGCGCATGTCCTGGAGCTGCTTGCTCGGAATGCCAGCGATGCCGACGATACCGACGCTCTCGTAGTTGTCGATGAGCGATATGAGCTCATCGACTTCCTCTTTCTTCCACTGGGGAAGGTTCTCGGTTTTGCGTTCAGCCTGTGCGCTCATTCTAGGCCACCTCCACAGACGGGCCCATTGTCGTCTTCACGTAGACGGCGTCGATGTTCTGGGGCCCCTTCTCGAGGTCGGCGTGCAGGCGACGCAGGATGACGTCGATGTTGTCCGAAATCGCTTCGGCATCCATATCTTCGGCACCAACGAGCGTGTGGAACGTTCGTCGGTCGCCGGAGCGAAGCTGCACGGTGTTCTTGAGCCGGTTGACGGTCTCGACGACGTCGTCGTCGGGCGCGAGCGGGTCCGGCATCTTCCCTCGAGGACCAAGAATGGTACCCAGGTGCCGGGCGATGTCTTGCATCATCGCCTCTTCGGCGATGAAGAAGTCCGTCTCGTCAGCCATATCTTTTGCTTCGTCGTCGTCCAGATCGGCCACGTCGTCTACCGAAAGCACGTTGTCCGCGGCCTCTTCGGCGCGGACAGCGGTTTCGCCTTCGGCGATAACGACGATGATCGTCTCTTGGCCGGTTCCGGACGGCAGGACGATAGACTCATCAACACGGTTCGACGGTTCGTTTAGGTCAAGGTCGCGCAAGTTAATCGCGAGGTCTACCGTTTCGGTGAAGTTCCGATCGGGCGACTCCTCGAGTGCGCGAGCCACTGCGGTTTTGATATCCGAATCTGCCATCGTTCACCTCCGTAGTACGCAGGAGTGCTCCTACGGGTCAGTGAAACAGGCTACGCCTGTCTCTGTTGAACGAAGTGCCATGTTGAACTTAAACCCGTCGAACTGTCCTCACGAACCCCGTCGAAACCGGCCACGAGATCTGGCCTCGAGCCCGATGGCACCTGACAGCGACACACACACCACCGGTTTTCGCGGAGAAGACTATCTGTGACTCAGTTATGTGTGATACTAATATCAACGACCGAAAATACTATTTAATATGATGCTGTAACTTTCTTCCATGTGGCCATTAGATTTATATACTGTCGTTGATCCAACGACACTCCAATCGCTCGGTCCACTCGCTATCGGCGGGATCGACCTCGAAACGTATCGCGCACTAAGCGGACTCGAGCGAGTTGGCGTTCAGTTCGCGGCAACGCTCGTCATCGCGTTGGTCGTTCTCGGATTGAGTCAGGGACACGGTCCTCGGACGGTCGCGAAAGCACGTCGAAGCCCGGTCATTTCGCTCTGTATCGGACTCCCGAGCCTACTCGTCCTCGCCGGCGTCACGGGGACGGGCTATCTCATCATTGGAACGAGTCTCGGGACGTTCTTCGGTGTCGTACTGGTTATCATCGGCCTGACGCTGCTCCCGATACTGACAGTGCTCGGACTGGTCGCAATCGGCCACTCGATTGCAACACGAGTTGGTGCCGATCGGTTGTGGGCCGGCGTTCTCACTGGAAGCGTTCTGGCCGGCCTCGCTGGCCTGTCGGTCGTGGCGACCGTCGCCGTCGCCGTTCTCGCCGGTGGACTCGGCGTCGGTGCCGGTGTTCGCGTGCTGTTTGGCTCGTCCGGCACGACCAGTCCCGACGAGCGGACCGTTCCACCCGCGAACAAAATTTGAGTCCGGCTGCGATCCGTTTTTGAGTTCGGTTGCTTTCCGTTCTGTCAGCACCTCACTCGAGCGACCGAGAGTTGCTCACACAGCGGGCCGTAATCGAGACAGCACTTGTCGCCCACGTGCATCGTGACGGATGTCTCTGCGCGCGTCGTGATGTCGAAAAAACGGTCTCGTCCGGCGTCGACGTCCGAACCGATTACGCGTCTGCCGCGAGCACGTCGTCGTACTCGCCGCTGTCGACTTTTTCCTTGAAGTCTCGAGCGTCGTCGCCTTCGATGGTGACGCCCATCGAGGCGCAGGTGCCGACGACTTCCTTTGCCGCGTTGATCGTGTCGTAGGCGAGCAGGTCAGGGTGTTTCTGCTCGGCGATTTTCTTGACCTGGTCGACCGAGAGGTCAGCGACGAAGTCTTTCTGCGGTTCGCCGCTGCCGGTCTCGAAACCGGCCTCGTCTTTGACGAGTGCGGCCGTCGGTGGGACACCGACGTCGATGTCAAACGAGCCGTCGTCGTCGTATTCGACGGTGACGGGCACTTCCGTGCCGTCGAACGCGGCCGTCTGGTCGTTGATTTCCTGTACGACTGCCTGCACGTCGACGGGCGTCGGTCCGAGCTCGGGACCGAGCGGTGGGCCAGGGTTGGCCTGGCCACCCGGAACGAGCACTTCGATGGTTCCAGCCATACCCGTGATAACCCGTGCGCGAGTTTTAAGGGTTGCTTTTTCGGGCAGTCACCGCCTGTGACGGCGTACCGTACCGGTGTTGGCGAGCGGCTGACGGTCAGTCGACGCTCTCGGCACGCCACGTCGCGAACGACTCGAGGACGTCCGCTTCGTCGAAGCGCTCGATACACGGCACGTCGTGTGGATGCAACGTCTGCACGCGCTCGAGGAGGTCGTCGTATGCGCTGTCCGTCGTCTTCGCGAGCAAGACGGCCTCGTAGTCGCGGTGAATCTCACCCTCCCAGCGATACGTCGAGGTCGTCGACAGCCGGTTGACACAGGCTGCGAGTCGCTCCTCGACCAGCGTCTCGGCGATCTCGTCGGCGTCGTCCGGCGGCACTGTGATGTAGACGGTCGGCATACCGTCACATACGGACGAGACCGCAAAAAGGTCCGCGCACCGCTCGTGACACGTCGCGATGACCTGCCGTCGCGGTCACACGTCCGGTTACTCGTCGGGTTCGGCGACCGGGTTGAACGTCCCGTTGATGTCCCACTCGTGAAGACAATGTGGGTTCCCGACCTGCTTGTCGCCGTCTTCGCGGGCGAGTTGCCATGCCTCGAGGTCGCTATCCCATCGTTCTGCTCGACCACACCGTTCGCATACGCGGGCCGTCGGCGTTCGTACCTGTGGACTCATTACTGGAGGTGAGAACTGGACTCATATAACAGTATTCCTGTTCGGCAACGCTACCGCTCACGGCTGAGAGACGCTCAACAGGGCAAAACGGGGATCGAGGACAGCGTGAACGGACCGTCTGAATCAGTAGACGGCGTCTTTGATCTCGTCGCGGAGTTCGTCGAACTGCTCGAGGTACGCTCGTCGCTCGGCTCGCAGGTCCGCGACAGCGTCGTCGTAGTCCTCGACGTGGTCGGGGACGTAGTACTCCTCGATGTCCAGTCCGGGGACAGATTCGGGAATCGTCAGTCCGGTTCGGTCGTCGTCGGTCCACTCGATCGTCCCGCGTGCGGTTTCGGTTAGCACCGTGACGGATTCGGTGACGCCGATGTCTTTGGATTTCGCACCGAGATAGCCCGTGTTGATGACGAAACATTCGGCGTCGAGTTCGTCGATGAGGTCTTGGAAGATGTTTCCTTCCTCGCCCTCTGGACCCATGATGAAGGGGTTCGTGCCGACGACACGGATCGACTCGCCCGCGCGTGACGGATCGCCGGCGCTGGTCTCGATCGACTCACCGAGCATGAACGCGACGGCGGCCTGCTCGTCGTTGAGCTTTGCGACCGGCGGCATCAGCGGGTTCCGCGTGATGAAAAAGACCTGATCCATCCGCTCGAGATCGATCTCGTCGTCGGCGCTCTCGAGTTGATCGCGCTGGATGATCGCACGGGAGTTTGCGGTGTAGCGATCCTCGTCGAAGTGAACCGTGCCGTCGTCGTCGACGGCGACGTTCTCTAAGATCGCCGACTCGTCGGTTGCCGCTTCGTACAGTTCCGGCTGTTCGTCTTCGCCGAGGCCGATCGTCTTGATGAACAGGCCTTTCCCCTCGCTGCCGGGGACCGAGCCGTCGGGCAGGAGCCCACAGACGTCGTCCTGTAGCATGGTGGCGTCTTCGGGGTCCTCGAGCCAGCAGCCGTGAGAGGTCAGCGTCGATTTGCCGGTCGCCGAGAGGCCCATGAACACCTGTCCAACGGTGCGCAGTTCGTCGTCCTCGTCGCGGACGCGAACGCGCTTGCTGCCGGCGTGGAGGCCGAGTCCGCCCTGCTCTTTGATTCGGAACATGAACATCCGAAGGAACGACTTCTTGGCCTCACCGGTGTAGTCGCTGCCTAACACCGCAGTGAAGCTTTCATCCGGCATGACACGGATCGCCGTTTCGTCGTGGTCGGGAAGCTGGACGGTGTAGAGGTCGGGCTCGCGGCCGTCGGTCGGCTCGAACAGGTTCGCCCACGCCAGCGCAATGCGTGCGTGCTCGACGGGAACGAAAAGACGGCAACAGAAGGTCGCCTCGGGGTGGCGTCCCATCAGACGGTCGACACAGACAAGTTCGCGCTCGCCCGCGAGGTCGATTGCTTCGGTGACGAGTTCGTGATCGTGCTCGAAGAAGTCGGCATCGACGGTGTTTTTCGTCCGATCGGAACTCCGTGACCGATACTCGCTGACGTACGACGGCGACCCAAACTCGGTGGTCGTCTCGTCGTCGGCTGCGAGTTCACGGAGTTCAGCAAGCGATGGATTGTACCGGACGTTCGACGCTGTTGTCGGATCGGGAAGCTGCCGGACCAGCGGACGGGTCTCAGCCCCGGTTTCGGACATATACATAGACCACCGTTAGCCCGATGTATAAACATGGAGGATTCTGCTCAGAGTATGTCATATCCTACCCAGTGACCAGATGACATGTGCCATTTTTCCCCTGTAGCCGGTCGTGAGCGCCCGATTCGTTATCCATTGACTAGTTGTCTGGAAACATACAAATGTAGAAATGTACTCGAGTTAGGAATAATTCTAAAGGGCCGACGGCAGCGCAGCGTGGGGGAGAGACGGCCAACCCACTCATCGTTCCGTGACCGAGACATCGTCGGTCCGATGACGGTCCGGACCACTGTCTCGCATCCGTGTACGCGGAGACTATCGACGAAGCACTCGATTACTCGGAGACGATGACCGTCCCGATCATCCCTCCTTTGATGTGTGGTTCACAGATGTAGGTGTACGAGCCGGGGACTTCGAACGTGTGCTCGAACGTATCGCGGGGACCGAGCCGACCGCCGGTCTCCTCGTGCCACGCGTTTCGAGCCGTCTCTTCGTCGTCGAAGCCGCCGCTTGCGAAGTACTCCGCACCGTCCGGCATGTTGTTCTCGAGGGCGGTCACGGTGTGGTCTGCGCCGCTCGTGTTCTTCCAGACGACGGTTTCGCCGACCTGCGTTTCGTATTCGTCGGGGAGGAACTCGTTTCGGCTCATGCCGATCGTACATTCGTCGCCGCTACAGGGTTCGTCTTCGAAGGCGCTGCGAACGGCCGAACAGCCAGCCAGTCCGGCGGAGACGGCGGTTCCGACGGCGGCGAGATAAACGCGCCTGTTCATACGAACGCGTTAGGAGAGTCGCGACATAACGGCCCCGGTTCGATCGTCGAACGCCGGATCGACTCGAGCAGGGGCGTTCGAAAACGAAAACACGTAAGGTAGCTCCCCGTCGAATCCGCGAGTATGCTCCCCCGGTTCGTCGGGCGACTCGGTGTCGCCGATGCGGTGACGGTCGCCAACGCAGCGCTGGGATTCGTCGCCGTCGTCATCGCCTTTGTCGATATCGACCTCGCTGCTCGCCTTATTTTGCTCGCAGCGATCGCAGACGGACTGGACGGGATTCTCGCCCGCCGGTACGGCGGCACCGACGCTGGCCCCTATCTCGACTCGCTGGCTGACGTCGCGTCCTTCGCCGTTGCCCCCGCTGTCCTCGCTTTCGTCGTCATTACCGATGGGTTCGACATCGGATTCGGCGTCGTAACGGCCGAGCTGTTGTTCGTCACCGCGATCTGTGCACTGTTCGTCGCCATGGCTGTCACCCGACTCGGGATGTACACGGCGTACGATGTCAGCGGCAGCTGCACGGAGGGGGTCCAGACGACGCTCGCGGCGACGATCCTCGGGGCGGCGATCCTCGCGGGCGAGACCCAGCCGTGGCTCGTCCTCGCGGTCACGGGCGCGTTCTGTTATCTGATGGTCTCGCGCATTCGGTATCCCGACTTGCTCGCCCGCGACGCCGCGATCATGGGCATCGTCCACGCGCTCGCGATTCTGATCCCCTCGTTTGCCGGCCGAACGTTCCCGTACGCCCTGTTGACGCTCGGGATCGCCTACATGACACTCAGCCCGTGGCTCTACTGGCGGGAGGATACACAGTCGACAGCGTCCGAACTGCATGGAAACGCTTAGGACGGTCCTGACACGACCGTAGTGTATGCACACCGCTACGCGTCGACGTCGTTTCAGCACCCGGGTGATGCCATGAGCGACGACGAGTCAGCCGATGACAACGGAGCGGACGCCGAAGAAGAACAGGAGCCAGTCGACCTCGAGGCCATCCGCGACGACCTCGAGTCCTTCGAATCGGACGTCGAAGCCCTCGAGGCCGACCTCGAGGCCGCCGACACCGAGGACGATCTGGACGTCGTCGAAGCCGACCTCGAGGCGTTTCGCGACGCGTTCGGCGAGGTCGAGATCCCGGAGCCACCCGAAACCGACGACGAGGACGAAGACGACGAAGACGAGGAGCCAGCGCCCGAAGAACAACTGCAGGAGCGCTACGACGACATCGACAGCGACGTTTCGGACCTCGAGTCCGACCTCGAGGACCAGCGCGGCCCTTACGGCGAGGACGTCGTCAGCGAAATCGAAAGCGCCAGCGGCACGATCACCGGCACCCGCTGGACCGAGGAAGGCGACGAGGAACTGCTCGTGGCTGTCGACGACTTCCTCGAGACGTTCACCGATCTGCTCGGCAGCGACGTAACACGCACCGCCGAGGGTGAGGACGTACCCGCCCAACTCGAGGCGACGCTCGAGGACGCGGTCGACGCCGTCGAGGCCGCCGCGCTCGATGCTGACGACGACGCCGAGACGATTGCCGGCCTGCTCGAGTGCTGTGACGACTTTCAGTCCGATATCGACGACGCCACTGAGTGGACCGATCTCAAGGTTCGCGAACAGATGCGCCGGGAGGGCTTTTACGACGTGCTCGACCACGTCAAGGACTTCCCGCCGGAGTGGCACGCCCTCAAAGTCCACGAGAAACGTGGTAACGTCGAGATGATCCTGCTCGCCCTCGAGACGTTCGATTCGGACTTCATGGAGGAACACTGTCTCGAGGCGCTCGAGCGAATGGGTCCCGAAGAAGCGATCGAGCCGATGCTCCAGAAGGCCAACCGTCGAGATACGGCCGCGATGAGCATCCTCGGGAAGATCGGCGTCGACAGCGACGACGTCGTCGAGACGCTGCTCGATTACGTCGATTCGAACCCAACGCTCCAACAGCCAGCGTTCCGCGCGCTCGGCGAAGTCGGGGCCGAGCAGGCCGTCCAGCCGATCGCCAACCAACTGGTCGAGGAGAATCCGGACGTCCGAAGCTGGGCCGCCCGTGCACTCGGTCTGATCGGTGACACGCGCGCCATCGAACCGCTCGCAGAGGTGCTGGCCGACGACGACGAAGACCGCGTCCGCGCCAGCGCCGCCTGGGCGCTCAACCAGATCGGCACGGCCGACGCCCTCGAGGTCGTCGCCGACTACGGTGACGACCGCGCGTATCTCGTGCAGGTCGAAGCCGAGAAGGTCTCCCTCGAGCCGGCAGCCTAACGGTCGGCGTCGACTCGATTTTTCACGTGTCCGTCTGACGGACGCCGTCTCTCATCCGGCGCTGGAGCCGAGGGTTTATAGTAGAAGGGGCGGCCAGACGGCCCGATGGAGCGCCGACGGCTCGCGTACGTCGTGCTCGTCGTGGTCGGTACCGTCGGGTTCGTCGCGACTGTGACGGCAGGGTTCGGGTTCACGACAGCCGACGCCACGACGAACGCGCCCCCGTCGATCGACCCACAACACGATTCGGAAAACGGCCCACCTTGTCCCCCCGGTGTGACTGGGGCGACGAGCACGACGAACGCGACGGCGACAGCAGGGAATACAACCGACACCGGTCCCCGAATCGTCGAACTCTATCCCAATCCAACCACCTATGGTAACGTCGGCGAGTATCTCGTCCTCGAGACGCCGGAAGCGACGTCACTCGAGAACTGGACGATCACCGATGGACACACGACCGCTGCCCTTCCCAACCGCACCGTCTCCGGCCCCGTCGCGCTGAGCAGCGATCCGGACGCGACCGATGGGCTGACTGACCACCCTGTGCTCGAGTTCGACGGCACGCTCCGCCTCGCCGTCGACGGCGACACACTCGAGATGCGAAACGGAACGACCGTCATCGATACGGTTTCCTACGACCGCGCGCCGACAGCCGAACGATGGTACCGAACCGACGGCGGCGCGGTCGCTGCCGGTTCACAGCCGACCGACCCAGCCGACGGGAGCTGGCACCCTCGAGACGCGACCTGTCTCCCTGTCTCGAGTCACGATATCGACGAGGCGACGGCGTTCGTCCTGCCCGACGCCCCCGACCTCCCACGTGAGACGCTTGAGAAAGCCGACGATCGACTGTTGCTTGCGGGCTATACGTTCACCTCGAGTGAGATCGCGGACGAACTCGTCGCGGCCGCCGACCGCGGCGTCGACGTCGCGGTCCTGCTCGAGTCCGGCCCCGTCGGTGGCACGCCACAGGCGACCGAGCCGGTTCTCGAGACACTCGAGGCTGGCGGCGTCGACGTGCGTGTCATCGGTGGTGAGGGGGCCCGATATCGGTATCACCATCCGAAGTACGCCGTCGCCGACGACACGGTCCTCGTTACGAGCGAGAACTGGAAGCCGTCAGGTATCGGTGGGGCCTCGAGCCGTGGCTGGGGTGTTCGCCTCGAGAGCGAGCGCCTCGCGGCCGATCTCGCAACGGTGTTTCGGGCCGATTACGAGGGGTGGGACACCGAGTCGAGTTCGACCCACCGAGACACGACCACGTTCGTCGACGATGACGGCGTCGGGGCGGCGACACACACCCAACCCAGCGAGTACGAACCGACGACGGTCCCCATCGACGACGCCGAACTGCTTGTAGCCCCGGACAACGCCGAGCGACGACTGGTGGAGCTTTTGGCCGAGGCAGACGACGAAATCCTCGTCAAACAGGCCAGTGTCGCCGACGATGTGGCCGTCCTCGAGGCGACGATCGACGCCGCCCGCCGTGGCGTCGACGTCAGGCTCCTGCTCGATTCGACGTGGTATCACGAAGCCGAGAACGAGGCGCTTGCACAGGAGCTACAGCAGTTGGCTGCCGACGAATCGCTCCCGCTCGAGGCCAGACTCGTCGAGGAGACCGACCGGTTCGAAAAGATCCATGCCAAGGGTGTGGTGATCGACCGAGAGGTTGCCGTCGTCGGCAGCGCCAACTGGAACGACAATGCGTTCGAGAACAACCGTGAGGTGCTCCTTGCGGTCCACGGGACTGAGATCGCGGCCTACTACGCAGCCGTCTTCGACGACGACTGGGCCGGCGGCCGAAGCCAGTGGACGCTGCCGTTCGGAATCAGTGCCACCATCGTCGCTGCACTCGCGGTCGCAGCGCTCGTCGGGTACAGATATCTGCGTTTCGGCGAGACAGAATCACACGCGAAGTCATAGCACAGAGCGCCGCGGCTCAGTCCGCACAGCCGTCAGGCCCGACCTCGAGTCGCTCACAGTAATCCCGTTCGGGATCGAAACAGTCCGGACAGTCACTGGGTCGGTCGATAATGGTGTCGAGGCGCTCGGCGACGGTGTCGTCGATGACGCTCTCTAAGGCACGTGCCTCATCACGGAACTCATCGACCTCGAGGACGTTCGCGAGGAACCGTTCGATGATGCAGTAGGTTTGGAGGGCGTTGTGTGCACGTTCGAGTCCCTCGTCGGTGAGGCTTGCCCCCTTGTACTTCTCGTGGTCGACGAACCCTCGGTCCTCGAGTTTCCCGACCATCTCGTTGACACTTGCTGGACTGACCTCGAGTAAGTCAGCGAGCGTGCCGGTCGATGCAGGCCCCTCTTCGATTCGTTGTGCGAGATAGATCGCTTTGAGATACTGATCTGCGGTATTCATTGCATCCCTCGGTCGTGACCGTCTGTTGCAGTGGTTTCTCGCCGGCGTAACAGCCCCCGGGCGTCCATACAGTATCCGATTCGACACGGTGTGGTGGGAACAGCGGCCGCGTGTCCGATCATGCTCGTTGCTCCATGATCTCGGTCACGTCTTCGACGCCTTCGCGTTCGTCTTCGCGAATCTCGGTCAGCGTCTCGAGCAGTCGGTCGCGGTCGATCGCGAACTCGGCGTCGGAGGCTTCGATCGCCTCGATCAGATCGTCGTAGAACTTGTATGCGGTCTCCTCGTTTGCCAGCTGATCGTAGAGGACGCCGTCGGTATCCTCCGGCGGCCCGTACTGTGCGTCGACCAACGCGTTGATCTCTTCGTACGGGACCGTCTCGGCCTCGAGATCCTCGATCAGGGCCTCGAGTCGTTCTCGGTGGTCGGCCGACTCCGTGGCAGCTTCGGCAAGCAACTCGCGCACCGCCTCGTCGACTGCAGTCCGTTCGGTCGGTGGCAGCGACTCGAGGTGGTGGGCGGCACGTGACTCGACGAGCTCTTCCAACACAACCCCGATCTGAAGGAGTCGGGTCAGCTGGTTGTCGCTCGAGACACGCTGTCCCAAACTCATACGACGGTGTCCGGGCCCCTGATACTTAACCGTCCCTACTCGATACGTTCGGTTCGGCCACCGGCACGAGGTTCAGCGTCGATACCGCCAGACACGGGTCCCCTCGCCCCCGTCGACGCAGTCGACCTGCTTCAGCCCTGCCTTGATACATCGCCACCAGCCGTCTGCGGTCTCGTATTCGGCCGGACATTCCGTATAGAGCGCCTTGATGAAGTCCGAACGACGTGCGCGTCCCTCGTCTCGCACGTATGCGAGCGCGCGACCGACGGCACGACGACGTTGCTCGAGCGTCTCGGACGACCGTCCCGGAAGCGAAAGCGCCTCGAGATCGGCGAGTTCTTCGCCGGGTCTGATCCCGTCGCTCGCAAGTCGCGTCGATGAAGTGTACTCGAGGCCGGTCTGGACCTCCCTGTTCAGGCGCTTGCGTGTCGTTGCGATCGCTCGCCGGGAGAGTTCATCGAGTCGGTCGAACTCCACCGTCTCGAGTACGTCGGCGTCCTCCGAGATGGGGTCGCCCGGAATACGGACGACGCGTTCCGGAGAGAGTGGTTGTGTGTTCGTCTCCGGCGTCGCGTCGTGTTCCGATTCCGACCGACGACCACACGCCGGTGATCGGTCCTGATCCGACGCACGCATGGCGTCGGTGACAGACGAGTCGGCGCGGTCGCGTTCCCGGCCGTCAGGCGAGTCGGTCGACGTGATGGCGGGCGACTCACGGGAAACGGTTGTCCGGGGTGAGCCTCGAACCTCGACCGACGGATCGCTTTTCGGGCGCGTCCACCCGTCATCAGTGTGGTGTGAGTCTACCGCGGTCGGTGGCGACTCGCCGGTCGAGCCGGTCGAATCGGTCGAGTCGTCACCCACGATCGAACAGTCATCTCCGGCCGACCGGGCGTGTGTTGGCGCTGGTGTCGCTTCTCGGTCGGTCACTGCCGCCAGCCGCTGCTCGAGCGTCGCGAGCCGCTCGTGAGCAGCCTCGAGTGCTGTCGTCGTGGGCTCGGGTTCGGCAGTGATCGACCCGCGGTGGTCGATGATCCAGCGGACGTACGCTTGGCGACTCTCGAAGCCGAACAGCTCTCGCTCGGCCTCGAGTACGTCGACGAGTTCGTCCTCGAGTTCGACGGAAAGGGCCCGCATCGTCAGAGGGTACCGGATCATCGTACAAAAGTCGTCGTCAGACACCGTGGATGTCGGGACACCGATGGCTCTCGAGAGCAGTGCCGTGCGTTCGGAGACAGTTCGATCCGGTGGCGCGTGCGAAAAAACTCGCTTCGGACGCGTGTCCTCGCTCGAGAACGGGTGTCCGGGGAGACCCGCTTAGGTTCGCTGGCGAAGTCGCGCGGCGACGAGGTCTTCTAAGTCCTCGCGCAGTTCGTCGACGTCGACTTCCTCGAGGACGGGCACGAAGAAGCCCTCGACGAGCATGTTGCGTGCGGAGCGTGGATCGACGCCACGGGAGGTCATGTACAACAGGTCCTCCGCATCGATCTGACCAACCGTCGCGGAGTGGCTGGCCTCGGTGTCGTGGTTGTTGATGATCAGCTTCGGTGAGGCGTCGGCCTCACTCTCGTCGGAGAGCATCAGCGTGTTCTCGCGCTGGTAGGAGCTGGTGTCCCAGGCGTCGCGGCCGACGTCCTGAACACCTTCGTAGACCGAGCGGGCGACGTCGTCGGTGACGCCACGGGTGACGAGGTCGGCCGTCGTGTGCTCGGCACGGTGCCAAACCTTGACATCGAGGTCGAAGTGCTGGTCGTTGTGGCCGTAGAAGGCACCGACGATCTGGGTTTCCGAGGAGTCGCCGTTGAGCTCCGTCGAGACTTCGGTCTTCGTCAACTGGGTGCCGAGGTTGCCCTCGATCCAGTCGATCGTCGCGTACGTGTCCGTCACACCACGCTTGACGGTGAAGTTGTAGGCGTCCTCAGAGAGGTTCTGGAGGCTGCCGTACTGGACGTAGCTGTTCTCGCCGGCGGCGATTTCGACGATACCGCTGTAGTACTGTTCGGCCTGTTCCTCGCCGGTGGACTGGCGCTCGAGGATCGTGACCGAAGACGACTCCTCGGTGACGACGAGCGTGTAGTTGAACAGCGAGCGGGAGTTCTGCTCGGTGCGGATGGTGACGTCCTCGGCGTCGACGCCCTCGGGGACGTAGACGACCGTCCCGGTGCTAAACAGCGCCGTCGACAGCGCCGTCAGGTAGTTCTCCTGAGGATCGACAATCGAGCCGAAGTGCTCTTTGAGGAGTTCCTCGTGCTCGTCGACGGCCTCGGCCCACGGCAGGACGTCGACTTCGTCGGGCCCGACCTGATCCTTGTTTTCGGCCGCGTTTAGCGGGTCCACGAGCGACTCGAAGTCGAGTTCGTGGAGGTTCGTCCAGTCTCGACCCGGCGTGCGGATGACGTCGGGCATGTCGAGCTCCTCGAGCGCCTCGAGTGCCTCGAGACGGGTCTCTAGGAGCCACTCGGGCTCGTCTAAGTTCCCGCTGATTTCGCGTACCTGTTCGTCGGTCAGATTGGCGTGTACCTGCGTCGTGCTCATATTATCCGAGGCTTCCCTCCATCTCGAGTTCGATCAAGCGATTCAGTTCGACCGCGTACTCGATCGGCAGTTCCTCCGTGATCGGCTCGATGAAGCCGGCGACGATCATCTTCTTGGCGTCGTCGTCGTCCAGTCCGCGCGACTGGAGGTAGAAGATGTCCTCGTCGCCGATCTTGCCGACGGTCGCCTCGTGAGCGACGTCGACTTTCGACTCCTCGATCTCCATGTACGGCATGGTGTCCGAGGTCGATTCGTTGTCGAACATCAGCGCGTCACACTCGACGGCGGTCGAGGAGTTCTCGGCACCGTCGGCGATGTGGACGAGGCCACGGTAGTTGGTGCGGCCGCCGTCTTTCGAGATCGACTTGGATTCGATGGTCGAACTCGTCTCGGGCGCGTTGTGGTAGACCTTCGCGCCGGTGTCGATGTCCTGGCCCTCGCCAGCGAAGGCGATGGTGATGTGGGTGTCGGTCGCGCCGCGGCCCTTGAGGATCGAACATGGGTAGAGCATGGTCGCTTTCGAGCCCATCGAGCCCGAAACCCACTCCATCGTGCCGTTCGCTTCGACGATGGCGCGTTTGGTGTTGAGGTTGAACGTGTTCTTCGACCAGTTCTGGACGGTCGAGTACTGAACGTGTGCGTCCTCGCCGACAAAGACTTCGACACCACCCGAGTGCAGATTGTGCGTGCCGTATTTCGGCGCGGAACAACCCTCGATGTAGTGGACTTCGGAGCCTTCCTCGGCGACGATGAGTGTGTGCTCGAACTGGCCCATCCCTTCCGAGTTCATCCGGAAGTACGCCTGGACGGGCATGTTGACGGTGACGCCCTCGGGGACGTAGACGAACGAGCCGCCGGACCAGACGGCACCGTGGAGTGCGGCGAACTTGTTGTCGCTTGGGGGGACACACGTCGTCATGAAGTGTTCCTTGACGATCTCAGGGTGTTCCTGGACCGCCCGGTCCATGTTCATGAAGATGACGCCTTTCTCTTCCCACTGTTCTTGCATGTTCTGGTAGACGACCTCCGACTCGTACTGGGCACCGACGCCCGAGAGGGCGTTCTTCTCGGCTTCCGGAATGCCCAATTTGTCGAAGGTGTCTTTGATCTCGTCCGGCAGCTCCGTCCAGTCGTCGACGCCTTCGCGCTTGTCGACGTCCGGGCGGATATACGGGACGATCTCTTCGATGTCCAGTTCGGTCAGGTCCGGCTGGCCGGGCCAGTCCGTCGGCATCGGCATGTTCTGGTACTGCTTGAGCGCACGCAGACGGCGCTCGAGCATCCACTCTGGCTCGTCTTTGTCTTCACTGATTAGTCGAACGACCTCTTCGGTGAGGCCCTTGTCCGATTTGACGGCCGAGCGCTCTTCTTTCTTGAACTCGAACCGCGCTTCAGTGTCAGTTTCTTTGAGGTGATCTTGTTCGGAACTCATAATTTGATTGTGTCTATGGTTACGGCTGTAGGGTTATTACCGTTGTTCTAGCCGGATTCGGTTACGCGGTGCCGTAGACCTCTTCGCGGACCCAGTCGTAGCCCTTGTCCTCGAGTTCCGCTGCGAGCGAGGCGTCGCCGCTTTTGGCGATCTGGCCGTCGAGCATCACGTGGACGTGATCTGGCTCGACGTAGTCGAGGATGCGCTGGTAGTGGGTGATCTGGAGGATGCCGGTGCCCTGCTCGTCGCGAAGGGCGTTGATGCCGGCGGAGACGTCCTGGAGGCGGTCGATGTCGAGCCCGGAGTCGATCTCGTCTAAGACGGCGATCGACGGCTCGAGGATAGCTGCCTGCAGGACCTCGTTCTGTTTTTTCTCACCGCCGGAGAAGCCAGCGTTGAGATAGCGCTGGGCGAAGCGCTCGTCCATGTCGAGCGCTTCCATCTTCTCCTGAAGGATCTCTTGGAACTCGGCGACGCCGACTTCGCCCTCGTCTGCGGGGCCTTCCATCGGCGAGGTCTCGAAGCCTTCGTCTGCTTCGTCCTCGTCGTCGCCTTCCTCGCCCTCGAAGAGCTCTTCGCGCTCTTCGATCTTGGCGTTGAGCGCCGTGCGAAGGAAGTTCGTCATCGTGACGCCGTCGATCTCGGCTGGATACTGGAAGCCGAGGAAGATGCCGAGCGCGGCACGCTCGTTTGGCTCGAGGTCGAGCAGGTTCCAGGTTCGCTGGTCCTCGTCGATCTCGATCTCCTCGCCGAACTCGTCCTCTTCGAGATGGAGCAGGACT
Organism: Natronorubrum sulfidifaciens JCM 14089; assembly: GCF_000337735.1. GTDB lineage: Archaea > Halobacteriota > Halobacteria > Halobacteriales > Natrialbaceae > Natronorubrum > Natronorubrum sulfidifaciens. The sequence continues at coordinate 73,338 of NZ_AOHX01000043.1, read as the reverse complement.
TCGCCGTCGGTGACCTCGTAGGCCGGGTGGCCAGCGATGACCTTCGCGGTCGTCGACTTCCCGGAGCCGTTTGGACCCATCAGCGCGTGAATCTCGCCCGACTCGACCTCGAGGTTAACGCCCTCGAGAATCTTCTCGTCGCCCTCTGCTACTTCCGCGTGCAGGTTGTTTAGTTCGAGACGTGCCATAGTACTCTGTCACCTAAACCGTAGGTCGTATGACTGATAACGGTTTCGTATCTGATTGCATACGATTCCAATCGGAGAAGATTATTTCATAAAACGAAAACGGAAGGTTCTGTTTGACGTGTTCGGACCGACCTGACCAGCAAATCCCCGTCATACTGAGGGTTCTACGACGACCTCAGTTTCAGCCCAAAAGACGGCTGCTCACGGTGGTGTTCGCCTCGAACTCCGAGGCGGTCACATAAAGCTGTCCAGTCCCTTCTGCTCCTGCCCGCTTTTGACTTCCTCCCACGAGACGCCGAGTGCCTCGAGAATGCGTTCGATCGGCCCTTTCAGCGTTTTCTCGAGCATCGTGTCGTAATCGACCTCAAACGCTTCGGGGATCTGGTCGTCGTACTCGAAGCAGATCACGTCCGGATCGCGCTTGAACGCGCCGTAGAGCGGATCAGTGCGGGCGTCGAACCCTTCCTCGGCCTCGAGTCGCTCGAAAAAGCGCGGATCAACGCGATCCAGATACAGTCGTTTGGGCTTGCTGCCACGCTGGAAGTTCGTGCCGAGCAACAGGTTGGCGTACTTCGCGCCGCGAACCTGTGCCGTGTCGGTGTCGTAGTTGTCGAGTCGTTTGCCGATTCCGCCCGGGATGGCGATCTCCTCGAGCGAGATGTCGCCCGCACGGACGTCCTCGATGACGCCGTTGACGTACTCCTTTGCCCCCTCGACGTCGCCATCTTTGACGATCATCTCGATGACCTTGTGCTGGACCTCCTTGGTGATCGGGGCGATGTCCGAGCGCTGGTACTCGAAGCCGACGATGTCGATCGTGTCGACGTCTTTGCCCTCCTTCCACGTGATGTGGCCGGCGTAGCGTTTCTTCTTGCCTGCCTGGAAGAACCGTCGGTAGAGTTTCTCGAACTCGATCTGGAAGCGGTGGAACTCCGCATTGAGCTCGTCGCGTGCGAAGTCATCATAGCGTTCGTTGATGTACTCCTCGATTTCGAACGATTGCTCGAGGGCGTCGTCTTTTGGGACGTCGGGGCCGAGCTCGAGCATGACCGAGTCGGTGTCACCGTATGCAACCTGATACTCCAGTTCGGTTGCGGCAGTCTCGGTAAATTCGATGACCTCGCGTCCGGTGGCTGTAATCGCGGCTGCCGCCTCTTTGTCGTAGAGACGGAATCGTTCCCACCCGGACACGCCGTACAACGATTGGCCGACGAACTGGAACGTGCCGTTCCGGCCTGCAAGCAGCGTGTGGTTGTCCGCAACGGTGACGCAGTAGACGCCGTTTTCGGCCGTGCTTTGGGCGGAACTGCGGTGCATTCGAAGTGTGTTCTTCGAACCTTCGGTCACGTAGATTCGCCACGAGCCGCTATCGCGGTTGTAGTTGGCCGTCAGCCCGAGATGTGCACAGAGCCGAAGCACGTCGTCGCGAAGCCGCTCACTCGAGGTCGTGTATCGCCACGCGTTCGTCTGTCGATCGCCGTCACCGTCGATCAGGACCTCGAGGAATCGTCGTTTCTGCCGACGGCTGCACTCGAACACGAAGCCGGGGAGTTGTTTCTCGAAGCTGCCATCGCCACAGAGCGATGTCAGGAGGTTTCCGAGGAGTTTCGACGTCACCGAATACGAGCGGTCGTCGACGTAGTAATCGAATCCCATCTCGTCGAGCAGGGTGCCGATCGTCGTGTGGTGGTCGACACCACCGTCAGTGACAGGCAGTTTGTCTTGTGCGAGTTGTATCGTCGTCGCCGACCCGCGGAAGTTCTCGCCGAACTGTTTGTCTTCGGAGGTGTAGATATTCCCTTCCGTGACGAACCACGCGAGCAGGTCGAGGAAGTCGTCGCCATCGTAGGTCCGTGGGATCCATTTTCGGCCGGATTCACGGTGGATGTAGCTCATCTCACAGACCTCTTCGATGTATTCGCGGTGTTCCTCGAACTCCTCGGCGGTGAAGACGTAGCCCGTCTTCCCGACATCAGCCTTCGGCACGCGACGCGGTGTCCACCCGAGCTCGGCGGTGAACGTGTGGCCGTGGACGGACGGTCGAACCCAGACTTCGTACTCGCCGTCGATCAGTTCCGTGAGATCGACGTGCTCGAGTTCCTCACCATCCGGCCCGTCCCAGTCGTGGGGCAGTTCGTAGTTCGTCGCCCGATCGAGATTGCCGGCCTCGACGAAGTCGTATTCGTCTTCGGTGATCCCGTTCGTCTCGTTCTTTCGGACGAGCATTCGGTGATTCGGCGTGACACGGAAGTCGATCTTGCTCGTCTCGATGTCGATCAACTCGCCGTCGTAGTCGGGATAGGCGTGGGTTTCGACGACTGGCTTGATCTCCAGTTGCTCCGTCTCCGGATCGAGTGAATACACCTCGTCGCCGATCTCGAGGTCAGTGATATTGCGCACGCCGTCGGGAGTCAAGACGTCCGTGTCCGGCGTAAAGCAGTTCATGATAACCTTTACCGCACCCTGCTGGCGGTCGTACTGCTCGTACTCGAGTGAACCCGGTTCGTACTCGTTTCGCAGCGACTTCTTTTCCTCGCGCTCGGCGAGCAACTCGGTGATCATTTCGCGCATGACGCCGTCGGGTTCCTTGCGGAAGTGAATCGGCTCGGGGGTGGTGGGGGCGACGTAGGTCTCCCCGTCGTACTCGTCGGGGTTGACTTTCGTCTCCGGCGAGGCGTTGACCGTCGTCATACACATCGGGTACAGCGACTTCAGGTCGAGGACGGTGACGTTCTCTTTGACGCCCGTGATCGGGTCGAACACCGCGCCACCTTCGTACTCCTCGCCGGCCTCCTGTTGGCCCTTCGACGGTAAGGCAAAGCGGCCGTGGGCCTCGTGGAGGACGTACATGTCGACCGCGTCACCGGGTGTAGGGGCGTCCTCGAGTTTACAGCCGACAAAGGCGCGCACTTCGTCCCAGAACGGGATGATCTCCTGTTGGCGATCGAGTTCGACACAGAGTTCGACGTCCCGAAGGTTGTACGCGAGCAGTTGGGTGGGGTCGTCCTCCCAGAGGTCGCCGATGTCGCCGGTGTAGCGTTCTTTTCCGACTCCTAATTCGGCCTCGCCGACGGCGTCGAGGCGGTAGGAATCGAGTTCGGAGAAGACCATCCGCTGGTAGCCATACAGCAGGTCGAAGACGACCCGGCCCTTGATGTCGGGGCCACCCCAGTTGCTGCGCCAGACCTCGTCGACTCGAGAGAGGCGGTCGATCTCGAGATCGTAGTCGTGGTGGGGACCCTGTAGTTCCTCAAGGCGGTCGAGGAAATAGGGGGCGTCGAAATCCTCGAAGTTCCAACCCGTCAGGACGTCGGGGTCTGTGTCTCGGATGTAGTCGACGAAGGCCTCGAGCATCGCTTCCTCCTCCGCGAAGCTCCGGACCTCGTGTTCGATCTCGCCCTCGATTGGCTCGTAGTCGGTGATCGCATCGGGAATCGGGCCGTCGCCGATCGGGGCCTCGTAGAGCCACATGATGTACTCGTCGCGGTAGGAGTCGTGGCTGGTGAGACAGACGATCGGCTCCTCGCCGTCTTCGGGAAAGCCCGAGCGGTCGTCGACCTCGATGTCGAACGTACAGACGCGCGGGTCGGCGTCGACGGCCGTGGATTCGACCTCGTCGTGGGGAACCACCAGCGAGCCGTCGTCGGCCCGGCGTTCGGGCACGCGGATGCCGCTACGAACGTCTTTGTCGATCAGAAACCGGTTCGGAAAGAGAATGTCGGCTTCGAAGTGCTGGAACTCATCACGCACCTGCCCGACGTCTCGGGGCGTCTGCCCGAAGATTTTGGTCAGTTTCTCGCCACGAATACTTTCGTACGGCTTGCCGTCCGCATCGACCTCGCGGCTGCCAGTGAGGCGATCGTACTGCTCTTCGGGTGGGCGCTCGAGTGAGTCCGTCGGCGCGTAGAAATACGGCTTGAAACCGACGACCTGCACGTGTTCGAGTTCGCCGTCGGGGGTCCGGCCGAAGACGTGCATGATCGGTCGTTCCTCGTCGCCGTAGCCGGCAATGGTGTAGTCGACTTGCATCACGGCCAGTTCGAGGTCGCCGTCGGTTTCGGGGAGCGTTTCCTCGACGACGTCGATCACCTCGCCAGCGTTCGATCCACCGTTGCCCGCGACGGCGACTGCCTCTGCGTCCGGTCGCTCGTCGGGCTCTTGAGAAAACTCCGAGAGTCCGGTCTGGCCCGCCTTAGTCATGGTTCCGAAGTTGGCAGTGACCGGGTAAAAACCCCCTCAATTCGACTGCTGCATCCGGGCTGTCCGAGTATTGCAGGTGCAGCAAGACATATAACGTGGTAACACATACCATGGAGATAGGTGATTGAAGTGTCCACCCACGTCAACGACGACACGACGGATCGTAGCGAGCCACGTAGTGAACCAGCGGGCACCGCGACGGTCGAGTCCTACGAAACGGACGACGGTGTCGTCTTCTATGACGCCGAGAACCCGCTTGCGTGGGTCGAAACCTCGCAGATCTTTTCGCTTTCAGAAGTCGCCTGATAGTCCCGGCGACCGATCAGCGCTGCTGTTCGACTGTTCTCGACACGAGCAACGATCGAACACGAACGCTTTTTTGAGTCGTTGTCCACCGTTCGAGTGTGGGAGCCGACCGATCCGAGCACGAACCCGACGAGTACGATCCCGAAGCGGAGTTCAGAGACCCCGACAGTGACTCCATTACCATTCCTCGAGTGGCGACCGAAGATGCGGGCTCCGATCTGCGGTCGGATCTCAAATCGGAACTCGAGGACGACGTCGACCCCGAGTTCTCGACAGCGGACAGCGACGTCGACAGCGAGTTACTCACACAGTTCTGGGCGCTCGTCCTCGTCGTCAACGCTGTTGTCCTGGCGTTTGCACTCGCTCTCCTCTTTCTAATCTTCGACGGCGAACTCACCTACAGCGCCTCTCTTGGGGCCGTCGGGCTCGCCCTCACCGGCTTCGCCGTTCGTCGCTACCGAACGTTCAAGCGGACGAACGATGCCACGGCAGACGACGCCGACGACGACCCCACGGCAGACGACGCCGACGACGACCTCGAGACACCGTCCGACTCCAGTCTCGAGACCGCCGAGGAGGCCAGTACCGACGACGAACGGCCCCCCAACTCAACGTAGCGGGATGCAGGCGAAACTACTTCAATAGCGGTCTCCGTACATCAATCACCGGACGAGCACACCGATCATGAAAACCGTCCACGATGACACCGGCAAACGGTATCTGCTTCTCAAACGCTCCGAACATGCCAGCCTCGTTCGAAATCCACAGAACGGCAACGAGTGTTACATCCAGAACGACCGCCTCGAGGACGACACCGACGAATCGGCCCTCGAGATCGCGGCTCGAACCATCTCAGACCCGGTCCGGACGCTCCTGACGAACGTCCACGACGAGGCGACGCTTGGCCTGTTGGTCGAACTCGAGAACCGCGGTCCACTCGGTATCCGCACACTGCTCGGGGAGTACGACTTCTGTGAGCGCGACCTCCACGGTCGGCTCACGGTGTTGTCAGCTGCTGACCTGCTCGAGGAAGTCGAGGTCGCCGGGGAGCGTGGCTACCGGCTGACCGAGAGCGGGGCGATCGCACTCGAACAGCTCTCGACGGACGCGGAACAGGTCCACGCAGCCACCGGGCCGGCGGACGAAGCCGCTGACACCGGTTCATAAGCGCCGCCTCGAGTGTGGTTCATACGGTACTGCCGTCACTGACCGCCGATCGCCGACCCGTGCTGGCGATCGGTGAGACATCGGGACAGCAATCCGTCTCAGCGCCACAGCCAACCACTGTCCCGATCAGTCCGAGGTGAGCAGTTCCGCTTCGGGCGGCTCACCACGCTCGAGTCGCGAGCGGTTCGACGTGGCATCTTTCTCGATGCGGACGAGCGAGTCCGCCGCCCCGACGAGTTCCTCGTCGTGACTGACGACGACGATCTGTTCGACGCCGAGTTCGCGCATCGATTCGATCAGCGAAACGAGTTGGGTGACGTGACCCGAATCGAGGAAGACGGTCGGCTCGTCGAGAATCAACGGCGGCAACGGGGCCGTTCCCTCGACCCCTTCGGCGAGCAGCCGATAGATCGCACACCGCAGGCTGAGGTTGAACAGCGCCCGCTCGCCGCCCGAGAGCTGTTCGGGCTCGAGCGTTTCGCCGTCTTTCTGGTAGACGGTCAATCGATACTCGCCGTCGAGGTCGATCGCGGCGTAGGAGTCGTTCTGGTAGACCAACTCGAACGTCTCGTTGAGCAGCCGCTCTAACGTCTCGACGTTTTGCTGGCGCAACTCCGCGCGCAGGTCGCCATACGTCGCCTGCAGCGTCTCGGCTTCGTCGTACAGCGACTCGAGGCGCTCACACCGCTCTTTGACGCCCTCGAGACGCTCACGAAGCTCCTCGAGTTCCTCGAGTTCCCGTTCGGCAGCCCCGATCGCGTTCTGTAGATTGTCGTGGTTGGACTCGAGCTCCTCGAGTTTCGAATCGACTTGTTCGATGTATTGCTCGGCGTTCTGTTTGTCCGTGCGGGCGGTTTCGAGACGGTCCTCGTCGAACGCCGACTCGAGGTCTCGCTTGCGGTCGCGTTTGCTCGAGAGCGTCTCGCGGCGCTCGTCGTTCATCGTCTGCCAGTCCTGACGGCGCTCGCGCAGCGTGTCGATTTCGTTCGCGAGGTCGTCGCGGTCGTCGCTGATCTCGGCGAGACGCTGAAGCGACTCGAGGGTGTCTTTGATCTCACCGCGTTCGGTGTTGATCGCGCCGAGTTCGGCTCGGTAGTCGGCGACTTCGTCCTCGAGGGTGGCGACAGTGGCGCGTTTCGATTCGGCGTCGGCCTCGTTCGTCTCGGCCTCCTCGCGGAGTTGTTCGCGTTGCTCACGGCGTTCCGCGAGCGTGTCGCGTTTCTCTGCGAGCAACTGCTCGATGTTGTCCCGGTTTTGTTCGAGTTGCTCGACCGTCCGCTCGGCCTCACGAAGGGTCTCGGCGCGCTCCAACCGATCGTCGAGCTCGTCGCGGTCGGCCTCGAGGGCCTCGAGTCGATCATCGAGTTCTGCGAGTTCCTCGCGTTTTTCATCCAGCACGTCGACGTGTGGCGAGTCCCCGACGGGTTGGCCACACTCGGGACACTTCCCTTCCTCGAGCAGTCGTTCGCCCTCCTCGATCGCGTTCTCGACGGTCCGAATGTCGGCGGTAACGTCGCCGATCTCGTCGGTTAGCGCCTCGCGCTCTGTCTCGAGTGCTGCGAGGTGGGTTTCGGCCTCGCCGAAGTCGACCGGTGCGTCGGCGAACTGCTCGCGTTCGGCATCGATGTCGGCCTCGAGGTCCTCGAGTTTGCGTTCGCGCTCCACGATAGCCGTTTCGTCGGCTTCGAGTTTCGCCTCGAGGTCCGCGGCCCGCTCGCGGGCAGCCTCGGCTTCCGTCTCGAGGGTCTCGGCCTGCTCACGACAGCGTTCGATCTCGCTGTTCGTCTCCGTAATCGAAACGCGGACGTCCTCGAGTTCGTCCCGGAGTTCATCGTCGCGTGCCTCGAGGGTCTCGAGATGTGCCTCGACTGCGTCGTCGGCGTCGGGCTCGAGATCGGTCTCGGCCAGCAGGTCGTCGCGTTCCGCGGCGAGTTCCTCGCGTCGGTCCTCGAGTTCACGGATCTCGGCTGTGGCATCCTCGCGTTTGCGCTCGGTCTCTGAAATCTTCGATCGCAACGAGTCGATCTCGTCCTCGAGGGTTGCGATCTCCTCGCGGGTCTCCGCGTGGCGCTCGAGGACGTCGTCGGCGTTCTCGAGGGTGGTTCGGGCCTGTTCACGTTGTGTCTCGAAGCGGTCGATCTCCTCGCGAACGTCGTTGTGGCGGGATTCGAGGCCGTTCAGGCGCTCGTGAAGCTCCTTCCCTTCTTTCTGCTCGACCTGTTTGTGCAGGTCCTCGAGGACTTCCTGCTGGCCGTCGAGAACCGTCTTGACGCCCAGTCGGGCGTCGCTGGCCCGCTCGCGGTAGGCCTCGAGGGCCCCAAGCTGAAGCAGGTCGTCGATCATGTCCTGTCGATCGCTCGGTGAGGCGTGAATCAGCTTGTTGACCTCGCCCTGCCGGACGTACGCGCAGTTGACGAACGCCTCGGCGTCCATCCGGAGCAGTTCGGTTACCTCGCGGCGGACGTCACGAGCCCCCTCGATCGTCTCGGTGGGCGTTTCGAGGACGCATTTCGCTGTCGACGCCCGATCGCCCCGGAGTTTGAGGTGGCGTTCGATGTGGTACTCGCGACCGTCGTGGGTAAACCAGAGTTCGACCTCCGTTTCGTCCTCGCCGGTCGTGATCACGTCGTCTAAGGTGCGATCATCCAGCGCCTTCGAGCCGTACAGCGCGAAGAACACGGCCTCGAGCAGCGTCGATTTCCCGCTGCCGTTGACGCCGTGGACGACGGTGACACCCCGCTCGAGTCCGAGTTCGGCTTCCTCGTAGCACTTGAAGTTCAGCAGCCGGAGACGGTCGACTCTCATGCGAAATCACCCAGCGAGGTCGAGTCCTCGGCCCCGCGCTCGCCGTCCGCGGCCGTGCCTTCGGTTTGTTCGTCGCCGCCAGTCGAAGCGGCGTCACCATCGGACTCGGAAGCAGTGGCAGCGTCGGTCGTGGTCGCAGCGCCGTCGGCGAGCTGGTCTGCGACCGTCGTCACGTCCTCGTCGTCGGGCTCGCGGTCCGGAGCCGGATCGAACGCAGCAACGTCGTCCTCGAGGATATCCCGGACACGCCGTTCGACGGTCTCGCGGACGTTCGAGTCGACCAGATCGTCGTTCCGAACGGTTTCGTCGATCTCGAGAGCGGCATCGCTGAGGCCCAGTTCGCGGACGCGGTCGCGAACGGCCGCGTCGGGATCGGCAAAGCGGACCGACAGCTCCTCGTCATCGTCGGGCAGCTCTCGGCGGTCGTTGACGCGGGCAACGAGTGCGCCGCGGTCGATGGCTGCTTCCTCGACCGTCGCCGGCGTAATCGGTCGCCCGTCTCCTTCGATCGTCACGATGACGACGGCGTCCTCGAGGTCGTACTCACGAACGCGCTCTTGGACGCGGTCGACCCCTTCGTCCTCGGCGAGGTCGACGTCGACGAAGACGAACTCGCGGGTCTCGGTGAGACCACGGCGACTGATCGAGATGGCATCGTCGGTGAACTCGACGAGGTTATAGCCCCGGTCCTCGCGTTCGCTCGCGCTCGCGCGCTCGGTCGAGCCACAGTAGGTGACCCACGTGTCGAGCAGTTCCGCGGTGTCGGGTTTGTGGTTGTCGCCGAGTAACACGGCGTCGAACTCGACTGTCGATTCGGTCAGGAGTCGCTCGGTGTCCCAGTCGGCGTGGGCAAAGGGCTCGAACAGGCCGTGGCTCACGAGCGTTGCGTGGTCGGCTGCCTCGGGGACGGGAGCGAACTCGTACTCGAGGTCGTCCCGTCGTGATCGGGGGACGAAGTCGAGTCCGTAGACGGCCACGTCGTCGACCAGTTCGGGGTCGGCACCGAGTCGCGTCGCCAGTCCGAGATCGGCGAAAAGATCGAGCCACTGGGCGTCGCGTTTACCCTCGTGGTTGCCGACGACGGCGAGAAAGGGAATATCGGCGTCGGCGAGGGTCCGAAGGATTTCGACGGTGCCCTGGAGGTCGACCAAACTCGGCCGACGGTCGTGAAAGAGGTCGCCGGCGTGGATCACGGCGTCGACGTCGTCGGCGACGGCGTCCTCGACGACGGAACGGAACGCCTCGAGGAAATCCTGGCGTCGCTCGGGCGAGTTGTACTGCTGATACCCGAGATGTGTATCGCCCGTATGGAGTACCCGTGTCATTGCCACGTGATTGGCAAGCGTGTCCTAAAGGGGTTCCGTGACCGAAGTGAAAGTGAAGCGAAACCGCTCGAGCGTCAAATCGAGGAGACCGGCGGACGTTACTCGTCGATGTCGAGGCTGTAGAGTCGCTTGCGGGCGTCCGAGAACGAAAATCGCGAGTCGATGACGTTTTCTTCGTCGAGACGGTTCAGTGCGTATCGAACGGTTCGGGACGGAAGAAGCGTCTCGTCGGCGATCTGCTGTTGGGTCATCGTGTCGTTGTACTCGAGGACCTTCGCGACGAGTTTCGCACTCGGCGGCAGCTCTCTGACGTCATCCCACGTCCCCCGCGGTTCGGCCTCGTGTCGCAACGACTCTGAAGCACTCATCACCTCACTGTTTCGAATACAGGGTGATAATATTTTCTGTTTCGATAAATGCGCATTGGTTATATTTCGTGAGTAAGTGCCCCCCTACCCGAAGCCTCTTATGAAGCAACACCCAAAGGACGGGTGATGAGCGACACTGTGGACGACGTCGACCTCCCATACGACGAGGACGAGGCGTCCCAACAGGAGAAGATCCAGGCGCTCGAGGAACGGCTGGAGATCCTCGAGGCGCAAAACGAGGAGATGAGAGACAAGCTCCTCGATGCCAACGCCGAGAACAACAAGTACCAGCAGAAACTCGAGCGACTCACACACGAAAACAAGAAGCTCAAGCAGTCCCCGCTGTTCGTCGCCACCGTCCAAGAGATCACGGACGAAGGCGTCATTATCAAACAGCACGGCAACAACCAGGAGGCGCTGACGGAGGTTACCGACGAGCTTCGCGAAGAGATCAACCCCGACGACCGGGTCGCCGTCAACAACTCGCTGTCTATCGTGAAGAGTCTCTCGAGCGAGACTGACGTGCGTGCCCGCGTGATGGAAGTCACCGAAAGTCCCGACGTCAGCTACGAGGACATCGGCGGGCTCGAAGAACAGATGCAGGAGGTCCGCGAGACCGTCGAGATGCCCCTCGAGAAACCCGAGATGTTCGACGATGTCGGGATCGACCCCCCGAGTGGCGTCTTGCTCTATGGGCCACCGGGTACCGGAAAGACGATGCTCGCGAAAGCCGTCGCCAACCAGACCGACGCCACCTTCATCAAGATGGCCGGCTCGGAACTGGTGCATAAGTTCATCGGTGAGGGAGCAAAGCTCGTCCGTGACCTGTTCAAGGTCGCCCGCGAGCACGAACCCGCCGTGATCTTCATCGACGAGATCGACGCCATCGCCGCCAAGCGAACGGAGTCCAAAACGTCGGGCGACGCCGAGGTGCAGCGGACGATGATGCAACTTCTCAGTGAGATGGACGGCTTCGAGGAACGCGGTGAGATCCGCATCATCGCCGCCACGAACCGGTTCGATATGCTCGACCGCGCGATCCTCCGCCCCGGTCGATTCGACCGTCTCATCGAGGTGCCAAAACCCAATCAGGACGGTCGTGAGATCATCTTCGAGATCCACACCCGTGGAATGAACGTCGCTGACGACGTCGACTTCGCGGAACTGGCCGAAGAAGCCGAATCGGCCTCTGGTGCCGACGTCAAGGCCGTCTGTACGGAAGCCGGGATGTTCGCCATCCGCGACGACCGGACCGAAATCCGTATGGAGGACTTCCGCAACGCTTGGGAGAAAGTCCAGGCCGACTCGGACGAGACCGAAGACGTCTCCAAGACGTTCGCCTGATCGTCGGTTCTTTTCTCTGCACACCGCTCGAGAGCGTCGCCGTCGGTAACTGGCGAGGACGCTCGGTTTCCGGCACAAGAGGGCGGTGATTTGGCGTCGACGTCGACACAAGAGACTAGGGTGTTCGGGTCGAGTCGGCCACCGTCACCCGGCCCGCTACAGCGCCGCGAAAATCAGCCACGGAACGACAAACAATGCGACCGTTAAGACGGCGAGTATCAGTAGATACCCGATCGCTGTCCCGCCGGCGGTAACCCACGAAGGATGCTCGAACTCACTGAGATCGACTGCCATACGTGTATTCTCCGGCGAAACACGCATAAACGTACCGGAACCGGGGACGATCGTGACACCACTCCCGCGACAGCCACGCTACTGCCACATCTCGAGCGAGACGGCGTTTCGCTCCGGCATCGAGAGCCAGACGTCATCTCGAGTGATATCCGCGATAACGAGGTGTGAACGGCCATCGATCTCGTCGATCGCAGCGACGACACTGCTGTCGGCTTCCGACTGACTACCCACGGACTCGCCCTCGAGTGTCATACCCGTGGATACTCCAGACGGATGTATGAGTGTTTTGGTATAGCACACAAAAGCGGTTGGAAAACTCGAGCGGATACCCAAGATGGATCAAAAACCACACAAATACGCCCGATAGTTGGACAGAGACGTATTCAGCTGTGAGTGGTGTTGGACACGACTAAAACGGATATCGGGTCGCGTCGTTTCGGGCATAGAACGTGTTCCGGACCGTTTTTACCGAGTGACTGGCTATGGCCACTCAATGACGAAGATCGTCGTGGTGGACAACCACGGACAGTTCACTCATCTCGAGCGCCGGGCGCTTCGCGACCTCGGCGTCGACACGGAGCTAATCGACAACGAGACGCCACCCGAAGACGTCGACGCCGACGGCGTCGTCCTCTCGGGCGGGCCGGATATGGACCGGATCGGCAACTCCGCAGACTACCTCGAGGCAGACGTGCCAGTGCTCGGCATCTGTCTGGGAATGCAACTGATCGCCGAGGAACTGGGCGGCCGCGTCGGCAGCGGCGAGTACGGCGGCTACGCCGATGTCAACGTCGACATTCTCGACGCAGACGACCCACTGACGGGCTCGCTTCACCCCGAAACCCGCGTCTGGGCGAGCCACGCCGACGAGGTCAAAGAGCTCCCCGACGGGTTCGAGCTGACCGCCAAAAGCGACGTCTGTGGCGTCGAGGCGATGAGCGACACCGACCGCGACCTCTACGGCGTCCAGTGGCACCCGGAAGTCGCCCACACCGAAGAGGGCGACGCGATCTTCGAGAACTTCCTCGAGATCTGCAACACACGCTAACTCTGTCTTCGGGAGCGCTGGCGGCCGCCAAGCGACCGAACGGCGCAGGACCGACACTCGAGTCCGTTACTCGTCGTCTCGAGCGGCAGCCGCCCGTTCCCGTGCGTCCTCAATCTGTGCATCTAGCTTCTTTACGACGCTGTATGCGAACGCGTCGGGCATCTGCCCGTACTCGATGTCGACGGTGAGCATCGCATCACAGTCGTCGACGATCTCGGGAGCCCACTTTCCACGGGCGAGTTTCGACTCCTCGGTGATCACCGCCTCGCCGTCCTCGAGGTCGATGAAGGCGGTGACGGTGTTCCAGATCTTCGGGTCGCTCGTGGTGGCTTCGTCGAACAGCCCCTCGAGTCGTGACGCTTTGATCGGTTCGTCCGCCACTTCATCGCGGAGGTCCTCGAGCGCGTCGGCGAGCGCCTCGTACTCGGCTGCGGTTCCCGCCGAATCGTCGAGGATCATCGACGCCACCCCGCGTCGTCGGTGTTAGTACGCATCTGTACACGGAGGTTGTGACTGGATCCCTAAGACTCCCGCCTTTCGGTCGACAGACGCGCCGGGGATGGCGGCGACGGCTACAGCAGCAGCGAGATGACTGCGAGGACGAGAAAGATCGCGACCAGCCACTTCGCGATCGCCATGGTGAGCCCTGCAACGCCGGTTGCGCCGAGTGCCCCGGCGATGAGTGCGATCACGAAAAACAGCAGTGCAAGTTCAAGCATAGATGGACCAACGGCCGGTCGACGGAAGTCGATTCGGCCTGAATACGCCGAACAGGTGGTCAGGAAGAGATGATACTGTCTCGAGAACAGTCTTGGCGAGAGCCGTGGACAGTGTGATGGGTGTGTCCTTCAGTTGGGGCTCGAGTTCGTCCACCAGCGTCGTCTCGACAGTGCCACAGTTCCCTCAAACAGCGATGGGGGCCGTTCACGGCGTTCGTTGGATGACGGGCTACCCTACCGGACGCTCATTCGTTGAGATGGGAGCGATAGCCCTTGGGTTCGAATCCGCGCCGGCAGATCACCTGTTTCCGGCCGACGGTGATCGCACTGACCTGCCCGTCGTCTTCCATACTGGTGATAACTTCGGCCAGATGATCGTCAGACCAGCCGGTTTCTTCTTGGACAGTTGCGTGGTCGACGCGCCCGCCACGTTTGACCAGTAGCCGGAGAATTTTGTCCTCATCGGGAAGTTCCCGCTCGTCGACACCGTACTCGATCTCCTCTGCATAACTCAACGTTTCGTCGTCAGTGCCGTCGTCCGCGTCTTCGGTTGTCGACTCGCCGCCTGTCTGTTCGTCCGCCGAATCCGTCGACCAGAGAGACGAAAGCCGGGTCCAGAGTGCATTGAATACCATTAGTGATCACGTTCCGTGGAAACTGCCGTTCGCCGAACACGCAGCTACCTTGTTGTTGTGTTTCATTCGATATCGATCCCTGTCGCTGATAGTCGTCGTCTGAGTTTGCTAACGCTACCGCCGGCGAATAGCGACGGCCTTGCGACCCGCAAGTCAGTTATCACGTCACCGACTCGACACGCGCGCCGATCGACAGCGGCCGTCACAGGCAGTCACCAACCGTCGACTGGTGGGCATGCTGGCGGTCTTCAGCAGCCTCGAGGAACCCACACGGCACGCCGTATTCGATCTCGACGCTCGTCATACTCTGGGATTCACCATCCCAATACAAATCAGTTCGGTCGCACGGCGGTCGGCCGTGCGGACAGTCACGAATAGTCCTGAACGATTGCTGTGAGTTACGGCGACTGCTGATCGACCGCCGCCGGATACGTCTCCGCGAGTGCGGTGAGCGCCTCGTGGTGGTTCGTCGAGTGAGGTGCGGTCAGCGGAGAGACGCTGATCCGACCCTCGACGACGGCTCGACGGTCCGTTCCCTCGGGATCGGGCAGCGTCTCGGGGTCCATCCGTTCCCAGACGCGATCCTTGAGATGCACCCGATCCCCGTCGCGTTCGGCGTCCATCTCGTACCGTTTGGAGGGGCGCGTGACCTCGAAGGGGGCTGGTTCGCCGTCAGCCAGTGGGACGTTGACGTTGAGATACGCAGCGTGATCGAAGACGCCGGCCTCGAGGGCGTGATCGACCAGATAGCTCGTCACCCGCGTCGCTTCGGCGTAGTCGTCGGCAGTGAGATCGATCTCGCTGAGCGACGACCCGGAAGCCGGGACGTACATCGAGGTCGCGATGGCAGGGACGTCGAAGAAGGCAGCCTCGACCGCGGCGCTGATCGTCCCCGAGCGGCCGAGGACGTACTCGCCTAGATTCGCCCCCTTGTTACAGCCCGCAACGACAATGTCGGGGAACGGCCCGAGTTCGGCCAGCCCGGCGACGACACAGTCGGCGGGCGTTCCGTGGACGGCGTACCCCAGCTCGTGGTCGCTGACGTCGACCTCGTGTGACAGTGCGCGCCCGCAGGCGCTGTGATCGTTTGCTGGAGCGACGACGGTCACGTTGCCGTGTTCGGTGAGTGCATCGTGGAGTGCCCGAATGCCGGTGCTGTCGATCCCGTCGTCGTTCGTCAGCAGGATCTCGAGGGGGTCGCTCATATGACTCACGTTGGAGGGGGGCGCGAAAAGGCCACCGCTTTTTCGAATCCGGCGCTATCCGAGGTGGTCGACGATCGTGTTCTCGTCGACGACCAGATTGTACGCCCCCTCGTCGTCGTTCCAGAGGGCGAGAATCTGCTCGAACGAACAGAGGTCGCCGTAGTCGGCCTCGAGCAGCGGCCGATTGAGTTCGGTTTCGTTCGTGAGGACGGCGTACTGGTCGATCGACTCGCTGCCGTCGCTGATCTTGAACAGGGGATTCGACCGGCCGGAGCGCCCGTGGTAGTCGTCATCGCTCTCGCTCAGCGAGCGGCTGAGTTTCGCCGCGACGAGGTCGATCCGGTTGGTGACGTGGCGATCCATCTCGGCCATCGTCGCCCAGTCGTTGGTCTCGAGAGCGAGTTCGTGGCGTCGTCGGCCGTCGAGACGCAGTTGCGAGTAGGAAAACTGGACGTCGACGTTGACGAACTCGCCGGAGGCGTGCTCGTCGTCGCCTTCCGGCGTCGCTTCGTCGAGTTTGCGCTGGAATCGGGGCACCTCGAGGTCGGGGCGGACGTCGAACGACCAGCCACGGTCGGTGGGTCGCTTGCCGGACCAGAGCCGAACCGTGGGGCCGTAGACGGTTACCCGTCCGTGCCGGCCGTCGGCGTCGTCGCCGTCGGCGAGCCCCAGTTCGTCGGGCTCCCACAACCGCTCGTCCTCGAGGTCGCGTTCGACCGCGCGAAGTCCAACGCTGGTGTTTTTGTCGGCGGGAGCCATCGCGAGGGCCGTCCCGTCCGGCGCGAGGAGTTCGAGCGCCGAGCGAAGCACGGCCGTCGGGTCGTCGACCTCGCTTAACACGTTACAGGCGAGGATGAGGTCGAAGCCGTCGTCGGGAGCCGTCGGATCGAAGCCGTCGCTGTCGTCGTCTGTGACGGCGGCCGGGTCGAACGCTTCCGCGGTCGTTCGGTGGATCGTCGAGTGGACGTTCTGTCCAGTCTCGTCGAGCAACTCCTCGAGGACGTCCGCGGCTGCGCTCGGCTCGACCGCGTGGTACTCGAGCAGTGAGTCGTCGGGCAGATAGTCACAGAGCCCAAGCGCTGGCCCGCCGACGCCAGCCCCGATGTCGAGGACGCGCATACTGCGGTCTAACAGTCCACGATCGGCGAGGTCGTCCAGCGCGTACTGGACGGCGGCGTAGTACCCCGGCAGGTGATAGATCGCGTAGCCGGCGGCGACGTCGTCGTCGTACTCGACCGACCGGCCCTCGAGATACTGTGTTTTGAATCGGCGGATCGTCGAGCGCAGGAGGTCGCCCGTGGCGTCTTCGTGCCAGTTGACGCCGTAGCGATCGGCCAGCAGGTCGTCGAGGCGGCGTTCGTACGCCGCGGGGAACCGCTCGACGGGGCCGCGCCGTGGCGACACCGGCTCCTCGGAGACGGGGACGAACGTACCGTCCTCGCGCTCGAGCAAGCCGAGGTCGACGGCCAACTCTCGGAGATGCTGGCGCACAACGGCAGGGTGGGGCGAGCCGTCGACGTACTCACAGATCTCGTCGGGGTCGATCGGCCTGACGTTGCGCAGGTATTTGGCGTTCGATCGGACGGCGTCTCGCTGGTCACTCATTCCGTATGTCCTCCATCAGTCTCGTCGGTCGTTTGCTCGGTTGCGGAGCCATCAGCGTCGTCGCCGTGCCACTGCTCGGCCGCCTGCCGGTACAGCGACTCGAGTGTCGTCGGGTCGGCGTCGGCGATCCGTTCGGCAGCGGTGGCGACCTTCTCGGCACCAGCAAAGGTCTGTTGAATATCGGCGTAGACACGCGGCGTGCCCTCGGTCACCTGCTCGGCGAGCTGACTGAGCCCGTCGTAAATCGGTGTCTCGAACCCGTCAGGAACAGAGTCCGCGGCGAGGGCAAACGAGAGCACGGCGGCGTGGGTCGCCGCCTGTACCGTCTCCATCGCCTCGTCGTGTTCGGTCGCCGTCGTCTCGAGTGGGTCGTTACCGCGCGCGACGAGCCGCTCGAGGAGCGCGTCGATCGTCGGGCCGGGGTTGTCGCTGGCGACGGCGATCGAGCCGGGGGCCCGCTCGGGGGCGAACAGCGGGTGAAAACTGGCCCGCTCGAGGTCGGGTGCGTGGGTGGCCATCGCCTCGAGCGGAGGTCCCATCACGCCCGAGACGTCGACGATCGCGCGCTCGGCCCGGTCGGCGTGGTCGGCGATCGCGTCGACGACGTGGCCCATCGGGACGGCGAGACAGACGACGTCGTAGCTGTCTATCTCCTCGAGGCCGGTGGTTCCGGCGTCGGCCCCGACTGCAGCGGCAGCCCTGGCGGCGGCGTCTTCGTCCACGTCGGCGAACGTGACGGTGGCGTCCGTGGCCCGGCCGAACCACGTCCCCATCGCGCCCGCGCCGACGATCAGTACGTCCATCGACGCCACCTACCCCCCGACGTTGCAAAAGGCGTTCGATCGATCGGTTCGCAAGACCGTCACCTCGCTCGAACGGACCACGCGAGTGCCGTTTCAGACCACGTTCGGACAACACCCTTGCACCGTGATATCATCACCCAATATCTAAGTCACCACTCTACGTACGACTCCTATGGGAGCGACCGAACGGCCAACGTTTACATCCGACACCAAACGGCGTCTCTACGAGTACGTCGAACGCAACGGAACCGTCAAGCGACACAAGCTGTTGGAGGTCGTGTCGCTCTCGGCCGAGGAGTTCCAGTCGAACCTCGAGTCACTGACAACAGACGGCTATCTGCAAGAGGAGGGGGGAACGCTCCGAATCGCCCTCGAGTTCGGCGCGGTGACCGAACACGAGCGAGACGACACCGAGTTCGTGATCCGCCCGGGCCGCCAGTCCGATTTCGAGAGCCTCATCGACACGATTCGGGACGTGACAGCGGAGGAGACGTACGTCGTCGCCGAAACCATCGCCGAGCAACTGCTGTACGACGATACCGTCACCAGACACAACACCGTCAAATCTCGGATGTTCTTCGTCGCGACGGTCGACGGCGAGGTCGTCGGCTGGACGCATCTCGACCTCCCGCAGATCGAACAGATGCAGGGCACCGCCCAACAGACCGTCGGCGTCCGCGAGGACTTCCGCGGCCACGGCATCGGGAGCAAACTCCTCGAGCGCGGCATCGAGTGGGCCGAAGCCAACGGCTACCGAAAGCTGTACAACAGCGTGCCGATCACCAACGATCACGCCCTCGAGTTCTTGACGAACCACGGCTGGGACACCGAGGCGATCCGCCGGGACCACTACGCGATCGACGGCGACCTCGTCGACGAGGTGATGATGGCCCGCGAGCTGTAGCGCCGTGGACTCGCAGTTTGCCGCCAGTATCGTCACCGGCAACTGACACTGGTTGGCTCGGACTATTTCTGCGAGCACCCCGGAGTATCAGCCATGACACGGATCGCCATCGTCGGTGCCGGCGCTGCAGCCGCAGCCGCGGCCTCTCGGATCGACACTGCACACGAAGACATCTCGGTGACGGTCCTCGAGAAATCCCGCGGACTCTGTGGGCGGGCCGCAACCCGACGCCGTGACGGCAGCAGGTACGACTACGGCGCGAACTACGTCAAAGACGCCGACGACCGCGTCGTGGAGTTGCTCACGGAGACGCTCGAGACCGACGGCCTCGTCGACATCACGGAGCCGATCTGGACGTTCGACGGCGAGGGCACCGTCTCCGAGGGCCGGAAGACGGACGAACAGAAGATGACCTACCGCGACGGGCTGACCCAACTCGCCAAACGCCTCTTCGCCCGCACCGACGCGACGATCCACCGCGAGACGCGCGTCCAGACGCTTCGACGGGATGGCGAGACGTGGCATCTCGAGGATACTGCTGGCACAGTATGGGGTCCCTTCGACGTCGTTCTCCTGAACCCGCCAGCGCCACAGACCGCCGAGTTGGTACGGACGGCCGAGTGGGACAGCGACCGGCGCGAGCCGCTGCTCGAGGCCGTCGACGCCGTTCCCTATCGGACGATCTGGACCGGCGTCTTGCACTACCCGTTCGACCTCGAGGTGCCCTACTACGGGCTGGTCAACACGGACAAAGCCCACGAGATCGGCTGGATCTCCCGCGAGGAGTGCAAGCCGGGCCACGTCCCCGACGGTGAGTCGCTACTGATCGTGCAGGCCAACCACGAGTGGTCGGTCGACCACTACGACGCCGACCCCGACGCGAACCTCGAGGAACTGGCCTCGCTGACGGCGGACGTACTGGGCGACGAGCGCCTGCTCGAGCCCGACTGGACGGATCATCAGGGCTGGCGCTACGCTCAGCCCGAGGCTGCAGTCGATCGGGAGCCGCTCCGGCAAGCCGAAGCCGAGGGGCTGTACTGTCTCGGCGACTGGGTCGCCGGCGAGGCGCGGGTGCACGCTGCGGTACGGAACGGACTCGAGGTCGGCGATCGCGTTGTGAGTGAGGAGTCGAACGTGGACTGTCACGTTGGGTGACGACGAGCCACTGATCCGCTCACACTGCCACCACTGATTCCCACGTCCTCCCCAGCCGATTCGCTCGCGCCGCTGTCGCTCGCTCATCCCTCGCGCAGTATCGGACCACGATTCGCTTGTCGCTCATCGTGGTCCAGCGCGCGCCACCGCAGCAGTCGACGTCGAATTCGCTTCGTACTCGGCAGTCAGCTCGAGGCCCGTGCTACTCGGTAGTTGGCTCGAGTCCGACTCGATAATCGGTCAGGTTCTCGTAGCCGTCCTCGGTGACGACGATCAGATCCTCGATCCGAACGCCGCCGACCGCGGGGTCGTAGAGACCGGGTTCGATCGAGATGACGTGGCCGGCCTCGAGCTCGCCGCCGGAGGGCGAGACGCTCGGTGCCTCGTGGATGTCGAGGCCGACGCCGTGGCCCGTGCTGTGGATGAAGCCGGTTTCCGTACTGGGATCGCTCCGTAGGGTCTCGTAGCCGGCCGTCTCGAGTACATCGCAGGCCGCGTCGTGGACGTCCGCGCCAGTGACGCCCGCCTCGACGGCCTCGAGGGCGGCTTCGTACGCCTCTCTGGTCACCTCGTAGCGCCGTCGAGCCTCTTCGCTCGGCTCGCCGCGGGCGAAGGTGCGAGTCATGTCCGCGAAGTAGCCCGTCTCCTTGTCCCGCGGGAAGATGTCGATCACGATCAGTTCGTCGGCCTCGAGCGGCCCACTCCCCCGATCGTGCGGGTCCGCGCCGTCGGCCCCGCAGGCGACGATGGTGTCGTCGAGGCCGCAGCCGTGTCGCAAGAGCGTGATTTCGATTTCGGTCTTGACGCGCTCACTGGTGAGCGGTTCGCCGTCGGAGACGAGCACGCCGTCTTCGACGTCGGCGGTCGCGAGCAGCGACTCGGCGGTCGCCATCGCGGCCTCGTTGGCGCGCTGGCTCGCTCGGATCTGCTCGATTTCCCACTCGGTTTTCGTCGCTCGAATCCCCTCGATGATCCCCTCGGGTTCGACCGTGATCTCGAGGCCCCGAGCTCGCAGCCCGTCCGCCGTTCCCGTCGGGAAGCTCCGCGGGACGGCGACCGAGTCGACGCCGTGATCCTCGAGAAACGCCGCGAGCAGTCGATGCTTGGCCTCGTAGGGGCCGTGTTCGGCGACGAGGTCCCGATAGTCGTACGCGGATCGGCGCGTCACCGAGTCGGCGCTCGACTCCGCCTTCGCGCGGCCGTACTCGAGGCCGGAGACGAGCAGGTGAACGCCGTCAGCCGTCACGAGTGTCTGGTAGGGGTCCGGCGCGGTGAAGCCGGAGACGTATCGCTGGTCTGAATCCGATCCGTCGGCGTCGATGCAGTACCCGTCGATGCCTTCGGCCTCGAGAGACTCGCGCAGTGGCGACAGGTCGACGTCTACGTTCATGCCGGAGACGTAGCAGACGATCACATATATACTGTCGGACAGGTCAGACGGGCTGCTGTCGGCACGGCCCGCCGATCACCGACGCTGCCACCCGTGGTCGGGACCACAGCCCATCTCTATGAACGAGACCCGTTTCCCCGCTGTCTGTGACTCTATTTCAAATCCACATTCTTATCAATAAACGCGAGTATCTGGCGTGTATGAACCGTCGACGGCTTCTGGCGGCGGGGGCAGTAGCCGCACTCGCCGGCTGTGTGAGCTACACCGCCGACGACGAGGAGTCGCCCACTGCCGAGAGTCTCGTCCGGGATGCGATCGAGACACGCCGCGGGATGACCGACCTCACGGCTCGCCGGACGATGGCGGTCGAAACCGACACCGACACCCGCGAGCGAACCGAAGCCGTCGTTCGACGCCCGCCGGCCAGCCAACGGATCGAGGTGCTCGAGTCGACCGACTCGAGCGTCCCGGTCGGCTCGATCACGGTGACGAACCGTGCGACCACGTGGGAGTACAACCCCCGGACGGAGATCGTCGACAAGCAGTCCCACCCGAACAAGGTCGACGCCGATCGGACACGACGCGTCCTCGAGCGTTTGCTCGACGAGCACCGACTGCGCTACGAGGGGACGACGACCGTCGACGGCCGCGAGGCCCACGTCATCGAGACGAAACCGCCGGTCGACGACATCGGGCCGACGATCGACCTCGTCGTTGGAGACACGACATTCGTCGTCCCGCTGCGAGCGACGGGCGACCTCGAGAAACTGGACGTCTCTCGAACCGTCTGGATCGACGACGAGTACCGATATCCGATCAAGGAGGAAAACACGATCAGCGACGACGGCGAGACGCGCCACCGCGTCGCCGTCACCTACGAGGATCTCGAGATCGATACGGGACTCGAGCCGGAAACGTTCTCCTTCGAGCCGCCGGCGGACGCAACCGTCGTCACCGACGGCCCCGAACCCGAGGGCGTCTTCGAGACCCGCGCGGCTGCCGAGGAGATCCTTCCCTATCGCCTACCGGAGCCCCCCGTCCCGAACACGTACGTCCTCGATCGCATCACCGTCGTCGAGAAAGGCGAGGGGTTCGGGACGACTACGACGCTGTGGTACAACGATCCGACCGTGATCGCCCGCGAACTGTTCGTCGTCGTCCGCAACGTCCAGCGGTTCAATCCCGATGCCCTCGAGGAAATTACGATCGACGGTCGGACGGCCTACCGTCGCGACGGCCGCATCCAGAGCGTCTTCTGGACCTGCGAGGACCTCAATTACGAGGTCTCGAGTCTGACCGACGACACACCGTTGCTCGAGATCGCGGCCTCGATCGGCTGTCCGTAAGCACTCTATCGGCCCCAACGAGTGTGCGGATCGGTACCGGTAAGGCAGGCCCATCCCACAGACAGAGCATGAACGTCACGATCACGCCCTCGAGCCTGCAGGGCACGGCACAGGCACCGCCGTCGAAGAGCTACACCCATCGAGCGATCCTTGCTGCGGGGTACGCGAGCCAGACGACGGTCCGCGACGCGCTCTGGAGCGCCGACACGCAGGCGACCGCGCGGGCCGTCGATTGCTTCGGTGGGGCCGTTTCGCGGGCCGACGACGGCACACTCGAGATCGACGGCTTCGACGGCCGACCCGACGTCCCCGCGGATGTCATCAACTGTGACAACAGCGGGACGACGATGCGACTGGTCACGGCTGCCGCCGCCCTCGCCGACGGCACCAGCGTCCTCACGGGCGATGAGTCGCTGCGCTCGCGGCCACAGGGCCCGCTGCTCGGGGCGATCGCCGACCTCGCTGGCGAGGCGAAAAGCACGCGCGGGAACGGCCAGGCCCCGCTGGTCGTCACCGGCCCTATCGCCGGCGGCGAGGTCGCGATTCCAGGCGACGTCTCCTCGCAGTACATCACTGCCCTGTTGATGGCCGGTGCCGTCACCGACGAAGGGATCGACGTCGTCCTCGAGACCGAACTCAAGTCTGCACCGTACGTCGATATCACGCTCGAGGTGCTCGAGGACTTCGGCGTCGAGGCGCGCCAGACGGCCGACGGGTTCTCGGTCGAGGGCGGCCAGTCATACGATCCCGTCGGTGGCGAGTACGCCGTCCCCGGTGACTTCTCGTCGATTTCCTACCCGCTCGCCGCGGGGGCGATCGCCAGCGAGGACGGCGTCCGTATCGAGGGAGCCAACCCGAGCGCGCAGGGCGACACGGCCATCGTCGACATCGTCGACCGGATGGGGGCCGACGTCGACTGGGACCGCGAGGCGGGGACGATCGACGTCTCGAGCGCCCCACTGTCGGGGATCGAAGTTTCGGTGGAGGACACGCCGGACTTGCTGCCGACGATCGCAACCCTCGGGGCCGTCGCCGACGGCGACACCCACATCACGAACGCCGAGCACGTCCGCTACAAGGAGACCGACCGCGTGAGCGCGATGGCCGAGGAGTTGGGCACGATGGGCGTCGAGAGTACGGAGGAACACGACTCGCTGACGATCCACGGCAGCGAGTCGACCCTCGAGGGCGCGACCGTCTCCGGTCGAGCCGACCACCGGATCATCATGGCGCTCGCGCTCGCGGGGCTGGTCGCCGACGGCGAGACGACCGTCGAAGGGACCGACCACGTCGACGTCTCGTTCCCCGGCTTCTTCGGCCTGCTCGAGGAACTCGGGTGTTCGCTTGAACGCCAGTCCTAACCTGTCCGTTCGCTCGAGTCGCAGTTCGATTTTTGTGATGTAAACGGCGAATCCCCACAGTAGATAGCAGCTCGATTTCGGATTCAGTCAAACGTATGAAGATCGGTTGACACATAGATAGTAAAAGACAATACGTTTGATTTCATATAATCACTTACAGCGCGTGTCCGTAACTGAACAGTTAATTGAGGAAATCTTTTCGCTTTTATTGGTTTTTGACGAGCCAGCGTTATTTCTCCTATTCCTCTTAAAAGGGGCAATAATCGGAAAAGTATTCCCAACCTCTCTTTTTTTGCCAGGCTATCTTCTTGCTATCAAAGCGTCCTCAGAACAGGTTGTTATCGGTATTACCGTTGCTTCATTTGGATATGTNCTTTTTTTGCCAGGCTATCTTCTTGCTATCAAAGCGTCCTCAGAACAGGTTGTTATCGGTATTACCGTTGCTTCATTTGGATATGTTACAGGTCAGTTACTAATCTACTGGATATCGAGCAATTATGGAATTAGCGCCGTTGACTCCCTTCCTGCTGTCTCTGTTTCGAATGAGCAGGTAATACGGGCTGAAAACCTGTTTCAACGATATAGCGGTATCGGTATCTTCGTTACAAATCTCGTCCCGTTTGTCGGGTCCTTCATCATGATTCCTGCCGGAATGACTTCATATTCAATTTTTCAGACAGTTTTGTATGCGCTCTCTTCAACAATTCTGAATTATGTACTTATCGTTTTGATAGCTTTTGAGTCACTCGAATTTATTGGTCTGGTATAATTCTTCCACCTGATTCATCTCATATCTGTACTCACCGTGAGTTTCATTCTCCAATCTGAATAAAGAAACCGTATTACCAACGGCCGTTAACAGTGGTCAGCCTCGGACTCGGTCGTCGCCTCAAAGGCGTCCTCGAGGACGAACAGATCCATCGCCGGACAGGGGTCATCGAACGATTCGGCCTCGATACCGGGCGCGTCGACCGGTTCGCCGTCGACGGTGACGGACACGTCGAAGTCGTGTCGCCCATGGAGGAAGACGGCGACGTGGGCTTCGGGATCGAGGTCATACGAGCCACTCGAGGAGATCGAGCCGTCAGTGGAGTCGATCTCGAGGCTGACGGCGTGGCGTTCGTCGTCGAGGTTCCAGAGTCGGACGCGATAGGGTGGGTCGTCGCTCGACTGCGAGCCGATGACCGAGCGCCCGACCGGGTCGTCCGGGTCGGCGGGCGGTTCGACGGTCGTTTCGTCGGTTTCGCCACCAGTGGTCTCGGCGTCCTGTTCGTCGTCGGTTCGATCGTCACCCGCTCCGTCGGCGTCGTTCTCGGCGTCCTGTTCGTCCGACGACTCGTCGAGGGAGACACAACCAGCGAACCCGACAGCGACACTCGAGACACCGACGGTGGCGAGCAACGATCGACGGTTCATGATGTGTCACCTCAGACAGGAGTCAGCCTAAAGGACGTTGGGCAGGCCAGTGCCGGTATGGGAAGTGTCCGTGGGCGCTCGAGTGTGTCGTGGTGTCCGACAGTATGAATCATGCACCGCTAAGTGTCCCCG
Organism: Natronorubrum sulfidifaciens JCM 14089; assembly: GCF_000337735.1. Taxonomy (GTDB): domain Archaea; phylum Halobacteriota; class Halobacteria; order Halobacteriales; family Natrialbaceae; genus Natronorubrum; species Natronorubrum sulfidifaciens. Next base: position 47,622 of record NZ_AOHX01000043.1, on the reverse strand, counting down.
TCACTGAGGGGGTCGTAATGAACGGCAACCGCTTCGGTCGCCTCTTTCAGGTGACCACGTTCGGCGAGAGCCACGGGGAGGCGATGGGCTGTACCATCTCGGGCTGTCCTGCCGGCCTCGAGCTGACTGAAGAAGACATCCAGAAAGACTTAGATCGGCGCAAGCCGGGCCAGTCGATGATCACGACCAGCCGTGGCGAACCCGACGACGTCTCGATCAAATCGGGCGTTCAGGACGGCTACACGACGGGGACGCCGATCGGACTGGTCATCCAGAACAAAGACGCCCGCTCGGGCAAGTACGAGCCTTTCATCACCGCACCACGACCGAGCCACGGCGACTTTACCTACTCGGCGAAGTTCGGCACGCGAAACTGGGGTGGCGGCGGCCGCTCGTCGGCGCGTGAGACCGTAAACTGGGTCGCCGCGGGCGCGATCGCGAAGAAGCTCCTCGAGCGAGAGGGGATCGAACTCAAGGCCCACGTCAACCAGATCGGCGACGTCGAGGCCCCCGACGTGAGCTTCGAGGAGATGCTCGAGCACAGCGAAGAAAACGACGTCCGGTGTGGCCATCCCGAATCGGCCGAGAAGATGCAGAACCTGATCGCCGACTATCAGGAGGAAGGCGACTCCATCGGCGGCAGCATCGAGTTCGAGGCTCGAGGCGTTCCTGTGGGACTCGGCGCGCCGCGTTTCGACTCGCTTTCCGCGCGACTCGGACAGGCCATGATGGCGGTGCCGGCGACGACGGCGTTCGAGTTCGGCCTCGGCACCGAGGCCGCCGAGTGGACCGGCAAGGAACGAAACGACGATTGGGCGTTCGACGACGAGGGCAATCCGACCCCTGTCGAGAACGACCACGGCGGCATCCAGGGCGGCATCTCGAGCGGCGAGCCGATCTACGGCGAAGTGACGCTCCATGCCCCCACGTCGATCCCCAAATCCCAGCAGACGGCAGACTGGGAGACGGGCGAACTCAAAGAGGAGAAAGTCATCGGTCGCCACGATCCTGTCCTCCCGCCACGTGGCGTCCCCGTCGTCGAGGCGATGCTCGCGCTCACTCTCGTCGACTTCATGCTCCTGTCGGGTCGGCTCAACCCCGACCGCGTCGACGGCCAGCCCGGGAAGTACGACACGGACTACCACCCGAGCAACCCGCGAAACGAGTAAACGGCCGCACCAACACGACACACAGCACGGGTCGATGACCTGACAGCAGTCGTATCGCATCCGTGTCGCGGCGCTAGTGGGCTTCTCGAGCGACGACGTGTTTCAGTTCTTCTCACCCGGTCGCTCATTTTCACGCCGAACGTTTCGGGCAGAGATACAATCCCGTTGTACCACGGTGTGTTAATCGCTAGCATTTATATTAGGGATTGTGGTACGGTATTATGCACCATGGCTGATTTCGACTTAGAGAGTCAAGACGGACGTCTCGAGGCGCTGCGTCGGATGGTAACCATCCGGGCGTTCGACGAGGAGGCGGGGGATCGATTCGCAGACGGCGAGATACCGGGGTTCGTCCACCTCTATATCGGGGAGGAGGCGGTCGGGGTCGGCACCTGCGCCGCGCTCAAGCCGGACGACTACATCGCGAGCACCCATCGCGGCCACGGCCACTGTATCGCGAAAGGACTCGACCCGAAGTACATGATGGCCGAACTCTACGGCAAGGCCGACGGCTACTGTAACGGGAAGGGGGGCTCGATGCACATCGCGGACGTCGACGCCGGAATGCTCGGCGCGAACGGCATCGTCGGTGCGGGGCCGCCGATGGCGACCGGCGCGGCGCTGTCGATCGATTATCAGGACCGCGACCAGATCGCGGTCGGCTTCCTCGGCGACGGGGCCGTCGCCCAGGGACAGGTCCACGAGGCGATCAATATCGCGGCGACGTGGGACCTGCCCGCCGTCTTCGTCATCGAGAACAACCACTACGGCGAGGGGACGCCGGTCGAAAACCAGCACAACCTCGACAACCTGAGCGACACGGCACAGGCCTACGACATCCCCGGCCTGACCATCGACGGGATGGATATTACTGCCGTCGCCGAAGCCGTCTCGGAGGCTCGAGACCGTGCCAGAGCCGGCGACGGGCCGACGATCGTCGAGGCCGAGACCTACCGCTACCGCGGCCACTACGAGGGCGACGAGGAACCGTACCGCGACGACGCGGAGATCGAGCGCTGGCAGGAGCGCGACCCGATCGAGTCGTTCAGAGATCGGCTGATCGACCGCGGCGAACTCACCGTCGAGGAGTTCGACGAGTTACAGGCCGACATCGAGGCCGACATCGATGCGGCGGTCGAGTACGCTCAAGACGCCCCAGCGCCGGACGCCCACGAGGCCTACGAGGACATGTTCGCGGAGATGCCACCGGAGATCGAACGCTTCGCCAGCGCCGCTCGCACCGACGGCGGCCGCCCGGGAGGTGACCGATAATGACTGCACAGGTAGAATCCGAACTCGAGACCGAAACCGAGGAACTGACCGTCAGAGAAGCGATCCGACAGGCGATGCGCGAGGAACTCGAGCGCGACGAGGACGTCTTCCTCATCGGCGAGGACATCGGCGTCTTCGGCGGCGTCCTCGAGGTAACGGGCGATCTCTACGAGGATTTCGGCCCGGAGCGGATCAAGGACACGCCGATCAGCGAAGCCGGGTTCATGGGCGCAGCGACGGGCGCGGCGGCAACCGGCACGCGGCCGGTCGTCGAACTCATGTTCTCCGATTTCACCGGCGTCGCGATGGAACAGATTATGAACCAGATGGCGAAGATGCGGTATATGTTCGGCGGCAAAGCGGAGATGCCGGTCACCGTCCGCACCACCGAAGGCGGCGGCATGGGTGCGGCGAGCCAGCACTCGGGGACGGTCCACTCCTGGATCGCTCACTTCCCCGGGCTGAAAGCCGTCGCCCCCGGCACCGCAGCGTCGGCGAAGGGGCTGACAAAAGCGGCTATCCGCTCGAACGATCCCGTCTTCGTCTTCGAGAACAAGATGATCTACGAGCAACGAGGCGCGGTGCCGACCGACGAGGACTTCACCATCCCGATCGGCGAGGCTGCCGTCGAACGCGAGGGTGAGGACGTCACCGTCGTCGCGACCCAACGGCTCGTCGGCGAGTCGCTCGAGACGGCCGAAAACATGGCCGACGACACGAGCGTCGAAGTGATCGACCCGCGATCGCTGTACCCGCTCGATATCGACACCATCGTCGAGAGCGTCAAGAAGACCGGCCGGCTCATCGTTGCCGACGAGAGCCCGCTGTCCTACGGCACTCACGCCGAAATCGTCGCCCGCGTCCAGGAGGAGGCCTTCTTCAGCCTCGATGCGCCGATTCAGCGCGTCGGCACGCCCGACACGCACATCCCGTTCAGTCCACCACTCGAGCAGGAAGTCCTGCCCAGCGGCGACGACGTCCGTGAAGCGATCCAGCGGGTGACATAGCCATCGTGAGCCGCGTCGGACTGATCGTCAACCCCGCTGCGGGCCGCGATATCCGGCGGCTCACGGGTGGCGCGAGCGTCGTCGACAACTACGCGAAGCGTCGGGTTGCGACCTGCGTCTTAGACGGGCTGACGGCGGTTTCCGAGCCCCCGAACGTGGCAGTCATGCCCGACAGACGGGGCATCTCCGATCACGTCCTCGAGGAGGCTCCCGACGACCTCACTGTCGAGACACTCGAGATGACGGTCGAGAGCACCGCGGCCGACACGCGCCGGGCGGCGAGCCGGTCTCGCGAGGACGATGTCGACGTCGTCGTCGCCCTCGGGGGTGACGGGACGACCCGCGATGTCGCCTGCGAGATCGGTGACGTGCCTGTCGTCGCCGTCTCGACCGGGACGAACAACGTCGTGCCGACGGCCGTCGATGGCACCGTCGCGGGCGTCGCTGCGGCGCTCCTCGCGACGGGTGCGGTTCCGGCGGCCGACGCGACCACGCGCCACGGGATGATCGAAGCCCGCGCGGAGACCGCAGGCGGCACACAACGGCTCTCGGCGCTCGCGGCCGCCGAGGTCTCTGCGCAGTCGTTCATCGGGACGCGGGCGCTGCTCGATCCCAGTGATCTCCGCGGTGGCGTCGTCTCGCGGGCCCACCCGGGCGATATCGGGCTCGCCGCCATCGCGGGGGCCGTCGAGTGTCTCGAGCCGACCGAGCCCGGCGGCGTCGCCGTTCGATTAACTGAGGCGGACGACGCCGCGCGGACCGTCCGTGCAGTGCTCGCTCCGGGCGTCACCGCGACCGTCGGCATCGAGTCGCTCGAGCGCCTCGAGTGGAACGAACCCGCCGAATTCGACGTGCCCGACGGCGTCGTCGGAGCCGACGGCGAGCGCGAACTCGAGCTCACCGAAACGACGGTCGAACTCACGCCCGTTCCTGACGGGCCCCGACTCGTCGACATCGACGCAACGCTTTCGGCCGGTGTCGAGGCAGGCGCGCTCGAGCACGCCGGCCGGCTACAGTCGACCGAGGACTGATCGCTGAGCGAACGGTTCACTCGCTCGAGAGTACTGAAAACACTATTTTACCCGGTGTGGACAGCAGACTATGGTTGGCAATTCCATACCACAGTTAGACGTCGAGATCCCGGAGCTCTCACAGGTCGCGTTTGTCGTCGAAGATCTCGAGGACGGGATGGATCGCTTCGAGGGGCTGCTCGGAGTCGGGCCGTGGCAGGTGTATCGGTTCGAGCCCCCGGCGTTGACCGACCGCACCTTCCGCGGGGAATCCCACGAGTACTCGATGCGGTTGGCGCTGGCCCAGCTCGGCGAGACGATGTTCGAGCTAATTGAGCCGCTCGAGGGGCCGAGCATCTACACCGAACACCTCGATGAGCATGGCGAAGGCCTGCATCACGTCGCCTGTTTCGCGTTCGACGATCCACACGCGGTCATCGAATCCTTCGAGGAGGCCGGGATGCCCGTGATCCAGAGCGGAAACTTCGACGGCGTCGAGTACTGGTACTTCGACACCGCCGACGAACTCAACGGGACGATCTTCGAGACGGCGGCGAACGTCGACTCGATTCCCGAACCGGAGATGACCTATCCCGAGTGAGCGGACGACGGCGTCAGACCCGTTCCCAGCTGATTTCGACCTCGAGGTCGTCTCGGACCAGCTGTGAGACGTGACAGCCCCGTTCGCCGATATCGACGAGTCGCTCGAGCGTGTCGTCGTCGGTGTCGGATTCGAGTTTGACCGTCGCCTCGAGCTGTTCGACCGAACCGTGTTCGGGTTCGGCCGTGGTCGTGACGTCGATCCCGTCGACTGGGGTGTCGCGCTTGCCAGCCTGGAAGCGGATGCTCAGTGAGAGACAGGCGGCGAGTGAGCCGAGGAAGACGTCGACCGGCGTCGGCCCCGTTTCGGTGCCGCCGGCCTCCTCGGGCTCGTCGTAGCCCCACTCGAACGAGCCGGCTTCGATCGTGCCGGCCATGCCGTCGGGGTTGTGTGCCGTGACCGTGCGCTCGGGCATCTCCGTCGGCGCGCCCGCTCCCGCGCCGGCTCCGGCGCTGATTTCATCGGGCAGCAGCGCCCACGGCTCCTCGAGGTGGTCGACGAGCGTCTCGAGGAAGCGAGCGGCGTCGGCCCCGTCGACGATGCGGTGGTCGAAAGAGAGATCGAGCGGGAGCTGCCGTCGCCACTCCACCTCGTCGTTCGGGCCGCGTGTGGGGGCCTCCGAAATCGCGTTGACACCGAGGATGGCGACCTGCGGCGGGTTGATGACCGGGTCGAACGACTCGACGCCGAGGACGCCGAGGTTCGTCACGGTAAACGTCCCACCCTGGAGGTCGTCCATCGTGTACTCGCCCTCGAGGGCCGATCCAACGAGGTCGCGCCGTTCGTCGGCGATCGTTGCGAGTGACTTGCTCCCCACGTCACGCAACACGGGTGCGATCAGCCCGTGTTCGACGTCGACGGCGAGACCGACGTTGTGTTCCGCCCAGAGCGTGTGGACCTCGTCCTCGAACGTCGCGTTGAATTCGGGATGGTCCTCGAGCGTCGCCGAGATGGCGAGCACGAGCAGATCCTGAATCGAGACATCGGTCTCGAGGGCGTCGTCCGCGGCGTCGGTGGCGTCGAACAGCGCCTCGGCGTCGGCCTTGCGGTGGACTGTGACGTGCACGGCTTCCCGGTAGCTCTCACCGAGGCGGGCGGCGATGGTCTGGCGCATCCCGCTGAACGGCCGCGTCTCGACTGGCGTTCGCCCGCCGCTGCCGGCCGCATCTTCCACGTCGTCTTCGGTGATCGACCCCTGATAGCCCGTCCCCTCAACGGTTGTGAGGTCCACGCCGAGCTCTTCGGCGCGTTTGCGTGCGCGTGGCGAGGCGTTGACGTCCGCTTCGGCGGCCCCGCCCGATTCGGCGGCCGCTTCGACGTCGTCTTCGGTGATCGAGCCCTGATACCCCGTCCCCTCGACGCTCGAGAGGTCGACCTCGAGGTCGGCGGCGCGCTCGCGAGCCCGCGGCGAGGCTCTGACCTCGTCGTCGGTCGTGTCCGTCGCGGCTGCCGTGTCGCTCGTCGCGCCGCTGTCGGCGCTTGCAGCCGCCGACTCCTCGGCTGCTGGCTCTTCAGCCGCCGTCTCGCCCGTCGCCTCCTCGATGTCGGCCGACGCCTCGGCCTCGAGGTCGCCGATGTCGGCGTCTTCGGGCGCGACGATTCCGATCGGTGTGCCCGGCGGAACCGTCCCGCCTTCCTCGAGGTACGTCTCTCTGAGGACGCCATCCTCTCGAGCGTCGACTTCGGCGATGCTTTTTTCGGACTCGACCTCCGCGATCACCTCGCCCTCCTCGACGGTCGCACCCGCGTCGATCCGCCACTCGAGCAGTTCGCCGCGTTCCATCTCTAATCCCAGCTTCGGCATCCTGACGATATAACCCATGGGAGACCATACCATAACAATCACATAAAGTGTGCTGGTGGCTTTGCGCTCGTGAGGGGCGGTCGGTTCGGCGTCACGCCGGACCGACAGCTCACCGCCGACGCGACGGAGTCAACGAACCGAACCGTCGGCGAATCGGATAGCCACCGTCACAGTCGGGAGAGACGAGCGGAGATGTTGGATCGTTCATTGTTATCCATTATCAATGTGCAGTACGTGCATCGGCAGACATCATATTTGGATGGTTGTTCATTCTTCACGATAGATGTATGGCAATGTATAGCAAAGGCTTTAGGTTCAGTAGGGCAAAATCCCGGTACGGTTGGCCCACAGGCCACTGATTTACCTATGAGCGACGACGAACTCATCTGGCGAATCGCAGGCGGTTCCGGAGACGGAATCGACTCGACGAGCCAGAACTTCGCGAAAGCGCTGATGCGCTCGGGGCTCGACATCTTTACCCACCGCCACTATCCGTCACGGATCCGCGGCGGCCACACCTACGTCGAGATTCGGGCCGCAGACCACGAGGTACAGTCACGCGGGGACGGCTACAACTTCCTGCTCTCGCTGGGCGACTCCTTCGCCCGCAACCCGCAGGAAGAGGCCTTCTACGGCAACGAAGAGATCAAGCCGCTCTCGGAGAACCTCGACGAACTCCGAGAGGGCGGGATCATCGTCTACGACGAGGGCCTCATCAGTGAGGACGACGTCGAGGCGATCAACTTAGAGGAGCGTGCCGAGGAAAACAACTGGCACGTCTTCCCGATCGACCTTCGAAGCCTCGCTAAAGAACACGGCCGCGAGGTCATGCGAAACACCGCCGGTGTCGGTGTCACGGCCGCGCTGCTCGACATGGAACTCGAGCACATCGAGAACCTGATGTCCGATGCGATGAGCGAGGACATCCTCGAGTCGAATCTCGAGATCCTCCACGAGGCCTACGAGATGACCATCGAGGAGTACGACTTCGAGCACGAGCTGCGTGCCCCCGAAGGCTCCCACGAGACCGAACAGGCGCTGCTGTCGGGCTCGAACGCGATCGCCTACGGTGCGATCGACGGTGGCTGTCGGTTCATCTCCGGCTACCCGATGACGCCGTGGACGGACGTCTTCACCATCCTCAGTCAGAACTTCCCCGACATGGGAGGAATCTCCGAACAGGTCGAAGACGAGATCGCGGCCGCCGCACTGGCCGTCGGTGCCAGCCACGCTGGTGTCAAGGCCATGTCCGGCTCCTCCGGCGGTGGCTTCGCGCTGATGTCCGAGCCGCTCGGCCTCGCCGAGATGACCGAGACGCCGCTCGTGCTCGTTGAGTCGATGCGTGCCGGTCCCTCGACCGGGATGCCGACCAAGCCCGAACAGGGCGACCTCGAGTTCGTGCTCTACACGAGTCAGGGCGACTCCTCGCGCGTCGTCTTCGCGCCGGGCACCATCGAGGAAGCCTACGAGCAGACGCGACTCGCCTTCGACATCGCCTGGGAGTACCAGATCCCGACGATCATCATCTACGACCAGAAGCTCTCCGGCGAGAACACGAACGTCGACGTCGAGTTCTTCGACCGCGAGCCCGAACCCGGACTGGGCACGACGCTGACCGAGGACGAACTCCTCGAGGCCGCCCACGACGCTTCGGGCAAGTTCGAACGCTTCGGCTACGACGACAACGAGAAGAACGTGAGCAAACGGTCGCTGCCCGGCCAGAAGGGCGGGCGCTACCTCGCGACCGGGAACGAACACTCGCCCGTTGGCCACATCAGCGAAGATGCGGACAACCGGGTCTACCAGATGACGCGCCGTATCGAGAAACTCGACTCCATCCGCGAGGAACTCGACGAGGAACACCCCTCGAACCAGACCTACTACGGCGACGAGACGGCCGACTACGGCATCATCACGTGGGGCTCGAGCCACGGTGCCGTCGCCGAGGCTGTCGAGCGCCTGAACGATGACGGCCACTCGGTCAAAGGCATCACCGTCTCCGACATGATGCCGTTCCCCGAGAAAGAGATGACCGAGTTCATAGAGAGCGTCGACGAGGCCATGGTCGTCGAGATGAACGCCACGGCCCAGTTCCGCGGCCTCATCCAGAAGGAACTCGGCCGCTTCGGTGAGAAACTGACCAGCCTCCTCAAGTACAACGGCAACCCGTTCGAACCTGCCGAGGTCGTCGAGGGCTACGAGGTCAACGTCGCCGAAGAGGAGCGTGAACCGACTGCACAGGTCCGAATCGAACCCGCAGCAGGTGACTAACCATGAGTGCATTCAACGCAATCGGAGAGGAGCGAGAGATCGACCGGGACGAGTTCACCCCCGGTGTCGAACCACAGCCGACCTGGTGTCCGGGCTGTGGTGACTTCGGCGTCCTGAAGTCGCTGAAGCAGGCCCTCCCGGAAGTCGGCAAGACGCCAGAGGAAGTGCTGACGGTGACCGGGATCGGCTGTTCGGGCAAGCTGAACAGCTACCTCGACACGTACGGCTTCCACACGATCCACGGCCGATCGCTGCCCGTGGCCCGTGCCGCCAAACTCGCCAACCCCGAACTCGAGGTCATCGCCGCTGGCGGTGACGGTGACGGGTACGGCATCGGTGGCAACCACTGGATCCACACGGCCCGGGAGAACCACGACATCACCTACATCGTCTTCAACAACGAGATCTTCGGCCTGACGAAAGGCCAGACCTCGCCGACGAGTCCCAAAGGCCACAAATCGAAGACCCAGCCATCCGGCAGCGCGAAGACGCCACTGCGTCCGCTGTCGATGTCGCTGAACGCCGGTGCGAGCTACGTCGCCCGCACCGCCGCGGTCAACCCGAATCAGGCCAAAGAGATCATCAAGGAAGCCATCGAACACGACGGCTTCGCCCACGTCGACTTCCTGACCCAGTGTCCAACCTGGAACAAGGACGCCCGACAGTACGTCCCCTACATCGACGTTCAGGAGTCCGACGACTACGACTTCGACGTCACGGACCGTCGTGAGGCCGCCGAGATGATGCACGAGACCGAGGACGTCCTCAACGAGGGCACCGTCCTGACCGGTCGCTACTACGTCGACGAGGACCGCCCGTCCTACACCGAGGAGAAGAAGGCCGTCGGCGAACTGCCCGACGAGCCGCTGGCCGAGCGCTACTTCGACGACGACGCCGAGTGGGAGCGCAGCTACGACCTGCTCGACCGTCACAAGTAAGCGCCGTCGATCGCCTCACTAGACGGATTTTATTTTTGTGTGATCGTGGACTGCTCGAGCGAGCAGAGAGTGACAACTGGGACAGTCGTGTCCAGCACCCTTGATCGGGTGCTTCCCGCGGCGACAGATGCAGGCGACGGTACGGATCGGTGTTGCTTATGTAACTCCTCGTTGCAAAGCGAACCATGACGGAGCGGTCCTCCCCACGACGTATCAAGACATACATCCGAAATCGGCTGTTGTTGCTGGGAGTGTTCGCCGTCCTTATCGTGCTCTTTCGCTGGATCGACCTGTTTGGCTGGATTCCCTCGGTCGGCTGGATGTCCCACGGGCGGGAGTTCGGTGTACTGCTTATCGCCGCGCTAACTACTCTCGCATGGATTGTCGCCGGCGCGTTCGGTCTCATCCGACTCTATCACTGGGTGCAAGAGAACTATCGTCGCCACTGACCGTCACTGCACACCAGATCGAATGACAGCTCTGCGATCTGTGTGTCACTCGTTTCAGTTGTTACTATACTGTGGGCAACAACCCACCGCGACAGTCAACACTCGAGATCGAACGATTCACCAACTGCAACCGCACCCTCCGCGTCACCGACAGCGTCGCTGACGAACACCGAGTAGTACAGCCCATCACACGACCACTGCAGTTCCGTGCCCTGTTCGGTGGTCTCGAGCGTGCCCGTCGCCTCACCGACGCTGACCGAGTCGCCGTCGGTCGCGAACGCTCGAGGGCCGTCGCTCGTGGTGACCGTCACTGACTCGCCAGCCTCGTTGCGATAAAAGAGCGACACCTGCGTTCGGTCCTCGTCGTGGAACTCGTAGCTGCTCGCGCCGTCGAAGGAAACGGCGTCCGGCAGCGCGTCGGCTGACGGCTCGGCGACCGCGACCGGCACGGCCGCCTCGGCGTCGGCGACCGTGTCATACTGGTCGATCGTGGGGAAGACGAACTCGGTTTCGTCGGTGTCGTCGTCCGCGGCCGTCGGTGGCTCGAACAAGTCGTCCTCGAGGCCTCCGTCGATCGAGAGATTTCGATAGGTCGTCGTCAGTTCGATGCCGTCGCCGGCGATGGTGTGTTTGACGGGGAACAGCGTCTCCTGCTCGAGCCAGAGTTCGACTCGGTCGGCGCTGCGCTCGTCGGGGTCGGCGTCGGCGGTCTCGAGCGGGAAGACGTACTCCGTCTGGCCGATTAAGACGCTCGCTGAGCGCTCGATCGTCTCGTTCGCCGGCGGTTCGAACGCGACGCGATAGGCGTCCTGACCGTCGAACTGCGTCTCCTCGAGTGCAGTCACGTCGTAGGCGTCGAGGTATCGTTCGGGCTGGGCGAAACGGCCCTCGAGCAACGAGGCGTCCGGGTCGCGTTCGTAGCTGTGGATGGTGTCTCGCTCGAGGTCGTGGACGTATCGGTCGGTGCCGTCGCTGACGATGACCAACTCGCTGCCGTTTGCGGTGGTTTCGATCCGACTGGTGCCGTCCGCACGGAGCCAGACGGTCTCGGTGCGCTGGGTCGTCTCTCCGTCGATCGTTTCACTGATCTCGACGGTTGCCGTCATTTCCTCGGGTGGCTCGGTTTCTGCGAGGCGGTCCTCGAGGTGGGCCTGTGACGGACCGGCGTCCGGAACGGCGACACAGCCGGCGAGCACCACGGTGAGGAACAGGACAGCGGTGAGGCGGAGAGGAATGTGATCGAGATCGGAAACGCGCATATCAGTAACAAGCACAGTCAAACCCCATTATTTCACCGGCTCGAGGTCGGCGGGTCGACCACACCGACCAGCGGCTCAGCCGTCGTACTCGCCGCGATACCCGACGCCGCGGGCGAACAGCTTCGTCAGATAGCTCAAGACGAGCAGCGCAACGAGCAGCCCACCGAGGGCGTAGGGCTGAAAGCCGTAGATCATCTCGCGGATCGCATACGCCACGACGAGCAGGCCCATGAACAGGGCAGTGCCGCCAGCCCACCGAGAGACGTACGCCGGATCGACCGACTCGTCGTAGTTGGCGTGCAGATCGGCTCGCCCACGGATGGCGATCAGATAGCCGAGATACAAGATCGCAAGGCCACAGAGCAACCAGACGGTCCCGCTGATGATGTTCGCATCGACCATGTCGTTCCCCGAAACTGGGGCCAGTGAGCGAATAAGTCCGACGGTCTCGCAAGCGCGGCCTCGAGCAGATGCACAGACCGCTCGATCCCCGGCGATCCCGCCGCTTCCGTCGGGTTATCGGTCGTTTTCGTATACAAAAGATATTTTTCCGTCGGAGCAAAACAGAGTAGCATGAGTACACAGGCGACGGAAGATCGCATCCTCGAGGTTCTCGAGGAGGATGCCCAAGCGTCCTACGCCGAGATCGCCGATCGGGCGGACGTCTCGAAACCGACGGTTCGAAAATATATCAACCAACTCGAAGAAGAAGGCGTGATCGTGGGCTACTCGGCAGATATCGACCCGAAAAAGCTCTCGAGCAAGACGATCGCGCTGGTCGGCTTCGACGTCGCGAGCGAACGCTACGTCGAGGCGACGAAAGCGCTCAAAGCGCTCGACGAGGTCGAGGCGCTGTACAGTTCCAGCGGCGACCATATGCTGATGGCGGAAGTGCGTGCCGAAGACGGCGACGAACTGGGCGAGATCATCTCGGAAACGCTGCTCGAGATCGACGGCGTCACCGCAGCCCATCCGTCGTTCCTGCAGGAACGGTTGAAGTAACCAACTTCGTGCCCAGTCGGGCAGGCGGTCTCTCCGGAGCCCTCGTATGGCTGTCCCGTTTTGACGGTGGCCCCCGTAGAGACGGGCGATGCCATCGTACGAACGCCGCACGACGATCGATGCGCCCCTCGAGGACGTTTGGCAGTTTCACTCGCGAGTCGGCGGGCTCGAGGCGGTGACGCCCGACTGGATGAGGCTACGGGTCGAGCGCGTGATCGGCCCTGACGGCGAGCCGGACCCGGACGTCCTCGAGCCGGGCTCGGAGCTCTCGCTGTCGATGCGCCCGTTCGGCGTGGGGCCGCGCCAGCACTGGACCTCGCTGATCACGGAGCGCGAGCGCACCGACGGGAGCGCGTACTTTCGCGACGAGATGGTCCACGGCCCCTTCGAGCGCTGGGAACACACGCACTCGTTTTACGCCGACGGCGAGCGGACGGTCGTCCACGACCGCGTCGACTACACGCTTCCCTGTGGCGGCCTCGAGGGCGTCGTTGCACTCGGAACTGGAATCACGGCCGCCTCACAGGTCGGCTTCGACACCATGTTCCGGACCCGCCACCGGCTGACGAAAGCACGCCTCGAGTAAGTCGTCGACGGGCCGTGAGGCGCGATCGGGCGTGTACTCACTGGTGTGCGGCAGTATGAACCGCGGTCGTTTTGCCGTTCGGCCCAGTACGGACGACCATGACCGAACGCGGCGGGCGCTTGATCGGACGGCGGCGGCTTCTCGGCCTGCTCGGAACAGGGGCGGCGGCCAGCGTCGCGGGCTGTTTGGGTGGCAACGGAGCCGATGGAGCGGACGGTGACGACGACCGCGCCGGCACCGCCTACGACCCGAACGTCGAGGAGCATCCGGGCGACGACCCGATCGAGTTTTCGGACACACAGGCCTGTGCCGTCTGCAACATGACACCGACAGACTACCCCCAGTGGCAGAGCCAACTCGCCCACGAGGACGGGACGGGTGCCGTCTTCGATACACCCGGCTGTCTCTTTGCCTATCTCGTCGCCACGTCCTCTGAATCGCCGGTCGTCGGCGCGTGGTCGATGGAGTACGGAACGACCTCGCTCGTCGACGCCACCGAGGCACACTTCGTGCTCATCACCGACGCGGACGCGGCTGACGACCCGATGGATATCAACCCGCGCGTGTTCGCCGACCACGACGACGCCGTCGCCTACCTCGAGGAGTGGGACCCAGAGGACCTCACTGAGGACGACATCATCGGCCTCGAGGACGTCGATTTCGAAGTTGCGTCGATCTATCGCGGCAATCGGCTTTGAGCCGACCAGTCGGACCCCCGCCGTTTCGCAATCGGTTTGGCCTCCTCCTTCGTTTGCTGGCGACGTGAACGCGTCCGACCTCGAGGTAACGCCGGCCGTCGCCCTCGCGTTCGCGGTGTTCGCGGCGAGCACCAGCGCAATCTTGGTCCGCTGGAGTCAGGCCCCGAGTTCGGTCGCGGCCTTCTACCGGGTGCTGTTCACGACGGCGATCGTCGCCCCCATCACGGTGGTGCGCCATCTCGGGGCGTTTCGTCGCCTCTCGAGTCGCGATTTCGGTCTCGCAGCCGTCGCCGGCGTTGCGCTGGCGGTTCACTTCGCAGCGTGGTTCGAGAGTTTGAATCACACCAGTGTCGCGGCGAGTGTCACCATCGTCCAGACCCAGCCCATCTTCGTCGCTTTCGGTGCCGGACTCCTTCTCGATGAGCGGATTCGCCGCGGGACGGTGAGTGGCATCGCCGTCGCAGTCGTCGGCGCGACAGTGATGTCGTTCGGTGATGCCGGGCACGCACCGCTCTCGGATGCGACCGTCTACGGCAACGCGCTGGCCCTGCTCGGGGCGGTCACCGTCGCGGGCTACGTGCTCGCCGGTCGCTCGATTCGCCAGCGTGTCCCGCTGTTTCCGTACGTCACCGTCGTCTACACTGCCTGTGCGCTGACGTTGTTCGTCCTCGTCGGCGCGCAGGGCCACGCGTACGTCGACTACCCGACTCGAGAGTGGCTGCTCTTTCTCGGGATGGCCGTCGGCCCGGGCGTCTTCGGCCACACCGTCGTCAACTGGGTGTTGAAACACCTCGAGTCGGTCGTGGTTAGCGTCGCCTGGCTGGGCGAACCCGTCGGCGCAACGGTGCTCGCGTTCGTCTTGCTCGCGGAGGTGCCCGATACGGTGACGGTGGTCGGCGGCCTCGTCGTTCTCGCGGGGATTTATGCGACGACGATCGAACGGGGACGACGGCACGGTCCGACAGACTGAGACGAACTGTTGGACCGATCGCCAGCCACGGATCGGCGTCGGCGGTCACTGCCGACAGCAATCCCGATGAGACGAAACTCGGAGGGTCAGCTACTCTGTGAGCGTCGAAAGATGGTCTCTGCCGGCCTCAGTGATGGTGTAGACATCCCCCGAAATCTGGTGGACGTGGCCGGCAGACTGGAGGTCGTGGCATTTCGTTCGCACCGTCATCGGGTGAGCATCGAGCGCCGCCGCCAGCGACGTCGCTGCGGCCGGCCCACGCTCGTCGAGCAGAGACAGGAGTCCTCGGCTCGAGCAGCGGGTCATCGTGGTAGGATTTAACACGACAATATTTACCATAGGCTTTTCGGTGGCCCACACGACGGACTTGATATGGAAACGCGTGAGGTGACGCTGGACCAGCTACCATGTCATATGTGCTCAACACTCATGGTTATCATGGGGCGGGACCGACGCGCGAGGGCGAGATGAACCGGCGTGCGCTGCTCGCTGCGACGACGGCAGTGACGACGCTGACGGTGGTCGGCTGTCTGGACGACATGGGATCGGACGACGACACGGATGCAACCGAAGAGCGCATCGACGCCGTCGACAGTTCCCCGCCGTTCGACATCCGGACCGTCGATGCGCCAGGAAGCGACGCGGGAACGGTTCGGGTTCCACAGGCGGGGCGAGTGATGCTCATCAACTTCACCCGTCTGTTCTGTCCGACCAGTCAGGGGTTTCTCTCCGAGGTCGGTGAGGCGGTCGTGCGCCTTCGCCGGCGAGATGTCGGCGTTCTCTCCGTTATCGACCGGAGTTCCGGCCCACAGCCGTCGCCGGACGAACTGGCCGACTGGTGGCGCGAACACGACGGCAACTGGCCGATCGGGATGGACGAAAACGGGCTTCTCAACGACCACTACGGCATCAGCGGCTTCCCGGTCGCCATCGCGATCGACGGCACCGGCGAGACTCACTGGCGAAAGGATGGCTCGACGACGGCACACAACATCGTCGCCGGCGTCGAGGCGGCGCTCGAGGCCCAGTCACGGGCCGAGTGAGCCACAGCCGTGGCCTACGCCTACTCCTGCGATGGTGGTCGCGTCCGCGCCGCCAACTTCGGATACGACTGCGTGCCGCCACTCGAGTTGCGCGCGACGAGCGTTGCGACCGCCGCGGTCCCGCCGACGACCGGCCGACGACACTCCTCGTAGGAGAGAATCGTCAGATCGAGACACGCCCGGAGGAGGTCGTTCGATCGGTACCGATAACGCTCGTTCGAGGGACCGATCTCGAGGGTGTCGCTCGAGCGGAGGTGGTGTTCGTAGACGAGCACGCCACCCGGCGCGAGCGCCTCCTTGATCGCGGGCAGATGCTCGAGGGCGGCGAAAAAGCTCACCGTAATTACGTCGTACTCGCCGACGGGCCAGTCGAACGCGGCCAGATCTGCGCGCGTCCAGGTGACGTCGACGCCGTGGTCGTCGGCGCGGCGGCGAGCCTCCTCGAGGGCGACGTCGGAGATATCGATCGCGTCGACGTCGTAACCTGCGGTGGCGAGAAAGAGGGCGTTGCGCCCGGTGCCGGTTGCGATGTCCAAGGCGCGGCCGTCCGGCAGCGTCGAGAGTCGACGCTCGAGTTCCGGGATGGGATCGTCGGGGAGGGTAAAGTCAACGCCGTTGTACTTCTCGTTCCATCGGTCACGCTCGTCGGTCATGATCCAACAGACGGGCGAGACCCATTTGATCGTTGGCTCCCTCGAGCGTACGCATCGACCGTTGGGCCACCGTGTGCGTTCGATTCCACGATTGAACCAGTGGTCTCTTGATCGTTCAGGCCATAGTATCGCGTATGCAGTGTCGCTCGTCTCCGTTGTCGGACACTGGCTGTCAGTGGGCAGCGGTGCGTCTCCCATGAACCGACGCGAACTCATCGCCGGCATCGCCAGCGTTGGCGTCCTCGGCGGTGCTGGGGCCGTCCTCACTGGCGGACTCCCGTCGTTCGGCGACGGAGGGCCGGAGACAGAACACGACGAGAGCGATCGGAATCCGCTCGAGGTCGAGACGATCGATGCCGAGGGCAGCGAGGACGGCACGTTCACCGTGCCGACCGACGGCGTGACGACCATCATGTTTTTCACCACCGGCTGTGGCAACTGTCAGGCGCAGATGCCACGGCTGGCGGACGCTCGCGAGGAACTCGTCGACGACCATGGCGACCGGGTGCAGTTTCTCTCCGCCACGTACCAGACCCCGGAAACGTTGCCCGAAGCCGACCTGCACGAGTGGTGGACCACCCACAGCGGAAACTGGCACGTCGGCTACGACTCGGGGCTTGCCAGCACCTACAGCGTCGTTGGCTTTCCCGTGACGATCGTCGTCGACACCGACGGCGAGAAACACTGGGAGGAAACCGGCGTCCAGAGCGCCGACCGGATCGTCGGGGCCGTCGAATCCGTCCTCGAAACGGAGACGTTCGACGACGCAGCCGACGACACCTCGAGTCCCGAGCAGGAGGCGTAGCTCGGTTACGTTCATACGGGGTGCTGTCCCGATGTCCCGTCGATCGCCAGCACGGGCCGGCGATCAGTGACGACAGGAACCGATCAGTCGCCGATTCGAGTGAGCAGTCCTGAAATCGAGTCCGTCACCGACGAGTGCTCGTCACCGAGCACGGTGAGGCCGTCGCCGACGAGAGAGAGGTGGCCACTGGCAGCGGCGAGTGTCGTGATGGGGGCTGTACGCTCGTCTCGCCACCGTTTCGCCCCGTCGGCGGTGGCTATCGCGTGGACGCAGCCGTCGGTGTTCGCGAGACAAAGTTGCCCACCGACGAGCACCGGCGCCGCCGCCGGCGCTCCGACGACGGCGCGCCAGCGCTCGGTCCACGTCGCAGTCTCGAGGGCATACACGCTTTCGTCCGAGCTGGCGACGTACACCGTCCCGTCGGCGACCGCGGGCGACAGTTCGATCAGCCCGCCGGTCTCGAACCGGCCGTCTCGAGCGCCATCCACACTCGAGTATGCCAGCAGCGTCTCGTCGACGCCGACGTACACCGTCCCGTCAGCGACCGTCGGTGGCGCACCGACCGCACCCTCGAGATCGGTGACCCAGCGCTGGCTCCCGTCCGTCGACTCGACGCCGATCAGTCGCTCGTCGGCAGCAACGTACACCATCCCGTCGGCGACTGCGGGGGCCGTCGTCTCGGCACCGAGGTCCGCCGTCCACACGGCCTGCCCGGTCCCGGCGTCGATCGCGGACAGCGTGTCACCACCGACGTACACCGTGCCATCGACGACGACCGGTGCCGTTGGATCGCAGCCAGCCGTCTGATGCCGCCAGACACGCTCGCCGGTATCGGTCTCGAGGGCGTAGACGTCGCCGTCACGAGTGGTGACGGAGACGACGCCGTCGTGAACCGCTGGCGTCGTCTCGATCGCGCCGTCGAGTTCGGCTCGCCAGCGCTTGCTGCCGTCCTCGAGCGCCAGTGCAACGACGCTCCCGTCACCGCGGCCGAGATACATCGTTCCGTCGACGATCGCTGGCGCGGCCTCGAGTGTGGTATCACCCTGCGGGTCGATCCGCCAGCGCTCGCTGGGCCGACCAGTGGGTGTGTCGCCGTCTGAGACGGCCCCGGCGCGTGTCGGTCCTGCACGAGCCATCGCCCAAGTGGCCGCTTTGCCCGGCTGCTCGGCGTCGGTTCGTGTGTACTCGAGCCGACTCGTCGCGGTCGACGCTGCCGTCGAGACGGTCGAGACGGGATCATCGGTCAGCGGCCGGATCGACGCCAGCGCGTCCGTCGCCTCGAGTGCGGCGAGCGTTCGACTCACTCGAGCACGAACACGAGCGTCGGGATCGGCGAGACACGCCTGTAGCGCCGCGACGTGGTCCTGTTCGGTGTCGGCGACGGACGGGCCGGCGTCGCGTTGGGCACACGTTGCCAGCACGCTCGCGGCGCTCGCCCGGACGTCGGCGTCGGGATCGGCAAGCGCAGTGAGCAGCGCCGGAATCACGTCCTCGAACCCCTCCGGGTCCGTCGTTGCAAGCCGCTCGAGGGCGTCGGCCGCGACGAGTCGACCGAGGCCGCTGTCACCGCCGATGCCGGGGGCGAGTTTCGAAAGCCCCGACGAGCGAAGCGTCTCGGTGTCGTCGGCCAGCGTGGCAAGGGCCAGTGCGGCAAGCCCCGCCGTCCAGGGGTCGGCGTCGTCGTCCAGCAGCCGATCCATTGCCGATAGCTGGGTGGTGATTTCGTCGGTGTGTGTCGGCGTGTCGAGGCCGGTCGCGAGCATGGCCGCTTCTGACAGCCGCTCGTCGACCTGCTCGAGTGCTCTCTCCAGTGACCGCCCGCCGCGGCCAGTTGCCCCAAGCGCCGCAAGCGCGAGCGTAACGTAGCCACGAACGGCCTCGTCGGCGGCGTGGAACCGGTCGCTCGTCTCCTCGCCGAGCAACGCGACCAGTCGATCCCGTTCGGCCGCGACGTCGTCGGGCGCGATGACCGCAAGCCGTGCGATGTCGCGGGCGACCGGCCGCGGCTCGTCGTCGAGTCGCTCGAGCAGCGATGTCGTCACCGCCTCTCGGCCGGTTGCATCGACGACCGACACCAGCCCGCGCAGGATCGCCCGTCGTTCGACGCCGGCTGCCGACTCGAGGCACTCGAGGAGTGTCGACACAGCGTCCGCGAGACGGGCTGGCTCGCTGCGAGCGATGTCCGCAAGCGCCGACGCGATCGCGGGCCCGCGCGCGTCATCGGCCGACAGACCGTCGATCATGGCTGCGATCGGCGTTGGCTCCGTCTCGGCGTCGAGTACGGCCTCGAGCGTGTTCAGCGCCGCAACCCGGACCGCCGGCGTCGGGTCGATCAGGAGGTCACAGACGGCCTCGAGGACGGCGTTCGTTTCCGCCCCGGTCTCAGGACCGAGCACGGCAAGCGCCTCACAGGCAGCGACACGGACCCGTTCGTCGGACGTCGTCGTCGCCTCGAGCGCGACCGACAGCGCGGGACGGCAGTCGTCGGTGTCCGAGGCGACCGCCGCGAGCGTTCGGCGGACGGTCGCCCGGACGGTCCGATCGGAATCGTCGAGCGCCCGCAACAGCGCCACCAGCACGTCGTCGTCGCGGACGACCGCTGGAGAGGCGTCGGCGAGCCGCGAGAGGGCAATCGCTGCGTTGTTCCGCACAGTCGCATCCTCGTCGGCCAGTCGCCTTCCGAGCGGGGTGGCTGCGTCTCGAGCGTCCCGTGGCTGTTCGCTCGCGACGGTCACGAGATTGCGTGTCGCTGCTCGTCGAACGGCGACTGCGTCGGCCTCGAGGCGACGACACGCCGCCAGAACCGACGGATGGGTGGCGGCGAGCCGTGACTCGGCGACATCGGCGAGCGCGTGGGCGGCGTACCCCTGTTCCCACTCGTCGCCGTCGGCGAGCCGGTCGACGAGGGCAGGGACGGCGGATTCGTCCCCGGCGGCCTCGAGCGCGACAGCAGCAAGTGCATCGGCGGCGTGGTGACGAACCGGCTCGTGTGGATCGTCGAGCCGGTCGGCGAGGTCGGGAACGACCGGCTGGACCGACTCGGGTGACGAGTCCGCGACGGCAGCAGTGGCGCGGACGGCATCGAGACGGACGCGCTCGTCATCGACGGCGAACACGCTGGCAAGGGCTTCCACGACGGGTGCAACGGCCGCCGGCCGCGCGTCCGCGACGGCGGCGATGATCGACCCGCCGTAGTATCGAAACGTCGGCTCGCTCTCGTCGAGCCGGTTGGCCACCGACGACACGGCGTCGACAACATCGACCGGACGGTCCGCCGCAACGGCCGACAGCACGCGGGCAGCGTCCGTCCGAACCTCCTCGAACGGGTCGTCGAGGCGGTCGACGAGCGGGGAGACAGCCGGGACGACGGCCGCCAGCTCACTGTCGGCGACGGCACGCAGCGCCCGAACGCTCTCGCGGCGAACGTCGGCGACGTCATCGAGTCGAGCAGCGAGCGGCTCGACGACCCCGTGGACCGCCTCGGGTCGAGCCGCCGCGATGGCGGCGAGCGCGACAGCGGCGTCCCGCCGGACTCCCTCGCCGCCGGCCGTGAGCTTGTCTGCGATGGGGGCGACCGCTGATTCGAGCGCAGACGGCTCCTCGAGTGCGAGCGCTCTGAGCGCGCCCATCGCAGGTGCGGTGACGGCTGGCTCGTCATCCAGCCGATCGACGAACAGCGACACGTGCTCGAGGACGTCGTCGGGGCAGACCATCGCGACCGCCTCGAGGATCGCAGTTGCGTTCTCGCGGACGGCGGCCGACTCGTCGTCGGCGGCGCTGACCACTTCGTCGACGACGGTGATGGCCGCCTCGGCATCGGCGTCAGCGAGGGCCATGAGTGCCGCAGTCGTCTGGCGGCGAACGCGTTCGTTTTCGTCCGTTACGTACAGCCGGAGTGAGCCGACTGCGCCGCGAACGGTGTCCGGCTCGGCGACTGCAACGGCTGCAACCGCATCGGCCGCAGCCGTCCGCACCGCCGTTGGTCCCTCGAGACAGTCGAGCAGGTCGGGGATCGACGCCCGTACTGCGTCGGGGTGTTCGGTCGCGACGGCCGCGAGCGCGGTCGCGGCGTGTGCGCTGACGGCCGGTTCGTCGGCAAGCCGGTCGGTCAACGCGTCAACAGTGGACCGAACGTCGCCCGGCCGCCGGGCCGCCTCGTTCGCGAGCGTACTGGCCGCGTACGCTCGGATCTCGGGATCGTCGGCCATCAGGAAAGTCTCGAGTTCCGTACTCCCGACGGTGACTTCGATTCCGTCGTCCTGTTCGTCGAACTGGTGGTCGGTTGCTTTGGTGTCCGGGTGCGTCATAGCGAGTCGCACGACGCGCTCGAGTCACGCGCGGTCGTGTAGATACTCGAGGCACCTGTGACACGCAGTTAACTCTACCTCCTGTATGCGGCCCTTACCGCCCATAGGGTGGGCTTTGTGGCTGTTATCCTGAGAAAACGGGAGTGGGAATCGACGGCGCTCGATCAGGCCTTCGCCTGCCACGTCCGAACCCGGTCGGCGCTGACGCCGTCGACATCGTCAGCGACGGCGTCGGGGTCGGCCTCGGTCAGGTCGTCGATGCTCTCGATGCCCACGTCGGCGAGTTTCTCGACCGTTTTGGCCCCGATTCCCTCGAGGGCCTCGAGTTCGGAGCCGCTCTCCGATTCGCGGGCCTGAAACTCCTGATAGTTACAGACCGGACAGCCCAGCTCCCACGGCTCGTCGCCGCTGTGGATGACGAGTTCGGGCAGGTCGTGGTCCTCGCAGTACTCGTCGGTGACCTCGATGTCGCCACGCCGTGGCAGCGGTAGCGAGTACTCACAGTCGGGGTAGCGCGTACAGCCGACGAGTCGCGACCCGCTCTGGAGGGTCTTGACGGCGAGTTCGCCGCCGTGTTCGTCGTTGCACTCGGGACAGTCACCGAGAATCGGCCCCTCGCCGGCGTCTTCGGCCTTACAGAGCGGACAGCCGTGGACGAACGTCTGCCGGCCGGCGAGCATTTTGATCTCGTTTAAGCCGTGGTCGTCACACGCCGATTCCATAATCAACGGCTTGCCCGTCGACGGCAGCGGGAGCGTGTACTCACAGTCGGGGTAGCCATCACAGCCGATGAAGTGGGAGCCGTGGCGGCTGCGTCTGACCAGCAGGTCCTCGCCACACTCGGGACACGGCCCCAGTCGCTTGTCGTCTTTGAGCGACTTGCGGAGGTGGTCGCCGATATCCTCCCGGGAGTCCGCGAGGTTGGCGAAGATCTCCTCGAGCATCTCACGGGACTCGTCGGTAACGTCCTCGAGGGTCGCGTCGCCGTGTGCGATGGCGTCCATGTCGGCCTCGAGTTGGGCGGTCATCCCCTCGCTGACGACCCGGTCGGCGTACTCCTCGGCGGCCTCGACGACGGCCATCGCCAGCCGGGTGGGCCGTGGTGGATCGCTCTCGACGTAGCCACGGTCGTACAGTTTCTCGAGGATGTCGTGGCGGGTCGACTTCGTCCCCACGCCGAGATCCTCCATCGTCTCGATGAGCCGCGACTGGCCATATCTTCGGGGTGGCTGGGTCTCTTTCTCCTCGAGTTCGACGTCCGACAGTGACAGTTTCTCGCCCTCGTCGACGTCGGGCACGAAGTTCTCGGTCGTACTGAAGTAGGGGTAGACGTCGTGATAGCCCGGTTCGACGAGGCGCTTGCCGTTTGCCTTGAGCCGGTAGTCGGCGACCTCGGCGACGACTTTGAGGTGTTCCCAGACAGCCGCGTCGGCGACCGTCGCGAAAAAGCGCCGGACGACGAGTTCGAAGATCTCCCACTCGTCGTCTGAAACGTCGCCGCGGGTCGGAATCTCGCCGGTCGGATGGATCGGCGGGTGGTCGGTCGTCTCCTCGTCGCCCTCGGTGGGGCTGATCTCGTCGGCCTCGAGCAGCGACTCGGCTGACTCGCCAAGCGTCGAGTGGCCGACGAAGTCGTCGAGCAGGTCTTCGGGGTCGAGATCGTCGGGATAGACAGTGTTGTCCGTCCGCGGATACGTGATGTAGCCGGCGGTGTAGAGCTCCTCGGCGATCGACATCGCCCGTTTTGCCGTGTAGCCGATGGCACTCGCCGCGCGGATGAACTGGGTCGTGTTGAACGGCGTCGGCGGCGTGTCGGTTCGAGTTCGGCGGGTGACGTCGACGACCGTCGCGCTGTCGCGACTCGAGAGCGTCTCGTAGACCTCGTCGGCGACGGCTTCCTCCCAGACGCGCTCGGCCTCGTTGTCGTCCTCGTCGCGGTAGAAGTACTGGGCTTCGAAGGCGTCAGTGTCGTCGTCTTTCTCGAGGTCGGCAAACAGCTCCCAGTAGGATTCGGGATCGAACGCCTCGATCTCGCGTTCGCGGTCGACGATCAGCTTGAGCGTCGGCGACTGGACGCGACCGACGGAGATGAAGTCGTTACCGAGCTGGCCGGCAGACAGCGAGAGGAATCGCGTGAGCGATGCCCCCCAGATGAGGTCGATGATCTGGCGTGCCTCGCCCGCGGCCGCGAGGTCGAAGTCGAGTTCGTCTGGTTCGTCGAAGGCGCTTTTGACCTCGTTTTCCGTAATCGAGGAGAACCGAACGCGCTGGATCGGGACGTCCTCGTTGACGTCGCGGACGATCTCGTAGGCCTCCTTGCCGATGAGTTCACCCTCGCGGTCGTAGTCCGTCGCGATCGTGACTTGTGTGGCCTTCCGCGCGAGGATTCGCAACGTTGCGACGATGTTCTCTTTCGTCGCCGTCTTCTCGACGTCCGCGTCGATGAGTTCGGCGGGTTCGACGTCTCGCCAGTCGGAGTACTCCGAGGGGAAGTCGACGCCGACGACGTGGCCCGACAGCCCCACGCAGCGCTTGCCACCCCACTCGTAGACGTTGACGCCGTTCTCGCGACTCGAGTCGTACGTGCCGCCGCTCAAAATGTCAGCGATCCGCCGTGCGGCGTTGTCTTTCTCCGTGATAATCAGTTCCACGGCGGGTCACCTCCTCGAGCGATCGGTCCCCCCAGTTGCGGGCGAGTGGTCTGCATCGTCGGGCGCTACGCCTGAGAATCTGATAACGCTTTCGCCAAAACCCGCCGACAGCGCGGGTATGCGCGTACTCAAGCGGTCGCGCGTGTGCGAGGTGGGTGTAGCTGTGGGCGTCGGAGTGCCGGCAACGGACCCGGGGAGCCAAGCGCTTTTGACGGAACCGGGACTCACTCGTAGCAGACACAACGTGGCAGAGACGGACCGCAAGCGCGTCGATATGACGACGGGGGCGATCCCCCCGAAGCTGTTGCATCTCGCGTGGCCGCTGGTGCTCGGGAACCTGCTCCAGACGTTCTACAACCTCGCGGATATGTTCTGGGTCGGTCGCGTGAGCAGCGAGGCTGTCGCTGCCGTCTCCTTGATGTTTCCGCTCTCGTGGATGTTCGTCTCGACGGCGATGGGGATCACCGCGGCGACCATCGCGCTGGTCTCCCAGTACGTCGGTTCGGGCGACGACCGAATGGCCGACAGGGTCGTCGCACAGACCGTTCTGCTCACGCTCGCCGTCTCAACGGTCCTCGCAGCGGTCGGGCTCGCCTTTCGACGGCCGCTTCTCACCCTGATCGGCGCGCGCGATCAGGTGTTCGTCGAGGCGCTCGCCTACATCGAGGTCATCTTTCTCGCCCTGCCGCTGACCTTTCTCTTCTTCGCCTTCCGCTCGTCGCTGCAGGGCGCCGGCGACACGAAGACGGCGATGTGGCTCGTCTTCGTCTCCGCGGGCATCAACGTCGTCCTCGACCCCTTCTTCATCCTCGGCTGGGGGCCGTTCCCCGAGATGGGGACTCGCGGCGCCGCCGTCGCGACGTTCGTCGCCCGCGCGTTCGCCACCGTCGCCGGAATCTACATCCTGCTCGACGGCCGCTTCGGCGTTCGCCTGCGACTCGAGGACCTCGCGCCCGATGTCGCGATTCTGAGACGGCTGGTGGACGTCGGCTACCCCTCGACGATCGACGGCTGGGCGCGCAGTTTCGCGTCGGTCGCGATGGCCGGCTTTGTGGCTCGGTTCGGTGCGGCACCCACAGCGGCGTACGGGATCGGCGTTCGCCTGATGTCGGTCACGTGGGCCGTCTCGGGTGCCGTCGGAAACGCGACGGCGACCGGCGTCGGCCAGAACCTCGGCGCGAAGACGCCCGACCGTGCCGCTGCCGTCACGCGAACGGCGACTGCGGGGACGATGGTCCTGATCGGTGCCGTCGTCGTCGTGCTCCTCGCGTTTCCCGCACAGGCGATTCGAATCTTCGTCGACGATCCCGACGTGATTGCCGAGGGCGTCGTCTTCCTTCGAATTATGGCCCCCTTCTGGGCGCTGTTTGCCGGTGTGATGGTTATTCAGGGGGCGTTTCGCGGCGCTGGCAACACGAAAGAGGCGATGGTCCTCTCGTTTCTCTCGCGGTGGATCTTCCGCGTTCCCGTCGCGCTCGTGCTCGCGTTTGCCTGGACGGTGACGGTCCCGATCATCGGCCTCGAGGTTGGGGGTCTCGACTGGGGCATCGAGGGGATCTGGTGGGCCTACGCGTTCGGAATGGCGGCTTCTTTTCTCGTCGCCGTCGGCTGGTTCCGGCTGGGGACGTGGACGGAGGGCGTCATCGACGAGGACCGCGAGTCGAAGGACGGGTCGCCACCTCGCCCTCGAGACGAGCAGGCGACGGACGACGGCGACGTGGAACCGATCGACGACTGATCAGCGACTGGGGAGCCACTTTCGAAGCGTCGGGCTGAACTCTGCGGCCATCTGCGCGTCGGCGTCGGTGAAGGCGTCCGTCGCGATCAGCGTCAGCAGGTAGGTGCCGACGACGACGACCGGAAGCACGCCGGCCGTGATCGTATCCGACTCGAGGAAGTAGACAACGGGCACGCCGGCGATGGTCGCCGGGACGCCGGCACCGACGACTTTGGCGAAATCCCGTGTAAACGGATGGATGCCGTCGAGATAGTAGATCTCGACGAGGGTCAGGCCGCCAACGAGAAAGAGCGCCGTCGCCGAGCCGATCGCAGCGCCCTCGATACCGATGATCGGGACGAGTGCGAACGAGACGACGAGATTCGAGCCGAAGAGCACCAGCGTGTTGGCGAAGACGATCCGCGAGTAGCCCATCCCCTGTAACAGCGAGCCGTCGGGGCCGCCGAAGGTGACGTTGAAGAGGAACGCTCCCGCAAGCAGGACGACGACGGCGCTCGCTTCGGCGTACTGGGGCGTATAGAGGACGGCGAGGTAGGAACTCGCACCGAGCGAGAGGAAAATCGCAACTGGGAGTGTAATCGCGGCGATCCAGCGGGCCATGATCCGGAAGCGCTGTTCGACGAGGTCGATATCGTCTCTCGTTTCGGCGATCAACGGCTTGAACACGGGCGACAGCGAGTTGAAGATGATCATCAGCCCTGAGCCGAGCATGTAGCCGACGCGGTAGATACCGACGTTATCTGACTCGAGGAAAAAGCCGAGAATGAAGTAGTCGACGTGGCCCATCAACACGAAGACGACGCTGGTCATCGCCAGCGGGAGCGAGTATCTGACCAGCGGCCCCGGGGCAACGAGTTCGAGTTCGGCCGATAGCAGGTCCCACGCCTTGTAGGTGAAGACGGCTGCACCGACCGTAATCGCAACGAACAGGCCGACGACGTAACCGCCGATCAGACCGAGCAGCCCGAAGCCGACCAACAGCAGCCCTGCGGTGACGGCAAACCGGACGATCGGTCGAACCAGATCGCGCATCAGCACCCGGTACTGGAGTTTCTTGATGCTGTAGTAGGATGTCAACAGGACGTTGTAGATCGCGAGCATCGGGATCGTGACCGAGAGAAACAGCAGTGCGACACGCATCGACGGCTCCTGAAAGAACTCGCCGATCGACGCCGCACTGAGTGCGAGTACGAACGCAACCAGCGACGACGTGATCAACACGGTCGCCGTCACCTGCACGATGACGCCCTTTGCCTTCCCGCGCTCGTCGTCGGCCAGATACTGTGGGACGAAGTAGTCGATCGCCAGCGGCAGGCCGAGGTTCGCAAACACCTGCATGAACAGGATCACAGACGTCGCCAGCACGAACAGGCCGTACACCGACGGGCTGACAAACCGGGTCATCAACATGACGATCGCAAACCCGAGCACCCCTTTGACGACGTTCCCAACGAACGTGATGCTCCCCTGTTTTGCGAGCGTCGACACGCCTTCGTCGTGATCCGGGTCCGAATCGGGACCGGATTCAGGCTGGGTGCCGCCAGTGGCGGTCGAGTCCGGATCAGTCATCGTTCGCTCCTGTTCGTGGCCATAATCGCCGCCATTAGACCCCCGTTACCGGCTCGAGTTCGTAGGTTACGACGGCGGCTGCGTCCTCACCAAAGCGAGGGAACTCGACGGCGAAGGCCCACTCCTCGCGTGCGTCGTCGTCGACATCGACGCTCTCGATAACGCTCTCGAGTTCCTCGCCATCGGCGTCGAAAAACGTCGCCCGAATCTCGATGTATGACAGCGTTCGCTCGCCGACGTTCCTGACGACACCCCAGACGACGACGCGTTCGTCCTCGGTTCCGGGGTCCTCTCGCGTGAGGTCGTCCCAGACGATTTCGACATCGCCCGGTTCGGTGATCTCCTCGCCATTGTTCTCGAGGAAGTCGAGACAGCCGGAGACCGGGGCGAGGGCGGCACACGCGAGAAACGCACGACGATGCATCTGGCTACTGTAGACGAGGACAAGCCTTCAGCGTTCGGGTCGTCGTGGCTCCCACGTCGTCTGTCGGCTCGCCGTGCTCGCCCGTCGTCGAGGCCGCGTTCATATCAGCCCATCGCCTCGACAGACTTTTCACTACCCAGTCGTACCACCTAGTTGTATGAGCGACTTCGAACAGTTCAGTCAGGTCGGTGAAGCGGATGTAACGCGCGCAATCGGACAGGAGTGGACCGAGGAGTTCATGGACTTCTCGGACTCGGACGTGATCATCGTCGGCGGCGGCCCGTCGGGGCTGACGGCGGCGAAAGAACTCGCAGAACGCGGCGTCCAGACGATGGTCGTCGAGAAGAACAACTATCTCGGCGGTGGCTTCTGGCTCGGCGGCTTTCTGATGAACAAGGTGACGGTACGCGACCCCGCCCAGCAGATCCTCGAGGACCTCGAGGTGGATTACAAGCAGGCCCAAGACAGTGAGGGATTGTACGTCGCCAATGGCCCGGAGGCCTGTTCGGGACTGATTAAGGCAGCCTGTGACGCCGGTGCGAAAATGCAGAACATGACGGAGTTCACTGACATCGTCATCCGCGAGGACCACAAGGTCTCGGGGATCGTGATGAACTGGACGCCGGTCCACGCGCTGCCCCGCGAGATCACCTGCGTCGACCCGATCGCCGTCGAGGCGGATCTGGTGATCGACGCGACGGGCCACGACGCGATGGCAGTCACGAAACTCGACGAGCGCGGCGTCCTCGACGCCCCCGGCATTCAGGACGCCCGCGAGCGCGGCCAAGTAATGGATCAGACCGAAGACGACACCTACGGCGCACCCGGCCACGATTCCCCCGGCCACGACTCGATGTGGGTCGGCAAAAGCGAAGACGCCGTCGTCGAACACACCGGCCTCGTCCACGAGGGCCTGATCGCGACCGGGATGGCCACCGCGACGACCTACGGGCTGCCGCGGATGGGGCCGACGTTCGGTGCCATGCTCGTCTCCGGAAAGCGTGCCGCGCAGGTTGCGCTGGACGAACTCGAGGTCGACGCCGACCCGGTCGAACTAACCTCGCGTGCAGCGCCCGCTGACGACTAGAAGCCAATGGTCGACAGCGTCGTCCTGTATCGCGCCCCGACAAACGTCGTCGACGTCGACGAACTCGGCGCGTGGCTCGAGGCCCGGATCGATGCCTCAGTCACGGTCCGAGACCGATTCCTCGAGAGCCATCGCACCGACGACCTCGCCGAACGGTTCGCCGAGGCGCGGGTCACCTCGCCGTACGAGCGCGAGACCGGCAACACGATGCTCGGGACGATCCGCTATGAGGAACGCGCCCTCGAACAGCCCGAGCGCGAGGGCGGAGTGCTCTACGACGGTATGCAGATTCAGCGAGCGTTGAACAGCGCTCTCCCCGCCACAGAGCGCGGCCTCGAGACGCTGCACGTCCCGATCCTCGACCGGGCGCTCGGCACGTGGGGCGACCACGACGGCCGCTGGCACAAGCGCGTGATCGTCCTCGGCCAGCCCGCGCTCGTCTCGGTACCGGGACTGTACGAAGCACCCGCCAAGCCCGAGGCCTACTACAAAGCAAAGCAGCGCCACGCCCTGCTATCCGGCGATGCGCCGCCGCGGGAAGTGCTCGAGAATCAGGTCGAAGGCGACTTCCTCGTCGAGAACGACCCCCGATCGACGGACGCGCTGAAGGGCTACGCGTTGCAGGCCGTCCACTACCTCGAGACGGGCGAGGCGTTTTGTGACCAAGCGGGGTGTCGCCTCTTTAACGCCCACTACCACGAGGACCTGATCGAGGCCCAGTTGCGCGACCCGCCGTTCTGTGCGGCCCACGCGCGTCTGTACGGTGACTCGTGATTGTGGTGGTCTGAACGCGGCCGTTCGAAATCGAAACCGGAGCCCTCTTTTCGTCGACTCGAGTGAAACAACACACAATGAGTGAACCGTTTACCGTCGACGTTCCCGTCCGGTTTCGCGACCTCGACCCTCTGAACCACGTCAATCACGCCGTTTACGCGAGCTACCTCGAGACCGCCCGCGTCGACTACCTCGAGGACGTCGTCGGCATACCCGACGATGACTTCTCGTTCGTCGTCGCAAATCTCGAGATCGAGTACGAACGGCCGATCGTCGCGGGTGACGACCCCACCGTCGCGCTCTGGGTGTCCGGACTCGGCGACTCGAGTTGCACGATGACATACGAGATCCGTGTCGACGGCGACGTTGCCGCGACGGCCGAGACGACGATGGTGCACATCGACCCCGAAACCAAACGGCCGTCGTCGCTTCCGCCCGAGGTTCGAGCGCCGGTCTGTGAGTACGAGGGCCTCGAGGAGCAGGCGTCGACACAGTCCTGAACGGTTGGTTGTCGATTACGACGTCTCGAGTCGGCCACCTGTCAACCGAACGACGCCGAAGACGTGTGTTTCATCGGCAATGGCCACAGATCGCTCGCGGAGACGCGTATGAGCAGCGTCGATCTTCTCGTCGAGTCGCACATGCGGGTCGTTCTCGTATCGGAGTTTCGTCGTCGGTGGCGTCGAAAGGACGACGATTGCTCGGAAGACGGCGTTGACCGGCGGCGCGTACCATTCTTCGCTGCGAGCGGCGTTGGCGAGGACGACGTGCCCACCGGGCCCGACGAGATCACACCAGTCGTCGACCGCCCCCGCGGAATCGGCGAGCATCCCGACGACGAACGTCGCGAGAACGGCGTCGACGGCTGTCTCGTCGTCGAGACGAGCAAGCGGCGGTCGCGTGGCGTCACCCCGGACGACGTGGACGTTGTCGTACTCGCTCGTCAACTCGTGCGCTCGCTCGAGCACTGGTCCTGTGAAATCGATCCCGATGACGGTCCCCTCGGGGCCGACCTGCTCGCGTAAATAGGGCAGGTTCGCGCCCGTTCCACAGCCCATCTCGACGACGGTGTCGCCGGCCTCGAGCCGGCAGGCGGCTGCCGCTCGCCGCCGCAGCGCCGGAATACCGGGCGTTCGACGCGCAATGACGTCGTAGAGGCGCGCCCAGCGGCCGTAAAACGCCTGTGCGTCCTCGGGCTCCATGCGTGCCTCGAGTGTCGAGCGAATCGAATCCATCTCAGATCAGCGCACGAATCGTCTCCGCGACCGACTCCGCATCCGGCCCGAGCACGTAGATCAGGGGCTCGATCCCCATCCCGCCGGTCTGGTAGAGCACGGTCGCGTCCGGTTCGTCTTCGATCGCCGCCCCGACGCTCGAGGCGACATCGCCGTCCTCGTCGAACTCCGCGGTGACGTGGCCGCGTTCGGCGAGTCGGTCGAGCAGTTCGGGATCGTACGTGATGTTGATCGCTGCCGACGCATCTGCACCGTGGCGGCGGGCGGCGAGTAACACCGTCGCAACGTGTTCGGAGACCCCGAACTCGGGGCTGGACGGCACCGTCGCCTGACCTTTCACGTCGAAGATCCGGCCCGGCACGCCGGCAACGTCGTCGACGTCGTCGGCGTCGGGCGTGCAGGCGACCAGATTCGAGCCGACCGCGGGAATCAGCCGCGTAAAGCCACTCGCGTTCTCGAGGACGCGCAGTCCCCGCCGGAGCGACGAAAGCACGCGCTCGCTGGTTCGCAGATCGCTTTCGGGATCGTGGACGCGGAAACTCGAGCCGTACTCGGCGAGTTCCGGGACGGCCTCTTCGTGGAGTTGTGCCAGCAGGTCCCCGCCGGCCTCGAGGTCCCGAATCAGGACTTCGATCTCGATCAGTGCCTGCACAGGGGTGATATCGCCGTCTGCGAGCCCATCGGCGAGTTCCGTGACGAGGGCTTTGACACGCTCGTCGTCGGCGATGCGGTCGTTCGTGGTGACGTCGCCGTGGGCGTACTTCGAGACGGCGCTCTGACTGATTCCAAGCATTCCGGCGACTTCACTCTGGGTCAGGCCACGCTCGCGGAGGGCTCCTGCCAGCAGCGACCGAACCGTCGGCAGGAACTCGTCGACGACGATTTCTTCGACGAATTGCATCTGTTTGGTGTCGGTATGGTCGCCCACCGGATAACTGTGGCCCTCGTTGCCGATCAGCGGCTGCTGTGTGCCGTTCGGAATCGTTCGTTACACACGAACCGCGTCCCGGCGTTAGCTGCGGGGCCGTGACGCGAACGTCTGCGTTCCGTGGCGGGCGACGATCGCGACCACCAGCGCGGCCATGAGTCCGATCACGACGAGGCCGCCGGTATCCGAGTCGATCGCCGGAAACGCCCACTGTGACCAGTTGAACGTCGTGTGGACTAGGACCATCCCGAGGAGACTCCCGCCGGTGTTGTCGAACAGCCACGTCATCACGACCGACAGCAGCGTGATCGTGACGAGAAACCCCCAGATCGGGCGATTGTAGTACATCGTCATCGAGGGCATGTAGAACCACGGCAGATGCCAGACGCCCCAGACGAGACCGAGCCCGAGGCCTGCTCCGAGCGAGCCCAGCCGCGCCTGCAGCGGCTCGAGGGCGTAGCCACGCCAGCCGAACTCTTCCTGGAGCGGGCCACCGAGCAGCAGAATCCAGACGAACGCAACCGGCAGCGCGACCGGCTGTCCAGCCCACGGGAGCGACGGTTCGAATCCGGTCGCAACGGCGACACCGAGCGCGACGGCCGCAAGCAGCGGAAAGAGGAACAGCATCGGGACAAGCCACCGCCGGTCGAACGATCGGTCGAGTGCCCGTCCCACCAGTCGGCTGACGCCAGCGCGGCCGTGGGTGGCGTAGACGAGCACGAACGCTGCGACGGAGGGCCCGAACGCCCCCACCTCCGGGAGCGCGCTCACGGAACGGAGCACGGTCTCCATCGTTCCGCCGCCGAGAGCGATGTCGGATGCGATCGCGACCTTCGGGAGCCACAGCAGCCACGAGAACGCAAACGTCAGAAGGAAAAACGCCCCGAGTGCACGAACGGAGACGGATTCGTGCCGCCCTCGAGGCTGTTCGAGTTGCTGATTCGAAGTACCCATACCGGCTGTACGTCAGCAGAGCTACTAATTCGTTCGCGCTGACAGTGGTCGGCGCTTATACTATCGGACAGCAGTCAGTGAGACGTCGGTCGCGAATTCGCGGCCGTTGAGCAACCCCGTGGGTTGCGATGCCCAGCAGAACGCATCCGTTCTGCGGACGTCTCCGAGGGTGACGGTCGCAGTAGCGCGATCGATCGTCGAATAGTTCTGTCCGACAGTATTACCCGTTTCGCTCGAGTTGGTCGCCGCCGAACTCGTCGTCGCTCTGGATACGGGAGGCCTGCGGGCCATCTTGATCCTGATACTTCGAGCCGCGGTCGCTCCCGTACGGGCGTTCGGCTTCAGTCTTCAGCTCGGTGAACGTCAGCTGGGAGATGCGCATACCGGGCGTGAGTGCGACGGGGGCGCTGCCGAGATTCGAGAGTTCGAGCGTGATCTGGCCACGATAGCCCGGATCACAGAGGCCGGCCGTGGCGTGGACGACGATGGCGAGTCGGCCAAGCGACGAGCGTCCTTCGACGTGGGCGATCAGATCCGCCGGGATCTCGACGCGTTCGTGGGTTGTCCCCAGTACGAAATCGCCGGGGTGGAGAATGAAGTCGTCGCCGTCTTCGACGATCGTCTCGGTCACGTACTCGCCGACCTCGCGCTCGGAGGTAGGGTGGATACAGGGGATGTTCGTCCGCTGGAACTCGAGGAACTCCCGGCCAAGCCGGAGGTCGACGCTTGCGGGCTGGATCTGGAGTTCGGGATCGTCGAGAGGGTCGACGACGAGGTCGCCCTCCTCGAGCCGTCGCAGGATGTCTGCATCGGAGAGGATCATATCCGACGAGTCGAACGGTGGGCGTGTAAACCGTTCGATCCAGCTTACTCGAGTGCGGCGTTGATCTCGGCCATCGGGTTCGTCTCGGTGAGGTCGATCTGGTCGCCGTCGATGAAGACGGCTGGTGTTCCCTCGACGCCGTTGGAACTGCCGTAGGACTTGTCGTCTTCGATCAGCGATCGGTGGGTCTCCTCCTCGGCTGCCTCGCGGGCCGTGGAACCGTCAAGATCCAGGTCGTTGGCGACCGTTTCGATCGCATCGTAGGAGTACGAGCCCAAGTGGTCGTAGATATCGGTTGCGAACGCCCAGAACGCGTCGTTGCCCTCGGTCTCGTAGACCTCGCGTGCCGCGCAGGCGATCGCCCACGACCAGGTGTCGTCGACCGGGATTGGGTAGTTCCGGTGTTCGTATCTGATTTGTTCTGGTTCGATGTAGGCCTCCTCTATGTCCGGGAAGACCTCTTCTTTGAAGTACTGACAGCTCGGACAGGAGAAATCCTCGTAGACGGTCACTGTCACGTCGGCGTCCGGATCGCCAAGCACGGGTGGCTCCGGCGGGTCTTCACTACCGAGACAGCCCGCAATTCCGGTTCCGACGCTGACAGCCGCAGCCGTGCCGAGAACCGTCCGTCGCGTGAGTTTCATGTCCCAAACTATCGATTCGGCGTAGAAATACGTACCGCCATCCACTCGGTTATCGTCCGGTCAGCGACTGGTGACCGACCGCGTCGATAGCGTCACTGATAGCCACTCGGTCTCTGCCTCGAGCGACGTACGCGTCAGGATCGACGAGCGGCGTACCTTCTATATTCATATCTAACAGAGCAGTAGTAAACTATATTTGGGCTGCGCTATCGCTTTCGCTGTGGCTATAGGGGACGACGTTCTCCGATTCGGTATGAAACAGGCCATCGTCGCTCGCACCGACATCGGCATGGGACAGGGAAAGCTCGCCGCACAGGTCGCCCACGCGTCGCTGTCGGCCTACGAGAAAGCAGACAGCCAACTCCAGAGCCAGTGGAAAAGCGGCGGCCAGAAGAAGGTCGTGTTGAAAGGCGAGAGTGAGCGCCAACTGCACGAACTCGCCGCAATCGCCGACAGCAACGGGATTCCACACGCCATCGTCAGAGACGCCGGCCACACCCAACTCGAGCCCGGTACCGTCACCACGCTGGCCGTCGGCCCGGCGGCTGACGGCCGTGTCGACAGCGTCACCGGCAACCTCTCGCTGTTCTGAACGGAGGTGACGGCGCTGCCGGACGACGCTATCGCGTGTTAACACGCTGTCACAACCACCAGATACTTCTCATCGACACAACAATTTATGGTCACAATGTCAGTCCTCTCGACAGAAGATGAAGGCAAGTTCCTGATGGACGTTCGCGGCGAACAGATCGGCATCGTCACCGAAATCGACCCCATTGAACAGGTCGCCTACGTCGATCCTGATCCGAGTCTCACGAACGCGTGGCTTCAGAGTCTCGGCCACGGCGATGCCGGCGAGGACGACCTCGAGATCCCTGCCGAAAACATCGAGACGATCACCGACTCGGAGATTCGCGTCGACGCAGACCTCAGCAGCGAAGCCTAATTTCGGACCGACTCGTTCATGTGGGGGGGGGTGGGACTCGAGTAGCGCCGTCTCGAGAACGAACCGATTTATCCCCGGCGGCCAAAGCGCCGCCAAGCATATGCGCCCGGCACATCCCACAGAGCAGGCCGTCGGTATGGAGCACTACGTCAGCGACACCGACGGCGTCGGTGGTCACCTGCGCGAGGACGACGAGCACTTCCGCGTGCGCGAACTCGAGCGCTTTTCCACCGAGCCGGTCGACGCGAGCCTCGACGCCTACCCGCATCTCGTCTTCCGGGTGACGCTGTCGGGATGGGACACCAACGACTTCGCGAGCCGGCTGTCGGACGCGCTCGGCATCTCTCGAGAGCGAGTTGATTGGGCCGGGACGAAAGACAAGTACGCGGTGACGACCCAGCTCTTTTCGGTGTACGGAGCCGATCCTGACGACCTCCCCGATGTCGACGGGGCCGAAATCGACATCCTCGGCCGGGCCGGCCGCTCGCTCGAGTTCGGTGATCTGGCGGGTAACGCCTTCGAACTCGTCGTCAGCGACCCCGATCAGCCCGCAAACGTGGCCCAAATCACGGACGAACTCCACGCCTTCGGCGGCCTCGAGGACGCGGACACTGAGGGCACCGTCGTCGGCGTCCCCAACTTCTTCGGCCAGCAGCGCTTTGGCAGCCGTCGCCCGGTCACCCACAAAGTCGGCCTCGAGATCGCTCGTGGTGACTGGGAGGGGGCGGTGATGGCGTATCTCGGCAACCCAACCGACGCGGAGCCGGAAGGGACCCAAGACGCCCGCGCGTTCGTGCAAGAAACCCGCGACTGGCAGGAAGCCCTCGAGCGCTTTCCCAACCGGCTGCGATACGAGCGTTCGATGCTCCACGGGATCACCGAGTGCGACGGCGAGCCGGGTCCCGAAGACTTCCGCGCTGCCCTTGAGCGCGTCCCCTCGAATCTCCAGCGGCTGTTCGTCCACGCCGCCCAGTCGTACGCGTTCAATCTGATGCTCTCAAAGCGCCTCGAGCGCGGGCTGCCGTTCGACGAGCCAGTCGAGGGTGACGTCGCCTGTTTCGCCGACACCGACGCACCCGACGGGCTCGAGTTACCCGACACGGACCGCCTCCAGCGCGTCGACGAGCGTCGTGTCCGGTCCGTAACCCGCCACTGTGAGCGCGGTCGCGCGTTCGTCACCGCGCCGCTCGTGGGCACCGACACCGACCTCGCAGACGGCGAACAGGGCGAGATCGAACGCGCCGTGCTCGATGATCTCGGCCTCGAGCCCTCCGATTTCGACCTCCCCGGCGAGTTCTACTCGAGTGGCACCCGTCGAGCGATCCTCGTCCGGACACCGCTCGAGTACGAGTCCGATCCGTTGACACTCGAGTTTTCGCTGCCGAAGGGATCGTACGCGACGGTCGTCCTGCGAGAGTACCTGAAGGTCGACCCGGTCGATCTGGGCTGATCGCTCGAGACGGGATCGAATGGAACAGAACGGACGGATGCACACTAACGCCGACAACAGATCATGATTGGAACGGATCAGGAAACCGACCTCGTCGACTGGCGGAAAACGACGGTCGACGGAACGACGGTGTACGAACTCGAGTACAGTGCGCCCGTCTCGGAACCGACGGGCCGCCCGCGGACGCTGTTCGGGGCCACCAGCGGTGGCACGGTCCCGGCTGCCGAGCAGTCCGTGCAGTTGCCCGACGGCGAGCGGATTCCCGCGACCGACGTGACGTTCGAAGCCGAGGGAACCACACTGCGGATTCGGCTCGAAGAGCCGTCACTGCTGGCCCGACTCCGGCGAGCGCTTCCGTGGTGGACTCGAGCGTGAGCGGCTCCGTCGAACGGGGCCAGTCGATGCCGGATTCAGCGCAGCACTGATCGGAGCACGGTACCGAAGCCGGCAGCCCCGATACAGAACGCGATGAGGCCGCCAATCCCCGTCAGCGTGAGCACGCCGTTGAGTCCCGCAGCGACGAGCAGGGGTTTCAGCCAACTGTCGCCGCGGCCGATAAGTCGCTCGGCGATGGCGAGATACGCAATGACTGATCCGACCGCCCACAACAGGTACACGACGAGCAACAGCGGGAGGGCCACGAGGATCCCGATGATGGTGATAAAGAAGACGAACGCCAGAATCAGCACGGCCACCAGCGCGATAATGCCGTAGATGAACGAGCCGACGGGTTCGTCAAGCACGTCACCCATCATCCGCTCGGTGTACTCGGGGACGACCGCGATCATGATCACGCCGACGATCAGCGTCGTGAGGAACGCGCCGACGGCACCCCCGGCGAGGTTGTCGGCCGTTCCGATGTTGATATCGATACCGGGATCGGCCTGTGCGACCAGTAGCGTTGTCACCGCAGCCTGTACGAGTGCGATCATCGTTTCCGACAACTCGCCACAGGGAATTAAACTGGGGTGTCGGCTGGCGTCATCAGTATTGAATAGATACTCGTATCCAGCCCCATCCCTAACACGGACTGTATGGACGAGCAGCCGGACATTCTCCTGACGAACGACGACGGGATCGACGCGCCGGGCATTCGCGCGCTGTATGACGCGCTCACCGAGGTCGGCTCAGTCACCGTCGTCGCCCCGGACCGAAACCAAAGCGCCGTCGGCCGGTCGTTATCCTACGGCCGCACGAGCGACGAAACCGACGATCCGGACGGGTTCACGCTCGATCTCGAGGAGAGTTCCTTTACCTCGCCAGTTCCCCACACCGACCACGAACTGGGCTACGCCGTCAACGGCACCCCCTGTGACTGTGCCATCGTGGGTGTCAACGCCCTCGAGTCCGATCCCGATCTCGTCGTTTCGGGCTGTAACGCCGGGGCGAACCTCGGGACCTACGTCTTCTCGCGGTCAGGGACGGTTAGCGCCGCGATGGAGGCCGCGTTTCTCGGCACCCCGTCGATCGCGGTTTCGATGGACACACTCGGCATGGAAAGCGACCTCGAGCCCGCGGATTTCGAACGAGCTGGTGAGACTGCCGCAACGCTGGCGCGGGACACACACGAGACGGGCCTGTTCGACCGGATCGACTACCTGAACGTCAACGTGCCACGGCCGGATCTAGACACGGGTGAGTTCGAGTTGACACGCCCCACGGAGGTCTACGAGATGGACGCCACGTTCGAAGAGGGTGGCTTCCAGTTGACCAACCGGCTCTGGCAGCAGATGGCAAACCGGGACATCCCCGATCCCGAGGACACCGACCGCCACGCGCTGCTTGCGGGTGCGGTATCCGTCTCCCCGATGCGAGTCCCCTACGAGGTCGTCAAGACCGATGCAGTCCGGACCATCCTCGAGCGCGTACTCTAACACCCGTCCAGAGACGATCGAAAACACGTCAATTTTACACGCCCCGCCCGAACTGGCGGTATGGAGTGTCGCCACTGTGCCTCGCCGCTCGAGAAACCCGGCGACTACTGTCTGGTCTGTCGGGAGCAAAACACCGAGGCGGTCGTCCTCGAGGCGGGGCGCGAGCGGGCGACGATGACGATGCTCGCGGGCGACGATGACGACGATCCGACGACGGCCACACTCGACGATCCGGTGCTTGGTGAGACGACGATCACGACGACGCCCGAAGACGGCGAGAACGAGATCGTTGAACTGCGGAACTTCGCGGGCCGAATCGGTGACGAAATCCGGCGTAAACGACCCGAAGAGGTGTACGCGGGCGGCGAACGAGACGTGATCCGGGCCGTCCGTGAGGACATCCACTTCCCGTGCTATCGCGTCGACGACGCCAACCCAGTCGAGGCGGTCCTCGAGCGCCGTGGCAATCGCGCCCTCGATGTCGTCCAGACGCCGCCAGCCGAAAAAATCGGCGGCAGCCACACCACCCTTATCGGCGGCCGCACGGGGATGCGGGCGATCCACACCGTCGCGGACCACCCCCACGTCAAGAAGGTCATTCCGGGGCCGATCGACGCCGGTGGGAAGGGGTCCCAATCAGGGCTTCGAGCGAAGGTAACCCGCGCCGACGACGGCGGCAACGTTCGGATGCTTTTACGAGATGGCTCGAGCGTGCAGGAAAACCGCGTCGTGACGACCGCCCGCGACCGGGAGATGGGCGAGATGATTCGGGACGATTTGAACGAGGTCCTGACCGACGCTGAGTTTCAGTAGTTGACGGCCGTCTCGAGAACGGCCCACTCGCTCGAGGAAGTGTCGTCGGTTACGGCGACTCGTCGTCGGGAGCTTCGTCAGGATCTTGGTCTGGTGGTTCGTCGGCTGGTTCGGCAGGTGGTTCTGTGGGCGGCTCTGCTGGGGGATCAGCCGGTGGTTCCTCAGGTGGCTCCTCGGGCGTGTCTTCAGGCGGCCCTGGCTCTTCTGGTGGCTCTCCTGGCGTGTCTTCAGGCGGCCCTGGCTCTTCTGGTGGCTCTCCTGGTGTGTCTTCAGGCGGCCCTGGTTCTTCGGGTGGGTCCTCAGGCGGTTCGGTATCCACTTCGGGTTCGGTCACCGTGACCTGAACCGATGCCGTGTCGTCGTCGGTTCGCACGGTCGCGGTTCGGTCGCCGACATCCGCCGGGGTCGTCTGATAGGTCAGCGAAACCGACCCTGTTTCGTCCGGACCGATCGACACCGGCTGGCTGTCAACACTCTGTTGCTGGTCGAGATCCAACTCCACACCCGTCTCGCCAGCTTCGTCGCCGACGTTCGTCAGTTCGGCAGCTACCTCGAGTGTGTCCCCAGCTTCGACCGAGTCGGGTGCGCTGACGCTCGATATCTCGATCGTCGCCGGCTCGAGGGGTTCCTCGACGGTCACCTGTGTCGTCGCCTCGTCGTCCTCGCTGCGGACCGTCACCTCGAGGTCGCCGACGTCTTCGGGCTGAGTCTGGTACGACAGCGTCACGGTTTCACTCGCGCCACTCTCGAGGTCGACCTGTGTCGTGTCCACGACTTGCCCACCGATCTCGAGTGAGAGTTCCTGAGACCCCGCCGCACCGCCGACGTTGTCGACGGTGACCGTTACCTCGAGCATCTCACCTGCCGTTACGGGGTCGGTTGCCTCGAGGATGGAGACCGAAAATTCCGGCTCCAGATCGAGATAGTCCCCGGCGGGCTCCGTTTCGGCCCGAAGCGTCTCGTCGTAGAGATACGACGAGAGGTCGACTTCCCAGACGAGTCGCTCGTCGTCGGTCTCGGGCGTCCACTCAACGGTGAACGTGTGGGACCCAGGCTCGAGCGTGGGCGGTTCGTCCGGGGTCGTCCCGGCGACGAACGCGCCGCCGAAGAGGTCGAGGTCGTTTGGGTTCTCGTAGCCGAACGTCACCACCAGGCTGTCGTCTTCCTCGGGCGTGACGTCCTCGAGGTCGATCGTCGGCTGCTCGGGCCGTCGTTCGTCGACGCAGTCGTTCGGGTTGCTCTCGCGGATTTCGTCCGGGCCAAACCAGTTGACGATGATCGTTCCGATGGTCGACCCGAAGCCGTCATCCGGGAGTCCGACGACGACTTCGTCGTTGGTTTCGTCGACGACTCCGTCACCCTCACCGATCTCGAATCGGATCGTTCCCGAAAACGGGGCGTCGATTTCGTCGCCGACCGTGATCCCGTGATGAGCGTTCCCGACACCCGCCGAGTCGATGAACAGCGTTTCGACGGTCAGATCGTCGCCGTCGTCGAACGCGCCGGAGACGGTGGCCTGTGTACAGTCGGCGAACTCGATCTCGAGTTCGTCGTCATCTTCGTCATCGGTGCCGTAGACGAGAACCGTGCGCTCGTCCGCGGCGACGGGGCTCTCGACGCGAACCGGGAACTCCTGGTCGTCCTCGACGAGCGCCGTCTCGAACGACATCGTAACCGTCTCGCTGTCGCCTGGCTCGAGTTGCACCGAGGCGGTGTCCACAACGGTCGGATCGTGGCCGACGACGAACTCGAGATCCTGCGTGACGGCGACCGCGCTCGCGTTTTCGATCTCGGCGGTCACTTCGAGGACGTCACCGGCGTCAACGGGATCGTTCGTCTCGGTGATCGTTATGCTCACCTCGACGTCGTCCGTGCCGATCACCTCGACGTCACGGACGGCTGCGTCGTCGTCGCTTTCGACCCGGATGGGGAACGTTTGGGTCCGCCGAACGAGTGCCGTTTCGAACTCGAGATCGACCGTCTCGGTGTCGCCACCGGCGACCGTCACCGACTGAGAATCGACGAGTTCGGGGTCGTGGCCAACGATCAGTTCGATCTCTTGGGTCGTCTCCGACTCGGCGGTGTTCTCGAGCGTGGCCGTCACCTCGAGAACGTCGCCGGTCGCAACCGGATCGTTCGTCTCGAGGCCCGTCACCGCAAGCGGCGGCTCGTCGACGTAGACGAAGACCGGGACCTCGTCCGAATCGCCCTCGGTTTCGATTCGAACTGGAAACCGCTGGGCGGTCTCGACGACGGCGGTCTCGTAGCCCATCGTGATCGTCTCGCTGTCGCCCGGCTCGAGTGAGACGTCGACCGTCTCGACCACCGTCGGGTCGTGGCCGACAGTCAGCTGTACCTCTCGGGTTAGCCCTGTGCCGTGCGTGTTCTCGACCTCGGCAGTCACCTCGAGAAACTCGCCCGTCCGGACCGGCGCGTTCGTCTCGGTGATCGTCACGTCCAGCCCGACGTCGTCGGTGCCGATCACCTCGACGGTTCGCTCGTCGGTGCTATCTTCGGTTTCGACCCGCACAGGGAACGACTGGGTTCGTCTGACGGCCGCCGTTTCGAACTCGAGATCGATCGTTTCGGTCTCGCCAGCGCCGACAGTCACCGACTGGCTGTCGACGAGTTCGGGGTCGTGGCCGACGATGAGTTCGACATCCTGTGTCAGTTCGGAGCCGGTCGTGTTCTCGAGTGTCGCCGTGACCTCGAGAACATCGCCAGCGTCGACGGGATCGTTCGTCTCGGTGATCGTCACGGCCAGCTCCGCGTCGGGGTCACCGACATCGTCGATCACCCACGGGCTCTCGGACGTGTTGGACCCATGTTCGTCGATCACCCAGACAATGATCGGACAGCCGTGACAGCTGCTCTCGAGGGTGAGCGTCGCGGTGTCTTCGCTGCCGCTTACCGCCGTTTCGCCGAGAATGACGTCTGCGTGCCCGAGCCACCAGACGACGCGCTCGAGCGCGCCGTCGGGGTGAGCGACATCCAGTTCGAGGTCGATTGGGTCGTCGGGGTCGACCGCGAGCGAGTCGTCGGCCGGCCGTTGCCCCTCGATGGTCGGCGCTGCGGTGCCGGTTTCCGCCACGGTGACCGTCCACATCGCTCGAGTGTGGTCGTCGTCGCCGACGGCGGCAGCGACCTCGTAGGTGCCAGCATCGTCGAACGTCGTCTGCCAGTAGTCGGCCCCCTGATGGTCATAATACGTGCTGAACCAGGGCCCCAT
The DNA here is from genome assembly GCF_000337735.1 of Natronorubrum sulfidifaciens JCM 14089. Lineage (GTDB taxonomy): Archaea > Halobacteriota > Halobacteria > Halobacteriales > Natrialbaceae > Natronorubrum > Natronorubrum sulfidifaciens. The sequence continues at coordinate 4,639 of NZ_AOHX01000043.1, read as the reverse complement.
CGACCAGCCGACGTACTCCCCGTCGATGAACCACTGTGTTTGGCCGCCGTACTCACCCAGCGCATCGGATTCGACCTCGAACAGCACCGTCGTCCCTGGCTGCACCGTCAGCTCCGGGGCCGGAGACCGCTGTGAGCTGTCCAGTTCCTCGACAGCGAGCACGTCGACCGTCCGTTCGGCCGCATCGTCGGCGGTCTCGAACCGAATCGTGACCGTGTCGTCTTGGTCGACTGGAGCGGTTCGGTAACTGATGTAGTCGAGCGTCTCGGTCTCGCCGGGACCGACCGTCAGTTCGGTGGTTGATCGATGATCTCCCTCATAAATACTCTCGACGGCCGCATTCACCGGCGTAGTGTCTGTGTTCTCCACTTCGACGGTTACCTCGAGCAGCGACCCACCCTCGACGGGTGCGTTCGTCTCGAGGATACGGACCTCGATGAGACCGTCTTGGATGGCACGCCTTCCTCCCGTGAGTCCCCGTTCGATCGCTTCCACACTCCCCGCAAGCGTTGCCGCCAGACCGCCCCCGGCGGCGAGATAGCGTCGTCGCCGCATGTGTAGAATTCCCACGACAAAACGCATAATACATTGTCACTGTTTACCAGACAATCAGTATTCGTCATACGATCGCGGCGAAACCGACGGGCAGCCAGTCGACCCACAGTGCGTATCGAACCACCACAAACACGGACCGTGTCCAAATACTGTCAGTACCCGATGGAAGTGACACTGTCTGCTGGTTGTCAGACCCTTATCCGAGCGGCAGTAATGAGATATGATTAGCCATGCTCGAGCGACCGGACGCTGTCTTGGCTGCGATTCCGCTGCTTGCGGTGAGTGGACTCGTCGTTCGATCAGTCATCGCGGTAACGGGCGTCGCAACCGGGCTGCTTGCCGCGCCGCTTGCGCCGGCTGGCTACCTCGCCGCCCTCGGATTCGTCTTCCGCGAGTTGCTCGTCGGGCCGGTGGCGAGGGCAACTGCCGAGACGTGATCCATGCGACTGTCCCCGAGACGCACTCGCCACCCACGCCGGCGCGACTCAACAGGTTTAAGAATCCGCTGGGGATAGCTAGTCCTACTATGGCCGAGAAAGGAACAGTCGGTAGCGCGGGCCGCTTTGGCGCACGATACGGTCGCGTCGCCCGACGTCGCGTCAGTGAGATCGAAGACGACATGCAAAACGCCGAAGTCGACGGGGACTCCGTCACCCGCGTCGGTACCGGTATCTGGAAGAACGAAGAGACCGGCGAAGTCTTCACCGGCGGTGCCTACCGCCCGGAGACGCCCGCCGGCCGCACCGTCAAGCGCTCGATCCGCGCTGCACTGGCAGAAGACGAATAACGACCACAGACACTGATTCAGTATGAGTTACAAATGCTCCCGCTGTAAACGCGACGTCCAGATCGACGAGTACGGCGGCGTTCGCTGTCCGTACTGTGGTCACCGCGTGCTCTTAAAAGAGCGCAGCCGCGACGTCAAGGAAGTCGACGTTCAGTAACCGCGCGTGTTTTCTCACGACGCGACCCTCGAGTTCGAGTACGAGACGCCGTCTCGTGCACGACTCATCGCCGACAGCGTCCGCCGCGAGATCGGCGAGATCGACGACGACCGCTCCCAGACGACGATCGAACACCGACAGACGGTCGTCTGCATCGACATCGCGGCCGCGGACGTGATCGCCCTTCGAGCGGCGATCAACACCTGGTTCACACTCGTCGATGTCGCCGAACGAACGGCTACCATCGGCGAGCGCATCCTCGAGTCATCGGCGAGTCACGACTGATACGGTTTACTGGAGTCGATTCCCGCCGATCGCTGACCCATGCTGGCGATCGGCGGGACACAGGGACAGCAATCCGTATGCGTCGCCAGCATCTCGGGTTGGCCCGGCCCCCTCTCTATCCCCGTCGTCGTTGGGGGTCGCTGATCGACGACAAAGCTTGGCTTTATCCGTCCGGAGGGCGACGGTCGAGATATGCAAGGTAATCTACCGCCGGAAGCACAGGAGAAAATCGAACAGCTGCAGGACCTTCAGGAGACGGCTCAGACGGTCGCCGTCCAGAAACAGGAAGCCGAATCGAGCCTCACCGACGCCAAAAACGCGCTCGACGAACTCGAGAACATCGACGAGGAGACGCCGATGTACCGCAAGGTCGGCGAACTGCTCGTCGAGACCGAGTACGACGAGGCCGAAGACGACCTCGAGGACAAGGTCGACTCCCTCGAGATCCGCGTCGAGACGCTCGAGAAACAGGAAGAGCGCGTGCAGGAGCAGTTCGAGAGCCTGCAGGGCGAGCTCGAAGAGCTCCTCGGTGGCGGCATGGGCGGCGGCCCAAGCCCGGCAGGCGGCCCCGGCGCTGGCGGCGCATAAATGTCGACTGACGAGCCGACGGCCGACGACGTCGTCCAGACGGCGTCGGATGCTGCGGAAGGCTACGTCTTCTCGCAGTACAAACAGTCGGCGGTTCGCGATCTCGACGTTACCGTAACGTTCGAAGACGGCGTCCTCGAGGTCGACGTCTATCTCAACGCGCCCGGCAGCGAGGAAACGCCCGACGCCGAGCAGGTCGCCGACGACGCCGCGCTCGCTGCGCGAAACGCAGTCGACGACCTCTTCGGCGAGTAAGCGGTCCGGCCGACCGACGGCCGTCCGTTTCATTTTCGTGACGCCACGATCCATGAGCGCGCCGCTCGCCAGTTCGACCGGCCGGTCGAACCGTGCTCCAGCCGGGGTCGGCGAGTACGGTGTCCACTCAGCGTGGCGCCAGTAGCTCGATCGGGTGGGGAACGTCGCGCTCGAGTAGTGTCTCGAGTTGGTCGCCACACGAGGTGCCCGAAGCGACGACGGTCGCCGCCGTCTCGAACTCCTGAGCCAGTCGATCGCCGACGTCCATACTCAGTTCGTAGTACTCCTGTTTGTAGCCGAAGCTGCCGGCCATGCCACAGCACTCCACGCTCGAGGTCTGCGGGTCGTAGCCACAGCGCTCGAGCAGCGCCGTCGTCGGGGCCTCGAGACCGAGCGTGCGCTGTTGGCAGTGGGAGTGGTAGGCGATCGGCTCTCCACGGCCGTCGGTGGCGTCACCACCACCCTCGGCGGTTGCAAGCACATCCACGTCGGCCCCGTGCTCGAGGAGGCCGTAGACGTAGTGACAGACCTCGTAGCTGTTGTCCCGGAGGCGCTCGAACGACCGCTCCGGCAACAACCGCTCGTATTCGCGGTGAAACGCTGCCAGATCGGAGGGTTCGATGACGACGAGGTCGCGGCCGGCATCGAGGTCCTCGACGACGGCCCCGTAGAGGCGGCTGGCCTGTCGGTCCGCCGTGGCGACCATCCCCTGTGACAGTGGCGCGCGGCCGCTTTCGGGGAGATCGGGAACGCTGACCGGGACGCCGAGTGCCTCGAGCGTCCTGACCGCGGCTTTCCCACGGTCGGTGTCGACGTAGTTCGTGTAGACGTCGGGGTAGAGGACGGCTTCGCGGTCGCTGTCGGCTTCACTGGCTTCGGCCGCGGCGCGTTCTGCGCGGCGTCTCGAGGCCGCCACGCCGCCTCGAGCCTCGAACCAGTCGACGAGCGACTCGCGCTGGAAGGTCGGCAACTCGCGCCGCCGGTCGATACCGAGGGCGGACTCGAGCAGCGTACGGACAGGGCCAGTCTCGGCGAGCCAGTTCGAGACGGGTGCCGTCGCGGAGCCGAGTTTCGCGACCGTGTCGATGTTGCCGAAGAACCGCTTGCCGGGGTCGAGACCGCCGGCATCGGCCTCGGCGTCGGGCGTCAGCCCATCGACGAGGAAGTCATACGACGCAGGGTCGTCGCTGTGGTTGACGCGGTCCCTGACGACGGTGTTGATCCATGGGATGTCGATTTTCACTGGACAGGCGTTGACACACTGTGAACAGCCCGTACAGAGGTCGTTGAACTCGGCGGCGCTGTCTTGGCCGTGGACGCCGGCCTCCCAGCCGGTGGCGATGCCGCCCGAATACGTCTCGCCACCGAAGGCGTGGCCGCCGACGGCCTGAAAGTTCGCACACGAGTTTGAACAGGCCCCACACCGAATACAGTACAGCGTCTCGCGGAGCTGGTCGTCCTCGCGCATGTCCATGCGGCCGTTGTCGAGCAAGACGAGGTGAAAGTCGCGGTCGGGTTCAGCGCCTGCGGACGACGCACTCGCGTCCGCGCCCGCGACGGGGCTGTCGGGGTCGTCGAACGCCAATGTTGGCGACGCGGTCGGCGGCGTCAGCATCGTCACGTACTGAGAAATGGGCTGGCCCGTCGCGCTCTTGGCGATCAGATCGACGAACGGCTTGAGGTCCCGAACCGATGGGATCAGTTTTTCGACGCCAGCGATGGCGACGTGTGTATCTGGCGTGACGGCACACTTGCGGGCGTTGCCCTCGTTCGTGACGAGCGCCATCGTCCCCGTTTCGGCGACGACGAAGTTCGCGCCCGTGATTCCGACATCGGCCTCGCGGATGCGCTCGCCCAGATAGTCGCGGGCGAACTGGGTGAGTTCTTCGGCCGTCTCGAACGGCTCGTCGGGATCGAAGCGCTCGGTGAACAGTTCGGCGATCTCCGGCTGGCTCAGATGCATCGCCGGCCCGACGATGTGGGAGGGTGTGTCGCTGTCTCTTATACACATC
>NZ_AOHX01000042.1 GCF_000337735.1 Natronorubrum sulfidifaciens JCM 14089 | reverse complement strand
AGATGTGTATAAGAGACAGGTTGGCGACGACATCCGAAACGTAGGCGTTCGCGTCTGCAGCGTCGTCGGCGACGTAGACCGTCCCACCGTTCGCCTCGACCGCCTCGCGAACCGTCTCGAGCAACTCGGGGAGCCGGTTGATCGCCTCTTCCTTGATCGCTCGTGCATCGGCCCGCAGCGTCTCGATGTCGTCGGTCTCGGCGTAGGTCTGTGCCTGGCGCGCGCTCATCGCACTCGAGTGGGCGTGGACGGCCTCACCTTCGGTCTCGAGGAGGTGTTGAATCCGCGCGGCCGTCTCGCTTCGGGAGCCGGGCTGATGGGCTCGCTCCGCCATCGTTACCGATCCTCCAGCACGATGACGCTGACCGTTCCGGGGCCGTGGACCCCGTGGACGAGGTCGCCCATGTCCGCCGTTGCGCTTCGGCCAGTCGCGAAGACGACGCTCTTTCGGTCGGCGAAACAGTCCTCGAGACGATCGAATCCGGCTCCAAGATCCGGAACGACGTCGCTTGCGGCGACGACCGCGACGTGGTGGTCAGGGTAGAGGCTGATCGGCTCGTCGCCCGCAGCCCGCGATTCGATGGCGACGGTGCCGTACTCGGCGATTCCGAACGTGGCGGGCGTGACGCCGGTTCGTGCCGCCTCGAGTTCACCGGCCGTCGGCCGCGTCGTCACCGACTCCGGCTGTGAGACGCCGTCGAACGGGAGGGAGACCCCGACGGCGGGTGCCTCGAGGATAGCTGCGATTCGCTCAGTCGCGTCGGCTGCCGGCACCCGTTCGACGCGAACCTCGAGCCCCTCGAGGGCGCGTTCGAACCGGCCGACGGTATCGGTTGTCATCAGCTACCACATTCGAACCGATAGTCAATAGCGTGGCGGTCATCGACGGGTGGCGAACCGATACGGCTCGGTCGCAGTGGGGTACACGGACTCGAGTTCACCCCGCCGACAGCCGTCACTGGCGTTTCCACCGCCTCGGTTCCGGTCATAACGGCGCTCGTAGCAGGTTTTAGCTGAATTGAGGCGCTAAGCCCCCTTCCTCAGCGAGCGCCGAAGGCGCGAGCAGGGAGGGGATACAGCGTTCACAAGAGCTTTGTTCTTGTGCGCGAACGAGACGCGAAGCGTCTCGTCAACGCCGCTCGTGTTTCTTGGACTGTTCTACAGCAGGCTCACAGGCCCACGTAATCGGTAATGTTTTGCGTATAGTGTGTATTGTGTGCATACGGTGAAACGGAAGACTATCACCATTCGGGAGGACCAAGACGAGTGGATCGAGGACCAGCACCTCAACCTCTCGTCGTTTGTCCGCGAAAAACTGGACGAACTAATCGAGGAACGCGAGGACTGATGTATTACGCCTACAAGTATCGCCTTGAGCCGTCCGGCGCCCAACGCGAGGAGTTGGACCGCCACGGCGATATCTGTAGGCAACTGTACAATCACACTCGCTACCGCCTCAACGAATACCGAGAGAACCACGGTGAACTGCCGTCCATGACCACACTTCGGTCGGAGCTACCTGACCTCAAGAAGTGGTGGGATGGTCTCTCGGACGTGTACTCGAAGGTTCTCCAAACCGTCGTCGAACGGCTATTCAACAACCTCAGTAGCCTTTCTGCGCTCAAGCAGAACGGCTACGGTGTCGGTCAACTCAAGTGGAAGCCACCACGGGAATTCCGCAGTTTCACGTACAACCAGTCTGGCTTCAAGCTCGACAAGAAGGGCGGTCAGACTGTGCTGTCGCTCTCGAAACTCGCGGATATTCCGATCCGGCTCCACCGAGAGATCCCTGACGACGCCACACTCAAGCAGGTCACACTCAAGAAGGAACCGACCGGCGAGTGGTTCGCTACGTTCGGTGTCGAAGTCGACCGAGAGCCACCTCAAAAGCCCGACCGGCCGAAGAACGTCGTCGGTATCGACGTGGGCATCCTGAAGTACGCCCACGACACCGACGGCCACGCGATCGAATCGGCTGACCTCTCGGACGAACGCACCCGACTCGAGCGAGAGCAACGGAAGCTCTCGCGGAAGCAACATGGGTCGAACAACTACGAGAAGCAACGCCGCCGAGTGACCGGGTGTCACGCCGACCTGAAGAACAAGCGCCGCGACTTCCTTCACAAACTCTCGAACTACTACGCTCGTGAGTACAATCTCGTCGCGGTCGAAGACCTTGACGCGAAAGGTCTGGTCGAGCTTGACGGCAACTCTCGGAACCGTGCCGGAGCAGCGTGGGGGACGTTCCTCCGAATGCTTGAGTACAAGTGCGAACGCGAAGGCACGCAGTTCGTGGCTGTCGATCCGGCCGGAACGACCAAAGAGTGTGCGGCCTGCGGTGTCTCGACCGACAAACCGCTGTGGGTCCGCGAACACTCCTGTCCTTCCTGTGGGTTCACGGCGGACAGGGACTGGAACGCGGCCTGGAACATTCTTTCTCGTGGTATCAAGCAAGTAGGAGCGGGACGCTCCGAATCAACGTCCTCAGAATCGCCGTGCGATTCTGATGGGCTGCGAAAATCGCACAGCGATTTTCGAACGCCTGTGGAGACTGCGCTCCCTACGGGAACCACTTCGGTTCCTGCAAAGCGCGTCATGGAATCAGGAAGCCCCATTCTCAAGGAGCGAACGGCGTCAGCCGTGAGCGAGTAGGATGGGGTAGTTCACTACGGGATCTGATTCGGCTTCGAACCCACATTGACTCTTGACGGCAGGAACGGGACGAGCGTACACGAGTGTTCCCAGCCACCGTGGAAAACCGCTCGAGGCAGAGGGCGAGGAGTTGCGAGATGAGAAGACCGATCGTTGAACTGCCCATCATGCTCAGACCCACAACGGTCGCTATCTGTACACAGTACTCGACGCACCGTGTCTGCTCATGGAAGTTCCGACGCCACGCTGTCCGCCGCGAGATGGAATCACCCGACGATGTTGGTGATGGTAATCACGACGAAGATGAGGATCACGAGTTCGCTCACGAGCCACGAATGTGTGTTCATCCACGTGCGAACCTTCGGAAGGAGCGTCTCCGCACGGTCGCCGATCATAACGAGAGATAGCGATGGAACGGCCAGAAACAGTAGCGTCAGTAAGACAAACCCGGCCGCGTGCCAGACCGGATCGCCATGACTCGCGAGGTAGGTCCCGACGGTGATCGACGTAAGCACGTCGGTCGGAAAGAACCCCATTAGCAGGAATCCAAGTCGAAACGAGAACGTCGGATTCGCGGTCTCGAGTTTCCCCATCCACGTCGGCGGCTCCGATTGCTCGCGCTGCAAGTAGACGTGCACCATCGCAGCGAGGAGAACGACGAGCATGAGCAGTTGCAACATCTGGTTCGACCCGCCCTGACGAACGCCACTGCCGAGATAATACGCGAGCGTGACGACGAGACTGATCGAGAGGGAGGCACCGAAGACGAACGCAGCCGAATTCCGCCGCCAGTCCTCGCTCGTGGCCAAAAAGATGGCGCTGAGGATTTGCGGCCCACCGATCATGACGAATACCAGCGGGAGAATCACCAGGAAGTTCATCGTTCGAGGATTACACGCGTGATCGCGGCCTGTCCGTCGATACTCGAGAGTTTCGGCTCACGGCTATGACTGACGCCGATTGGAACACCACGCTTCGAGTGTTGGCCGTTGTCAACGATACTCATGAAGCCTTCGATCGAATACACTATCCACCGACATTATACCCCGCTCTTGGGAAGAAGAGTGTTGCTGTAGTAACAACTGAAACGGGTTACACACCGATCACACAGCCGCCGTGCGATCGGATCTGCAGTGACGGTCAGTGGCTACGATATTTGAACGACGGACGCGGCAACCGCGACGCCGATTGGAATCCAATGAACGGCCCTCGCGGTGTTTTCCAATGTATGGCCGATATCTTCTGATAAAGTCTATTCTGAGAGGGAGTCGTTCGTAGCCCAAAAGTAGCGAATCCGGCCAGTTCAAGGCCCGTACCTTGCGGTGTCGAACGCTATTACGGCGGAAAATTTCGAGTGGACTCGCCGGGATTTGAACCCGGGGCCTCTCCCATGCCAAGGGAGTGATCTACCCCTGATCTACGAGCCCTCGTTCGCATTCAATCGTTTCTCCGGGGCATAGATAAACCCCTCGAAACGGATGGGCCGATACAGAGATTCCCACGCACAGAAGCGGATCGGCTACGACCGAAATCACCGCTCTCGAGTCTCCCGTCGGAGCCCCGAATCCGGTCTAGAAACCCTTTAGTCCGTCCGACGGAAAGCGATGGTGGGAAGCGCGCGGCCGCAAATCCGACTGTGTCAACCGCTGTTTCGGTTGGCTTGGGATTGCGGAAGTGCACCGACAGTCGGTCGAGCCGACTGTTACGTACGGAGCGGTCAGTGCGGTTCCTATCCTCGACCAATGGCACGAATGCACACCCGCCGTCGTGGCTCGTCCAGCTCGGACAAGCCAGCGGCAGACGAACCGCCGGAGTGGAGCGACGTCGACTCGGACAAGATCGAAGACCGAGTCGTCGAACTAGCAGAGCAGGGCTACGAGCCAAGCCAGATCGGCATGAAGCTGCGTGACGAAGGTGTCACGGGCACGCCGATTCCGGACGTCAAGCTGGCGACCGGCAAGAAGCTCACCGAGATTCTCGAGGAGAACGACGCGAAGTCGGACATCCCTGAGGACCTCTACAACCTGATGGAACGTGCCGTGCGTCTGCGCGAGCACATCCAGCAGAACCAGCAGGACTACCAGAACAAACGCGCCCTGCAGAACACGGAGTCGAAGGTCCGCCGACTCGTCGACTACTACCGTGGTGACGAGATCGAGCCTGACTTTACGTACTCCTACGACGTCGCAAAGCAGCTCATCGACGAATAAGCCACATTCCGATATGGCAACCGAAGGTCGGTCCGTCGAATCGGCGTCTGCCCCCGTCTCGGAGACACTCGAGAGCGCGGGCTTCGTCCAACTTCTCGCGCGAGCCGACGGCGATGCGCTCGCGGCGAGTGGCCTTCTCGCAAGGGCGCTTGTCGACCGCGACACACCGTTTCAGGTGAGCGTCGGCCGAACCGTCACAGCCCGAACCGAACGGGCACACGCACGAGAGCCGGCAGCGGACGACGTCACGGTCGCGATCGGTGCGATCGATGCGGACGTGACACGACTCGATGTGACTGACCGACCAGCCACGCTCGCAGCACTCGACTGTGTTCGTGATCTCGGCTCGACGCCGGACCCAGTGCTCGCACTCGCCGGCCTCGTGGCCGCCGATATCGCGCCGGGAGCCGGCGAGAGCGAGTGGGTACTCGAGACCGCGAAAGACCGCGGTCTCGTCGCCCGCCGACCGGGTGTCGCGGTGCCGACCGCGGACCCGGTCGATGGGATCGCCCACTCGACGCGTCTCCTCGGACCGTGGTCGGGCGACATTGATGCGACACGCGAGGCCCTCGCGGGACTCGATATCGCCGTCGACGACCCCGAAGCGCTCGAGGCCGACGACCACCGAACGATCGGCTCGGCCGTCGCCCTCGATGTCGTCGGTGCCGAGGAGGCACCCGCGACGGCAGCGGAGACGGTCCAGCGAGCGCTACATCCGTATACGACGCCCGAACACGCCGTCGAGACTGTTGGCGGCTATGCCGACGTGCTCGAGGCAACGGCCCGACTCGAACCGGGAACTGGCGCTGCGCTCGCGATGGGACACGCTGCCCACGAGCCGGCGCTTGCGGCCTGGCGCGAGTATGGCCGTCGTGCCCACACAGCGCTCGAGGAAGCGTCGACGAGCCGCTACAATGGCTTGTTCGTCGTCGAGATCGACGACGGGCCAGTCGAAGCGGTCGGCCGGCTTGCGGCAGCGTTTCGGTCGCCGGAACCGGTCGTGCTCGTCGTCAGCGACACCGACGGCGGAACCGGCGAGGCCGCGCTCGTGACCCAACACGACGACGCCCTCGGCGCGACCGTCGAAAGGATCGCTCGAGCGCTCGGCGATGAGCGCAATGTGAACGCCGAGTACGACATCGGACACCGACGTGGCTACCTTCGGTACGACACGATCGAAGAGCCCTCGACGATCGTTGAGACAGTGAGGGAGTTGCTATGAGTCGACGCGCGACTATTCGAACGGCACACGACGAGCCGGATCTCGTTGTGCGGGCGATTCGCCCCGACAACACCGACGAGATGGAAACCGTCGTGTCCGACGATGGTGACGCCGTCGTCACGCAGATCGAACGCGAAACGACGGGCGGACTCCACTCGACGGTCGACGACTACGTCGTCAACCTCGAGGTCGCAGTCGACGTCATCGAGCAGACACGAGCGGGACAGCGCGAGCAACCGACGGACACGGGCCCTGTGTCCGACAGCGACCAAGAGACACTACCAAACAATGAGTGAACGATCAGTTTCACGCGCAAAACAGGAAAAGCGGTGGTACACCGTTCTGGCACCGGAGCAGTTCGACCGCCAGGAACTCGGCGAAACCCCCGCTGACGAACCGGAGAAAGTCTACGACCGAACCATCGAAACGACGCTTGGCGAGTTGACCAACAACGCCAGCGAGAACAACACCAAGCTGACCTTCAAGATCACCGACGTTGGCAGCGACAGCGCCTACACGGAGTTCAAGGAACACTCCCTGACCCGTGACTACCTGCGCTCGCTGGTTCGACGCGGTGCCTCGAAGGTCGAGGCCTACGTCACCGTCCTCACGACGGACGACTACCGCGTCCAGATCCAGCCCGTCGCCTTCACGACGAAAAAGGCCGACGCGAGCCAGGAGAAGGCCATCCGCGAACTGATGGTCGACATGATCGAAGAGGCCGCCGCCGAGCGTACCTTCGAGGAACTCATCGACAGCGTTGTCGAAGGCCGACTCTCCTCGGGCATCTACGGCGAGGCCAAGACGATCTACCCACTGCGCCGTGTCGAGATCCAGAAGACGACACTCGAGGCCCACCCCGAAGAAGTCGCCGAAGAGGAAGCGACCGCCGTCGACGTCGACGAAGACGACGTCGCAACGGACGACTAACGCCGACGCTGATACCCCAATTTTTCGCGGCAGTGTCCGCTCCACCAGTAACGCCGATGTTAGTTGGTGACGTGAGCGTCCGCAAACAGTTCTCCGTCGTGGATTCGTAGGCGAACTCGATGTCACCACAGACACTCGGCCTCCATCACGTAACGGCCATCGCAGGCGATCCGCAACGAAACGCCGAGTTCTACGTCGAGACGCTGGGGTTGCGGTTCGTCAAGCGCACCGTCAACCACGACGATCCGGGCACGTATCACTTCTACTTCGGCGACGGGGTCGGGACGCTCGGCACGAACATCACGTTCTTCCCGTGGACGGGGACTGGTCACGAAGGCCGGTTCGGTGCTGGCCAGACCAAGACGACGGCCTACCGAGTTCCGGCCGATTCGGTCGACTACTGGCAGGATCGACTCGAGTCGGCGGCTATCGACGTGACACGAGACGAGCGCTTCGGTGAGACGGCCCTCCGATTTGCCGACCACGATGGGATCGAACTCGAACTCGTCGCGGCCGACGACGAATCGACAACTGACGATGGCACAGCCGCCGCGACGCCGTGGGACGAGAGTCCGGTTCCGAGCGAGCACCAGCTTCGGGGCTTCCACAGCGTCACAGTGGCAGTCGCCGACGTCGGGCCGACGGCGGCCGTTCTGACCGACGTTCTCGGCTACGACCTCGAGGCCGAAGCCGACGGCCGGTATCGGTACCGGAGCGCGACCGGCGGGTCGGGTTCGATCGTTGATCTGATCGAGACCGACGTGGGCCAGGGACACATGGGCGTCGGCACGGTCCACCACATCGCGTTCACAGCCCGATCGGTCGAGGAGCAAGAACGCTGGCGCGAGGCCTTTGCCGACCACGGCCTGCGTCCCTCGAGAGTCATCGATCGCAAATACTTCCGGTCGATCTACACGCGCGAGCCCGGTGGTATTCTCTTCGAGATGGCGACGACGGGACCGGGCTTTACCGCAGACGAAGCCCCCGAGGAGTTGGGCTCGAGTCTGGTGCTTCCCGACGAACTCGAGGCGGACCGCGAACAGATCGAAGCGCAGTTGCCGCCGTTTGACGGCCCGAACGCGGACTCGAGCGGGAACTGAGCAGAGATAAACTAACAGATGGTATATCGAATCCCGAAATCGGCCCGACGGCACGCCCACGTGAGTGTGCTGCCGGGAGTCGTACCTTTAGGATCGAACGGAACCGAGAGCAACCCATGACAGCGACGCACACGAACGCTCGCGACGCGGCGTTTCGATTCGAGTACGAGCCGGCGACGATCCGATTCGGTGCCGGCTCCGTCGGCGACCTCGAGGCCGAACTCGAGCGCCGGGGTCTCGAGCGTGCGCTGGTCGTCTGTGGCTCGACGGTCGGCTCCACGCCCGACGTAATCGACCCGGTCACGGACGGCCTCGGCGACCGACTCGCGGGGGTGTTCGCCGAGACGACACCGAGGAAACGGCTCGGGACGGCCGTCAACGGACTCGAGCGACTCGAGGACGAAGACGCCGACGTGCTCGTGAGCCTCGGCGGCGGGAGCAGTCTCGACGTGGCGAAGGTCATTAGCGTCCTCGCGGTGAGCGACCGCGAACCCGCGGCGATCGGCGACGAGTTCGCGGAGACGGGCACGATTCGAGTCCCCGACGAGGGGCTAGTGCCGATCATCGCGATTCCGACGACGCTCGCCGGTGCCGACCTCTCGCAGGTCGCGGGCGTCACCGCCACAGCCGAGTCGGGACTGGTCGACAGCGAAGTGGGCGGCGGCATCTCCGGATCGGGGCTGATGCCCGCCGCAGCCGTCTACGATCCCGAACTGGTTGCGACGACGCCCGAGTCGATCCTCGCGGGGTCGGCGATGAATGGCTTCGACAAGGGCCTCGAGGCGATCTACGCTGCTAACGCGACCCCGGTGACCGACGCCACGGCGACGCGCGGCCTCGGCAAACTCGAGGTCGGCCTCCGCGCGTTCGGGCGCGGCGAGCGCGATATCGAGACGTTCGAGACGGTCCTCGAGGGGATCGTGCTGGTCCAGTACGGGATCTCCCGGCCCGACGAGACGATGCTATCAATTGTCCACGCCTTCGGCCACGGGCTCACGCGCACGTACGAGGTCCAACAGGGTGCGGCACACGCCGTCGTCGTGCCACACGTGCTCGCATTCCTGTTCGATCAGGAGGGCGTCGACGCACGACAGGACACGCTGGCCGACGCGCTGGGCGTCGCCGATGCGGCCGACCCGGCACAGGCGGTCGTCGACAGCGTAGCCGACGTTCGCGACGCCCTCGCGTTGCCGACACGACTTCGCGACGTCGACGGCCCCGACCCGGACGAGTTCACCGCCGTCGCGGAGACGATCCTCGCCGACTCGTTCATGGCGAACGCGCCGCCGGGGCTGGCGGCTTCCGTTGAAGACATCGAACGTATTCTCGAGCAGGCTTGGTAACGAACCACGTCCGATCGATCCGACTTACTCGCCCACGTATGACGGCCGCTCGGCGTAGGTGATCGGGTCCCGAACGCCGATGTTCTGGAACGCCTGCAGGCGGAACGCACACGCATCACAGGTTCCACAGGCGGGTTCGTTCTCGCGGTAACAGCTCCACGTGTGTTCGTAGGGGACTTCGAGGTCGACCCCTCGTTCGGCGATGTCGGTTTTCGACCACTCGACGAACGGGGCTTCGATCGAGATCTCAGTGTCGGGTTTCGTGCCGACGTCGACGACCTGCTCGAAGGCCTCGAAAAACGCGGGTCGACAGTCCGGATACCCCGAGAAGTCCTCGCTGTGGGCGCCGATGAAGACGGCGTCACAGTCGTTGGCTTCCGCGTACGAGACGGCCATCGCGAGCAGGTTCGCGTTCCGGAAGGGGACGTAGGAGGTCGGGATCTCCTCGCTGTCCATATCGGCGTCTGCAACCTCGAGGTCGTCGTCGGTCAGACTCGAGGCCCCGATCGCCGCGAGGTGGCCGGTTTCGATCCGCAGGAAGTCCGCCGCGTCGAGTTCGTCGGCGAGTCGGCGAGCACACTCGAGTTCGCGGTCCTCGGTTCGCTGGCCGTAGGACGTGTGCAGGGCGTAGATCTCGTAGCCTCGATTATGGGCTTCGGCGGCGGCGGTGGCGCTGTCCATGCCGCCCGAGAGGAGGACGACGGCGCGTTTGGCGGTCGATTCGTCGGTTGTGGTGGTGTCGTCAGTCATTGGCATCAGTCTCAAATGTCAGGTTTCGGGCGCGTCGTTCCAGAGGTCGACGTGCAGGCGAGGCGTGTACCGGAAGCCGTGGTCCATGGCTAGCTGTGCGACGTCGGCGCGGGTCTCCTCGAGTCGGTCCCGCGTCGCCCCTTCGGGCATGAGGAGGACGTTATCGTCCCGAATCGGGACAGCAGCGACCTCACGAAGGTCCTCGAGCAACGCGAGAATTTCGGGCATGTCGCCCTCGTCGGTGACGACGAATTTGAGCTGGAAGTCGGAGTCTTCGACGAGGCGGGCCAGCGCCTCGAGGTCGATCCGGTCGCGCTCGTGGCGATCTTCCCACTCCCCGTCGCCTTTGGGATCGCGCTCGGGCGTGGGCGTGCTGCTCTCGAGTTTCGGGCTGATCGAGGCGAGGTCGATCGGCGCGTCGCGATAGATCGTTCCGTTGGTCTCGACGGTGGTGTGATAGCCGCGTTCGTCGAGGGCCTCGAGGAGGTCGACGCTCGTTTCGTGGAGCAGCGGTTCGCCGCCGGTGAGGACGACGTGATCGGCGTTCTCGTAGGATTCGACCTCTGCGAGGATCTCCTCGACGTCCAGCCAGGCGTGGGTGGGTTCCCAGGAGGTGTGATAGGAGTCACAGAACCAACAGCGGAGGTTACAGCCGCTCGTCCGGACGAAGACGGAGGGGACGCCGGCAAGCGTTCCTTCCCCTTGCAGCGAGTAGAACAGTTCGTTGATCGGGAGCCCGTCGGCTGGTGTGTCCTCGGCAACGACTCCCTCCCGATCGACCGAGTCGGAAACCGGCATCTCAGAACCGACCGCCGCCACAGAGTTCGCTCGTCTCGTTGACCTGGACGGCGACGTGGGAGACGGTGTCGGGCAGCGCTGACTCGAGTTTCCGTTCCAGCAAGACGCTCATCACTTCGGCCGTGGGGGGCTGCTCGAGGACGACGAGCGCGTCGGCGTCACCCGCGGCTTCGAAGGCGTCGATCAGGGGGTCGCCCGCCTCGACTAGGAACATGTGATCCCACTCGTCGATTACTGCAGTAATATCTCCCTTATCAGCGATCCAGCCCTCCTCGGTCAGGTCACCCGTTACACGGACGGAGATTTCGTAGTTGTGCCCGTGCGGTCGCGAACACTTCCCGTCGTGGTGAAGCAGTCGATGGCCGGTACTGATCCTGATCGGCCGGTCGCGGCCGACGTGGAGGACGCGTTCGGTCCCGATGACCGGCTCGCCACCGTCGGTGGCTACGGCCGCGCGGTCGGCGCTGCCTGCTCGTTCAGTCATATCTCAGTATTCCCGTGAGATTACTTAAGCGTGACCGACTGACACCGTAACTCCGGCCACGGGGCTGTGAGACATACGGACACCGTCTCGGCTGTGACTGCGCTCGAAACGGAACGGCTAGTCCTCGAGTTGGTCTCGAAGTCGGTTTTTGGCTTCCGTCCGGTGCTTGCGCGAAAACTCAGGGTGGTCATCGGAGAAATCGACCTCGATTTCGTCAAGCGTTCGTCGGTAGATGTTCGTCCGTCGGCCCTCCTCGGAGAGCTGTCGTCCTTCACAGGTCAACAGTCCGGCTTCGACGAGGTCCTGAATTCGGCGATAGCAGGTCGCAATCGGAATCCCGATATCGTCGCTCAACGCTTGGGCGGATTTCGGGGTCCCAGCCGCACACAGAATCTCCGCGCTGTACTTGCTCCCGAGAGCTGAGAGAATCGCAGTCGACTCCGACTCGGTTCGTTTCGTCCGACTCTGAGACATCGTTCACTGTATACTGAATTATCAGAATTGAATCTTGTGGTTGCTAAAATTACACTGAGCGCCAATGTATAAGTAGTCCCGACGTATACAGGGCTAACTATGTTCATGTCAGAGAATATGTGTTTTGGGCCACGCATCAACTGTTACTAATACTGACTGTCGTGGTGACTGATCGAGGAAGACGGCTATTGTCTCCGGCACCCGACCGAACGTGTC
Organism: Natronorubrum sulfidifaciens JCM 14089; assembly: GCF_000337735.1. Lineage (GTDB taxonomy): Archaea > Halobacteriota > Halobacteria > Halobacteriales > Natrialbaceae > Natronorubrum > Natronorubrum sulfidifaciens. The sequence goes on along the minus strand of NZ_AOHX01000042.1, from coordinate 95,792 downwards.
CTGATACTGCCGGACAGAACTATTGTGCGTATTCGCTGCTCCCGTCTGGCGAATACGCTTCATTGACTTCTGTCCGGCAGTATGAGTTTCGGTTGCAGTCTCGATACTCGTTTCACTCCGCGCGCCGAACGACAGCTATGAACGTTGCAATCGTCACCGTCGGGGATGAACTGCTCGCCGGGCGAACGACGAACACCAACGCCACGTGGCTCTCCGAGCAGCTTACCGAACGCGGCGTCTCCGTCGAGCGCGTGACAACTGTCCCGGACCGAGTCGGCGATATCGCCCGCGTTGTCAACGAGTACCGTGCCGAGTACGACGCCGTTCTCGTCACTGGCGGACTCGGGCCGACCCACGACGACGTGACGATGGAGGGTGTCGCCGCCGCACTGGGACGTTCCCTCGAGGAACACGCGGATGCACTGGCGTGGCTCGAGGCCAACGGCTACTCACGGGCCGAACTGACGAACGGGACGGCGGACGTGCCGGCCGGTGCACGGCCGCTGCACAACGAGATTGGCGTCGCACCAGGGGCGGTCCTCGAGGGCGTGTACGTCTTCCCCGGCGTTCCCTCGGAGATGAAAGCGATGTTCGAGTCGGTCGCAGACGAATTCTCCGGGACGCCGACCTACCGGACGGTTATCGTCGCCGAGGAGCCTGAAAGCGCGCTCCTCGACCGCATTGACGCGGTGCGCGAACGGTTCGAGGTCACTGTCGGCAGCTACCCCGGCGAGTCGGTCCGCCTCGCACTCGAAGGCACGGACGAGGAGACCGTCTCGGCGGCCGCGGCGTGGCTCCGCGACCGTGTCGAACTCGCCGAGTAGTGGTCATACTGCCGGACAAAACGGTTCACACACCGATCGCACGCGACCGGCCGTCAGCGGCCTGACGGCCGGTCACAGCGCGATTGAGTGTTTACTGACTGTTGTCCAGTAGTATCAGAACAGCGCCGTCGATTATCGGTAGAAGTAGGCAAGCCAGACGATCGTCACGAGCAGGGCTAAGATGAGGGTTCCCCAGCCGGTCAGCGCCATCGGGAGTGCCGGTTCTGCTTCGAGCACGGCGAACATGAGTTCGTTCATATGGTGCGATCAGTTCCCATCCCTCTTAATATTTCAGAAAATCCGCGCACCGACGACGGTACTCGAGTCGTCCGAAAACACCACACGGCTTTTGGATCGGCTCTCCGTACGTCGGCTATGAAGTCTCTCGGTGTCGTCGTGAACCCGATCGCAGGGATGGGCGGGCGGGTCGGGCTAAAAGGAACCGATGGCAAACTCGAGGAAGCACGCGAACTGGGAGCCGAGCCACGCGCACCCGATCGGGCCCGCGAAGCGCTCGCGGCGCTGTACCGACGTGAACCCGAGTTGACGGTGTATACGGCCGCGGGTGTGCTGGGCGAAGACGCGGTTCGAGCGGCTGGCTACGAGCCCGTCGTCGTCTACGATCCGGCGGAACACGACGAGATGTCACGGGCCAACGCAGCTCATCCGGACGATCCCGGCGACGCCGAAACGACCGCCGCCGATACGCGCGCGGCCGTTCGAGCCGTTCTCGAACACGACGTCGACCTCGTCTGTTTCGTCGGCGGCGACGGCACTGCGGTCGACGTCGCGTCGGTGCTCGAGGAGACGGACACGCCGATGCTCGGCGTCCCGGCGGGTGTCAAGATTTACTCGTCAGTTTTCGCCGTGACACCCGCCGATGCCGGCCGGATCATCGCCGAGTTCGACCGCGTTACGTCCCGCGAAGTGAACGACATCGACGAGGCTGCCTATCGCGACGGCGAGGTCCGAACGGAGCTCAAGGCCGTCGTCTCGGTTCCCGTCGCACCCGACGTCCAGTCGGGCAAACAGGTCGCAAGCGGCAGCGTCGACGCGCTGGCAGCGGGCGTCGCCCGTGAGATCGACCCGGACCGAACCTACGTCTTCGGTCCCGGGGGGACCGTCGGCGCGATCGAGGCCGAACTGGGGATCGACGCCTCACCGCTCGGTGTCGACGTCTGGCGCGATGGGGAGGTGCTCGCCAAAGACGCCTCCGAGCGCGAGATCCTCGAGGTTCTCGAAGCGCCGGCGACGATCGTCGTCTCACCGATTGGCGGGCAAGGCTTTATTTTCGGGCGGGGGAACCACCAGCTCTCACCCGACGTGATCAAGCGAGCCGATGAGATCGAGGTCGTCGCGTCGGGGGCGAAACTCGACGGGATCGACGCCTTGCGCGTCGATACCGACGACGCGGCGGTTGACGAGGAGCTACGGGGCTGGCGACAGGTCCGGACGGGACGGTTTACGACCCGCCTCGTCAAAGTTGTATAAGGAGTGGGGCATCCTCGCCTCTGAAATCAAGGATATAACTACTTCCCGCTCATGTAATGAGTATATAGTCAGGATTAAGGCCGACTCTCGCCTAGGGTGGCACATGGAAACGCGGAAAGTGCAACGATTGGGTCCATCGACGCTTGCGATGACCCTCCCCGCAGAATGGGCGTCCGAACACGGTGTCGAAAAAGGCGACGAGGTCTCCCTCCGGACCAGCGGCAAGGGCACGCTGACCGTCATGCCCGAGTCGGCCAACACCGAGGAGACGGAGGCGATTATCCACGCCGACAATCTCGATGCCGACGCCGTCGAGCGGGCGATCGTCGCCCAGTACGTGCTGGGCCGGCGTGTCATCCGCATCGATACCGAAGACGGCGCGCTCGAGTCCGACCACATCAACGCGGTCTATCAGGCTGAAACGCAGCTGATGGGGCTGGGCGTCATCGAAGAGACACCCGAAAGCATCTCGATTCGCTGTTCGGTCGATCCGGAGGACTTCACCCTCGACAACCTCTTAGAGCGCCTCGAGCGAACGGGACAGACGATGCGTGGCGAGGGAATCAAGGCGCTGGCTCACGGCAACCCCGATCTGGCCCAGCGTGCCCTGAACCGCGAACGACAGGCGAACAAGATCTTCGTGCTCCTGTTGCGCCTGATCTTTACGGCCTACCAGAACCCGAACCTCGCCCGCGCAGTCGGCCTGAACAGCGGCTTCCCGCTGATCGGCTACCGATCGATCGCGAAAAACCTCGAGCTGACGGCGGACAACGCCGAGGATATCGCCGAAATCGTCATCGAGACCGAGGGCCACAGTCTAAACGTCGACAGCTCGGTGATGCGTGACATCCGCGAGCTGAACGAACAGGTCGACGAGATCACCTCGCTTGCAGTTGAGGCAGCCGTCGAGCGCGATTACGATAAGTCGAACCGCGTTCGAGCACTCTTCCACGAGATTTCAGACCGTGAGAAAGAGATCCTCGCCGAACTCCCGGAGATGTCCAACGAGGATCTCCTTCGAGTGCGTGAAGTGCTCGTCAGCCTCCAGCAGACGGCGCAGTACGCGATGCGAAACGCCGAAATCGCGGCGAATCTCGCGTTGAACGAGGAATCCGAGCACACGACGATCAACTGATCGGCCGCTCACCCACCGAGTCGAAACAGTAATCCGGGCTGGCGACACACGTCTGTCCGATGCGGTCTCTCCTTCGGCGGATTCTCGCACAGTTTGCCGTCGATCGACGAGTCCTCGCGCTGGCGTTTGCCCGGATGGCTGATGGCATCGGCAACTCATTTCTGATCATCGTGATCCCGCTGTACGTGGCGAGTGGCACCGTCAGCGGGCGAAGCTTCGGCCTCGAGGAGGCGATGATTATCGGCGTCATCCTCTCGCTGTTTGGGTTTCTCAACAGCAGCTTTCAGCCGTTTACCGGCCGTCTCTCCGACCGTGTCGGCAAGCGAAAACCGTTCGTCCTGATCGGGCTTGCCGGGTTGGCGATCACGAACGTGGCGTACGTCTTCGCGGAGACGTATCTCTCGCTGGTCGTTATCCGCGGCCTGCAAGGTGTGAGCGTCGCGTTCATCGTCCCAGCCTCGATCGCGCTGGTGAACGAACTCGCGACAACACAGAACCGTGGGGGCAACATGGGCGTCTACAACACGTTCCGGCTGGTCGGTTTCGGTGCCGGGCCGGTTGTCGCCGGTGCCGTCGTTAACCTCGGTCCGTACACGCTGCCCGCGGGGCCGACGCTCAGCGGCTTCGACGCCGCGTTCGCGATCGCCGCGATCACCGCGGTCGCCAGCTATCTGCTTGTCACCGTGCTCATCACGGACCCGGACGCGACGCAGGCCAACGCCGGCGCGGACCTCTCGATCCCGATTCGGGACCAGTCGGGGTCGCACCTGCTCGATCCGATCTTCACCCTCGGCGTCGCCTCGCTGTTTATGGCGACATCGATCGCGCTGTTCGCGACGATCCAGCCACAGGTCAACGCCCGCCTCGAGCAGGGCTCGACTTGGTTTGGGCTCCAGTTTGCGGCCTTTATTTTGGCACAGGTGCTCTTACAGACGCCGATCGGGCGAGCGTGTGATCGGTACGGCCGTCGGCCGTTCATCCTCGGCGGCATGCTCTTGTTGCTCCCGACGACGCTCGTTCAGGGGTTCGTCACGACCTCGGAGCTGATGTTCGTTGCTCGGCTGCTTCAGGGCATCGCGGGCGCGATGGTGTTCGCACCGGGGTTGGCCCTCGCTGGCGACCTCGCGGGCAAGGGCGAGTCCGGCTCGAAGCTCTCCGTGCTCACGATGGCGTTCGGCTTCGGAATCGCCATCGGCCCGCTCTCGTCGGGCGCGCTGGTCGGCTACGGCTTTGCGATGCCGTTCGTTTTCGGCACCGCACTCGCCGCCATCGGCACGCTCCTCGTCTATACGCAGATCGAGGAGACACTCGAGACGACACAGCCGCTCCCAGTCCTCGGTGACGACTGACAGGGGATGCTGTAGTCCGGTTCCCACACAGTCGCGGCTGCGCCGGAACTGACTGCACCCCGTCCAAAACGGTCGCTGACAGCACTGGTCCTCGAGAACGGCTGGGACGCAACGCAAAAGTATCGGATGCGCATACGCTTCGACAATGACGCTCTCGGAGGAGGCCACAGATCGGTTAGCAGACGTCGTGGAGCTACAGCCGACGAAGAACGCCGAGCTACAGGATCGGTGGGGGATGGACAGCGGCAGCGAGGTCCACCAGTATCTCGAGAACGAACTCGGCGACTACTACTTCCGCGACGACAACAGCCTGATTCGGGCGACGAGCGAGGCGGCCGACCTCGTCGACGTCGAACCCGGTATCGAGAGCGACCCCGACGACGAGGGCCCGCCGTCCAGAATCCGCGTCCCGGAACTCCAGTCTCAGATCGTCGCGGTGCTGGCCGGCCCCGACGAGGAATCCGAGAGCGTCGTCTCGGTCCTGCACAAACTTCGCGATGCGTTCGACGTCGACCCCGAGGCCGAGGACGTCCGCTCGGGACTGCAGAGTCTCCGGCGCAAGGACGTCGTCGAGGTCGTCTACCGAACGGTCCCCACGTTCCGGCTGGCCGTCGACCGCGAGGATCTCGAGGTCGGCGTCTCCGACTGAGCTATCGCCCCGGTCGCCGTCGACGCCGGCGATCCTCGAGCAACTGCCGACAGCGCTTCCCGGGGCCACCCTCGATCGGCCAGCCTCGTGTCCGCCAGCCCGGTGGCTCCGGTTCGAAGTCGGCACAGCGGCTGGAGCACGCTGCAGCCGTCTGACAGCGTTCGTTCGCGCCGCAGTATGGCTCGAGTTGATCCCCGTCTCGAGCGCGCAACTCGAAGTGCCGACAGTCGGGTCGCATGGTCTCGATGAACGAGCGCCAGCCGCGTTCGTAGGCGCGTTCGGCGATCGCGAGCCGAGTTTCGGCTTTCGCCTCTGGATCGACGTACTCGAAGCGGGCTGCCGAGCGATCTCGCTCGTCGCCGTCGGGTCGCTCGAGGATGCGCGTGCCGGGCTCGTCGACGGCGAGCGTTCGGGGATACCACGCGACCTCGGCGGCGAGCGTCTCGGGCTCGAGCGTGAGAATACCCGCTTCGATCGGCAGATCCTCGAACAGCGCGGGTTCGACGCTGTCGCCCGTCGCCCGCGTCGCGACCCAGACCGCATCAGCTAGCGAGACAGCGACGTCGTACTCGAGTTGCGAGCCGAGCGCGCGAGCCGCGCTGGCGTCGAGGTCGGGTTTGTTCTCGATCGCGACGATCCGGTTGAGCCAGTCGGGATAGGGCCATTTCCGGCGGATCTGGATGCGGTTGCCCGACTTTCGGGTCTCGAGAATGCCGCGATCTGCGGCTCGATGAATCGCCTCGCGGACGTAGCGCCACGGGTAGCCGGGCTCAGGGAGACAGTCGCGATAGTACGTCCACGCCGTGGGCGCGTTGCGGACGATGTGTAAGAGGTCACTGTCGAGTCGTTCGCGGCCGAACTTCGCGCGCTCGCGGAGCGCCTCGGGATCGCACTCGAGGACGATCGTGTCCCAGCGACGGCGTTTAGTGCCGAGTTGGCGGGCGACGATCACGCGGTCGCCACTGCCCGACTCGGCCGGCGGCCAGACGCGTTCGGCCCAGCGACAACACCGAAGTTCGAACGCAAATTCGGTCTGCGTACGCTCCACACCGTGCCTTGGCGCGACGATGGCAAAAGTACTGCTCGATTGACGTGGGTGTGGGCGACTCGCGTTCCACACGGGGCTCGAGGCGTCCTCGAACAGATGTGGTCGTCACTCGCCAGCAGTCCCGAAGACTGACCGGCTGGGCGGCCCTACTCCTCGTCTTCCTCGCGGTCGTCGAGGAACTCGTGGGCCTGCTCTAAGATCTCTCGTGGCCCGTCCTGTGTGACGGTGTTGACTGCCTGCTCGTAGTCGCGCCACTGGAGGTCCCGGTGTTCGTTTGATAGTTCCGCGCTGGCCTCGAACGATTTCGCAATAAAGAGGTGAACGGTCTTGTGGATCGTCTTGCCGTTCGCCTCGAAGACGTAGTTGTAGTCCTCACGAAAGCCGTCGAGAAGTCGGAACTGCTCGATCCCTGCCTCTTCCTTTACTTCGCGGATCGCCGTCTGCTGTAGCTCTTCATCTCCTTCGACACCGCCCTTGGGAAACTCCCAATCGCCTGGGCGGCTCTTGAGTAGAAGATACTCGCGCCGGCCCCGCGTATCGCGGAAGAGGATCGCGCCTGCGCTCGTAGCTTCAACTGCCATTAACTGTGATAACAGGTGCGACGTTAAGAGAATATCGGACTGTTCGTCCAGCGTATGTGCTATTCGGTGGGACGATATCGACGGACGCCCCCGTGATCGGTCCCAATTCGTTCACCGCACACAGCACGAACTGGGCGTATCTCAGCAAGTTTTTACGCACCGGCCGTTGACGAATGGACAGCACAACTATGACCTTCGTTACCCGCCTCACGCTCCAGAGCGGCGATCGAGCCGCGCTGGATGGGATCGTCGAAGATATCAAATCCACCGCCGAGCGCAAGGGGGCTGCACTGAAAGGGCCCCACTCCCATCCACCCGAGAAGCTCTCTGTGCCCCAGCGGTGTCGGCTCCACGCCGACGACGACCGCCAGTTCTCCTCGTGGCAGTATACCGTGTTCACCCGCGAACTCGAGATTCACGGCCACGACGACCTCGCGCGCAACATCGCCGAGCAGAATTTTCCTGATTCGGTCCACATCGAGGCCGAAGTCGAGCAGATTCGTGGCGTCGGTCGCGGAAACTAACGCCCGCGACGCAACGCTCGCCCACGTTGGCTTGCTGCTTTTATTCGCTCGAGCCAAACGGTCGGACAATGTATACGGGCAAGACCGAGAAGCCCTGTTGTCTCTGTGAGCGCCACGATATCGACCACCGAATCGACCTGCCGCCACGGGCGATCCAACAGCTGAAACACGGCGAGGCCATCGCCTGGCAGGACGTCATCGGAGAGGTGTCGCTGTACTTCTGTGAGGAAGACTGGGAGACGGTCTGTGAACTCGTCCTCGAGACCGGCATGACGCCGTTACCCCGGTGTAACGCCGCCCGTGCCTCTTTCGATCTCCGGGAGGACTTCGAGGCGTTCACCAACCGAACGAAAGACGTGCCCGACCACCAGCCCATCGAGGAGCGTTTCTGGACCGACAGCCAGCGGATTCTCGCCGGCAACACCGAGTATCCGCCATCCGACCGAGAGCTCGTTCAAGCCCGGGTCGTCACGTGGGCGCTCGAAGACCTCGAGGCACCCATCGCTCGGGAGACCGCACAGCAAGGGTGAGCAGAGGCACGCAGCTGGCGTACACTCGACGGGACACTGATTTTCAGTGGCACCTATACGTTCTGTCGTCGAACGGATGCGTATGGCACTCACCGAATCGGAGCTCATCTCGCTGCGTCGGGACCTCCATCGCAGACCCGAACCCGCCTGGTGTGAGTTTTACACCACCGCACGGCTCGCCACAGCACTCGAGTCACGACTCGACCTCGACGCACTCCACGTCGGGCCGGACGCCATCGCGGGCGACCACCGAATGGCCGTCCCCGACGAGGCCGAACTGGCTCGCTGGTACGACCGCGCCCGCGAGGCCGGGGTCGACGAGGCGGTACTCGAGTCGCTCGAAGGCGGCTACACGGGACTCGTCGCCGTCCTCGAGCGCGGCGAGGGACCCACCGTCGGGCTCCGGGTCGACATCGACGGGCTGCCGGTCGAGGAATCCGACGACGCGGCCCACGAACCCGCTGCGGAGGGGTTCCGATCCGAGTACGAGGGAGCGATGCACGCCTGCGGCCACGACGCCCACGCGACGATCGGCGTCGGCGTCCTCGAGCGAATCGCTGAGAGTGAGTTTTCGGGCACGCTGAAGGTCTTTTTCCAGCCCGCAGAGGAGGTCGTCGGCGGCGGGAAGTCGATGGCCAAAAGCGACCACATTCGGGACGTCGACCACCTGCTGGCGCTCCATATCGGCCTCGACCACCCGACCGGCGAGATCGTCGCCGGCATCGACGGCTTTCTCGCCGTTCGCCACCTCGAGGCGGAGTTCACAGGCCAGTCGTCCCACGCTGGCGGCCACCCCGAACAGGGCAAAAACGCCGTCCAAGCGATGGCGACGGCCGTCCAGAACCTCTACGGCATCCCCCGGCACAACGACGGCGCGACGCGAGTCAACGCGGGCGTCGTCGAGGGCGGCACTGCTGCTAACGTCATCCCCGAAGAAGCGCGCATCCTCGCCGAAGTTCGCGGCGAGACGACCGAGCTGATGGAGTACATGCACAGCAAAGCGCGCCACGTGGTCCGCAGCGCCGCCGAGATGCACGAATGCACGGTCGAGTTTTCCATCGGCGCGGAAGCTCCGAGCGCGACGAGCGATCAGGAACTCGTCGACATCGTCGCCGACGTCGCGGGACGGACTGAGGGCGTCGAACGAGTGCTCGAGCGCGACGAACTCGGCGGCAGCGAGGACGCGACGTTCCTGATGCAAGCGGTCCAGGAAAACGGCGGCACCGCCTGCTACGTTGGCATCGGCACGGACCACCCCGGCGGCCATCACACGCCGACGTTCGACATCGACGAGGCGAGTGTAGCCCATGGTATCGACGTGATCGCCGGCGCAATCGAGCGGATCAACCAAAGAGGGTTCTAAGCGGCAGCGCGTCGGGACGTGGGGTTCAGAAAAAAGCGAATCAGTTGTCGTCGGCTGGCAACCGGCGGTCCGAGGTGGCCTGTCGATCAGTACCCGTCGTCATCGTTGTCATCGTCATCATCATCATCATCATAGTCATCGTGATCGTCACCAGCGTCGGCATCGTCGTGATGTTCAGCATCGACCACGACCTCGAGGTCGAACGGTTCGTCTGCCGGCGCAGCCTCGGGTTCGAGGTAGCCGACCGCAAAGGCCGAGTAGACGGTGCCGGCCATCGGTTCGACGTCGAACGTTGCGACCACATCGCCGTCGTTGTCCTCGGTCGCTGCACGGACCTCGAGAGTGTACATTTCAGGGGGGACCTCGACGGCGGCAGCGTCGCCGAAGGCAGCGTCCTCGAACAGTACTGTCTCGCCATCGCCGGCCGTGACGTCGACGGCGGGCGCATCTGGCGAGGCGTGGACGAGTCTGATGCGGGCGTCCTCACCGGGGTCGCTCAGGTCATCCTCGAGTACTGCGGGTGCAAACGGCTGATTCTCTTCCTCTGCGAGTTCGCCGAGGGCGGCGATCGTGTAGTCGCCGTCACCGACCTCAACGTCGTCATCGAAGACGACGGTGTCGGGGTCGCCGGCGGCGGTGATCATCACCCCGTACGTCTCGGGGGCGAGCTCGAGGTAGTCGCTGACAGCCCGATAGGGAACGTCCTCGAGGACGGTGTCGCCGTCGACGTAGACGTCGACGTTTGGCGCATCAGGCGAGAGGTGGGCGACACGGACCCCTGCGTCATGGTCGTCCATCGCTCCGTTCTCGGCGTCGTCGTCCATGTCGTCATCGTGGTCGTCAGCCATCCCATCGTCGTCCGTTCCATCGTCGCCACCCAGACAGCCCGCGAGGCCGATGACCCCAGTGGCTCCGATCAGTGACAGTGCGCGTCGGCGTGTGTGTTGTTGTACCATCGAGACAGTGTAGCCTACCAACAAGAATAACCAAGACCCCTAACAGAGTAGGTTTTTGGCCAGTTAGTATTTATATCATGTCGCTATTAACGTCTGTGCGTCGAGCTGTTGTATCGCTGGTGACACGACAGTTTACTCGAGATTCCCGGTCGAAAAGGATGAGATGTGGGGACAAAAACGGTACCCAGCAAACCGACTGTAAGGTCAGTACTTGGGATCAGCGCCAGTCGTCTCGTACACCTGTTCCATCAGGTCGTCGCGGCGTTCCTGCCAGTGCTCGAGGGCGGCGGGATGGTGGGGGTAAGCCTCGTAGAGTTCGAGCAGGTCGTCAGCCCGGCGCTTGGTCTGGAAGAAGTTCCAGATCGTGCCCCAGTGGCCACGGCTGTTGTACAGGCTTTCTGCGGCAAGTTTCGGGCCGATGCTCGTACTCCCCGAGTACAGCGCCTCCGCGAGTTTCTCGCCGGGCATCGCGGCGAGCAGCCCCATCAGGTCGTCGACGTCGATGGCCGTCGAGAGGATGTTGTAGACGTCCAAGGCGGCATACCGTGCGCCGAAGTGGTCCATGACGCGCTCGTTGTACTCCCAGAGGGTTTTCTCGCCGACGTCGCCGGTCTCGAGACCCTTGATCGCGGCTTCGGCGGCGTACTTGCCGGCGTAGGCAGCGCCGGCGATGCCACCGCCAGTCGTCGGGTTGACGTGGCCGGCAGCGTCGCCAACGGCCATGTAGCCCGGATGGACCGCGGAGTCGTACGGTCGCCGGGTCGGGAGGGCCGCGCCGAGTTTGTCCTCGACTTCCGCGCCAGCGAACTCCGGCCGGTTCTCGAGGTCGCGTTTGAGGTCGTCGACGAGTTTCATCGGCTCTTCGGTCATCTGGAAGCCCAGTCCGGCGTTGATTTCGGTGTCGGTGCGGGGGAAATACCAGAGATAGCCCGCCGCGCGTTCGGTTGGCTTGAACACGAGGGCGTCGTCCCACTCGACGGGTTCGTCGACGTGGACGATTTCGCGGTAGGCCGAACAGAAGTGGCTGTAGTTGACGTTCGTATCGAACGTCGACTCAGAGAAGTCGACGTGATCTTGAAGCACCGAGAGCGAGCCGGCGGCGTCGATGACGACCGCCGCTTCGTAGGTTCGGGGCTCGCCTTTCCGGATCGCTTCGACACCCGTCACGCGGCCGTCATCAGCCTGCGTGACGTCGTTGACGACCGTATCGTAGTGGAAGTCGACACCGACGGATTCGGCTCCCTCGATGATGCGTCGGCCGTACTCCCAGCGGTCGATGACGGCCAGTTCACCGGGAATCGGGATCTCGAGGACGGTATCCTCCTGTGGGATTTCGAACCGGCCGTGGTCGACGCCCGTGTTCGTAAACGCGGGCTCGAGTTTCGATTTGGGGATCGCCTCGGGGAAGGCATCAGCGCCTTTCAGTGCGTCGCCACAGGCGATATGGCCCGCTTCGTCCTCGGTCTTGCGCTCGAGGATGACGACGTCGTAGCCTGCTCGTGCGATAGTCGCGGCGGCATAACAGCCCGCCGTTCCGGCACCGACGACGACCACGTCCGGCGACTGGGTCTGCGTCGTGGGGGCGGCCGACTGCTCCTGCGTACTCATACCAACAAGATGGTCACCAGAGGAAGAAAACGTTTTATGGTCGGTTCGTCGGATTGTCGGTAACAATTTCACGATCCGGGGACCGTCGACGGACTGTCGACCGGGCGGCGACGCCGTCAGTCGACCTCGCAGCCTCGTCTCGATACGGTGAAATAAAGAGTTTTAGTGAGGTCGGCCGTACCGAACGGTATGACCGAGTACACGATCGAGTTCGTCGGGACGGGTGAGACGATTACCTGTTCGGACAAAGAGACGATTCTGAGTCGCTGTCTCGAGGCGGGGATCGCCCAGGAGTACTCCTGTCGCGTCGGGATGTGTCTGGCCTGTTCGGCGGAGATCCTCGAGGGAGAGGTCACCCAGCCCGCAGCGCGCGGTCTGACGGAGGAAGAGGCCGAACGCTACGCGCTCACCTGTATGGCACGGCCCCAGTCGGATCTGAAACTCGAGCGTGGCAAGTACCCGCCGAGCATCGAGGGCGATCTCGCTGGCGGGTCGTGTGCTGGAACGCCTGCTGACGACTGAGACGGACTGTTGTCGGCACGGCGACTGTTCGAAACCGATCGTCACCGATCGTTACAGTACGAACGGCCCACGCTGGCGGATCGGCTCGCCGTGTGGCTGGCCCGACACGGCGACGACGCGGAGGCCGTCCTCGCTTCGGATCTCGACGGACCGACCGTCGGTGACCGGACGCACGTCCCCCTCGCCGAAGGCGTCGCCGTCGACGAGACCCGAGCCGGCAACGCCGTAGCAAAAGCCCGACCAGCCATCGGGAATCGACCACGTCCACGACTCGCTCACGCGAACGTCGAGGTACTCCATCGGCGTCTCGAGGTCGATCGGCGAGCCAGCACCGACGACGGTCGTGACGGTTGCCCCGTCGTCCGTCGCCGTCGGTAGCTCGTCGGCAGCCGCATCGACGTACTCGGGGTCGATCGCTTTCCTGTCGCGTGGCAAATTGATCCAGAGCTGCAGCCCGTTACAGGCCGCATCGTCGGCCGGAAACTCCGAGTGTTCGATGCCGCTCCCGGTCGTGATTCGCATGACATCGCCTGTGGCTGCGGTGTTGGACACGCCAAGCGAATCCGCGTGTTCCATTCCGCCCTCGAGCATATAGGAGACGATCTCGAAGCCGCGGTGGGGATGGGTTGGGAACCCCTCGTTCGGGTCGATGAAAAAGCGCTCGAACAGGACGAACGGGTCGAGATTCGACGGATACGCGTTCGTCGGAAACGCACGGGTCGCCGTCACCCCGGTCCCGTGTCGAATCGTCTGCCCGGCGATCGGCTCGCTCGAGTCACCCGCGTGGCCGTTTGATTGCATACCCTCACCTCACGACGGTGGCTGTAAGTCAGTTCCGGCGCGGCCAAGCACAGTCGGGACACGGGATCAACGAACGGTGAACGATGGACTCCATCGGTCGCTGTGGTCCGACAGCAAGGTGAGTCGACCGGCGTTAGTCGACGAAGTCGATGTCGTCGCCGCCTGCGCCCGCGGGCTGGACGGCCTCGCCGTCCTGACGACCGTAGATCTGCGGTGATTCGACGCCCGTGACGACGATCATGGTCCGCATGCTGCCCTCGAGGCTCTCGTCGATGGAGGTCCCCCAGATGATACGCGCGTCGGGGTCGATCCGGTCGTAGATCTCCTCGACGACGCCTTCGGCTTCTTCGATGGCCATGTCGTTGCCACCGGTGACGTTGACCAGCGCGGAACTCGCGCCGGAGATGTCGACGTCGAGCAGCGGCGAGCGAAGCGCGGTCTTGACCGAATCCTGCGCTTTGGCTTCGGAGTCGGACTCGCCGAGGCCGATCATGGCGACGCCGCCGCGTTCCATCACGGTGCGAACGTCGGCGAAGTCCAGATTGACGAGGCCGGGTTTCGTGATGAGTTCGGTGATCCCTTTGACCGAGCGCATGAGCACCTCGTCGGAGACTTTGAACGCCTGTCGGACGGGCAGTTTGCCCACCGAGTCAAGCAGACGGTCGTTGGGGACGACGATGACGGTGTCGGAGACGTCACGCAGGCGCTCTAAGCCGGCTTCGGCGTTGGTTCGGCGGACCTCTCCTTCTGCCGTAAACGGCGTCGTGACGATCGAAATCGTCAGCGCGCCAGCCTCGCGGGCGGCTTTGGCGACGACTGGGGCGGAGCCGGTACCGGTGCCGCCGCCGAGGCCGGCCGTGACGAAGACCATGTCAGAGCCGTCGATGGCGTCGTAGATGTCCTGTTGGCTCTCGAGAGCGGCTTCCTCGCCGACCTGTGGGAGCGAGCCGGCACCGCGGCCGCCGGTTTTCTCCTCGCCCATCAGGATCTTCGTGTCGGCTTCGATCTCGACGAGGTGTTGGACGTCGGTGTTGGCGGCGACGAGTTTCGCGCCGTGAATCCCTTCCTCGTGCATCCGGTTGACGGTGTTGCCGCCGGCACCGCCACAGCCGACGACCGTAATGTCCGTCTGGAGGTCCTGCAGTACGTCCTCGAGTTGATCGTCGGTCATCGTTCCCGTCCGCTGGGTGGTCGATTCGTCTCCGTCCGGCGACTGCCCGTTCTGTGAGGTGGCGTCGTCGGGGGCCGTCGCCGGCTCCCCGTTTTCGGCCTCGTCGATGGCGTCGTCGATGATGGAGTCCATTCTTGGCACCTTCTAAAAGATGGAGCATAATTACCTTTCCCCTACACGTCAGACGACTGTCTGACGTCGCCCGGCGCGGGCCCGCCAGCGGACGGCGTCGCCGGATTCCGTTTTCGAGACGGCAGACGGAAGGTACGCCGCCGTCTCGAGGTCGCTAGATCGGAAACCGATCCGTCTGCTGGCTTCGAACTGTCTCGGGGCTGATTGTTTCGCCGTCGACCGTCACGGACTCGCCGTTTGCCAGCGCGCCGAACTTCGGTCCCTCAGGAATGCCGAGCGTACGAGCGAGTGACGGATCGAAACTCGTCCGCTCGGCGACGACGGCGTCGTCCTCGAGCGTGACCGTCTCGTACTTCTCCTCGAGGACACGCGAAAGCCCCTCGATGATCGTCGCGCTGGCAGACGCTGTCCCCGTCGAATCCGACGACCCCGCGTGCGAATCGGGGATCGCAGCGCGTGCGCCGACTCGACTCCCGCCGTTGTCGGTCGTGAAAGCGACGGTGTTCGCCTCGACGACCCGTCGCACCGCCGCCGGATCGAGTCCGTTTGCAGCGTCGACCAGTTCGGTCGGGAGGTCAACGACGGCAATCGACTCGGTCCGTCGGTCGCCGAAGCGAACCCCGTCGTCGACTGCTCCGAGGGCGGATTCGACGGCGTCGACGGTCTCGAGCGATCGATCACCGACCTCGCGCAGCCACGTCTCGCTGACGAGCCGAACACCGAACTCCTCGAGCGTCTCCTCGAGCACCGGCCACTCGCCGTCGAGCACGGCCATCTCGGCCTCGCTCGCGTCGAACGCCGCCTCGAGAACGTCACGGTGGGCGTCGGGATGGCCCATCGCCTCGAGCGCCCAGTCGGCGGCGATGTGACCGACAGCCCACGGCGTCTCGCGGACGATGCGCGTAAAGCGGGGGGCGTAGTGGTTGCCGCCGAAGCCGACCACCTGGGTACTGCGGTGGGGTGAGACGTCCCGAAGCGCGAGAATGCCGCGAGCGACGGCCGCCGCGCCGTCGGGGTCGTCCCACTGCTCGTCGCCGCTACCGAGTTCCGCAAACAGCGACGGACAGCCGACGTCGGTGGGGCCGTGGTGGGTACACTCCATCCCGACGTCGTAGCCCTCGGGGGCGTACTCGTCGAACGCCTCGAGCAGCTGTGTGAGGGCGTTCGGACAGGCCTCAGCGACGGCATCGGCCTCGCCGCCGAACTCCGCCGAGCCGAAGTTGCCCGTGAAATGGCCCGTCAGCAGCGGGCCCGTATCGCCCGAGTGACGCGAGGCGAAAACGAGCAGGTCGGGGTCGCAGTCGAACGCCTCGGCAGGGTGTTCGAGGTCGAGATGGAAGTCGTCGAACGACCGCAACTCGACGCCGTCTCGTCGGTAATAGGTGCCGCCGCCGTCGGCTGCGGGTCGGGTCTCGTCCTCGAGGGCGTCCCAGTCGGCGAGGTCGCGAAGCTGCTCACAGATGTGGACCGACGCGCGGTCGGCCCGGCTCTCGACGATCGCGAGCGCAGTCATACTCGAATGCGTGGGCCGGGACCCGGTAACGCCGTCGGTTCTCGACGCCGACTCGAGTGTGGCCCGACCCTGATCGGAACATATGTGAAAATCTAGGTGATGGGTACCGTCGGTTTTTCAGTCCTGCGAATGGTAACTGGCAACAGGAACAACTATTGACGACCCTGTTTCCGCTCTATGACTCCGTTATTCCCGGATGACAGCGACGACTCGGAGGAATCGCCACCCCGGTCGAGTGGCGTCGACATCCCGTCGACGTTCAGTCTCGACGTCCGACAGCTCGCCGATCTCGTTAGCGAGTACGCCGTCTCCATACTCGATGCCGACGGCCGACTCGTGAGATGGAACGACCATGACAGTCAGCTGACGGGCGACGACGAACTGGAGGGGACGCCGTATCGGACGTTCTTTCCCCCAGCGAAACGCGAGGCTGGCCACCCAGCCCACCTGCTCGAGCAGGCGCGTACCGACGGCCGAGCCGAAGACGAAGGGTGGCGGGTCCGCCCCGACGGGAGTCGGTTTTGGGTCCGGGAAGTACTCGTTCCGATCCGAGACCACGACCATGGGCTCGATCTCGGACACGTCGGCGAGGCTGACGCCGACGGGCAGCCCGCCCCGCTCTGGGGCTATCTCCGCATTCTCCACGATCGGACCGACGAGTACAAACGCGAACGCGAACTCCGCGAGAAGAAAGCACTCACGGAGAGCATCTTCGAGGCCCAGCCCGACCTGTTGTATGCGTTCGGTACGGACGGGAATCTCGTCCAGTGGAACGGGCGATTCGAACAGGTGACGGGCTACGACGCCGACGACCTCGAGGGAAAGCGTGCTCTCGAGTTCATCGTCCCGGAAGACCGCGAGCACATCCGTGATGCGATCGACCGAGTCCTGCACGACGGCGACCGGGTCACTGCCGAAGGGCGGGTGCTGACGAGCGACGGCCGTCGAATCCCCTTCGAGTTCAACAGCGCACGGATCACCGGGGCGGACGGGATCGTCTTCGGCTTTACGGGCGTCGGGCGTGACGTCAGCGATCGCAAAGCCCGCGAGCGAGAACTCGAGCGCCTCGAGCGCCTCAACGCGACGATCCGGACGATCGACGAGACGATGGTCACGGCGGAGACCCGCGAAGCGGTCGAGACCGCAATCGTCGACGCGTTCGCGGCTGCTGACCCCTACCAGTTCGCCGTTATCGGGCAGGGTGATATCGCCTCGACCGGCGGCACACAGCCGTTGGAGCCGCGTTCGTGGGCCGGGACTGATGCGGCCGGCGCTGCCGATATGCTCTCGACGTTCGTCGAGCCGCCGGCCGATGGCCCGGGCGCGTCACCGTTCGAAACGGAGACCGTCCAGTGCTATCACTCGCTTCGAGAGCATTCGATCGACCGCTGGCGAGCCGACGCTCGCGAGCGCGACTACGGCTCGGTTGCGGCCGTTCCGATCACGGCGAGTGGCCGGACGTTCGGCGTCCTCCTCGTCGCTGCGAAGGACGCGGTCGCGTTTGCCGACCGAGAACGGGAAGTCCTCCAGGAGTTCGGCGCGACGGTCGGGCATGCGCTCAACGCGATGGCCGTCCGTCGACTGCTCTATCTCGACACCGCCGTCGAACTCGAGTTCGAGTCGACCGATCACAGGGACGTCTGTACGGAGCTTTCGTCGACGCTGGGGTGTCGACTGAGTCTCGATCACGTCTTGCCACTGACCGAAGAGGTGTTCGTCTACTACGTCTCCGTCACCGGCATCGATCCGGACACAGTCCAGACGTTCACCGACGAGCACGCCGAGATCGGTGAGGTTCGCCATATCGACACCAGCGGGGACGAGAGCTACTGGGAGCTCGTGGTCTACGGCCCGACGATCACCAGCCTGCTCGCGGATTACGGCGCGCGGATGCGATCGCAGATCATCGACGACGGCGTCTCGAGCATCGTCGTTCAGGCCAGCCCGGACGTCGCCGTTCGGGAACTGGTCTCCGCGATTTCGGAGACCTACCCCGAGACGGAACTGCTCTCGAAACGCACCGTCGAACGGCCAGTCGAAACTCGCGGTGACTTCCGGCGACGCGTACAAGACAGGCTGACCGACAAACAGCGAGCCGCCCTCGAGGCGGCCTACTACGGCGGCTACTTCGAGTGGCCGACGCGAAACAGTGACGCCAGCGAAATCGCCGAGCGACTCGGGATCGCTCGGCAGACGTTCCACCAGCATCTCCGGGTCGCACAGGCGAAGCTCCTGACGACGTATTTCGAAGACCGCACCGCCGTCAACGGCGAGCGATCGGACTGAGTGGCGCGCGTCGGCGGCCGGTCTCGACCGACCATACCAGAGTATGCTGGTACACTCCTTTCCGGCATTCGTCGTCTTCTTCAGGCAATGAGTTCCAGCCTGACTGCCGAACGAACGACCACAGCGTTCGACGTTCTCGCCGATCCCCGCCGGCGATATCTGCTCTCGATCCTTTTCGAGCGGATGGAACCAGCCGGGAGCCAGTCGGAGCCGCTCTCGGTCGAGACGCTTGCAACCGAGGTCGCCGTTCGTGACCACGGCTGTCCGATCGTTACTGACGAGCAGTGTCACGCGGCACACATCGAACTCGTTCACCATCACGTCCCGCGGCTTCTCGATGTCGGGCTGGTAACCGAACGCGACGACGGTGACACACGACGGATCGCTCTCGCCGAGCATCCGATCCTCGAGACCGAGTGGGTCAGCGACGTCCTCGCGGACCCATCTGGTGGGGCAGCCATCGACGACGCGTCGCTCGACCGACTGCTCGATGCACTCCAGCCCGCACGCTGCCGGCTGAGCTGTGCCATCCTGGCGCGACAGCGTGGCGAACTCGCCGTCGCCGATCTGGCCGCGATGATCACGGCCCACGAGGAGGAGTGTCGCCTCGTCGACCTCGAGGAGTCGGACTGGCGGCCCGTGGCGACGGCGCTGCGACACAACTACCTGCCCTCGCTTGCGGCAGCCGACCTCGTCGAGTACGACCACTCGAGCGAAACCGTCTCGCTCAACGCCGAGGCGGCGACGTGGCGGGCCGACTGGCTGACCGCGAGTCCGCTTCGCGAGGTCGTCGTGGGACTCGAGGCGATGCAAAAACAGGCTGGAAGCGACGGAGACGAGCGCGAGACGAACGCCGAACAGGGTGGGACAGGCACGTACTGGACGATCGACGGCGGCGCACGTGTCATCGAACGAGGCCACGAGATCGCCGACAGCGCCGACGAAGAGCTGTTCGTGACGGCTCCCGACGAAGAGATGACTCGGCAGTGTTGTCTCGAGCGCTGGCAGGCCGCCACGGAGCGCGGCGTCGATGTCTATATCGGCTCGCGCTCACCACGTGTGCGAGACACCGTTCGGTCGGCCGTCCCCGAGGCGACGGTCTGTAAGCCACAGTTCGACTGGCTGAACTTCCCGGTCGACGACATCCACCACGGGCGCATCGTCTTTGCCGACCGCGAACGTGTGATGCTCGTGACGGCCGACGATGCGGACGACTGTGCGAGTGCGATCACCGGTGATGGGCCGGCAAACGCGCTCGTCAAACTCGTTCGCGAGCACATCGGCCCACGACTGGATCAGTTGCAAGCCCGCTGTGCCGATGCGAGCCGGGAACACGAACAGGCGACGCCACTGCCGTTATAGCTCGCTACCTTTCGTCGACGCCCCTGTTCCGGTCGCGGTGTTCGACTCGATCAGGAAGCGAGCAGCGCGAGAAAGACGACGTAGCCGCCGACGAGGACGGCACCGTCGAATCGGGTGAGCGTTCGGCCATACGCCATCATCCCGACGAGAACGACCGTAAACACGGCGACGAGGGGGACTTCGAACCACAGCGTGCTCGAGGCGATCTCGATCGGCGTAATCAGGGCGACGATCCCGAGGACGGCGAGGATGTTGTAGATGTTCGAGCCGACGACGTTGCCGATGGCGAACTCGGTCTCGCCGCGGACGGCACCGACGGCCGACGCCGCAAGCTCCGGCAACGAGGTGCCGAGTGCGAGCACCGTCAGCCCGATCACTAGATCCGACACGCCGAGTGCCGACAGCAACGCAGTGCCACCCGACACCAGCCATCGCGAGCCGAGCACGAGCGCCAGCAACCCACCGAGGACGAGCACAACAGCTCGCAGCGTGATGCCGTCGCCAGCGCCGGGACGGTCATCCGCCGGTGCCGGATTGGTGTTGGCGGAGGAGATCAGATACGCCGTAAAGCCGCCGAGGACCAGCAGAAAGACCGCCCCCTCGAGTCGGCCGATCGTTCCGTCCATGCCGAGCGCGACGAGTAAGACCACTGCAAAGAGCATGAACGGCACGTGACGCCGCATCGCCGTCTGGCTGATGTGCAACGGCTTGATGAGCGCGGCGACGCCGAGCACGAGCCCGATATTGGCGATGTTCGAGCCGAGGACGGCACCGAGACCGATATCGGTCGAGACGTTCACCGCACCGATAGTCGCGACGAACAGCTCCGGGGCGGTCGTCGCGAAGGCGATCACCGTCACGCCGACGGTTGCAGCCCGGAGTCCGACACCCAGTGCGAGCCGGCCGGCTCCGGCGACGAGCAACTCGGCACCGCCATAGAGCGCGACGATGCCGGCCGCAAGGAGGACGAGAGCGAACGCCGGTCCGGAGAGCATGACGACCGCTACTGCACAGCAGGGCAAAAGGAGCCCGGAACCGAACACGGCGTCAACTGATGCAGACGGGACACGAAAACTCCGTCTCAGCGAACGATCGTCACCGGGACGGGTGAACGACGGACGACGCGTTCGGCAACGCTGCCAAGCAACACTCGACTTGCACCCGAGCGACCGCGACTCCCCATGACGATGTGATCGCTCCCGTGATCGTCCGCGTACGTGACGATCTCTCGAGCCGGGCTTCCGACGACGGTCTCCGTGATGACCTCGCCCTCGTGGGCAGCGACGAGCGTGGTCACGTCGTCGAACAGCTCCGCTGCGGCGTCTTTGCGCGTCTCGAGTATCGACTCGTAGGCGTAGATCCCGCCGTTGCCGTACTTCGAGACGCTGGGGTCGATAACGTGAAGCACCGTGATCGTCGCCTCGGGATACCTGTCAACGGCGTGCTCGAGTGCCGCCCGTGCCGTCTCCGAGTCGTCGATCGGAACCAGAATGTCCATATCGAGACATGGGCCGACCCAGCCATAAGTGACCGGGACATACCCCAGTCGCTGGTAACGGGCCCGCCCCGCGCAGACGGACGACTGGCGTCACGGCCCGCCGATCACGGGCGACAGGGGCGGCAATTGATGGAACACGGGCACA
This sequence comes from Natronorubrum sulfidifaciens JCM 14089, assembly GCF_000337735.1. GTDB lineage: Archaea > Halobacteriota > Halobacteria > Halobacteriales > Natrialbaceae > Natronorubrum > Natronorubrum sulfidifaciens. The sequence goes on along the minus strand of NZ_AOHX01000042.1, from coordinate 74,304 downwards.
GCAGACCGTCTCACACCGGCATCCTGTCGGGCAGTATATATCCCCACCGCCTCGAGTGTGGCGTATGGCTATGGACATCTTCGGGTTGCTCGGCAACCCGGTCGGACACTCGCTGTCTCCGCCGATGCACGAAGCGGCCTACGACCAGCTCGGGCTCGACGCCCGCTACGTCACGTTCGAACCCGAGCCGGCGGCCCTCGAGGCCGCGATCGACGGAGCCGACGCGCTCGGGATCACGGGGCTGAACGTGACGATCCCGTTCAAACAGGACGTCCTCGAGTTCGTCGACGCCGACGAGTTAGCGACCCGGATCGGCGCGGTCAACACGATCGATTTCACGGGGGATGGAACGCCAACGGGCCACAACACCGACGCCGTCGGCGCGATGCGTGCCCTGCGCGACCACGACGTCACGCTCGAGGGTGCAGACGCCGTCGTCGTCGGTGCCGGTGGGGCCGGCCGGGCGATCGCGTTCGGGCTTGCGGATGCGGGTGCGACGGTCGAGATCGCTAACCGAACCGAGTCGACGGCCCACGACCTCGCCGAGGCGGTTCCGGGGGCGACGGGCCACGGCCTCGAGGCCGGCGCGCTCGCCGACCTGCTCGCCGAGGCCGACATCCTCGTGAACGCGACGAGCGTCGGCATGGAATCAGACGAGACGCCGGTGCCCGCCGACGCGCTCCACGGGGAGTTGGCCGTGATGGACGCCGTCTATCAGCCACTCGAGACGCGACTGCTGCAAGACGCGGCCGCCGTCGGGGCGACGACCGTCGACGGCGCGTGGATGTTGCTCTATCAGGGCGTCGAGGCGTTCGAACTGTGGGCCGGCGAGGAGCCGCCGGTCGACGCGATGAACGAGGCGCTTCGGTCGCAGCTGTAGCTGTCGGCCGAATCGACCGTCGGGACGATACATCCGGTTATCAGGCGAATTTAAGTGATGGTGCCAACTATATCGGCACAATGGCACTCCTCCAGAAGCTGAAATCGCTCCTCGGACTCGGCGACACCGAGTCGGAGCGAGGACAGACTCGCGAGGTCGGGGTAACGGTCGAGCGGGAAGGGTCACAGGAGGGTGACCGCAACGCTAAATCGGCCTCGACAGCAACCGGAACAGAACCACCGGCACCGGCAAGCGCAACAGCCGGGTCGAAAACTGAAGCGGCCACCGACACCGAGCCCGAACCGACGCCCACCGCCGACGAGTCGACGGACTCGGTGATCGAACCCACAGACGACTCCGACGCCGCGGTGGAGGCGACCGGTCCCACGACGACGGACGTGTCTCCAGTCGAGGAAGCCGAGTCCCAACCCGCAGACGAGGTCGATAGCGAACTCGAGGAGGCCACACCGGCGACCGACGCCGACGAGTCCGAGCGCGCTGTCGACGAGACCCCAGCCGACGACGAGCAGGATGTCGATCCGACGACGCAGGAACCCGTCACTTCGATCAAGGGAATCGGGCCTGCCTATGCGGATCGGCTCGCGTCGGCGGGCGTCGAAACCGTCGCCGAACTCGCCGCCGCGGACGCCGCCGAACTCGCTGAGGGGACCGATATCTCCGAGAAGCGCATTCAGGGCTGGATCGACCGCGCCGAACTCCGATAATTCCCGTTCCATCCTGCCCGCGCGTTCTCTTCTCTACCGCCGACGGTCTGCGTTCAGGTCGCTGACACGCCCGAAACCGCAAGAGGATTAGGCACCCACTCCCTCCCTGAGCACATGCGCGACCCGCGCGTCGTCACGTCGTTCGCGTCGTTCCGAGCCACCGCCAACGAGTGGCTCACACAGCGCGACACCACGATTGACACTGACTCGACGACGCGCCCCACCGCCGTTCGACTCCCGATCGAAGTTCGAGTGACCGTCGACGATCCATTTTTGGCCTACCGCCGCGCCCGACCGGCCGACGCCCGTGGCGGGGCGTTCCTCGAGACGACTGGCGGCCAGCCCGGCTGGGGCTATTTCGGTGTTGATCCAGTCGATCGGCTGACCGTGACACCCGATGCAGTCCCGCGCTCGCAAGCGGACACCGGTTCGCCGACGCTCGCCGCACTCGAGGGACTGCTCGAGGGTGACGACCTGATTCGTGGCGACTGTGACGTCCCCTACCCCTGTGGCGCGATCGGGTGGCTCGCCTACGACATCGCCCGCGAACTCGAGAGCCTCCCCGAGTCTGCCGTCGACGACCGCGGCCTGCCCCGACTCGAGGTCGGCGTCTACGACCGGCTCGCAGCGTGGGAAGAACCCACCGACGGCGACGACGTGACGCTGCGGATCACGGCCTGTCCGCGCCTCGAGGCCGAGCCAGTCGACGGCGGCGTTTCGGACGCGGCGCTCGAGGCCGAGCCAGTCGACGGCGGCGTTTCGGACGCGGCGCTCGAGGCGGCTTACGACCGTGGCCGCAAGCGAGCGCTCGAACTCGCACGGGCGACACTCGAGGGCGAGCCAGCCGTCGGTGAACCACCGGCGGCAACGACCGAAGCGACGTTCGAAAGCGACTGCGGACGTGCGGCCTTCGCCGAGCGCGTCAGCCGAGCGAAATCGTACATCCACGACGGTGAGACGTTTCAGGCGAACGTGTCACAACGGCTGGTCGCCCCGGCGGCAGTCCACCCCGTCGCGGCCTACGACGCCCTCCGTCGGGTCAACCCCGCGCCGTACTCGTGTCTGCTCGAGTTCCCCAGCACGGATCTGGTGAGCGCCAGCCCCGAGTTGCTCCTCGAGCGCGAGCCGTCCGAGGGCCACGGTGGCGACTTCCTCCGGACGGAGCCGATCGCGGGGACGCGGCCTCGTGGGACGACGCCGGAAGAAGACGCGACACTCGAGGACGACCTTCGAACCGACGAGAAAGAGCGCGCCGAACACGCGATGTTGGTCGACCTCGAGCGAAACGATCTCGGGAAAGTCTGTGAATACGGCTCCGTCGACGTCGCCGAGTATCGACGGATCGACCGCTACGCGGAGGTGATGCATCTCGTCTCGAACGTCACGGGCCGGCTTCGAGAGGGCGAGACGCTGGCCGACGCGATCGCAGCCGTCTTCCCGGGCGGGACGATCACGGGCGCGCCAAAGCCCCGGACGATGGCGATCATCGACGAACTCGAGGCGACTCAGCGAGGCCCCTACACGGGCAGTGTCGGGATCTTCGGCTACGACGGTCGGGCGACGCTCAATATCGTGATTCGGACGCTCGTTCGCCACGCCAACGAGTATCACCTCCGCGTGGGGGCCGGGATCGTCCACGACTCCGACCCCGAACGCGAGTACGACGAAACGCTCGACAAGGCCCGCGCGCTGATTGCAGCCGTCGACGACGCGCTCGGTGAACGAGCCGCGATGGCCCTCGAGACAAAGGGTGAGAGCCATGAGTGAGGCGACGCCGACCGAAAACGTCCGTATTCTCGTCGTCGATAACTACGACTCCTTCGCGTACAACCTCGTCCAGTACGTCGGCGAACTGGCAGACGAGGTAATCGTCCGGCGCAACGACGAACTCGATCTCGCGGCCGTCGATGAAATCGATCCGACCGGAATCATCGTCTCGCCGGGGCCGGGAACCCCACAGGAAGCCGGCATCTCGATCCCGCTGTTCGCCGAAACCGAGTATCCAATTCTCGGCGTCTGTCTCGGCCATCAGGCGCTGTGTGCAGCCAACGGCGCACGGGTCGTCCACGCCCCCCACGTCGTCCACGGCAAACCCTCGACGGTCAGCCACGACGGCGAGGGCCTTTTCAGCGGTCTGCCGCCGACGTTTCAGGTCGGCCGCTATCACTCGCTCGCCGTCGAACGTGACGACCTCCCCGACTCGCTTGCCGAGACCGCACGGACGACCGACGAACGCGGCGTGTTGATGGCGGTTCGCCACCGCGAGAAGCCCCACATCGGCGTCCAGTTCCACCCCGAGAGCATTCTGACGCGTCGCCACGAAGACGCCGCGGACGGCGACGGGATCTCGCTTGCGGTCGGCAAACGGATGATCGCGAACTTCTGCCGATTCGCCGCCGAAACCGGCGAACAGTCCGGGGCAGACCACGAATGAGCGACGACGTGCTCTACCACGTCGACGGCGACCTCGTCCCCGCGAGCGAAGCCACAGTGAGCGTCGACGACCGCGGCTTTCGCTACGGCGACGCCGCCTTCGAGACCATGCGCGTCTACGGCGGCACGGTCTTCGCGTGGGGCGCCCACATGGAGCGCCTCGAGCGAACCTGTGACGCCCTGTCGTTGGCTCACGGCCTCGCAGCAAACGACCTCCGGGGTCGAATCGACGAGACGCTCGCAGCGAACGACCTCGAGGACGCCTACGTCCGGCTCTCGATCACGCGCGGCGTCCAGCCGGGAAAACTCACGCCCCAACCCGACATCGACCCGACGGTCGTCATCTACGTGAAACCGCTGCCCCGTGGTGGCGTCGACGGCGACTCGGTCTGGGACGACCCGGCGACCGTGCGAACGGTCGACACGCGCCGAATCCCCGCCGACGCGATACCGGCCGCAGCGAAGACGCACAACTATCTCAACGGAATTCTGGCCCGCGCGGAGCTTCGGGACGAAGACGGCCAGCCAAGCGCGGACGAGGCGCTTATGTTCGACTGCGAGGACCACGTTGCCGAAGGCGCGACGAGCAACCTCTGGTTCGTCCGCGACGGCGTCGTACATACACCGACGACCGACGGTCCCGTGTTGCCGGGAATTACGCGGGCGATCGTCCTCGAACTCGCCGCCGAGGCCGGACTCTCAGTTCGCGAAGGCCGCTACGACCTCGAGACCGTACTCACAGCCGACGAAGCGTTTCTCACGAACCGCACGTGGGAACTGCGCCCGATCGAGACGCTCGACGGCCACAAGCTCGGTGGCGGCCCGGTGACGGAGCGGCTCTCGAGGGCGTACGACGAACGCGTCGAGCGAGCCTGCTATCAGGAGTGATTTTGGAGGGTCATGGTCGCCACGCAACGTTACCGTTTCCAGCGCTCGAGGCCGAGCATCGCGCTTCCGAGCGCGAGGAGTCCGAGGGCGATCGTGACGATCGGTGTATCGCACCGATTGACGCCCCCGTCCGGCGAGTACCCGAGCCAGCCCAGGTAGAACTCGTAGTAGACGAAGCCACCGGGCGGCTCGTCACCGACGTACCCGACATCGGTACACGACGAGAGCGGCAGTTCAGGGAACGAAATCGCGATCAGCGCCGCGAGGACGCCGCTGCTCAGGAGCAGCCCGGCTCCGGCGAGTGCCCAGTGACTCGACATGGGTGATTGTTCTCACTCGAGCAACATACGAGATATGGTCGCCGTTCGAGACGACAGAAACACCGCGCCGACGCCACTGGCGGCGTTCCTCGAGACCGCCGACATCAGCACGTCATACTGTCAGACAGCACGATTCGACGATCGGTCGTTCGACTGTGGCCAAAACGCGGTACAGCAATCCGTCTCAGTCGTCCGATTCGACCGGCGATCGATCGGCCTCGTCGACCGCAACCGGCGTCTCGAGAACCTCGCGTGTTGTCCCCTCGAGTTCGAGGACGAACTCGGGGCCGAACGCCGACGACGGGGTCTGGAAGCCGGCTGGAACCGGCGCGTGTGTCCGATCACGTCCGTCGAGAATGCGTTCGGCGGCGCTGACGGTAGCCTCGGCCGTCAGCGTGTAGGGGTTCGGTGTTCGCACTCGAGCGCGGGCCCGTTGCCCCGTCGATTCGTCGACGGCCTCCCCCCAGACGACCGCGGTGTCTCGAGCCCGTTCTCGTGCGTCGGGACCGTCGACACGGGTGTCGATCAGCCGCTCCAAGAGGGGTTTGACGGGGCGGCGATCGACGAGCCACCCGAGCGAGTCGGTCGTCGCCATCGCTCGTGTCAGCCACGACGGCATCGCTGCGTAGACTTCGATCGACTCGATCCCCGTGCTGCGGGCGGCTGTGACGACGTCTCCCCACGGGATCGTGACGGCGTGTTCGGGGCCGACCCCGAAGTCGATCTCGCGGGTCCGAAAGGCGGGTGGCACCTTGATCAGCCGACCGTTTCGACGAACGACACCGTCGCTGCCGAACTGCTCGAGGGCAGTTCTGGCGGTTCCTCGCGACAGCGGCCCGCGTGCTTTGATGCCGAGTGAGAGTGTCGTTGCCGACGGGAGCTGTTCGGAGAGGAACGCGGCCAGACAGTCCGACGGGACCACGTCGAATCCGACGCCCGGAAGCAGGGTGACACCTGCCGCACGTGCCTCGTCGTCGCGCTGGCGGAGTCGCTCGAACACCCGAAACTCGCCGGTGATATCGAGATAGTCGGTCCCGGTCTCGAGGCAGGCGTCGACGATCGGGTCGACCGTCTTCACGAACGGCCCAGCACAGTTCACCACGGCATCGAACCGTTGGAGGGTCGCTGAAACGTCATCGGTGAGTTCGAACGTCCGCCCTTCGACGCCGAGTTCGTCGGCCTGCCGTGTCACTTCACGAGCATTACGGCCGGCAACGACCGGCGACCCTCCTCGGGAGACGGCCTCGCGGGCGATCAGCCGGCCGGTATAGCCATACGAGCCGTAGATGAGAAGGGAGTCCATAGCTGTCGTTTGGCGTTCAGGCGGTTAAAGTTGCGTCAGACATCCGGCATACCGGAACGTTCAGGGTCGGTGATCGAAAACCGAGATGACGATGGACGCGTCCCAACGGATTACTGCACTCGAGGCAGTGTCGACTGATTCGACGGTCCTCTTTCGTGTCACGAACGCGGCCGACGAACTCCGAGAGGCGGTTCTCGTCGCAAACGAGTCGGGCGACAGCGAACCGGACCTCGCCTGCTGGCTCAACTACTGTCAGCATCTCACCCATATCAAAATCGACAAAGGGTCGGGTGCGCCGATGCGCGACGGTGAACTCGTCTGTGCGAACCACGGCGCGTACTTCGACGCTGACTCCGGCGTGTGTACGTACGGCCCCTGTGAGGGGGCGTATCTCACCGGCCTCGAGGTGACGGTCGCAGACGAAGCGGTGTATCTGACCGATGACGACTACACGTACGTCGGCGACGGTCCGATCGATGACGACGACGATCTCACGTCGACGTCGAACGTCAAAATATAGCACATTCAGACTGCGAGAATCACGGGCCCACCGCGCACCGCCCGTACTCGAGACCACAACCCGTCTCAGGGGAGTCCGGTCGGCGCGACCATATCCCGTTCCTGATTGTACTCGAGCAGTCCGGCATCGGTCAGTCGCGGGAGGTGATCGTGGTACAAGGAGAGATAGACCTCGTGGACGTGTTCGGCCGAAATGTTTTGCATCTGCCGACCGGTTTCGCGGACGGCGACCTCCTCGGCGGCGTCCGGGAGCGTTAGCGATTCTCCGTAGGTGCGCATCACCTCGAGCAGGAGCCGTCGGCGCTGGTCGGCGAGCAACCCGAACGCGTCGTCGATCGTTTCAGCCGATGCCTCGCACGTATCGAGGGTTTCGAGAACCGACAGGACGAACTCGACGCAGTCGGACTCGGGATGGGGCGTGGCAGTCATTCGTATCCTCCATAATCTCTCGAAGCGAACGCATCCCCTGTCAGGTGGAGACGAAGACGGTGACAGGCGGTACTGGGATCACATGCTGGACGCCAGCGTGCTCGAGAGTTCGTATCGGTTTCTCGCCTCCCCAGTAAATATTAGTATCGAATCTGTTTCAGGTTGTCAGCGGAACGAGATAGTCACTGCAACGGGTACATCGTGATCGATGACTGTCCGTCCTCGAGTCGGACACGTCGCAATCGTCAAGCGGTGGCTTCGGCTCACTCGATCGTCAGTGTCGGCTCAGAGACGGCCTCGCTTTTACAGTTGGGACACCGCGAGGGGAGGTTCAACAGGTCGTCGAAGTCGTCGAACCCACAGTCCGTACACGTTGGTGGTGCGACAAGCAACTGTTCGTCCGTCTCGGCTCCGTCGACCGAGCGAAAGACGTGTTCGGCGTGCCGGAGCACCGACTCAGGCGTCAGATCGAGGGAAACCGCAAGTTCGCTGGGTGTGGCGGGTTCGACACGGAGCGCGTCGGCAAGTCGCTGTCGTGTTGTTTCGTCGGCCTCGCGCATGGCTCGAGAAAGGGGCGTCGGGGATTTATACTGTGTGACACGGCCGGCAGCCGTCGACCGGCGGTCACGGCCGACAGCAGTTCCTATGAAAGGACAAACGACTTACCATGGGCAAGTGAACCTCGAGTCATGAAAGCCGTCGTCCTTGCCGGCGGGTACGCGACTCGGATGTGGCCGATCACGAAACATCGACCCAAAATGTTTCTCCCGATCGGTGAGTCGACCGTCATCGACCGCATCTTCGACGCCCTCGAGTCTGACGACCGGATCGATGAGGTCTACGTCAGCACGAACGAGCGGTTCGCGGCTGACTTCGAGGCCCACCTCGACGCGAGCGAGTTCGAGAAGCCGCGGCTGTCGGTGGAGGAAACGTCCAAAGAACAGGGCAAGTTCGGCGTCGTCGGCGCACTCGCACAGCTGATCGACCGCGAGGACGTCGACGACGACCTGCTGGTCATCGCTGGCGACAATCTGATCAGCTTCGACATCGCAGACTTTCTCGAGTACTTCGAGCAACAGGACGCCCCGACGCTTGCCGCCTACGACGTCGGCTCCCGTGAGAAGGCCAAATCCTACGGCCTCGTCGACCTCGAGGGCGACCGTGTCGTCGATTTTCAGGAGAAACCTGACAACCCGAAGAGTACGCTCGTCTCGATTGCCTGCTATGCGTTCCCCGCCGACTCGTTATCGCTGCTGCCGACGTATCTCGAGGACGGTAACAACCCGGACGAGCCGGGTTGGTTCGTCCAGTGGCTCCAGAACCGCGAGCCGACGTACGCCTACACTTTCGAAGACGCGTGGTTCGATATCGGAACGCCCGAAAGCTACCTCGACGCCGTGTCCTGGCATCTCGACGGGGAGTCGATCGTCGCCGACTCGGCGACCCTCGAGAACGTCTCGATCGGCGACAACGTCCACGTAATGGACGACGTTACCCTCGAGAACACGACGCTCGACCACGCGGTGATCTTCCCATCGGCGACGGTTCGAAACGCCGACGTTCGTCACTCGATCATCGACGAAGGGACCCACCTCGACGAACTCGATCTCGCGGGTGCACTCATCGGTGCTCACACGACGATCAAAAACGGGTCGCCACAGTGAGCCGACCGGTCTCCGTTACTCGAGTCGGGCGTCCGTGATCCGTATCCGTCCACGGGTTCCGTCCCACTCGGTGTCGTACTCGAGGGCGATGCGTCGGTCCATGTGTGGCCCATCGACCACCAGCGTCTCGAACTCGCCGCCCTCGCCCAAGATGTGGACGCCGTACTCCTCGTTGAGTCGTTCCAGTTCGGCAAGCGCCTCGTGGTCGAGGGTGCGGCCGAGCCACGAGTCATCGAGGCCGTAGGCAGCGACCTGAATAATCGTGATCTCGAACCCGGCCTCGAGCATCGCCTCGGCCAGCGCCCGCGGGTCTTCCTGCCACAGCGGCGCGAACAGCTCACAGCCCAGTCGGTCACACATCTCCTGAATGCGACTCGTCTGGTACTCGCTTTCGACGGCCCCTGCTGTCACGCCGGCGATCCCCCCCTCGAGTCGGTCGTCGAGGTCGACCAGTGCGGCCTCGAGTGGCTCGAGTTCGTCGTCACCCTGTGTGCTCGAGTCGGCTGCCTTGGCCGCCTCGAAATCGCCGGGGTTGACATCAACAAGCGGAATGCCGGTGCTTTCTGCGGCCAGTGCCGCGAGATCCGTCGCAGGGACGTGATACATGTAGGAGTCGCCCTCCGGGTGGACGGTGACGAGGTGTGAAACGTCGAGGCCGTCCTCGAGGGCTCGATACAGCGCCCACACGGAGTCTTTACCGCCGGAAAAGAGACTTACCCACGTCCCGTCTGCGTCGCTCATGGTCGTCAGTGAGCGCACAGGGGTAAATGCGTACCGAGTCAGGTGATCGGGCTACTCGTTGTGCCCATCCGCACGGCTGCTGTCCGATCCGTCTGCGGGCGGTTCCGTCGGCCCGCCGTCGGTCAGCTCCGATTGTGGACGGAGCGCGGCGTCCGGCTCAGTGCCCGTGTCGGACTCAGCACTGCCGTCGGGTTCTTCGTCGGGCCCGTTCTCGCTGACGGACGATGCGACCCGTGCACCGATGAGACTGATCACGATCGCGGTCACGACGAACAAGGCGAGTCGTTCGCCCGCGGTCACGACGAAACTCTCGTTCGAGAGCGCACCGAACTCGGCGGCCGGGACGACGAACGGGTCGATGACGCCCTGTTGCTCGAGGACGTACGCCGAAAAGCCACGCACGGCCAGCCCGACCGCGACGACAATAAAGGGCAAGCTCAGATACGAACTGCGGATCGGCTCGTCGCTAATCGCTTCGTCGAGGAGCCGCCCGGCACTCGCCGTTAGCGCAGCCATCACGAGCCACGGCACGCTGTCGAAGGCGAACTGCATCGCCGGAACCACTACGCCCGCGGTGTGCTCGAGACTCGAGACACCCAGTGCGCCCGCAAAGAGCCCAACGAACGTGAGGCCGGCGGCGACGACGTAGGTAACGACCGACACCTGCCCGGAGTACAGCGATTCGCGTGCCTGATGGGCGAGTCCGGTGACGAGTTCGTCGATGTTGAAGCCCTTATACAGCAGGAAAACACCGATCACGGTCGTGATCGCCGCGGCACCCTCAGCAGGCCCGGCAAGGGTCGCAAGCATCGGGAAGACCAACAGCGTGAGTCCGATGGGGACCAGCACGGTCTGTCGGAGCTCCTCGTCGGCGAGAAACTGCTTGAGCAGATAGTACGTCGATTCGATGTCTCGAGCCTGTCGGACGACGACACGGTCGACCGAGTCGACCTGCATACGGCTCTCGACGATCGGTACCAGCCGCTCGTCTTCCGCACTGTCGATGACGACGACGGCTGAGTCGGGATCGTACTCGGCGACGAGTTCGTCGAGCTGGTGGGCGACCGCCCGATCCGCCGAGACCATCGACTCTCGGTCCCCCGAGACGACCGCGACGACGACGTCTTCGTTCTCGTCTCGTAAGTCCTGGGCGACGCGCAGCGTCTCGAGCAGGGAGTTCACTCCCGAGTCCTCCGGATCAGCCAGTCCGACGTCGGTCACCAGCGCGCGGACGGCTTCCCAGCCGACGACGGGCGACCGAAGGCCGGTCTTGCGGCCCACGTCGTCGGTTCGATCGAGACAGACGACCAGCGTTGTCACGATATCCGTTCCATGCTGTGTGACGATAAAACCACTCACTCGTTCGATACGGTGCCAGCGTTGACAGACGGGTTACAGCCGCAGCCGAAACTCTCGATCCTCCGCGATACCGGCGATGCCGGCCCCGAAGGCGTAGGCGAGTTGCTGGGCACCGGTGCCAATCCGAGCCATCAGCGGTCGCTCGGGTTCGAACGCTTCGACCGCGACGGCGTCCCTGTCGAGTCGATCCGCCAGTTCGTCCTCGAGTTCACGACGTGTGCCGAGGTGGTCGACCAGCTCCATCTCGTAGGCCTCCTCGCCGAGGTAAATCCGTGCTTCGGTGTCTCTGACGAACTCGGGTTCTAAGTCGCGGCCGTCGCTGACTCGTTCGACGAACGTCTCGTAGTAGTCGTCGATCAACCCCTGGAGGTACTCCCGTTCGTCGTCCTCGAGTTCTTTCAGCGGCGTGCCGGCGTCTTTGTACTCGCCCGCCGCGAGTCGCTCGTACGAGAGGCCGACTTTCTCGGCGAGGTCGTTCGCGTTCACGCGCGACCCGATGACGCCGATTGAGCCGACGATACTGCCGTCGCGAGCCCAGAGCTCATCACAGCCGCTTGCAATCCAGTAGCCGCCGCTTGCACAGACGTCGGTCGTGTAGGCGATCGTCGGGCCGTCGAACCGTTCGGCAGCGAGCCGAATGTCGTCGCTTGGAACGATCTCGCCACCCGGCGTGTTCAGCTTCAGCAGCAATGCGTCGACGTTGTCGTCCTCGTCGGCCCGGTCGATCTGATCGACGATGTCGTCAGCCGGCGTCCCCCGTGGACTCGAGGGAAGTCGCCCCCCGCCACCGTCGCGGGTAATCGGCCCCTCGACGGCGACCTCGGCGACGTCGTAGCCCGGAAAGAGCGAGCCAGCGACGCTGCCGGCGATTCGAATCCCGGCAACGACGACGACGAGCGCCACGAGGACGCCAGCCAGATCGGCCATCGACGCCGGATACACGACGAACAACGAGACTCCAATCACGGCGAACACCGCAGCTCCGACCACGACGATCAACAGACGTGCGATCCCACGACCGCTAGCCATCGTCACCACCTCGAATCATGCCAGCATCTGTGGCTGCTGGCGAGTTAAGCGTACGTGTTCACACTCCTGAGTGACTCGAGGCCAGCGCAGTCGCTCACGCCGGTGGAGAAAAACCGCAAAAAGACACAGGTGGACGAACCGAGTTAGAGCAGCCCCGTCTTCTGGAGCTTCATCAGGTCCTCGGTGTCGAGCGTCTCGCCTTCCTTGAACTTCTGATAGATCTCTTCGGCCTCTTCTTTGGCCGCTTCCTTCTTCTTGTCGCGCTGGGACTTGCGCTGTTCTTCTTCTTTCTTGTCCAGTTCGCGCAGACGCTTCTGGACGCGGACGAAGTCTTCGTGGTGGCGGTCGGCGGCCTCCTGAGCCTCGACGAAGGATTCGTGCATCTCGTCGGCCTCGTCACGGATGTCATCGGCTTCGCGGTAGGCCTCGATCATCTGGTTGTGATGTTCTTGGGCCTTGTCCGCAAGCTCCGTGACTTTCTGGTGGTGTTTCGAGGCTTCCGAACGCACTTCCTCGGCTTCCTCGACGAGCGCCTCGAGGTCCTCGTTCTGGTCGAGTTTCTGCTTGCGCTCTTCGTACTCCTCGCGCTTGGACTCGATCTTCTCGATCAGCTCTTTCTCGTCTTCACTCGAGAGAACTTCCGTCTGCTGTTTGAACTCGAGTTGCTCGATCTCCTCTTTGAGCTCCTCTAAGTCTTTGCCCTCGTCGAGTTCCATGTCCGACTTGAGCTGTTCGACTTTGTCGAAGAGTTCGTTGGCCTCGGCGTTGAGCTCGTTGCGTTTGTCCTTGTGTTCCTGGACCTGCTCGTTGAGCTCGTCACGCTTTTCGCGGTGTTCCTGGGCTTCGTCGACCTTCTCGCGCGTCTCAGCGTTTAAGTCGTCACGGTTGGAAGCCCGCTCGGAGGCCATCTGATTGAGATCGTTTCGCCGGTCTCGGAGCTGCCCGGCCATCTTGATAAGCTGGCCTTTCGATTTGTTTTCTAGGTCGTCCTCTGTAAGTTCGATGTTCTGTGATTCGTCTACCATGTGTTAGTCAAACCTCTGTGCCATACCCGCACCGGGGGGCGATCGGCGTCTCGAACGGAGTCGACACCCGTCGCTCGGGGGTCAGTCCATCGGTGGGAGACGCGACAGTGAACAGCGTGCGCTCACAATCTGCGAAACCTCGGTGAATAAGATTTCCTGTCATCGATCGTCGAGCGATACGCGCCCCGGTGGCGTTCTGGTACTCATCTCTACTGTCGCCTTCAATTTAAATGTACCGGTACCAAAACCCCTGAAAACGGTTGACACGGCCGTCCTCGGCTGTGTTGGGCCGTGACACGGGTTCGGCGACGATATATAAATACACGGAGCCGGTCGAGCTCTCGTTCAGTTCCGACACAGACAGTTGAACCGAGTTCGACCACCGACCCGTCGGCTGATCGAAAGCCGTCGCTAAAAGAGGTCCTCGAGTCGGTCGTCGGCGAACTGCGCGGCGTGGTCCGTCTGCTCTTCCTCACGTGCGCGTTTCGCCTCGCGTGCGCGCTCCATGAACTGTTGTACGCGCTCGGAGCGTTCGGCGCCGCCGAGCAAGACGAGCGCGCCGAGACGATCGCTCTCGAGCGGGAAGTCGCCGCCGCGAACCTGCATGCTGCCGGTTTCGTCCTCGAGCCAGCGGCGGGCTCGCTCGACGCCCTTGCGGGGGATTCGGTCGGGGTCGCCGGCGATCACCAGCAGGGCCGAGTCAGCTGTCGTCGCGTCGGGCAGGCTCGTCCCCGTCAACAGCGCCTGTCGCGAGACGCTCATCGCGGTTCGGATGTTCTCGGCGCTGTCCTCGCTCGCGAGTTCGGTGGCGTAGCCGAGCGCAGCGACGCCGCCGGCTCGAAGCGTGTTGATGACCTCGCTCGAGTCGACGACACTTTCGCCGACGCCCTCGACGGCCTCGCCGGAGGCGAACAACAGCCCAACGCGCTTGGCGATCCGCTCGTTGATCGTCTCGAAGGCTCCTTCGACGCTTTCGCCCTGCTCGTGCCACGCGTCGTTGTCGACGAGCAGGGTCGAGTCGGCTTCGCGGATGATCGTCTTCAGCGAGCGGCCAGCGTTGGCCTGATACAGCGCCCCTTCGTTGCGCCCCGGCAGGATACCGAGCGCGTAGACGGGCACGTCGTAGACCTGCTGGAGGTGGTGGACGAGCACCGGCGCACCGCCGCTGCCGGTGCCGCCGCCGAGTCCCGCGACGACGAAGATCGCTTCGGCACTCGAGGTGACACGCCCGTCGAGTGCGCCCAGCACCTGCTGGATGTCCGACTGCATGACTTCGGTGCCGAGTTCGTTGTCGCCGCCGACGCCGTGGCCGTTGACTCGGTCCGCGCCGATCAGTTGGGTGTCGACGTACTCGAGCGACTGGAGGTCTGGTTTCGCGGAGTTGACGGCCAACGCCCCTTGAACGGCTCCAAAACCCATCTCCGCGTCGAATCGGGCGAGTCGTTCGGTTACTTTGCCGCCGGCCTGTCCAACACCGATCAGGGCGACTTTCATGTCACGTGTATGTAACGGTAGCCTGTTGAACGTTCCGGTGAGCGAGTGTTTCTCGCCGACTGATCGGTTGTTCGGATCGGCCTCGAGTGACAGCCGTCCCACCGCAAGAAGTGGCGACGATAGCAATACCTTTCAGCGCGATACCCGTGTTCTCTGGCATGTTCTACGAACAGCGGATGACCGTTCCCGACTCGCCCGCTGACCTCCGTGCGGAGTACGACGCCGACCTCCGGTCGGTGATCGAACAGCACGGCCCCGACGAGGTCGCCGAAGCGACTGACGTCGCCCACGACACCCTCGAGGCGCTACTCGAGGGCGAGTCGCCCGACCTCACGCTCACCGAGGCGGCCCAGATTCTGGCGCTCGAGGACGGCGAACCCGACGCCGACGAGATCGTGACCATCGCCTGTGAACATCTCCTGTTGGGCATGTCGACGGCCGTCCTCGACGTCGAGGCGATCGAGAGCCACATCGACATCGACCTCGAGGCGAAAGAGATCCAACAGAAGATCGAACAGCGCTCCCCAATGTCGTTCGCCGAGTTCGTCCACATTCAGTACGTGATCGCCGACGGCGCGCCCTGACTCGAGGCGACGATCAACCGGTGCCAGCCAGTCTCGCTGCGAGCAGGGTAGTTATACTCGTTCAGGCGCGACTGTGGGCATGGACGTTGCAATTTTGGGCTGTGGACACGTCGGCCTCGAGCTGGGCCGACAGCTCACCGCTCGCGGCCACGATGTGATCGGCGTTCGCCGATCCGAGGAGGGTATCGAGGCGATCGAAGACGCCGGCTTCGCGGCCGTCACGGCCGATATCACCGATCCAGCCGGACTCGAGGCCGTGCCGGATGTCGATGCCATCGTCTTCGCCGCCAGCAGCGGCGGCCGCGGTGCCGAGGCGGCCCGCGAGGTCTACGTCGAGGGGCTGCAAACGGCGATTGAACAGTTCGGCGAGCGCGAGCACACACCCGAGCGACTACTGTACACCTCCTCGACGGGGGTTCTCGGCGACCACGACGGCGGCTGGGTCGACGAGGAGACGCCCCTCGAGCCCACAACTGAGAAGACCGAAGTGCTCGCCGAGGCCGAGCGGATCGCCCGCGAGTTGCCACCCGAGTACGGCTACGAGGGCACTGTCGCTCGCTTTGCGGGACTGTACGGTCCCGGCCGCTACCGCCTCGAGCGCTATCTCGAGGGCCCCGTCGTCGAGGGCTACCTGAACATGGTCCATCGCGACGACGCCGCGGGAGCCGTCCGCTACCTGCTCGAGGAGGACCTCGCCCGCGGTGCGGTCGTGCAGGTCGTCGACGACGAACCCGCGGACAAGTGGGTCTTTGCCGACTGGCTGGCTGACGCCGCAGGCGTCGAGCAGCCGCCAAAGCGGACGAAAGAAGCGCGACTCGCGGACGACGACCTCTCGGAAGCCGCGCGGCGACGACTGCTGACGAGTAAACGCTGTGCCAACAAGAAACTGCGCGAACTGGGCTACGAGTTCGCGTATCCGACGTATCGAGAGGGGTACCGGGATGCGGTCGACGCGTTCGTCGCCGACGCCACCAGCGAATAACGGGGCCATCACCTGCGGGGGAAATTTCTTGAGGATTCGATATAATTGTGTGATATGCGAACCCGGACCATCTCGAGCGAGCCGTCGCTCGAGGTGGACGTCGCAGCGATCGATCCCGCCGTCGATGCAGCCCGATCGCTCGAGCCAGTCGTCGATACGGCACGATCGCTCGAGCCGCTTGTCCTGTCACTCGTCGTGTTGGCGATCGCGTCGGTCGGCGTCGGAAGCTGGTGGGTCGTGCGCTGGTTTCGTCGACCACCCGGCGTCCACCTCCAGCGACTGCTCGGCGAGTACGACGACGTCGCGGTCCTCATGCATCCGAACCCGGACCCCGACGCCATGGCCTGTGCGATGGGGGTCGCGGACATCGCGGCCGCCGTCGGCACCGACACCACCCTCCAGTACGCCGGCGAGATCCGCCATCAGGAAAACCGGGCGTTTCGAACCGTCCTCGACGTCGACCTCGAGTCGATCGAGGCGAGTTCACAGCTCGCCGCTGATGCCGTCGTGCTCGTCGACCACAACACGCCGCGTGGGTTTGCGGGCTCTCAATCCATCGAACCGATCGCGGTCGTCGACCATCACCCCGGAAACGGGACGGGGACGGAGTTTACCGACGTCAGAACGGCGTACGGGGCGGCATCGACGATTCTCGTCGAGTATCTCGACGAACTCGATGCGACGGTCGACCCGGACGCGGAGGCTGCCCTCGAGGTCTCGGACGAACTCGCGACCGGGCTGCTCTACGGTGTTCTTTCGGATACGAACCATCTGACCAACGGCTGCTCGAGCGCGGAGTTCGACGCCTGTGCGACGCTCTTTCCGGGTATCGACGAGGATCTGCTGGACCGAATCGCCAACCCGCAGGTCAGCGACGACGTCTTACAGATCAAAGCGACGGCGATCACCGAGAAACGCGTCGAGGGTCCCTTTGCCGTCTGTGACGTCGGCGAACTCTCGAACGTCGACGCGATTCCACAGGCCGCAGACGAACTCATGCAGTTAGAGGGCGTTACCGCAGTCGTCGTCTACGGCGAACACGACGGCACGATCCATCTCTCGGGTCGCTCTCGAGACGACCGGGTCCATATGGGCGAGACCCTCCGCCACGCCGTCAGCGACATTCCAATGGCGAACGCGGGCGGCCACGCCCGGATGGGCGGCGGGCAGGTGTCGGTCGATCACATGGAAGGGATCGGCCCTTCCGAGGGGATCAGCGGCGTCGAGTTCGAAGACCGGCTCTTTTCCGCGCTGGCCGGCGAACGATAAGGACTGGCCAACCGCGGCAGTTCGTGCTCGAGGCCGGCTTATTCTGTCCCCGCGTCGGCCGCGTCGGCGACGATCGCACGAGCGTCCGCGAACAGTTCCTCGGCGCGCTGTGGATCGCGTGCTTCCGCGGTGATGCGGACGAGTGCCTCGGTGCCACTGGGCCGGACGAGTGTCCAGCCGTCGTCGTACTCGATGCGAACGCCATCGAGCGCATCGAACGCCAGATCGCGCTCGCGGACCGTCGCCTCGACACGATCCATCACGGCAGCCTTGTTCTCGACGTCGATCGCGGTCCGGTGGATCGGATACGTCTCGAGGGCGTCGACCGCCGTTCCGAGCGGGCCGTCTCGAGCGACCATCGCGGCGAGCGTACAGGCCGCGTACGGACCATCGGGACAGAGCGTTTCCTCGGGCCAGATCCACGCGCCGCTCGGTTCACCGCCGAAGACGACCCCGGGGTCGGTTGCTCGCTCTGCGACGTAAACGTCGCCGACGGCGGTGCGTGTGACGCTTGCGCCGACGGCTGCGAGCGCGTCGTCGACGGCGAGGCTGGTGTTCAACGGGGCGGCGACCTGCTCACCGTCGCCCGCCGCCTCGCGAGCGAACAGCGCCAGCAGGAGGTCTTTCGGAACGAACTCACCGCGCTCGTCGACAGCCATCATCCGGTCACCGTCGCCGTCGTGAGCGATGCCGAGGTCGGCATCCGTCGCCCCGACAAGTTGCTGGAGATCCGTCAGCGTCTCCGCGTTGGGTTCGCTGGGTCGCCCCGGGAACCGCCCATCGGGCTGGGCGTTGAGCGTCCGGACGTGACAGCCGAGTTCGACCAGTGCGTCCGCCGTGACGCTGCCGGCTCCGTTGCCGACGTCGACGACGACCTCGAGACCCTCGAGGCCCTCGACACTGTCGACAATCGTCTCGACGTGGCGCTCGAGCACGCCGTCGTGGTGACTGCGGTCGCCGATACCGGTCCAGTCCTCGAGGTCGTAGCGCTCGTTCTCGACGCGGTCGGTGATCGCCGCCCGACGCTCGGTGTCGAAGGCCTGCCCGCTCGGTGACCAGAGTTTGATCCCGTTGTCCGTGGCCGGGTTGTGCGAGGCCGTGATCACGACTCCCGCGTCGGCCTCGAGCCAGTCGACGCCGCGGGCAACGGTCGGTGTCGGCGCGACGCCGACGTCGACCACGTCGCCGCCACACTCTCGAACACCGGCGGCGAGTGCGTCGGCCAACATCGTCCCGCTCTCGCGGACGTCACGGCCGACGACGACGCGTTCGTACCCCTCCGAGGCGAGCGCTCGACCGACCGACAGCGCCAACTCGGCCGTCACTTCCGAACCGACTTCGCCGCGAATACCGCTCGTTCCGAACATGCTCGAGGGATAGTACGAGTGGGTATATAAAAATCAGAATCCCGTCCAACACACTGAGACCGAGACGGTGCCCACTGTGACCACTCTCGGACGGTTGTAACTCGGGTGGCCGTTCACAGAATTGCGAGGCGGATGCCACGGGACTTGACCCCGAGGCAGTTGACGTTAAACGCTCCGCTTAAGTCACTTGGCAGACGTAGCCCGGACAACGATGGAATTTTGTGACGAATGCGGTTCGATGATGAAAGCCAACGACGGGCTCTGGGAGTGTGGCAGTTGTGGCTATACGAAACCGAAAGGCGACACGTCCGACTACACCGTCACGGACGATCAGGAAGCGAGTGAGGTCATCGAGTCCTCCGGCGAGACGTCGCTGCCGGAGACCGACACCCACTGTCCCGAGTGTGGAAACGACCGCGCCCACTGGTATATGCAACAGATCCGATCGGCCGACGAATCCGAGACGCGCTTTTTCATCTGCACCGAGTGTGAACACAAGTGGCGCGAAGACGACAACTGATCTGCAGACCGGCTGCTCATAGGGATTGCTGTCGGCAGTGACCACCGGTCGCCGATCCGTGACTGGCGATCGGTCCAACAGTCTTTCTCATTCGATTCCATGACGAGTACGGTCCACAGCGTGAACGTACCAGAACGGTTAGCTGTGTCTGACGTATGTTTATGTGGGCGGACGAACCGCTAGATGATATGTCGAAAAACCGTGTCGAGCAACTCGAGTCGACAGTCGCAGAACTCGAGTCGACGGTCGAAGGGCTGACGGAGGAACTCATCGAGGCGAAAGAACGCATTCGCGTCCTTGAGGCCGAACTCGATACCGAGACGCCGACTCGCGTTCCCGAGCGACGCAGCGCGACGGCAGAGAAAGACGCCGAAACGACACAGGAAGCAGCGCCCGACGATGTCGCCGAAGCGACGGCCGATGCGGACGCCGACGAGGAGACTTCCACCGACGAAACGGAAGACTCAGGTAGCGACGACATTATTGTCGCATAACTGCGTGGCAGCGTCGCGGCCCCACTCGATTCGCGAACGACTGGTCACGATTCCCTGACGAGACGGAGGGCTGGCTAACATATGTATATCAAGGCACTCATTCTGGACGATTTCAAGAGCTTTGGCCGCAAGACGAAGATCCCATTTTACGAGGATTTCACCGTCGTCACCGGGCCGAACGGCTCCGGTAAATCGAACATCATCGACGCCGTCCTCTTCGCGCTCGGACTGGCTCGCACGCGCGGTATTCGCGCCGAGAAGTTGACCGACCTGATCTACAATCCCGGCCACGAGGATGGCAACCGTTCGACCGGCCCGCGCGAGGCGACCGTCGAAGTGATTCTCGACAACAGCGACGAAACGCTGACGCGCTCGCAGGTCGTCAACGCCGCTGGCAGCGACGACGTTGGTGACGCCGATGAGATTCGCATCCGTCGGCGGGTCAAAGAGACCGAGGACAACTACTACTCCTATTACTATCTGAACGATCGCTCGGTCAACCTCTCGGACATTCAGGACCTGCTCGCACAGGCGGGGGTCACGCCCGAGGGCTACAACGTCGTCATGCAAGGCGACGTCACCGAGATCATCAACATGACGCCCCATGCCCGCCGGGAGATCATCGACGAGATCGCCGGCGTCGCGGAGTTCGACGCCAAAAAGGAAGACGCCTTCGAGGAACTCGAGGTCGTCGAAGAGCGGATCGACGAGGCCGAACTCCGTATCGAGGAGAAACGCGACCGACTCACCCAACTCGAGGACGAACGCCAGGAAGCCCTTCGATACCAACGGCTGCGGCATGAAAAGGAGGAGTACGAGGGCTACAAGAAGGCCAGCGAACTCGAGGAGAAACGCGACGAACTCGCGAGCGCCGAGACGCGTGTCGAAGACCTCGAGGAGGAACTGACCGACCTCCAGCGTGAACTCGACGAACGACAGGGGAAAGTCGTCCGCTTGCAAGAAGACCTCGAAGATCTGAACGCCGAAATCGAGCGCAAAGGTGAGGACGAACAGCTCCGGATCAAAAGCGAGATCGAGGAGATCAAAGGCGACATCTCACGGCTCGAGGACAAAATCGAGACCAGCGAGGACGCGATCGAAGACGCCGAATCGAAGCGCCGCGAGGCCTTCGTCAAAATCGATCGCAAACAGGAACGGATCGAAGACCTCGCCGGCGAGATCCGCGAGCACAAACTCGAGAAAGCACAGGTCAAAAGCGAGATTCAGGACCGCGAGGCCGAACGCGAGTCACTCGAAGCAGAGATCGACGCCGTCGACACCGAGTTCGACGAGCTGAAAGCCGACCTCGCCGAGCGAAAAGACGAGCTGGAGGCGGTCAAAACCGAGAAAAACGACCTCCAGCGCGAACAGGACCGCCTGTTAGACGAAGCCCGGCGGCGCTCGAACGAGATCAGCGAAAAGGAGGCGACGATCGAACAACGCCGTGAGGACCTCCCCGAGATCGAAAACAGACGGGCCGACCTCGAGCGCGAACTCGAGAAGGCCGAGAAAAACCGCGAGAACATCGCGGGCGTCGTCGACGACCTCAAACGTGAAAAGCGCCGGCTCCAGTCGGATCTCGACGACGTCGACGATACGATTCAGGCGAAACAACAGGAGTACGCCGAACTCGAGGCCAACGCGGGCAAAAGCGGCGACTCCTCGTTCGGCCGTGCGGTGACGACGATTCTGAACGCAGGGATCAACGGCGTCCGCGGCGCGGTCGCCCAGCTTGGGACCGTCCCCGGCGAGTACGCCGTCGCCTGTGAGACGGCCGCAGGCGGGCGACTCGCGAACGTGGTCGTCGACGACGACGTCGTCGGCCAGCAGTGTATCGACCACCTCAAATCGCGCAACGCAGGCCGGGCGACGTTCCTCCCGATGACGGACATGCACAAGCGCCGGCTGCCCAACGCGCCGAGCGATCCCGGCGTGGTCGACTTCGCGTACAACCTCGTCGACTTCGACGGGCAGTACGCCGACGTCTTCTCGTACGTCCTCGGCGACACGCTGGTCGTCGAAGACTTAGAGACCGCTCGTTCGTACATGGGCGACTACCGAATGGTCACGCTCGACGGCGACTTGGTCGAGAAAAGCGGCGCGATGACCGGCGGCTCTGGCGGCGGCTCGCGGTACTCCTTTACCGGCGGCGGCGAGGGCCAACTCGAGCGCGTCGCGAAACAGATCACCGAGTTGCAAGACCAGCGCGACTCCCTTCGCGAGGAGCTTCGTGGCGTCGAAGAACGCCTCGACGACGCCCGCGACCGCAAGACCGATGCGGCCGACGAGGTGCGCTCGATCGAAACCGAACTCGAGAGCCTCGCGGACGAACGCGAGTCGATCGAAGCCGAGATCGACGAACTCCGAGACGACCTCGACGACCTCGAGACCGAGCGGGGGTCCGTCGACGAGCGGATGACCGAACTCTCCCGCGAGATCGAGACGAAGACGGCCGAAGTCGAGGAGATCGAAGCCGAGATCGACGACCTCGAGACCGAACTCGCCGACTCGAAGATTCCCGAACTCACCGCCGAGATCGAGGAGATCGAGGACGAGATCGACGACCGCGAGGATCGCATCGCGGATCTCGACAGCACACTCAACGAACTGAGCTTGGAAAAGGAGTACGCCGAGGACGCGATCGAGGACCTCCACGACGACATCGAGACGGCCCAAAACCGGAAAGCCGAACAGGAAGCCCGGATCGAGGACTGCGAGGCCGCGATCGCTGAGAAACGCGAGAGCCTCGAGGACAAACGGGAGGCCGTCGCGGAACTCGAGGACGAACTCACCGAACTCAAAGCCGAGCGCAGCGACCTCAAAGAGGAACTCTCCACGGCCCGAACCGAACGCGACCAGCAACAGGATCGGGTCAACGCCGTCGAGAGCAAACTCGAGGACGCACGCAGCCGGCTGCGCGACCTCGAGTGGGAGATCGAGAGCCTCGAGGCCGAGGTCGGCGACTACGATCCCGAGGACGTGCCCGATCACGAGACGGTCCTCGAGATGATCGAGGTGTTGCAAGCGGATATGGAGGCGATGGAGCCGGTGAACATGCTCGCGATCGACGAGTACGACGATGTGCGAGACGATCTCGAGGACCTCGAGGACGCGAAGGCGACGCTGGTCGAGGAGGGCGAGGGGATTCGCGACCGAATCGAGCAGTACGAGACGCTGAAAAAACAGACGTTCATGGACTCCTACGACGAGATCGCCGAGCAGTTCACGGAGATCTTCGAGAAGCTCTCGGAGGGGACCGGGACGCTCCATCTGGAGAACGAGGCCGATCCGTTCGACGGCGGGCTGACGATGAAAGCCCAACCCGGCGACAAGCCGATCCAGCGACTCGATGCGATGTCCGGCGGCGAGAAGTCACTGACGGCGCTGGCCTTCATCTTCGCGATCCAGCGCCACAACCCGGCCCCGTTCTACGCACTGGACGAGGTCGACGCCTTCCTCGACGCCGTCAACGCCGAACGGATCGGCCAGATGGTCGACGAACTCTCCGAGAAGGCGCAGTTCGTCGTCGTCTCGCATCGCTCGGCCATGCTCGACCGCTCCGAACGGGCGATCGGGGTCACAATGCAACAGGACAACGTGAGCGCGGTGACCGGGATCGATCTCAGCAGCGACGGCGATGGCGAGGAGGTGCCAGCAAGTGACTGAGGACGACGACATCCCACTGCAGATCGCCGGCCACGACGAGCGCGAGCGACCGGGAGCCGACGAGTCGACAGTTCTCGAGTTTTCAGAAGGCGACGAACACGACGGCGACAGTGGCGACAACGAAGCGGGGGGCGACGATGTCGAACCCGTCGAACTGCTGGTCCAACTCGCCGAAGACGGCGAGATCGATCCGTGGGATATCGACATCGTCGCCGTGACCGACAAGTTCCTCGAGGCGCTCGACGACGCCGACCTGCGGACCTCCGGCCGGGCGCTGTTCTACGCGAGCGTCCTCCTGCGGATGAAAAGCGACGAGCTGTTCACGCCGGACGAGCCCGACGAAGAGGAGCTGCCGCCGTGGGAAGCCCCCTTTGCCGACGAGGGGCCAGTGGACGGGGGTGACGGCGGCGGGCCGGCACCCGGCTTCGATCCCATCGAGAGCCTCGAGGCGGAGATGGAACGTCGCCTCGAGCGCAAACACGCTCGCGGGAAGCCGGAGACGCTCGACGAACTGGTTCGGGAGCTCCGCAGCGCCGAACGCGATACGCGATGGAAAGAGTCCCGGAGTTACGACACGAGCGACTCGCCACGCGGGTACGACCGCGGGATGCAGGAGCTGAACTACCACTCGGACGACGACTTCCGGGTCGACGACGAGCCGACCAGCGACGATGTCACGCACACGACCCACGAGGAGGATATCGAGACGGTCATCGACACCGTCGAGGATGCGCTTGCAAGCCAGTACGAGCAGGGCCGCGATGAAGTGTTGTTCGCTGAAATCGAAGCCGTTGGTGGCTCACGCGTGATGACGTATCTGGCGTTGCTGTTTCTCTCCCACCGGGGTCGAATCCGCCTCGAGCAGGACGAACTGTTCGGTGATCTCTGGGTGCAAGACGCGACAGTCGAGACGGACTCGAGCGAAGCGATCGCTGATTGATCGCCGACTCGACGAAACCGAGACGCTATAGTAGCCACTGAAGTCACTGCACACCTGACTGCACGACGGCTGTGCGGTCAGTGTGTAAATCGTTTCAGTTGTTACTATAACGCAGCCGACGAGCTACTCCGTCGTTCGAGCCCATGGAAACGAGTAGCCGTAGCTCGTTCCGATCGTCGCAAGGACGAAGAGAATGGTGATGATCGTGCCGAGCATCACGCCGGGGAGTGCAAGCAGACCCAGCATCGAGGCGACCAGCAAGCTCGTACTCGCCGCGATTGCCGTCGCGTAGTAATCGTTGACGAAATGAACGGCGATCGAGCGATCGGCGTCCGCCGACGCAGCATCGTCGTACGGCTCGAGATGTGGCCGGAAAATCTCCAGTCGGTCGGTGGATCGGACGATACCACGCGATTTGTTGTACTCGATGACGCCTTTCTTATCGAGTTTCGGCAGATGTGACTGATACAACGGGATGTACACGCGCTGGCGCTGAGCGGATGTCAACTCCCGAACCGTCGTCTCGTGTTCAAGCGCGGCGACGTGCTCTGCGATGTCGCGCATTCTGACGGACTCATCGTCCAACTCGAGCAGATAACGGATGGTATCTCGCCGGCGATTGGTCTGTAAAAGATGAAAGATTTCGTCCTGAGAGAGTTCGTGTGGTCCCTCCGAAGCGGAGCCGCTGGAGGGATCGTCCGAATGACGAGAAGGGAGGGATGACTGGGGACTCATACGCGTTACTCGGAGCAGGTTTTCATAATGATGTAAACCTTTCCATATGCAGAGATTCCTTTGTGCTTTTATTCCATTTCAGAAGAATAGTCTATTCTCGGCAGAAATATGTCGAATCGGTACGCTTTCGTCAGACTGAATGTCGGCCAAGGAAATGGGATGGTCGACGGTTGGACGGCGGCCGCCCGAACGATCGGTCGCTCGAGGGCGTGTCGATTGGATCTGAGCGTGGCGACAGATAGAGTAGCCACTGTAAGTCACTGCACATCAACTCGCACGATAGCTGTGTGTACATCGGTTCAGTTGTTACGATAATACATGGATACTGACCACAGCTATCACATCTCACGAGCCATGAAGTACGACGAGCAACTGTGTTGAAGTATGTCCTCCGGCGAGGTGTCGGACGAGAGCAACCTCACGGAAGGGAGCCTCGTCCGACCGATGTTCCAGTTGGCCTGGCCACTCGTGGTCATCCAACTGTTACAGGTCGCCTACAACGTCGGTGATACGTTCTGGCTGGGCGCACTCTCACCAGACGCCGTCGGCGCGGTGAGCCTCGCCTTTCCACTGCTGTTTCTGGTGATCGCGGTCGGGGCCGGCTTCACCACCGCAGGGGCGATCCTGATCGCCCAGCATACGGGTGCCGAAAGCGGCAAGGGCGGGTTGATCGCCGGTCAGACGATCTCGTTTATCTCGTTGCTCGCGATCGTGCTCGGAATCGTGGGCTACGTCGCGACGGACCCGATGCTCGCCGCACTCCCCGCCGATAGCGACACGCAGGCCGCAATCCTCCCGCTTGCTGGGGATTATCTACGGATCTTTTTCCTCGGCGTTCCGTTCGTTTTTGGGTTTTTCATCTTCGCGGCACTCATGCGCGGCTACGGCAACACCCGTGCCCCAATGCGGGTGATGGTCATCAGTGTCGTCGTCAACCTCGCACTCGACCCGCTGCTCATCTTCGGTGTCGGACCGTTTCCCCGACTCGAGATCGAAGGCGCTGCCGTCGCGACCGTCGTCTCGAGAGGGCTCGCCACGGTGATCGGCTTCTATCTGCTGTACTACACGACGACCGGCCCCACCATGGAGATTGCCCACTTTCGCCCGCGCCTCGAGTACGTGACCGAGATCACCAGACTCGGCGTGCCGACGGCGCTCGAGCAGTCGATGACGGCGCTGGCGATGGTTGCGATGACGGCGATCGTCGTCACCTTCCCGCCGGCGGTCGTCGCGGCCTACGGGCTGGGTAACCGGCTGATCTCGCTTGCATTCCTACCCGCGATGGGGATGGGGCAGGCGACGGATTCGATCGTCGGCCAGAATCTCGGCGCTGGGCGGGCCGATCGGGCAGCGAAGGCGACGTGGCTTGCCTCGGGTGTGATCGGCGGGATCATGGCCGTCGCCGGTGCGCTCGCCATCCTCTTTCCCGAGCCGTTCGTTGCGGTGTTCCTCACGGCCGAGACAGCCGGACGAGCCGAAACCCTCGCGTACGGCGTCACGTATCTCCAGTTCGCCGCGGTCGCGTTCGTCTTCATGGGTATCATGCAAGTCATGCTGGGGGCGTTTCGGGGTGCCGGGAACACGAAGACGGCGCTCGTCTTTTCCGTGCTGGGGCTGTGGATCGTCCGCGTTCCGGTCACTTACTATCTGATCTTCGTCGCCGGCTGGGGCACCACGGGTATCTGGACCGGCGTCGTCGTCGGCGACATCGTCGGTGCACTCGCTGCTGTCGTGTGGTTTACCCGTGGGACATGGAAGAAGTCGCTGGTCGACGACGATGGTTCGGGGCCGGAACAGGCAGCGCCGACCGAGACGGACTCCGTCACAGAGTAACGGCGAAACCGAGTTAGTCGTCAGCCAGTTTCCACTCGCCGGGGCCGGCCGACTCGAGCACGTCTCGTCGCTCCATCTCGGAGAGCACTTCGGGAATCCGATCGGGCTGGGCGATCTCCATTTCGATGCGATCGACGCCGTGGAACGCGGCGAGATAGTGGCGGATCTCCGTCCGGGTGAACGACTCCTGATCGGCTTGTGCCATCACACTCGAGATGAGATCGATCATATCCTCGATGAAGTTCCACGGGTAGACGACCCACGTCCACTCCTCGAGATGCTCGCCGACGTAGTCGGGCTCGTACTCGCTGGTGCCGAGCAGTTGGAGGGTTGCGGTCCGAACCTCGCCGGCGTCACGGTCGGTGACGTACTCGTGGGCGCGCTCGATCGAGCCGCCGGTGTCGGCGATGTCGTCGATGATGAGGACGTCTTTCCCTGCGACGCTACCTTCCGGCATGGGGTAGCGAACGGTCGGCTCGTCGCTTTTCTCTGCGGCCCCGACGTAGTGTTCCATCTTCAGACTCGTCAGATCGTCGAGTCCGAGAAAGTCACACAGACAACGGCCCGCAAACCAGCCTCCGCGGGCGAGCGCGACGACGACGTCGGGTTCGAACGCGTCGTCGCGAACCTCGTCGCCGACGTCGCGACACAGGCCGTAAATATACTCCCAGTTGGTGATCGTACAGTCGAAGTCGTCCGGTAGATCGGACATGGTGCTATCTACTCGAGTGAGGGGACGCGACCCTCATAAGTGGGCTGAAACCGATCCCGGGGACCGACCACCGTGTCTCGAGACGCTCGTATCGCTCCTCGAAGCGAGTAGCACAAGTGCTATATAACTTAGTAATACAACCTAGTTGTAAATGGTGCAAACCCAGCTCGAAGCCGCCCGTGAGGGAACGATCACCGAGGCAATGGCACACGTCGCCGACCGCGAAAACCGCGATCCGGAGTTCGTCCGACAGCAGGTCGCCGACGGACAAGCCGTGATCCCAGCGAACGCCTATCACGAGGCACTCGATCCGATGATAATCGGCCGGGAGTTCGCGACGAAAGTCAACGCAAACATCGGCAACAGCGAGACGACGGGCGACCCCGAGACGGAACTCGAGAAACTGCACACGGCGGTTCACTACGGGGCTGATACGGTGATGGATCTCGGCACCGGCAGTGATCTCGACGAAATCCGCGAGACCCACATCGACCACTCACCGGTGCCAATTGGAACGGTGCCGCTGTACGAGGCCGTCAAGCAGGCGGGGAGTCCCGAGGAAATCACGACTGAGTTGTTACTCGAGATTATCGAGAAGCAAGCCAAGCAGGGTGTCGACTACATGACGATCCACGCGGGGATTCTGGCGGAACACCTGCCGTTGACCGACGGTCGCACGACGGGGATTGTCTCGCGTGGCGGTTCGATAATGGCGACGTGGATGGAAACCCACGGCGAGCAGAACCCGCTGTTTCAGATCTACGACGAGATCTGTGAGATATTCGCCGACCACGACGTCACGTTCAGCCTCGGCGACAGCCTGCGACCGGGCTGTCTGGCCGACGCCTGCGACGAGGCCCAGTACGCCGAACTCGACACGCTCGGCGAGTTGACCCGGCGCGCCTGGGACCGCGGGGTACAGGTGATGGTCGAAGGACCGGGCCACGTCCCGATGAACAAAGTCGCCGAGAACGTCGAGCGCCAGCAGGAGGTCTGTGACGGCGCGCCCTTCTACGTGCTCGGCCCGCTGGTGACCGACGTTGCGCCCGGCTACGACCACATCACGAGCGCCATCGGGGCCGCGATGGCAGCCCAGGCTGGCGCGGCGATGTTGTGTTATGTCACGCCCAAAGAACACCTCGGTCTCCCCGACGAGAACGACGTCCGCGACGGCCTCGCCGCCTACCGGATCGCCGCCCACGCGGGCGACGTGGGAAGCGGCCACCCCGGCGCTCGAGACTGGGACGACGCCCTCTCGTCGGCCCGCTACGCGTTCGACTGGCGCGAGCAGTTCCGCCTCGCGCTCGATCCCGACCGCGCCCGCGAGTATCACGATCAGACGCTGCCCGAAGACAACTACAAAGACGCCCGTTTCTGCTCGATGTGCGGCGTCGAGTTCTGCTCGATGCGGATCGATCAGGACGCCCGAGACCGTGCGGACGGTGAGATGGACCGCCTCGAGTCCGGAATCGACCTCGAGTCGTCGCCAGCCGCTGAGGTGAACCGTCCCCCTGTCGGAACCCACGAGTCAGCCATGCTGCCGTCGGATGAGACGTGGACCGATCGGTCGGTCGAAGAAGCCGGAGACGACTGAGTCGCCCGTCCAGCCGACGACCGAGGATTGATACGTCACTCGGCCGACCGATGGCGTATGCAGACGACTCGAGTCTTACAGGTCGACGCCTTCACCGACGAACCCCTGACTGGCAACCCGGCCGGCGTCGTCCCGAACGCGGACGACCTCTCGGACGCACAGATGCAAGCGATCGCCGCCGAGATGGCCGTCAGTGAGACGGCCTTCTTGCGCTCGAGCGAAAGCGCTGATCGGCGGATTCGCTACTTCACGCCGACTCAGGAGGTCGATCTCTGCGGGCACGCGACCATCGGCTCGTTTGCCCACCTCTACGACGAGGGTCTCGAGCCCGGCACGACGACGCTCGAGACGAACGTCGGCGACCTCGAGATCGCCCTCGAGGACGACGGCACGGTCTGGATGACACAGGAACGACCTGAGGTTCGCGAGGTCGACATCGGCTACGACCGCGTCGCCGACGCGCTCGGGGTCGAGCAGGCCGCCCTCGAGGGCGCGAGCGACGACATTCCGCTCGCGGTGGCCTCGACTGGCCTGTCGTTTCTGGTCGTCCCGATCACGTATCTCTCCGATCTCGGGAGTGCCGCCCCCGAGATGCAGACGATCGAGGAACTGACCGACGCGCTCGACGTGACCGGCGTCTATCTCTTTACGTTCGACGCTCTCGAGCGAGAATCGACGCTCCACGGGCGGATGTTCGCACCCGGGGCCGGCGTGCCCGAAGATCCAGTTACGGGGACCGCAAGCGGTGCCGTCGGCGCGTATCTCGACCACTTCGGCGCGTTCGACGACGACTTCCCCGAGGAACTGCGCCTCGAGCAGGGCCACTACGTCGACCGGCCGGGGCTGGTCCGCGTTCGCGTCGACGGTGACGTCCGGGTCGGCGGTCGCGGTGTGACCGTCCTCGACGGTTCGCTCGCCGTGCCGGCGGACGACGACGAGGAGATCATCGAGGCCTAATCCGGGGGTTCGCCCTCGGTTCCGGCTGTCGGCGGCGGGGTCGGCGGTCAGTGTCGACCGCAGTCCGTCTCAGACGTGGCGCGCCCCATCCATGTCCTCGAGCGCCCCCAAGGCGGCTTTCAGGACCTTTCGCTCGCCCCGGCGGAGGTTCATCGAGACGGCGGTCTTCGAGACGTCGAAGTGGTCCGCCAACTCGTCGAGTGTCGTCTCGCGTGGGGTCTCGTAGTAGCCGTTTCGGGAGGCGACCTCGAACGTCTCGCGTTCGGTCTCAGTGAGCGACCGACAGCCCTCGAGCAGTCGAAGCGCGCTGTCGGAGTTCTCGAGTAAGTCGAACAGCGCCGTCGGACCGACCTGGTCGCGATCCTCGACGGTGAACTCGTTGTGGCGCTCGAGTTCGGCGAGTGCGTGATCCTCGTCGCGGTCGTCGTCGAAGCCGACGTGCCAGTGTTCGCGGCCGTCTTCGATCCGGAAGGGGCCGGTGATGTAGCCGCCGTGGTGTTGAATCGTCCGCATCGCGTTCGTCTCCTCGATCGTCGTTCCGATCTCGGCGACGGCGTCGCGCTTCGAGAGGATGTAACACTCACGCATGTTCGGGTGTGAACGGAGTTCGTGGAGCCCCGCCTCGAGTGCACCGGTCGACTCCCCTTTCGCGATCAACCGCGTCTCGAGTTGCGCATCGTCGGTATCTAGTTGCCACTGGACGGCCGAGAAGGCGATGTCGACATCGTCAGTCGTGTCGATGAACGGACAGTCGTACTGTCGCATATCGATGTCGAGGTCGATCATACTAGGTCCCAGGTAACATACAAGGTATTAATATTTCACTGTTTATCTTGAGAGTCCTGCATATTCTCGAACATCGACCGGTGGGAGTGAACAAGAGCCGGTCGTGATTCTCGGCTTTCGGTCGGCTCGTTGTTGATATGTTAACAGTCGTGTTTTAGCGTGTCTCGAGGAAACGTATACTGAGAACACGAGATGTCTGAACCACAGCTTACGGCGCCGACAGTGACGCGAGAGGACATTCAGTCGATCGACGACAACTCGTTTATCGGCCGAAACGTCTGTCTCGTAACGGGGGCTGGCTCGGGGATCGGTCGGGCGACCGCACTCGCCGCCGCCGGGAACGGTCTCAGCGTCGCGGCGACGGATATCGACGCCGACGGCCTCGAGGAGACGATCGACCGTGGCGAGGAACTCGGCCTCGAGGGGTCGATCACGTCGATCGTGGGTGATCTGACCAGCGATGAAGACCTCGAGCGGATCGTCGAGGAGGCGGCGCAGTTGGGCGATCTCAAGTATCTCGCGAACATCGCCGGGATGCAACACATCGACTCGATCGAGGAGTTCCCCATGGACACCTACGATCGTATGCACCAGATCATGCTTCGTGCGCCGTTGTATCTCTCGAAGCGCTGTATTCCCCACTTCCGCGAGACGGCGGACGGGCAGGGCTGTGTGGGGAACATGGGCTCGATCCACGGCCACTACGTGACCAGCGACAAGGTCGGCTACAACGTCTCGAAGTTCGGACTGCGGGGGCTCACCCAGTCGATCGCGGCCGAAGGCGAGGGCGAGATCCGCGCCTACTCGGTCAGTACCGGCTACGTAAAGACGCCGCTGGTGATGAACCAACTCGAGGACACCGCCGAACAGCGCGACATCTCCGTCGACGAGGTGATCGAGGACGTCATGCTGGGCCACTCCCGCGTCACGGAGATGATGGAGCCGATCGACGTCGCCAATCTCTTCCTGTTCGGCTTCTCCGATCTCGGCCGACACCTCGACGGCGGCGACCTGTTGTTTGATGGGGGCATGACCCTAACCTACGAGTGACAATGTCTGAAAACACAACAGATCCGAGTCTCGAGGACGTCGACGAGATCGTTCACGAACCCAGCGAGGCGTTCGTCGAATCGACCAACGTCGCTGCGTTCATGGAGACGTACGGGATCGACGACTACGACGAACTCATCGAACGCACGACGACCGACCTCGAGGGCGTCGAGGCGTCGGGCGTCGACTGGTTCTGGGACGAACTCGTCGACTATCTCGGCATCGAGTTCTACGAGGAGTACGACACGGTGCGAGACGACAGCGAGGGGCCGCAGTTCACCGACTGGTATCCCGGCGGGGAACTCAACGTCGCCCACAACGTCGTGGACCGCCACGCCGCCCTCGAGAACGAGCGACGAAACAAAGTGGCGACCATCTGGGAGGGTGAAGACGGCGAAGTTCGCGAGATAACCTACCACGAACTCCACCGCCAGTCGAATCAGGTCGCAAACGCCCTCGAGGAACGCGGTATCGAGACGGGCGATACGGTCGGCCTCTACATGCCGATGGTGCCCGAGGTCGTCTCGATCCTCTACGGCTGTTTCAAAGTCGGCGCGATCGCCGTGCCCATCTTCTCGGGCTTCGGCGTCGACGCGGCCGCGACCCGGATCGCGGATTCGGAGTGTTCGGTGCTCTTTACGGGTGACGGCTTCTACCGTCGCGCCAGCCCGGTCTATCTCAAGGGCGCTGCCGACGAGGCAATCGCGGAAGCCGGCTACGTCGAGGAGACGATCGTTTTCGACAGACTCGGCGCGAGCGACGCTGACTCAGAACACGACGTTCCGTGGGACGACGACCGCGACGAGTGGTGGGCCGACGCCGTCGAATCCCAGGACGACGACTACGAGAGCAAATCGCTCGACTCGAGTCAGGAGTCGATGCTCCTCTATTCGTCGGGCACCACGGGCAAACCCAAAGGCATCGTTCACACCCACGCAGGCGTGCAGATGCAGTGTGCTAAAGAGCTGCATTTCGGCTTCGATCTCAAGCCGTCGGATCGGTTCTTCTGGGTCTCCGACATCGGCTGGATGATGGGGCCGTGGACGCTCATCGGCACCCACAGCTTCGGCGGCACCGCATTCATGTACGAGGGGGCACCCGACCACCCGCAGCCGGATCGGTTCTGGGAGATGATCGACCGCCACAAACTCACGCAGTTCGGTATCTCGCCGACCGCGATTCGGGCGCTCCGAAAGCACGGTGATGACTGGCTCGAGGGCCACGACCTCTCCTCGCTGCGCCTGCTCGGCTCGACGGGCGAGCCGTGGGACCCCGAATCATGGCAGTGGTTCTACGAGAACGTCGGCGGCGGCGAAGCCCCGATCATCAACATCTCGGGGGGGACCGAGATCTGCGGCTGTTTCCTGATGCCGATGCCGACCGAGCCACTGAAACCCTGTACGCTGGGTGGTCCCGGCCTCGGGATGAACATCGACATCGTCGACGCATCGGGTGAGTCGGTCAAAGAAGACCACGAACGCGGCTACCTCGTCGCGCGCGACTCCTGTCCCTCGATGACCAAGTCACTGTGGTCGGGCGACGAACGCTACCTCGATGAGTACTGGTCGCGGTTCGATGACCTGTGGAACCACGGCGACTGGGCCCAGAAAGACGAAGACGGCTTCTGGTTCCTCCACGGTCGGGCCGACGACGCCCTGAACGTGGCGGGCCGGAAGGTCGGTCCGGCGGAAGTCGAAGGCGCACTCATCGACCACGAGTCGGTCAATCAGGCCGCCGCGATCGGGGCACCCGACGACACCACCGGTACCGCCGTTGTCACGTACGTCGTCCTCGAGGACGGCGTCGAGGAAACGGACGACCTCCGTGGGGAACTGCGCGCACAGGTCGGCGAGGAACTCGGAAAGCCGTTCCGGCCACGCGAGGTGCTGTTTGTCGACGAGTTTCCCAAAACCCAGTCGGGCAAGATCATCCGTCGCGCTATCGAGGCCACGTATACGGGCGAGGACCTCGGCGACATGAGCAGTATCGAGAACCCCGACGCCCTCGAGAACCTCGAGGACGCGAGGTAGGCGACTCGAGGGGCTTGCGGTAGTCAATTCCTCGACAACCGATACCAGTCTGCACACCGCGATCGATCCCGAGCAATTCAAAGCCCTGCTCGGGTAGCTAGGGATATGACCGACGACGAGTCCCACGACCACGTCGTCCCGGGCAGCGACGAGGCGCTGTCGACGGACGACGTTCGTGGCTACGACTTCCGCGGTGAGTTCGATTTCGGCGAGTTACTCGAGTCCTATGCGACGACTGGCTTTCAGGCGACACAGCTCGCAGAGGCGATCGATATCGCCGAACGAATGCAAGAGGAAGACGCAACGATCTACCTGACGTGCACCTCGAACATCATCTCCTCGGGACTGCGCGAGGTCGTCGCCGCCCTCATCCGGAAGGGGTACGTCGACGTGTTGATCACCACCTCCGGCTCGCTGACCGAGGACGTTATCAAAACGGAAAAACCGTTCAAGATGGGCGAGTGGGATGCAGACGAGGCCGAACTCCGCGAACGCGGCATCAACCGCCTCGGGAACATCTTCGTCCCCTCCGACCGGTACGTCTGGCTCGAGGAGTACCTCTATGACTTCTTCGACGACTTCTTCGCGGAGGAGAAGGTCCGAACGCCGACGGCGTTCGCCCGCGAACTCGGCGAGACCCTCGACGACGAGGATTCGGTCCTGAAACAGGCCGCAGACAACGACGTGCCGGTGTACTGTCCGGCGCTGACCGACGCCGAAGTCGGGAACTTCCTCTACTACTACCGACAGGGGTACGATTCGGAGGTCGGCATCGAAATTCTGGACGATTACGACTCGCTGATCGAAGACGGCCTGCTCTCCGATACGACCGGCCTCATCGCCGTCGGCGGCGGCGTCCCGAAACACCACGCGATCATGACGAACCTCTTCCGTGGCGGCGCGGACTACGTCGTCTACATCTCGACGGGGATGGAAGGCGACGGCTCGCTGTCGGGTGCCCCGCCGAACGAGGCCGTCTCGTGGGGCAAGATCAAGGAAGCCGAGACGAACTACACTCAGATCGAAGCGGAGGCGACGCTCGTCTTCCCGCTGCTCGTGGCCGCGGCGTTTAACTGACGCCGCTTGAGCCACTCGAAGACGCGATAGTCGGCGTCCTGTCGCCGAATCAGTCTCTCCCATCGCCGTGAAAAATCGTTATACTCTGAGCGCGCGTTTGCGCACTTGATTCAGGCCGCCCCGCATCGAGTTGGCACTTTTCATGCCGCCGCGTGACGACCCGAAATCACCACGGTGAGAGCACATGGCAACAACAGCACGGAAACAACCGGAAGCGGCTCGAGCCATCGACCTCGACCAGTTCGAAGGGGCCGATGTGAGTCAAGAAGGCGACGAACACGCCCAGCTACGCGCATACTTCCCGCTGACGCCCGGGATGCCGAATGGAACCGACGCCGGCGCGGAAGAATCGATGCTCGTCTGTATCGAACTCGAGCCCGGCAACTACCTCCCCAGCCACCGGGATAGCAACGAAGAACTCCTCGTCGCGACCTCGGGACGGGTCGAGGCGACGGTCGGTGACGAAACGATTCCCCTCGAGGCGGGCCAGTGTGCCGTCGTCCCCGAGATGGAACCGCACGGGCTCGAGAACACCGGCGACGAGACCGCCCACATCATCGGGTTCTTCCCGGCCGCCGAACTGACCGCGACGTTCGAAGAGCCACTCGAGCCGTTCGGAACGGCGGAGATAACAATCGAACCCGCCGCGGGCGACGAGCCACGCGACGAGTAGCGAGTCGATCCACTCGTCCGCCGATCAACTCCGTTTTTATCAGTAGATAGTGTCGCGATTTCTTTATTCAGTCTCGTACCTGAAACTGGAACAAGCGATTCGGAATTAAGTCTGCGAACAGATCACTGTATGGCTGTGGATACTCCGAAACCGGAATGGAACCGATGTCGCCCGTTCAGCTACTCAACCGCTGATTCCGTCCCCGTTATCGCCACCACCGCCGCCACTGCCGGGGAATTTAATATCGAGTTTGTCTTTCACGAATGATGGAACTTTTGTTTTCGCGTTCTCAATACCCTTTGGAGTTTTCTTCGCGGCCTGTGTTTGGGCTTGCTGTGTTCGTGCTTGTTTCGTCGGATTTTGTTGAGCGCTGGCACTGCCGACACCCATTGTGAGCAAACCGGCGACGCCTACGCCACGGATTACGGTTCGGCGCGTGGGCCGCATAGACTCGGATTCGGTATCTGCCGTCGTGTTGTTTGGATCGTTGCTCATGATTACTTGCCTCTCTTGAGCGTTGGAGAACTGCTACAGTCGACTCACACTATCCTACGTCAGACCCCTATATAAAATAGTGGCAATTGAACCACATATACTCTTGACATTTGGACAATACGGACTGGTGAAAAAACACCAATACCTCAATATGCTACGTGAACCCTCTCTACTGAGCACGAGTTTCACCTCTCTCACTGAATAAAGAAACTGTGATACCGACTACTGTTATTGCTGCTATCGACGGCTCTCAGCGAAGCCGCGAGCGCGGATCGAGCACTTCGACCGGATGGGACGCGTCGCGCTCGAGCAAGTCCTCGAGTTGGTCCTCACACGAGGTGCCGCTGGCGACGACCAGTCGGTTCTTCGCCTCGGGTGCGCTGAACTGCTCGGCGAGTCGGTCGCCGACGTCCATGCTCAGCTCGTAGTACTCCTGTTTATATCCGAACGAGCCGGCCATCCCACAGCACTCGACATCGCTCTCGAGAACGTCGTAGTTGAGGGCTTCGAAGACGGCCCGCGTGTAGCGATCGACGCCCATCGTCCGCTGCTGGCAGTGGGAGTGGTAGGCGATCGCCGGCCCGCCGTCGCCGGTTCGCAGTCGGGCCCCGTTGGCTCCGTTCTCGAGGCAGCCGTAGACGTACTCGATGACCTCGTAGCTGCCCGCACGGAGGCGCTCGAACGAGGCCTCGGGGAGGAGCTTCTCGTACTCGCGGTGGAACATCGCCAGATCGCTCGGCTCGATGACGACGATATCGCGGCCGGCATCGAGGTGTTCGGCCAGCGCGGCGTAGACGCGACTTGCCTTCGCGTCGGCGGTCGCGATCATCCCCTGTGAGAGCGGTGCACGGCCGCTTTCGCTGACCGCTGGAATCCGGACGTGGACGTCCATGGCCTCGAGGACGCGGACGGCCGCCTTCCCGCGGTCGACGTCGATGTAGTTCGTGTAGGTGTCGGGGTAGAGGACGGCTTCGCGTTCGGCGTCGGCGGCGGACACGCGCGGGCCGCGCGCCTCGAACCAGTCGACGAGCGTCTCGCGTTCGAACGCGGGTAGCGCGCGGCGACGGTCGATACCGGCAGTGCGCTCGAGGAGGGATCTGACGGGCTCAAGGCCGGCGGTCCAGTTCGACAGCGGCGCGGTCGCCGAGCCAAGTTTCGCCAGCGTCTCATAGTTGCCGAAGAGGCGCTTCTGGAGGCCGATGCTCCCGGTCGCTTCCTCGTCGGGGACCAGTTCGTCGTAGACGAACTCGAAGCGGCCGGCGTCGCCGTCGCGGTTGATGCGGTCCCTGACGACGGTGTTGATCCACGGGATGTCGATCTCGACCGGACAGGCCTCGACACAGCGCGAGCAGCCGGTACAGAGGTCGTTGAACTCGGCGGCGCTGTCTTGCCCGTGGACGCCGGCTTCCCAGCCGGTCGCGATGCCGCCCGTATAGGTCTCGCCGCCGAAGGCATGGCCGCCGACGGACTGGAAGTTTCCACAGGTGTTCGCACAGGCCGAACACCGGATGCAGTACAGCGTCTCCTTGAGCTGATCGTCCTCGCGCATCGCCATACGGCCGTTGTCGATGAGCACGAGGTGAAAGTCGCGGTCATCGTCACGGTCGGCAAAGGCGACGTCGGGATCGTCGATGTCGACGACCGGCGAGTCGACCGGCGGCGTCAGCAACGAAATATAGGAGGTGATGTCCTGACCCGTTCCCGAGCGGCCGATCAGTTCGATAAACGGCGCGAGGTCTTCGACTGACGGCACGATCTTCTCGACGCCCGCGACCGCGACGTGCGTATCGGGGACGACGGCCGACTTTCGGGCGTTGCCCTCGCTCGTCACAAGCATGAGCGAGCCCGAATCGGCTGTGATGAAGTTCGCGCCGGTCATCCCGACGTCGGCCTCCCGGATCAGTTCGCCGAGTCGGTCGCGAGCGAACATCGTCAACTCCTCGGCGGTCTCGAGCGGCTCGTCGGGGTCGAACTGCTCGTTGAACAGGCGGGCAATCTCCTCGCGGGATTTGTGGATCGCCGGGGCGACGATGTGGGAGGGCGCTTCGTCTGCGACCTGCAGGACCCACTCACCGAGGTCGGTTTCGACGACGTCGACGCCGTCGGCCTCGAGGGCCTCGTTGACCTCGAGTTCCTCGCTGGTCATCGACTTCGATTTGACGAGTCGCTCGGCCTCTTTCTCGCTGGCGACCTCGCGGATGTATCGGTTGGCGTCGGCCGCGTCGTCGGCGATGTAGACCGTGCCGCCGTTTGCCTCGACGGTCTCGGTCAGCTCGTCGATCAGCGCCGGCAGTCGCTCGATGGCGTCCTCTTTGATCGCACGGGCCTCACTTTTCAACCCCTCGTAATCCTCGAGGTCCGCCACTGACTCGTAGCGGCCATCGTTGAAGCCGAGCGTGTTCGCCTCGACGGCGTCGCCTTCGGTCTCGAGGAGATGACGGATGTGGTCGGCCTTCTGTTCGCGTGCGTTCCCGCTCATTCGTCATCACCCTCGGACTCGAGGACGAGCACGTGGACGTCTTTCGGGCCGTGAGCACCCTTGACGAGTGCGCCCATATCGGCGGTCGCGCTGGGACCGGTCGCGACGATGGCGCTTTCGCCGTCTCGAAGGTGGGGGCCGAGCCGTTCGATCGCCGTCGGCATATCCGCGACGAGATCCGCCTCCCGAAGCACGGGGACGTGGAGGTCCGGAAAGAGGCTCACCTGCTCGCTGCCGTCGGGCGTCGACGGCAACACGACGCTGCCGTAATCCGCGATCCCGAGCGAGGCCGCAGTGACACTCGTCGTCGCCCTCTCGAGCGTCGCCGGCGTGGGTTCGTCGTCGACCCACTCGGGCAGCGACACACCCTCGAAAGGCAGCGTCGTTCCGACGGTTGGGTCGGACGCAATCGTCTCGAGTGTCGACTCGAACGCGGCCGGGGTCGTGCTGGTTACGGGGACGTCGAGGTCGGCGAGCGACGCTTCGAACCGTCGCCGGATCGCCCCTGTCTCGGCGCTCATACCTCGAGGCTTTAGCCCCACGGATATTACTGTTGTGCTACACAAGCCCACGCAATGGTGCGGACTCCCGACGACGATTGCCGCCTCCGTCCGCGTCCCGACGGCGCGTTGACCCGTCGCTGGCAGTATAAGGATCGGCTTCCAATACTGCTCTCACGTAGTATTCGATCGACACCACCGGACACCCTCCCCCAAATCCAATGACAATCACACCACCGAACCGACTCGATCCAGCGGCCGACCCCGAAGCGAACTACGACTATCAGAGCGACGATGTCGACCGACCCGATCTGCTCGCTGCCCTCGAGGCCCGGGTCGATGGCGACGTTCGCTTCGATAGCTACTCGAGGCGGATGTACGCGACCGACGCGAGCATCTACGACGTGACGCCGGTCGGTGTCGTCTTCCCGACGTCGACCGACGACGTCGCGAGCGTCGTCGCCTACTGCGCCGAGCAGGGGATTCCCGTTCTCCCGCGCGGCGGCGGGACGAGCCTCGCCGGCCAGACGGTCAACGAGGCTGTCGTCCTCGATTTCACGACGTACATGGACGGCGTCGTGAACATCGACCCCGACGAGCGGCGGGCGACCGCCCAGTCGGGGATCTACCTCGGCTCGCTCAACGAAGCGCTCGCCCCCCACGACCTGAAGTTCGCACCCGACCCCGCCTGGGGCGACAAGAGCGCGCTCGGCGGCGCGATCGGCAACAACTCGACGGGCGCACACTCGCTGCAGTACGGCAAAACCGACGCCTACGTCGAGGAGGTCGAGGTCGTGCTCGCGGACGGCACCGTCACCACCTTCGGCGAGGTCGCCCTCGAGGAAGTCCTGGAACTCGCAGACGGTGACGACCTCGAGTCGGCGATCTACGCCGAAGTCGCACGCATCTTAGAGGAACAGGGCGACCTGATCGACGAGCAGTACCCCGACCTGAAGCGTAACGTCTCGGGGTACAATCTGGACTGGCTCGTCGAGGACGCCTACGGCGGCGAGCGCGGCATCGGCGAACCCGACGCCGAGGGCGGGACGATCAACCTCGCGAAACTGCTCTGTGGCAGCGAGGGAACGCTTGCGATCGTCACCGAGGCGACCGTCTCGCTCGAGCCCATTCCGGAAGAAAAGAGCATGGCCTTGCTCGCTTACGACAGTGTCCTCGAGGCGATGGACGACGTCGAGCCGATCGTCGAACACGATCCGGCGGCGGTCGAGGTACTCGACGACGTGATGATCGACCTCGCCCGAGATACCCCCGAGTTCGCGCCCGTCACCGAGATGCTACCGGACGGGACAGCTGCGGTCCTGATCGTCGAGTTTTACGCCGACGACGTCGCCGACGGCAAACGAAAGGTCGCGAACCTGCTCGCAGATCGCTGTCCGACCGTCGATCCCGAAGGCGACGCCGACGACGAGGACGAGCGGGTCGCCACTGCGAGCGACGTGCTCGCGTTCGACACCATCGAGGCCTACGACGCCGACAGCCGCGCGAAGATCTGGAAGCTGCGCAAATCCGGTCTTCCGATCTTGCTCTCGCGGACGACCGACGAGAAACACGTCGCCTTCATCGAAGACACCGGCATCCCACCGGCGAACCTCCGTGCGTTCGTCGCCGACTTCCAGGATGTCCTCGAGGACCACGACACCTACGCCAGCTTCTACGCCCACGCTGGGCCGGGGGTCCTCCATATCCGCCCGCTCGTGAACACGAAAACCGAGGCGGGCCTCGAGGACATGGAGTCGATCACGGACGCCGTGACCGACCTCGTCGTCGAGTACGACGGCTCCGTTTCGGGCGAACACGGCGACGGCCGCGCCCGAACCCAGTGGAACCGCAAACTGTACGGCGAGGAACTCTGGGAGACGTTCCAGGAGCTCAAAACGGCGTTCGACCCCGACTGGCTGCTCAACCCTGGGCAGGTCGTCTTCCGCGACGGCGTCTCCGCGAGCGACGCGATCGGAGGCTCGTCACGGGGCCGTGACGGTGACCAGACCGACATGACCGAAAACCACCGCTTCGGCCCCGACTACGAGTTCAACGCCGGCTTCGACCCCGTCCTCGAGTGGGACACCGAGCAGGGCTTTCAGGGGATGACCGAACTCTGTCACGGCTGTGGCGGCTGTCGCGGCGAGCAGTCCACGACCGGCGGCGTGATGTGCCCGACGTTCCGGGCCGAGGACGAGGAGATCCTCTCGACGCGCGGCCGCGCGAACATGCTCCGGGCGGCGATGAGCGGCGAGTTGGATCCCGACGAGCAGTTCGACGACGAGTTCGTCGAGGAGGTCCTCGACCTCTGTATCGGCTGTAAGGGCTGCAAGCACGACTGCCCGAGCGGGGTCGACATGGCCAAGCTGAAGGCCGAACTTACCTACGAACATCACAAGCGAAACGGCGTCTCGCTTCGCGATCGGTTCTTTACGAACTTCGACACGCTCGCGAAAGTCGGCTCCGCCACCGCGCCCGTCTCGAACTGGGCGGCGAATCTGCCCGGCAGCGGCCTGCTCACCGAGAAACTGCTGGGGATCTCCCGGGAGCGCGACCTGCCGACGTTCCAGCGCAACACGTTCGCAAAACGCGTCGCGGACCACCGACCCGCCGTCTCAGCCCGCGAGGCCGACCGTCGCGTCGTCCTCGTTCCCGACGTCTACACCAACCACGAGTATCCCGAGGCCGGAGAGGCCGCCCTCGCAGTGCTCGAGGCCGCAGGCGTCCACGTCGAGATTGCTGACCCACGCGATGTCGGTCGGCCAGCGTACTCGAAGGGGCTGCTCGGTCAGGCCGCTGAGGACGCGACCGACACCGTCCACGAACTCCTGCCGTACGTCGAGGACGGGTACGACGTCGTCCTGATCGAGCCCTCCGACGCCGTCATGGTCCAGTCGGATTATCTCGACCTGTTCGACCATCCGGAGGTCGAGGCGGTCGCCACGAACACCTACGGCGTCTGTGAGTACATCGATCAGTTCGATCTCGACGCCGACATCGAGTTCGCGGCCCCCGACGAACACCTCGCCTACCACGGCCACTGCCATCAGAAGGCCCACGCGAAAGACCACCACGCCGTCGGCGTTCTTCGACGGGCCGGCTACGCGGTCGATCCGCTCGATTCGACGTGCTGTGGAATGGCCGGCTCCTTTGGCTACGAGGTCGAACACTACTCGATGAGTAAGGCCATCGGTGAGGTCCTCTACGAACAGGTCGACGACAGCACGGCCGAGCGCGTCGTCGCTCCCGGCGCATCCTGTCGGACCCAACT
Source organism: Natronorubrum sulfidifaciens JCM 14089 (assembly GCF_000337735.1). Taxonomy (GTDB): domain Archaea; phylum Halobacteriota; class Halobacteria; order Halobacteriales; family Natrialbaceae; genus Natronorubrum; species Natronorubrum sulfidifaciens. The sequence continues at coordinate 31,481 of NZ_AOHX01000042.1, read as the reverse complement.
CGAGGACCGTCCCGGTGCGACCGAGAAGCCGCCGACGCCGATCGAGGTCGTCGCTGCGGCGCTCGCCGAACGGCAGTAGGCAGCGCCGACGCGAGTGTCATCGCCGTCTTCATCCGTAGTTTTATTTATGTGATCAGTCTGGTTTGTATGTATGTCTTCGCGCCGTCTTTCCGCCCAGGCACTCCTCGGCGGGTTCATCGTCCTGTTCGGTCTCTTTCTGTTGCTCGACACCACTGGCGTGTACGATACGACACAGCTCCTCCAGTTCGTCCCGTCACTGTTCGTGATTGCCGGTATCTATGCGCTCGTCTCGAGTCGCCTCCGGAACGTCGCCGGCCCGCTGGTCGTCATCGTCGTCGCTGGCGGCTGGCAACTCGCCACGCTGGGAGTCGTCGAATGGCGTGACTTCGAGGCGTTCTGGCCTCTGCTTATCGTCTTGCTCGGCCTCTCTGTGATCCTCGGCCGGTACCGGGCGCGGGCGTACGAGGTCAGCGACGCGTTCGTGACGGCGGTCGGGCTGTTCGGTGGAGCCGACCGACGGGTGACGACTGCCGGATTCGTCGGCGGCGAGCTGACAGCCGTGTTCGGCGGCGTCGATCTCGACCTTCGTGATGCAACCGTCTCCGATCGGCCGGCTCGAGTCAACGCAACGGCCGTGTTCGGCGGCGTCGACGTCCGCGTCCCGACTGACTGGAACGTGCAGGTCGATGTCCTCCCAATCTTTGGCGGTGCAGCGGACGAACGGCCACGCCGGGCCGAAGAACACGACGAGGTCGATCTCGTCGTCACCGGGTTCGCCGCGTTCGGTGGCATCACCGTCGTCGATTGAGACTGACGGCTGGCGACTCGAGTCCGTCCCGTTACGTTTTACCCGGCCCGGCCCGAATCGAGGCGCAATGACTGCTCAGACCGTCCAGCAGGGCGACCTCGTGACCGTCATCGGCCTCGAGGTCCACGTTCAGCTGGAGACCGACACGAAGATCTTCTGTGGGTGTTCGACCGACCAGACTGACGAGCCAAACGAGAACGTCTGTCCGGTCTGTCTCGGCCTGCCGGGGGCGTTGCCGGTGCTCAACGAGGCCGCCGTCGAAGCCGCCGTCAAGATCGGCAAGGCGATCGACGCCGACATCCCCGAGGAGACCCGCTTCCACCGGAAGAACTACTACTACCCCGACCTGCCCAAGAACTTCCAGATCACCCAGTACGACGAGCCGATCTGTCAGGACGGCGACCTCGAGATCAGTGTCGAGGGCCAGCGCCGAACCGTCACGATCGAGCGCGCCCACTTAGAGGAGGACCCGGGCAGCCTCCAGCACATCGGCGGCGGTGGCGGCATCGATTCGGCCGACTACACGCTCGTCGACTACAACCGCGCGGGCACGCCACTGATGGAGATCGTCACAGCCCCCGACTTCCGCAGTCCGGGCGAAGTCCGTGCCTTCTTGGCCGAACTCGAGGAAGTACTCGAGTATCTCGGCGTCTTCGACGCCGAACGCGACGGCAGCCTGCGGATCGACGCCAACCTCTCGATTATCCCCGAAGAGGAGATCGAAAGCGACGACGTCACCGAGATCAGCGACGAGGCACTCGCCGCGGCGAACCGAACCGAAGTGAAGAACATCTCGAGTCACAAGGGCGCAGAGAAGGCCTTGGCCTACGAGGAGACCCGACAGAAGAACGCGATCCAGCGTGGGCGCGCGGTCGAACAGGAGACCCGCCACTGGGACGAGTCTCGCGGGATCACGGTCTCGATGCGCTCGAAAGAAGAAGAAAAGGATTACCGCTACTTCGAGGAGGCCGACCTGCCGCCGCTTCGCGTCTCGGGCTGGAAAGACGAAATTTCGATTCCTGAACTCCCGACGGCACGTCGCGAGCGATTCCAGGACGAGTATGGGCTGAGTGAGGAAGCCGCCTCGAAGCTCACCTCGACGAAGCAGGTCGCGGACTTCTACGAGGACGTCGCCGGCGAGTTCGACCCCGATCTGGCGGCGACGTGGGTTGCAGACAACCTGCTGGGCGAACTCAACTACCGCGATATGGAAATTACGGATCTCGAGGGCCGACTCGAGGACATCACCCGACTCGTCGAACTCGTCGCCGACGACGAAATTACGGCGAAAAACGCCCACGAGACCGTACTGCGGTCGATGCTCGACGACGGGGACGCTCCCGACGAGATTGTCGATCGGGAAGGACTGGGCAAAACCGGCGAGGACGAGGTCCAGCAGGCCGTCGTCGAGGCGATCGACGAGAACCCCGACGCCGTCGACGACTACGAATCGGGCGACGACGGGGCGATCAACTTCCTCGTCGGGCAAGTGATGCAAAAGACCGGCGGCAGCGCCGACCCCGGCGATGTCAACCAGCTGTTGCGAGCCGAACTCGAGGCGTAACGACCCGGCTGGAAAGCGGTTCCTCGAGGCGAGTTGGTCTGTTTTTGTCCGTAGAGTGGACTGGTAGAGAGCGCCAGCTGAACGAGTTGTCTATAGTAACACCTGAAACGATGTACCGCCAATCGCCAGCGCGGGCGATCGGATGTATATGTGGACTGTTCACGAATCGTTTGGTAACATCCCTCATCTTTATTATGGACTAATCAGAAGATGTGACTGAGTATCGGTAACTCAATGACTTATAATGACTAACGAAAATAATCATACTGCTGAATCCAGTAGCTGTGGTAAAGGGAGTGTTGGGCGACGGATGTTTCTGGGGGCAACGGGAGCGGCTGCGGTAACGACATCGCTGGCCGGCTGTCTCGGCGGGATCAGCGGCGATGATGACGACGTGTTCCGAATCGGCCATCTCGGACCGACGGAGATGGAAATGGGGCGTGGCGCTGCACGAAGCGCAGAACTCGCCGTCGACGAACTGAACGACAACGGCGGTGTACTCGGACGGGATGTCGAACTGCTCTCGGAGGACACCGGCGGCGAACCGACAGAGGGGGAGCGAGTCGCCGAAAACCTGGTCCAACAGGACAACGTCGACCTGCTCGTTGGAACGTTCGTCAGCGAGGTCACACAGGGAATCATCGATTTCGTCGCGGAGGTGGACGTCCCGTTCCTGATCACCGGCTCTGCGGACCCGGATACGATCACGCAGAATCACGGCGAGGACTACGACCACTACAAGAACATCTTCCGAACCGGGCCGATCAACTCGGATCTGCAGGCCGAAGGCATGGCCGACTACGCGGCTCACCTCAACGACGAGTACGGCTGGGATAACTTCTCGATTCTGGCCGACGACGCCGCCTGGACCACGTCGTTTCGCGACATCCTCCCGGAACAGATCGAAGCGACCGAGGGGCTCTCGGTCGTCCACGAGGACCGGATGTCGGTCGAAACGGACAACTTCACGTCGTTTCTCGACGACGCCGACGATGCGGATGCCGACGTCGTCTTCCGGTTTATCGCCCATGGTGGTGCCGCAGGCTTCACCAGCACCTGGGCCCAAAACGAGTACCCGTTCGCACTCGAGGGCGTCAGCGTGCCGGGCATGTCCCCCGAGTTCTGGGACGCAACCGAGGGAGCCTGTCTGTACGAAACGACGTCCCAGTCCGGGGCCGGTGGCGTTGCCCCCCTGACGGATCGGACGATGGACTTCGTCGACGCCTACGAAGCCGAGTTCGAAGATGAGGGGCCGCCGAGCAAGCCGATGTACATGGGGTTCAACTCCTACGACGCGGTGCTGTTCTACGCCGAGGCGGCCGCAAACGCCGACACGGTCGATTACGAGAGCGATCTCGATGCCATCATCGACGCCATGCTCGACCTCGAGTTCACCGGCGCTGCTGGAGAGATGTCGCTCTACGGGCCGGACGAGGAGTACCCACACGACGTCAGAGAGACCAGAACCGCGGACGGAGTTATCTCGAACTTCCCGGTCACGCAGTGGCAAGAAGACGGGGACGACGGTGTCGTCGAGTGTGTCTACCCGCGCGAGGATGCGACTGCAGACCACGTCGAACCCGAGTGGCTCTGACCGACGCAGAAACGAATGATAAGTCAATTACTCTCGATACTGGTGTTGGGTGCGATGATCAGTGCGGTCTACGCACTGATCGCCATCGGCTTTACGATGATCTTCGGCGTCGGCGGTGTACTGAACCTCGCTCATGGCGCGTTGATCATGATCGGTGCGTTCGCCTACCTCGGGCTTACGTCGTCCGCCGGGGCGCTCTCGCTGCCGCCAGTCGTCGGCTTCGTCCTCGCAGTCGCGATCACTGCCGGTGCGTCGTACGTGCTGTACGCAGGGCTCGTCACATACATCGAAGACAACATCGTGATCACGTTTCTGGCGACGGTCGTCGTCGCGCTCTTGCTGACCGAACTGATCATCATCCAGTTCGGCGCCGAACCGTCACAGCTGATCCCGGTTGTGCCGGGATCGATCTACCTCGAGGCCGTCGGCACGCGCATCCGGTACGTGGAACTGGTCGCGTTCATCGTCTCGTGGATCGCGATCGGCCTGCTCTGGTACTACGTGACCAAAACCGACGAAGGACGCTCGATCCTCGCGACGTCGATGAGCACGCGCGGGGCAGAACTCACCGGTGTCGACCTCGGGACGGTCAAGTCTCGAACCTGGCTGATCGCCGGCGCGTTCGCCGGGATCGCCGGCGTCTTCATCGGGACGTTACAGTCGACGACCCCGGAGATGTGGCTCAATCCGCTGGCGCTCGCCTTTATCATCGTCGTGATCGGCGGCATCGGCAGCATCAAGGGCTCGGTCGTCGCCGCGTACCTGATCGGCTACCTCGAGACGGCGTCGATCGAGATCCTCGGCCCGAGCTTTCAGGGAGTGCTCTCGCTGATCGTGCTCGCTGCCGTCTTGCTCGTCTTACCACACGGTCTCTACGGGAGGGAGCTCGTCCATGAGTAGCGCAACGGACCGGCTCAGTACGGTGACGGGCCGGCTCGATCAATCACTCCAGCCGCTTGCGGATGGCTTCAACCGGCTCGTTGGTGACTACGTCGGCGAGCTCAACGGGCTGCAGTTCGCACTCGTCTTCGGTTCGCTCGCCGCGGTGTTGACAGCTCCGTTCTGGGGAACCTTCGGGCTCGTCAGAGCGATGACGGTCGCCGCGATCTGGGCGATCTTCGCGATGAGCTGGGACATCCAGAGCGGCTACACCGGGTACATCAGCTTCGGCCACTCGGTGCTCTCCGGGGCAGCGGCGTACACGACGGCGATGTTGGTCCACAACGTTGACCCGGAGCTGTCGATGGCGATCACGATTCCGGTCTCGATTTTGGCCGCCCTCGTGGTGGGGCTGCTCATCGCCCTGCCATCGCTTCGCCTCTCCGGGCCGTACTTTTCGTTGATCACGTTCGTCGCCGTGTTGATCTTTTACCGATTGATCCCCTCGTTCAGTGCGTACACTGGCGGTGAAACGGGGATTCAATCCGTGGAGGTTTTCACGTACGATCCGATCGCCCGGTACTACTACATGATCGTGCCGATGCTCGTGATCGCCGTCGTGCTCACGGTTATCGCTCGATCGAACATCGGCTTGATTCTCGTCTCGATCCGCGAGAACGAAGCCGCAGTCAACGCGGCCGGCATCGATGCGACGAAGTTCAAGATCTTCTCGTTCGCGCTGAGTTCGATCCCGATGGGGATCGGTGGCGTGTTGCTGGTTCACTTTACCGGCGGCGTCGACCCGACGACGTTCATCGTGGTCGACCGCAGCATCGAGATGATCGCGATGGCCGTCCTCGGCGGGATGAGTTCGATCCTCGGCCCGCTCGGCGGTGCGTTCTTCCTCATCGTGTTGCGAGACTACATCCTGACCGATCTCGCAGGCCTCTCGTCGCCGGCTCGCTGGACGATCTTCTGGGGGCTCGTACTGGCCGTCTTGGTGTTCGTCCGTGAGGGACTGTTCCGCAAACTCTGGCACACCCTCGAGCGATACGGAGGTGGCCAGCCATGAGCTTACTCGAGATCGACGGCGTCACGAAGCGGTTCGGGGGGCTAGTCGCGGTCAACGACGTCTCCTTTGAGATCGACCGCGGCGAGATCGTTGGCCTGATCGGGCCAAACGGCTCGGGGAAGTCGACGGTGTTCAACTGCATCATGAGTATCTACGACGTCACCGACGGGTCGATCACCTTCGACGGAACCGATATCACCGACCACCGAACGCACGAGGTCGTCAACAGCGGCCTCTCGCGCGTCTCACAGGAGTCGAACCCGATCGAGTCGATGCCCGTCGCCGGCAACATTCAGCTGTTTACGTTGCCCAACAGCGTCACCTCGCTTCGTGGCGGTGCAAGCGACGAGGAGATCTACGAGTACGCGGCCCGCGTCGACATCGAAGACAAACTGCGTGAGATGCCCGACGAGTTGCCACACGCGGACGTTCGTCGCCTCGAGATCGCGAAAGCGCTCGCGACCGAGCCGGACCTGCTGTTGCTCGACGAGCCCTTCGCAGGGATGAATCAGGCCGAAATCACCGAACTCGCGGCGACGTTCGAACGGTTTCGCGAGGAGGGTATCACGATCGTCATCGTCGACCACAACATGGGCGGGCTGATGAACTTGGTTGATCGGGCGATCGTCATCAACAACGGCGACAAACTCATGGAAGGCACACCGACACAGGTCACGGAAGACCCGCGCGTTCAGAAAGCATACCTCGGTACCGCGGAGGAGACATAGATGGCACACCTCGAACTACAGGACGTCCACGTCCGCTACGGCAAAGCCCACGCGCTCAAAGGGATCTCGCTGTCGGTCGAAAAAGGGGAGATCTACGGCGTGATCGGCCCCAACGGGGCCGGCAAGACGACCATGCTGAACGCGATCGCCGGCTTCGTCGACTACGACGGCACGGTCACCTACGACGGCACCGATCTAGCCGCGGTCTCCTCACAGCAGATCGTCCGAGACGGTCTGGTGTACTGCACCGAAGATCGGGACCTGTTCCCGTTCTTTTCGGTCCACGAGAACCTGCTGATGGGCGCACAGTTCCGCGACGACCGCGATGGGGTCGCCGACGACCTCGAGATGGTGTACGAGCTGTTTCCGCGGCTTGACGAGCGCCGCGAACAGGAAGCCGAAACCATGAGCGGGGGCGAACAGCAGATGCTCGCCATCGGTCGCGCGCTGATGAGCGATCCCGACATGCTGATGCTCGACGAGCCGACGATCGGCCTCGCGCCAGTCATTATTCAGGACATCAGCGCAGCGATCGAGCGCCTGCAAAACGAGGGGCTGACGATCCTGCTGGCCGAACAGAACTCCACGTTCGCGTTGCGCCACGCCGAACGCCTCTCGCTGATCGAAACCGGCGAGATCGAACTCGAGGGGACGTCCGACGAGTTCCACGACAACGAGTACGTTCGCGAGGCGTACGTCGGCGTACACTAAGCGGACCGAACGGGTTTTCAGGACGCGAAAATTGCGCCGCGTTGGTTTCGATCGGCAGCCTCAGCTGTCGGGGAGACCGCCCTGAAACGCCGCGACACCCTCTCGAAAGGCGTCGGGAACGCGAGTCGGTCGCTCGGTCTCGAGGTCGACGGCGACCTGTGTCACGCTGCCGTCGACGAGGAGTTGGTCGTCGGCTGCTCGTTTTGCCCGATACTCCACGGTGAAACTCGCCGTGCCGATCTCTGCGACGCGAAGTTCGTTGCTGATGACATCACCGAACTCGGCCGCGTTACGGTAGTTCAGTTCCGTGTTGGCGACGTGGACCTGCCAGCCGTCCTCGTGCATCCGATCGTAGTCGTAGTCGATCTCCCGGAACAGCTGGGAGACGGCTTCGTCCTGAAACGTGAAGTACTCGCCGTAGAAGACGATTCCCTGCTGGTCGGTTTCGGCGAAGCGGACGCGGTTCTCAAAGACGGGCTGAAACTCCGGCTGCCCAGTATTGTCGGTTGCTCCCATAGAACATAGCGCCGTTGCAATCACTAAAGCCGTACCGGCCACGGCAATGGCGGGCATCGAGACAGGCGCTGATTTTCGAGACGATGTCGGTACGCTGTCAATGCCGGCCGTAACGCTACCCGTCCACACAACGACGACACCCCATGGTCAGAGTTTCGACGATCGTGATTCTCGCCGGTATCGGCTTGCTACTGATCCCGATTCCGCCAGTTGCGACGATTCTCGGGGTGCTCGTGATACTTCTCGGACTCGTCCTTCGGCTGCTGACGGATCTGTAACACACGGCTTTCGGTATCGCTCGCGTTTCGGGGACCCGATACAGACAGTGTCGGCGTCCCGCTCGGCCGTGTTTGGCCCTACGCCTTTGTGCGTTCCTTGCGATGAGTCGTGCATGCAGTCGACTCCACAGGTCGTCGTTGTCGGTGGTGGGCTCGCCGGACTCGTCGCAGCACGCCATCTCGCCGACGGCGGGGCTGATGTCGCGGTGCTGGAACGTCGTGATACCGTCGGTGGCCGGGTTCGAACACACGAACAGGACGGCTATCGATTCGATCGCGGGTTTCAGGTGCTTTTCCCGGCCTATTCTGCAGTCAAGCGAGAGTTGGATCTCGAGGCCCTCGAGTTGCGTCGATTCACTTCGGGGGCGACCATCGTCGGGACCGACCACCGGACGGTGCTCGCTGACCCGCGCCAGCGGCCGGAACTGCTCCCCGCGACGCTGGCGAACAGTGACGTGACGCTGGGTGACCAACTCCGGCTCGCCCGGCTCTGGTGGGAGCTTCGCCGAACCGACCCGGCGGCGTTTTTCGAGGACGACCACCGAACGGACAGTTCGATCGGGCGCTATCTCCGCAAACGGGGCTTTTCCGAGCCGTTCATCGAGCGCTTTTTCGCCCCGTTCTACGGCGGCATCACCCTCGACCGATCGCTCTCGACCTCGAGTCGCGTCTTCGAGTACACGTTCGCCACCCTCGCCGAAGGCGGGGCCGCCGTTCCAGCCACGGGGATGGGCGCGATTCCGGCCCAACTCGCCGACCGCGTCCGAGCGGCCGGCGGACGACTCGAGACCGGCGTCGATGTCACGGCCGTCTCGAGTGCGGATAACTCGGCGACGGTGACGACGACCGACGGCGAGACGGTTGCGGCCGACGCGGTCGTCGTTGCGACCGATCCGCCGACCGCGCGCGAGCTGACCGACCTCGAGTCGATCCCGACCGCCGCACGGGCCTGCGTGACCCAGTACTACACGCTGCCAGCCGGGGTGGACCTCGAGACGGGCACGCGACTGCTGCTCAACGCGGTCGACGACGACGCGCCAAATCACGTCGTCCCCCACAGCGCGGTCGCCCCGGCGTACGCCCCCGACGGGTCGACGCTGCTCAGTGCGACCTATCTCGGCGAGCCAGCCGCGAGCGACGACGAACTGGCCGAGCGCACACGGCTGGCGCTCGAGACGTGGTATCCTGACCAGCGCTTCGAGGCCCTCGAGACGCTGCGGACCGACCGGATCGAGTTCGCGCAGTTCGACCAGCCACCGGGGACCCACGACCGACTTCCCGACACCCGCGATCCCGAGGGTGCGGTCTACCTCGCCGGTGATTACACCCGCTGGTCGTCGATCCAGGGCGCGATGGAAAGCGGGCGAGTGGCGGCACAGGCGGTGCTCGAGGACGTGTCGAAATGACCTCTCTCTGAAATAGCAGGGATCGAACGCTCTCGGACGAAATAATAATATGGCCGTTGATTGAGAAGAATCACCATGGGTCTCATAAACGAGGCTGATCTCGAGTGGACGAATCTGGAACACGGCGAGATGCGGGTCCGGCGAAAACAGTTGGGAGAACAAACGGACGGCGACGAACTCGGCTGTAGTCTCTACGAACTGCCGGCGGGCCACGAATCGTGGCCTTATCACTACCATACCGCAAACGAGGAGGCGATGTACGTGCTCGCGGGCAGGGGAACACTACGGTTAGCCGACGAACCCCACTCGCTTACCGCGGGCGACTACGTGTCTTTTCCAGCCGACGAAACAGGTGGCCACAAGGTGATCAACGACTCGGATGCGCCGCTTCGCTATCTCGTGGTCTCGACCATGAACGAGCCGGACGTTACGATCTACCCGGATTCGGAGAAACTGGGCGTGTTCGTCGGCACACCGCCCGGCGGTCGAGCGGAGCGGTCGCTTCACGGCTACTATCCAATCGACGCCGACGTCGACTACTGGGAAGGCGAGTAGTGAGCTCGGTTCGGTGCCGCCAGCACGCCACTACAACAGCCGCCGACACCCCCCCAACGGCGGAAACCACAGTACGTCCTCGCTCGAGTCGTCCCAAACGCCCGGCTGAAACGCATCCGCGTCGGTGACCAGCGGCGACTGGAACGCTCGCGTCCGCATCCCGTTGACGGTCACACCGGCCGCAAGCGGCGAGAGGGCAGGACAGACGAACACGTCGGCTCCCTCGTAGACGCCTGGTCCATACAGAACGCAGGGGTGTTTGCGCCCGTCGACGGAGAGGGCGGGGTGGTCGTGCCCGATGACGTACCGGGGCGCCGACGTTTGTGGGGGTTCGTGGCCGTGACAGACGACCGTCTCGCCGTCGGCGAGTCGATACTCGCTCGTCACGGTTCCGTCGAACACCGTCTCGAGCATCGGATCGTGGTTTCCCGGCGTGACGACGAGCGACGCATCGGCCGCGTCGACACAGTCCTCGAAGGCGGCCAGATCGCGCTCGAGACCGCGAGGGATGGTGTCGAACGCGTGGAGGAGGTCGCCGGCGACGACGACCGTCTCCGGGTCGGTGCGACCGAGGAGTGACTCGAGGCGCTCGCGAACGACCTCACCGTCGTCGATCGGGGCGTCGATACTCGAGGCGGCCGCGCGACCGAGATGGACGTCGGCGACGACAAGCGTCTCGGCTGCGGGGACGAAGAGTGCACGGCCGATCGGCGAGACAGGACAGTCGACGCGGGGGGTCACGGCTTACTGCTCGTGGTCAGGGCCGCCGTCAGCGCGTACGTGTTCTTTGTCGAGGGCGTCGAAGAGGTCGTACTCGGTGCCGGTAAGGACGAACAGCACTTCCTCNGTCACGGCTTACTGCTCGTGGTCAGGGCCGCCGTCAGCGCGTACGTGTTCTTTGTCGAGGGCGTCGAAGAGGTCGTACTCGGTGCCGGTAAGGACGAACAGCACTTCCTCGAGCGGAGCGAGCACCTCTGGAACGATCTTAACGATCGCGTAGGTGATGCCGACGAGGGCGACGACCGACAGCGACTGGGCGATGTAGTTGTGCGCGACGAGAAAGGAGACGCGACTCTCCTCGGCACCCATATACGTGGTCATAAACGAGACGAGCCACTCCTGTTGGAACCAGCCCCACGGCGAGGCCAGTCCAATGAAGACGTTCCGAATGAGGTTGAGAAACCAGATGACGCCGATCGCCAGCGCGAACGCCGTGGCCTTCCGCCGCAGCGGTGCTTTCACGGACGCGATCAGGCCGCCGAAGATGGCCATACTCCCGATCCCGGTACAGGCGAGGATGATGTAGGTCGTCCGTCCCGTCACCGTCTCGTTAGGGTCGAAATCGAAGCGACTCATGTAGCCGTTTGCGCCTTCGCTCAAACCGGGACTGTGGCCGAGCAGTTCCATGGCGAAATGAGTCTGGGCCGCAGTCGTCTCGATCAGCCACGCCCGGAAGACGGGAATCGTCTCGACCGGGAGGTAGATCAACCCCATGAACGCGATCGCTTTCGTGAGCACGAACAACGAGTCTCGTCCATCCCACAGGAGATAGCCGGTGTAGGCACACAGCGGCAACGCAGCGAGGGCTAACACGGTCTGCAGGGGGCTTTGCATCTCGTAGTAGTAGTACGGCACCATCGACAACCAGAAGCTTCCGAACGCGATCCAAGCGCTTGTGGCGAGATATCGCGCCGACTCGAGTGCACCGCGCCATCGGAGCAACAACGCCACAAAAAACGCCGCGATCGAGACCCATGCTAACAGGTCCGTCAGTTGGATCGAACCGAGAACCGCCGGCGTCAGTATCGTCGCGCCTGCATGTTCGAGGCCGACGACCGACACCGCATCGGTGCCAGCAGAGAGGGGCGGCATAGTCATGAAAACCTGACGGACGCTCGCGCTATCAACTTGACGCCTCATGTCTCGGCGAGCAAACCGGACACCGAACGGACACGAGGGCGCATCGCCGACCGTGTAGCTTTTTGTCGCGGTCGGAAAAGAGTAGGCGTATGGTCGACGTCCTCGATAACAAACGGGTCGCGACGCGGTTTCGGATTCTCGTCCAGATCGCCGAGCGCCAACCCGCCGTCAGTCAGGGAGAGATCGCCGAGGAAGTCGGCGTGACGAGTCAGGCCGTCAGTGAGTACATCCGCGAACTCGTCGACGACGGACTCGTCGAGAAAGAAGGGCGATCGCGGTACCGTGTCACGAACGAGGGCGTCGACTGGCTCTTTCGAACCGCCGACGACGTCCGTCGGTTCGCCGACCACGTCACCGGAGATATTCTGGGCGCGATGAGCGAGGCTGCGTACATCGCAACTGACGACATCGAAGAAGGCGACACCGTCACGCTCTCCGTAAAAAACGGCTTGCTCCACGCGAGCCCCAGCAGCGAGGGCCCGGCGACCGGCGTCGCAACGACCGACGCCGAAGCCGGCACCGACGTCGGCGTCACGAGTTTCGAGGGCGTCATGGATCTCGAGCCCGGTTCCGTCACCGTCTTGCAGATCCCCGCCGTTCGCACTGGAGGCAGTCGAGCGGCCGACGCAGCGGCCGTCGACGAACACTGCGCCGATGCCGATCTGGTCGTCGCGGCTGGTGTCGAAGCCGTCGTCGCCTGTCGACAGGCCGATTTCGAGCCGGCCGTGTCGTTCGCGACCGGCAACGTTGCTGCCGAAGGAGCCGAACGAGGGCTCGAGGTCACGGCGGTTGTGACGACCAACGAGGTCGGCCGCGTCACTGACACGCTTCGCGATGCTGACGTCTCCTACGAAGTACTCGAAGGGTAAGCGCGGACGATTCCGTCGAGCGCTATTGTGTGGTCCCTGAACCTTACAGTGGTTGGACTGGTCTGCAGTGGTATGGAACCAATTGGCACAGGACGTGCAGCGATCGACTGGCACGACCGACGCGCGGACATCTATCTCTCCCGGCCCGACAAACGAAACGCGATGACCGTCGACCTGATGACGGACCTGATTGCAGCGTTCGAGCAGGTCGACGCCGACGAGGATATCCGGGCAGTGACGCTGCTCGGCGAGGGGCCGGTTTTCTCCGCCGGAATGGACCTCACCATGATGCGCGAGCGCGTCGACCCCGACGCCGAAATCGACCGCGACGTCTTCCCGCAGCTGCTCGAGGCCATCGAGGAGACCCGTCAACCGGTCGTCGCCGGGATCAAACGCGCCGCCCCAGCGGGCGCGTTCGAACTGACGCTGCCCTGTGACCTCCGCGTGATCGGTCGCGAGGCGAAATACGGGTTGCTCGAGACGAGACTCGGGACGTTCCCACACGGCGGCGGCACCCAGCGGCTGCCCCGACTGGTCGGGCTGTCGAAGGCCAAAGAGATCGTTCTCATGGGCGCGTTTATCGACCCCGAGGACGCTGCCGACATGGGACTCGTCCACGAGGTCGTCGACACCGGAACGGTCGACGACCGAACGAAAGCGCTCGCGGACAGGCTCTGTGAAAACGCCCCGCTCGGTCTCCGCAACGCCAAAGACGCGCTCAACGCTGCCTTCGAGATGCCACTCGAGCAGGGACTGGCCTACGAACGGCAACTCGCCGCCGAACTCGACGACACTCGCGACTACCGCGAGGGGTTCGAGGCGCGCCTCGAGGATCGAGAGCCGGAGTTCCGCGGCGAGTAGCGTTATCGTCGATCGTAGACACGAACCGCCCGGTCGTGGCGCACGGACAGCCCGTTGGGGTTGCGCTGACTCGAGCGGTCAGTGTAGCGGGCGTACAGCCCATCCCGAAGCCCACGTGCGGCGTTCGTGACGACGTCGGTCCCGTCGGAGAACCAGCCCGTCGGCGTCTCGTCGCCGGCGAGTACGCCGCGAACACCCGATGCACCGTCACGGATCGCACTCCCGATCGTCCGGGCGAGGACAGTCGGTCGTGGCCCGTAGTTCTTCGAGAGGCGATAAGAGAGCGATCGATACGCCATCCCCCAGTCGCGGTCCGTCTGCCCGCCATCAGTGCCGACCTCCGATCGTGCAGCCATCTCCGCGTCCCAGTCGGTGTCGAATCCGAGGCCAGCCACGCGATGAGCCCCGTCTCGCTCGCCGCCGACCTCGAGATACTCGTCGAAGCCGTCGAGCGCCTCGAGGACGGTCCGGTCGAACGCAACGTTATCGCCGTCGAAGTGGACGACATCGCGGCCGGCGATGGTCCGCGGCGTCCGGAGGTCATGATCGGTCTCGGTGCCGGTTACCGGCCCGGTTACGACGTCGGTGCCGCCGGCGATCGAGCGCTCGATGGCGTCGTACCAGCTGTGTTCGATAGCGTACTCGCCGTCGAGGAAGGCGATGACGTCACCCGTCGCAGCCCGAAAGCCGGCGTTGCGCGAGACGTTCGGGTTTCGCTCGGAGATTTCGACGAGCACGTCGACATCGGGCCGCTCACGGACGACGCCGGACGTGCCGTCCGAGGAGGGGCCGTTGACGACGATCAGTTCCGTCGCCGGTGGCGTCCGCTCGGTGAGGACATCGAGCGATGACAGCAACTGCTCCCGGTCATTAAGCGTCGAGACGACTACCGAGAGCTCCATACGCTGTGATAGAAGTCATCGATACTAAAATTAGGGGGCTTCATCGCTACGAGACGACGAGACCTATCGGTCAGCCCGTCGCGAACGGGACGTGGAGACGCCGTGGCGAGACGAGACGGCTCGTCTTGTACACACAGCAGCGGCGCGTCAGCGGACCCGCGTGTTCCAGTAGGACACTGACGCCAGATGGTCGCTCACCGGAATCTTGCCGATCGCCTTATCGAGCGTGCGGATCGGCGAGGCGAGTTCGTTCGGAATCGCCCGGTAGAGTCCGTAGGGTGCGATGAAATCGTCCTCGACGTCGACCAGCGTCAGGTTGGTCTTGGCGAGCAGGATGCTCACCTCGCTTTTCGAGTAGAGTCGCGACCCCATCGGCAGCGCCCAGTTGTAGATGCTGCGTGCGCTGAAGCGATTGAACGTATCGAAGACGATCTGATCGCGTGACACGCGTCGCATCTCCTCGAGGAACGCCTCCGGGTCGTCCGCGAGGTGGAAAAACCGCATCGCGATGACGGTATCGAAGTGATCGTCCGGGAACGGCAGTCGCCCGGCATCACCGCGAAGGAACTCGAGGGTTCCCTCGAACTCCATCTGTTGTGCTTTCTTGCGCCCCTGTTGCAACATCGCCGCCGAAATATCGAGTCCTACGACGTCAGCGCCTTGCTCGGCGAGCATCACCGTAAATCGCCCGGTACCACAGGCGATCTCGAGGATGTTCCGGTCCTCGACGGGCATAATTGCCTCGAGGACGGCCTGTTTCTCCCGGCGGTCGATCAGCTGGCCGCCCTGGGAGAACCGCTTGTCGTCGTATTCTTCGGCGACGTCGTCGGCTTGGTACCACTCCTGTCCTTTCACACTGGGCGAAACTACAGGAGCGGGAGGATAAAACGATACTGGAGTCTGTCGATGGGGTGGACTAGAGTAGCCACTGCACGTCACTGCACACCTGATCGCACGACGGGAGCGCGGTTTGGAGCGTGCGCGGGTCGGAGCGTGCGCGGGTCGGAGCGTGCGCGGGTCGGAGCGTGCGCGGGTCGGAGCGAACGACGTGAGCGAGACCCGCGGAAACGCGAACGGGGAGAAACGACCCGTGAGCGAGAACCGTGGACAGTGCGATCAGTGTGTCAATCGTTTCAATTATTCCATAACAGTCCTGCCCCCTCGAGCGCAACGGCTCGCTCTCCGATCGAGAGACGGCGCTGCAATTGGACGATCTGTATTAATACTCTAGAGAGGTCCCTTATACAAACTGGACTGTTCGTATCCACATATAGGGAAGCTTTACCATTGGCGATTCCGGTGAGATAGGTATGAGCACGACAGCTGAGGACCACGGCGTTGCTGGCGAGGAACTCCTTTCGGAGGACGAATACCGCGACCGACTCCGTGAGCTGCCACCGAGTGCGAAACTCGTCGCAAAAGTGTTAGAAACCGACTCCCCGCTTTCACAGGGCCAACTCGCCGAGGAGTCGCTGCTGCCCGACCGCACCGTCCGCTACGCACTCAACCGCCTCGAGGACGTCGGCCTGATCGGTTCACGGTACAGTTTCCGCGACGCGCGCAAACAGGTCTACTATCTCAACCACTGAGACGGGCTGCGGTCCCGAGTGTCGACCTCCTCGGTCGAAACCGCATCACTGAGGGTCGTTCGATGACAGACAGTCGAGTGATGGACGTCACTCGGTGTTCGGTCCCAGTTCCGACGCGTGCGCCAACAGGGACAACCAACGCCTATCTGCTCGGCTCCGGTCCGGCGATACTGGTCGACCCGGCGGCACGAACCGACGCTCTCGATCAGCTGGTTCGAAACCGCTCCGTTGTCCATATCCTCGTTACGCATACCCACCCTGACCACGTGGGCGCTGTCACCACCTACGCCGAAGAAACAAACGCGACCGTCTGGGCTCGAGCCGGCCGCACTGACCGGTTCCGGGACGTGGTCGGCTGTGACCCGGATCGAACGTTCACGCCACGAACGACGATTCCACTCGGCGACGACCGCGTTCGGCTCCTCGAAACGCCCGGCCACGCTCCTGATCACATCGCCCTCGAGGCCGGCCGCGGCGGCCCGATTCTCTGTGGTGACGCTGCCGTCCGCGAGGGAAGCGTCGTCGTCGGCGCACCCGAAGGCGACATGCGGGCGTACATGACGACCCTGCGTCGACTCCGGGCGATCGACCCGCCGACGCTGTGGCCCGGCCACGGTCCCGAGATCGAGACACCTCGAGCGACCCTCGAGCGACTGCTCGCCCATCGACGACGGCGGGAACAGCGCATCCTCGAGGCGGTCGACACCGGTGCAACGACGCTCGAGGAGATTCTCGATGGGGTCTACGAGAAAGACCTCACCGGCGTTCGTGACCTCGCGCGGGCGACCGTCGTTGCCCATCTCGAGAAACTCGCCGTCGAGGGGCGACTCGCGTGGGATGGGAGTCGGGCGACCGCGAGCGACTGATTTTTCCCCGCTGGCAGCGATCTTCGAGTGTGCAATCACTCGAGGCCGAACTCGAGACGGCGCGCCAGCTGTCGATCGACGAACTCGCCGACGCCATCGAGTCGATCGGCTTCGAATGTACTCGCTGTGGGGCGTGCTGTACGGGCGAGGCCGACGACGACCATACGGCGACCGTCTTTCCCGACGAGGTTCGAGACCTCGAGGCGAGCGACACCGACGGCGCAGACGACTGGCGCGACATCGCCCGCCCCATGCCTTACGGTCTCTCCGAGACCGACGACGGCGACCTCGAGGGCGAGACCTTCGAATGGGCGCTCCAGACCGACAGCTGCGGCGACTGTGTGTTTTATGAAGAGACCGACGGCGTCGGCGGCTGTACGGCCCACGACGATCGCCCACTGATCTGTCAGACGTATCCGTTCAGCGTGGCGCTTGCGGGGACCAGCCAGCCGATGGGCAAGGCCGTCGACAGCGTTTCACTCCCAGCGCGGGACGCCGACGACGAGGACGGCATCGTCCGCGCCCACGAGTGTGAGGGGCTCGGGCGGGAGATCTCCCGCGAGGACGCCGAGGAACTCGCCGGCGCGCTCAAAGAACGAGCCGTTCGTGAACTCGAGGAAGCGATCGCCGTCCGGGACAACTACGCGCCCGCCACGCCGGCTCCCGGCGAGGTCGTCGTCCACGACTCCGAGGGCTCAAAACGGGTCGATGGGACGCCACTCGAGAAGTAAGGCCGTCTCCGGCGGCCACGCTGTGGAACCGATAGGCCATTGACTCGGCTCGATGAAGGGGGTCGTATGGCACTCGAGTGGGCTGGCATCACGCATATCACGAAGGTCGATCCAGCGAAGGCGATGCCGGCTGAGCTGTCCGTTCTCGAGGGAACCGATCTGGTGGTCGTCGGTGGCTCCGACGGCGTCACCGCGGCCAGCGCACTCGAGACGATTCAGACCGTTTCGCGTGCGGTCCCGGAGACGCCCGTCTTGCAGGAGCCGTCCAGTCCGACCCACGTCTCCCGGGCGACCGTCGACGCCGTCGATGCGATTGCCGTCCCAGCGGTCTACAACGGCGACCGCGACCATTTCGTGGGCAAACACGTCGACATGTTCACTGAACTCGGGCGCAACGTGGCGTCGGTGGCCGGCGAGGGGACGACCGCGCTCCTCGAGACGCCCATCCTCGGCGAGGGGTACGTGATCCAGCATCTCGAGTCGACAGCCGCAGCCGCGTCAGGCGTCGAGACGGCGTACACACCCGAACAGGTCGTTGGCGCTGCCCTCGCGACGGAGACGGTGTACGACTTTCCGATCTTCTATCTCGAGTACGCCGGGCGCTACGGCGGCCCGACTGATGTCGCCGCCGCCGCTTGCGTACTCGAGGAGACGACCCTGCTGTACGGCGGGGGGATCGACAGCCGGGAAAAAGCGACCGAGATCCTCGCGGCCGGCGCGGACGCGATCGTCGTCGGTGACTGTTTTCACGACGATCTCGAGCGGTTTCGGGAGACGATTCCGACGACGTAGTCTGTGGGCGGTCAGAGGTAGCCAAACAGCGTTCCCACGAGGACGAGCACCCACATTGCGACGCCAGCGAGCAGCATGTCGTTGATCGGAGACGTCCGTGTCGCACGTTTGGCCGCGCCGCCGGCGATCAGTCCAAGCGCGATCACCACCAGCATCCGCTGGACCACGACGTCGATCGGGAGCGAGTTCAAGCTGACGAACCCGTAGTCGAGCCAGATCGCCACGGCGAACGAGGCCGACGCGACGACTCCAGCATCGAGTCGACTGGTGAGCCCACGAGCAATCAGATACGTCGAAACTGGCAACCCGAGCGCGATGAACGGATACAGCAGTGCTGCGATCATGTGGACCGAGAGGAACCCGGCGTGACGGTCGAGGGCGACACCCATGACCCGAACGCCGAGGATAATCGTAATGATCGTCCCGAGGAGCACGAGATGACCGGCTTCGATCCGGTCCGTAGCGGCTTCGATACGCGTTCGATCGGCTTCGGTGAGCCGCTCGTCGAGTTTCGATTTGGCTGGCTCGAGGATGCCGTCACGACGGGTGGCGAGGCCAACCGTGAGCAGGACGGTCGCACTCATGAGGTTGACTTTCGTTGCCCAGCCGTCGGCATCGGAGGGACCGCTGTTCCCGAGGTTGATCCGCGTCACGTCCTCGCGCTCGTCGACCGCAGGGATCGACATCAAATCCTTCTCGAGGCGATACTGGGCCTGCTCGACGCCGTCAACCCGGTGTCGCAGCGTAAACCAGTCGAAGTGCTCCGAGTGGGTCTGCATCACCACCCACTGATCGTCCGGGTTCGGACTCTCGTACAGCCGGATATGATACCGATAGCCGTAGTACTCACCGTCCTCGAGTTGGAGGGTTTCGGTCGTCCAGTAGGCATCCCCACCGGCTCCCGGATCGAGGTAGGCGAGTCGGGTTGCGCCGTCGGCTTTCGACCATGGCACCTCCGTTGGGGAGAGTGCCAGTTCCGTCTCCGTCTGTTCGGTGGCGAGGTCTCCACCGACGACGTCGTCGTCGGCATCGCTTCCGTTGGTCGCCGACTCAACGAGTTCCCCAGCATCGAAATGATCGTGATCGGTCTCCTCCCAGTCTTCATCACCGTGTTCTCGCAGTTGTTGGACGATCGTCTCGGCATCACTTCGAACGACGACGTTGAGCGGGCTCCGTTTCTCGTGTGCCTCGCGGGCGTTGAGATACGGCCAGAATCCGCTCTCGCTTCCGTCCGGTGTGACGAGCTCCGGGTCCGATGCATCGTCTTCTTCGGGCGCGATGTCGGCCGTTGACGGCGAAAACAGAAGCGACGGACCACCCACGAAGAGAAACGCGAGTGTGACGAGTACCGCCGCGACGACGATTGAGCGACGCATTCGTCAGCGACTCTCTCTTGATCACTTATAATTCTGCTGTCGACATCGCCTCTCAGTGCGCCAAGTGACAACACAGTAAACACTCACGCCGATCCAGACCGGGACCGCGAGTGCTCCGTTCGGGGACGGATTCGAGAGGAATGCCGTGGCTGTGACACCGGTAGCTGGCACAGCAAAAAGGCCGTGTCTTAGAACGTCTCTTCGATGATTTCGCCGACGGCGAAATTCGATTTGACTTCGGAGACTTCGACCTTGACGCGCTCGCCGACGTCAGCACCGGGAACGATGATGACGTACCCGCGTTCGACACGAGCGATGCCATCGCCCTGTTTGCCGATGTCTTCAATTTCGACGTAGCGTGTTTCGCCGACGTCGACCGGTGGCTGTGGCTCCGACGGCGCGCTCTGTGGCTGTGCCGACGGTGATTCGGTATCGGTCGCCTCATCACGGGAGATCAGTGCGACACGGTAGACGTCCTCCGGGTCGATATCTCCAGTTTCGACTTCTTGACGTGGTACTTCGATGACGTATCGGTCCTCCTCTGCCGAGACCTCCGTACTGAACAGACACAGGAGTTTTTCAGATATTTCCACAGGTAGACCCTCAGTCTCACTTCTGACGGGCCTCCATAATAGTACTACCGACTGTAAACCGTTATTTTCACAGGATTTTTCCTGATCCCGAGTTACAACGCGGGTTTCGCCGTCAATCCGCGTGCTCGAGTGCCTTCGTCGTCATGAACTGCGCGAGGTCGAACTCGGTCTCGAGGTCGGCATCGCCGACGGAGTCGTAGGGGCGGTTAATGACGATGTCGCCCGCGGTTCGGTCGCCGATACCGGGGATCGCGGTGAGTTCGTCCATCGAGGCGTCGTTGAGATCGAGTGGGTACGGGACGCCGGTGACGGAGCGATAGCCGTGGTCGACGACGGCGACATCGATCGTCTGCCCGAGGTCGCGTTCGCCCGGCACCCCGACCAACAGCGGATAGGTGCCGAGTTGGCGGCCGAACGTCGTCCCGTCCTGATGGTACTCGAGGTGGACGTCCGGAAGCACGGTTCCCGGCGGCGCGACACGTTTAAGCATCGGATTGTCGATCTCCTCGCGAACCTGTCGCTTGTAGCGTTTGAACAGCTTCTTGTGCTCGTTTGCGATCTCGGCACCCGTATCCGACATCTCGGTGCCGGCGAAAGACATCACCTGCCGGATGTTGACCCGGCGAAGCATGTACCCCTCGTCGTAGACCCGCTGGAGGAACTCGAGGTTGCGCTCGTAGGTCTCCTCGCGTTCGCCTTTAAGGCCGTGGAGGAGGTTGATTCCGGGGAGCAGTTTGGGGAGCCGTCGTGGGGCGTCGTCGCCGAAGGTTGGCGCGTCGGCGGGCTCCTCTCCGGGTCGCCAACCACCCTCCTCGTTGACGATCCGAACGGCCTCGAAACACTCCTCGGCGCTAACGTTCAGGTTGTTCTCCTCCTGAACCACCGGATCGGCCGACTCGAGGCCGAACGCGGCGGTGTCGCCGGGGGTGTTGTACTTGGCGATGATCCGAATCCCCTCCCGACTCTTCTCGGGCCAGTTGACGACCGTGATCGGGTTCATATTGTCCAGATGAAGCGTCTCGAGGTCGGGGGCGACCTCGCGGATACCGCTGTAGAGTTGGCGCAGGGCGTCGGGATTCGGCGCCTCGCCGTCGCCGCCGTACGCGAGGATGTCGGCCTGCCGACCGATCCGGAAGTGTTTCACGTCGTGATCGGAGAGGGCGTCGACTTCGCCGACGACCGACGGCGGCGGCCGGAACGTGGGGTTGCCGTAGAGCGGCTCCGTACAGAACGAACAGCGATACGCACAGCCACGAGAGGTCTCGAGTTCGGCGATGAGGTGGTCGGGGTGGTTGGGATGTTGGTCGACGATAAACGCACCCTCCTGGGCCCACCGGGAGACCTCCTCGATGTCGCGCATCCGATTCGAGAAGCCCTCGAGGCCGTTGTCGACGAGGTCGTAGACGGCGGCCTCGACGTCGCCTTTGGCGACGAAATCGAAGTCCAGGTCCTGACGTTCGGTTTCCGTCGCGCCGGCGTTCTCGTCGCCGACGCCGAACTTGACGGGACCGCCCATCAGGCTCGTCCCGGTCGCGGTCCAGGCGAGTTTTCGCACTTCGTCCGGTTCGGCGGGCGTGCCGCCGACGTACTTGCCGGGTACGGTCATCCCACCGAGATAGATCAGCAGATCGGCCTCGTCGACATCGCGCCACTGATCGGGCTGGTCGCGAAGCCGGTCGATCGTGTGATACGTAATTTGTTCGCGTGGGACACCCGCATCGACGAGCGCACCGGCCGTATACCGCGGGTACGTCGAGATGTACGGCGGCACCCCGAAGTGGGCGGGCTCGTCGACGTAGCCGTCGACGATCGTCACCGACAGCGTCTCGGGGGCAGTCATAGCTCCCGATAGCGTCTGGAGTGATAAAACGGTGACTACACGCTCGAGCGCACGCCGTCGTGCTCGAGTCGCCGAAACCCCGGCGTTGATGGTTGTCGTTCCCCTACGGGGGAGTATGCCACTGACGGAAGAGTACGTCTGCACCGCTGAGGACTGTTTTCTCGATCTGTTCGAGAACCACTACACGTACGACGTCCCCGATGACCTCGAGGTGACGGATCTTGCCTGTCCCGTCTGTGGCGGCACCGATTGTCTCGAGAAAGTGACGTTGTGAGACGCGTTGAGATGGACACGCGAACGCGTCACGGGCAACGGCAGACACCGCCGACAGTAGCCGGGACACGAGACGCACGTCAGGCGTTTCTTTGTTCTATCAAAAGAGATATGAATGGGGATCGTGTAAGCTTGTGACAAGCCATGGCCTCGACGCACCTCCCGGTCCCCATCACGGCCCCGCAGACAGCCACAGGGGTGACACACCGTGAGTCTCAGTGAACTTCGCAAGTCGGTCGGTAACGCCCTCTACCGCCACGTCGGTCGGGCCCACAGCCAGGTCCAGAAACACCGCTCGTTACCTGTCGACATTCTAGAAAACGAGACGACGTATCAGGTCGTCTTCGACGCGCCAGGGGTCGAACCCGACGATGTACAGGTCCGCTATCTCGAGGGGACTGTCAAAATTCGAATTAATCGTTTCCGGCAGTTTCGCGAACGCTACGAGATGCGGTTTCCCGGCCGCGGGATGGAACTCGACGGCGAGGCCGACCTCCCCGACGATGCAATCGTCGATCCGGACTCCGGGACGGCAACCCTGACCGAAACCGGCACGCTGCGGATCGACATTCCGAAAGACTCCTCGGTCGACGACGCATCCGATGCCGAGACGGACGAGCTAACCGTCGACGAGTGAGACGGATTGCTGTCCCGATGGCCCGCCGATCGACAGCACGGGTCGGCGATTGGCGGTCAGTGACGACAGGAAACCGTCTGAGTGTTCCGCGTCGCAGACGCTCACTGTGTTGTGTCGATCGCCATCCCATCGCCGATCTCGAACGATTCATCGCCGTCGAACCGGGTTGGATCGAACGCATCGATCCCCGTTCCGCCGAGCACGTCCGCCGCGAGCCGGTCACCGATCGCTGGCGAACGCATGAAGCCATGCCCCTGAAACCCAGTCGCAACGTACAGCCCCGGCCGTAGCTCGCCGACCAGCGGCTCTCGATCCGGGGTCGCCGTACAGAGTCCGGCCCACGCCCGCTCGAGGTCGAGGTCGGCAGCGGGCAGTCGGTGGCGAAGCCGCTCGAGTGTCTCGTCGACGAACTCGGGGTCGGCGTCGCGGTCGTACGCGTCGGGATCGGCCTCGACGAGTTCCGTTCCGTCACCCGCGAGCACACCGTCGGGATGGGGGCGGAGATAGAACGCCCCGCTTGCGTCGTAACACATCGGTTCGTCGACATCACCGCTCGCGATGAGCGCCTGCACTCGGTACGGTTTCATCGAGATCGAGACGCCGGCATCGGAGAGGAGCTGTTTCGTATGTGCGCCAGCGGCGACGACCACCGCATCGACCTCGTGTTCGGTGCCGTCCTCGAGGACGACGCGTGAGGGATCGGTTCGGACCTCGACAGGTGTGTTCGGCTCGAGCGTTGCGCCAGCCCCGTTTGCGGCGGCAGCGAGACAGGCGGTGTATGTGCCGGGATCAGTGTACCCCGCCGCGCCGGCGATCCCGGCGACGGCGACGTCGTCGGTTCGCAGCGCCGGGAACCGAGCTGCCAGCGCGTCGGCGTCAGCCTCGAGTGCGATGGTGCCGTTTGCTTGCATGCGCTCGATCTGGTCGCGAATCTGGTTGGCGCGTTCCGTGTCGCCGTCACGGGCGAGCCAGACGTACGGGCACTCGACGAACGGGAAGGTTTCGTCGCCGGAGAGGGCACGAAAGCGTTCGATGGCGTCGGCCCCGAGTTCGGCCTCGAGCGGGTCCGCGAAGGCATTATAACAGACGCCCGCGGCCCGACCGCTTGCGCCACTCGCGATCGAACCCTTGTCGTACAGCGTCACAGTTGCGCCTTCGCGGGCGAGGTCGTACGCCGTTGTCGCGCCGATGGCACCCGCCCCGATGACAGCGACCTCGAGGCCAGCCCCGTCCTGAGCGAACGCATCCGCGCCGACAGCCAGTTCCGACTCGTCGGGAGCAGTCATTATGCGAACTACTGGGAACGGGGATCACTTATACTGCCGGACACCAGTCAGTACACGCCCGATCGCGTCTCACGGCTCGTCGGCGACGGCGACGAGCGTTCGCGTGCGATCGGTGCGTCAATCGTGTTGTCCGGCAGTGGTACCGCTGGGTGATCGTCGCCGCGGATCGAACACCAGCCGCGGGCAACAACGGCAGCCACTCGAGTCCACAATCTACTCGTAGGAGGGCCCCCTCCCATCGAGTGTGAGACAGGTCTCATGAGTTCGGTGAAAGGGGATTTCGGGCGTGGCCTCATCGTTATCGGGCCGATTCTCGTGACGCTTTTTTTGCTCTATGTTCTCTATGCGTTTCTCGCGAGTGTCACGCCGGGACTCATCCTCAATGCCGACACGCTCGAGGTCGTGTTACCCAGCGCCGGAGAGTACATGCGCGAGCGAATCGCCGGGTTCCTGCGAGTGATGACGCTCCTCTGTGTCGTTGCGCTCTCGATGTACGGCATCGGCCAGTTGACGGAGACGACCGTCGGCGAACTCCTCGAGGCGGTCGTCGACTACGCGGCCAACCGCGTCCCCGGGGTTCGTGTGATCTACAACGCGTCGAAAACCGCCACTGAGACCACGTTCGGATCGGAGGGGACGCTCCAGACGCCGGTCAAACTCGAGACGTGGGAGGGGTTTCGAATGACCGCGTTCAAAACGGGCCGGCTGACCGACGACGGTCGCGTCACGGTGTTCTTGCCGACATCGCCGAACATCACCACGGGGTTCGTCCTCGAGGTCGCCTCGGAGGACGTGACCGAACTGGATGAAACCGTCGAGGAGGCGCTGACTCGCGTCGTCAGTGCTGGATTCGGTGACGCAGACCGTGCAGAAACTGACTTCGAGGATACGTCGATCACGGTCGTCGGTGAACTCCAGACGGATCGCAAGCGACAGCAGTAGCAGCAGTATCGGTTGAGAGTGGTCCGCCCAACCCATAAGCGAGTGGGCCACGATTTCGAGGGTATGGTGGAGTCGAACAGAGACGGATCGGTACAAGGGACGTGGCTGAGGTTTGGGCTCCTCGTCGCGTTGCTCCACGGTGTCTTCGTTCTTCTCGTACTCGCCCTCTTACAGTTCGATGTCGCGCTCGCAGTGGGTGTCGCTGTCGGCGTCAGTATCGCGGGCGGTATCGGGATAACGATCGTCGCATTGTCCCTCCGCTGACCTGTGTGCTCGAACTCATACATCTCCTCCAGTGGGTCGCTCGAGTCCGTCTCGCGCTAGTACGAGCGATCGACTCGCTCCGGCGGTTCGAACGTCGTCGTCAACTCGAGCAACTGGACGAGGATGCGACCCGTCGCACCCCAGACGGTGTAGCCATCGACGTGAAAGTAGTGGATGATGATGTCGCCGTAGTAGGGGTGATCACGGCGTTCGTACTCGTAGTTGGCGGGATCGAGCAACTCGGAGAGCGGAAGCACGACGATCTCCGCGACCTCGGAGTCGTCGCGCTCGTACTCACGGTCGGGGACACGGGCGACGAACGGCGTGACGGCGTACTCCGTGATCGTTCGAATGTCGTCGAGTTGGCCGACGACCTCGGCCTCGTGGGGCTCGAGACCGATCTCTTCGTGGGACTCACGAAGCGCCGTCTCGAGGATCGTGTCGTCGATCGGTTCGGCACCGCCGCCGGGAAAGCTCATCTGTCCGGGGTGTTCCCCGAGGTGGTCGGCCCGACGGGTAAACAGCAGGTGATCTTCGCCGTCACGCTCGATGATGGGCGCGAGCACGGCTGCGTCGTATTCCTGATCGTCGATCTCGGTCGGCTCGTGTCCCGTGACCGGCTCGAGCGTCATCGTCGTCTGTGGCATGTGGTTACGCGGATCTCTCATACGCTGGGGTGCTGGTCGTCGAGTGCAGTCGTGGTCTGTGTCGGCCAGTTCCGGCTCGTCGGTGGCCGAGCGGTCGCGTCCGGCGAGGTCACGCTAACGCCGCCTCCAGTCGGGTGCGCTCGGCTGCAAGATCGAGTGGTGCCCACGCCTCGAGGTCGTAGCTGACATCGAGCAGGGTGTCGATTCGGTCGTCGTCGCCGGTCTCGAGCGCTGCCTCGAGGCGTTCGATGAACGTCTCGCGGGCCGTTCGAGCGAGCGCATCGCGGTCCGGCTCACGCGGTTCGATGTCGAGGATGTGCGGGACGTCCTCTGCGTGGGACGGGACCGACGGAAACGCCGTCGGGCCGGCAACCAACAGTGGCTGGCCGTCCTGTAGTCGCTCGTACCGAACGAGGGCAAACGACTCGAGGGCGTCGTCGATCGCCGTCTCGAGGGCCGACTCGTCGACGGACTGGCCGTCGGCTCGGAACGCGGCTTCCGAGAGTGCTCGCTCGAGTTCCGGCCGTGTCAATCCGCCGAAGAGGTCGACGACGCCTGCCAGTTCGTCGGCGGTCGCATCCATAGCTGCCACAACGGGGGGTGGTCAGATTAGTCTTGTGCGCTCGAGTCAAGCAACTCCAGCCCGGTTCGACACCCTCGTCGCTCGGGTTCGAGACAGGCTGCCTCGAGGACGGCAGCCGTCTCGAACGGCGCGTCACGCCAGCGTGGCAGCCGGCGATCGGGGCCGGGTGGCGCGATCGAGTCGACGTAGCGATCGAGTTGGTCGCGTTCGCTCGCCGGATCGTACGTGAGTCCGTTGACCATCGCGTCGGCGCGGTACTGGTCGATCAGGCGGGTTCCGGCCGTCCGGTACTGCTCCCGGAGTGTCGTGTACTCGGGATCGACGCCCCGTTCCTCGACGACACGCAGCAGTTCGCCAGCGACCTCCCGGCTCATCCCCTCGAGACCGGCCTCGCCGGCAACCACGCGGTGATCGTGTTCGTGGTAGCCGAGGTCGACCTGTGCAGTGCCCTCGAAGCCGGCGTAATCGAACGCATCGCCGAGCGTGCCGACCTCGAGGCCCCAAGCGCGTGGGGTCCGAAGCTGTCGGGCGAGGTCGGCAGTGACGGCGAACTCGCCGGCCAGTGCATACCGGAACGCGCCGAGATAGTCGAGGATCGGCGCGTCGTGGCTGGTCTCGAGGGCGCGAATCAGCGGCGCGTAGAACAGCCGAAAGAGTCGCCCGTAGAGCCGTTCGTCTTCGACGCGGGCGTAGTACCCCTTCGAAAACGCACTCCCCATCGTCAGCGGTGCGAGGAGACGGGTGACGTGTGCGGCTTCGTAACTCCGGGCGTCGGCGTCGTGAACGACGACGTAGTTGGCGGCCGCGGCGGCGGGGCCGAGCGCGAGCCAGACGTCCCGGCCCTTCCCGAAGCCGTTTGCCAGATCGGCGCTGGTGAGCAGCTCGTCGACAGCGGGCGCGTTACACCAGAGAACACACGTTGGCAGCGCAAACGACTCGAGCCACTCCCGAAACGGGCCGATCCGGTCGGCGTCGGCCCGAACTGGGATGATGACCGCGGCCGGAGCCGGCTCGAGCGTCTCGAGTTCCGAGAGCACGCGTTCGGCGGCGGGACTCCCGTGTTCGCGGCCGGCCATCGGAACGACAACGGCCGTCTCGGCGACGGCATCGGCGGGCGGAACAGTCGACGCGCCAGCCGCCCCGCCAAAATCGTGGAGCGTTGTGATGCGCTCCTGTACGTACTCCATCGATGGAGTGTTCGACCGAACCGGTAAAACGGCCACGACTCCGGCCAGATAGGCTGGCGGTTGCGATCACACACGAGGTAGGTTGATTGTGGGAAACTGTTGTCTGAATAAGAGTACAGTTCAGCGAAAGCACCGGTCTTTTTCTCCCCGACGTTCGTAGAGGTCGAACATGAAATCTGTCCGGAAGGCACTCCGCGAAGGCGACCTCGAGAAAGACACCTACGATCGACTCGTCTGTGCCGAGTGCGGGAAGCCCTTAAAGACCGAGAACGACCCGGACCAGATCAAGACCGTCCGTATCTGTCCGGACTGCGATGCGGAGTGGAAAGAGATCCGGTAGCAGACTCATTGTACCGCGTCTCCGATTCGAGGGTGCCGAGTCGGCTCGGTGGTGGCTAGCCCGGCGTCGGCCAGACGCGACCGACGGCGGCTCGAACCGGCTCGAGGCCGGGATAGCCGTCCCGACGCCAGAGGACAACCGCGATCGCAGCGAGGACGAACTCCGCGAGGAAAAACGGCTGGCCCAGCGAGTCTTGCACGAGCGCGAGGATGGTTGGCGGCCCCTGTTCGTACTCCTCGACGGGCACCACCGGCCAGAGGAGATGTGTTGCGCTTTCGTTTGGCCCCCAAAGCGCCGGCAGCGCATCGACGAGGACGTGTGAGAGCGCGCCGATCGTCAAGGCGATCCCGTACTCGCCGCGGTCGTAGTGGCTGGAAATAGCCAGGACGGCGACCGAAAGCGGGACGAGCACGAGCAACGAGTGGGCGAGCGTTCGCCCCGTCGGAATAACACCGAGATACCACGCCAGCGGCTTGTCCACGAGGTCGGGAAACTGGCTCCCGAAGACGAGGAGTAATGCCGGAATGTGTGCCGGCGGCGCATCGAAGCGGGCTCGAGTCGCGATCGTATAACAGAGATAGGCGACGGCGACGTGTCCGAGTGGCCACATACGCGTCGAACTGGGTGAGGGCGGATCATAACTGACGTGGTTGCCTCGCAGACGATGCCGTCACTCGGTTCGGTGGAGACACAGACGACGGGAACGGCTGGAGACGCTGTTAGCCGAGGGGGTGCGTTTCGGACGCCGCGTCACGGCGGCGTCGAGCGACGCTCCAGACGACCACTGCGACGAGCCCGGCGACGAGCGCCGGCCAGCGGTCGCTGCTCAAGTAGAGCCCACCCGCCGGCAACCGGTACTCGGTCAACGGCCAGAAGACGGCGTAGGCGTCCCCCGTCGGTGTCATGAGCAACACGTCGAGGGTGTGATGGGAGAGAGCTCCGATCGCAAACAGCGCGAGCGCCTGTGCTCGATACTCGGGCGCGAGCAGGAGCGAGCCGAGACAGATCACGAGGACGGTCCCACCGAGGGTGTGCAACGGAGACCACGAGAACGGCACGCCGAGAAGTGCCATCACGAGTCCGTCAGGGACGAGTAACTCGATCTTGACGAAATCGGGCGAGAGCGCGCCGATCATCACCAGCGTCACATGTGTCGGCTGGACCCGCTCGTATCGAATAGACAGCAACGTCCCGATGATGTAGCCGACGAGGACGTGTGTGAGGACATCGGCCACGTCACTCACCACCGTTCGTGTGGGCACGTTGGTCGTGCTCGGTGTCGTCCCGTCGGGAGTCGGGGTTCGCCGAGGAGTGGTCAGCGGTCGGCGACCGCTCGGATGGAGCGACAGGCCGGTTGCGGTCGGCGTCTCGTCGACGGCGTGGGACGAACGCCAGCCTCCGCCGATCGAAGCGCCACCCGCGGACGAACCGGCCAACGACCCAGAGCCCACCGATCGCCGAGACGAGATACATATACGCCGTCTCGGACGACTGGCGGGTCGTCGCTCGCTCGACGACGAGCGTCGATTCGTCCTCGAGGGTGCCGAACGCGCTCACCCGGTCGTCCGGTTCCAGTGGCCCCTCGGCGTTCTGGAGTCGGTCGTCCACATCGACGAGCGTAAACTGCCCGTAGCCGCTCGCGCGCGTCGCGATCATGACTGGATCGGTGTCGACGACGAACCCGCCGAGGACGACCTGTTCGCCGACGTACGCCTCGGGTTCCGGGGTCACCTCAGTCTCGTCCGGATACTGGCTCTCGAGTGGCTCGGCAGCCGTCGCTCCCACCCAGACCAGCGAGCCGACGAGGAGGGCACCGAGGATGACCGCGGCGAGAACGCGACCGGACTGTCCGTACGGCTCCGACATGCGTAGTCTTCGAGAGGGAGGGCAAGCCCGGACAAATGTCTTCTGTTCGTTCGCTACCGGTCGCGATCGACGGTCTCGCCGGGCCGCGTCGTCGCACCCGTGGTGAGTTTGAGCCCGGGTGTCAGACTCGAGTTGATCCCCGTCTTGACGTCGTCGCCGGCGACGACGCCGAACTTCCGCCGGCCCGTCGAGACGCGCTCGCCTTTGACGGTGAACTCGATGTCCGCGTCGTCGTGGCGCAGGTTCGCGACGTTGGTCCCCGCGCCGAGGTTGACGTCACGGCCGAGGACGCTGTCACCGACATAAGAGAGGTGGCTGACCGACGCGCCCGGAGAGAGCACGCTGTTTTTCACTTCAGCGCTGTGGCCGATCTTCGCGCCCTCGTCGACCAGCGTCGCCCCGCGAACGTACGCGTTCGGTCCGACGGACGCGCCGGAGCGAATCAGCGCTGGCCCTTCGATGACGACGCCGGCCTTTACCGTCGAGCCGGCTTCGACGACCACATCCCCCTCGAGGGTGGCGTCGTCGCTGACGTCGCCGTCGATCCGGCGCTCGAGGTCGCTCACTTTCCACTCGTTGGCCTCGAGCAGTTCCCACGGTCGGCCGACGTCGAGCCAGCGCTCGAGCGTGACGGGGGTGACGTCGAACTCGTCGATGACGGTCGCGAGCACGTCGGTAATCTCGTGTTCGCCGCGCTCGCTTGCGGGGACCTCGAGCCACTGGCGGGCTTTTGCGGGGAAGGCGTACGCGCCGGCGTTGGCGAGGTTTGTCGGCGGATCGGCCGGCTTCTCGACGATGCCGGAAACCGAGTCGCCGTCGGTGCTGAGAACGCCGTAGTTGCGCGGATCGTCGACTTCGATCGCACAGACGGCCGGACACTGCTCGAACAGCTGGTCGATCGCCGCCGGATCGTAGAGATTGTCGCCGTTCAAGACGGCGAAGGGGCCTTCGATATGGTCTCGAGCGGCGTTGACGGCGTCTGCCG
>NZ_AOHX01000041.1 GCF_000337735.1 Natronorubrum sulfidifaciens JCM 14089 | reverse complement strand
AGATGTGTATAAGAGACAGGCGGTATTCTGCGCCGAAGTAGTCACGGACGGTGTCAGCCTCGTAACCGATGACGAGGACGACTTCGTTCGCGCCAGCGTCGATCGCCGCGTCGATCGTGTGGGCGACAAGCGGCCGATCTGCGACCGGCAGCATCGGCTTCGGGACCGAATCGGAGAGTGGTCGAATACGTGTGCCCTGGCCAGCGGCAAGGACGACTGCTTTCATGTATGGGCCCCTTCCATGAACCATCGGATAAGCGATTCGCTCGTGGTCCGGTGTGCGTCAGACCAACTTTCCTCGAAAGGGGGCTCATACTGTCGGACAGCAGTCAGTAAGACGTCGGTCGCGAATTCGCAGCCGTCTCCGAGGGTGACGGCCACAGTCGCGCGGCCGATCGTCGAATCGTGCTGTCCGA
Organism: Natronorubrum sulfidifaciens JCM 14089; assembly: GCF_000337735.1. GTDB lineage: Archaea > Halobacteriota > Halobacteria > Halobacteriales > Natrialbaceae > Natronorubrum > Natronorubrum sulfidifaciens. The sequence continues at coordinate 78,107 of NZ_AOHX01000041.1, read as the reverse complement.
CAGTATCAACAGCGCCGGATACAAATACTCATACTGATTCATGTTGTCAGTCTCTGTATGGCAGATACCTTGCGAATCGTCGGCCTCGGTGTGGCTGGTCTCGTTGCACTGTGGGTCCTCCTCGAGGTCCTCGCAATCGTCTTCGGACTCGTGACGTGGGTCGTAAGCACAGTCGTGTCACTCGCTGTTCTTGCTGTGTTGCTCTATATCGGCTACGTCGTAGTGACGGAAGTGCTATAACAGCCATTGAAACCTACTGTACACCCCATCGTACGACGGGAGCGCGGGTCGACGCGAACGACGTGAGCGAGACCCGCGGAAATGCGAACGGGGAGGGACGACCCGTGAGCGAACGACGTGACCCGTTCGCTGTGCGATGCGTGTATGACTCAGTTTTGCTGGAACTAACAGGGCCTCGTCAGTCCTCGCTGGTGGTAATATCCGCCGAGAGGCCCTGTGCCATCTCGATCTCTGTCGAGTTGTTCATCGTCCACGCCGTCCGCTCGGTGACGGCCTCGATGGCCTCACGCGCACTCGGATAGCCGTTGCCGGATTTCTTCACGCCGCCGAAGGGGAGCTGTACTTCAGCGCCGATACACGGCAGATTCGCGTACGCGAGCCCCACGTCCGCCCGATCGCGGAAGGCGTTGAGCTGGCGGTAGTCTTCCGAGATGATCGCACCCGCGAGTCCGTACGGCGTGTCGTTGTGGATCTCGAGGGCCCGTTCGACGTCGCCGTCGTACTCGAGCAAGGCGACGTGGGGACCGAAACACTCCTCGTTCAGACAGCGCAGGTCGCCGTCGTACTCGATCTCGTAGACGAAGGGACCGACCCAGTGGCCCTCGGCGTGGCCGTCAGGAATCTCGGCGGCCTCGAGTTCGAAGCGGTCGACCAGCACCTCGGCACCCTCCTCGACGGCCAGTTCGTTGTGGCTGCGGATCTTTGCGACGTGGTCGGCCTCGATCGCCGGTCCCATAAACGTCGACGCCTCGAGCGGGTCGCCGACGGCGATGTCTTCAGCGATCTCGACGAATCGGGCTTTGAACTCGTCGTAGACGTCGGTGTGGACGATCAGGCGCTCGGCGGAGACACAGCGCTGGCCGGTCGTCTTGAAACTGGACATCACTGCGGAGTGGACGGCGATGTCGAGGTCGGCGTCCTCCGTAACGATGATCCCGTTTTTGCCGCCCATCTCACAGGCCGCGAGTTTGCCGGGTTCGCCGCCGACCGTGTCGGCGATTTCGTGGCCGACTTCGGCGGAGCCGGTAAAGAGAACGGTGTCGACCCTCGAATCGTCGACGAGCGCACTGCCGGCATCGCCGTAGCCCTGGACCATGTTGAAGACGCCGTCGGGAATGCCGGCGTCTTCGAACATCTCGGCGATGATCTGGCCACACCACGGCGTCTGTTCGGCGGGCTTCCAGACGACGGTGTTGCCCTCGACGAGCGCGATGGCCATATGCCAGAACGGGATCGCGACCGGGAAGTTCCACGGGGTGATACAGCTGACGACGCCCCGGGGCTTGCGGCGCATGTAGGAATCTTTGCCCGCGACTTCCGAGGGGACGACATCGCCGTGCGGATGGCGAGCGTTGCCCGCCGCCCACTCGACCATGTGCCAGGCTTCGGTGACATCGGCTTTCCCCTCCGAAATCTCCTTGCCACACTCCCTCGAGACGATTTCGCCGAGTTCCGCGTGGCGATCACGCAGTTCGTGGTAGATGTCCCAGAGGTACTCCGCACGGTCGATGTACGACAGTGACCGCCACTCCTCGAAGGCGTCCTCGGCGGCTGCAAGCGCTGCGTCGACGTCGGCAGCCGTCCCGCGCCGGAACGTCGCGAGCGACTCGCCGGTCGCCGGGTTCTCGCTTTCGAAGGTCACAGAGCCGTGTCCGTCGATCCACTCGCCGCCGATGTAGTGGCCGGATACGTGTGCTGTTGCGTGTTGGCTCATACCAATAGAGACGACGACTGTCCTGAAAACGGTGCTGGTGATTCACACGGTCGGCAGCCAGCCAACCCGAACAGTCTGGCCGCCGGCGACCGAATACGGTCGTCACTGACCGGCAACATCTCACCAACTGATGGGCTGTAACGGTTGTTGGTATCAGTCCGGTTTCAGTTGGGTCGGCAACGACCCGTTACAGTCGGTCAACGTTGGCCGCCCGCTCGAGTTCGGTCCGTAACGTCGCGGCATCGAACTCGTGGTCCGGTCGCAGGCGGACGAAATCGAGAAATCGACGGGAAAGCAGCAATTCCGAGGGCTCGTACACCGGTTTGGCGGCCGCGACGGCGTCGTGAGCGCCGATCCGTGGCTCGAGGACGGCGAGTGCACAGGCGAGGTCGTAGGCGGTGGTCTCTTCGACACGGTCGTCGTGGACGTTGGTCGCGTCGATGAAGTAGAACTCGTCGTCACACAGGAGGATATTTTCGGCCCGCAGATCGCCGTGAGCCATGCCGTGATCGCGCAGTGTCGCCAGCATCTCGAACAGCTCCGAGGCCCGCTCGGCGACGAGCCAGTCGGGTGCGTCGTCCAACGATCGAAAGTCGGGCAGATACTCGAGGACGAGCACACCGAGGCCGTTGACTTCGAAGGCGTCGATCGGGCGTGGTGCGTTGATTCCGATCTCACGCATTCGCTCGGTCGCTTCGTACTCATGTTCGACCATCTCCCGTGGCGTGTCGAACCGGCCGAAAAACCCGCCAGTGCCCGCCGAGACTGCGCCGACGTTGCGTCCGGTCGTCAACATGGCGTGGACGAGGGCGTTCTGTCGCGAGACGATCTTGACGAACCACTCCTCCTCGATCACACAGGGAACCGACAGCCAGTTGTCAGCCTCGAGAAACTCGACGCGGACACACTCGCGACCGTACCGATCCGCCAGCGTCTGGATGACACGCTCGAGGCGGCTCCATTCGACGGTTCCTCGTGCAAGCCGGCGGATATCCATACGTCGGATGTGAGGGCTTGGGAGTTAAATGCGTCTCGAACTGTCGCTATCGAGACGTATAATACATCTGTTAATAATAGCCGTCCACTCCACCGTTCGAACGGCGACGCCGACAGCCAAAATCGGAGATGGGGTGTGCTCGGAGCAGTATTATTATCAATCCCGCAACGGAATACGGAACCGAGTATGGACGCGATCGACAACCTGAGTGACGCACTCGCCACGACGCGAAACCTCCTGACACCGATCCGATTCGGGTTGTGGGTCAAACTCGCAATCGTCGTCTTCTTCGTGAGTTCGCTCGGATTCAGTGGCCCAACGGTGCCCGGCGGCGACGTTGGAACGGTGACCGAGCCGACAATCGATGACACCACCGAGTTCGAAACGGCGTTCGGAGACGAGTTCCCGGTCGAAGAGCTCATACTGGGGCTGCTCATCGTCGCCGGGATCGTGCTGGTGTTCTGGCTGCTCTATACGATCATTGGCGCGGTCATGGAGTTCGTCTTCATCGAATCGTTACGCTCGAGTGAGGTGCATCTCAGACGGTACTTTTCCGCGAACATTGGCAACGGCGTTCGGCTGTTCCTGTTCCAGTTAGGGGTGTTACTCGTCACCGGCGTTTTGGCTGTCGGTCCGGGTGCGATCGTCTTCTTCCAGGGTGAACTCGGCGGACTCTCGGCGGGATTGGTTGCGGCGTACGCTCTGTACGGGTTCGGACTCTTCGTCGGCTACTCGATCGTCCAGCGCTTTACCAGCGCCTTCGTCGTCCCGGTCATGCTCAAAGAAGACCGCGGCGTGCTCAGCGCTTGGGGTCGATTCTGGCCGACAGTACGGGGTAACTGGCTCGAGTACGTGGTCTATCTGCTGTTGGTCTGGATTCTCTCGATCGCGATCTCGATCGCCGCCTGGTTCGGTATCGCGTTCGGTGTCTTGGCACTGCTGATACCGTTTGCGATCGTACTCGTCTTGCTCGCGCTCATCGGCGATATCGGCCTATTGTTGGCGGTTCCGGTCGTGGTGTTGGCAGTCGTGAGCATCCTGTTGTTCATCGCACTCGTCTGGACGCCGATCGCGACGTACTTCCAGTACTACGCGCTGTTACTGCTTGGCGATACGGACCCTGACCTCGATCTGATTCCCGACCAGCGAGCGGCAGTTCGCTCCGACGGCGGTGAACTGGCCGACCAGGACGACGGCTGGAACGGCGACACCCGCACCGACCACGACGACCGCGACTCACAGGATCGGGACCGCTGGTCGACCGACGACGGCCGCTCGTGGGACGACGATCCGGACGATCTGTGGGGCGACGACACACGGGATCAAGAACGCGACGAGAACGGCCGCGACGACGACCGCGGCTGGTAGCGACTCGAGTACCTGACGGTCGTCTGAGACGGTCTTCAGTCCCGATGGCCGGGACACCCAAAAGTCGGCAGGTGCCGGCACTGATGGCCCGGAGTGCGTCTGCGTCGTCTATCGCTTCGCGATCGGTCGACCGGAACACCGAGCACGCGCACACCAGAGGGGGTTCGCTACGGGAGACGGCCGAGTAACCCGTCGTCACCGTCGCCATCGTCGTCATCCCTCGTCTCGTCCTCCTCGGTGCCGTCCGCATCGCTCGAGTCGTCGTCGCCGTCCTCGATATCGTCGGTGTCGTCATCCGCGGTCTCATCGTCGTCGTCAGCAGCGCCCTCGTCGATATCCGTGGTGACGCCCGCCATCAGATCGAGCACGTTCGCTTCTTCCATACTGCGGACTCGCTGCGGGTAGACACCGATCGTGACGAGTAGATCGTCGCCCGCCTCGACGGCCTCGCTGACGTGGAGATCGACCTCGAGGGACTGGCCGCTGAACGTCGCATCGGCACTGAACCGCGAGCGCGTCGTCGACTGCTCGAGGATCGTGACCTCGTCTCGCTCCTCGCGTGTGATGTCGCTGATATCGTCGTAGTTGTCTTCGACGAGCGCGACGAGTTCGTCGGCATCCATCTCCTCGATGGGGTTGAAATTTTGCCCAGCCGCACCGATCTTGGGGCTCGTCAGGACCATGAAGATGGCACCGCGCTGGCGTCCAAGCGGCCCCATGTCGACTGCCTTCTCGTGTTCGGTCAGGTAGTTCGTGACAGCAATCGTCTCCGAGATGGGGCCAGCGCCAACGTCCTCTTCGATGTCGATCGGATCGATACCGGTCTGGTCGTAGCCGGTCTCCGATCGGACGCTCTCGTCGACGCCAGCCGGCGACGATTCGTGTTCGTCCATACCGACTACACCGAGACAGCCGGACAATGCAGCCAGCCCCACCGCACCGAGTCCGCCGAGCACCGTTCGTCGGTTCATTTCCGACTACATCAGTGTTGAGTTCATAAGTGTTTACTGTATTCTCCGCTGGGTGTCAGTAGACGAGACTGTCTGTGATGGTTGAACGCAGTCTCGACTGATATCAAGCGGCTAGCGTCGAAAGAGACCACGAATATCGGACGGCGGCGCGGGTATGGACTGTTGGTTCGATCGGCGACGGTATCGTCGGGTCAGCGACAGGAGGAGCACGTATCCCAGCCCCGAGAGCGCGACCGCGAGCACGACGTTGCCTACGAGCAGTTGCTGTATGCCGGCCCACGCTGATTCAGTCATGGTCGTCTCGGACGAGCGAACTCGGTTCTGTCCCAACACCAGTGCGCCGACTTGAAAACTCGCGAGGTAGACTGCCGGCTTGACGACAGGGTTGAGGACGATGACGGCGGCGAAGATTGCCGGCTTGCTGATCCACGACCACACCGAGATGAAGACGAAAAACAGCCCGATCCCGACGCCGCCGGTCGGCAGCGCAGTGATAAAGATCCCGAGCGCGAAACTCGCAGCGATCTGCCGTGGCGTTCGCTCTTCACGGAACGCAGTGAGGAGTTTCCGACGAACTCGAGCCCGATACCGGGACAGTCGTCTTCGTACCATTCACGGACTATCGTTCAGTTTCCAGTCGTCGGGGAAAAAGACATCGAGTTCGCAATCGACTTCCAGTGTGGATAACGGGCGCGACAAAGTGAAATGGTGTCAGAACGCAGAACACAGCCGTAGAACTGTCAGTACCGGCGCACCCGAAGACGGTCGTGGGTCCACGGGAGTCGTGGTAACAGCCCGTCTCAGGGGAACGAGCCGGCTTCCTCGAACGAGTTCGCGACTCGCTCGATCGCAACCACGTACGCTGCGGTCCGTGGGTTGTCGAGGTCGTGTTCCTCGATCGTTTCGACGAGCGCGTCGAAGGCGTCGACGATGAGCGCCTCGAGTTCCTCGTTGACTCGCTCTTCGGTCCAGGAGAAGCGCTGGCGGTTCTGGACCCACTCGAAGTAGCTGACGGTGACACCGCCGGCGTTGGCGAGGATGTCCGGAATCACGAAGACGTCCTTGTCCTCGAGGACGGCGTCCGCTTTGGGGGTCAGTGGTCCGTTTGCGGCCTCGGAGATGACGTCGGCTGTGACGTCCTCGGCGAGGTCGGCGTCGATCGCGTTCTCGAGGGCGGCAGGGATCAATAGATCGACATCCATCGTCAGGATGTCTTCGTTGGTAACTTCTTCCGTTGCCTCCTCGTAGCCGACGATGCTGCCAGTCTCGTTTTTGTGGTCTTTCGCTGCGACTGGGTCGAAGCCGTCGGGGTTGTAGATACCACCACTCGAGTCGCTGGCGGCGACGACGGTCGCGCCCATCTCGTCGATCAGTTTCGCGGAGATCCAGCCGGCGTTCCCGTAGCCCTGCACGGCGACGGTCGCGCCCTCGAGGTCCTTGTCGAGGTAGTCGAACGCTTCGCGGGCGGCCAGCACAGTCGAGCGACCGGTTGCCTCGACGCGGCCCTCGCTGCCACCGCTGGCGATGTTTTTGCCCGTAATGACACCCGGCTCCGTAGTGTTCTCGAGCGTCTCGTAAGTGTCTTTGATCCAGTTCATCTCCCGCTGGCCCGTGTTCACGTCGGGCGCGGGGATGTCACGGTCCACGCCGATGAGTGGGCGCAGTTCCTTTGCGAACGCACGGGTGACGCGCTCGAGTTCGGACTCGGAGTACTCGTCAGGGTTGATGATGATCCCGCCTTTGCCGCCACCGTAGGGGATGCCGACGGTCGCACACTTGTAGACCATCCAGCCCGACAGCGCCTTCACTTCGTCACGGGAAACCTGTGGGTGGTAGCGAATGCCGCCCTTGTACGGGCCGCGGTCGCCGTTGAACTGCGACCGGAACGCCTTGAATCGCTCGAGTTTACCGTCGTCGCGCTCGATCGTGAGGTTCGTCTCGAGGACTCGTTCCGGGTGTTTGAGCCGCTCGATAACGTCGTCGCCGACATCGAGATGGATAGCAGCCTCATCGATCTGAGACTGAAGACTTTCGAACGGGTTTGTTTCACCTGACATTGAGTATGCCTTCCAAGGAAACCAAAATAAACGTGACGAATGCTATTCATAGTGCATAATATTCAATATAAGGTGTTCGGATTCGGTTATATATTCGTGAGTCGTGCACGGGAACGGTCGCCGTCAGCGGTGTCGAGCCACACGACGAGTGGACCGATCACTGACTGGCATCAGACCCATTTGACCCGTGCCACCGATCCGCTGCAACGGCCCGAGAGCGGATTCGCTCAGCCTGTGCGATCAGCGGCGCGTCGATCATCTCGCCGTCGACTTCGAAGACGCCCCGACCCTCGGCGTCCGCGTGTTGTTTGGCTTCGAGGACACGCCGAGCCCACTCGCGATCCGATCCCGAGGGCGTAAACGCCTCGTTGATCGGGTCGACCTGTGAGGGGTGGATCGCCAGTTTCCCATCGTAGCCGAGTTGGACCGAGAACGCGGTGTCCTCCCGGAGTTGCGCTTCGTTTCCGAAATCGGTGACCAGCGTGTCGATCGCCGTACAGTCGTGGGCAGCAGCGGCGAGGACGACACGCTCGCGTGCGTACAGGACTTCGGTTCCGTCGGCCGTGCGGGTCGCGCCGAGGTCCGCTGAGAGGTCTTCGGCACCGAACACGAGCGCATCGGTCGCCGGAACGGCGGCGATCGCCGGTGCAGCGAGGGCACCTGCAGCGCTCTCGATCAGCGCAAAGACAGGGAACGAGCCGTCGTGGGCCTCGAGTTCGTCCGCAAGCCACTCGACATCCGCCGGCGAGTCGACTTTCGGAAGCATGAGGCTATCGAGTCGAAGCTCGTCATCGGCAGGCTGGAGAAGTCCCTCGAGATCAGCCGCAATCGCGGATTCGCTGGCGTTGACCCGAACACAGACTTCACAGTCCGGATCGAACGCCGGATCGGTGAGTACCGCACGCACCGTTTCACGTGCATCGGCCTTGCGCTGTGGGGCGACTGCGTCCTCGAGGTCGAAAACAAGTACGTCAGCCCCTGCAGTGGGCGATTTTCGAAGCATTTCGGGGCGATCCCCTGGCGTAAACATGACACTTCTACGTCCCATACGGAGTGACTCTACGACCCACAAGTAAAGGTGTACTGGCGAGTGCGACGGGTGTACTGGCAAGTGAGACGGGCTCCTGTTCCGATGTCCTGAACCGGAACGTACGTTGACAGGCACCCCTGATTCAGAGTGAAAAATCGTTCGGGACGTTTCGCTCGAGCTGTCGGTGACGACTGTCGCTGTGGAATCGGCGATGGCAGTAGATTCGGTGAGATAGTTGCGACTGCCAGCAGGCGCGAGTCATGGTCAGACACCGAAACGGAGGGACCCGTCGTTCAGAGTGAAACGAAGCCGTCAAGACTGCTCGCCCCCGTCTCGTGCCTGTCGAATTTCAGACTGAACAAGGGGTGACTCGAGAGTGAGCGAGTGTCTGCCCGTATTGGATACAACACGTCGAACTATGCAACACGCCGCATTATGTCGTGCTGGTTGGTGGACCCCCACCCCCCTCGTTCAGAGTGAAAGCGAGCTCGAGAGAGTGTCCCGGTGTCGGCATATTTCGGACCAGACATATAAAGGACGCTCGAGAGCGGGAGTGTTCTACGATAGCATTCGTTCTTTTGTGGCAGAAATCGCTTCTATCGTAAGATATAATACTACTATACTAGCTAGGTGTGTAGCTCTAGATAGATACCGAAGCGAAACGGGAACTCACTGCTTGCGTCCTCGGTTGTTGTTGCCCAGTCGTACTCACGTCGCCACGCAGCCCACACCACCCCCACCCCCCCTCGGACGGCTTTTCACTCTGAACGAGGGGTGTGGGGGTCTCGATCGATCCCTTCCCTGACTGGACAGTACAGTCTGCATCCGGATCAGCGGCGGTTGTAGCTGAGACAGGCGAAAAGCTCCGTCTGAAAACGTCTACTCGGTCGTTATCAGTCTGAACTACCTTCCATAGTTTTATTATGTGTGTCTCCAAGAACGGAGATATGGCTGAACAGGCAGGGGACCCGCTTTTCCAATCTCACGATCCGATCTTCGATCGGAAGGAACTCCTCCACGTGGGTCACGTCCCCGACGAAGACCGCATCGTCGGTCGGGACGACGAGATCCAGTCCGTCGCCGCCGAGGTCGGGGCGATCACGCGAGGTGATCCGCCGAACAACGTGATGATCTACGGCAAGACCGGCACCGGAAAGAGCCTCATCTCGAGGCACGTCGCCACACGAGCACAGACGGCCGCTCGAGACAACGAAATCGACTGTGGTGTGCTCTATATCGACTGTTCCGAAGCGAACACGGAAACGCGTGCGACGCGACAGTTGGCACTCAGCTTGAAAGATCAGACGGGCTATCAAGAGAACATCCCACTGCGGGGTGTCGGAACGATGGAGTACTACCAGCACATCTGGGGGATTCTCGAGGGCTTTTTCGATGCGATCATCGTTATTCTAGACGAGATCGACAAACTGGACAACAGCAATATCTTGATGCAGCTCTCACGAGCCCGTGAGGCTCAGAAGACGGACACCTACATCGGCGTCATCGGCATCAGTAACAAGGTCAAATACAGGGAGACGCTCGACGAACGTATCGACAGCAGCTTTGGCCACCGGGAGCTGTTCTTTCACCCGTACGACGCCTCACAGCTTCGGGAGATCATGCGAAACCGCGAGGACGCGTTTCAGCCCGAGGTCTTAGAAGACGGCACGATCGAACTCTGTGCGGCGCTGGCCGCCAAGAAACACGGCGACGCCCGCAAAGCGATCGAGATCCTGAAAGAAGCCGGCGAACTCGCCCGTCGAACCGGCTCGGAGACCGTCTCCGAGGAGCACATTCAGCAGGCCCAGGAGGTCGCCGAGATCAACCGCATCGAGGAACTCACCAGCGGGGCAACCGTCCACGCGAAACTCGCGCTGTACGCGCTGGCGAGTCGGATCATCACCGGCGACCGCGAGACCCACAAGACCCGAGAGATCTACGAGCGCTACGTCGGCATCTGTAACATGGTTACGACCGACCCCATCACCGAAAACGGCCTCTATCGCCAGCTCAAAGAGCAGGCCTTCCTCGGCGTGATCGAGTCCGAAAAGACCGGTGGCGGCCGCTCACAGGGCAGTTATCTCCTGCATCGGCTCGTCACCGACCCAAAACACATCATCAAAGCCGTTCGTCGAGATGACTCACTCGAGGAACTGCCGGCGTACGATCAACTGGTGGAGACGGGTCACGGGACGGGCAACCGTGACGTCGATCTTACCTCGTTTTCCTGAGACCGTCGTGTGGCCGTCAGGTCCGATAGACCGAGATCGGTTGGGGGACGACCACAGACACCGACGAACGATCTGCGTTCCTGTTTCAGTCTGAACGAGGGGGGTGGGTGAGCTGTCGCTGCAACTGATCGCTAACTGGGCCGCTCGAGACTATGGCCAGAGCCCGCGGGCGTCGTGGGCCTCGGCGATCCGCGACAGTGCGACGATGTAGGTCGCATCGCGCCAGGTGACGTCTCGAGCGTCGTACTCCTTGCGGATGGCGGTCCACGCCTGCAGCATCTCGTCTTCGAGTTCTTGGTGGACGCGCTCGAGGCTCCACTTGCGACGGTTGATGTCTTGGAGCCACTCGAAGTAGCTGACGGTGACACCGCCGGCGTTGGCGACGATGTCGGGGATGACCGGGATGTCTCGTTCCTCGAAGATCTGGTCGGCCGTCGAGGTCGTCGGTCCGTTCGCGCCTTCGACGATTAGGTTCGCACTGATGTCGCGTGCGTTCTCGCCGGTCAGAACGTTCCCGATCGCGGCCGGAATGAGGATATCGACGTCGAGTTCGAGCAGTTCGTCGTTCGCAAGCGTTTCGGGGGCGTCGTACCCCGAAACCATACCTGGGGTTTCGTCGTGGTCTTCGACGTCGGTCGTGTCGAGGCCATCAGGGTCGTAGATCGCGCCGTCGATGTCCGAGACAGCGACGATCGACGCCCCGAGGTCGTCGAGATAGCGAGCGGCGTTTGCGCCGACGCTCCCGAACCCTTGGACAGCGACGGTCGTGTCTTCGATGTCCCAGTCGTAGTAGTCGATCGCTTCTCGAGCGACGATGCCGACGCTCCGGCCGGGTGCGCGCTCGCGGCCGTAGGAGCCACCGATAACCGGCGGCTTGCCGGTGACGACGCCGGGTTCGGTCTCGCCTTGTTGCATCGAGTAGGCGTCCATGAACCACGCCATCTCCTGTGGGCCGGTCCCCATGTCGGGTGCAGGGATGTCTTTCATCGGCCCGATAACGGGTCGCAGTTCCTCCGCGAAGCGACGGGTGAGCCGCTCGGTTTCGTCCTCGCTGAGTTCTTTCGGATCGACGACGACGCCACCTTTTGCGCCGCCGAAGGGGAGGTCCATCACGGCACACTTCCAGGTCATCCACATCGAGAGGCCGACACACTCTTCCTCGGTTACACCGGGGTGGTAGCGCAGGCCGCCTTTGTACGGCCCACGGACGCTGTCGTGGTGGGCGCGATACCCTGTGAACATCTCTCGGCTGCCGTCATCGCGCTCGAGTGGGATCGTCACGCGGTAGACGCTCGTCGGGTGGCGCAGGCGCTCGACGATTCCCTCGTCGACGTCGAGATGGGCGGCAGCACGCTCGAGTTGACGGCGGGCTGTTTCGACGGCACTCTCCTCTTCCAGTTCCGACGCAGGTTCAGATGTTGTCATAGTGTTGCCGTAGATAGCGCGCCCGAAGCGAGCGGATCTCCGTGACCAGCTCTCGACGGCCGCACGGACAGCGGCGACCGTCTCCGGGTACTTATGATATGTTTTCCGGCGGAAAAGATAATCCTTGCTACTTTGTCGAGGTTCGTGCAATATTTGCACGGCACACGCGTCTTGTGGTTTCGACACACAGCTAACAGCATGCTTTTCTCGTCGCTGTGTGTGCTCGAGCGTATGACTGGACTGTTCGACGAGGCGGACCTCGAGTGGCTATCGCTCGACAGCGATGAGTCGGTGCTCTGGGCCGGTTCGCCCGACCGCCGGACGATCATGCCGACGGTACTGTTGCTCGCGTTGCCGGTGGCTGCACTCGCTGTCGTCCCGTTCAATGCGGTTGCTGGGCTGGCGCTTGCGGCCGTTCTCGGGGCGGTCACAGTCCCGATTGTCGGGTGGGCAGTGCTCTGGATTCGCAGCACGGACTACGTTGTGACCTCCGCTGGGCTCTACGAGAAACAGGGGGTGTTCTCGCGGGACGTCAAGCGGATCGACTTCGAAAAAGTCCAGAACACGTCCTACAGCCAGAGCGCGCTCGGGACACGCTTTGGATACGGTCATGTCGAGGTCAGCTCCGCCGGCGGCGCTGGCGTCGAGATGCGGTTTCGATCCGTGCCGGAGCCGCGATCGGTTCAGCAGTTGATCTCCAGTCACGTCTCACGCGGTACCGACACTGCCCGCCCAGCGACGGCTGACCCAACCGACGAGGTCCTTGCGGAGATCCTCCACGAACTCCAAGCGATCCGAACGCTCCTCGAGGAGGAAACAGACGTGCGCGGAACCACGACCGACGAGAGGCGTAGCTTAACCGAGTCGCAACCGGAGGCAACTGCAAGCGACGATGGTGCCCTCGAGCGCGGGTGCGCTGACAGCAACAAGTAACCCGAACTCGGTTGTCCGTCCCGTCACAGTTCAGATCGCCGTCGAGATCATGTAGACGTTGATACAGACGGCCGCCGTCCACGGGAGTGCAAGCCCTGCGGGAACGACTGGCTGGTAGGCACTGGGGAGTAGGGGTCGACAGAGCAGTCCGATACCGATCGCAATGCCCTTTAGCGCGAGCATTCCGACCAGTCCGTACCCCTCGATCGCGCTCCGAGCGACCGGGTTCGATTCGGCCAGTCCGAGATGCAGTCCGACGAACGTCGTCACGACGTCACCGATCAGCGAGAGGCCGACGAGAACCCATAGCACTCGCTCGAGGGCGGCCGGCGACATCCCGCCGGGCAGGGCATAGCGCAGGTGTGTGCCGTCGGAACTCATAGACGCCCCACCGGAATCGAACCGGTCGTCGGACCGCCCATCGGGAGCGTATGCGACGGTTCCACCACGTGTGGTATTGTTATGTCAGGCGTAGGGTCGCCACGCACGGCGTAACACGCTGGTAACACCCGACACACACCGCTCGAGGTGCCACATCGCCGCACCCAGATTCGTCCGTCTAAAGACCGACGCGTCCCGTTTTCGACCGGTAGTGAGCGATATCCCTGTCGAGACGGTGCCGTTAAGATGGGCGAAACAGACCGTTGTCATCGATACGGAGCAGATACTCGCCACCGGAGCTGTCGAGACCGATCGTTCGAACGGGGGAACACGGCCCACCACCGCGCGGCGGGACGGCGTGCCGTACTGACAACGCGCTGATCAGCAGTTGCAGGCACAATGGCTTTGACTCCGTTTGCCGTCATCTGTTACTGTCATCGACCGTCTCGTGTACGAGAACATTAGCTTAGGCCGCACGGGAAGAACACCCGAGTGAGAACCTGTACTGCGGTATGGAAAACACACACACCGAGTCCCTCGTCTCCCGACTCGCGACGATTCGTGACCGAGTCGAAGCGGGCATGGACCGTCGCGAGTTCCTCCGAACCCTGCTCACCGGAGGCTACGCACTCGGTGTCGCCCAGTTTCTCGGCGTTGACGACTTCCTCGCAGCCGGCGATGGGGAGGTCCCGATCGTCACCGCGCTCGTCAGATCTGACCCCGACGACCCGTGGTCGCTCGAGGAGCGGATCCGATACGTGCCAGCCGCGTGGTATGCGGCCGTCGAAAAGGCGTTCGAACTGAACGAGTTGTTGGCCCGAACCGCCTTGACCGGCTATCTCGGGAGCGCAGTGGTTCCCGGATCGTACACCAGCGAAACGGCGTCCGTCTCCGTCGGTATCTCGAGCGGACTCGGTTCGTTCCGTGAGACGTTCGACGGGCTGTTCGAGGGCGTCTCACTCGACGTCGAGACGATCATCGACATCGAGGACATCGACGACGAACACGAGGGGTTCGAGCCGCGGTTCGTCGATTCTGTCTCGAGCGCCGACATTCCAAGCGGTGTGGCCTGTGAAACACCGCGGAGCATCGCCACGCTCGGTCCCGTGCTGTACGATCCGAACACGCGCGAGGAGTTTTTCGTGACGGCCGAGCACGCGTTCGAAGACGAGGCCGATTCGAACGGTGATCGCCTGTCGCTGCCGGTCGAGGGGTCAGAAACCGTCGAACTGGGTCCTGTTGAGCGCGCCCACCCGATCGAAGACATCGTCGCTGTCACCCCTGCGGACCGGTACAGGCCCTCGAACACGATCGACACGCCGACGCCGACTCGTATCCGTGGCCAGTTCACTCGGCTTGGACTCGCCGATCTCATCGCTCGAGACGAAGAACTCGAGAAAGTCGGTGCAGTCACCGGGCATACGACCGGCGCGATTCAGGGGATCGACGCGGTGACCTGTTTCACCGACGAGTTCTGCCGGCGTGGGCAGATCCGCTGGGGCGGCGAGATGGATCTGACCGACGGCGACAGCGGGTCCGTGAGCTACCACGCCGACCCCGACGGTGAGGAGGGGGACGTCCTCGTTGCGGGCTTCAACAACGCCCGTACGTGGTGGCCGGGACAAAGCTACGTCTGGGGTGTCGGCGCGTACGAACTGACCGAAACCTACGGCTACTACTTCTGACCGATGACGACTGAGACAGTCTGCTATCGTCACGGACTGCCGATCGCCGACCCGTGCTGGCGATCGGCGGGAGATCGGGACAGCACTCCGTATGAACCGTCGTCGCTCGTTTCGAACCGTCCCCCGCCACCACACACCCAACACTGATCGCAATGGCCTCCGAAACTCCCGACCGTTCCAGCACCCGTTCCGATGGTACGACGAAAGCAGCCGCGATCACTGCCGTTCGACTCATGATCGACCTCGTCGTCGTCACCGGCTGGGTCGTGTTTCTGGTCTTGTTCTTCCTCCAGAACACGTGGCCACGGTGGACGTTTTACCTGCTGTTGATCGCCGGTGTCGGGCTCTACGTAACCGTCACGGCGGCGTGGCGCTCGAGCGACACAGCGTAGCCCTCGAGTCGACCGCGAACGCGGCTGTGAACGGTCGTTTCGGCGAGTCCGACGCCGGCGCGCTCGTCGGTGTTGATGACGGCCAGTTCGAGAATGAAACTCGAGGCCGACGGAACCGGCGCGTGTCGCTCTCGATTCTCTCGGTCGCTTACGCGAGTGCAGCCTCGAGGCGGTCGATCAGGCTCGTGTTGCCGACGTGGAGCGGCACGCGCTGGTGGAGGTCGGTCGCCTCGACCTCGAGGATCGAGTGCTCGCCGTTCGAGGAGCGGCCGCCCGCGGCCTCGATGACGTAGGCGATCGGGTTCCCCTCGAACTGCAGGCGGAGTTTCCCGTTGGGGCTGTCCTCGAGGGCGGGGTAGGCGAAGATGCCGCCGTAGGTGAGGACCTGATTGACGTCGCCGATCATCGCGCCGCCGTAGCGGAGCTTGTGTTTGGGGTTGGACTCGATTTCGCGGACGTACGCCTCGAAGTCGTCGGGCCAGTCGGGGACGCGCCCGCCGAAACCGTAGGTGATCGGATCGTCGGGGAGCGTGATATCCTGCTCGACGATCGTCCGTTCGCCGCCGGTGAGTTCGTACTTCGTGGCCGTTCCGTCGCGAGCGTACACCATCGTGGTGATCGGGCCGTAGAGCACGTAGCCCGCGGCAACGAGGGCAGCGCCCGGGGCGGGAAGCGGCTCGTCATAGATGCCAAACACCGTCCCCATCGTGTTGTTCGATTTGAGGTTCGAAGAGCCATCGAGCGGGTCGACGGCCACGGAGAAGCCGTCGTCGTCACAGTCGATGATCTCCGCGCGTTCCTCGCTTGCATACTGGGCGACGCCGTCGATCGACGACAGTCGCTCGGCGAGTAAGTCGTCGGCCCAGACGTCCGCCTCGGCTTGGGTCTCGCCGCTTGGGTTTTCCTCGTCGGCTTTCCCCCGTCGGCCGACCAGTCCCTGTCGGATTTCGGTCGCCGAACGGCTGATCGTCGCGACGATATCCTCGACTGGATCGGACACCGTCATTCCTCGAGTGCGGCGTCGGCGGTTTCGCCCTCGTAGATGACCTTCTCCAGCGCGTCGAGCAGCTGGGTCGGGTCCTCGCGCTGCCAGACGTTACGGCCGACGGCGAGTCCGCTCGCACCGGCGTCCATCACGGCTTCGATCGTCGAGAGGAACTCGTAGTCGGAGGTCTTCGAGCCGCCGCTCATGACGACTTTCATGTCACCGGCGGATTTGACGGCGTGGGCCATCGCGTCCTTGCTGCCGGGATACTTGACCTTCGCGATGTCGGCACCGACCTCGAGGGCGATACGGGTCGCATAGGAGATGGTGCTTGGCTTGGTGTCGTTTTTCAGGCCCTGTCCGCGGGGGTACGACCACATGACCATCGGGAGGTCGTGTTCGCGAGCGCTCTCTTGGGCGTCGCGGAACTCCTCGAACATCTCGACTTCGTGGTTCGAACCGCTGTAGACGGTAAAGCCGACCGCATCAGCGCCGAGTTCGGCGGCGTAATCGACCGAGCAGTTGACTGGCGAGTCGGGCTCGCCCATCCAGAGGTTCGACGTGCCGTTGAGTTTGAGCAGGAGGTTGACGTCGTCCTCGTAGCTCGGGTAGTAGCCCTCGGCGACGCCTTTCTGGACGGCCATCGCGGTGACGGCGTCGTGGGTAGCCGTCTCGAAGACCGTCGCTGGGTCGAGTTTCTCCGGGACGTCTTTGAAGTCGACCGGTCCGTGCTCTAACCCGTGGTCCATCGCGAGAATCAGTGACTTGCCGTCGCGAACGATCGGAGAGTCGTCGATCGGAATCATCTGTTAGTCGGTCCAACTGGCCGCTATAAATCTTTGATGGTCCGAGCTATCGAAATTGCGTACAACTGTAGTTGTAAGTTGACGGTTGTGGTGGGATGGTGGCCATCAACTGCAGTCCGTACAGATCTACTCGAGCGCACGTGAGATGGGTGGTTTCTCGAGGAAACGTCGCTGTACGGACCTCGTACTAGCCACAACGAACCGGCGTCCGTCGACGTCGAGATGTGTCACGCGAGCAGTTCCCGTGCGTTGTGTCGCCATGTCCGAACGTGGACGACATCGAGGTCGAGCACGCTGGCGACCTCGAAGGCGTTGATCGTCGCCAGTCGTTCCGCCGAGCGGATGCCGGCGTCGGCCAGTGTGTCGGCGTCGTCGGGGCCGACACCCGTCACCGCCGTCACCGGCGTCGGCTTCGGCCACGGTCGTTCTGTGGGTTTCTCTCGAGCAACGGCCGCGATGGGTGACTCGTCGTACTCGAAGGTCTGCCATCCCTCGTCACCACTTTTGGCGATCCACTCCCGCTCGGCCGCACCGAGGCCGCGGACCGCACTCGAGCGCTGCTCGAGGTCGCCGTCGTGGTCGAACGTCCACGGGAGCGAGAATCGCCGTCGCAAGCGCTTTGCGGTCGACTCGTCGACGCCGGCATCAAGCAACATCTGGTAGGAGTACGCTTTCTCTCGGAACATCTCGACATCGACGCCGACCGCCTCGAGTTGTGCTCGTTCGTCGCCCTCGAGGTGCGGGCCATCGCTGGCTGGCGTCTCGTGTGCGGACACGTCGGTCGCCTCGAGCAGCGTCTCCTCGTCGAACGTGAGTTCGATATCGGTGCCGGTCGACTCGAGTGCCTCGAGTTCGATGTCGATCCCGAGTCCGAGATCGACACTGCGACTCGGCGCTGTGTCGACTTCCGACTTCGACTCCGTTTCGGCAGCGACGTCGTTATTGCTCACGCGATTCACCGAACCTGTCTGGATCTTACAGCCATCATCCTTGAATTTTTCTCCCGCAGACCGACATGATGAAACAGACGTTACTGTGTCGGGGAGTCGACAGTGATGCGGTCGTGGATGTGGCCCTCGCGGGCTTTCAGATGTTGTGGCGCTCGGTCGTTCGAGACCGCCAACACCTCCGCGACGATGCTGTGGGCGATCTGGTACGGCGACCCCCCGCCGAGATCGAGGCCGATCGGGGTGTACAGCGACGACAGCGCCTCCTCGTCGAACGTTCGGCCTTCCTCGTCGAACTCCGTGAGCATCTTCTCGAAGCGGTCGTGTGGTCCCATCAGGCCGATGTACGCAGCCGACGAATCAAGCAACTGCTCGACCGTCAGGCGATCGTCGATGAAGTTGTGCGTCATCACGACCGCGTAGGTTCGCTCGTCGAGGGTGAGGTCGTCGTCGACGGCTGCCGGCGAGGTCGTCAGCGTCTCGTCGGCGTCGGGGAACCGCTCCTCGAGGTCGACACTCCCCCGAAAGCCGACGACAGTCACGCGGAAATCGTTTTTCGCCGCCAGTTCGGTGACCGGCCCCACGTCGTGGCCGGAGCCGAAGACGACCAGCTCCGTCGGCGCGGCCAGCCCGTCGATGAACACCTCGAGGTCCTGTCCCTGCTCGGTGAGCTCGACGATGTCGGCTCGACCGCGCTCGGCGAGGGACGCGGCGGGGGCAGCGAGGGTCTCGGGCCACGCCGTTGCTGGCTCTCCGTCCGGCGTCGTCAACTCCCCATCCTCCGGGTGGTAGTACACTCGATCGCCACGGCTCAGTGGGCCGTCGCCACCCTCGAGTACGGTGAGGACGGCGACGTCTCGGCCGTCGGCAAACGCCTCGATCGCTGGCCGATACGTCTCGGTCAGGGGCTCGAGCAGGACGTCGATGATCCCGTTGCAGCCGACGCCGAGTCCCCAGACGTCGTCTTCGTCGTCCATCAGATCGTACGTGAGCAGTTCCGGCTGGCCGTGCTCGCGGACTGACTCGGCTGCCGCGAGCAGATCGTCCTCGAGACAGCCGGCCGTAATCGCGCCGACGCCCTCGCCCGCTTCGTCGAGGAGCATCTTCGCCCCCGGTCGACGGTAGGCGTTGCCTTCGACGTCGACGATCGTCGCGAGGACGTCCGCGCCGTCGCCCTCGAGTCGCTCGTGGACGCGCTGTAGTACTTCGGTCTCCGGTACACTCCAGTTGTTTCGTGTCATCGGTTGGGTCTTTTTGATCGGTCGTCGTTCGGTTCGTCTCGGTCCGGTGAGTCCGCGCGTGACAGCTGTAGCCTCCGACCGACACCGGTGGGACGATCAGTCACTGTGTATACTTTCTCTACGCCAGCCTCGTGTAACTCAGTTCCGCACGCATCGGCGCGGATCGCCTCGCGAACTCGACTGGGATCGGTGACCGACGCGCCGGCGACGACCGTCACACCGGCCGTAAACGCCGGCTCCGGAAGCATGGACGCAGTCGCCCCGATCACGACGACCGTCGCCGTCTCCGGGGCGGCCTCGAGGTATTGCTCGAGGCCGCCGTAGACGAACGTCGAACCAGTGATGAAAACGACCTCGGCACCCGCCATCGCGGCGGCCGCGTCGGCCGGCCGGTAGGTCGTGACAGTGACGCCGTCGGGCGTCGAGACGTCGCCGACGGGTTTGCGTTCGACCACGCGCACGTCGACGCCGGAAAACTTCCGAAATGCGGGCCGAAAGAGTCCGACGGTCGCGATCGTGTCGACGTCTGAGTCAAGCAGTGCCATCGGGTCGCCCGTCTGCCACTCGAGGAACGGGACCGACAGCGCGTTGACGGCGGCGACGCCGAGGGCGACCTCGAGCGTCGTGGCGTCCGACATCGATCCGGCATCGCGATCCGGCATCGAATCGGCGGGCGGCTGGGTCGCCCACTCGAGCAGCGTCTCGAGGTCGAGATCGGCCGTCGACGGCTCGTCCCCCAGCGGGCGGTGGGCGAGGCCGGCGGTCCGTCGCTTTTCGCGCTCCCCATCATCGGCGCGGCCATCCACGCCGGCCAGTTCGACCATGAGCGTCGATCGCCCGATCGTGATCTGTGCTACCGTCGCCTCGTCAGTGGCTCCGCGCTCGCGGAGTCGGTCGACGACGGTGGGGAGGATCGGAGCGCTCATTCGTGGCCTTCCCCGCTTTTGGGCGTGGGTTCTGCCGGCTGCTGTCGGCGTGGATCGTACTCGTAGCCGATCGGGCCGTCGAGTCCACGGCGCTCGAGTTGGCGGGCGATCTCGGCCAGATCGGTCGGCTCAGCGAAGCCAAAGAGGCCGTCGACGTACGGCAGACAGGTTTCCATCCCCCGCGTTCGTGGCTCGTACGTCGACGCGACGGCGAGCGGGTTGAGCCAGAGCACCGCCGCGGCCCGGCGAGCAAGCCACGTGATCTGTTCCTCGAGGACCGACTGCTCGCCGACGTCGAGCCCATCGCTGATGACGATGACGACAGTCCGGCGATCCACCGCGTCGCGGTGCTGTCGCCGCAGCGTTTCAAATGCGTCGCCGATCTGCGTGCCGCCGCCCCAAGAAATTTCGGCCGCACGAAGGGCCGCGGCGGGATCACCGCCAGCGCGTTCGAACTGCTCGGTCGCGTCGACGAGGTCGGTATCGAACAGGAAGACCGAACTCCGACGGGCAACGGTCTGGAGCCGTTCGGCAACGGCAAGGAGTGTATCGCGGTCGACCGTATCCAGCACGGAGCCGCTGACGTCGATCAGCAGACAGCAGTGTAGCTCGCTCGGGACTGGGTCTCGAGTCGGGAGGTCCATCGGCGTCCCGCCAGTTCCGAGACTCGACCGGAGCGCTCGTCGCGCGTCGATTCGCTCGCCGGCGGTGGCCTGCTGGGTCCGTCGGCCGGGGACGGTCGCCAGTGCGTTCACGAACCGATCGATGGCGTCACGCTCGGCGTCCGTCAGCGATGCCGGCGTTGCGGCCACCCGTTCGCGCCCGCCAACGGCGCTATACCGCCGCACGGCGTCGCCGTCCTCATCCTCGTCGATCGGGCGTTCGCCCGTGGCGTGGCGACGGCCGGTCTGCAGTCGAACCTCGGCGCGCTCCGAGCCGTCGCCGTCGTCGCCCTCGAGCGACGGCGGCTCCGTCTCCGAGAGCAGTTCGGACGCCTCTCCCTCGAGCGCGACGGACCCCGCTGGTTCCGGCTCGTCGTCATCCGACGTGCTCGTCCCCTCGTGGGTTGCGATTCGGTCGATGCCTGTTCGAAGCCGGTGCCAAAAGGGTGGAAACGCCTCGTCGAACGCCTCGCGGTCGGCTGCCTCGGAGAGCAACGCCGCTCGCAGTGCGTCGCCAGCGGGCTCGCGGTCGGCAAACCCGACGACGGCGAGCGCTCGTGCCCCCTCGAGCGTGCCCGTCGCCGGCACGTCGACACCAGCCTGTCGGAGCTCGTCGGTAAATCGCACGAGTTCCGTCAGGACGTGCGTGCGTGCAGCCTCGAAGTCGGGGACGGTGTGGAGTCCCGTCGGCTGGTCGAGCCCGCCACGGTCGCCTCGAGGCCGATCTGATTCGGTGGCGTTCTCAGAGGCGTGCTCGCGTGGCGTCATGTCTCGGCGGACTCGAGTCGGTCGTCGGCCGCGGCGGCGGCCGCATGGAGCTGTTCGAGCAACGCGGTGTCGACGCGGGTGACGTCTTCGACCTCCTTGAGCAGACAGCCGATCGTCCGTTCGATCTCGTCGGTCGACAACGGCTCGTCGCTGCCGTTGGCTCGCAGCGTCGCCACCGCCCGCGCCCAGTCGAGTGTCTCGGCGACACCCGGCCGTTTGAGGAACGACTCCTCGCGGAGGCGTTCGACGACGGCACAGACTTCGGCTGCGATCGCTGCATCGAGTTCGGGCACTTTGCGCGAGACGATCTCGTACTCCGTCTCGAACGACGGCGGCTCGACGTGGAGATACAGACAGCGCCGCTTGAGTGCGTCGCTGAGCCCGCGAGTTCGGTTCGACGTGAGGATGACGATCGGCGGGTTCTCCGCGCGGATCGTCCCGAGTTCCGGAATCGACACCTGATACTCCGACAGCAACTCGAGCAAGAACGCCTCGAACGCCTCATCGGCGCGGTCGATCTCGTCGATCAGCAAGATCGGTGATCGATCGCCACCAGCCGTCAGCGCACGCAACAGCGGCCGCTCGAGCAGATACTCGTCGTCGAAGACGGATCGAGTCCCCCCAGCGTCCGCGGAGTCGGCGGTGACTGTTCCCTCGTTCGACTGGACGGCAAGCAGCTGTTTCGTGTAGTTCCACTCGTAGAGCGCGTTTTCGGCAGTCAGTCCTTCGTAACACTGGAGGCGGATCAGTTCCGTCTCGAACCCGTCGGCGAGGACTTTCCCCAGTTCGGTCTTTCCGCTGCCGGGTTCGCCCTCGACGAGCAGCGGCCGGCCGAGCTGTAACGCGAGCTGGACGGTCGTGACCACGCGGTCGTCCGCGACGTAGTGTTGGGCCTCGAATCGCTCGCGCAATGTCGCCTCGTCGATCGCCTCGACGGCGAGCTCCGGCGTCTCCCCTGTCATACTGAGTTCATCGTTTCGGTCGTGGATTCCTCGAGATACTCGTCGGGCTCGGTTCGAAAGGCGTCGGCACAGCCGTGACAACAGAAGTAGTAGGTCGTCTTCTGGTGGGTGATCTGCGGTGCCTCGTCCGGGTCGACCGTCATCCCACAGACGGGATCGACGGCCGACTCGTCACTCGCTTCTGTTGTCGATGGGCGCTCGCCGCCGCCACAGCACGAGGCTGTCTCCGTCGCCGACTCGCTGGTGTCGGCAGTGTCTGCATCGCAGGCGTTGCTGGCAGCCGTGTGGGTAGCCAGCCCGCTCGAGGCCGCCACCCCACTGGTGGTCGCTCGAACCTCGACCAGTTCGGCGAGCAGGCTCGTCGCGATCTCCGGTGCGCTCGAGGCCGAGATGTCGATCCCCGCCGGGCTCGTGACCGCGTCGCGCACGGTGTCCGGCGCTTCCTCGAGGAGTCCGGCAACGTGGTCGACGGTCTCTGCGGCCCGCGTCTCACTGGCTACGAGGCCGATGTACGGTGCTCCAGCGCGGATGCCGGCGACGACGCCGCGGGCGTCGTACTCGCCCATCGAAGCGATGGCGACGAGCGGCCCGCTGCCGACTGCCTCGACGATCTCGTCGGACTCGAGCGTCGTCAAAACGGTCGTCTCCGTCGGGATATCGGCGTCGGCTCCGTCGGGATCGACGAGCACTACCTCGACGTCAAGTTCGCTTGCCAGCCTGACCAGCGAGTGGGCGATCGGTGATCCACCCACGACGAGCAGTCGTGTCGCCGGACGCACGGGGTCGATGAACACCTCGAGGGTGCCCTGACTGTGACACTGCATCGGGAACGCCTCGAGGCCGGGCCGATCGATCGCGTCGGGATCGGGGGCGATGCCGATCAGTCGTGGCTCGCCGTCGGCGATAGCCGACTGGGCCTCGTCGGCCACCCGCGATTGTGCACAGGAGACGCCGCCGATCCAGCCGTGTAACTCGCCGTCGGCGGTCACGAGCGCCCGATCGCCGACGGTTGCTGACACTGGTGGCTCACGGCGGACGACGGTCGCCTGTGCGTACGGTTCCTCACGCGCTTGCAGCGCTCGCTCGCGCGCCGCGAGGTCGGCGTCGGATGCGGTGTCTGGTGTCATGTCGGTGGGTGGTCTGTGAGCACGATCTGATCAGTCGTCAGCCGTGGTGTCGCTCGATTGGTCCTCGAACTCGAGGGAGACGTAGTCGGCGGGGTCGGTCGAGAGCCCCGCTTCGTCGAGTTTCTCCCAGACGGTGTCGGGCGTCATCGGCATCTCGACGTGGGTGATGCCGGCATGGCTCATCGCGTCGACGACAGCGTTGACGATCGCCGGCGGCGAGCCAACCGTTGGCGACTCGCCGACCCCTTTCGCCCCGATCGGGTGGTGGGGCGACGGCGTCACGGTGTGGCCCGTCTCGAAGTTCGGGATCTCCATCGACGTCGGCAGCAGATAGTTCATGAAGTCACCGCCGGTGACGTTGCCGTTGTCGTCGAAGGTGACGTGCTCTAACATCGCCGTCCCGATTCCCTGGGCGAGTCCGCCGTGGATCTGGCCCTCGATGATCATCGGGTTGATGCGGTTGCCACAGTCGTCGACGGCGACGAACTTCTCGAACTCGACCTCGCCGGTCTCGCGGTCGACTTCCACGACGACGATGTAGGAGCCGAACGGATACGTCATTTCCGGTGGGTCGTAGTAGTTGACCGCCTCGAGGCCCGGCTCTTCGCTCGAGGGATGGTTCATGTACGCGCCAGCGGCGATCTCGGTGATCGTGATCGATCGATCCGGTGCGCCAGCGACGTGGAACTCGCCAGTTTCTCGGTCCCAGGTGATGTCTTCTTCGGCGGCCTCGAGTTCGTTCGCGGCGATGGCTTTGGCCTTCTCGCGCACTTTGCGCGAGGCGACGGCGGCCGCCGCGCCGGCGACGGGCGTACTTCGGGAGCCGTAGGTCCCGAGGCCGTACGGATCGGTGTCGGTGTCGCCGTGTTCGACGGTGATGTCGTCGACGTCCATGCCGAGTTCCTCGGCGACGATCTGGGCGAACGTGGTCTCGTGACCCTGTCCCTGCGTCTGGACGCCGACCCGAACCGTCGCGTTGCCGGTCGGGTGGACCCGGATCTCGGCGGAGTCGAACATCTCGACGCCCGCGATGTCGCAGGTCTTGCCGGGGCCAGCGCCGACGACTTCGGTGAACGAGGAGATCCCGATGCCGAGCAGTGTGTCGGCGTCCTCGTCGATCCGGCGCTGTTGTTCCTCGCGGTAGTGGTCGTAGTCGGCCATCTCGAGGGCTTTGTCCAGTGCCCCCTCGTAGTCACCCGAGTCGTAGTTCCACCCGGTCGGACTCTCGTAGGGGAACTGCTCGGGCTGGATGAAGTTCTTCCGGCGGATCTCGGCGGGGTCCATCCCGAGTTCGTCCGCGAGGACTTTCACCATCCGCTCGATGAGGTAGACGGCTTCCGTGACGCGGAACGAACACCGGTAGGCGACGCCGCCGGGTGCGGTGTTGGTGTAGGCCGCGGTCAGCGAGCCATATGCCGTGTCGATATCGTACGACCCCGTGAAGATGTTGAAGAACCCGGCGGGGAACTTCGACGGCTGGGCGACGGCATTGTACGCGCCGTGGTCTGCGAGCACGTCGGTTCGAACCGCCAGAATCTCGCCGTCGTCGGTCGCGGCAAGTTCGCCCGTCATGTCGTAGTCACGGGCGAAGCCGGTCGACTGGATGTTCTCCGAGCGTTCTTCGACCCACTTCACTGGCTGTTCTAAGACGTACGACGCTGCGGCGGCGACGACGTAGCCGGGATAGATCGGCACCTTGTTGCCAAAGCCACCTCCAACGTCCGGGCTGACGATCCGGATCTTGTGTTCGGGGATGCCCGAGACCTGTGCGAACAGGGTTCGGTGGATGTGGGGTGCCTGCGAGGTCATGTGGACGGTCAGCTTGTCCTTGCCGGGGTCGTAGTCGCCGAGTGCGCCACAGGTCTCGATCGGCGCGGGATGCAGGCGCTGGTAGAGCATCTGCTCTTTGACCGTGACGTCGGCCTCCTCGAAGACCTCGGCGGTGGCCTCCTCGTCACCCGTCTCCCAGTCGAGACAGTGGTTGTCTTCTTGGCCCTCGATGTCGTCTCTGATCAGCGGTGCGTCGTCCTCGAGTGACTCCTCGGCGTCGACGACCGGCTCGAGTACGTCGTAGTCGACGACGACCTTCTGTGCGCCGTCTTTGGCCGTGTACCGATCGGTCGCGATGACGGCGGCGACCTCCTGGGACTGGAACTTGACTTTGTCGTTGACAAGGACGTCCTGGGTGTCGGCCATCAGCGTCGGCATCGTCGCGAG
Source organism: Natronorubrum sulfidifaciens JCM 14089 (assembly GCF_000337735.1). Taxonomy (GTDB): domain Archaea; phylum Halobacteriota; class Halobacteria; order Halobacteriales; family Natrialbaceae; genus Natronorubrum; species Natronorubrum sulfidifaciens. The sequence goes on along the minus strand of NZ_AOHX01000041.1, from coordinate 52,042 downwards.
ATCGTACTCGCGCAAGTCGTCCGCGGTGAGGACGGCGACGACGCCGTCGACGTCCAGCGCTCGAGATTTGTCGATGTTCTCGATGCGGGCGTGGGCGTGTGGACTGCGAACGATCTCGCAGTGAAGCATGTCCGGCTTCTTGATGTCGTCGACGTAGTTGCCACGCCCCGTGATGAAGCGCTGGTCTTCCTTTCGTTTGACGTCCTCGCCCATCCCGCCGCGGCCGTGGCCGCAGTGTTTTTCGGGCTGGGGGCCGCCGTCTTCCGCCTCCGCGAACCGCTCTGAATCACTGCTCATCTGTGTTCACCGCCTTCGGTGGCGTCGTGATCGCGATCGGTCGACGGGCCGCCACAGCAGTTCGCTGCGCCGCAGTCGAACTCGCCGTCGAACGTCGATGCCGCGGTCGTGCCGCCGTCGGCAGCCGCGACCTCCTCGAGTTCCTCCGCGGCGTACTCAATCGAGCGCACGATGTTCTGGTAGCCGGTACACCGACAGAGGTTGCCGCTGATTGCCTCGCGGATCTCCGCCTCGCTCGGGTCCGGGTTCTCGTCGAGCAACGCCTTCCCGGACATCAGCATGCCGGGCGTACAGTAGCCACACTGCAGGCCGTGTTCCTCGCGGAAGCCTTCCTGCAGCGGATGCAAGTCACCGCGCGCTTCGGGCAGTTCCTCCATCCCTTCGACGGTCATGAGGTCGCTCCCGTCGGCTTGCGTCGCGAACATGAGACAGGACTTGACTGGCTCCCCGTCTTTGAGGACTGTACAGGCCCCGCAGTTGCCGGTGTCACAGCCGATGTGCGTGCCGGTCATGTCCAACTCCTCCCTGATCGCGTGCACCAGCAGTTGGCGCGGTTCGACGTCGATCGTGTGTTCAGTGCCGTTGACCGTCAGCGTGATCTCTCGTGTGTTCGTCACTGTGATACCCTCCGTTTGACGAGTCCGGCGCGTTCGGCGGCGTCGCCGAGTGCGCGCTGGGTGAGGACGTTTACCATTCGTTCTTTGTAGCCCGCGTCACCGTGTTCGTCGGATTCCGGGTTCGACTGTTCGGCTGCCAACTCGCCAGCACGTTTGAACAGCTCGCTGCTCGGCCGTTCGCCCTCGAGGTGCTCCTCGGCGTCGGTCGCCCGGACGTTCGTGATGTCGACAGCGGTCAGCCCGATGCCGGCCTGCTCGATCCGGCCCTCGTCGTCGAGGACGAGCCGTGCGGCCGAGCCGGCCATCGCGTAGTCGCCCACCTTCCGTTTCAGTTTGTGATAGGCGCTGCCCTCTCGAGGCGCGGGTGTCGGTACCCGAATTTCGGTGAGGAGTTCGTTCTCGTCGAGAGTCGTATCGTACGGCAGCAAGAAGAACTCATCAGCCGGAATCACTCGCTCGCCGTCGGGCCCCTGTGCGACGACCTCGCCCTCGTGGGCGAGTAAGACGCTGCCCCAGTCGCCTTTCGGGTCCGCCTGTGCGATAGAGCCCGCGACTGTCCCCCGGTTTCGAATCTGTGGGTCCGCGACCAGCGGTGCCGTGTCGGCGAAGCTCCCGTAGTTCTCGGCGACCAGTTTGGAGTGTTCGACGTCCGCGTGACGGGCGAGCGCGCCGATTTTGAGCCAGCCGTCGTCTTCCTCGAGGTAGTCGAGGCTCTCGATGCGGTTGATATCGATGATCGTCTCCGGCACCGCAAGCCGGAACCGGAGCATCGGGACCATACTCTGTCCGCCGGAGAGGATCGCCCGGTCGTCTAAGCTCTCGAGCAGGCTGACAGCCTCTTCGACGGTCTTGGGTTCGTGCTGTTCGAACTGTGCTGGTTTCATAACATCCCGCGGATTCGATCCGTGATGCTCGAATCCGTCTCTTCGACGTCTGACATCTGTTGTTCGATGTTACTGAAGAAGTTGCCCACGATCTTGTTCGCGACGGGCTTGATCACCCGCGAGCCGAGCTGGGCGATCCGACCCGAGATGTCGGCCTCGGTCCACCACTCGATGCGCGACCCCTCGCCGTCCTCGAGCGAGTGGATCTGCATCCCCGACTCCATGCTGAAGCTGCTCCCGCTTGCGGTGCCGCTGCCGGTTGCGGTCATGATGAAGTCGTCGTGGTCGCGTTCGTCGATCGTTACTGAGGTCTCGAAGCGGGGCTTGACGCTGCCGACGCCGACTTGCATCAACGCCGCGTACTCCTGCCCTTCTTTAAACGCGCGTGCGGCGACGTCTTCCGGGTCGGCTTCGGGCAGTGTTTCGACGTCCTCTTCGGGTTCGTAGTCGTCGAAACCGAAGTCGTCGTCCATCGGCGTGATGTACTGACAGCCCTTCAGCGCGTTTCGGACGGCAATGGGGTCTGAGAGCACGACCCACGCTTTCTCCGGCGGGACGTCCTCGAGTTCGAATTCGCCACTGAACTCCATCATACCCACCCGTTTCGTCGCCGCCGTGGCTGTGTCTCGATCGATCTCATCTTTTATAACCCTGCACTATGTGCATACTATTTACCACACTCTATGATTTCCCATAGCACACAAATAAACATTAGTGTTTCTCGAATATCATATCTGAAAATAGGGTTTTAAAATGACAGGTATTGACTCACATGGAGGTGCCGATCTGATCGACGTCGATGCGGCTGTCGACCGCGTTCGGGCGCTCCGAACGGCGTGGCTGTCACGACTCGAGACGGCGCACGTCCCCCTCGACGACCTCGCCGGGCGAACCCTCGCCGAACCGATTTCGGCCCCGGTCGACGTCCCCGTTCAGAGCCACGCGACGATGGACGGCTTCGCGTTCGATGCGACCGACGAATACCCCCTCGAGGTCGTCGAGACGCCGGTGTTTCCCGAAGACGAGCCAGCCCCACTCGAGGGCGGTACGGCGGTTCGGATCGCCACCGGCTCGCCGCTGCCGCCGTCGGCGAACGCGGTGCTCAAACGCGAGGAGGCGACGGTCGAAAACGGCCAGCTCACGGGCCCCGACCTCGAGCCCGGAACGTACGTCTACGAGCGCGGGAGTAACGTCGCGGAGGGCGAAAGGCTGTTCGATGCGGGCGAGCGACTCGGCGCGAAGGACGCGCTGTTGCTCGGCGACCTCGAAATCGAGACGGTTCCCGTCACCGAGCGTCTCTCGGTCGGTCTGCTGGCGACCGGGACGGAGATCCACGAAGGTCGCCACCGAGACCTCGACTCGCCGATGCTCGCCGGCCTCGTGCGCTCGTGGGGTCACGAGGCGACGTACGAGGGATCGGTTCCCGACATCGACGACCGGGTCGAAGAACGGATCGCCGAGTTGGCCGACGCGTACGACGTCGTCATCACGACCGGCGGCACCAGCGTCGGCGACAAAGATTACGTCATCCGTTCGCTCGATGCCCTCGGCGACGTGCTGTTCCACCGGGTGCGACTCCGACCGGGAAAACCCATCGCGGTCGCGGAACTGCCCGACCACGACGCCGTGGCGTTTGCCATTCCGGGCAAACCCATCGGTGCCCATCTGGTAACGGCGCTCGTCGCCCGCCCGTTCTTTACCGGCGAGACGGCGCTGCCGACCGTCGCCGCGCGGATGGCTCGAAACGTCGATATTTCCACTGCCGGCTTCACCTACGGCATCCCCGTCACGCTCGAGGACGGCGTCGCGATGCCACTGGGCCACGTCGACTCGCCGCTGTCGGTCTACGAGGAGACGTTCGATCCGAGCGTGCTCTCCTCGAGTACGCGCGCGAGTCAGGCCGATGGGGTCGTCATCACGACGGACGGCGTCGCCGCCGACGAACAGGTCCGAGTCGTGCCGTACCCCGTGCTGGAGCGATGAACAAGCGCGAGCCCACCGACGAGCCAGCCGTCGCCGGGGTGATCCTCGCCGCCGGCACGAGCAGCCGCTACGGCGGTGAGAACAAACTGCTGGCGACGCTCGAGGGAGAGCCAATCGTCCGTCACGCCGCCCGAACGCTCGTTCACAGCAGCGTCGACCCGGTCGTCGTCGTCCTCGGCCACGAGGCCGATCGTGTGCAGGCCGCACTCGAGGGGCTGGCGGTCGACCCAGTCGTCAACGAGGCCTACGACACCGGGCAGGCGTCGTCGCTTCGGGCCGGCATCGAGGCCGTCTGCGATCGCGGCGACGTCGATGCCGTCCTCGTCGCGCTCGGCGATATGCCCTTCGTCGCACCCGAGACGATCGAGACGCTCGTGTCGGCGTACGCCGCCGGCGCTGGCGAGGCCCTCGCCGCGGCGTTCGATGGGGACCGCGGCAACCCGGTGGTGTTCGATGCGCGCTTTTTCGACGCGCTCACTGACGTCGACGGCGACATCGGGGGTCGGGAAATCTTCCTCGAGAGTGACTCGAGTGCGCTCATCGAGGTCGACGACGCTGGCGTTCGTCGCGATATCGACGTTCCCGACGATCTCTAATCAATCGCGTCGTCGGGACTACTCGTCGTCGCGTTTTCTGACGACGATCTGTCCGTCTTCGACGTGCCACTCGACTCGGTCGCCCGCACCGACATCGAGGAAGTTCCGGACCGGTTTCGGCACGGTTGTCAAGTTCTTCGAGGAAATCTTCGTATCCGTAAGCGTACCCATTGCCACAGTGTACTGTCGTAGTCAATACATAGTTTACGCTATGGAACCCGTCTCAGCCGCTCGAGTGCCACCGATGGGCACCGCCGTCGGACGCCTTGGAGTAGTCGAGGTCGAAGCGGCCGGATTCGATGAGGACCGGCCCCGGAACGTACCGCTCACCGGTCTCGCCGACCGGCTCGAGGAGTCGCCGGTCGGCCATCGTCGACAGGACGTCTCGAACGGTCCGTTCGTATCCGGCGGGGAGGTTTGCCTCGTCCATTACGCCGTCGACGGTGACCTGTCCCCGCAGAAATGCCAGCCGGATGGCTGACACCCATGCGGGTTCACGCTTCGTTTCCCGACACATGAGGGGTAGTCGAACGGAGCGATGTTATAGTTTCTGACGACCGTCGTCTCGTGCTGATCTGTCGGTGAAAAACAACGAACGGATCGATCACTGATGGAGCGGTTTCTCCGCCATCTCCTTGCGGAGGTCGGCGAGCGTCGACCGTGAGACGTCCCCTTCGAACGTCTGGAGGAGGGCGTACACTTCCGACCGAGAGACCTTGACATCGCCCTCACGGATGACGTCTTCCGGCCGCTCGCGGAGTTCACGCATCGTTCCGACCGCAAGCAGATACGGAATCGCCCACGCCGAGAGTCGGTTGCCGTGGGTCTCGGGGACGACTTCGAGATAGCGATGGGCGTCGTCGAGATAGGTCTCTGCCCGTCCGGTGACGCGTTTGATGACGTTCGTCACGCCGCCGTGGTTGTCCGCGTCGGTGACCTGCTCAACGTCGACGTCTTCCGCCTCGAGCCATTCGGCTGGCAGATAGACGTTGTTCTCGTCGTGGTAATCCGACTCGACGTCTTTGGCGATGTTGACCAGTTGTAACAACAGCGCAAACGAGCGGGCGTTCTCCCGCATCTCTTCGGCACGGTTCGGGGAGGCCCCCCGGGCGACCAGCCCCGTGATGAGCGTCCCGACGGTGCCTGCAGCGTACCAGCAGTACTCCTCGAGTTCCTCGAGCGTCTGCAGGCGCAGTCCGCCTTCGTCGGCATAGCGGCTCGTGAACATCGCCATCCCATCGACGAGTTCCCGGACGGGCTCGCGCATGATCTCCCGTGGCTCTTCGTCGAGTGATTCGAACGTTCGCAGTACGCGTGGCGTCTCGGCGACGACGTTCCAATCCTCAGAGCGCTCGTCAGGAATCCATGGCTCGAGGTCGTCCATAAACGCCGAGACCGACTGGTCCGTTTCCGGATCGAGTAACTGGTCGTACGTCGTGAGCAACTCGGTCTGTGTGTCCGGCGGGATGTGTCCCGCGTCTTCGATCGTGTCTGCGACACGACAGAGGAGGTATCCGATACAGATGTGTCTCGCCATCGGCTCCTCGAGCCGATCGATAGTGATCGAGAAAGTCCGCGAGACGCCGTGAACCGCGTCATAACACCACTCCAGATCGGCGTCAGTTGTGAATTCGGGCTGGCCCGTGGTCATCTACTCGTTTTCGCTTTGTTCCCATCCCGGAAAAATACCCCGGTCCCGGCGGGATATTCCATTTCCGGGCGGTCACACCGCGGTCGCGGTTCCGTCGTCCAGTAAACGGTTCACCCGTTGCCCATTGGTTCCGAGACCTGTCAATTCACTGTCCAAAGTCGGGACGATCGAGAGCCGTCTGTACCCATTCGGCGTGGTCTCGAAGCCGTTGTTCGCCACCGTCCGTGAGCGCGTACACGTCGTGTATCCCGTCCGTTCGTTTCTCGACGAAGCCCGACTCGACCAGCGCCGACAGCGAGCCGTAGAACGCCTTCGGCTCGAGGTGGTCGTCGTAGTGAGACTCGAGGCGCGATTTCAGCTGCTGCCCGCGCAGTTCGCCGTCGGCTGCGCCGGCAAGCAACACACAAATGTCGCGGCGGCGGCCGCTCTGGAGCCACTTGCTCATACGACGACTTGGTCTGGAGGCCGCTCGAGCGTTACGGTTTCTCCCCGTCACGACGACGCAGTCGCTGTCGCGAGGACTCGATACCCCTCGAGGAGGAGCGTCCAGACGAGGCCACCGAGCATCGCGACGCCGAGTACCAGCGTCGCACCGATCTCGAGCGAGACGGCACCGCTCGCGTGGCGCTCGTGCCGAAAGAGGAGCCAGCTGCTGCTCGGGTCGCCGATCACGACGGTCCCCGAGCCGACGGCGAGCGAGACCAGCACCCAGCCGAGAACTGCAATCGAGAGCGTCGAGAGCGTGCCGACCGCCCCGGCGACGACCGTCGAGATGAGGCGTGCTCCCGGAAGGCGGCTGTGATCGTGATCGCTCGAGCCGTAGATGCCAAAGCCCTGTACGTCGGTATCGGGAAGGGGCGCGACGCGAACGTCGGCGGGATACTGCACGAGGACGGCAGCCATCCAGAGGTCACCGATCGAGCCGGCGGCGTTGGCCGCAAGCGGGACGATCAATAACGGTGTCGGATAGACGGCCATCACTCCAAGACCGACGGACGTGATGCCCACGAACGGTGCCAGCAGGGCAACGAGCAACTGGTTTCGCGTGTAGCTTGCAGTCTGGGTCCTCGCGTAGGCGTACGGGAAGAGGAAATGCGAGACGCCGACACCGTATGCCGGGGTGCCGCCGTAGCGGGCCATGAATACGCCGTGTAGCAGTTCATGAAACACGACGACGAGCGCGATCAGCACACCCGAGATCACGAGCCACCCGGCGACAGCCGATGGCGCGAACGGTGAGATAACGATCGGTTCGAACGTGGTTCCTCGAATCACGGCGAGGACGTATCCGAACGCGTAGGCGAAGGCGAACCAGCCGACCACGGCGGCGACGAGCCACTGGATCGCAACTGACCGAGTCTGGCGAAACGTCGCGATCTGTCGTGCCGTCCTCCGTGACTCCGTCTGGCCCACGACCATACCCTCTCGAGGAACGAAAAAATCGGTATCGGTTCCGGCCTCGAGGTCGACAGTGCTGTGACACTCGTGGCATGCCGGAATCGATAGCTTCCCGGTCATCGATCCGTGAGTATCGGCCATGACCGACGACCGAACGGCCGAGGCCAACGGCATCACGGCGAACTACGACGAAACCGAGACCGAACGCCTCCTCGAGTTTGCGGCGACCGGCGAGGGGGCGGCGCGAGCCGGGACCACCGCCACAATCGCCCAGAATCGTGACGGGTACGCGATGTTGAAGGTTCGCCCGACAGCCGACGGCGACGAACTCGAGCGGTACTACGGGTTCGAGATGGCCTTAGATCACGCCGCGGAGTTGCTGGGGGTCTCCCAGCACGAACTGCCGATCCCGACCGCTGCCGAAGATTTGGGTATGTAGCGTCGACAGCTACGGGCAGTAGACACCACGTTAGCACGGTGACATCGACTGATCCGTGTCGTCTGCGATCAGGTCTACAATGACTGCAGTGGCTACTGTAACGGCCACGACATTCGTGGCGAACCCGGTGGTATTTCGACCACTCCAGCGCTGGCTCCTCACACTACCCCCGCTTTCTGACGATAATACTGTGTATTAAACCAATCTACTACTTCATAGTACTGCTCAGTGATACTACCCGTTGGTCGTATTGCCTTCGTGCATTCTATGTCGTTTGTGTACATACCTCGGTCAAATTTATATGACCGTTTGTTGCCATCTGCCATGGATGATGTCCACGAACACACAACAGTTCTCTGTTCCAGACGATCTCACGGCACCGCAGACCAAACTCGTCTATCTCTCCCTCCGTGTGATGGAGGAAGCGACCGTGACGGAACTTCAGGACCTGTTAGCGCTCCCGAAACTGACGCTACTGTCCGTCCTCGAGTCACTCGTCTCGAGCGGATTTGCACGACGGACGGAGGGTGGCTATGCCAGCCAATAACGCGCCTGTGACGGCGTCGCCGACCGTTGATCTCGACTCGGAGGCCTCTCTTCGAATCGACTGCTACGTGCGATCGACGGTTCCGCCGACCGTCACCGGAACGATCAACGATGTCGTCGACCGGCTACAGCGACTCGCCGAGGCCGGGCGGATCGACAGCTATCGGACTACGCACTGGCCACCGGCGTGTCACACCGTCGAGCCGACACCGACAGCCGATGCCCGTCCGGAAACACGCGCCGACCTCGTCGGTGAGTTCGAGCGCTGGGCTGCACGACATGGTCACTCACTCGAGCCGGCGTTCCGTCGTCGCGAGATTCAGCAGACGCCGTTTGGACTCGGCTGTGACGAGCCGCGTGAGCAACTGCGGGTTCCGTTCGTCTCACTTGCGATCTACGAGACCGACGATGAGACGGCCGACGAGACACTCCGCGGTGTACTTCCGTATACGGAACAGCCACAGACCGGCGACGAACGGACGTACACCGTCGACGACTGGCTGTCTACGGTTGAACCGACCGCTACCCGGCGTCTGTCGGCCGAGCAGCCAACGCGACTGGAGAGCCACCAATGAGCACAGTGACGCCCACGAAACCGGCCGCGTTGGAACTGCCGCCACGACAACCGCTTTCGGGACGGACGTGTCTGGTGACCGGTGCCTCTCGCGGAATCGGCCGTGGCATCGCTCGTGAACTGGGCCGCTACGGTGCGACCGTCATCATCAACTACCGCTCCTCGGAGGCCGAAGCACAGGCAGTCGCCGACGCGATCACCGACAGCGACGCCGACGGCACAGGCCATCCGGCTCGGGCCGACGTCACTGACCGAGCCGCCGTCGACGCGATGAGCGACGCCGTTCACGACGAGTTCGGTCCGATCGACGTGCTGGTCAACAACGCCGGGATCACATCCGACTGTACGTTCGCCAACATGAGCGCCGACGAGTGGCATCGCGTCTTCGACGTTTCGCTCCACGGGACGTTCAACTGCACCAAAGCGTTTTATGACGACTTCGAGGCCGTCGATGCCGGCCGAATCATCAACATCTCGAGCGTGATCGGCAAACAGGGCAACGTCGGCCAGGCCAACTACGCCGCGGCCAAAAGCGGCCTCTTCGGCTTTACCCGCTCGCTCGCCCTCGAGTTGGCGGGCACCGGCACGACGGCGAACTGTATCGCCCCCGGCTTTACGCGCACGGAGATGGTCGACGCCATCCCGGACGGGATTCAGGACGACCTGCGCGCAGACATCCCGCTCGAGCGCTTCGCAACTGTTGAGGAAATCGCCAGTCTCGTCCAGTATCTCGCGAGCGAGCAGTCCGGCTACATCACCGGCGAAGTGATCGACGTCAACGGCGGCATCGACCTCTAACGTCCGGTCGCTCTCCGGACGGTGTCGTCGATGTGTGAGTTCGCTCTGACTCGAGCCGCTCGTTGTTTGATGCGGTTTCCTGGAGTCACTGCCCGCCGATCGCCAGCACGGGTCGGCAATCGGCGAGCCATCGACTGACGACTGAAGCGAGCTCGTCACACCGACCACCCCCAGTTTGTGACGAGAATCGCGCGACGTAACAGGGGCGCAACCCGTTGCCCGTTGGGATCAGATTCTACCACCGTCTGTGAAACGGACGAAAGTGCCGAAACAACGGATAGCGAACGCTGTCCGGAGGAAGTAGTATTGGTTGAGAACCGAGCCGTTTGCGAGTGGGCGCTACAGGATTTGAACCCGTGGCAACTTGGTCCGAAGCCAAGCACTCTGTCCAGACTGAGCTAAGCGCCCTCATCATCACGTTTCTTGCCACCCGGTATAAGTCACTCGATTCGGAGCGCTTTCGACACTATCCAGCACACCACACGTCCCTCGAGTGGTTCCATCGGTTTCCACTTCTCAGTCGGTGAAAATTATCACACGGGGTCTTTATGATGTGTGTCCAACGCATGGATGTCAATGACGGTGAACGAGACCCCGGTTTCCGACGATAGCTGGTCTGTAGATGCACCGCTCGAGTTGCTCACCGACGACGAAAACGAGGTCTGGACTGCCGTCCCCGCCGATGCCACCGGCGACGAGCGGGTCTCTAGGTGGCTCTCGGTCGATGCCGATACGCTCTGTGATCTCGAGGCGTGGCGCTAACGCCGGACAGTTCTCGCGGAGGTCTGGTCGCTCCACGCGCGATCGCCGTTTCTCGTTCGTCGAGTAGCCCCGTCTCGGGATGCGTTCTGACTGTGGACCGGACCGTTTAACCAGCCCGACTGAGCACTCCCGTGCATGACAGCGGGTGAGACGATTCGTGGGTTGCTCGAGTTGACGCGGCCGATAAACGTGGTTGCAGCGAGTGTCTTGACGTTTATTGGGGCGTTCGTTGCCGGTGGTGTCACTGCCGAGCCGCTTGCGGTGATCGCAGCGATCGTTGCGACAGGGTGTGCAGTCGGTGCCGGGAACGCGATCAACGACTATTTCGATCGAGAGATCGACCGGATCAACCAGCCCGAACGGGCGATCCCTCGTGGAGCGGTGAGTCCACGCGGCGCGCTCGGCTTTAGTCTCGTGCTCTTCGTCGGTGCTGTTGCCCTCGCCATCACGCTTCCGGTGGTCGCCATCGCTATTGCAGCGATCAATCTCATTGCGCTGGTGGCGTACACTGAGTTCTTCAAGGGACTGCCCGGGGTAGGGAACGCGCTCGTCGCCTATCTCGTCGGGAGTACCTTTCTCTTTGGGGCTGCGGCTGTGGGAAACGTGGGTCCCGCCGTCGTGTTGTTCGTTCTCTCGGCGATTGCGACGCTGACTCGAGAGATCATCAAGGACGTCGAAGACATCACGGGCGACCGTGAGGAGGGGTTGAACACGCTCCCGATCGCGATCGGCGAGCGACGTGCGCTCCAGGTCGCGGCTGGACTACTCGTCGTAGGTGTCATCGCGAGTCCGGTCCCGTACTTCCTCGAGTATTTCGGGAGTGCGTACCTTCTGGTGGTGATTCCCGCGGACGCAGTGATGCTATATGCGGCGCTCGAGAGTTTCGACGATCCGACGGCTGGCCAGTCACACCTCAAGTATGGCATGTTTCTCGCTGCGCTGGCGTTTATTATCGGTCGGCTCTCAGTCATCGTCCCAGCGGCTCTCTAACCCGGATCTATTCCGGACCAAACAGGTGTGTTGTTGCTGGTAATTGCTATTGTTGGTAGCTGCACAATCAAAAGTAATATAAGCTGGTTGCCGTAGTTTCATACTACACGCTAGAGTAGCCAACGTACGTCGCAGCAGCATCGGTATGGCTGCAGGGGAATGTGAGTATCTGGTATGTATGACCTCGCAGATGTCCTACCGGACACCGAAATCGATCCCGGGACGAACCTGCTCATCGCAGGCCCGCCACTGACAGGGAAACGCCGGATGGCGTTCGATATCCTCGCGAGCGGTGCCAACCGCGGTGACGGCGCAATCGTCGTGACGACCAAAGACAGCGCCAACAAGGTTCTCGGGTCGATTACCGACTCGGTCACCCCCGGCGTTGAGCCACATATCGGTGTCGTCGACTGTGTGACCAAACAGCGCGGGATCGGCTCCATCGAGGAAGACCCGCGGATCAAGTACGCTTCGTCACCCGTCGATATGACCGGCATCGGGATCAAACTCTCCGAGTTTCTCCAGGAGTTTTATGAAGGACGTGGCGTGACCGAGAATCGGGTCCTGTTGTACTCCGTTTCGACGCTGCTCATGTACTCGGATCTCCAGACTGTGTTCCGGTTTCTCCACGTCTTTACCGGACGCATTCAGAGTGCAGACGCGATGGGTGTCTATATCATCGACTCGACGTCACACGACGACCAGACGATGAACACGCTCAAACAGCTGTTCGACGCCGTTATCGAACTCTCAGAAGGCAGTGACGACAACGGGCCACAGATCCGGACGGCCGGATTCTCGACCTGACTGTGGGCCTCCCACAGGCAGCGTACTGATTCTCACTCGAGACGACGCTCGTCGCTGACCTCGGTTCCGTTGGTACGAGACACCACGACAGCGCGAGCTTACTCGGCTGTCATCTCGTCTGTCTCGGAGTCGGTGGCAGCGTCGGCGTCTTCGTCGCTCGCTTCGCTCTCGGCCTCGAGTTCTGCCTCGTCGATTGCTGCCTCTGCGAGGATCTCTTCGCCATCGAGTCCCTGTTCTTCAGCGATCGCAAGCAAGAGGGCACGCTGTTCTGTGAGCTGATGGTCCATTCGGTTGACCGTCTCGTGGGTCTCGTCCATCTCCTCTTCGAGCCCGATAATCCGCTGTTGGAGCTGTTGTACCTGTTTGTACATCGCTTCGGCGCGGTCGGAGAGGCTCTGAATCTTCTTTGCAGTGCTGCCAAGTCCCATAGGTACGAGATGTGGTGGCTGGATAATGGGCCTTTTCCTCTCTCGCTTGTATATATAGTAACAACTGAAACGATTTACACACGCATCGCACAGCTGTCGTGCGATGCGGTGTGCATTGACTTTCAGTGGCTACTTAGAGCCACTGAAACACGAGCGATTTCCCGTCTCTTTTCGTCTCTCCTCGAGCGACCGTCCCGCTCACTGCTGTCGGTTCCGCAGACGCTCGAGCGATCGAGAGGCGAAAGGCCCTTAAGTTGCACCCTCGTACAGTCGAGTGGATAGGTCGGGCAGTTTGGCCCTGCTCGTTACCCGCGCTATGGTCATCAGCGGGGACCGAACACCGTGGGCGTCCGGTCAGACCGGCCGGAGCCCCGGGAGCCAACATAGAAGCCTCGTCCGTCGGGGACAGCGGTCCACGATGGCCGTCCGCAGGGACGTCCCATCGTGGTTAGCTGGTGACAGCCCATCAGGCGCGGAAGCGAGCAGTGGACCGCCGGACACCTGTCGCTCGACGGGTCGCGGGGTGGAGAAGGCAACCGGGATTCCTCCGATCGGAACGCCGGGCAATCGCGGCTTCCACATTCATACCGATTTTACTCGTGGACAGTCAGTACTCCGAGCGCGGCGTGTCGCGCTCGAGCACCGACAGTACTCACTCGAGTCCGATGAGCGACGCTCGTCGACTGTTGGATCTGACGAGCAACGGTGCTCAGCCTGCGTGTCCAGTGACAGAACCATCGCCTCGAGTGGACAGGTCGATGAGGGCGCTTGCAACCCCACCGGTGTGGTCCGATCCCGCGGTATCGACTAGGTGTTGGTGTGGGTGTGGATTTCGAGTCGATCCTACGGGCACCGCTCGAGGGGACTTGTAGTCGTATTACTCCTCGAGCGTCGAGGTGTTGTTCGTCCGCTGTTGTGCCTGGCGTTTTGCAAAACTCATCCCGCCAGCAAAGCTGAGCGTGCCGACGAGGGCAGTGATTCCGAGTAGCGTTCCGTGACTGACGTGGTGTAGGAGTATTGGTTCCATGGTGAAGCGTCGTCACAACCGTCTCGTCGTTATGTTATAATTGTTTCCAATTTAGCTTGCTGTAGTACAACTCTAGTTGTGTTCTGTCACAAGCGAAGTCACAAAACCCGACTCCCGGACTCGTTTCACGCGATCGCTGTCACTGAACACCGCTCGTGTGAGACGGTCTGCGGTACCGATGTTCCCGGTGCGATCGCCGACAGTTCCCGATCGCACCGGAACTGACGGACAGCAGGCTGTCTGACTGGTAGAGCACACGTGTGTCCCCGATCGCCACCGACGGTCGCGTGACTCGAGTGGCTGTGTCGGTGGCGTCAAAAAGCGAGTCGACAACGAGCGTCGTTACTCGGCCGGCTCGGCCGTCTGTCCGAGTCGCTGTCTGTCTGCAAGCTCGAGGCCACCCTCGAGTGTCCGGACGGGGTAGGGGATGTCGATCCCTTCCTCGTCGAATCGTTTCTTGACCGCGGTGACGTACTCGCCGCGCGTCCGAACGAAGTCGGCACGGGACGGGTTGGCGATCCAGAACCGTGACTGGAGACCGACGTCGGAGTCACCGAGCTCGGTCAGGCGAACGGACGGTGCTGGATCAGTCATGATGTCGGGATGGCGCTCGGCCTCCTCGACGATGATGTCCGTTGCCTGTTCGATATCGTCGTCGTAGCCGATTCCGAAGACGAACTTCAGCCGAAGCTTGTCGGCGTCGACGGGGTTTTTGAGGACGCTGTCGGTCAGCGCCGAGTTCGGCACTGTCAGCAGTTCGTTGTCGAACGTTCGCACACGCGTCACACGAAGACTGATATCTTCGACGACACCCGAATAGGTGCCGTCATCCCACTCGATCCAGTCGCCGATGCGGAACGGTTTGTCGGTGTAGATGAACACACCCGCGACGAAGTTCGCGATGACGTTTTGCATCGCCAGCCCGATCGCGAGTGCTCCGGCTGCAGCGATGCCGGCCATCGACACGAGGAAGTTGCCGTAGTTGGCGAAGCCGAAGGCGATCGCGATCGCAACGAACGCGATACCGAACTTCGTCAGCATCAACAGCGGGTTCTGTGCGTGTTTGTCGAGGTCCCGTTTGTCGAACGCTCGTTTGACGAGTGGCAACACGACCAGTCGACCGATGATCCAGATCGCGACGAACGCGATGACGAACTTGATCGCACTCTCTGCACTCCCGGCGAGTGTCTCATCAAGCCCGGCGTCCGCTAAGGCCTCTCCGATCGCACCGAGTTCCATCGCTTGGAGCAGGACCGAACTACCCCCGACGCTCATCGGTGAAAGACTGCCGTATGGCCGCGGGTATCGATTAGCTCAGCATTCACACGATCAGCGAGATCAGCCGCCTTCTCCTCGGTCGAGCTCCCGGCACGGGCCGCACGGAGGAACTTGACCTTTACGAGCTGTTCGTTCGAAAGCTGGTCGTTGAGTTCGTCGACGACTGCCTCGAGACCGCTCTTGCCGACCCAGACGGTAACGTCGAGGTCATGTGCTTCTCGCTTGAGTTGCTGTGTATCCATGGCCCTCACTAGCGAAGCGAGCCGTTTCAATCTTCCCGATTCGGAATGTCACCCGCGACTCGAGGGAAACGTCCCGTCCCAACGGACCGAATCGACGGCATGCAAGCGGGTCGGAGTCGGTCACTCCTCGTAGGGGTATCGTGCGTGTGCACCGCAGTCACAAGTGATCACGACGTGTCCGTTCTGGAGTCTCACGCGGGCGTTCTGTCCCGGTCGCAGGTACGCATCACAGCGGTCACAGGTGAACCGCCGGAACGTCCGTGGCAGTGTCAGCCGGTTTCGCTCTGCGACGCGACGGGCCAGTCGGACGTAGTACCGCGCTCGATCATCGTCGCCCTCTGTTGCCGCCGCTCGAGCCAACTCGTGGAGGCGCTCGATTCGTTCGGCGGCGATATCCATACTGCACGTTTTTTCGGGTCGCCTATTGCTGTTGTGTTCTCGGAACCGCTGTTGCCCAGTTCTCGATCGGGTCCCTTGATTGCAAACGGCGAGTTTCATGCTAGAAGAGCACACAAATGTGGGCGAGAGGGAAGAAAACGACAACGAAGAACGTTTCGATGGTTCTCTATAGCCAACGACAATGCGCAATATTGTTATAGAGAAACAGCAAAGCTGTATATTAGACTGAATGAACTGTGACACAACCGACCACGTTGACGGTATCGACCGGCGGTCAGTCCTCGCTGCTACCGGGGCAGGGCTGTCGCTCTCGCTGAGCGGGTGTATCGATACCGTCGAAAGTGTCGTCAGCGATGACGAGGACGACCAGCTCTCACTGTCGATCGTCACGGTCCCCGACGATGGCAACAGAGAGACCGTCCGCATCGCACGCCATCTCGAGCGGAACCTCGAGGCGGTCGGTATCGACACCTCCATCGCCTGGCGGTCGCCCTCCGAGTTTCTGGAAATGATCCTGATCGATCACGACTTCGACCTCTACGTCGGTCGCCACCCCGCCGACTACGATCCTGACTTCCTGTACGAGGCCCTCCACTCCGCGTACGCTGACGAAGCCGGCTGGCAGAACCCCTTCCAATACAAACAGCCGACGTTTGTCGACCCGTCCCTCGAGGCACAGCGCCGGGCTGACGGCGACGAACGGCGTCAGCTCCTCAAGCCAGTGTTGCGAGCGCTCGCCGAGGAGAAGCCGTTCGATCCGATCTGTCGTCCCGACGAGTATCGCGTCGCCAACACTCGCTTTGACGGCTGGGGCGACGACCACCCCGCGACCCGTCGTGGTTATCTCGGCCTCGAACCCGAAGACGATGTCGACCGACTGCACGCGCTCGTGACCGACGCACGGCCGAGCCAAAACGTCAACCCGCTTTCGGCGACGATCCGTGAGCGAGGGACGGTCGTCGACTTGCTGTATGACTCCCTTGGGACGCTCGTCGTCACCGAAGACGACGATGGCGTGAGCTACGACGTCGAGCCGTGGCTCGCCCGCGAGTGGGAGTGGGAGCCGACCGACGATGGCCGGATGACGGCGACAGTACACCTCCGAGAGGAGTGTCTGTTCCACGAGAGCGACGAGTACGACAGCCAGCCGGTCACAGCCGAGGACGTCGAGTTCACGTATGCGTTTCTCAACGATACCGCATGGGGCCAATCCGACACCCCATCGCCGGCACCGCGATATCGCGGGCAGGTAAGCGCAGTCGATGACATCGTCCTCGACGAGGACGACCCGTACCAGTTCCAGATCACCGTCGATGCCGGTGCTGAAGTCGGTGATCGTGCACTGACGGTGCCGATCCTCCCGCGACACGTCTGGCGAGCGGAGCTGCAGGATCGAATTAGCGACCTCGATTCCTTCTCGGCACCACAGGGGGACTGGGGGCTCGTCACGACCAGCTCAGTGCCCCCGGTCGGGAGCGGCCCCTTCCAGTTCGAGAGTCAGTCCCAACGGAACTTCCTGCATCTCGAGCGCTTCGACGACCATTTCACACTGCGTGCGGACGTGGCCCTCCCCGAGCCGACCGTCGAGGAACTCCGATTCAGCGTCGATCCCGGCAGTACCTCCTCGGTGTCACGGGTCGAAAGTGGCGACGCAGATCTAACGTCATCGATGCTCGAGGCACACGCGGTCGGTGACATTTCGGATGATTCCGACGCCGTCCGCCTCGAGTCGCCCTCGTGGACGTTCTATCATCTCGGCTTCAACACGAGTGTGTCGCCGTGTAGCGATCCGGAGTTCCGACAGGCGGTGTGCCGGCTGCTCGACAAAGTGTGGATCACCGAGCGGATCTTCTACAACCGTGCAACGCCGCTCTCGAGTCCGGTCGCCGATGACTGGGTTCCCGACGACATCGAGTGGGACGGTGAAGACCCGACCACACCGTTTATCGGGACCGATGGGATGGTAAACGTCGAGGCGGCACGCGCGGTGTTCGAGTCGGCGGGCAACTTTCGGTACGACGATAATGGCCGACTCCGTGTTCGAAACTAATGCTCGTTGAGGTACTGACGAGAGTCGTCCTCGTCGTCGGACTCTTGCTCCCGATTGCCCTTGGGTTGTTCGTCGGGCGAACGCGACTCACGACGACGCGAACGGAGTGGCGCTCCCGAATTCGAGTCGCTGCGCCGGCAATTCTCGTTCTCTCGGTCGTGTTGCTGGCCAGCCGACTGATCCGGTGGGGCGGTGTCGATTCGGACATCGGGTTCCATATGACCGAGACGATTCGTCAGACCGAAGGCGAGTTCGTTCTGCTCTTTTTGCAAGTGGCGACGCCGGAGTTGACGTCGTATCTGACGGCGATCTACATCTACGGCTACACGTTCTTGCTGGTCTTCCCGGTTATCGCGTATTTCGCCCTGTCGGACACCACGATGTTCCGGCGGCTGCTCACTGCGTATGCGTTCAACTACGCGATCGGACTCGTGTTTTACGTACTCGTCATCGCGTACGGTCCGCGCAACGTCTTCGTCGAACAGCTGCTTACGGGGTCAGGATCGTCACCGATGATCTACGAACACAGCGTCGAGTACAGGTATCTGACCCGGGAAGTCAACCAAAACACCAACGTCTTCCCGTCGCTACACACCTCGCTGTCGGCGACGGTCGGCATCTTCGCCTATCTCACTCGCTCGAGCTATCCGAAATGGTTCCCCGTCGCCGGTGTGATCGCCGTTAGCGTCATCATCTCGACGATGTATCTGGGGCTTCACTGGGGGATCGACGTCCTTGCCGGGCTGGTGCTTGCAGTACTCTGTGTCGCACTCTCGTATCAGATCGTCGGGCGCTGGTCGCTCTCGGAGCTGTACGGGCAACTCCTCGAGTCCAAGTGGTTCTGAGACGGAGTGCTGTCCCGATGGCCCGCCGATCGCCAGCACGGGTCGGCGACCGGCGGGCAGTGACTCCAGGGACCCGCATGAGTCGCCGCCGGTCGGACCCTCTACCGAGTCCGAGACCGCGTTCCGGTAGCACAATGTTGTTATATTGCTCCCTGCGAACGGTATCAAACGAACGAAATGGATACGCAACGGAGCGGTTCGCGCCGAAAGGTCGACGGTGACAGTGCCGGCGGCATCAGCCGCCGAGCTGCGCTGGCCGGTGCTGCTGGAGTGATGGCGTCGACCAGCGGCTGTGTCCGTGAATTTCGAAGCACCGTCAACCGAGACGACCTCGAGCCGCTCTCGCTGACGATCACCACGCTTCCCGCAGATGGTGACCGGGAAAGCATTCTGCTCGCCCGAGAAATCGCCGCGACTCTCGAGGCCGTCGGCATCGACGTCTCGATCGAGATGCGCTCTCAAGAGGAGTTCAGGCGGGCAGTGGTGATCAACCACGACTTCGATGTCTACGTGGGCCCGCACCCCGGCGGTCTCGATCCGGACTTTCTCTACGAGACGCTCCACTCGCTGTATGCGGACGAGCCGGGCTGGCAGAACCCCTTCGGCTTCACCAATCTACTGGTCGATGATCTCCTCGAGGCCCAGCGCGACGCCGACGGCGAGCAGCGCCGTGACGCCGTCGAAGCGACACTCGAGGCACTGGCGATCGAACAGCCGTTCGTTCCGATCTGTACGCCGCTCGAGCACCGACTCGTCAGAGACGACCGATTCGACGGCTGGGCCGACGGCCATCTCGCGACACGAACGGGGTATCTCGGGCTCGAGCCACAGACCGACGATAGCGCCGACCAGCTCCGGGCCGTCCACATGGACGCTCGCCCGTCACAGAACCTCAATCCCCTGAACGTGGAGTATCGTGACCGAGGAACGGTCATCGAACTGCTGTACGACTCGCTCGCAGCTGACCTCGTTGCGACCGACGGCGACCACTCACTCGAACCCTGGCTCGCCGACGACTGGGAGTGGCTCGACGAGTCGACGCTGCGTGTCTCGCTTCGACCCGACTGTACGTTCCACGACGGCGAGGCGCTGACGGCCGACGACGTCGCCTTCACCTACCGATTCCTCGAGGATACCGCACTCGGTGGAAGCGCCGCCCCCGCACCCGCCCCGCGCTATCGCGGCCGCGTCGCGGCAGTCGACGACATCGACGTTCAGGACGAGACCACACTCGAACTCACGGTCGGGACGGGACAGGACGTCGGCGAACAGGCGTTGACAGTTCCGATTCTCCCCGAACACCACTGGTCGGAGCGGGCAGCAGCCGCCACCATCCCCGGCGTTCGCATCGCACAGGGGACGACCGATGCAGTCGTCACGGACAACCTGCCGCCGGTCGGCAGCGGGCCGTTTCAGTACCACGATCACACCGAGCGCGAGCACGTGACACTCGAGCGCTTCGACGACCATTTCACACTGCGTGCGGACGTGGCCCTCCCCGAGCCGACCGTCGACGAACTGCGAGTGGGCATCGACCCACGGAGTACGTCGGCGATGCAACTGATCGAAGCCGACAGCGCCGACGTCACGAGTTCACCCCTCGAGAGCTACGTCATCGACGACGTCGACGAAACGGACGCCGTTGGGCTGCTCGAGTCGCCGTCGTGGGCGTTCTACCACCTCGGCTTCAATGCCCGGTCGGCACCGTTTGGCAATCCTCGATTTCGACAGGTCGTCGCACAGCTGATCGACAAGGCGTGGCTAGTCGAGGACGTGTTTCACGGCTACGCGAGGCCGATCGCGACGCCAGTGGCCGACGAGTGGGTCCCCGACGCCCTCGAGTGGGACGGCGCGGATCCAGCGATGCCGTTTCTCGGCTCGAACGGCGAGGTCGACGTCGACGCGGCACGGACGGCGTTCGAGGAGGCTGGCTTTCGGTACGACGCCGACGGCAACCTGCGGGTGAGACAGTGATGTTAGCACAGGTATTGACACAGTTGGTCGTCGTCGTTACGCTGCTCGTCGGTGTCTCGACCGCGTTGTTCGTTGGCCGGGACCGACTCCGGAAGACACGCGGCGCGTGGCGACAGCGAGTGCGTGCCGCCACACCGATCACGATCGCTCTCGCCGCCGTCTTGCTCTTTAATAGCGTCGCCAGACAGATCGTCCCGGATTTTTCGTGGATCATCGACTGGAACCTCACCTTCCCGATTTACGATCTCGAGGGGGAGTTCATTATTTGGCTGCAAGCACAGGCGACGCCGGCGGTGACGGCGTACTTTTCGTTTATTTACATATACGGGTACGTCTTCTTGCTGGTGTTTCCGCTCGTGGCGTACTTCGCGCTCTCGGAGACGCGCCCGCTCAGGGAACTCCTGACGGCGTACACGCTGAACTACACCATTGGCCTGCTCCTCTACGTCTTCGTCATCGCCTACGGGCCACGAAACATGATGCCAGAACTCGTCGAGGCACTGCTGTACGATACGTATCCGCAGTACCAACACCTCACCCGGCAGGTCAACCGCAACACCAACGTCTTCCCGTCGCTGCACACCTCGCTTGCAGCGACCGTCTCCATCCTGGCGTATCGAACCCGTGTGCAGTATCCGGGGTGGAACATCGTTGCGGCGGTCCTCGGAATCTCCGTCGCGATCTCGACGATGTATCTCGGCATACACTGGGTAATCGACGTCCTCGCCGGAATCGCGCTCGCGTACGTCAGCGTCGAACTCGCTCACGTCCTCGTCGGCCGCTGGTCGATTTCGGCGTGGCTCGACGGCCGTGTCCAATCGCTGCGCCGGCGCTGAATCTTTTTTCGCTCGCGAGTCGACAGCCGCTGTTCGTCTCGAGACCGTGCCAAACCGCGAGCTGTCGCTGGTCGAACACTGAGTCGGAAAGAATCGGCGGCTGGTGGGTCGTTAGTTGTCCTCGAGTGCGTCGGCGATCCGCTTGAGCGCGCGCGTCTGGTCGCGCATCTCGTCACGGAGCTGTCGGACTTCACGGACGAGTTCTTCGTTGCCGGCCTCCTCGCTGCGGCCACCCGGTGCGCCGCCCGGGCCGCCAGGGCCACCGCCCATCATGCCGCCCATCATCTGTGCGAACGGGTTGCCGCCACCACCCATGCCGCCGGGGCCGCCAGGGCCGCCGCCGAACGGGCTTTCCGGTGGCTCGCCCTCGCCCTCGCCTTCCTCGGCGCGTTTTTCGCGAATCTCTTCGACTCGTTCGCGGAACGACTTCTCTTCGCCGCCCTCGTCTCCCGCGTCGGTGGATTCGTTTTCGTCAGCCATACCTTCGGATTCTGCGCCGCCGCGGAAAAGGATTTCTGTGTTAGCTACGCTGGCGCACACTGACCTGACAGCGACGTTAGTAATCCCACTCACAGACGCGCCCCACGGGCCGACCGGATCGGCGCTACCCGAACGAGTCGAGCGACGACTGGAGATCCCGGTCCGTCGTTCCCTCGGTCACGTCGTACCCCACGAGGTCGCGCATGTCGACGGCGTAGGTCGTCCCCCCGTTCTCGAGGACGAGCAGGCGGCCTTTCACGCCGACGACGGTGCCGGCGGCGATCGTCTCGGGAACCGGCTGGCTTGTACACTCGAGGCCGTAGTCGAACGCAAAGCGGTCGATCACTTCGAACTCCTCGAGTGTGGCGTTCCACGCGCCCTCGTCGACCGTCGTTGCGAGCGAGGCGATTTTTGTCGGCGTTCGGACGCGGTCGACCAGCCGCTGGGCGATCTCGGCTTCGATTTCGCGGGCGATGCGGCCGTTCGAGACGGTGTGGACGTGGGCCCCGCGATCGGCCCCCTGCTCGCGGAGGCGGGTCTCGAGTCGCCGGAGTTTGGTGACGCCGACTTTGAACGTGTCGGGTGCGAACGCGGCGATGTAGACGGCGTGGTCCTGATAGCAGTCCATTTCGTCTTTCAGGCAGGTGCCAGTACAGCGCGCACACACCCACGTACGCGTATGGAACTCACAGTAGGGAGCCGACGGGCGCGTACACGAACGGTGCTCGCCGTCGTGGATCGTGCCGGCACAGTGTCGCGACTCGAGTGTGTAGGCAAGCGCGTCGCCGGATTCTATGGGGTGGCGCTCGATCGCTCCGTCGTCACCGACCAGCAGCGCCGATCCGCGTCCACTCGGCTCGTAGCCCACCAGTTGCACGGGTCAGATTTGGCTGTGGCTGGAAATATATGGTTCGCTGTTCGACGGCCGGTGGCGACTTCCTGATAGTCGGGATCTGTGACAGTATTTCCGTCTCGGCGCCGAAGTCGACGTATGACACTCGACGGACGACTCGAGGCGACTGTCTCGACGGCCGATGACGGGACGACACTGGTTCAGTTCGTGTTTACGGTCACCAATACAGGGTCGACGCCGGTCGAACTACAGTTTCCGGACGCGTGCAAAGCGGAGTTCGTCGTGCGCGACGACGGGCGTGACGTCTGGCGATTCACGGAGGGCCATGCGTTCGCACAGCTACACACCACGGAGACGCTCTCACCGGACGAGACGGCGACTTACGAGGCGGAGTGGATGACGCCCCAGCCGGGCGGGTACGTCGCTGTCGCCGAGTTGCGGGCACAGGAGACGACCTGTGGTGCACAGACGAATTTCGCCGTTCGGTAGTCAAAGCGCGGCCGACTGCAGGGTGGACGCGGCGACCCGCGCCGGCAGCGAAGTCCCTAAACCATCCCCCTCCTAACGTCGACGCATGCAAGCGCTGGTCATCGTAGCGCACGGATCGCACCTCAATCCGGACGCGTCGGATCCGACCTACGCCCACGCGGACACCGTCCGCGAGACGGGGGCGTTCGACGAGGTCCGCGAGGCGTTCTGGAAAGAAGAACCACACTTTCGTGACGTGATCCGCACGCTCGAGGCCAACGAGGTGTTCGTCGTCCCGCTGTTTATCAGCGAGGGGTATTTCACCGAGCAGGTGATTCCCCGCGAACTCCGCCTCGAGAACTGGGACCCGGAGCAGTGGGACTCCGATGGAACCGACGCCTCACAGGCGACCCTCGAGGCAGAAGACGTCGACAAGACGATCCACTACTGCGGTCCCGTTGGAACCCACGATGCGATGACCGACGTGATCGTCCAGCGTGCCGAGAACGTGACGGACGACCCGGATGTCGGGGAGGGGGTCGGCCTCGCGGTCGTCGGCCACGGTACCGAACGCAACGAAAACTCGGCGAAGGCAGTCGAGTACCACACCGAACGAATCCGCCAGCAGGACCGATTCGACGAGGTCAAGGCCCTGTTCATGGACGAGGAACCCGAGGTCGACGACGTTACGGACTACTTCGAGACGGACGATATTGTCGTCGTCCCGCTGTTTATCGCCGACGGCTATCATACACAGGAGGACATCCCCGAGGACATGGGCCTGACCGAGGACTACCGCCTCGGCTGGTCGGTTCCGGCCGAGGTCGACGGCCACCACATCTGGTACGCCGGCGCTGTCGGCACCGAGGGACTGATGGCCGACGTCGTCCTCGAGCGTGCGGCCGACGCCGGCGCGGACATCGGCGGTGCACTCGAGTCAGTCCGGGCGGCGACGGCGTCCGACGGTAGCCGCGGGTCGGATCTCGAACCGAGCACGGGTGCGGGGGACTGACGCGTGACGATGGCAACAGCCGAGTTCGATTTCGACGCACTGCTCGAGACGCTCGAGTCCCAATCAACGATCGCGTTCGACGGCCTCCGAATCGAGCGCGATGGCGAGACGTACACCCTCGAGACGCCCGAGAGCGAACAGACGGGCCTCGAGGCGGACGACCTCGAGGTAGCGCTCGAACCGCGTGCGGCGTACGTCACGAACTGGCGCTACTGGCAGGAGACGGTCGGCGGCGAGGGAACTGCCCGCCGTGCGTTCTTGCGGTGGTGTGAACGGGCACCGCTCGCGGCGGAGACGGACGCCGACGAGCCGTCGACGACTGCGGACGAGTCCCTCGAGGTGCCGGCACGATACGACGCGCTTCGAGAGGGAGTCGACCGCGAGTGGGGACAACTGTGTCTCACGGCCCGGCTCGTCGACGACGCCGACGCTGACGACCCCGCTGGCGAGCGCGTCTACGATCTCTGGCACGTCGACGACGCCGATACCGACCTCGCCGACCTCGAGGTCTACGACGACCCACGGGATGCCCGCGACCTCTCGACGACTGACGACGACGGTCGATACCGGCCGCTGAAGACCGCACCGACGCTGGTCTCCGGCTGGGCCTTTATTGGGCTTTCAGGCGCTGAGCTCGTCGAAGCGGTCGGCTTCTTCTATCCGGCGACGATCGCCAACTGGCATCGAGAGCTGCGAGGGACATTAGACGTCGACCACTGGCTCGAGACCGCCGAGCGCCAGACCGGAATCTACGACGTGATCGACGAACTGCCGCGGGAGGCCGTCGAGTGGATGACCGAAGCCTGCTGTGTCGACTCTCAGTGTCTGCGCCGCCGCGAGTGGCAGTACGACGAGGGGGACGACCTCGAAGTCGACGGCGGTGACGGCCAGTTCCCATGTCGGGAGCCGTGTTCGCTCGTCGTCGCCGCCGCTCGCAAGTGGACCGTCCTCGAGTCCGAGGAGGAACACACCTACGAACTCGAGTTGACCACGAGCGAACTGAACCAACTCGAGGAACTGATCGACGCCGTCGCCGAGGGCCGAACCGACGAGATCCGCGAAGCTGACGTCTACGACGGTGCGAACCGCTATCGGGCGCGATACCTCCGAGCAAAACGGTTCGACGACGAGGGCTCTCTCGAGGCGCAAGAGCGCCACGACGACTGACGACGGGTGCGTCTCCCGCGAACGCTCTGATTATCGGATCAGTAACATGAGTGCCACGAGAAACCCGACCGAAACGATGGCGAGCCCGGCCATCGCGACCGGGCCACCGATCGTGGCCGCCGTCAGCACCGCGATCCCGACGGCGACGAGCCCGAGCGCGACGACGCCGAGTGTCGCCGGCTCGAGGCCGACAGTGGCGACCAGTCGCTCAAGGTCGCTCCGTTCGGGCGCGTTCTGTGCGGGTTTCGCGAGCGATTCGTCGACGTCGACATCGCCCGGCGCTGGCTTGACAGTGAGCGGAATCGACAGCGACTCCGAGCCGTATCCGGTCAGCACCTCGAGTGTGCCCTCGAGTGGGCGCTCGATCGCCTCGGCGGAGACACGGACGAGGACGACCGTTTCGCCGTCAGCCTCGACGTAGTAGTTCGACTCGGGGAGCGTTACGACGCGCTCGATGTCGCCCTCGAGCCGACAGTGGACGTGTGCAGGGGGGCCGTGACTCTGCAATCGAAGGTCGAACGAGCCACGGACCTCGAGCGTATCGACGGCTGTCTCGAGGGATTCGGCGGACCCGCGATTGACGTGGACGGCGACCTCCCGGGACACGGTTCGAGCGGCCGATCAGGCCGGGGTTTCTCCGCGCATATCCGGCGGCAGCAGGTTCGGGATGCCGTCTTCGATCGGGTATCGCTCGCCGCATTCGGAACAGACGAGCGTGCCCGCGACGATTTCCTCGTCGTCATCGCCGTACTCGGCGTCCTCGAGTTCGACGTCGTGTTTGTCCAGCGGACAGCAGAGGATCTCCAGCAACGACTCCTTCATGATAGACAGGCTTACCGCAGACAGCAAAAGGCTTCGGGAACGAACCGGAGATGACTGCCCACCGGACGGTCGTGAGACTGCGCTCAGTCCGATCGTGTTCGTTCCTCGCGGACGGTACTGCCGACGACGAGTGCGGCCCCGATGATGACGAGGTTTTTGACGATATATTGGCCCTCAACGGTCAGCCCGTATGGAATCGTCGTGAACGTCACCTCCGGCAGGAGTACGAGCGGGAGGAAGGTGCCGGGCATCTGGAGGAACAACAGGAGGATACCGAGCCGGACCAGCGGCCGGTAGAGCAAACAGATGCCGATCAGCACCTCCCAGATGCCCAGTATCGGGACGAACAGCTCCGGCGGGACGACGTACACCGTCGCAGCGACGAGTTCTGCGGCCGGGCTCACACCGAACACCTTCAGCCCGCCGAACCAGATGAAGACGATCCCAAGTGCGATACGGAGCGTCGGCAGCCCCCACCGTCCCATCCAGTCGGCGATCGCGCGGTCGACCGCTTCGGCGCGGCGGATCGTCTCCACCGGCACGCCAAGGGCTGACTCGAGTCGGCGGACGAGTGCTGCGAATGGATCACGCATGCGGTTCTCGTGTCAACCGCACGATGCCCGCGAGCAAAAGGTCGCGGTGTGTATACTCGGGGGAGATGCGACTGTCGCCAGTCAGCGACCCGCAAAAAACGAGGTCGAAGCGTTATTCGTACGGGTTCTCGACGATGACGGTCTCGCCACGGCCGGGACCGACGCCGACGGCGTAGATCGGCGTGTCGAGTTCGTCGCTGATGTACTCGAGGTAGGTGCGAGCGTTTTCCGGAATTGCCTCGTAGCCGTTGTCTGCGACCTCGGCCCAGTCGACGTCGGGCCAGCCGTCGAAGGACTTGAACGTCGCTTCACAGCGGCCCCACTGCTCGGTCGTTGGGGGCACGGTGAAGATCTCCTCGCCGTCGAACTCGTAGCTGTGGCCGACTTTCACTTCATCGAGTCCGGCCAGCACGTCGATGTGGTTGATTGCGAGTCCCGTAAAGCCGTTCGCACGCGTGGCGTGGCGCAACATCGGCATGTCGAGCCACCCGACACGGCGCGGGCGACCGGTGACGGTACCGTACTCGCCACCCTCGTCTCGAATCTGGGTCGCGAGCGCTTCTTCGTCCTCGCCAGCACCCTCTTCCGGGTCGTAGTCGGGCGTCTGGTCCTCGACGCCGCCGAGTTCGGTCGGGAGCGGCCCCGTGCCGACACGCGAGAGATAGGCCTTGACGATACCGATAACGTCGCCCTGTCCGACGACAGTCGGGCCGAGTCCCGTGCCGACGGTCGCGCCACCCGAACTCGGGTTCGAGGAGGTGACGTAGGGGTAGACGCCGTGGTCGATGTCGAGCGACGTTCCCTGTGCGCCCTCGAGCATGACGTTGTCGCCGTCGTCGATGCGCTCTTGGAGGAACGTTCCGCAGTCGACGGTCATGCCTTCTTCCTCGAGTCGCTTCCCGTACTCGCGGTAGGTTTCGTAGAGGTGGTCGATATCGAACGCCTCGCCCGTCTCCTTGTCGAAGACCTCCTCTGCGAGGGCTTTCTTCTGGGGGACGACGTACTCGAGTCGCTCACGGAGCACGTCGGGATCGAGCAAGTCCCCGATGCGGACACCGCGTCGACCGGCCTTGTCCTCGTAGGTCGGGCCGATGCCGCGTTTGGTCGTCCCGGCCGCGAGGTCTTCCTTTTCGGCTTCCTCGATGCCGTCGAGCGCACGGTGGTACGGGAGAATGACGTGTGCGCGTTCGGCCACGCGCACGTCTGGCTCGAGGCCGCGCTCTCGGAGTGTGTCGATCTCGTCGAACAGCGTCTCGGGGTTGACGACACAGCCGTTGCCGAGGACGCCGATCTTCCCCCGAACGGCGCCGGACGGCACGAGTGATAGTTTGTACTTCTTACCGTCGTGAACGACGGTATGGCCTGCGTTGTCGCCGCCCTGATACCGAGCGACGACGTCAGCGGCGTCGCCGTAAACGTCGACGACTCCACCCTTGCCTTCGTCGCCGAGTTGCGACCCGACGATTGTGACGGTCATAACAGCGGCGGATTCTTGCCCGGTCGATAAACAGATTACGGTATGGCCGGGGTGAGTCCGTGTTGATGTACACAGACGTGTATAGATCGAGCTGAAACGTCCCAGGTGACGATCACCGTGACTCGAGTGACGCCGTGTTCGTCATTCGAACCGGACCACGACCGTCCGACCGCGGGCGCGGAGTTGGTGGTCGGTCACGCGCGAAATCATCACCGTTTCGTCGGGCGATTCCGCCGACGTGATAGCCCAGTGAATCGTTCGGCCATGCTGGGAACGGAACCGTTAACTACTGACAGGACTGAGATGTCAGTTGAGCGGAAACCGGTCAGCGATCGAGAGTAACTTTTAAAAGGCCCAAAGACAAGTTAACAAATGCCATGATAGACCGACTTGAGAAGGAAGTCGATATGTTGGAACGACATCTGCAGGTCCTGAAGATGGTTATCGAGAACGAACCGATCGGGATCGTGAAGATGTCGAACGAGACGGGCTACCCACACCACAAAGTTCGGTACTCGCTTCGTGTCCTCGAGGAGGAAAACCTCATCGAGCCCTCCAGCCAAGGTGCAATCAAGACCGAGCGCACCGCAGAGTTCGTCGACGAACTCGACGGCAAGCTCGACGACATTATGGACAAACTCGACGGTATGAAGATCGAAGACGTCGCAGAGATCGAAGGCTAATCTCTCTTCGCACCGCGCCGGCCTGACTCTGTGCGTCCGTCCCCGGGCCGGAACTATCGAGGTCGCTGTGCCTCGACCTCCAATCGGCGTCGCCATGAGACTGTCCGCGCGATACTGGCCGGTCAGGGGCGTCTCATGTGCACCCGATGCCGCGCTGTGCAGCACCCGCTTTGGGGTGGGTTCTTTTCAGGTACCATCACTGACGTAGCGACCCGCACGGTATCCGTCTCAGTCGTTCCAAAAATCGACCGCAACTGGCTCAATCCATTCTAACGGTCACAGTTCGGGCACGTTCATATGGAACCCTTCCGAACGTGACTCGACCAGACAGAGGTGATACCCCTGCTTGCGCGAGAGATTGACGTAGCTCAGCTTCGAACTCCGGCTAAGAAAGCCGCCGCTTGTCGCCTGTTCGGCGACCTCGAGTGCGCCGGGTTCGAAGTAACTCGAGGTGACGACGGTCGCCGCCGCGAGGTCGGGGTAGTTCGCTTTGACCGCCGAGGCAGCTTCTTCCATCTCCTCGAGCATCCCCTGCGTTGCGGGCTCGCGCGAATCGTTCAAGTTCACGACGACCAACGGATTCCCCATCTTATCGAACGCGACGATATCGAACGTCACGCGCTCGGGGACGTCCTCAGTGTCGTCGTCCGCAAGCGAGATCGTCGCGTCGAGTTCGGCGCGGTCGATCCGCGGGATCGCATCGTAGAGATCACCGAGCCCGTTGGCGTTGCCAGTATCTCGGATCTCATAGAGCACCAGTTCGGTAAGCCAGTCGACAAAGCGGTACTCCATCGTTGCGGTGAGAAACTCCTCATAGGGCGTGCCGTCGACGGCGACGTCGCTCGCGTCGAAGCCGGTGTGATACTCGAGCCGAAGGTTCGATGCGACCTCCGTGCGGTCGGCCTCGCCGTCGTGGGCCGTCTCGAGGGTCGGCTGGCTCTTCGAGCCGTAGCGGACGAAGAGGTTCGTTTCGGCGAGGGCCTGTTGGGCCGGAAGTGATGTGCTCGTCTCGGGCGTGTTCGTCGCCGACTCGGCGGTCGCCGCGCGAGCGTCCTCGAGGTCGGTCTGGAGCTCCTCGATCCGCGCCCGGAGTCGGTCGACCGTCGTCGATAGCTCCTCGTTTTCCGCCCGAAGTCGGTCGCGTTCGGCCTCGAGCTCTTCGACGGTGGCGACGAGCGTCTCGCGTTGTTGCTCGCGCGTTTCCAGTCGCTGGGTCAGCGCGGCGATCCGTTGTTCGTGTTCGGATCGTGACGGCGTGTCGGCTGTCGACGCCGCGTTGCTCGTGCTCGAGTCGGGCTCGGCGCGAGCCGCTCGAGACGACTCCTCGCGCGTTTGAGTCGTGGTCTCGGACTGTTGACGGTGTGTCGACGCCGGCTCGGTGGCCGTCGACTCCGACGACGGCCGTGTGGACCGTGGCTGTGCGCTCGTGTCGCCGCGACCGCCATCTCGTCCGTCTCGAGTCGACGCTGCCGTCTCGGTGTTGTCCGGGTCGATCGACGGGATGCGTCGGGTTTCACGCCACTGTGCCTCCTGTTCGAACCGTTCACTGTCAGCTACGTCTACGTCGTCGGACGCCGAGTCGACGTCGTCTTCGGTCCAAGAGATGTCGTTTTGATCCAGTTGTGCTGCGGCTTTTTCGACCGTGGCGGGATCGAGCGCGGAGCGGCCGTGTTCCTCGGTCTCGGCCTCGGCTACCGCGTCGCCGTCGTGCGCGGCGTCGCCCGTCGTCGCTTCGACGGTCTCGTCGTCACCGTCGGTGTCGGTATCCGAGATGGCAACATCGTCGACGTCCGGCATGGAGTCGCGTTCGGCCGCTTCCTGATCGACCGCGTCGTCGCTGCTCTCGTCCGTCGCTGCCTGTTCGACGACGGATTCGCTGGACGACGACGCGAGTGACGAGCGGTCGTCGACTGCCGGGGTCGACTCGGTTTCGCCGGTCGTCACCGCTGTGTCGGTGATCCCACTCGAGGGTGGAGCTGGCTCTGAGTCGTCGGGTGCCGTGATGCTTGCCCGGTCGTCCGTCGACGTTTCTGATTTGATATCCGTCGTCTCGGCTGTCGACTCCGTCGCGGGCTCCTCGAGGCTGAGATCCTCAATCGACGCGCTCGACGGCGTCTCATCGTCCGTCGTCGGCTCCGTTCCGGAGATGTCGATCGATTCGATAGCCGACTCCGTCGGGTCAGCGCTCAGTTCCGACGTGGGGTCCGATTGGGTCTGCGTGGACTGTCCGTCGTCGGCGATGGCGGTCGACGGTGACTCCGGTTCGGTGTCGTCAGTGTGCTCGTCGGCGACACTCTCGGTTGCGTCGGTGCCCGGCACGTCGGTAACGTCGATATCGACGTCGATCACTTCGTAGATGCCGACCTCGTCGTCGGCTCGGTCGAACGCCTCATCGCCGGTGAGCAGTTGCTCGGCGTTGCCGATGTAGGCCGCGGCCATCCGGCGGCCGCCGTAGTAGACGGCGTAGTAGTCCCCGCTGAGGACGTTTTCGCTCAGTTCGACGTAGCCGGTGAACGAACCGCTCTGGAGCGTCTCGTCGACTTCGTGCAGCGGTGTCTCGTTCGTGTAGTACTTCGCCCGTGTGTCGCCGTTGCCTTCCTCCATCGCCGAGAGCAGCGGGAGCGATGGATGGGGTGCCTCGTAGACGGTCCCAGACGAGGTCTCGAAATCCGAGATCGAGCCGTCGACGACGCCGACGATGCGGCCGTTGAGCAGAAACAGCCACGTCCCAGCGGCGACAACAGCGCCCGAGAAGTCAGCAGCAGCGAGATCAGCAAGGCCGTCGTACCCGCCATCGAACTGATGAGAATCCCATTGTTCGACGCGCTCTTGCGTGCGCGAGTTCATAGTTCAACAAACGGCAACTGAAACAAATACGTTTCGCCTAGATTTTCGACTCGGCGTCTTCGGCGAGTTCTTTCATCCGTTTGCCGATTCGACCGGCGCTCGAGAACTCGTCTTCGCTCATGCCGTTTGCGAGGGCGTTGCCGAGGATGAAGACGGCGTGTTTGTGCTCGCTTTTCGATTTGTGGACGTGTGATGGGTCGACGTCGAGCTGGTGGTACGGATCGAAGAGCGTCTCGTCGACGTCCTCTCGCTGGGAGAAGTGCTCCATGATGACGACGAGTTCTTCGTGGAGCTCGAGGAGTTCGTCTTTATGCATACACCGTTGTATGAACGGTTTCGATTTAAGCGTTGTGTGCGTTTCAGTCGCAAAACCCGTCTCGGGGGCTCAGCGGCTCGATACGGTGGATCTGCCCGTCTCCTGTCGCCACTGTGTGCCGGCGACGAGGAGGACCCAACCACCGAAGGCGACGGCGGCGACGAACTCCGGGACGGCGAACCACGCCATCGGGTCGTCGCTCCCGATTCGGTACAGCAGCCAGCCCAGCCAGCCGATCGGATGGAGCAGCCCGAGCCAGATGGAGGCGAGCCCGAGTCGGGGCGCTTCGGCGAGGACCAGTCCACTCCCGTAGAGCCACTGTGCAAACGGTGCAAGTCCGAAAAACAACAGCGCGGCCGGTCCGTGCAGACTCGTCGCGAGATAGAACTCGGTGTGGTCGAGAAAGAAGACGCCAACGCCGACCAGACCGATAGTCGCCACCCACAGCAAGCCGACGCCGACGCGCTCGAGGAGGGTGTGACTCGCGATCCAGAGTCGCCAGCCGAACGGGACACCGAGCAGGCCGCCGACGATCAGCCCGCCGTTGAAAAGCAGAAACGTTCGGGTGCCGTAGCGGCCCATATCCGAGAGTGCGCGGTCGCGCCACGTGAACGTCTCCGGCGCAGCGAGCAGGGTCGCGAGGACGATTGCCCCCAGTGCGATCGCGGGCGCAGCGAGTCCACACCCCGTTGCAAGTCGCCGCCAGTTTCTGTTGGCCATCGTATGCAGGTCGCGCCGAGAACGTATCAAACTGCGTGTTCGTCCAGCGAGATGGCTCTCACTCGGGATCGAAAGTGGTCCAACGCAGATGGTACGCTCGAGAACGTGGCGGAAAACGAGTACGGAATGGATCGATCGGACGCGACTGCGGACGAGTGATGACTTAGTCCGCAGCCACCTGTGTCGTTCGGTCGCGCTGGTCGGCCGGGAACCACGCGAGTTCGTGGTCAGCCGTGACGCGGACGGCGACACGCTCGTCGAGGTCGATCCGGTCGGAGTGGTTGTGCATACACTCGATGGTTTCACCCGAATCGAGTTCGACGCGATAGAGGACGGTTGGGCCGAGATACCGTCGATAGACGACGTGCCCGTTGGCTTCGGTGTCCTCGGACGGGAACGCCGTCACGTCGTCGGGACGGACGAGCAAGTCGATGTTGGTGCCGTCGTACTGATGGGCGAGGCCGTTGACGTCGTCACGAAGGACACGTCCGAGTGCGGTGTCGACGCTGTCTCCGTGGACCGCTCCCGAGAGAAAGCTGGCGTGGCCGAGAAAACCGGCGACGAACCGCGATTCCGGCTGCTGGAAGACCTGCTGTGGCGTGTCGATCTGTTCGATGTCGCCGTCGTTCATCACGGCGACGCGATCGGAAATCGAGAGCGCTTCCTCCTGATCGTGGGTGACCGAGATGGCGGTGACACCGGCTTCTTTGATGATCCGGCGGACCTCCTCGCGCATCTCGACGCGAAGGTCCACGTCCAGATTCGAGAACGGTTCGTCGAGCAACAGCATCTCGGGTTCGGGGGCGAGCGAGCGGGCAAGTGCGATCCGCTGTTGTTGCCCGCCGGAGAGTTCGTCCGGATAGGCTTCGCCTTGGGCCTCGAGGCCGACGAGTTCGAGCAGTTCGTCGACGCGAGCATCCCGTTCGGCATCGGCCCACTCCTGCAGGCCGAAGGCGATGTTCTCGCGGGCGGTCAGATGTGGAAACAGCGCGAACTCCTGGAAGACGACGCCGACACCGCGTTCTTCCGGCGGCACGAAGCGGCCGTTGCCCGCGACGTCGTCGCCCCGAAGTCGTATCTCCCCGTCGTTGGGTTTCTCGAGGCCAGCGATGAGCCGCAGCGTCGTCGTTTTGCCACAGCCCGATGGGCCAAGAAGCGTGAGAATCTCGCCGTCGCGGACGGACAAGGAGAGCTCCGGAATGACCTCTTCAGTCCCGTACCGTTTGCCGACGTCCTCGAGTTCGAGCACGATGTCATCGACCGGTGTCGTCGGAGTCTCCGGTTGTCCGTCAGCCGCCGTGGTGAGTAGTTGTCCGTTCGCCATTGATCGACCCTCCGGCATCTGCCGGCGTTCATTTGTTTTAGGTGTGCCTAAAATACTTATATCTGCCGGTCAGTTCCGAACGGCCGGAAACCAGTGTGCGGCCGATCAGAGTTCGACGCCGCTTGGGATCAAACTGTGCTGGCGAAGCAGATCCCCTTCGTCGTCGTAGACGAGAAACGTCCGTTTGTCGTAGGTGACAAACTGGTCGCTGTCGAGGCTGATCTCGACTGTATACCGCCCTTCTTCGTCAGGGGCGCTCTCACCGTAGCCACGGGCGGCCCGAATAAATGCTAAGACGTCGTCGGCGTCCTCGTTGAGTTCGAGAATGAACTCGCCAGTCACTCGGTTCGTGACGCTGACGACACCCGCGGTATCGTCGCCCAGTGGACCCTGTAGCCGAAGTGCGACGTCGGTCTCTGCTGCCTCGAGAACGTCTCCGTCAGGCCCGGTAAGGCGCTCGCGAAGCATCGTCGCCGGGCCAGTGAAGTCGATCGATACCGAGGGTTTGCTCGGTTCGCCGTTGGTTTCGACCCAGCCGACATTGTTGACATCTAACGTGAAGTGCTCGCGCCTCATTCCGTACCTGCTGATTCGCACTCACACCGTATGAACGTAACGCACGATGGGTCATCGATCGAGACGATCCGACCCCGACTGGGTGGCTGTACGTGCCGGCATTGCGAACGCTTTTTGCGCGTGCCCAAACGAGGACGGACGATGGTCGAGGAGCCGGAACGAACTGCCACGCGCTCGCGACGGGCTGCCGTTCGCGACACGTACGATCGGATCGCCACCCACTTCGCCGCGACCAGGGAGTACGCCTGGCCCGAAGTCGAGACGTTCGTCGAGACGCATGCGCCCGCCCTCGAGGACGACACAGCCCGGACGGGTCTCGATCTCGGCTGTGGCAACTGTCGGCACGCCGAACTGCTGGCTCCCCACTGTGACCCCGTCGTCGGCCTCGATATCAGTCGCGGACTCCTCGAGATCGGGCGTGAGCGCGCCCGCGAACGCGAGTTCGACGTCGCGCTCTGTCAGGGTGACGCCGCCCGAATACCGCTCGCCACCGACAGCGTCGACCTCGCCGTCTACGTCGCGACGCTCCACCACCTGCCGACCACGCGCACACGGCAGGAGAGTCTCGACGAACTCGCGCGCGTTCTCACTCCCAACGGTCGTGCCCTCCTCAGTGTGTGGTCAACCGCCCACGACACGTTCGACGAGACGGAAGGGTTCGACACGACCGTCGAGTGGACGCTCCCGGGCGGCGACGTCGTCGACCGATTCTACCATATCTACAGCCCCGACGAGTTCGAGGCGGCGCTCGAGACCAGCGCCCTCGAGGTCCTCGAGTGGGAGCTTTCGAGTGGCAACTGCTATGCGACCGTGGCAGGCGCAGCCGACTCGAGCCCGCACGCGGAGTGATACGGATTGCTGTCCCTGTGTCCCACCGATCGCCAGTACGGGTCGACAATCGGCGGTTAGTGGCGACAGCAAATCGTATGAGAGTCTGGTTCGGTCGGAAGTGAGGGCGGGAATGGCCGACTCGAGCGGGTTGATCGAAAACGGAAGCATCTTAAACACGGAACCAGAACTGGGAGATAGGCGCGGATGGTCTAGTGGTAGGACCTGAGCCTTCCAAGCTCATGGCCCGGGTTCAAATCCCGGTCCGCGCACTTCTGCTGCGAGCAACTCCGCGAGCAGCGGCAGTCGAACGAGGGGGGTGAATTATACTGAGGTTCTGCGAGCAGAGTGAGCAGGTTCTCAGGGGGAGTTCAAATCCCGGTCCGCGCACTTCTACGGCGAGCACGTTCGTACGCGACAGCGTTGCGACCGGTGTGGGACTGGTTTTGACGTTCCGTGGTGCTACTCGAGCAGGTCGTTGTCGGACACCGACTCGAGGACCGTCACCGTCGACACGGCGTGAACGACAGCAACGCCGACACTGCTGACGACCGCGCCGATTGCGGGCACGCTGCCGAGCAGCCACCCCAGCAGGCCATAGAACAGGACGAGTCCCACGAGACCGTACTCGTGGCCACTCGAGAGACGCACGCTCCGACGGATGGCGACCCACGGTGAGGAACCGAGGGCAGCGATGGCGGGCGCGACGAACAGTCGTGCGAGGACGACTAGCGCGAGGACGAACAGCAACAGAAAGAGCGCGAGTCCGACGATCCCGGAAAGCGTGACCTCGGCAATCGATCCCAGCAGCCGTCCGCCGATCGCGATCAGGACGACGAACCCGACGTACGACCGCAGCCCTGTCGTCGTTGCGTCAGCGTCCGCGGCTCGAGCGATGGTGTACCAGCCCGCGATCGAGACGGCGAGAACCGCGGCGACCTCGAGGCTGACTGCCCAGAGGAGGTACGGAGTCTCGAGGTCGACCAGCGCGGCGACTCGACGCGTGGTGCCCGGCGTCCCGGTGGGGAAGATCGAAAACTCGAAGTCGATCGCCAGCGCCGGAAGGCGCTCGGTAACCAGCGTCGGGATCGGGTCCCACAGGCGAAGCTGGTCGAGCAGTGAGAGGAGCAGGCCAGCCAGCGCGAACGGCACCAGCAGAAACGGATCGGCCCGAATTCGCGCCACTGCCCGGGCGAGCGCACCGCCCGGCTCCGACTCCTGCTCTCGGTCGCCCGACGCCTGCGGCCCGAACGGCTCGTCGGTCATCGGTCGGCCTCCTCGAGTGCGAGCACGCGGCGGTTCTGGACGACGTACAGCCGTCCGCCGCTGACGATCGGTGCCGAGGTGGGCCACTCTACGTCGAACGTCCAGCGGTGCTCGCCGGTTGCGGCGTCGAACGCGTCGAGACCGACTGTGCGTCGGGTGACGTAGACGACGCCGTCGGCGACGACCGGCGACGCCACGCCACCGAAAGCAGCGGTCCAGACTGCCTCGCCCGACTCGAGATCGATCGCATGTAGCGACCCCACGCTGTCGACGACGAAAACCCGTCCGTTGGCGACGGCGGCGGCCGCGCGGTCGGCGTCGGAGACGTTGCCGTCGTGGTCGTAGGTCCAGCGGATGCGCCCCTCGTCGGCATCGAGACAGGTCACTGATTCTCGTCCCGGGACGACGACGCCCTCGTCGGTCGCAGTCGGTGCGTAGGGTGGCCGGTCGTCGATCTCCTCGAGCCACCGTCTCTCGCCCGTTTCGGCGTCGTAGGCGCCGAGTTCGTGTGCGTAGTCGACGGCGTAGACGATTCCGTCTCGGACGGCTGGCCGATAGAGGCCGCTGCCGGCCCCGTGGACAGTGCGCCACCGTTCGGTTCCGTCGTTGGCTGCGAGCGCGACGAGGTGGTTCGTTCCCGGAACGGCCGCGTAGATCGTGTCGTCGACGGCGATCGGTGGCGGCGCGTTCGGCGGGCCGAAGATGCTGGATCGCGACACCTCGCTCGGGCCGTCCCAGCGCTCGAGGCCGAACTGACTGCCGAGCAATGGGAGGTCGATGCCACCGCCAGCGTTCAGCCCGGCGAGGCCGTCTGGCGAACTGACCGCGAGCGTGTCGGTCCGATAGACGTCGGCGTCGGCCCGCGCGGGACTCGACTGATAGTCGCCGTCTCGAGTGAACTCGACCGTGCCTGTCTCGGCCTCGAGGGCGGTAACCGCACCACCGACGACGTAGAGGGTGTCCGTGTGAAGGATTGGCGGGAGCACGCCGCGAGCCGACGCCGCCAGATCTCGGTCCCACGCGATCTGCACGTCGTCTCTTGGTCCCGTCGTGTTGGGGTTGTGCCCGGTCCCGGCAGCGTCGTAGCGAGCCATCGGCCAATCGACGGCCTCGGTACCAGCCTGATCGGCGACCGCGTGACCACCGATGAGGCCGGCGAGTGTAGCACTCGCTCCCGCGAGAAGCCAGCGTCTGGAGGGCATACAGCAAACCGAGACAATCATTTCACAAACATCTTCTGATCAGGCCGTCCCAATCACGGGTTGGACTGGCAGGGATACCTACGACTCTGGCGAGCGAGTCGATCCCGGAAACGGCTGCCCGCCGCCAGTCTTACGTGCTGGCCCACGAACCCCTCTGTGTGGAGTACGATCTGCTCGGCTGGCCGCCCGACGGGCCGAAACTGCGTCTCGATTACAAACGATTCAGCTACGCCGGCAAGTTCGTCATGACGAACACCGGGAAAGCCGTGGCTCGAGCCGACGACACGATCGTCGCCGCCGTCGCGTTCAACGAGGACCGCACTGACGCGGACACGCTGTGGCTGCGCTACGTCACCGTCGACCGCGAGCGCCGTGGCGAGGGCATCGGCCCGACGCTACTGCGACACGTTCGTGACCGTGCCGTAGAGCGCGGCTACGAGCGACTTCGGATCGCGGTCAACAATCCGTTCGCCTACGAGGCACTGTATCGAACCGGCTTCGCCTACACCGGCGAGCAGACGGGGATTGCCGAACTGCTCCTCGAGTACCCGACTCCTGCTATCGAGGACGCGCGGGCACGCTATCAGGCCGGCCTCGAGCAGTTTCGCGAGCGCGATCTTTCTGACGACGAAGAACAGTTCCTCGAGTCGCGACGCGACAGCGAGCCGCCCGAACTGGAGACCTGACAGCAACTCGAGAGTCCGTGGGCCATTCTCAGCGATAAGTACAGCAACC
Source organism: Natronorubrum sulfidifaciens JCM 14089 (assembly GCF_000337735.1). Taxonomy (GTDB): domain Archaea; phylum Halobacteriota; class Halobacteria; order Halobacteriales; family Natrialbaceae; genus Natronorubrum; species Natronorubrum sulfidifaciens. Next base: position 13,252 of record NZ_AOHX01000041.1, on the reverse strand, counting down.
TCTTTTACCGGGGGCATCGGCTGGCGTCTGCGACGCCAGCCTCAACCCCCGGCAAAACCCGTTGATGCCAAAAGGCCGCCGTCGCGGGGTTTCACCCCGCTCCGGCGGAGAACCGCTCGCTTCGCTCGCGGATGCCCGACAGNCCCGTTGATGCCAAAAGGCCGCCGTCGCGGGGTTTCACCCCGCTCCGGCGGAGAACCGCTCGCTTCGCTCGCGGATGCCCGACAGTTCCGTAGTGTTCCACTCGCACGTGTCCTGACCGTCTGTGCTCGAGTTGCTGTGCTCGAGCACGGCCACTCGTTGGTGCGAAGCCAATAGTTCAAATCCCAGTCGGCCCAAACGTCCCCAATGGGAAACGCTGCACTACGCGATATCGCCGTCATCGAAGAGGTTCCGTTCGACGACGTCGAGGGTGTCGTCGCGGTCGACGCACACAACTGGCTCTACCGCTATCTGACGACGACGGTCAAGTGGACGAACAGTTCGAAATACACCACCGCCGACGGCACTGAAGTCGCGAACCTCGTCGGCATCATCCAAGGCCTACCCAAATTCTTCGAACACGACATTACGCCGGTGATGGTCTTCGACGGCGGTCCTTCCGAGCTCAAAGCCGACGAGATCGAGTCTCGCCGCGAGCAACGCGAGACCTACGAAGACCAACTCGAGGTCGCCCGCGAGGAGGGTGACGAGGTCGCGATCGCTCAACTCGAGTCCCGAACCCAGCGGCTGACGCCGACGATTCAGGAGACCAGCCGGGAACTGCTCCGACTGCTCGACGTCCCGATCGTCGAAGCCCCGGCGGAGGGGGAAGCTCAGGCCGCTCACATGGCCCGACGTGGCGACGCCGACTACGTCGGCTCGGAGGATTACGACGCGCTGTTGTTTGGCGCGCCGCTGACCCTGCGCCAACTGACGAGCAAGGGCAACCCCGAACTGATGGATCTCGAGGCCACCCTCGAGCACCACGACCTCACCTTGGAGCAACTCATCGACGCGGCGATCCTCATCGGGACCGACTTCAACAACGGTGTGCACGGAATCGGCCCGAAGACGGCGATTTCCGAGATCACCGAACACGGTGACCTCTGGAGCGTGCTCGAGGCTCGCGGCGACAGCGTCGAGTACGGTGACCGCGTGCGACAGCTGTTCCGTGATCCGAACGTGACCGACGACTACGAGTTCGAGACGACGCTCGAGCCGGACCTCGAGGCCGCGCGGGCGTACGTCACCGACGAGTGGGGCATCGACGCCGGCGAGGTCGAACGCGGCTTCGAACGGATCGAGGAGAGCGTGACACAAGTGGGACTGGATCGCTGGACCTGACGGATTACGACGAGTGCAGCGAGTCGACAATGGACTCGACCGTGTCGATCGGAAGGTCGTGTTCGGTTGCGATCTCCTCGATCGTGGCGGGACTCGGCGTCGGCGGTGTCTCGCCGGCCTGCTCGCCCTCGAACGGCGCTAACTCGGTGTCTCGAACGTTCAGGTTGACCGCGTCCCAGCGGGTGTAGTGGCCGACGGAATCGAAGTACGCCTTCGTCGCGCGGCGTTCGTCACGGTCGAACTCGGCGGTGAGCAGCGTCTCCTCACCGATTGCCGGCCCGGCTTTGACGATCCCAGCCGGGTTGATGAGCATGCTCCCGCCAGCGGCGATGTTGAAATCGACGTCGTCCATCACGCGCCCGAGCATCTCGTCGCTCATGTAGGCCGAACTCGAGATGACGAACGACTGGGTTTCGAAGGCGTACTCGCGCATTGCGGGGTACTGATCGCAGGTCTCGATCGCCGACCGATCCGTCGCCTTCGATTTGTCGCCGGGATGGCCGTGTTGTTCCCAGAACCCCGGCCAGACGGCGGGGTGAATCTCCTCGCCCATCGCGGCGAGTGCGCCTTTCGGCAGGGTCATGTGATTTTCATAGCAGATGAGCCCGCCCATCCGCCCGATGTCGGTGTCGTGTGTGTCGAGCGTCGACGGATCGCCCCGGCCCCAGATCGTTCGCTCGCCGTGGGTCGGCATGAGCTTTCGGTGGCGACGCACCAACTCGCCCGAGCGATCGAAGTAAAACAGCGAGTTGTACAGCGTCTCGCTTCCCGGCCGCTCGGATCGTTCGTTCGTCCCCAAGACGACGTGGCAGTTCGCCTCGTCGATCGCGTCGCCGAGTACCTCGAGAGCGTCGTCCTCGACCGAGAGGCTGTTTTTCTGTAACTCGACCATGAGGTCGGTCCAGCGGGCGATCGAACTCCCTCGCCAGTAGGGGTAGCCGGGGAAGAACGTCTCCGGGAAGACGACGACATCGACGTCCTGCGTGCCCGCCGTCTCGATCCATCGGCACGTCTTATCGAGCGTGGCTTCCTTGTCGTGATAGACCGGTTCGACCTGTGCAGCCGCCGCGGTGAACTGTTCTGCGACCATACACGATGGTTGCTAACGAATACCAAAAAGATACTGTCGCCGAACAGAGACGGTCAGTTGCTCGAGCAAACCGTCGGTGGGTACACGGCGTCCCAAACCGCAGAAGGGGCCTCGATGTGGTGTGTCGAGGCGACTAGAACAGGTGGTCGTCCAGCAGTCGGGCGGGGCCGCCGACATCCCAGATGGTCGTCGAGACGCCGCAGTCGGCGATTTCTTCTTCGACGCGTTCGGCGTACTCCTCGGTCGTATTGACGTAGACCGTGGCCCCGGTGTCGGTCGAGAAGTAGACCGGAATGTCCTCTTCCTCACGGAGCTGGCGCACGCGGTTGAAGATCGACAGCGTCTCCGGCTGCCAGTAAACCCAGCCCGAGGGGCCGGTCATCGTGGTCGCGGCGAGCGACAGCGAGTCCATCTCGGCGAGTTCGAACGCGGCCTCGAAGTCGTTGTTTCGCAGTGCATCCCGCATCTCGGCGATCTGGCTGTGGATATGGGCGTTGCGCGCCTGAAACATGTGGCTGTCGGCAGCCTCGTTGTGCGCGTCTTCGGTCTCTTTGTGGTAGGGGACGAGGCCGACGACGATCTTCAGCTCCTCGTGGAGGTCAGTTGGGATGCGACTCGAGCGACAGTCCTGGTCGTTCATCCCGGTGTGGAGCTGCGAGAACGCCCCGGTGACGGCGCGAGCGGCCGACGCCGAGCCGACGCGAGCGATCGTCGAAATCTCCGGTTTCGATGCGTCGAGTTCTGCGGCTTCGGCGAGCGCCATCGCGGCGGCCGCAAAGCCCGAGGACGACGAGCCAAGCCCGACGTTCGAGGGAAAACTGTTCTCGCTCTCGAGGCGAACCGGGTAGACGGTGTGGGCGGCGTCGGATTTCTGTCGGGCTTTTTCGACGACGGCTTCGACCCGCTCGTGGGCCCGCCCGTCGAGTTCCTCGCCGTCGACGACGAACGTGTCCTCGTCGTAGTCCATCGAGAACTCGACGGTCGTTCGCGTGTGGCTTGGTGCCGTACAGAGGCTGATGCTGTCGTGGTACGGCAGTCGTTTGATGTCGTCTCGCATCCCGTGATACTTCACCAGCCCCTGAATCGGGTGGGCCATGGCGGTGGCTTTCATATCCGGATAGGCGGATGATGGCCGCTTAAAGCTCACGGCATCAGTGCGACCGGCCGGCGCTCCGAGAGCGTGTCGACTCGCTTACTCGAGTTTGCCTTGCAACACTTTCGCGGCGGTCAGGATCGGGTCCCAGACGGGGCTAAACGGCGGCGCATAGGCCAGATCAAGGTTCTGTAGCTCCGAGACGGTCAGTCCCGATGAGACGGCCGTCGCGACCGTGTCGATGCGTTTCGTTCCCTCGGGGCCGACGAGACTGGCACCGAGGACGCGTTCGCTCGCTCGATCTGCGACGAGCGTAACGGTGAGTTCGGTCGCACCGGGGTAGTAGTGTGGCCGCGTCTCGGTGTCGATCGTGACGGAGACGGGATCGAAGCCCGCCTCGCGTGCGCGCTCGTCGTCGAGAATCCCGGTTCGGGCAGCACCCAGTTCGAAGGCTTTGACGATCGCCGTGCCGGCGGTGCCGCCAGTCTCCGTGGGATCACCCGAAACAGTCGAGCCAATCGCTCGACCGGCTCGGTTCGCTGTCAGCGCAAGTGGGACGTGATCTGGCTCGCCGGTGACGACGTTTTCCGCCTCGGCACAGTCGCCTGCAGCGTAGACGTTCTCGTCGTTCGTGCGGCCGTACGCGTCGGTCGCGATCGCACCCGTTTCCCCGATCTCGATACCAGCCTCCTCGGCGAGTTCGACGTTCGGCGCGACGCCGACGCCGACGATGACGAGATCCGCCGACACCGAGTCGTCTTCGAGTTCGACCGACTCGACGTGGTCGCTCCCCGCAAAGCCCTGAACGGCGGTCTCGAGGTGGAGATCGACGCCCTGCTCGCGGAGGTGGTCCTCGACGACCCGTGCCGTCTCCTCGCCGAAGGGCTGGAGCGTCTGGGGTAGCATCTCGAAAATGGAGACGTCGACCCCGCGTTCGTCGAGCGCTTCGGCCATCTCGACGCCAACGTAGCCGCCGCCGACGATTGCGGCGGTTGCTGGCTCGTGGTCCGAGACGTAGTCTTCGATGGCGTCTGCCTGATCCATGCTCCGGAGAGTGAACACGCCCTCGAGGTCGATCCCATCGAACGGTGGGACGATGGCGCGTGCGCCCGTACCGATCAGCAGGTCGCCGTAGGACTGCTCGAAGCGCTCGCCGTCGGCCTCGACGGTGACGGTGTTCGCCTCGAGGTCGATCGCGACGACCTCGTGGCCGGTCCGAAGGTCGACGTCACGTTGCTCGCGGAACTCCTCGGGCGTGACTGAGACGAGGTCCTCGAGGTCGTCGACGTCGCCTTTGATGTAGTAGGGCATTCCACAGCCCGCATACGAGACCCACTCGCCTTTCTCGAAGACGATTACGTCCCGGTCCGGGGCCTCGCGTTTGGCCTTGCTTGCGGCACTCATTCCGGCTGCGTCCCCGCCGACGATGACGAATGGCTCACTCATACTCGTCGATACGTTCGCACCCCAGTAAAGTATTTCGCAAAATTCACAATACTAAGAAACGGTCGACCACCAGCAACTGTACTTTGGACACGCGTGACTCCATCGGCGATCACGTGACTGCGTCGTGGTCGACGCTGGCCGTTCGAGAACTGTCTGTGGATGCTGTCAGCTACGGATCGTGTGTTCCGGTCTCAAGAATTGGTCGTCCTCGGATTACTCGAGGTCGACACGCCCACTCGAGTGGACCGTAATCTCGTGGCCACGATACCGAAACGAGACCTGTCCGCGACGGGCCGTCGTTCCGGACGCGGTGGGTTCGAAGAGCCGGTCCAGTGCGTTCGTATCGACAACGTCGTACAGTGGTGGTTCGAGGCCCGCGGGGTCGACGTCGTCTGCGTTGGCGACAGCCTCGATGACACGCAGACTCGGACGTGCGTTCGCCTCCAGCGGTTCGTGGTCGAGCATATGAGTTAGACCAGCAACTGGACGTCCGATTCGGCCATGTGCTGGATCGCGGTTGCTGCGCCGACGCCCGTCGTCACGCCGTCGTAGAAGTCGTCTTCGTCGTACTCCATCAGCTCGATGGTCATCTGGCAGGCCTGCAGATCGACACCCTGATCGAGCGAGAGATCGATCAGTTCCTCGATGGTCGCGGTGCCGTTCTCGTCGATTTTCTTCTGCATCATCTTCGTCGCCATCGAGTCCATGCCGGGCAGCGCGGCGAGTGCGTTCGGCATCGGCATGCTCGGGTTGCCGACGGCGGAGAGCTTGAGTTCCTTCGATTTCTCCTCGTGGAGGATGTCGAGGCCCCAGAACGTGTGGAAGACGACGACGTCCCAGCCGAAGGCGGCCGCCGTGCTCGCGAGGATCAGCGGCGGATACGCCATATCGAAGCTGCCCTGGGTCGCGATGATCGTCATCTTCTGCTGGTCATCGCCATCATCCAGCTCGGCCAGTGACGCCTCGAGTTCGTCGACGCGCTCGCGTAGCGCCTGCACCTCGGCGGCGTCGATGGTGGCGTCGGCCGATGGCGTGGTGTTATCCGTACTCATGTTATGCCGTCTTCTTCACGTAGTGGGTGTAGAGGTCATCGGCCTCGACCTGATCGAGGAGGTCGACACCGTCGGTGCCTTCTGCCCAACCCTGAATGTCACTCATGCTGCCCGAGTCGGTCGAAATGACTTCGAGAACGTCGCCTGCCTCGAGGTCATCGATCGCTTGCTTGGTCTTCACGATGGGCATTGGGCAGGACAGTCCTTTCACGTCGAGCGTCTCGGTGGTTTCGTATTCTGAGCTCATATGTTGTCTCTGTGCTCTGTATTGGAGCTAATACACAATATTGGTTGTGCCTATAAAAGGATATCGGTTATTGTGCCGATCGTGAATAGCTGTGGTTTTCCGGAACCCGTCATACACCCCGTTACTTTCCGTCAGCACAGCCTTCACACGCGTTCAAACAGTATATGTTGTCGAACCGTTGGTGGGCTGTATTGTACGGTGAGGGAAATACCATACAAACTCTTAAGTGCGAGTAGCCGATACTGGATACTGTACAACATGGACGACATGGACTTTCCAACGCCAGACGAACCGGTCGAATCGGTTACTCCTGCCGACTTGAAAGCACGAATCGATGCGGGCGATGCGGTCACGATCCTTGACGCACGCATGGAAAGTGACTACGACGAGTGGCGAATCGACGGCGACAACGTCGAGTCGATCAACGTCCCGTACTTCGAGTTCCTCGAGGACGACATCGACGCTCACGTCCTCCAGCAGATCCCCGACGACCGCGAAGTCACGGTCCTCTGTGCGAAAGGCGGTGCCAGCGAGTTCGTCGCCGGCGCACTGGCCGACCGCGGCTACGAGGTCAACCACCTCGAGGAGGGGATGAACGGCTGGGCACGCATCTACGAGGCCGTCGAAGTCGACGGCTACGACGGCGCCGGCACCCTGCTCCAGTATCAGCGCCCATCGTCGGGCTGTCTCGGCTACTTCGTCTACGACGACGGCGAGGCGGCCGTGATCGACCCGCTGCGTGCGTTCACCGATCGCTATCTGAACGACGCCGACGAGCTCGGCGTCGACCTGAAGTACGCGATCGACACGCACATCCACGCTGACCACATCTCGGGCGTCCGCTCGCTCGACGCCGTTGGCGTCGAAGGCGTTATCCCCGAGGCGGCGGTCGACCGTGGTGTCACCTACGCCGACGAGATGACCCTCGCCGCGGACGGCGACGAGTTCAACGTCGGCGACGTCACGATCGAGACCGTCTACACGCCCGGTCACACCTCCGGGATGACCTCGTACCTGATCGACGGCGAGTTGCTCGCAACCGGTGACGGGCTGTTCATCGAAAGCGTTGCCCGCCCCGACTTAGAGGAAGGCGACGACGGCGCGCCCGAAGCCGCCAGCCAGCTCTACGAGTCGCTTCAGGAGCGTGTCCTCTCGCTGCCCGACGACACGCTCATCGGTGGCGCTCACTTCAGCGATGCCGCCGTCCCCGCCGAAGACGGCACCTACACGGCACCGGTCGGCCAGCTCAAAAGCGACATGGCTGCGCTGACGATGGACGAGGACGACTTCGTCGAACTGATCCTCTCGGATATGCCACCACGCCCGGCCAACTATGAGGACATCATCCCGACGAACCTCGGCCAACAGGAGGCTGACGACGACGAAGCCTTCGAACTCGAGCTTGGCCCGAACAACTGTGCTGCCAGCCAGGGATCGCTGGCAGACGACTGAGACACGTGATCTGATACTGAATGTTCACAGAACTCGTCCCGCTCTCGCTGACCGCCGAGCTCTTTCCCAATGGGGTCTTTCGGTACGCCGTCGGGGGGCTGCTCGTCGGTCTCGGTGCGGTCGTAATCTACATGGGAACCGGGATCTCAGCCGGCGCGAGTACGTTCCTCGAGTCGACGCTGTCGTACGTCTCCGACCAGTCCCGGTTCCAGCAGTATCGCAGCTCGCGGGACTGGCGGATCGTGTTCACGCTCGGGATCATCCTCGGGGCGGCCGTCTACGCCGTCATCTGGCAGGGTGGCGCGTGGACGACCGACGTTCAGCCCTGGCGGCTTCTGGTCGGCGGCATCTTCGTCGGCATCGGGACCCGCATCGGGAAGGGCTGTACGTCCGGCCACGGCGTCTGTGGCGTCGGCTCGGCGTCGAAGACGTCGATCGTCGGTGTGATGACGTTCCTTGCGGTCGCGATCGTGACGGCACAGCTGGTCCAGCTCATGGGGGTGAGTCCGTAATATGAGTTGCGAGACGCTTGCGTCTCGAGATAGCGAACGGGGAGGTGACGACCCGTGAGCGGCAATCGTCACCCTCTGTTCATGCCGCTGATCTTCGTCGGCGGCCTGATCTTCGGCTTCGGGCTCGGCTTTAGCCACATGGCCCGTCCGGAAGTCGTGCTGGATTTCCTCCAGTTCGACGACTTCGGGCTGTTGTTCGTCATGTTCGGTGCGGCGATCGTTACCGGGATCGCGTTCGCGCTCATGCCGCGACTGCGCGACAGCGCACCGCTGACTGGCGACGCCTACGGCCGGCGGCTGAAGTCGTTCGACCGTAACGTCCTGATCGGCGGTGCGATCTTCGGCGTCGGCTGGGGCCTGTCGGGCATCTGTCCCGGCGCGGCCTACGCCAGCCTCGGGATCGGCAACATCACGATCCTCTGGGCGCTCGTCGGCATGTTCGCCGGGGCCTACATTCAAGGCTACTGGCGCAGCCAGCGTGCGGCGTCCGAAACCACACCCGCGGGTGCTGACTAACCCCGTGATTCCGGCTCCCGCTCCACGGATCGCTGTCTGAACGCGTTTTTGTACACGAGTTATGGACCCCTCAACGATACTACTGTTTAGCCTCGCCGCCGTCTCGAGTCTGTTCATGGCCTGGGTGATCGGGGCCGGCTCGAGCGGTGCGACTCCGTTTGCTCCGGCCGTTGGCGCGAACGCGATCTCGACGATGCGCGCGGCGTTTATCGTCGGGCTGCTTGGCTTCGCTGGCGCGGTCACACAGGGTGCAAGCGTCTCCGATGCAGTCGGTCGGGGGCTGGTCCACGGCGTCAGTCTCCCGCCGACCGGCGTCATCGTCGCGCTGCTGATCGGGGCCGGACTGATGGCGATCGGCATTTCGACGGGCTACCCGATCGCGACCGCCTTTACCGTCACCGGCGCGGTCATCGGTGTCGGCCTCGCGATCGGCGGCGAGCCCGCGTGGGCGAAGTACACCGAAATCGGCGCGATGTGGGTGCTCACCCCGTTCGTCGGTGGCGGTATCGCCTACGCGATCGCGAGCGTGCTCCCGCGTCCGGACGTCACGGAACGGCTCAGCGTTCCAGTGCTTGCGGCCATCGTCGGCGCAGTCGTCGCTAACCTCGAGTTCGCGTTCCTCGCGTCGGTCGGCGGGACGCTCGCAGCTGCGGGGGCCATGGCGCTACCGATCGACGGCATCGTCGCCAGTGCGGTGGTTTCACTCGCCGTTGCGCTGTTGGCTGCGTTCGTCGTTCACTGGGACGTCGCCCGCGACCGGGCGGGTGGGCTGCGTCGATTCCTGCTCACGCTCGGCGGACTGGTCGCGTTCTCCGCGGGGGCGAGTCAGGTCGGGTTAGCCGTCGGTCCGCTGCTCCCGCTGCTCGATGAGCTGTCGATGGTCTCGCCACTCGCAGTCTTGCTTGGTGGCGGCGTCGGCATTCTCGTCGGCTCGTGGACTGGCGCACCGCGGATGATCAAGTCGCTGTCTCAGGAGTACGCCTCGCTGGGCCCGCGTCGATCGATCGCGACGCTCGTGCCCTCGTTCCTGATCGCTCAGACCGCAGTCTTCCTCGGCGTCCCGGTGTCGTTCAACGAGATTATCGTGAGTGCGATCATCGGCAGCGGCCTCGCCGTCGGCGGTGGTGAAGGTATCAGCCCCCGAAAACTCGGATTGACGGTCGCCGCCTGGGCCGGCTCGCTCGTGTTGGCACTCGCGCTTGGCTATGGCTCGATGTTTCTCGTCGATCTGCTGCAACAGTAGTTGGTAGCGCAATTTCTTCATTCAGAATAGCGGATGAAACTGAAGAATCCCGATTCGACAACTACGTGTGCGTATTGATCGATGGAATCGTTGTACGATTGTATTCACTGAGATGGCTTCTCTATAGATCCTGTCCCTGGATTCTCCTTGCGTTTGGATCGGCGAGAGGTTCAATTGGTTCTCTCCCGAACAAGATGACATGGTGGATGATCCATTGAACAACCTCGATCGTCGCATCCTTCATCTGTTACAGATCGACGCCCGTGGTGCCAGCGACACGGATATTGCCAACGAAACTGACGTGACCGGGACGACCATCCATAATCGGATCAAGCAACTTGAGGAACAAGAGGTCATTCTCGGGTATAATCCGGAAATCAATTACGAGGCGGCAGGCTACCCGATGCGCGTCCTGTTTATTTGTTCAACCGAGCTCTCCCGACGGTCGGATATGGCGAAAGAGGCTCTCGAAGTCCGGGGCGTCGTCAATGTGCGGGAGATGCTGGCCGGCGAGGAGAACCTCCACGTCGAGGTCGTGGCCGAAGCGACCTCCGATGTAAAGGTAAGCACCGAACAGTTAGACGAACTGGGCCTGCAGATCGTGACTAGCAACATCCTGGCGGAGGAACATACCCAACCGTGGAATCACTTCCACCAGGAGATTGCCGGCGAACCTGACACGCTCTCAGAAAGCGAGTCTATTGAGGAGTGACATCCTCTCCGGCGTGAACGCCGGAGCTTCCCGTACCGCAGGTGGGATATTTGCTGGTCTACGATACGACCTGTTCTCTCGTGGTGAACGTCCCGCTCTCGCGGTCGAACAGGTGTACCGATGGCTGTGTCGTTCGAAAATCTTCGATTTTCGTGATGACGAGAGACGTAGTCTCTCGAACCACCACACAGCCGTTACTCCTATCCTCTCCGTGAGGACTCGGAGTTATCTTCTGTCGCATGTTTTCCGCTCCGTTGCAATCTGCGTTGGCTACCATCTCACACGATAAACAGACGTACAGGCCACGTTCGACACGATTCGACTTCGTATCGTCACCACACCGTGAACACGTCTTCGAGGTGTTCCACTCGTTCTCTTTCAGCACCTCTACTCCACGGATCTCGCCTTTGTATTCGAGGTACTGGTAGATACGATCGAACGCCCATTTGTGCAACTTCTTGTTCCCCGTTTTGCCCCAGTCAGATTCTCGCACGTCTTCAGGCCAACTCACCGCGAGCGTACCAACACCACGTTCGACACACTCCGTAATGATGGTGTCCGTGAGAACGTGGTAGAAATGCGTCTCGCGGTCTGCGAGTTTCTTGCGTGCGAGAGCTTTGCTCTCGTCAACGCCGTGAAACGGCGGGATTCTCTCGCTGTTTAAAGATAGCCTGCGCCAGTACGGCATCAGTAGTTGCACTATTAAAATTTGCCAGCGGTGCTTGACTGATAATCCATAGTTTGCTTGGGAAAGTCAATCAATTACTGCCCTCGCCTTGGAAATATCAAAAGTATAAAATTATAGTTAAAGAAACACTATATCGATACAGCCCCATCGATAGATTATGGCACCACTGAATACATCTCGACTGAACGAGACCTTCGATCTCTTGCCGCATCCGCACCGGCGATACGTGTTGCATCATCTTCGAACTAAAGCCAGGGACGTTGGCATTGAGACGCTTGCAGCCGCGATCACCGATTGGAACGAGGCATACTCAGGGATGGAACGGGCCAGTCGTATCGACAAGATCAAACGGCGTTGTATCACACCCACCTCGAGAAACTTGCGGAGGTCGACTTCATTACAGTTGATACGACTATGGATTCCATTGGACTCGCAAGAACGAACGAACTTGACCGGTTCCTTGCCGAGGCGGCCCCTATTGATGGGTACGGTCACATCACCGCTGACGGGACAATAACAAGACCATGAGTGAGCAAGGAAGTGAACACGGCGATGAAGAAGAGATGGCGGCAACTCATTGGGCATTTGATGTGGACCAAGAGGCTCCGGCAATCAACGTGGCAGCGGCAGTTGCAGAAATTGAGGGGCAGGATACTACCGACCTGCCGCCTATAGTCAATCATGATGATGTATTTGCCGCATTGGCAGCCAGTCACCGACGACAGTTACTAGTAAAGCTACTCTCCAGCCCCCAACNGCCCCCAACACGTCCCAGAACCGTCTGGCATTTCCCGAGAAGTTGCAGAAGCGGACGAGAACCTACTTCAGAGATATTTATCCAGTTCTCGAATGATTGCAGAAGTGGATGAGTATTCGGTCAGTATGCATCATATTCACCTTCCTAAATTGGCAGAGTACGGATTCATCGAGTGGGATCTAGATCACAATCTCGTAGTACAAGGTCCCTGTTTTGACGAGATAAGACCTCATCTCAAACTAGTGGCTGAACATCAGGATTGACGCCATACAAAAGGTCCCGTTCTCACCCATCGTAGACGAGGTTTGATTGAGACAGAAGACTCTGTTCAGTATTTCACCTGTACTGAACGTGAGTTTCACGGCCACCTTTGAATAAAGAAACCGTATTACCAACGACTGATAACGGCGATCAGATGAATGCCAGCGGCAGCATAATCGCTNTCGCTACCCCGATCGCGATTCCACCGGCGAGTTCGGGCTTCCCGCCGTACGGCAGGTCTGTTCCGAGATCCAACGCTTCCGGAATGAACTCCGTGAGTACGAGGTAGATCATCGCCCCCGCGGCGAAGCCAAAGCCAAAGGGCAGAAACTCCCGCGCGACGCTGACGAACGCAAAGGCGATGACGGCCCCGATCGGCTGTGGCAGACTCGAGAAAATCGCCCACCAGACCATCTTCCATTTCGAGACGCCCATCGATTTCAACGGGATCGAGATCGCCGTCCCTTCGGGAATGTTGTGAATCGAGATCGCGACTGTCATGAAAATCGCCAGTAGCGGGACAGTAAAGCCGAGGAACGCCACGCCGTCCTCGAGGCCGAGATCGGCGAACGAGACGCCGACGGCGATTCCTTCGGGGAAGCTGTGAACGGTTAGAATACCGAGAATGAGCACGAGTTTCTTGAAATCGGCCTCCTCGTACTCCCGAGGGTCGATCTCAGCGTCCATCAAGACATCGTGAGCGATGACGACGAGGAGGACGCCAGCAGCCATCCCGACGGCGATTTCGGTCATCGACCCCTCGGCGAGTCCCTCTTCAATCAGCCCGAAGACGGACGCTGAAACCATGATTCCCGAGGAGAGTCCCCAGAGCATCACGCTCCGGCGGTCGCTGATCT
>NZ_AOHX01000040.1 GCF_000337735.1 Natronorubrum sulfidifaciens JCM 14089 | reverse complement strand
CCTTCGAATCGCTGGACGTCCGGGCGATTGATCTCTCGATGGCGACGGCGTGGTCGCTCGAGAACGTCTTAGCGCGGCCGTCGCTGTCGGCGTGGATGAACGAACTCGGTCGAACCGGCGACGTCCAGGAGATCGAGGTCACGGCGGCGGATCTGGTCGGAAAGACGATCGCCGAACTCAACGCCGAGATTCCGGACGGCTGTATCGTCGGCTTGCTCACCCACGATGACGGGACGACGGAGGTTCCGACCGGGGACCACGAACTGCAGGACGGCGACCGGGTCACGTTCCTCGGACAGACGGATGCCGTCGACCGTGCTGTCAAGCGATTCCACCCGCACGACTAGTCGTCGGCCGTCTCGGTTTTCCCACCAGCATCTGCGTGATACAATCGTGACTCCGTCGTCTGTATCCATCGAACAGCAGCGTTCCGTCCGACGGGGGAGCCCACCGACGACTGTCGACCGTTTGTCGGCTGTCATACTACGTCTCCGGCCTGCCTTGCAGAGGGTAGTATTGCATGTTTACTACAAATCCAACAGCTGATCTATCGTGCTCGAGCGCCGGCCATACTCGCTATGTCCCGTCTCTCGTCCGTTCAGTCGCCGCCATCCGCACCGAAGTCGAGCCCATCGATCATCCACTCGAGTCGGCTAGTTCGGAAAGAGAGACGTTTCAGGCCCTGTGCCTGTGCACTGGCGCGCGCAACGCGTTCGGGACGCTGTCAGCTCCAGATCAGTATTTGTATAACGTACACAAATATTCTGGTGGGTTGGTGGTGAGATAGGCTGTAGTAATATTGTGCAATTTCCCCAAAAGCGTTATACGCGCTCTGCTGGTAGACAGTACTGAGTAGTAATCCATGATCCACACACAGCCGGAACAGAACGGAGGTCGAAACGCATGATCGACTTCGCAGCCCTCTCCCCAGCAGTCCAGGCAGGCGTGCTCGTCGGTGCCGTCCTCGTCGAGGCAGTCGTCCTCTACGTCGGCTACGGCGCACTCGAGCAGGTCGCAGCACCACCGGTCATCGAGACAATCAAGAACGCATAGATGGAGCTCTTTGGCATCGGACTCACGCTGATCATGCTGTTCGTCGGGTTCGGCTTCATGGTCGGCGTGTTGTTCGGCTTCTTCGGGATGGGTGGCTCGTTCCTCGTCACGCCCGCGTTACTCGTGATGGGGTATCCAGCGCGGGTCGCGGTCGGGAGCGGGATGGCGTTCGTCTTCGGGACGGCCGTCATCGCGACGCTAAAACACCACGATCTCGGGCAGGTTGACTACAAACTCGGCGGGTTGATGATCGTCGGGACCTCGGTCGGGATCGAGGTCGGGCGGATCGGGGTGTTCTACCTCGAGGAGCTCGGCCTCGCAAGCGGGGTCATCGGCGTGACCTACGTCCTCCTGCTGGGTGCGATCGGCCTGTTCGTCACCTATAACGCGCTCAACAGCGACGGTGAGGATGACAGCGGTGGTGGCCATCACGAGGCTGCAACCGAGGAGATCGACCCGGACGACATTCCGGACATCGCAAAGAAAATTCAGTCGTATCGCGTGCCGCCGATGATGACGATCGCCGGCGGCATTCAGGTCTCGCTGTGGATGATCCTCGGTGTTGCCTTCGCGACGGGGCTGTTGTCGGGCTTTCTCGGTGTCGGCGGCGGCTTCATCCGGATGCCCGCGATGTTCTACCTCATCGGGGTTCCCGTGCCCGTGGCGGTCGGGACTGACCTGTTCGAGATCGTGTTCTCGGGCGGGATCGGAGCGTTCCTCTACGGGATGGAAGGCGGCGTCGATCTCTCGATCGTTGCGCCGCTGCTCGCCGGCAGCGCCTTCGGGGCTCGCATCGGCTCGGCGGCGACCGGTATCGTCAACGAAGGCGATATCAAGATCTACTTCGGGCTGATGCTGCTGGGTGGCTCGATCGCGGTCGCGTTCCGTCAGGCCGGTGACTACCTCGGAATGGAGGTCCTGAGCACGGTCAGCTTTGCACTGATCATGCTCTCGGCGCTGCTGGTCAGCGGTGCCGTGATCTACAGCACGATCAAGGCGATGCGAGCGGAGTCGAAGACGGCAGCGACAGTCGCCGAGTAACGCCTGACGGCAGTCGATTCGCTCGGATTCTACCGCGGATCGCGATTGTACAATACTCACACAACCCTTATATCACCACGATCCCTATTTAGAGCCAGTAACATGCCAAATTCGATGACGGAACAACTCCAGCAAGACATGGCCTGCGAGGGACTGCTGGAGTGCATCCACGGTCTCAAGCAACTTGATAAAGAGTGCTACCAGGTGATGGTCGAGAGCGACGAGCCGCTGACGATCGACGAAGTCGCCGAACGGGTCGACCGCGAGCGCTCGACCGCCTACCGGTCGATCCAGCGCCTGTTGCAGAGTGGCTTCATTCAGAAAGAACAGATCAACTACGAGCAGGGCGGCTACTACCACGTCTACTCTCCGACCGACCCAACCCAGATCGCAAACGACATGCAGCGGATGTTAAACGACTGGTACGCGAAGATGGGCCAACTCATCCAGGAGTTCGAAGACAAGTACGAACACGTCGACGGCACAGCGCAAGCCGAAAGCTGACTGGCGACCCATTCTCCGTGGGCGCGCGCTCTCCGTCGTCTAATCGACACGCGAACCCGTTTGTTTTCGAGAGAGTCCCACCGACCAACGGGTGACACACGGAATTATCTCCGCTGGCGTGGGACGGGGTGAGTGGTGTCAAACCTATGCCAGTAGACAACCTCGCACGGAGTGACGTCATCACCGCAGCTACTGACGAATCGATACAGCACCTCGCGACGGCGATGGACGACGAGGACGTTGGCAGCATCGTCATCACTGACGGTGACGAGCCAGTCGGCATCGTAACCGACCGCGATCTAACGATTGAGGTGCTCGCAGCAGGGACGACGCCGGACGATCTCGTCGCCGAAGACGTGATGTCGACGGATCTGTGTACGATCGAACACGACAGCGGGTTCTACCGGGCTACCGAACTCATGAGCGAACACGGCGTCCGTCGCCTTCCGGTGACCGACGGCGACGGCGACCTGACTGGGATCATCACAATCGACGATCTGAACGAACTGCTCGCCGACGAACACCAACAGCTCGCAGACGTCGTTCAGGCCCAGCGGCCACCGTACTGACTGCGCCACGACCGCCTGTGGGCTGTGTCCTCCACTTCGAGTTCGCTCGCGGGTGTGTCTCTCCTTCACTCTGTAATATTGTGTAATCTCTACAAAATTCTTATCACGACGCGACCCGAATATCGATGTATAACGATGGCGAACTCGATGGCCACGCAACTCCAGGAAGAGATGGTGTGTGAGGGATTATTGGAGTGTCTCCACGGCCACACACAGCTTGATACGACCTGTTACCGGGTGCTGGTCGAAAGCGATGAGCCACTGACGATCGATGAGGTTGCCGAACTGGTCGACCGCGAACGCTCGACGGTCTACCGTTCGATCCAGCGACTGCTACAGAGTGGCTTCGTCCAGAAAGAACAGGTCAACTACGAGCAAGGCGGCTACTATCACGTCTACTTCTCGACACCGCCCGCGCAGATCGCACGCGACATGCAGCGAACCGTCAACGACTGGTACGCGAAGATGGACCGGCTCATCGGGGTCTTCGAGGAGAAGTACGACCACGCCAGCGACAGCACGGCAGCCATCGAGTAGGGATCGACGGCACGCTCGAGCGAAAACGGGTTCGCTCGAGCGTTACGAATTGATCACGCGAGGGTTCGAATCCAACTCGTCGTTTTGGGACGGCGGTCACGACCAGCGCTCGTCGTGAGCGCCGCCACAGCGCTTACCCGTTCACAACGGTCTCGAAGTCGTCGACGACGTCTTCGGGGTCGATGACCGCGCCGTTCGGGTACGCCCGCTCGACGATTCCCTGTTTGTTGACGAGCAAGATCAGGTTGTAATGGGGGAAGGCGTACTCGAGGCCGCTGTACTCCTCGGCATCGAGTTTCTCGAGTGGCAACCCGTACTGGTCGGTGACGATCTGTTTGGCGTCGTCGTACGTTTCGGGCCGGAGGAAATGCCAGTTTCCGGCCTCAAGATTGACGCCTTGCTGGTCGGCGTAGGTCTCGAGGACGTCCGGCGTGTCCCGCTCGGGATCGAACGTCATCGAAAGGAACGCCGACTCGTCGCCGTACCCGTCCTCGGCTGCGGCTGCCTGTGCGCGGCGCAAGCGCAGCGTCAGTGCCGGACACATGCCGTCCGGACAGTTCGTATAAATGAACGTCAGCAACATGGCTCGTTCGCCCTCGAACTGCGTCGTCGAAATCTCCTCGCCGAGCAGCGGGTCGGGAAGCGTGGTCTCGGGCACCGCATCGCCGTAGCTTGGATGTGACGCCTCACTGAGGTCCTGTTCCGGCGGCTCGAGGATCGTTTGGCTATCGTCCGTTTCCGAAAACGTCTCGAGACACCCGGCAGTGCCAACAGCTCCAGCGGCGGTCAGCGCCTGCAGATAGCGACGACGATTCATGTCTCGACGTTGCAGTCGAGCGTATAAATCGAGACCGCTTGGTTGCTGGGCTGGCAAACGCCATCGCGATGTGACCACCGTTGCGTTATCCGCAATCGATTTCAGCGGACGGAGACTGACGTACCAGCGTTCGTTCTCCCGGAACATACCATATAGTAGCCACTGAAAGTCAATGCACACCGCATCGCACGACGGCTGTGCGATGCGTGTGTCAATCGTTTCAGTTGTTACTATCGGTGAGGATGACCGACGGAACAGTTCCCGCTCNTATAGTAGCCACTGAAAGTCAATGCACACCGCATCGCACGACGGCTGTGCGATGCGTGTGTCAATCGTTTCAGTTGTTACTATCGGTGAGGATGACCGACGGAACAGTTCCCGCTCCTCCTCGAGTTCTACCGAACGCTTTGTTCCGCTATCACGAACTATTGTGTGCTTACTACACGGGAAGGGACGATCGGCGTTCACTTGTCCGATTGTGACGTGACGAGCGCCGAACCGTCCGGTGGCGAGCCTGATGACGAGGTGGCCATCGTGGTGACCGACGCCACCCGAAAGTGCCCAACGACGTCTTGTGACGCCGCTCCCCGCCGTGACTGATGGCTGTCGGAAATCATATCCGAGACGGTCGCGTTAGTCGACATGATGAGTACTGATTCCGCATCTCGAGGGTCGCTGTTGGGGCTTGCAGGGCTGGCGAGCCTGTGTTGTGTCGCGCCGGGTGCGATGGCCGTCACGGGCGGTGTCACCGCCGGTGGACTAGGTGCTGGGCTCGGCCAAATGCTGGTAACCGTCGTGACGCTCGCAGCTATTGGCGTCGTCGCTCGCCGCCGGACCGATTGTTCGGCCTGCGAGACGCCGTGTGAGCGCTGATCGTCAGCATCGCGAGGCAGCTACTTGGTTAACGAGACGAGCACGAGAACCAGTCCACTCGAGACGATCGCCGCCTGAATCAGTCCGGCCGACAGGATCGAGGTCCCGAACACCACATAAATAAGTCCCTCACAGATCGCGCCGGCCCCGATGAACACGAATCCGATAGCGACGTACAACATCGGTTTCTGCCCCTGCCGCCGGTAGCCATGGTAGGCCAGATACGCGACCGCGAGGCTCAATGTGAGCGTGATCAGCTTGGC
The DNA here is from genome assembly GCF_000337735.1 of Natronorubrum sulfidifaciens JCM 14089. Taxonomy (GTDB): domain Archaea; phylum Halobacteriota; class Halobacteria; order Halobacteriales; family Natrialbaceae; genus Natronorubrum; species Natronorubrum sulfidifaciens. The sequence continues at coordinate 16,062 of NZ_AOHX01000040.1, read as the reverse complement.
GATCACGAACGGCACTTCGATCATTTGTCTCCTCGCAGCCCGTCCCACAGCGCCGTAAAGTTGTCCGCGAGTTCGTCGCGCGTTTCCATCGTCAGCGAGAGTTCACCACCCGAGAGGTTGACATGGAGTTCCTCGAGTACCGTTTCGAACTCGCTTCTGTGCGTGCCGTCAGGTCCGACTGACGTTCGTTCCTCGAGCAGGTCGTGTTCTTGGAGCATCGAGCAGCGACGGTACACCGTCGCGAGCGAGGCGTCACAGGCTTCGCTGAGCGCCTTTGCCGTCATCGGCCCCTGATCCGCGGCGACGAGGATCCGCCGCGCGTAGTCGTCGGCTAGGACCTGAAAGATCGCTGCCGAGTTCGTCTGTCCCTCGTGTTGCACGGCGAGTCGATTACCGCCGTCGAACAAATAGGCCACGATTTGCCGGTTCAGCAAAACGCCACGAGTGTTTTGTGTCGCCTTCGGTTCCGTCTAACGTGCGAACTATCACGGACTCATGACGACGTATCTACTCGCGTTCAAGCCCGCAATCGGACTGTACGGACAGCACGATCCAAGCGCCGTCCTCTTCGAAGACGGGACACCCGTCTTCGCCGTCGAGGAAGAGCGATACACGCGGGACAAACACGCCCCGGAGACGTTCCCCGAACACGCCATTCAGGCCTGTCTCGACCATCGGGATCTGGATCTCACTGATCTCGATCGTATTCTGCTTCCCTACGAACCTCAGCGTCGCAGTGAGATCGCGACACACTACCTGACCGATGCGATTCGAGCGCCCGGTCTCAGCCGAAAGCTCTCGGCGCTCGAGCAGACGCTCACCACGCAGCTCCGCAGCCGGTTCGTCCCGACCCAACAGATCGAAAACCGCCTCGAATCGTTCGGCACGCCGCTGCCACCGGTCGAGACGATCCCCCACCATCGCTGTCACGCGGCGAGCGCCTTTCATCCGTCCGGATTCGACGAGGGGGTCGTCCTGACGGTGGACGCCAAAGGCGAGTCCGACTCGACGGTGATCTGGTACGCCGACGGCGAGCGCCTCGAGCGCGTCTACACGTACGAGCACCCGAACAGCCTCGGGCTCTTTTTCGCCATCATCACGGAGTACCTCGGCTATCACATGTTCAACGGCGAGGGCAAGGTGATGGGACTTGCACCCTACGGCGAGGAAAACCTCGAGATCGAACGCACGCTGCGGGACCTGATCGACACGGGTGCCGACTACGACGTGACCGCACTGACAAAGCGGTGGGGCACTGGCCACGGCGTCGAAACGCTCGAGGACGCCTTCGGTCGCGGGCGAACGGAGACGCCCGGCGAGTTCGATCAGTGGGAGAAAGACCTCGCCTACACGGCTCAGAAACTGCTCGAGGAGACGGTCGTCGACATCGCTGAGACGGCCGTCGACCAGCTCGGCACCGGCAACGTCGCGCTCGCAGGCGGGGTTGCGCTCAACTGTAAGTTGAACAAGTGCGTTCGCGAATCGCCGGCCGTCGACGACACCTTCGTCCAGCCAGTCGCCCACGACGCCGGCCTCGCACTCGGTGCGGGCTGGTCACAACAACGGCCGTCGGACGTCGACCGTCAGACCACAGCCTACTTGGGTCCCGAGTACGAGACCGACGAGATTCGGTCGACTCTCGAGACGAACAAGATTCCGTACGCGGAACCCGACGACCTCAAGCGGTACGTCGCCCAACGACTCGCCGACGGCGACCTTGTCGGCTGGTTCCAGGGCCGCATGGAACTCGGTCCGCGCGCGCTCGGGGCCAGAAGTATCCTCGCGGACCCGCGGTCGATCGAGTCGCGGGATCGGGTCAACCGGTTCGTCAAACACCGCGAGGAGTGGCGACCGTTCGCCCCATCGATGCTCGAGGAGGCCGCCGCGGAGTACCTCGTCGACGGTCAGCCCGCCCCGTTCATGATCGACGCCTACGATGTCAGCCCCGAGAAGCAAGACGATCTCGGGGCCGTCCTACATCCAGCCGACGATTCGACGCGTCCCCAGACCGTCCGCGAGGACCAGCACCCGCGCTATCACCGACTCATTTCGGAGTTCGCCGACATCACCGGCGTGCCGGTCGTCCTCAACACCTCGTTCAACGACCACGCCGAACCGATCGTCCGGACGCCGACACAGGCGATCAAGGACTTCTACGGAATGGGCCTCGACGTGCTCGTACTCGAGGATTTCGTCGTGGAAAAAGACGTCTCGACCGAAAACCGACCTGACGAACGGCTCGCGGTCACGAGTTGATTCCGACTCGAGCAACCACACGCTCGTTTCGGGCGTTTGACGAGCGCCCGAACCGAACGCGACTCGAGCTTCACTGGTCGAGCGATCGGTGCTGACTCGAGTCAGCACCACAGTCGATATTGAGTTCTGTGTGCACTACTGCCGCCTTCGTTCGACAAAACCCCGTTACGCTGCGTGCGTCTCGAGCAGGTCGACGACCGTCTCCGCACTCTGGAAGCCGTCGTCGAGACGCGCGACCTCCTCGCCGTCTTTCAAGACGACGAGCGTCGGGACACTGCGGATCTGGTACTCGTCGGCAACGTCCGGAACGAGGCCGGCGTTTACCGTTGCGACGGCCCCCGGCGCGCTGCGAGCGACCGCGCCGAGTACCGGCTCCATCGACGCACAGATGCCACAGCCGGACGTGATGAACTCGAGTAACACGAGGTCGTGGTCTGCGAGCAACGCGTCGTACTCGGCCGCGCTGTCCAGTTGGACGGGTTTCTGCGGGCCGCTGCCGTCGCCGACCGTCTCCGAGGGCGCTGTGTCAGTCATTACTGGGACAACGGGCTGCCAGTATTTGAGTGTTTTGCACAAACAACACAATATTGGATGGTCGGCCCGTGTTCACTGCCGACGGTACACACTGCGCGCACCGCTCTCGAGTGGGGGTGCCTGAGAGGACTGTCGTCGCCTCCGGCGACTCCAAGACCCGACCTTCGGCGGTGGCTCTCGGTTCTTCGGCGGGGAAGTATGCACGCCGACGATAATCTATGACCACCGTTATTTCTCTCCGGTCGGTGAAGATGCCCCGGAGACGATGCCTGACCACACCGACGACGAGTCCACACAGGCTGAACCGGGGCACGAGATTGGCACCGACATCTCGGAGTTGAATGCGGTTCTCGGCCACGCGTATCGCGGCGAACTCGACCGGGAGACGACCTGGCGGTCACGGCTCGACCAAACGACGACGTGGAGTGTGACGATTATGGCCGCTATTCTCACGTGGGCGTTCTCGAGTCCCGACAACCCCCACTACATCATCCTCGTTGGGGTGCTGGCTGTCGGGATGTTCCTCCTGATCGAGGCGCGGCGATATCGCGACTACGATGTCTATCGCGCTCGCGTCCGACTGTTTCGAGCAGGACTTCCTCGCACCCACGCTGGACCCGTCACGGTCCGTCGAACACGGGAACTGGCGGACGGAACTCGGTGACGACTACCAGCGACCGACGCTCAAGATCACGATACTCGAGGCGATCTCGAACCGGCTGCGACGCATCTACTTTGCCCTGTTGACCGTGCTCTGTCTCGCGTGGCTCTTTCGTGTCACCGCCTTTGCGCCGGGTGAGGGACTTCCCGATGCTGCGGCCATCGCGTCCGTTCCTGGCGCTGTCGTCACCGGACTCGTCGGAATGTTCTACGTCAGCATGCTCGTGCTTGCGTTCTGGCCACGCGAGCGCGAGGCGAAAGAGGAGTTTCGCGAGACCGAGGCTGGCGACTGGAAGGAGTCCGAGTGAGACGGACTACTGGACGTCATTTCCGGCACACCTGCAACCCGTCCTGCGGATGCACCGACAAACTGGGGCACAGACCGTCTGAGCGCCCGCGATCACGTGGCACAGGTCGGACACGTGCGTTTGTGGCGCGTGTAGATCAACCCTGCCAGCAGCGCGACAGAGATGACGCCGAGCAGCGGCCGAAGCGGATCGAAGTACGTCATCAGCGCGGACGAACTGAACAGCGCGAGCAGGAAGGCGTTACAGATCGGACAGCCGACGGCCAGAAAGCCACCAGCCAGTCCGCCAAGTGCCCAGCGATCCTCGGAGCCCGTGCCCGCGTCGTCGTCCTCGAGTTCGGATTCGACGACATCAGTCGACAACCGCTGTGCGGTGTAGACACCTGCCAGCAGCGCGGTCAGAGTCAGAAACAAGTAATCAGTCGGCGTTCGGGGAACCATCCGGACGTACAACGGGTTCGGGATGAGTCCGGTGACGAGACCGAACAGCGAGAAGACGCTGACGGCGGCGGCCGCTCCCCACAGGATCGCTCGTGGATTTGAACGGATCGCTTCGAGCGTCCGTCGGGCCGTCATCGCGACACCTCCGTCGGAATCGCACACTGTTCGGGATGGCCAGCCCGCCCGAGGAAAAACACCAGAAGCGCGAGGCCACCGACGCGAAGCAACGCGCCGTCGTACGGTAGCAGTGCCAGTCCGCCCGCAAAGCCGAGAAAACCGAGCAGTCCAGCGCCACAGCTGGCACAGCCCGATGCGAGAAGGCCGGGGAGCACACCGGACAGGTCGGTGAGACTCGAGAGGCCGACGATACGAAGCTGTGCAGCGGCGTTGACGATGGCGACGCCCGAGAGCAGCGCGTAGAGGACGATCGTTCCCAGTCCGGTCCAGCCGTCGGTGCGGTACACCGTCTCCGTCAACGAGACGAGGACGTACTCGAACCAGTGGAGGCCGTCGCCGAGCATCTGGAGCGAAAACTCCGGCATCGTACTCAAGATCAAGAGGACGTACGTCACGAACGTGACGACGAGGAGTCCGATCGTTCCTCGCCACGTCTCGAACGGGTACCAGACCGCCGCGGAGAGGTTCATCAGGTGTTCCCGAATCGAGTTCCGCGAGAGCATCTACGTGAACCGATGCAGGGGGAACTGAAATGCGCGGCTCTGTTTTGCTGACTCAGCAAATCGACGAGTCCGTTACAGTCACGTCCCGTGAACGATTGCACACTACCAGATGTCGCTCGATCAGCCATCCCGTCGCGCCTTCCTCGCCGGGTCAGTCGTGACACTCGGCGCTGGCGGCGCGTACTATCTTACACGCTCCGACGAGGACACCGCCCACGCCCAGTCGGCGACGTTCCATTCGAGCGACGAGACGTCCCCGCTGGATGTCGACCTCGCCGGAAAGCCGATTATGGGCTCGCCCGACGCGCCGCTCGAGATCTACTACTGGACCGACTTTCAGTGTCCGTTCTGCGACCAGTTCGAACGGGAGACGCTCCCCGGCCTCGTCTCGGACTACGTCGAACCGGGGCAGGTTCGAATCATTTTCATTCCGCTGGCGTACTTCGGCGCGGACTCGATGACCGCCGCAGTTGCTAGCAAGTGCGTCTGGGATCAGGTCCGCGAGGACGAGCCAACGGCGTACTGGAACTGGCATACGGCGGTGTTCGACGAACAGGGCGAGAAGAACGCAGGCTGGGCCGCCGCTGACACTCTCATCGAGTACACCCGTTCGGTCTCCGGTGTCGATGCCGAGGCTCTCGAGTCCTGTCTCGAGGACCGTCGATCGGAACTCGAAGCCGAGGTCGAAACCGACGGAGAACGGGCACAGTCGCTCCGCGTGTCGGGGACACCGACGTTTATTGTCTTCAACCCAGCTGCCGAAACAGCTGGGCGACTCGTCGGTGCACAGCCGAACGAGCGATTTGACGATGCAATCGAGCGGATCGAAAACGTGTAGCGTTGGGGACCAGTTACTGTTCTCCGCGTAGAACGATCGCTCGAGACGATGGTCAAGCAAATCTCGCTTTCGTTTTCCAGCGCCGGGACGACCTGTCGTGGGGAGCTGTTCCTACCGACTGCCGTCGACGAGCCACCGGTGGTTGTGATGGCACACGGCTTCGGTGGCGAGCGAACGTGGCGACTTCCCGCGTTTGCGAGACGGTTCGCCGACCACGGGCTCGCCGCGCTCGTCTTCGACTACCGCACGTTCGGGGACAGCGACGGAACGCCACGAAACCAGATTCGTCCGCGATGGCAACTCGAGGACTGGCGTGCGGCGCTCGCCCATGCCCGGTCGCGCGATGATATCGACGGCGATCGACTCGCCCTCTGGGGAACGTCGTTCAGCGGGGGCCACGTCATCACAACCGCGGCTCGAGACCCCGACGTGTCCGCGGTCGTTTCGCAGGTGCCGTTCACCGACGGCCTCGCGACGGCAGCCACGCTAATTCGGCGTGGCGGGGTATCGTACGTCCGCGGGGCGGTTGCCGGCTCACTCACGGATCTCACACGGGCGGCAACCGGGCGTGACCCACATTACGTCCCACTCGTCGGCGATCCCGACGAATTCGCTGTCCTGAACACACCCGACGCGAAGCCCGGGTTCGAGTCGATCGTGCCTGACGGCGCGACGGTTCGAAACGCGTGCCCCGGGCGTATCCTCGCAACTATCCCGTTGTACCGGCCAATTACGGCTGCCAGCGAAGTCTCCTGTCCGGTGTTCGTCACGGCGGCGACTCGAGAGACGATTATCCCGCCCTGGACCGTCGAGCGACTGGTCTCAAAGCTCGACGACGTCGAGCGAATCAGGCTGCCTGTCGGCCACTTCGATGTCTACCAGGGAGCCGTGTTCGAACACGTCGTCGACCGTCAGAGTGCGTTTCTCGAGCGACAGTTGCAGTAGGCGACTGTGACGATAGCTTGCAGCGGCATGCGCGAGGCTGATTGAGGGGCACGGCGACGTGGCTCTTGTAATGTCGTTACAACAACTTGCACATTCAGACGACCAGATGGACGAGTGTATCGACAACTGCCTCGAGGCCGCACAGGCCTGTGAGTGGTGTGCGGACGCCTGCGCAGACCACGGCGAGGAGATGGCCGAGTGTCTTCGACTCTGTCGCGACGTCGCTGATCTGACGACGCTCCACGCCCGGTTGATGGCCCGCGATTCGGACTATCACGGCGAACTGGCGAGCGTCTGCGCGGACGCATGCGAGGCATGTGCCGACGAATGCACGCAGTTCGACCACGAGCACTGTCAGGTGTGTGCCGATATTCTGCCGGAGTGTGCCGAGTCGTGTCGCAACATGGCGGCGTAGTGATCGTCTCGAGTTCACGTTCCGACTTCTCTGTGGGTGTGCCTCTCAGAAGACGACGACCTATACCGTCATATGGCGGGCAGCTTTATTATCGTCCTGTGCGTAGTATTGAGTGATATGAGCAAGACAGAAGGCGTAGACCCAACGATCGCTCCGGGCGAAGTCGCCGCCCGACGCGATGACGACGACCTGTTCGTCCTCGACGTTCGAAACGAGGACGACTACGACGAGTGGCACGTCGAGGGCAGTTACAACCTTCCGATCTACGATCAGTTGCTCGAGGGAGACGTCTCCGAACTCGAGGCTTCGCTCGAGGAGTTCCCCGACGACGAGGAGATCGCCATCGTCTGTGTCGCCGGTGTCACGTCCGCAACCGCGGCGGCCGTCCTCCGCGACCACGGCTACGACGCCCGGTCGATGGCCGACGGCATGAACGGCTGGGGACGGGTTCACGTCACGGACGACGTCGACAGCGTCGCAGGCGTCACACAGATCGTCCGCCCCGGTACCGGCTGTATTTCGTATCTCGTCGCCGACAGTGACGAGGCCGTCGTCGTTGATCCAAGTATGTACGTCGAGCAGTACCGACGCGTCGCCGACCAACAGGGCGTCGAACTCGTCGGTGTCGTCGACACGCACGCCCACGCGGACCACGTCAGCGGTGGCCGGCCATTGGCCGACGAACTCGACATTCCCTACTACCTGCATGACGCCGACGGCGGCGAACTCGAGGGATATACGTCGATCGAAGACGGCGACACCATCGCTGTCGGCGACCGCGACCTCGAGGTTCTCCACACGCCCGGCCACACGCCTGGCAGCGTCTCGCTGCGTGTTGGCGATGGGCTGCTCTCGGGCGATACGCTGTTCATCAGAAGCGTCGGTCGGCCCGACCTCGAGGGCACTGATGAGGCTGACGTCCGCGAAGGAGCGCGAGAACTCTTCGAAAGCCTCGACCGCCTTGCCGACCTGCCCGACGAGCTGGTCGTCCTGCCCGGCCACTTCAGCGACGAATCGATCCGGCCGCTCGCGACGACACTCGGCGACCTCGAGGCGACTAACGACCTGTTCGGCATGGACGACCGTGACGCGTTCGTCCAGACCATCGTCGACGGTCTCTCCGACGAACCGGCGAACTACAACCGGATCAAGGCGATCAACTGGGGCGAAGAGCCGCTGACCGACGACGCCGCAGAACTCGAACTCGGGCCGAACAACTGCGCGGCGAACTGAGACGGAGTGCGGCCGATCGTCGAATCGTGCTGTCCGACAGTCGCAGCCAGTCGCTGTTGCAAGGCGGGTAGCTATGCGTACCGATACGGGACTAGTGTTGTAGGTAGATCCCAAGTATGGAACAGATCACCGCCGACCGGCTCGCGGACAAACTCGACGCTGGTGAGTCGTTCACGGTCGTCGATACGCGATCCGAAGACAGCTACGAGCAGTGGCACATCCCCGGCGCAGAGAACGTCCCGTTCGATCCCGACGACGACTTCTCCGACGAGCAACTGGACCGCGTGGACACACTGGCCGACGGCCAGCCAGTCGTCGCCATCTGTGGCAAGGGACTCACGTCGACGTCGTTTGGCTTCGAACTCGAGCGACACGGCTACGACGATGTCTCGGTCGTCAAAGGCGGGATGGAAGACTGGAGCACGGTGTACGAGGCCGTTCCGATCAAAACCGAATCCGACGAGCTGTTTCTCGCACAACTCCAGCGGCGCGCGAAAGGCTGTCTGGGCTACGTCGTCGGCTCGAGGGCAGCCGAGAGCGCCGTCGTCGTCGACCCGACCCGCCAGACAGACCAGTTTACGCTCGTCGCCGGCGAAGCCGGGTTCACCATCGATCGGGTCCTCGATACGCACGTCCACGCCGACCACATCTCCGGCGGGCGAACGCTGGCGGAGACACTCGACGTGCCCTATCACCTCGGTAAGGAAGCCACTGATCGTGACGTCGCCTCCGAGTACGAGCCGCTCGCCGACGGCGAGACGATCGAGATCGGCGACGTCGAGATCGAAGCCCTGCACACACCGGGGCACACCTCCGAGATGGTGAACTACCTCGTCGACGGCGAGGCGCTGTTGACCGGTGATACGCTGTTCGTCGAGTCCGTCGGCCGGACGGAACTTCAGTTCGGCGACGAGGACGCCGCCACCGGTGCCGAACTGCTGTACGAGTCGCTTCACGAGACGATCCTCGAACTGCCCGACGACACTACCATCCTGCCGGGTCACGTCTCGGTCGCGGCGGATGGCCGATACGAGGTTGGGTCGCCGGGCGATCCGATCGCTGCTCGACTCGGCAACCTCCGCGACGACCTCGACTTACTCGGGCTCGAGAAAGACGAATTCGTCAGCCGGTTGACCGAGAACGCCCCCGAGAAGCCGCCGAACTACGAGCGCGTGATCGAACTGAATACGGGCCGAGATTCTCTCGACGACCCGGCGGAAGCGACGGAACTCGAGCTCGGGCCGAACAACTGCGCGGCCTGACGCCGCTCGAGTACTCGTGTTCGGTCCGTTCGCAGTCGCCTCGAGACGCGGCTTGCTCGAGGGCGAACAGTTACTCCGACTGCCGTGGTAGCTGGCTGCGTGCTCGAACGGATTGCTTACCCACATCGCCGGCGTTTCGCCCGCTCGATGCTGGACGCCGGCCACGCCTCAATTTCCGACCAATGACTCCACACGACGACGCCGGGATTCCCTCGCTTGCCGTCCTCGACGAGTTGGCCGACCGACTCCTCGAGCACGCCGCCGCGGAACTCGAGCCCGAGCGCACGACGCTCGAGGTGACGGGCTACGCCGACGGCGACTACCGGATCACGGCCTCCGAGACGCTCTCGATCGACACCGACCCCGACCGCGGCGAGGAGGTCAGAGAACGGGTAGCGATTCGATACAACAGAGCGACAGAGTGGATTCAGCTGCACCGCTACGACGAAACGGACGAGGGACGGACCACGAAGACGGTTCGCGACCTCGAGTCGTACCCCGATCCGGTCGCACTGGCGGACGCCGACCGCGAGTAAGAAGCCGGCGAGATGAGACCGTGACTCTCCGCGCTCGCTCGAGTCGCCGACTGACCGATCAGCGACATTGTGTGCCAGCCAGACTGACGTCAGCACCGCGACCGTCTTGCAGGCACATCGGGATCACGGCCCGTCTCACACGGTTTCGGTCAGGTCGTCGGGCGAGCGAACCTCGAGGGACGCGATCGCAGCGCCGACGGCGTCCCAGTCGGGTTCGGTGACGACCTGTCCACCGAAGAGGATCAGATAGGGTGGGTCCGCTGGAAGCGGCGGTGGCTCCTGTCTTTGCATGCCACTCCCCGGGCCGCCTCCGTGGCCGTTTTCTGGTCCACCACCTGGCATTCCGTCTCCGTGGCCGTTTTCTGGTCCACCACCTGGCATCCCGTCTCCATGGCCGTTTTCTGGTCCACCACCTGGCATCCCGTCTCCGCGGCCGTTTTCTGGTCCACCACCCGGCATCCCATCCTCGGGACCGTTGCCGTCCGGTATGTCGGTTCCGGGACCGTCTTCATCCGGCGTGTCGGGTGCCGACTCATCGACTGGTGCGCCGACCATCGCCAGAAACATCGTGTCGCCGCTGCCACACTGGTACCAGGTCTGGACTAGGAACACGAACCCGTTGGACTGGAACGCCCACTGGCCGCCGTCGGTACACTCGCTGCCGAAGTCGACGAACTCGTCGAGTACGGCTTCCTGATCGGTTCCCAAGTCCGTCGTCGCGATAATCTCGATGCCTGGGACGTCCCAAGAAGTGGCGTATCCCTCGAGGTCCGGCGCGGCTCTGAGTGCAGGCCCGATGTCGAGCGGCGTGCCGTCGACATCGCTCCAGGCGGACGGGACCGTACACTGGATCGTTCCGGAGTCGTCGGCGACCGACTGTTGTTGGTCATACGTCGGGTCGTCGGGGACGGTGTCGCCGTCCCACTCATCACTGTCGTCTCCCTCATCAGGTGTGCCGATCGGCCACTCCGGATCGTCCTGTGCGCTCGCTGCTGTCGCCGCCGAAAGCGCTCCGAGTCCCGCCAGCGTGGCCCCTCCCGTGAGAAGGAGAGAACGGCGATCGATCGTCGACCGTCGAACGGTGCTGTCGTCTCTCATGCGACCAGCCCTACGCCACTCGAGCGTAAGAAAGCCCATTCGAGGTCGACGCGAACGTACCGTCTCGACGACTTTCAGAGAATGGTGCGTGTCTCTGATCGGACCACAGCACGCGTTGCCGGCGGGCCAGCGGACTGGATTTGGCCCTCGAGTCGGCTACAGCAGTCGGGTTCGTGTTCTCGAGTCGGCGCTCGATTGCTCGGGTTTGTACGCCGAGCGAAACACTCACTCGTGTTAGTTTACCACACTATGTTCCCAAGCCGGTATTTCGGCACCTCAGAACGCTCTAAAAAGACGTTTTAGCGGCTCGAGCGACGGTCCAGAGCGAGTGTGATGTCGATTCGAGCGGTGATTTAGAACGCTGGTATTGTACAATACACACAAAACCTTTAAACACTCGCAGCTCGTAGGAGGGAGTGATGGCAACTGATGCACACAGCGGCTCACCCGGACAGTCCCCCGACGAACCCGTTCACATCGAGAGCAAAAGCCACCTCGATGAGGTCGTCGCGGACCACGACGTCGTTCTCGTAGACTTCTTTGCGACGTGGTGTGGGCCATGTCAGATGCTCGAGCCCGTCATGGAAGGGCTGGCGAGCGAGACCGACGCCGTCGTCGCGAAAGTCGACGTCGACGAACTCCAGCAGCTCGCCGGAGCCTACGGCGTCCGCGGCGTCCCAACGCTCGTGCTCTTCGCGGACGGCGAGCAGGTCGAACAGCACACCGGCGCGCTGCCGGCGGACCGACTGCGCGACATGATCGAGGGATACACTGAATGAACGAGGACACACCTGACGCGACCGTCCACGACGTCGTCATCGTTGGCTCCGGCGTTGCCGGCCTCTCGGCAGCGGTGTACGCCGCACGCGCCGATCTCGAGCCGGTCGTGCTCGAGGGCCCGGAGCCCGGCGGCCAGCTGACGCTGACGACCGACGTGGAGAACTTCCTCGGCTTCCCCGAGGGGATCGGCGGGATGGAGCTGATCCAGAACGGGAAAGCACAGGCCCAACGATTCGGTGCCGAGTTCGTCCACGGCACCGTCGAGGACGCGGCGCTCGAGGAGCGGCCGTTCGCCCTCGAGCTGTCGAACGGCGAGACGCTGCGCACGCAGGCGCTGATCGTCGCAACTGGCGCGAGCGCTCGCTGGGTCGGGGCCGAGAACGAAGACGAACTGATGGGCTACGGGCTCTCGACGTGTGCGACCTGTGACGGCGCGTTCCACCGCGGTGACGACGTGCTCGTGATCGGCGGCGGCGACAGCGCGATGGAGGAAGCGCTCTTCCTCGCGAAGTTCGCCGACAGCGTCACGATCGTCCACCGTCGCGACGAACTGCGCGCCTCCGACATCATGGCGCGTCGCGCCCGCGAGCACGACCAGATCGAGTTCCGCTGGAACACGGAACTGCTCGAGATCCACGGCTCTCAAGAGGAGGGTGTCACCGGCGCGACGCTCGTGAGCCATCCGGACGGCCTTCCGAAGGATCGGTTGGCGGATGGGGAAGATGTCGAGTACGAGGACGTCGACGTCGGCGGGATCTTCTACGGCGTCGGCCACGTCCCGAACACGGCGTTCTTAGAGGACACCGCCGTCGACCTCGACGACGAAGGCCACCTGCTGACCCTCGAGGGAATGACGACCGAGACCGCCGCCGAGGGCGTCTTCGGTGCGGGTGACGTGATGGACCCCGACTACCGGCAGGCGATCACGGCCGCCGGCACCGGAAGTATGGCCGCACTCGACGCGGAGTCGTGGCTCGAGGAACAGGCCCTCGAGTCCAACGCCGAGGCCGCTGTTGTCGCCGAGGCGGACGACTAATACGGGCTGCCCCGACCACGGGCAGCGTCGGTGACCGGCAGTCAGCGGGCCGTAACGACAGCAGCCGTCTCACTCGTTCGGCTCGAGCGCCGCTTCGCACCAGTCGTCGGTTCCGACAATCTCTCCGCACACCCGCTTTCGTCCCCGCACACTCGCGGAACGGTCGGGTTCACTGGGTTTCTTTTCGGCCACGTATCCTCTCGGGCTCGAGGCGAAAGTCGTGAAACGTGATTTCCGACCGTGGCCGGTCGAAGATCTCCACCGTCGGAATGTCGACCGCCCACATACCCTGAACCGCGACTGACTCGTGTGGCAAGTCGGTGAGTTCCTCGAGTGTGCCGGTTGCGACGATGCTGTGCCACCCATCGTCGTCGTCAGCGTAGGTGACGAACGACACCGGGTTCTCGATGACCGACGCTTTGGCGCTGCTTGGCGGGAACGAAAGCCGAAAGTAGAAGCACTCATCGTCGTCGTAGTAGCCGTACGAAACGGGGAACGACGCCGGTGGCTCGTCCTCGCCCCGCGTAAACGAGAGAACGCCAGTGCCACCGGTTCCCAAGAACTCGTTTCGTTCCTGTCCGGACAGCTGCACCCAACGAAGGCCTGTCATGCTCCGAGTCCACGACTCGAAGCAGCAAAAACCTCTGTTACAACGATTGTGAGTGTCTTCGCTGGCGAGGGAGCCGCCCGCTTTTCGATTGGAGTGGTCGCCGTGTCCGAACGAATGTTGTCCCGACACATGCTTATGGTACTCTATGACGTACTTGTGTGCGAGATCATGGTCGAACGAACGTCACTCGACGGAGCGGTCTCGATCGTCACCGGCGCAGGTGGAGACATCGGCACCGGAATCGCACTGGAACTCGCGGCCGCTGGCAGCGACATCGTCATCGCCGACGTGGACGTCCTCGAGACGGAGTACAATCAACAATCCACACAGGAAGTCAGCGGTGCGACACGGGCACAGGAGGTCGCCGATGACATCGAAGCGCACGGGCAACGAGCACACGTTATCGAGTGCGATGTGACCAAACCGAAGCAGGTCGATGCGATGGTCGAAGAGACCGTTTCGGAGTTCGGCACACTCGATCTGCTCGTGAACAACGCGGGTGTCATCACCGTTACCCCCGTCGAGGAGATGGCAGACGCCGAGTGGGATTCGATCATGGATGTGAACGCAAAGGGTGTGTTTCTCGCCTCGAGAGCCGCAATCCCTCACCTGCGGGAGGCCGAGGGGAGCATCATCAACACGGCTTCGATCGCTGGCGACATCGGGGCGGCCGGGCTCGGCCACTACTGTGCGTCGAAACACGCCGTGATCGGGCTCACGAAGTCGCTCTCGCTCGAGCTCGCACCGGACGTGACGGTCAACGCCATCTGTCCGGGCATCGTCCAGACGCCGATGTGGGAAGACGTACTGACGCCCGAACTCGACGAGCCCTACGAGGAAACGATCGAACGAGTCATTCCGATGGGCCGTGATCAGACGCCCGAAGACATGGGCCGAACTGCGGTCTTCCTCGCGGAGAACAGAAACATCACTGGTCAGGCAGTGACCGTCGATGGAGGGATCCTACAAAACGTCATCTAATACGGTCCGGATACCGTTCGCGGGCGGCGGGGTGGGTACACGGCGGGACACCAGTCCCTCTCAGGCGTCGTCAGGCCCGTCGCGCTCGTAGGTGTCTCGACCCAGCAGACGATTCAGTGGACACGTTTGTGCGCCTGCAGACGCCAACAGCACCGCCGCAATCAGTAGCGCCAGCGCTGCGATGAGACTCTGTCTGGACGGCCCGAGCGACGCCCCGAAGGCGACGGTCGCCATCGACGCACCGACGAAGACGAGTCCACCGAGCAGTCGTGCCGTTTTCTCCGTCTCGCCGACGTTTTTCTGCATGATTGACAGTCCGGAACCTCAGCCCAAATACGTGTCGTAATCGCGTCTCTGGCCGACGACGTCCTCGAGTCGGCCCTCGCTACCGAACGATCGTTACTGGAACCGCCGCCCGTCGAGTCACCGTTTCGGCGACGCTGCCGAGGAGGAGTCTCGAGACACCCGAACGGCCGTGGCTCCCCATCACGATCTGATCGACGTCGTGTTCGTCGGCGACTCGAAGGATCGTCTGAGACGGTCGGCCCGTTTCGACGACCGTCTCGAGCACTGTCGACGAGGCGTACTCCCCGTCCTCGAGGCGTTCTTTGGCTTGTTCACAGAGTGTCTCGCCGCGTTCGCGCGCCCGGTCGAACGCGGTACTGTCGTAGTAGCCGCCGTCGGACCCTGCATAGATGCCTTCGGCTGGATCGACGACGTGGACCACGGTGATCCGTTCGCCGTCGTAGTGCTCGAACACGTACGTGAGCGCATCCCACGCCGATTCGGAGCCATCGAGCGGAACCAAGATGTGTTTCGTCATACCCGAACGACGTGATACGATACCAAAATATTGTTCATCCACGGAGTATTGTCTCAGTGTCCCGTCGATCACGGGTGGCGGATCGGTGTGTGGCGGGCGCTGACACCAGCAGTCCGTCCGACTCGGTCTTCCACCTTGTCTCTCTGTGAATCCGTGGCTTCGGCTTTATCGGTGCTGGCGTGGAACGTCGTGTCGGTGGGTCGTCACTCGCCACCAGATACGCCATGCCACAGCACGTCCTCGTTCCCCTCGACGGATCAGACCGCAGCTTCGCCGGACTGGAGTACAGTCTCGCATCGTTTCCAGATGCCACGCTCACCGCACTGTTCGTCGTCGATCCCACACGGGACCACGATGCGACCGTCGGCACAGCCGACTCACCGCTCGAGCGTGCCGAAGACCGCGGCGAGCGAGTGCTCGACCGTGCAGTCGACCGCGCCGAGGAAGTCGGTCGTCCGTGTCGGACGTTGCTTCGAACCGGCACGCCACATACGGAAATTCTCGCGGCTGCAAGCGAATCCAACATCGACCACCTCGTTTTGGGAAGCCACGGCGAATCTCCAATCACACGGCCGTTTCTGGGCCACGTCAGCGACTGTCTCTTATACACATCTCTGAGCGGGCTGG